>NZ_JBIDAD010000017.1:0-110065 GCF_043202315.1 Streptomyces sp. NPDC048211
TCAGGCACAAGATCAGCAGACACCTACCAGATCCTGCCGACCCAACACCCAACTGCCAAGCCACCACACCGATCTCATTCTGAAACGATCAGTTAGATGCGAGCCGCGAGATTCGAGCACCTGCCCGAGCCCGTACCCCTCCCGGCTCCCGCGCCGCCCCCGGCCCCGCCGCAGCACTCCCCGACGGCCTCTGCCGCCCCTGCCGCCGGCCCACGACCCCCACAGGTCCCACAGCGGCGCCGCCCGTCGAACGCGACGTCACCGCACTCGTCGCCGGACTCCGCGACCTCCTCAAATCCCCCTGAACGGCTGCGCGGTGGTCAGCCGGGTTATTTCGCTGGTCGCCCCTTCTCGGTGGTGGCCATACTGCCGCGATGGATCCAGTGACTCTTGAGACCGGCCGTCTGGTGCTGCGGGCCTTCACCCCTGCCGACGTGGACGCGGTGTACGAGGCCTGCCAGGACGAGGCCATCCAGTTCTACACCCCGGTGCCGGTCCCGTACCGGCGTGCGGACGCGGAGAAGCTCGTCGGCGAGAAGCTGCCCGCTCAGTGGGCCGAGGACAGGGACTACACCCTCGGCGCGTTCCGCAAGGACACCGGCGCCCTGATCGGCTCGTACTGCCTGACACTCGTCAGCCGGGGCGTCTGGGAGCTCGGTTACTGGGCGGTCAAGGAGCAACGCGGACGCGGGTACTCGGTGGAGGCCGCTCGGGCCCTGTGCGACTGGGGCTGGGCCACCCTCGACGTCCACCGCATCGAGTGGTGGGCCATGGCCGGGAACACCGGCTCGCGTGCCGTCGCCGAGAAGCTCGGCTTCACCGTCGAAGGGACGCTGCGCAATCGCGGCATCGCCAACGACGGCGAGCCGCACGACTGGTGGGTGGGCGGACTCCGGAGGCCCTGATGCCGGGCCGGTGCTCCGCCCGCTGCTTCGGCTCCTCCACAGGTCTGTGGAAACCCGCTCCCGCCTGCGCAGGGCGGACTTGAAGCGGAGGTCGACGCGGCGTCGGCGATCGCGGAGCACTTCCTGCCGTGGCACCGCTGGTGAGGCGGACGTCGGGCGCACCCGTGTTCCGGTGACGTTCGGATCGCCCCTCAGCCGGTCAGCGGTCCCGTGTCCCGCGCCGCGCTTGCGAGCGCCCGGACCAGCCCCGTCTCTCCTGCCGTCGGCCAGATCAGGGCCCAGCTCGCCGTCGGAGCGTCGTACGGGCGGAGATATCGCAGGCCCTGCCACTGGTAGTAGCGTGCCGCATCGCCGTGGACGAGGCTGATCGCGCCACCCGCCGCGACCACGGCGGCGAGCTCCTGGAACGTGGAGATCTTCGGGCCCCGCCGGGTGGGCCGGCCCCCGGGGGTGTGTGTGGGGACCAGCGTCTGCTGCCAGTACTCGGGGATGGGTGTGGCGGAGTGCGGCAGGGGCCATTCCGCCAGTTCCTCCATGCTGACGGCGTCGCGGTCGGCGAGGGGGTGATCGGTGGCGACCATGAGAAGCAGGGGTTCGGTGACGATGACCGGGCCGACGGTGAGATCCGGTTCACGCACGGGCAGCCAGGCGGTCGCCACGTCGACCGAGCCGTTCCGGAGAGGGCCGAAGGGGTCGGTGAAGACGACCTCCTGAATGCGGAGGTCGACTTCGGGGTGCCGGCTCCGGAACAGGTCGAGCAGGCGTGCGTGGTCGTGTGCCTGGGGACCGTGCAGCCCGAGGGTCAGCGTGCTCATCGCGCCGCGGGCAGCCGCGGTGGCCGCGCGGGTGGCGTCGAGTATCTGCTGGTAGCCCGCGCCGAGGTCTCGCCGCAGTTGTGTTCCGATGGCGGTGAGCTCGACCTTGCGGCTGCTCCGGTCGAAGAGGCGCGCGCCGATCTTCCGCTCCTGCTTGGCGATCGACTGACTCACTCGCGCCTGCGACACGTGCAGACGGTCCGCCGTCCGGCCGAAGTGCAGTTCCTCGGCCAGTGTCAGGAAGATCTCGATGTCCCGCAGTTCCATGGCTTCCCCCCGGCCTCCATCGATAACTCCTGGGTTATCACACCATGTCGAGCGGAGGATTGTTCACGCGCTTCCCGCGCTCCATCCTGGGGCACGTCCCCCTGGAGGACATTCATCGGCAATTCCCGGCACAGGCACAGGAGATGACGTGCTCACACCGTTCGCGTACGGCTTGGCCGTGGTGCTCGATCTCCTGGTCGTCTTCATCGGGCTGCGCTTCTTCTTCCAGCCCAGGGCCGCTGCCGCCGGCTACGGCGTGCCCGCCAAGGACGACGGCGACTCCGCTTACCTGACCATCAAAGGGCTGCGCGACCTCGTCTCGGGCCTCCTCGGACTCGCCCTGCTGGCCTTCTCGGACACGGACGCGGCGGCCTGGTTCATGCTCGTGATCGCGCTGACCCCGCTGGGAGACACGGTGATCGTCCTCCGTAACGGTGGTACGAGGGCGGTGGCCTTCGGTATCCACCTGGCCACGGCAGTCGCGGTCCTCGCCTCGGCCGCCCTTCTCTTCGCGGCCTGATCCCTACTCCGCCACACCGCCACTCCGGAGTTCCGAGGAAGTGAGCAGATGTCCCTGATCCACCCGGATTTCGACCGGTCCCTCGTCGTGCGCGAGGCCGACGCCGAGGTCGTCGGACGCGCCCCGACCACCATCCGCCTGCTGGCCGACAGCAGCGCCACCGGAGGTGCTCTGTCCACCCAGCGTGTCACGCTCACCGAGGGCACGAACGGTGCGAACCCCCACCACCACGCCCACTCCGCCGAGCTCTTCTACGTGCTGGACGGCACGGCCCAACTGCTCTCCGGAGACGACGTCGTCACGGCCGGGCGGGGCGATCTCGTCGTCGTCCCGCCGAACGTGCCGCATGCCTTCGCGGCCGCCCCCGGTGAAAGCGCGGACATCCTCATCGTGATCACTCCGGGGGTGGAGCGCTTCGCGTACTTCCGGCACCTCGAGAGCATCGCGTACGGGAGGGTCTCACCGGAGAGCCTGCTGGACGTCCAGGGGTTGTACGACACGTACTTCCGCCAGAGCGAGGCATGGAACGCCGCTCGCGCCTGATCCGGCCGGCCCGCAGACGCACTCGGCGCGGGCGGGGGCGGGGGAACACATCATCCGATGCATTGCAGCGAGGAGAAGGAATGCGGTTGCGGAGCATGGTCGTAGTCGGTGCGGCTGTCCTGGCACTGACGGCGGTCACCGGCTGCGGCAGTGACGAGGGCGGCGGCGGCACGGGCGCGGCCGCCGACGGCGACGGGCAGTCCGCCGGCAGCGGGGGACGGCTCAGGGACGCCGAACCGCCCGGCCGGCCGAGCGCCGGCACCGTGGCGGACATCGAGACGTTCGTCAGTCAGCGCACCACGTGCACCGATCTGCACGTGGAGGACAAGGACTACGACGACGAGGACGACCCGGGTGCGGAGTCGACCGGCAAGCTGTGGGGCATCAAGGAACGTGCCGTCTGCTACGACGCGAGCCACAACGGGATCACGCTCATGTCCGTCAACGACATGAAGAGCTTCCAGACCCAGGCGGCCAAGCGCGGCCCCGCCGGATACCTCGTCGGCAAGGACTTCGCCGTCACCGGTGGCCCCGAGACGCGGGCCAACCTCAAGGATTCCGGGCTTCTCTCCCTCATCTGCGACCCGGAGACCCGGATCCCGAGCGGTTACACGAAGGAGAAGGGGCTCGTGGACGACTGCACACTGACCGATTTCATCTCCTGACATCCGTCGGCCGACGAGCGGCATCGAGTCCGGAGACACTGCTCGGACCGATGCACCCGTCGGTCGACAGTGCGGCGGTGCTCATGACCGTGCACCGGCTTCGGGTGGGACGCGCGGGGCGAACCGCACCGCCCTGCCCCACCGGCGTCAGGGACGGTTCAGCCCCCACGTCTGCAGGACGAACGGGCGACCCTTCTCCTCCCCCTCGATCAGGGGTACGTCGAGGAGGCTGAAGCCCGTCCTCTTCGCCACCGCGACGCTGGACGCGTTCTCGGCCTCCAGCTCCAGGATCACCTGCTCCGCGCCCAGTTCCCCGAAGGCGTAGGCGGCCATCACGCGCACCGCCCGCGCGGCCAGGCCCTGGCCCCGGTGGGCCGGGCCGACCGCGTAACCGATCTCCGTGCCCTCGGGGGCGCGCCGGAGCATCACCTCGCCGAGCGGGGCGCCGCCGTCGGTGGTGATCGCGAGCAGGATGGAGGTGCCTTCCGCCCGCAGCTGCCGGGCCTTGTCCAGCCGGGCGCGGGCAGCGGTCTCGTCGAAGGGCGAGACGATCGGCGTCCAGTGCGCGACGTCGGGGTGGTCGAAGAGGTCCGGCATCGCGGCCAGGTCCGCCTCCGTCCAGTCCCGCAGGACGAGCCCCTCCCCCGTGAGCTCGATCCGGGCGGGAAACGGTGACGGTGTGCTGCTCATGGTGTGGGACCTCCCTGGCCTGTTCAGGACAAGGCAGGATATCCGGCGGTGCCCGGCCGGGGGCGAGCCGACGGGCACCCCTGCGCGCGACATGGACAACCTGACCACCTCCCTCGTCCCCGGCCCGAGGACGGTGCGCTGTTCCGGCGTCGGGTCCGGCCGCTACGGGCTGTCCCGCCGGGCGGCCGCGCCGGCAGCCTCAGCCGTGGAGGGGCAGCCCCTCCCACAGGCGCCATCGGCGCGTGAAAGGCTGAGCCGCATGACCGGTGAAGCCGATGAACCACGTCGCGACCTGTTCCTCCGCGAGGGCCTGGAGGCAGCAGACGTCGTGCGGGTTCACCGTGAGGCGCTTCGTGTCCTGCGCGACAGCATCGAGACGGCCCACGTCGATGCCTACAGCGATGACGCCTGGCCGCGGGAGGTGGCGCCCGCGTACGAGCAGGTGCTGTCGATGGCCGCCGCCGAGGTGACCGAGGGCGTCCGGCCCGCGAAGGGCGATCCCGGCATGGGGGTCGACGTCGACGTCCGCGACGACACGCAGTTCGACGTGCTCCTGGCCCTGGCTCCCTACACGATCCACGCCGAGGCGTGGCGACAGGGCCGAGAGATCTTCAGCGCCGGCGACACGGGCACGGCCCTGTGGATCGCCGTCACATCGGAGCAGGAGGACCGGCTCATGTCGCGGCTCGACGCGCTGGGCGTCCCGCGAACGGCGTTCACGACCCGGCCTCGCAGGCGGCGACGTCTGTTCGCCCGGTGATCACGGCACCGGATCGCGCAGCCACGAGGACGGCCGTCACAGCCGGAACCAGCCCCGGCCACCGCCTCTTCTCTCCTGCCTGAGTTGCTTCCTCAGCGCCGCGCGCAGGGCGAGCGCCGGGGATGCCTGCCGCTGGAAGTCGTGGCCGGGTCTGCTCTGGAGGGTGTTTCCCGCACGCCCGAATACCACGCTTCCCATCCCGATGGGCGTGTACGCGGATATACGCGCAATCTCCTGACATCACGGCCATCCCCGCGCCACACTCTGGCTCCCGGGCCGTTCCGGGCAGGAACGGCCGGGCAGCGGCAGGAAAGGCGGGTCCACGTGCAGAACGAACTCGGGCAGTTGCGGAAGAGCGTGCGCAGGCGCGACGCCCTCAGGTACGGCGGCCTCGGGCTGCTCGCCGTGGTGCTGGCGGCCTGTGGGAAGAACGAGGCCGACGAGGCGTCGGGGGCGGCCGGCGGGTCCGCCCGTCCGACCGTCACCGGGGCCGCCGTCCAGGCCTTCGTGCGCGGGGCGTGGAAGCTCTCCTACACCCCGCAGGGACGGGTCAACGACGCGTACGGGCGGATCGAGTTCACCGGCCGGACCTGGAGCCTCGACGGGGGTGAGCTGACGGGTTCGTTCGAGCTCGCCGGGGACGGGCTCACCGTCCGGATCGACGGCAGGGACTCCGAGAACGTCTGGGCCGCCACCGGCATGCCCGCCACCGTCGGTCAGGACGCGTCGCTCACCCTGCGATGGGGGCATGACGCGCAGTCGGGGCCCGTCGATCCCGGCTCACCGGTGGACACCACTCCGTCCCCGCTGCCCGTCGTGTGGGACGGCAGCACGCTGAGGATCAAGGCCGGGAACGGTCTCCTGATCTCCGCGGTACGCGCCTGACCCCGCGGGCACCGCTGTCCCGCCCCCGCTCACCCCAGTGCTTCCTCCACCATCGCCGCCCACTGCGCCACCACCCGGCGACGGCGGGCCGTGTCGTCGGTGAGGACGTTGGCGAGGCCCAGGCCGCGGGCCATGTCGAGCAGGCCCTGGACCGTCTCCCGTACGCCGGGGCGGGATTCGTCGGCGTGCAGGAGGCCGACCGCGATGCGGTGGGTCTCGCGGCCGACGCGGGCTTCGAGTTCGGTGACGCGGGGGCGCAGCTGTTCCTCGTTGGAGGCGGCGACCCAGAGCTGGAGCGCGGCGCGGAACAGCGGCCCGGTGTAGAGGTCGACGAGGGCGGCCACGACGGCTGCGCGGTCCTGGTCGGGGACGGCGCGCAGCGCGGCGGAGCGTTCCTCGGCGACGTACTCGACGGCTGCGGTGAACAGGTCCTCGCGGGTGGGGAAGTGGTGCTGGGCGGCCCCCCGCGAGACGCCGGCGCGCATCGCGACGACGGAGACGGTGGAGCCCGCCCAGCCGTGTTCGGCGAGGCAGGCGACCGCGGCTTCGAGGAGCTTCTGCCGGGTGGCGCGGCTGCGGTCCTGCTTCGGGGACTTGGGGCTCGTGGGCGTCACAGCCGCCATGCGGGATCCCGTCGTTCCAGGAAGGCCGTCATCCCCTCCCGTGCCTCGTCGGAGGCGAAGAGTGCGGCGGAGCGGGCGATGAGGTCTTCGGCGTACTGATCGAAAGTCTCCCGCACAGTAGCCGTGACCAGCTCCTTCGATGCGGCCAGCCCCTGGGGCGAGGCCCTGCGCAGCCCGTCGAGTACCGGTACGAGCGCCTTGTCCACGTCCTCGGCGGCGATGCTCACGAGGCCGGTCCGGGCGGCTTCCGTCGCGTCGAAGCGTTCGCCGGTGAGGTAGTAGCGGGCTGCCGCGCGCGGGTCGAGACGGGGCAGCAGGGGCAGGGAGATGACGGCCGGGGCGAGGCCGAGTCGGGATTCGGTGAGGGCGAAGGAGGAGTCGGGGCCGGCGACCGAGATGTCGCAGGCGCCGAGGAGGCCGAGACCGCCCGCCCGGACGTGGCCGGTGACCCGGGCGACGACCGGTTTGGGCAGCGTGACGATCCGCCGCATGAGGGCGACGAAGGCGTGCGGGTCGGCCGGCGCCCTGAGGTCGGCGCCCGCGCAGAACGTGTTGCCGGTGTGGGTGAGGACCACGGCCCGTACGGTGCCGTCCGCCGCGCAGGCGTCGAGGGCCTCGGTCAGCCCGGCCACGAGCGGTGCGCTCAGGGCGTTGCGGTTGGCCGGGGAGTCCAGGGTCAGGGTGGTGATGCCCCGGTCGTGGGCGGGTGGGGCGAGGGTCATGGCTGCTTCTCCCTGTCGCGCAGTTCGCGGCGCAGGATCTTGCCGGACGCGGCGCGCGGTACGGCGTCGATGAATTCGACGCGGCGGATCTTCTTGTACGGGGCGACGTGTCCGGCGACGTACGTCATGACGTCGTCGGCGGTGAGGTCCGGGGCGGCCGGCTGTCGTACGAGGAAGGCCTTCGGGATCTCGTTGCCGTCGGCGTCGTACACGCCGACGACGGCCGCGTCGGCGATCGACGCGTGGGTGAGGAGGAGTGCTTCGAGCTCGGCGGGGGCGACCTGGTAGCCCTTGTACTTGATGAGTTCCTTGACCCGGTCGACGACGAAGAGCCAGCCGTCCGCGTCGACGCGTCCGATGTCGCCGGTGTGCACCCAGCCGTCGCCGTCGATCATGTGCTCGGTGTCCTCGGGGCGGTTGAGGTAGCCCTTCATCGTCTGGGGGCCGCGGATGAGGATCTCCCCGTCGGTGTCGATACCGAGGTCCGTCCCGGGGTCCTCGATGGACGTGATCCGCATCTCGGTGCTCGGCAGCAGTTTCCCCACGGCTCCGGGCGGCGGGTTCTCCGCGTCCAGGGGCACGACATGGGTGCCGGGCGAGAGTTCCGTCATGCCGTACGCCTGCCGCACGGGGGGCAGGCCGAGGCGGGCGGAACAGGCGGCGGCGAGGTCGGCGTCCAGGGGTGCGGCGGCGCTGACGACGTACTCCAGCGAGGAGAGGTCGTAGTTGCCGACGGCCGGGTGCTTGGCGAGGGCCAGGACGATCGGCGGGGCCACGTACAGCCCGGCGATGCGGTGTTCCTGGATCACGCCGAGGAACTGGTCGAGGTCGAAGCGGGGCAGCACGACGACCGTGGCGCCGCAGCGCAGCGGGACGTTCATCAGGGCGGTCAGCCCGTAGATGTGGAAGAAGGGGAGGACGGCGAGGATCCTGTGGCCGGCCTCCATCGGGATGAAGGGGCGCAGCTGCTCCAGATTGGTGCCGATGGAGCGGTGGGTGAGCATGACGCCCTTGGGGGCGCCGGTGGTCCCGGAGGAGTACGGGAGGGCGGCGACGTCCCCGGCGGTGAACTCGATCTCCGGTTCCGGGGCGGTGGAGCCCAGCATGTCGAGCACGGACGTGTGCCCCTCGGCCTGGTCGCAGACGAAGATCTCCCGGATGCCGCCCGCGCGTGCGGCGGCCTCCCGGGCGACGTCGAGGAACAGCGACACGGTGACGATCCAGCGGGCGGCACTGTCCTTGAGCTGCTTGGCGAACTCCTCGGCGGTGGCCAGCGGGTGCACGGTGGTGACGCAGGCTCCGGCGCGCGTGGCCCCGTAGAAGACGGCCGGGTAGGCGATGGTGTTGGGGCTGTGCAGGGCGAGGACGTCGCCCTTGCGCAGGCCCGCCCCTGCGAGGTGGGCGGCGATGCGGCGGTGGAAGGTGTCGAGCTGGGCGTAGGTGATGCTCATCCCGTTGGTGCCGTCGATCAGGGCGACGGTGTCACCGAAGGCCGCGGCCCCGCCGAGGACCGTTTCGTGGATGGGTGTTTCGAGGGCCGGGACATCTGCGTACTCGCTGTGGAACACCATGGCGGTTCCCTTCGAGGCGGGTACGGCCTGTCCGGCACCCCGCCCTGGGGCGGCGGGGACGCCGAGGGGCCGTTCGGTGGTGGAGAGGGTCAGGATCGCCTCTGCCGGTCCGTCCGGGAAGCCCCCGGACGGACCGGTCGGACGGACCGGTCGGACGGGACGGGCGGTACGGGCCCGCACGGGCCCCCGGGGCCCGGTCAGTAGGACTTGGGCAGGCCCAGGGACTGGTGGGACACGTAGTTCAGGATCATCTCCCGGCTGACGGGCGCGATCCGGGCCACCCGGGACGCGGTGATCAGGGACCCGAGGCCGTACTCGCGGGTCAGGCCGTTGCCGCCGAGGGTGTGCACGGCCTGGTCGACGGCCCTGACGCAGGCCTCTCCCGCGGCGTACTTCGCCATGTTGGCGGCCTCGCCCGCGCCGATGTCATCGCCGTCGTCGTAGAGCCGGGCGGCCTTCTGCATCATCAGGCGGGCGAGTTCGAGTTCGATGTGGGCCTGGGCCAGGGGGTGGGCGATGGCCTGGTGGGAGCCGATGGGCTCCTTCCACACCTGGCGGGTCTTCGCGTACTCCACCGCGCGGGCGAGGGCGTAGCGGCCCATGCCGATGCCGAAGGCGGCGGTCATGATGCGTTCGGGGTTGAGCCCGGCGAAGAGCTGGAGGAGTCCGGCGTCCTGGTCGCCGACGAGTGCGTCGCCGGGCAGGGTGACGTCGTCGAGGACGAGTTCGAACTGCTTCTCCGGGGCCTGGAGTTCCATGTCGATCTGCGAGCGCTGGAAGCCGGGGGCCTCGCGCGGGACGATGAACAGGCAGGGCTTCAGCTTGCCGGTCCTGGCGTCCTCGGTGCGGCCGACGATGAGGGTGGCGTCCGCGATGTCGACGCCGGAGACGAAGACCTTGCGCCCGGTGAGGACCCAGTCCTCGCCGTCGCGGCGGGCGGTGGTGGTGATCCGGTGGGAGTTGGAACCGGCGTCGGGCTCGGTGATGCCGAAGGCCATGGTGAGGCTGCCGTCGGCGAGGCCCGGCAGCCACTGCCGCTTCTGGGCGTCGGTGCCGAAGCGGGCTATGACCGTGCCGCAGATGGCCGGGGAGACGACCATCATCAGGAGCGGGGATCCGGCGGCCCCCAACTCCTCCAGGACGATGGAGAGTTCCGCCATGCCACTGCCTCCGCCGCCGTACTCCTCGGGCAGGTTCACACCGAGGTAGCCGAGTTTGGCGGCATCGGCCCACAGCTCCCGGGGGTGGGCTCCGTCGCGGATCACGGAGGTCATGTAGTCACGCCCGTACCGCTTTCCGAGTGCGGCGACGGCGGCGCGCAGCGCCTGGTGCTCTTCGGTTTCGAGGACGGTGCTCATGCGTTCGTTTCCTCCTGTGCGTCAGTGACGACGGCGAGCAGGGCGCCGACCTCCACCTGGAGGCCGGGTGCGGCATGCAGGGCGGTGAGGGTGCCGGAGGCGGGGGCGAGGATGCGGTGCTCCATCTTCATCGCCTCCAGCCAGATCAGCGGCTGCCCGGCCTCGACGGCCGCGCCGGCCGCGAGGCCGTCCGCGAGGCGGACGACGGTGCCGGGCATGGGGGCGAGCAGGGAGCCGGGTTCGGTGCGCTCGGCGGGGTCGGTGAAGCGGGGCAGCGCGGTGAACGTGTACGAGCCGGTGGCGGTGTCCACGTGGAGCCGGTCGCCCCGGCCGGCGATGTCGAAGTGCCGTGTGACGCCTTCGGATGCGAGGGTGACGCGGTCACGGTGCGCGGAGACGACCCGGACATCCCCGGTGTCGGGGGTGACGCCGTCGCGGGTGGTGCGGTAGGCGATCGCGTACTCCCGGCCGTCCGGCTCGCTGCGGTAGCGCCGGAGCCGGGGCTGCGAGGGGAGGTTGCGCCAGGCGCCGAAGCGGGTGACGCCCGCGGAGGCGGCGACGGCGTTCCCGGCCGCCTCGGCGAGTGCGGCGGCGGTGGCGGCCAGCCGGACGGCCGCTTCCGCGGGTGCGGCGGCCAGCTCCTCCAGATGACGGTCGTAGAAGCCGGTGTCGAGGCGGGCGGCGGCGAAGTCCGGGTGGCGCAGGGAGCGTACGAGGAGGTCGCGGTTGGTGACGGGGCCGTGGACGCGGGCGCGTTCCAGGGCGCGGGCGAGGAGGCGTACGGCCTCGGTGCGGGTCGGGGCGTGGGCGATGACCTTGGCGAGCATCGGGTCGTAGTGCACGCCGATGGTGTCGCCGCCGGTGTATCCGGTGTCCAGGCGCAGTCCGGGCTCGTCCGGCACGTCGAGTGCGAGCAGCGCTCCGGTCTGCGGCTGCCAGTCGCGGGCGGGGTCCTCGGCGTAGAGCCGGGCCTCGACGGCGTGCCCGGTGGGCTGAGGGGGCGCGGCGGCGGGCAGCGGCTCGCCCTCCGCGATCCGCAGTTGCAGGGCGACGAGGTCGAGCCCGAACACGGCCTCGGTGACGGGGTGTTCGACCTGGAGGCGGGTGTTCATCTCCAGGAAGTACGGGCGCCCGTCGGAGGCGACGAGGAATTCGACGGTACCGGCGCCCCGGTAGCCGACGGCCCGCGCGGCGGCCGTCGCGGCAGTGTGCAGCCCGTCCCGCAGCCCGTCGTCGAGACCGGGAGCGGGGGCCTCCTCGATGACCTTCTGGTGGCGGCGCTGGAGCGAGCAGTCGCGGGTGCCGAGCGCCCAGACGCCGTCGTGTGCGTCGGCCATGATCTGGACCTCGACGTGCCGGCCGCGCTCCACGTACGGCTCGGCGAAGACCTCGCCGTCCCCGAAGGCGGACAGCGCCTCGGCGGCGGCGGCCGTCAACTCGCCGGGCAGGTCGCCCAGTTCCCGTACGATCCGCATGCCGCGTCCGCCGCCGCCCGCCGCGGCCTTGAGCAGCAGCGGCAGGTCCTCGGCACGGGCCGCGGCCGGGTCGACGGGGGCGAGCAGCGGGACCCCGGCGGCGGCCATCAGTTCCTTGGCCCGGGTCTTGGACGCCATCAGCTCGATGGCCTTGACCGGCGGGCCGACCCAGGTGAGTCCGGCGTCCTGCACGGCGGCGGCGAATCCGGCGTTCTCCGAGAGGAAGCCGTATCCGGGGTGGACGGCGTCGGCGCCCGCCGCGAGGGCGGCGGCGACCACGAGGTCGCCGCGCAGATACGTGTCGGAGGGCGCGGCCCCCGGCAGCCGCACGGCGGTGTCGGCCTCCCGTACGTGCAGGGCGTCGGCGTCCGCGTCGGAGTGCACGGCGACGGTGGCGATGCCCAGCGCGCGGCAGGTGCGGAAGATCCGGCAGGCGATCTCACCGCGGTTGGCGACGAGGAGTGAGTGAACAGTGGTTGTCAAGGGAGAACTCTTTCCGCTAGATCACCGCAACCATCAATTGAGGAACCCGATGGCGAGCAACCACCTCCGCGAGAGCGGCGGCGGTTCAGCCGCAAAGAGGGGCCTCTCACATCCGGAAGACGCCGAAGCCGCCGCGGGCGCCCTCGACCGGTGCGGTGTGGATGGCGGACAGGCACATTCCGAGGACGGTCCTGGTATCGCGCGGGTCGATGACCCCGTCGTCGTACAGCCGCCCGGACAGGAACATCGGCAGGGACTCGGCCTCGATCTGCTGCTCGACCATGGCGCGCAGTCCGGCGTCCGCCTCGTCGTCGTACGGCCGCCCCTTCGCGGCGGCCGAGGCGCGGGCGACGATCGACAGCACCCCGGCCAGTTGCTGCGGCCCCATGACGGCGGACTTGCTGCCGGGCCAGGCGAACAGGAAGCGCGGGTCGTAGGCCCGGCCGCACATGCCGTAGTGCCCGGCGCCGTAGGAGGCGCCCATCAGGACGGACAGGTGCGGGACCCTGGAGTTCGCGACCGCGTTGATCATCATCGCGCCGTGCTTGATGATGCCGCCCTGCTCGTACTCCTTGCCGACCATGTAGCCGGTGGTGTTGTGCAGGAACAGCAGCGGGATGTCGCGCTGGTTGGCGAGCTGGATGAACTGGGCGGCCTTCTGTGACTCCTCGCTGAACAGCACCCCCTGCGCGTTGGCGAGGATGCCGACGGGATAGCCGTGGAGCCTCGCCCAGCCGGTGACCAGGCTCGTCCCGTACAACGGTTTGAACGCGTCGAAGTCCGAGCCGTCGACCAGCCGGGCGATGACCTCGCGCGGGTCGAAGGGCACCTTCAGATCGCCGGGCACGATGCCGATCAGCTCGTCCTGGTCGTACGCGGGCGGCTCCGCCGGTCCCGGATCAGGGTGTGCCTTGCGCCAGTTGAGACGGGCGACGATGCGGCGCGCCTGGCGCAGGGCGTCCTGCTCGTCGACGGCGAAGTGGTCGGCGAGACCGGAGGTGCGGGCGTGCATCTCCGCGCCGCCCAGCGATTCGTCGTCGCTCTCCTCACCGGTGGCCATCTTCACCAGGGGCGGGCCGCCGAGGAAGACCTTGGACTGCTCCTTGATCATGACGGTGTGGTCGGACATGCCGGGGACGTACGCCCCGCCGGCGGTGGAGTTGCCGAAGACGACGGCCACGGTCGGGATGCCGGCGGCCGACAGCCGGGTGATGTCGCGGAACAGCGCCCCGCCGGGGATGAAGATCTCCTTCTGCGAGGGCAGGTCGGCACCCCCCGACTCGACCAGGCTGATGCAGGGCAGCCGGTTGGCGAAGGCGATCTCGTTGGCCCGCAGGGCCTTCTTCAGCGTCCAGGGGTTGGACGCTCCGCCGCGTACGGTCGGGTCGTTGGCCGTGATCAGGCACTCCACGCCCTCCACCACCCCGATCCCGGTGACGAGCGAGGCGCCGACCGCGTAATCACTGCCCCAGGCGGCCAGCGGGGACAGCTCCAGGAACGGGCTGTCCTCGTCGACGAGCAGCTCGATCCGCTCCCGGGCGAGCAGCTTGCCGCGCGAGCGGTGCCGCTCGACGTACTTCTCGCCGCCGCCTCCCAGCGCTGCCGTGTGCGCGGCGTCCAGCTCGGCGAGCTTGTCGAGCATGGCCGCCCGGTGGGCGGCGTATTCGGGGCTCGCGGTGTCGAGCCCGGTGGGCAGGACGGTCATGCGTGCACCTCCGGTGCGTCGGCGCTCTCCAGCAGCTGTTCGGGAATGCTCAGCCGGCGCGAGCGCAGCCACTCCCCCACGGCCTTGGCCTGCGGGTCGAAGCGGTGCTGGGCGGCGACGCCTTCGCCGAGGAGCCCGTGGACGGTGAAGTTCAGGGCGCGCAGGTTCGGCAGGACATGGCGTACGACGGGGAGGCCGGCGGTCTCCGGGAGGAGCTCCCGCAGCCGCTCGACGGTCAGCTCGTGGGCCAGCCACCGCCACGCCTCGTCGCTGCGGACCCACACCCCGATGTTGGCGTCGCCCCCCTTGTCGCCGCTGCGGGCACCCGCGACGAGCCCGAGCGGGGCAAGGCGCGTGGGCCCTGCGGCCAACGGCGGTGGCAGTGCGGGCTGTCCGGCCTCCGCCAGAGCCTGCGTACGGGCAGCCGGCTGTTGCACCTCGCGCCGCCCGTCGGGCAGCACGGCCACCTGTTCCACGTCCCCGGCCGGTACGTACCGCGCCTCGAACACCCCGTAGGGCGCGCCCTTTCCGGGCGGGGCGGTGACATGGAAGCCCGGATAGCTGCCGAGCGCCAGCTCGATCGCCGCGCCGGACAGGGCGCGCCCCACGGCGTCGGGGTCCTGGTCGCGGACGACGAGCCGCAGCAGGGCACTCGCGGTCTCCTCCGTGGCGGCATCGGTCCGGTCGGTGCGCGAGAGCTCCCACCGCACGTCGTCCGGCTGCCGCCCGGCGCGCGCGAAGGCGTCGGCGATCTGGTCGCGGACGAGCTGCGCCTTGTCCTCGATGCCGAGTCCGGTGAGGACGAAGACGACCTCGTTCCGCCAGCCGCCGAGCCGGGTGAGTCCGGCCTTGAGCGTGGGCGGCGGGGCTTCGCCGCGCACCCCGGAGATCCTGACCCGGTCGGGGCCGTCGGGCGACAGCCGTACGGTGTCGAGCCGGGCGGTCACGTCGGGGCCCGCGTACCGGGCGCCGCCGGTCTCGTACAGCAGCTGGGCGGTGACGGTGCCGACGTCGACGACGCCGCCCGTGCCGTCGTGTTTGGTGATGACGGCCGTCCCGTCGGCGTGGATCTCGGCGACGGGGAAGCCGGGGCGGCGGACGTCGTGGCCGCGGAAGAAGGAGTAGTTGCCCCCGGTGGCCTGGGTGCCGCACTCCAGTACGTGCCCGGCGACGACGGCTCCCGCGAGCGCGTCGTGGTCCTCGGGCCCCCAGCCGAAGTGCGCGGCGGCGGGTCCGGTGACGAGGGCGGCGTCGGTGACCCGGCCGGTGACGACGACGTCGGCGCCGGCCCGCAGACAGGCGGCGATGCCCGCGCCGCCGAGGTAGGCGTTGGCGGTGAGGTAGCCGTCGGGGACGGGGAGGCCGTCGCCCTCGACATGGGCGACGCGCACGGGCACGCCGGCCTTTCCGGCCAGCTCCCTGACGGCGTCGGCCAGTCCGGCCGGGTTGAGCCCGCCCGCATTGGCGACGATCTTCACCCCGCGCTCGTGGGCGAGCCCGAGTCCTTCCTCCAGTTGGCGCAGGAAGGTGGTGGCGTAGCCGCGCGCCGGGTCCTTGAGCCGGCTGCGGCCGAGGATGAGCATGGTCAGCTCGGCGAGGTAGTCGCCGGTGAGGACGTCGAGGGGGCCGCCGGTGAGCATCTCGCGGACGGCGTCGAAGCGGTCGCCGTAGAACCCGGAGGCGTTGCCGATCCGCAGCGGCTCGGTCATCGGCCGGCCTTGGGGGCGCGTCCCGCCCCGGCGGGCCCGGCGAAGGCCTGCGCGATGTCCAGCCAGGTGTCGGCGTCGGCCCCCTCGGCCCGGACGGCGAGGTCGTCGCGGTGGGCGCGCTGGGTGACGAGCAGGCAGAAGTCGTGCAGCGGGCCGGTGACGCGCTGGGCCGCGTCCTCGGGGCCGTAGGCGATCAACGCACCGTCCGGGCCCTCCAGTTCCACCCGGAACTCCGCATCGGGTGCCTGGATCCCCCGGACGAGGAAGGCGTAGTCGCGGGCCCGGACCCCGATCCGCGCGACGTGCCGCAGCCGGGCGGTGGGGGTGCGGGACGCCCCTACGGCGTCGGCGACGTCCTGGCCGTGGGCCCAGGTCTCCATGAGCCGCCCGGTCGCCATGGAGGCCACGCTCATCGGCGGCCCGTACCAGGGGAACTTCGTCCCGGCGGGGGCGGCGCGCAGGGCCTCCTGGAGCCGCTCGCGGCCGGAGCGCCAGCGGACGAGCAGTGCGTCGGGTGCGTAGGCGGCGACGACGTCGTCGGCGGCCCGGTCGACGAAGCCCTCGGGGTCCTTCATCGCCCTGGCGACCTCGTCGCCGAACCGCTCGGGTTCCGTGACGGAGAGCAGCGCGACCTCGTCGGTCCAGCTGAGATGGGCCACCTGATGGGCGACGGTCCAGCCGTCGGCGGGGGTCGCGCCCGCCCATTGCGAGGCGTTCAACCCGGCGACGAGCAGGTCGAGTTCCTCGCTCTCGCTGCGCAGGTCGTCGAGCACGGCTGAAGCATCGGACACGGTGCGCTCCCCTCGGGGCGTGGCGGTGTGCCCCGGAGCCTGCCAGCGGAACAGAAAACAATCAAGCGTGCTTGCATTGTTTTCCCGCCGCTTCCGCCGGGCCCGCGGCACCTGCGCCGCCGGCTCCGGGGGACTCCGGGACACCTAAGGGCTGTCCCGCAATTCCTGGTGGATCAGCGCACGGCGTCAGATGCGGTGCATCGCAAGGCGGAGAGGCGCCCGCATACTGGATGTATTCGGGTGTTTCGACAACGCGGCGAGGTGCCGTAGCTGTCGTCGTGCGCCCGCCAGGAATTGCGGGACAGCCCTTAGCCGGCCCTGGGGGGGCTCAGGGGCACCGTGTCGACCGGCCGGGCAGGCCGGCACCCTGCCCGGCGCCGCTACTTCCCCCTGGACGCCGCCTCCGCCATCTTCGCCGTCGTGCTGGCGCCGTCCAGCGCCTCGCGGATGATGTCGGCGTGGCCGCTGTGGTGGGCGATCTCGCGGAAGATGTGCCACAGGACGCGGCGGACCGTCCACCGGACGGGCTCGGGCGGCGACCACGGGTACGACGGCAGCGTGACCTCGCGGTCGAAGTCGGCCTCCTCGCGTACCGTGCGGTCGAACGCGGCCGCCGCGGCGTGGAAGGCCTCCAGCAGCTCGGGCAGCGTCTCGACGGCGGTCATCCGGTTGCCGTCGGGGTCGAGGTCCGCCCAGTCGACCTTCGCCGGGGCGGTGCCCTCGATCACGTCCAGCCAGCTGCGCTGCACGAGCCCGAGGTGCTTCAGCAGACCGCCGAGGGTCAGCTCGCTGACGGTCGTGCGGGCGCGCGCCCGGGTGTCGTCGAGGTTCTCCAGGGTGAAGAGAAAATTGGTGCGCTGGTCGGTCACGAGCGCGAGCAGATCGTCGCGTTCCGGCATGGTTTCCTCCAGAGTGGTCATCGAGGCCACCCTAGGAGCGCCCGTCCGCCCACGCAGGCCGAACGGCCCCTCCTCACCGGTCGGATACGTGCGGCCGCCCGGGGGCCGGGCGGGCCTCCTCGAAGTAGGAGGCGCTCTCCGCGTCCGCCGGGTAGTACAGCTCCATCGCGACCTCCTCCAGCGTGATGTCCATCGGGGTGCCGAACGTGGTGATGGTCGAGAAGAGCCTCAGCTCCCGGCCTCCGAAGCGGAGGATCATCGGGATCACCACGTCGCAGTCGGAGGCGACCGACCGGCTCGGCCCCTCCCCGGAACCGGGCTCCAGCAGTTCCTCGTAGAGCGCGGTGAGCCGGTCGTCGGGGGCAGCGGCGAGCTGACGTCTGATCCGGGAGCGGAACACCGCGCGCACGTCGTCCAGGTTGACGACCAGCGGGGCGAACCCGCGCGGGTCCAGCCCCAGCCGCACCAGGTTGACCGGCGGCCGCAGCAGGTCGGGGTCGACGTCCGCGAAGAACGGCTCGATCGCGCGGTTGGTCATCACGATGTCCCACCGGCGGTCGAAGGCGAGCGCCGGATACGGTTCATGCGCGCGGAGCACCCGCGCGACCGCCTCCCTGGCCGCCGACAGCGCCGCGTCGTCGAGTGGGCGCTCCGTGTACCGGGGTGCGTGGCCGGCCGCGAGCAGCAGCCCGTTGCGGTCCCGCAACGGCACATCCAGCTGGTCGGCGAGCCGGATGACCATGTCGGCGCTCGGGTTGGACTTGCCCGTCTCCACCAGGCTGACGTGACGGGCCGAGACGTCGGCCGCGATCGCGAGATCGAGCTGGCTGAGCCCTCGGCGATGCCGCCACTGCCGCAGGAGTCCGCCGACGGTGTGCACGGTCACCGAGCCTACTCATCCCGGAGCGCGGCGCCATGAAGTCCGACTTCATCGACAGGGGCCGCGGCGGCGGAGAACACTGCGTTCATGACCACGGACAACAAGAGCATCGTTCGACGGGCACTGGCGGAACTGATCGAGACAGGGGGCACCGACTCACTCGAACCGTTGCTGAGCAGGGACTTCGTCCATCACCGGCCGGACTCGACTTCCTCGACGAAGGCGGAGTGGCTCGCCGCCGTGGAAGCGGCGCTGACCCCGCTCACCGGCATGACGGTCGAGATCCAGCACCTGCTGGCCGACGGTGACCACGTGGTGGTGCACTCGCGGCGGAAACTCCCCGGAGCGGGGCCGGAGATCGCGGTCGTCGACATCTGGCGCATCGACGAGGGGCTGATCGCGGAGGGCTGGGAGCTCATCGAACCGGTGGCGCAGGCGGCCGCGCATCTGACGTGGTGGGAGGCCGCCGGGCGCTGAGAACGGTCACACGCGTTCCGCCGCGGCCCGCCCGGCGGGCGCGGGCGCGACGGGGCTCGCTCCGGGGCCCCGCGCGCTCATCGGGCGTGGACGGGTCGGCCACGCGCCCCCGTCACCGCTTCCCGGTCCCCCGCACCTGACTGCGCACCGCCCCCATGCTGGCGCCGATGACGAGCGCGATGGCCAGGGCGTCCGTCGTGGAGAGGGCCTGGTCGAGGATGAGGAAGCCGGCGGTGGCCGCGATCGCGGGTTCCAGGCTCATCAGGATGGCGAAGGTGGGTGCGGGCAGCCGGCGCAGCGCCATGAGTTCGAGGGTGTACGGGAGGACGGAGCTCAGCAGCGCGACGGCGGCGCCGAGGCCGAGCGTGGACGGGACGAGGAGCTTCGAGCCGGACTCCATGATGCCGAGCGGCAGCGAGAGGACGGCGGCCACGACCATCGCCAGCGCCAGCCCGTCGGCCTGCGGGAAGCGGCGGCCGGTGCGGGCGCTGAAGACGATGTACGCCGCCCACATGACACCGGCCCCCAGCGCGTACGCGGCGCCCGCCGGATCGAGCCGGTCGAAGCCCCCGCCGCTCAGCAGCAGCACACCGCCCAGCGCGAGGGCGGCCCAGACCACGTTGACGAGACGGCGCGAGGCGAACACCGAGAGGGCGAGCGGGCCCAGCACCTCCAGGGTCACGGCGGCGCCGAGCGGGATGCGGTCGGCGGCCTGGTAGAAGAGCGTGTTCATCCCGCCCATCGCGATACCGAAGGCCACCACCGTGCCCCAGTCGGCGCGCGAGTGGCCGCGCAGCTTCGGCCGGCAGACGACGAGCAGGACGAGGGCGGCGGCGGCGAGCCGCAGCGTGACGACGCCGAGCGCCCCGGCCTTCGGCATGAGCAGCACGGCGATCGCCGAGCCGAACTGGACGGAGAGCCCGCCCGCGACCACCAGTGCGACCGGGGCGAGCGCCGCCCTGCGCCCTCCGGCGCGGGCGGGGCCGCCCTGCTCCCCGAGCGCGGCGACCGCCTCGGGGACGGCGACTGCGGCGGCCGGTTCTGCGGCGGTGCCCTGGTCGTTCACCTGTGGCCTGACTTTCTGACGTTTCGCGCGTACGGATCACGAGAAGCAGCAGTGCAACACAATGCACTGACTAGCTGAAGATACTGCACTGACTCCGTGCAGGACATCTCTCCACCGTAGGGACCTGCGCGCGGCACGTGAAATGCCGAAGGGGCTGCCGTTATGCTTCCCGCGCATGAGCACGGGAGAGGGCATGGGCCACGGCCCGGACGGGAACGCCGGCAGGAACGCCGGGAACACCGGCCGCGGCATCGAGATCCGCCACCTGCGCGCGTTCCTCGCCGTGGCGGACGAGGCGAGCATCACCCGCGCCGCCGCCCGGCTCCGGCTGACCCAGCCCGCCGTGTCCCGGACCCTGGCGGCGCTGGAGTCCCGCCTCGGCATCCGGCTCGTCGACCGCTCCACCCACCACCTGGACCTCACCCGCGAAGGCGTCGCCTTCCGCGACAAGGCCGCCGCCGCGGTGGCGGCGTTCGACGAGGCGCTCGACCCCGGCGGGCTGCGCCGGTGGCCGCTGCGGCTGGGCCACGCCTGGTCCGCGTTCGGCCGGTACACCACCCCGCTGCTCCGCACCTGGCAGGAGCGCTATCCGCAGACACCGCTCGAACTCCGCCGCATCGACGACCGCACCGCCGGACTGACCCGCGGCGAGGTCGACGCCGCACTGCTGCGCGGGCCCGTCGAGGCGCCGGGGCTGGTCACGGAGGTGCTGTACGAGGAGGAGCGGGTGGCGGCCGTGGCGGCGGACGGCCCCCTCGCCTCCCGCACCACGCTCCGGCTGGCGGATCTGGCGACCGGCACCGTCGTCCTGAACACCGTCTCCGGCACCACCACCCCCGGGCTGTGGCCCGCCGGCGGCCGCCCCGTCGCCACCCTGACCGTCGCCAACACCGACGACTGGCTGGCCGCCATCGCGGCGGGCCGCGGCACCGGGGTCTCGGGCGCGTCGACGGCCGCCATGCACCCGCACGCCGGGGTCACCTACCGCCCGCTCGTGGACGCCCCGGCCCTCCCGGTCCTGCTCGCCCGCCGCGACGCCCCCGGCCATCCGGCCCTCGCCGACCTTGCCGCGCTGGCCCGCGAGATCGTGGCGCGAGACGCCGGAGCATGAGGGAATTTCCTGGTGAGGCAGTGCAGTTGGAGCCCGGTGGGAGATGCGAAAGCCGCACACACCAAGGGGGATCCATGCCGGACCACAGCTCCACGGACATCACGGTGCACGGCACCGTGGCCGCGGGATACGAGGCGGTGCGGGACGAGTTCGCCGCCGTGCTCACCGAGGAACACAACGAACCGGGCGCGCAGCTCGCCGTGTACCGGCACGGGGAGCCGGTCGTCGATCTCTGGGCGGGTGACGGGATCGACGGCGACTCGCTGCCCGCGGTCTTCTCGTCCACCAAGGGCGCGGCCCACCTCGTCGTCGCCCTCCTCGTGCAGGACGGCACCCTCGGCCTGGACCGTACGGTCGCCTCCTACTGGCCCGAGTTCGCGGCGGAGGGCAAGGGCGCGCTGACGCTGCGGGAACTGCTGGGCCACCGCTCCGGGGTGATCGGCGTCGAGGGCGGCTTCGGAGAGGAGGAGCTGGCCGACGACCGGGCGATCGCCGCCCGGCTGGCCGGGCAGGCCCCCTTCTGGGAGCCGGGCAAGGAGTACGGGTACCACGCGCTGGTGATCGGCGCGCTCACCGGCGAGGTGGTGCGACGGGCCACCGGGCGTTCGATCCAGGAGCTGTTCGAGGAGCGCGTTCGCGTGCCGTACGGCCTGGACCTCTACCTGGGGCAGCCCGCCGGGCTGGAGCCGCGCTACGTCCCCATCCGGCCGATGAACCCGACACCGGAGCAGGCGGCGGAGCTCGCCGCCCGCCCGTTCGATCCGAAGGGCCTGAAGGCGGTGGCCTTCAACGTGCCGACGGACCTGGTCGCGTGGATCAACAACCCGTCCGTGCGGGCCCTCGGTCCGGCCTCGGTGGGCGGCGTCGGCTCGGCACGCGCCCTGGCACGGATGTACGCGGCCACGCTCACGGAGTTCGCGGGCCGGCCCGCACTGCTCAAGCCGGAGATCCGTGCCGAGTTCGCCCGCCCCGGTCTGACGGGCACCGACCGGGTGACCGAGGAGACGGACCACTTCGGCCTCGGCTTCGAGCGTCCGCAGATGGCCTACCCGGCCCTGGGCGAAGACGCGTTCGGCCACTGCGGCGCGGCGGGCTCGCAGGCGTTCGCGGACCCGGCGAGCGCACTCGCGTACGGGTACACGCGACGGCGCTTCGCGGTCCCGGGTGGAGCGGCGCCGGAGAACGAGCGGCTGGTGGCGGCGGTCGTGAAGGCGGCGCGGAGCTGACCCGGACCCGCCGACCGCCGGTCCGCCCCGGGCGGGGCTCACCGCATCCGTCACGCACGACGGCGGACTGACCGGTGCCGCCGCCGACTTCGGCCTCCCGGCGCACGCACCCGCTCAGCGAGGGCCAGGTTCCAGCCCCTCCGCCAGCACCTGGGCCAGGTGGCGCGCCCGCACGCCGCCCACCTGGCCCAGCTGTGTCCGGCAGGAGAAGCCGTCCGCCAGGATCTCCGTGCCGGGCGCCGCTTCCCGCACCGCCGGCAGCAGCTGGTCCTCCGCGCAGGCCGCCGAGACCTCCCAGTGGCCGCGTTCGAAGCCGAAGTTGCCCGCCAGGCCGCAGCAGCCGCCCGCCAGCTCGCCGACCAGTCCGGCCCGTTCACGGAGCCGGCGATCCGCCTCGTCGCCCAGGACCGCGTGCTGGTGGCAGTGCGTCTGGCCGGTGACCGGGCGGTCCAGGCGCGGGGGCTGCCAGTCGGGGGCGAACGCCTCCAGGTACTGGGCCAGGGTGTGGACGGACGCGGCCAGTCCGGCGGCCCTGGGGTCGTCGGGGAGGAGTTCCGGGAGGTCCGTACGGAGCGTCGCCGCACAGCTCGGTTCCAGGACGATCACCGGCTCGCCGATCATGCCGCCAAGCCGGTCCAGGGTGCGGCGCATCACCCCGCGCGCCCGGTCCAGCTGGCCCGTCGAGACGTACGTGAGCCCGCAGCACAGGCCGCGGCCGGGCGTCAGCGCGGTGCGGCCCGCGGCTTCCAGGACCCGCACCGCCGCCTGCCCCACCTCGGGCGAGAGGTGCTCGGTGAAGGTGTCGGGCCAGACCAGGGCCACCCGGTCGTGGGAGAAGACCGACGTACCCCCGCCCGCGCGCCGGTCCAGCCACCGGGTGTACGTCTCCCGCGCCAGGACCGGGATCCCGCGTTCCGGCGCGATGCCGGCGAGGCGCTTGGCCAGAGCCGCGAGCGGCCGGACCCGGGCCAGGGCGTTCAGCGGGCGTGCGAAGGGCGCGGCGAGGCGCAGCCACCGCGGCAGCCGTCCCATGGCGTAGTGCGCGGCCGGGCGCAGCCGCCCGCGGTAGTGGTGGTGCAGGAACTCCGCCTTGTACGTGGCCATGTCGACGCCCGCCGGGCAGTCGCTGCGGCAGCCCTTGCAGGACAGGCACAGGTCGAGCGCGTCGCGTACCTCGGTCGAGCGCCAGCCGTCCGTGATCACGCCGCCCGCGGCGCCGGCCAGCATCTCGTGGAGCAGCCGGGCCCGCCCGCGCGTGGAGTGGGCCTCCTCGCCGGTCGCGCGGAACGAGGGGCACATCACGGACGGGCCGGAGACCTTCTCCGTACGGCACTTGGCGACTCCGACGCACCGGCGCACGGCAGCGGTGAAGTCGCCGCCGTCGTCCGGGTAGCCGAAGGCGACATCGACCGGCTTCCTCGGCAGGACGTCGAAGCGCAGGTTCTCGTCCAGGCGGGCCGGGCGGGCCGGGCGGGCGAGGATGCCCGGGTTCATGCCTCCGTCGGGGTCCCACAGGTCCTTGAACCGGGTGAAGAGGGAGACGAGTTCGTCCCCGTACATCCGGGGCAGCAGTTCGGCGCGCGCCTGGCCGTCACCGTGTTCGCCGGACAGGGAGCCGCCGTGGGCGACGACGAGCGAGGCCTGGTCCTCGGAGAAGCGCCGGAACCGGGCCACGCCGTCGGCGGTCAGCAGGTCGAAGTCGATACGGACGTGGATGCAGCCGTCGCCGAAGTGTCCGTACGGGGTGCCGCGCAGGCCGTGCTCGGCGAGCAGGACCCGGAAGTCGCGGAGGTAGGGCCCGAGCCGGGCGGGCGGCACGGCGCAGTCCTCCCAGCCGGGCCAGGCCTCACTGCCCTCGGGCATCCGGGTCGCCGTGCCCGCCGCGTCCTCCCTGATCCGCCACAGCGCCCGCTGCCCGGCCGGGTCGGTGACGACGGCGGCGTCCACCGCGTCCGCGGACCGGGCGCGCACGATCCGCTCCGCGTGCGCCCGCGCCTCGGCCGGGGTGGCGCCGCCCGTCTCGACGAAGAGCCAGGCGGCGCCGCGCGGCAGCCCGGCCGGTTCGCGTACGAGGTCGGCGGCCATGCCCTCGACGGTCAGCGGGCGGTACGGGAGGAGGCCGGGGGCGGCCTCGGCGGCGGCCGACTCGTCGGCGTAACCGAGAACGGCGAGCGCGCGGGCGGCGGGGGCCTCGACCAGCCGCAGCGTCGCCTGCGTCAGCACGCCGAGCGTGCCCTCGCTGCCGCAGAACGCGCGGGCGTGGTCGGGTCCGTTCTCGGGCAGCAGGGCGTCCAGCGCGTATCCGGAGATGCGGCGCGGGAGTTCGGGGAATCCGGTGCGCAGGAGGGCGAGGTGGGCGGCGGCGAGTTCACGGAGCCCGGCGGGGCCTTCGGCGCCCCGCTCCAGGTGGAGGGTGTCGCCGCCGTAGCGGGCGACGGTGAGCGCGTGGACGTTGTCGGCGGTGGTGCCCCAGGCTACGGAGTGGGAGCCGCAGGAGTTGTTGCCGATCATGCCGCCGATGGTGCAGCGGCTGTGCGTGGAGGGGTCCGGGCCGAAGGTGAGCCCGTGCGGGGCGGCGGCGGCCCGCAGATCGTCCAGGACGACGCCGGGCTGGACCACGGCGGTGCGGGAGCCGGGGTCCAGTTCGACGATCGACCGGAGGTGGCGGGTGAGGTCGAGGACGATCCCGGTGCCGGTGGCCTGCCCGGCGATGGAGGTGCCGCCGCCGCGCGGAACGACGGGCACCCGGTGGGCCCGGCAGACGGCGAGCGTGGCGGCGATGTCGTCGGCGTCGCGCGGGGCGACGACGCCGAGGGGCACCCGCCGGTAGTTGGAGGCGTCCATCGTCGTCAGGGCCCGTGCGGTGGCGTCGGAGGCGACCTCGCCCCGTACGGACGCGCGCAGTTCGCGGACGAGCGCGGTGGGGTCGGGGGCGGACGTGGTGCCGTGCGGAGCCTTGCCGGTTGCCATGCGGTCAGGATGCCGCCGGTCCGGCCGCGCCGCCCGGCAGCCCCGTGTGTTTTCTCCGATTACGTCAATACGTCGGAATGTGCCGGTCTTCTGAACACGAATAGAACAGAGAACACCACAAGTTCTTCCCAAACAGATCGTCAATTCTCATATAGTGACCCTGACTTGTCTGGGAATCATCTGTTCCAGTTGTCGCATTTGATCACCGCAGTCACGACTCTCCCGAACCGTCCCATCCGTCACCGTCCGCCCCCCAAGGACTCCGCTTGCGCCCCTCAACCCGGCCGACCGCACTGGCCCTGCTGGTCACCGTGGCCCTCACCGGATCCCTGTGTCTGTGGGCGACCGCCGTCGCTCCCGACTCGGCCAGAACCGCAGTGGCCTGGGGGGCGAGCGCCGCCGCAGTGCTGCTCTCCGCCGCCGTCGCCGTCGCCGTCCACGCCCGTGTCACCGCGCGCCGGCTGCGCGAGCTGCTCGCGGCCGAGAGCGGCCGGTTCACCGCCGAGACCTCGCGGATGGTGTCGGCGTCCGCCGCCGACGCCCAGCGGTTCACCGCCGAGACCGCCCGGATCAAGGCCACGGCGGCGGCCGAGACGGCGCGCGTCACCCAGGAGGCGGCGGCCGGCATCCAGCAGCTCACCGCCGAGAACGCGCGCCTCAAGGCCCGCGCCGCCCGCAGTGACACCGAGCGCTCCGCCGCGATCGCCGCCTGCGCCAACGCCGCGGGCCGGATGCAGGCCCTGGCCACCAGCATGCTCGCCGACCTGCGCGACATGGAGCACCGGCACTCCGCCGAGGACGTCCTCGGCGACCTGCTCCACCTGGACCACCGCACCGCCCAGGCGGGCCGGCTGGCCGACTCCATCGCCGTGCTCACCGGCGCCCGCTCCGGCCGGCGCTGGGCGAAGCCGATCGTGATGGAGTCCATCCTGCGTGGCGCGATGGGCCGGATCAGCGGCTACCAGCGCATCCGGCTGCACTCCACGAGCGACGTCGCCATCGCCGGCCACGCCGCCGAGGGCGTCATGCACGCGCTGGCCGAACTCCTCGACAACGCGGCGAACTTCTCGCCGCCCACGGCCGAGGTCCACGTGTACGTGGAGGAGGTCCCGGCCGGCATCGTGCTGACCGTCGAGGACAGCGGTCTGGTCATGAGCGACGTGCAGCTGCGCCGCGCGGAGAGCGCCGTCTCCGCGACCGACCAGGACCTGGCCGGGCTCTCCGGCACCCGCCTCGGCCTCGCCGTCGTCGGCCGCCTCGCCCGCAAGCACGGGCTGACCGTCTCGTTCCGCCCCTCCGCGCGCGGCGGCACGGGCGCGCTGATGATGCTCCCGCAGGAGATCATCACCCGCACCCCGGCACCCGCCCCCGAACCGGCCGCCGAGCCGGTCGTCCCCTCCCCGCGCGAGCCGGAGCCGGTCCACGCCTCCGGCGCCGACACGCCCCCCGCCACCGCCCGCACCCAGGAGCCCCTGCGCTCCGACTCGGGTTCGGAGACCACCGGCGGCCTCCCCCGGTTCGGCGAGAGCGGCCTGCCCAAGCGCTCGCGCGGCCGCACCCTGGCCGCCGCAGAGTCCCGCGCACGGGCGGCGGCAGGAACCGACGCGTCGGAGTCCGAGACCACCGACGGCGCCACCCCCCGGCCCCGTACGACCGACCCCAAGGCCCAGGCAGCCCGCTTCAGCAGCTTCCGCCAGGCCGTACGGCCCAACTCCCCGCACCCGGAAGGCAACACCCGATGACCGCGACCACCGACGAGAAGCTCAACTGGCTGCTGGAGGGGCTCCTTGAGCGCACTCCCGGCGCCCGTCACGCCCTCGTGCTGTCCAGGGACGGCCTCAAGCTGTGCCGTACCCCCGAGCTCTCCGTCGACCAGGCGGACCAGCTTGCCGCGATCTCGGCCGGAATCCAGAGCCTCTCGCACGGCGCGTCCGTCGAGTTCGGTGACGGCACCGGCGGCGTGCGCTCCGCCATGGCCGAGTTCTACGGCGGCGTGCTGTTCATCGTGGAGGCGGGAGCCGGCGCCCACCTCGCGGTCGTCGCCTCCGAGCACGCCGACGTCGGCCTCGTCGGGCACAACATGAGCGAGCTCGTGGAGCAGCTCGGCGAGCACCTCGTCGCCCCGCCGCGCGAGCCCGCCGAGGCCGCCGAGACCGCGGCCGTATGACTCCCCGCCCCCGCCCCGGCCGGGACGACGATCCGGACCGGCTGTACACCCTCACCGGTGGCCGCAGCCGGTCGGATTCGGCCGCCTTCGACCTGGTGACGCTGGTCGTCTCCGAATGCGAGCCGGCCCCCGGCATGCAGTCGGAGCACGTCACGATCCTGCGGATGTGCGAACGGCCCACCGCGGTCGTCGAAATCGCCGCCGGACTGAACCTGCCCGTCAGCATCGTGCGCATCCTGCTGTGCGATCTGCTCGACACCGGCCGGATCAGCGCCCGCCATCCCCGTACCGCACGTGTCGCGGACCGGCTCCCCGACCCCGACATCCTGGAACAGGTGCTCGTTGGACTCCGCAACCTCTGACCGTGCCGCCCTGCAGGCCACGGCCGACAACGGACTGAAGATCGTCGTCGTCGGTGGCTTCGGGGTCGGCAAGACCACCATGGTCCGATCCGTGAGCGAGATCCGTCCGCTCAACACGGAGGAGACCATGACCCGCGCGGGCGAGGCCGTCGACCACCTCGACGGGGTGCAGTCGAAGACCTCCACCACCGTCGCCTTCGACTTCGGCCGGATCACGCTCGACGCCCGCTCCGTGCTGTACCTCTTCGGCGCACCCGGACAGGAGCGCTTCTGGTTCCTGTGGGACCGGCTGTTCTCCGGCACGCTCGGCGCGGTCGTCCTCGTCGACACCCGGCGCCTCGCCGACTCCTGGTACGCCATCGACCGGCTGGAGCACCACGGCACGCCGTTCATCGTGGCGTGCAACGACTTCGGCGGCCCGCTCCACACCGAGCAGCAGATCCGTGAGGCGCTCGACCTCTCGGACGACGTGCCGCTCGTGGAGTGCGACGCCCGGGACCGGTCCTCCAGCAAGTACGTCCTGATCACCCTGGTGGAGCACCTCTACGCCCTGTCGCGGGGCACCGCCTCCGCCTCCGCCCGTCCGGAAACCGCTCCGGAGAAGACCCCGGAGCCCACCCCGTGACCCAGCCCCCCGAACCGCCCCCGGGCTGCCCGGCGCACGGCCGCGCGCCACTGTCCGGACCCCGGTTCCAGACCGAACCCACCCAGCTGTACCGGGAGATGCGCCGCGACCACGGGGCCGTGGCGCCCGTCGTCCTGGACGGCGACATCCCGGCCTGGCTGGTCCTCGGCTACCGCGAACTGCACCAGGTCACCAGCGACCCGGTGCTCTTCAGCCGCGACTCCGACCTCTGGAGCCAGTGGGAGAACATCCCCGGCGACTGGCCGCTGCTCCCCATGATCGGCCGCAAGCAGCCGTCGATCCTCTACACGGTCGGCCCGCGGCACGTCGAGCGCGCCCGGATGATCAGCAACGCCCTGGAGGCGGTCGACCCGTTCGCCCTCAAGCGGCACGCGGAGGAGTTCGCCGACGAGCTGATCGACCGGTTCTGCTCCAAGGGCTCGACCGACATCATCGCCGAGTACGCGATGCTGCTCCCCGCCCGCGTCCTGGCCAGGATCTACGGCTTCGGCGACGAGGCCGGCGACGCGCTCGTCGGCTCGATCAACGACATGATCGACGGCCGGGAACGCGCGCTCGCCGGCCAGCAGCACCTCGGCACGTCGATGTTCCAGCTGCTGACCGACAAGCACGCCGAGCCGGGCGACGACGTCGCCACCCGGATGCTGGCCGACCCCGGCGGCTTCACGGACGAGGAGGTCGCCCAGGACCTCATGGTCATGATGGCCGCGGGCCACCAGCCGACCGCCGACTGGATGGGCAACTCGCTGCGGCTCATGCTCACCGACGACCGCTTCGCCGCCTCGCTCTCCGGCGGGCGGCACAGCGTCGCCGAGGCCATGAACGAGGTCCTGTGGGAGGACACCCCGACGCAGAACGTCGCCGGCCGCTGGGCCTCGCGCGACACCCACCTCGGGGGCCGCCACATCCAGGCCGGCGACCTGCTGCTCCTCGGCATCGCCGCCGCCAACGCCGACCCGCAGGTGCGCACCGACGGCTCCGCGCTGACCGGCGGCAACAACGCGTTCCTCTCCTTCGGCCACGGCGAGCACCGCTGCCCGTTCCCGGCGCAGGAGACCGCCGAGGTCATCGCCCGTACCGGCATCGAGGTCCTCCTCGACCGCCTCCCGGACATCGACCTGGACGTACCCGCCGAGCAGCTCACCCGGCGCCCCTCCCCGTGGCTGCGGGGCCTGACGGACCTGCCCGTCGCCTTCACACCCACGCCCGCCACAGGTTCCGCCCACGGAGGCCAGATATGACCCGCATCGCCCTCGACCCCTTCGTCGCCGACCTCGACGGCGAGAGCGCCGCCCTGCGCGCCGCCGGCCCGCTCGCCGAGGTGGAGCTGCCGGGCGGGGTGCACTGCTACGCGGTCACCCACCACGCGGAGGCGCGGCAGCTGCTGACCGACTCCCGGATCGTGAAGGACATCAACGTCTGGGGCGCCTGGCAGCGCGGCGAGATCGCGCAGGACTGGCCGCTGATCGGCCTGGCCAACCCGGGCCGCTCCATGCTGACCGTCGACGGCGCCGACCACCGCCGGCTGCGCACCCTGGTCGCGCAGGCCCTCACCGTGAAGCGGGTGGAGCGGCTGCGCGCGGGCATCGAGGCGCTGACGACCGCGAGCCTGGACCGTCTGGCGGCCCTGCCCGAGGGCGAGAAGGTCGACCTGAAGGCCGAGTTCGCCTACCCGCTGCCGATGAACGTGATCAGCGAGCTGATGGGCGTCGACGGTGCCGACCACCCCCGCCTCAAGGAACTCTTCGAGAAGTTCTTCTCGACGCAGACGCCGCCGGAGGAGGTCCCGCAGATGATGGCGGACCTCAGCGCGCTCTTCACCAAGATCGTCGACGCGAAGCGGGCGGAGCCGGGCGACGACCTGACCAGCGCCCTGATCGCGGCCTCCGAGGACGGCGACCACCTCACCGACGAGGAGATCGTCAACACCCTCCAGCTGATCATCGCGGCGGGCCACGAGACGACGATCAGCCTGATCGTGAACGCCGTCGTCGCCCTGGAGACCCACCCCGAGCAGCGCAAGCAGGTCCTCTCCGGCGAGCTGTCGTGGGAGAACGTGATCGAGGAGACGCTGCGCTGGTCCACCCCGACCTCGCACGTCCTGATCCGCTTCGCGACCGAGGACGTCGAGGTCGGGAACAAGGTCCTCCCCAAGGGCGAGGCCCTGATCGTCTCCTTCGGCGCACTGGGCCGGGACGAGGCGCAGTACGGACCGACCGCCGGCGCGTTCGACGCGGCCCGCACCCCCAACCGCCACATCGCCTTCGGCCACGGCCCGCACGTCTGCCCGGGTGCGGCGCTCTCGCGCCTGGAGGCGGGCGTCGCGCTCCCCGCGCTGTACGAGCGCTTCCCGGAGCTGGAGCTCGCCGTGCCGGCCTCCGAGCTGCGGAACAAGCCGATCGTCACCCAGAACGACCTGTTCGACCTCCCGGTCGAGCTGGGCTGAACCGGGCGCGTACGGACGTACCTCCAAGGACCACGAGTCGGATCCCCTGTCTCATCCGACGGACAGGGTGCGTAGCCGCCGCACCGAGCGGCTACGCTCCGACTCGTGGCCGACATCCAGATTCCCGCTGACATCAAGCCCGCCGACGGACGCTTCGGCGCCGGTCCTTCCAAGGTGCGGACGGAGGCGCTCGACGCGCTGGCCGCCACCGGTACGTCTCTGCTCGGTACGTCCCACCGCCAGGCCCCGGTGAAGAACCTGGTCGGCGCGGTACGTGACGGCGTGCGCGACCTCTTCTCCCTCCCCGAGGGCTACGAGGTGATCCTGGGCAACGGCGGCTCCACCGCCTTCTGGGACATCGCGACGCACGGCCTGATCGAGTCGAAGTCCCAGCACCTCAACTTCGGCGAGTTCTCGTCGAAGTTCGCGAAGGCCGCCAAGCTCGCCCCGTGGCTGGCCGACCCGACCGTCATCGCCTCCGACCCGGGCACCCACCCGGACCCGCAGGCCGAGGCGGGCGTCGACGTGTACGCCTTCACCCACAACGAGACCTCGACCGGTGTCGCCGCGCCGGTCAAGCGCGTCGCGGGCGCCGACGAGGGCTCCCTGGTCCTGGTGGACGCCACCTCCGGTGCGGGCGGCCTGCCCGTCGACATCGCCGAGACGGACGTCTACTACTTCGCCCCGCAGAAGTCCTTCGCCTCCGACGGCGGCCTGTGGATCGGCGTCTTCTCCCCGGCGGCCCTGGAGCGCGCGGCACGCGTCCACGCCTCCGGCCGGCACATCCCGGAGTTCTTCTCGCTGCCGACGGCGATCGACAACTCCCTGAAGAACCAGACGTACAACACCCCGGCGCTCGCCACGCTGTTCCTGCTGAACGAGCAGCTGACCTGGATGAACTCCCAGGGCGGCCTGGACTTCACCACCGGCCGCACGGCCGCCTCCTCCGGCCACCTGTACGGCTGGGCCGAGGAGTCGAAGTACGCGACCCCGTTCGTCACCGACCCGGCCAAGCGCTCGCAGGTCATCGGCACGATCGACTTCGCGGACGAGATCGACGCCACCGCGATCGCCAAGGCCCTGCGCGCCAACGGCATCGTCGACACGGAGCCGTACCGCAAGCTGGGCCGCAACCAGCTGCGCGTGGCGATGTTCCCGGCGATCGACCCGTCGGACGTCCAGGCGCTGACGGCGTGCATCGACTACGTGATCGAGAAGCTGTAACGGCTCCGCACCCCGGAGCCTCCGCATCTCGGAAACGGCCCTGCGCACACGCCCGTGTGTACGCAGGGCCGTTTCTGCATCACTCGGCCGAGTGGCATATGCCAGAGACGGGTCCTGCGGCCGCGCCGTCCTACGATGATGTTCTCGACACCAGCCATTCCAGGAGGCCCGCAATGTCTGCAGCAGCAGTCGAGCACCCCTGTGACGATGGCCCGGAACCGTTGCTCGACACCGCCAACAGGCTTGCGGAGCAGCATCCCGGCTATCGCGTCGAGATCATCGGAGGCGTCATCACCGTGGCCCCACCCCCGGACGGCCCGCACGCGAACGCTCTGACCACGCTCATGATCCCGTTCCTCGCCGCCGGACTCCACGGCGAGGAATCCAGGGTCCTCCAGGGCATCGGTCTCTGGCTGCCGGGCGGCCCCGAGGACTACGCCATCCCCGACCTCGCGATCGTCGACGCCGATCTCGACGAGCACAGACTCGAGAACAACTGCTACGACCCGGCCGTGTTCCGCCTCGTCCTGGAGGTCACCTCCAGCAACTACAGCAGCGACCTGCGCATCAAGGTCGCCGCGTACGCCGAGGCCAAGATTCCCGTCTATGTGATCGTCGACCGCAAGCACAGCCGGGTCCACGTCCTGACGGAACCCCTCGGCGGCGCCTACGACCGCCACGAGGTCTACGCCCCCGGCCAGGAGGCCCCGCTCCCCGACTCGATCGGCGCCGAGGTGACCCTCGACGTCGCCGGCCTGATCAAGGCGGGCCGGGCCCGGAACTGACGCCCGTGCCGGGCCCGTCGGCAGTGGCGGTTGCTCCCTTCCGGCTCGTGCCGAGGACCGGACGCCGCACGGCACGCCGGCCGCAGGGACATCGTCGGCGAACGGCTCGACGGGCGATGGGCGGCCAACTGCGCCGAGCCGCAGCGGACGGCTCAGCCGGCGCCCAGCCGCCAGCGCTCCTCCCCGTCCTCCCACTCGCCGGTCCGCACCAGCCCGGCCGACGCGGCCACCGCGGCCGACGCGGCATGATCGGGGTGGATGTGGGCGATGACGGTACGGACCGCTTCCCCGCCCATCAGATGGGCGACGAGACCCCGCGCCGCCTCCTTGGCATAACCCCGCCCCTGCCACCCCGCCCCGGTGACCCAGGCGACCTCCGCACGGGACCCGCGCACGGTGGCCTGCACATAGCCCGCGAGGCGGTCCTCGCCCCGTACCCGCAGCACCCAGTTCCACCAGAGCTCGTCCGGGTCCGGCGAACCGGCGGTCTGCCGCTCGTAGCGGGCCCGCAGTTCCCCGGCCGACTCCGGGGCGCCGCCGGTGAAGGTGTGGAGGCCGGGATCGTCCAGCACCGCAGCCATCTCGTCCGCGTGTGCCACCCGCAGGGGCAGGGCGTCGAGGCGGGTGGTCGAGAAGGGCGCGGGCCCGTTGTTCGTCGTCATAGGGCGGCCACTCTATGCCGGGCTCTCCGACGCCTTCGAAACACCCGTTCGACAGCGGCCGCGCGGATGACACGGCGCCGGGGCGGCGGATCATGGAAGGTATGGAGACGATCCCCGAGCTGGAGCCGTTCGTGAAGCAGTACACCGTCCTGCTCAGCACGCGGCGCCAGGACGGGACGCATGCGGACACCCCCGTCAACATCGCCGTCGAGGGCGACCACGCCTACATCCGTACGTTCTCCTCGGCGTGGAAGGTGGAGCGGATGCGCAACCACCCCGTCGTCAGGATCGGCCCGTGCACCCTGCGAGGCCGGCCGACGGGACCGCAGATCACCGCGCACGCCCGCCTCCTCCAGGCCGGGTCGAAGGAGAACACGCACGCCGCCCGGATGCTGTCCCGCAAGCACCCGGCCGTGCAGGGCGTACTCGTTCCGCTCGCGCACCGGATCAAGCGGGACCGGACCCTGCACTACGAGATCCGGCCACTCGACGCCTGACCGCCGGGCCCCCGAACTCGCTCAAGTAGCCTCAGCAGTAGGTACGTTGACGCCATGTGCGGCCGGACGGGGGAGCGATGACGCAGCAGGGGAACACGACCCGGCGGGACGTGGACACGCCGCCGCCCGCCCCGGTGCGGCGCGGGCGGCGGCTCCCCGCATGACGCCCGAGACCGCCGCGCACCGCATCCTCCAGCAGGCCGAACGCGCGGAAACCGGGCCGGGCGCCCTGGAATGGTTCCTCGGGGCGGAGGCGGCGACGGCGGCCGACGAGGTGCGCGGCGGACTCGTCCTGGCCGACGGGACCGTGTGGGGCCTCGGGGCCCTCGCACTCGGTCACGCCGACTGGTGCCGCTACCTCGCGGGGGACGAGGCCGATCCGGGGGCGCTCGGTTCCGCGCTGCTCGGTTTCGCCGCCGTGTACGAGCAGGACCCGGGGCACGTGCCTCACGGGCTGCGCCCGCTGTTCGCCACCCTGTCCGGCGAGCCGGCCGGTATCGCGACCGAGCCCGGTTTCGCGTACTACGCCGCCATCGGGCTGACGCTGCTGTTCCAGCAGAGCCGCCGCCCCGGCACCCTGCCCCTCGCCGAAACCCTGCTGCGGCACGCCGCCACCGGATTCGGCGGGGGAAGCCTCGAACAGGGCAGCTGCCTGTCGGACCTCGGACTCATCCTCTTCTACGGATTCCAGGAGGGCGCCGGCCACCAGGCGCTCGCCGACGCCGTCCACCAGCACCGCGCCGCCGTGGTCTGCGCCCCCGGCGCCCGTGACGAACAGGCCCGCAGACACGGCAATCTGGGGTACGTCCTCCGCCACTGGGCCGAGGCGAACGCGGACAGCGACCGGATGCGCGAGGCGGTCGCCGAACTGCGCAGGGCGGTGGAGCTCACCACCTGGAACAACCCGAATCGCCCCCAGCACGGCGCCGTCCTCGGCTCCGCGCTGTGCGCCGCCGCCAGGCCCCTGGACGATCCGGCGCTGCGCTCCGAGGGCATCGCGCTGCTGCGCACCGCCCTCGCGGAACCGGACGTCCTGCTGCCCGGCCGGGCGTCGTTCCTCTCGGACCTGGGCGTCGCCCTCCTCAAGGGGACCGCGGAGGAGGACGACGCCGGGGAGTACGAGGAGGGCATCGCCGCCTGCCGGACGGCCGCGGACACGGCACCCAACGCCTTCGAACGCACCATGTACCTCACCAACCTCGCCCTGCTGCTGGCCGGACACCCTGCGCACGCCGATGACCCGGGCGCCCTGGACGACGCGTACGAGGCCGCCCGCGACGCCCTCGACGGCGCACCGGCCGGCCATCCGGTGCGCGCCCAGGCGCATGTGGCCCTCTCCCAGGTGCTGAACGCGCGGCACACGGCGACGGGCGGCGCGGAGGACCTGGAGGAGGCCGTCGCCCAGGCCCGCCGGGGGACGGAGTGCGTACCGGCCGACGACCTCGTCCGACGGGTGCTCCACACCACCGCGTACGCCGACCTGCTGTTCAAGCGCACCTTCCGGCACCTGTGGGCCACCGGAGAGCCCGGGGATCCCGGCGAGCTCCACCACGCGGTCACCCTGCTGCGCGCCCTCGCCGGCGAGCTCCCCGCCCGCTCCGCCGAACGCGCCCGGGTCCTCCTGGCGATCGGCCGCTGCCTTCAGGTCTCGGGCGAAGCCGACAGCGTCGACGAGGCCATCGACTGCTTCCGCAAGTGCCTCGTCCTGCCGTCCCCCAGCCCCCACTTCGAGGCCATCACACGCTTCGGGCTCGGGGCGGCGCTGGCCCACCGCGCCGGGGCGGACGACGACACCTGGCGGCAGGGTGCCGATGAGATGCTCCGGACGCTCAGCCTGCTCCCGGCCGGTGACCGGCTGTACTGGGAATGCCATGCGGAGTACGCCAACGCCCTCATGGAACGGGGCGACGCGACGAGCGGCGTCGACCTGTACGAGGAAGCGGTGCGCCTCATCCGCGAGGAGGTGGAGCACGCCCCGCTCTCCCGCGCCGAACGTGCCGCGTACCGGTCGAACATCGGCCACGGCCTGATGAACATCGCCATGCGTACCGGCCGCTCCGAGCTCTTCGCCGAGGTGGTGGCCACCCATCGCAGCGCCGTGGCCCTGTCCTCGGCGGACGACTTCCTCCACGCCCACCAGCTCATGGGGCTCGGTGAGGCCCTGCTGACTCTCGCCGAGTTCTGCTCGGCCCCCGAAGCCTGGCAGGAGGGCATCGAGGTGCTGCGCGCAGCCGTGGCCGCCTCCGACGAGGACACGTACGGAGGGGCCGACTGCCGCACGGCCCTCGGGGACGCCCTGCGCAACCTCGCCCGTCTCGCCTCCGACCCCGTACCGCTGGAGGAGTCCGTCCGGTGGCACCGGGAAGCGCTCGTGATGACGCCGGGGAACCCCTCGCCCGTGGCGCTGCTCGGCCTCGCGAACAGCCTGGGCGCCCTCTACCGGTACACCCGCGACGCACGGCAGAGCGACGAGGCCGTCCACCACTTCCGCGCCGCCCTGGCCTCCCTGCAACCCGCGACGGCCGAGCTGAGGGGCTCCCTCCTCACCAGCCTCGGCTACGTCCAGTGGATCCGGGCCCGCGACACCGGCGACGAACTCCTCATGGACGCCGCCGTCGACACCCTGCGCGAGGCCGTGGGCCACGCTTCCCGGACGCGCGTCAGCATGGCGCTCACCAACCTGGGAAGCGCGCTCATGGACCGCGCCCGGCGCACCGGGAACCGCGTCTGGATGGCCGAGGCGGTGACGGTGCTGCGCCGCGCGGTGGACGACAGCCTGCCGTCGGCCATGGACCGCACCCTGCACCTGAACAATCTCGCCGAGGCGCTGCGCCACTGGGCCGCGCTGGCCGGCGACCCGTCCGCCACCGACGAGGCGATCACGCTCCTGCGCGCGGCGATGGCGGTGGAGCACGGGGACATCGGGGGCACCGAGACGGCGGCGATCAACCTGGGGGACCTGCTGGTCGGCCGCGCCCAGGCGGACCACGACCCCCACGCGATCGAGGAGGCCCGGCAGGTCCTCGAAAAGGCCGTGGACCGGCTCGGGAAGGAGCATCCCTCACGCTTCTTCGCCCTGCAGAAGCTGGCGATGGCCTGCGTCTTCGCCGCCGACCTGGCGCAGGATCCCACAGGCGCGACGGCCCGGCAGGCGCGGCACCGGGCGGCCGCCGCCGCCCGGGAATCCCTCACCGGCATACCGGAAGGGGACCCGAGCTACGCCCTGTCCCAGCTGATGCTCTCGGCAGCGCAGTTGAGCCGGGCGAAGGCGGGGGAGCAGATCGACCTGGCGGAGGTGGTCCGGCTCGCCCGCGCCTGTGCGCGCCATCCGGCCGCCCACAGCGCGGCCCGGCTCCAGGCCGCCCGTGGCTGGGGGCTGGCCTCGATGAAGGCGGGCGACCGCCGGGAGGCCCTGGAGGGATACGCGTACGCCGTAGGCCTGTTGCCCGGCATGGCGCCCCGCAGCCTCGCCCGCGTCGATCAGGAAGCGCGGCTGAGCGGCAGCGACGGGCTGGCCAGTGACGCCGCCGCGCTGGCGATCGACGCGGGCGAGCCGGCCCGCGCCCTCGCCCTGCTCGAACAGGGGCGGGGTGTGCTGCTGGCCCAGGGCCTGGAGAACCGGGCCGACGTGTCACGGCTGCGCGACCTCGACCCCGTCCGCGCGGCCGAGTTCGAGCGGATCCGCGACCTGCTGGGCACTCCTCCCCCGCTCTCACCGGCCCAGGACGCCCACGACGCGGGCGCGACAGCCGAGGCCCGCCACACCATGGCCCAGCGCTGGAACCACCTCCTGGCAGAGATCCGGGAACTGCCCGGCCTGGAGAACTTCCTGAACCCGCCCTCCGTGCCGGAACTGGTCTCCGCCGCCGCGGGAGGTCCCGTCGTGGTCGTCAACGTCAGCGTCTACCGCTGCGACGCCCTGGTGGTGACCGCCGATGCCGGGATCGACGTGGTCCCGCTGCCCGGTCTCACCCTCGACGCCACCATGGAGCGGGCGGCGGAGTTCATCGACGGGATGGAGACGGCGTACGGCGCGAACGGTGTCGACGAGGCCGTCGCCATGATGCACACCCTGACCGGGACCCTCGGCTGGCTCTGGGACACGATCGCCGCCCCGGTCCTCGGCCGCCTCGGCCTGGACGCCGGACCGGGCGGCGGGGACCCCTGGCCCCGGCTGTGGTGGTGCCCGACCGGCTGGCTGTCCTTCCTGCCGCTGCACGCGGCCGGTCGCGGCGGGCCGGACTCCGGCACCTGGGTCATGGACCGCGTCGTCTCCTCGTACACGCCGACGCTGCGCGCCCTGGTCCGGGCCCGCACCGGCCCCGCCCCCGGCGGCGCGGGCCGGACCCGGCCGTCGCCGCTGGTCGTCGCCCTCGCCGAAACGCCGGGGGCGGCGCCCCTGCCCGGCGTCGCACGGGAGGTGGAGCTGATCGCGGAGCTGTTCCCCGCGAGGCGGCTGCTGGCCGGTCCCGACGCCACGGTGGAAGCGGTCGGCGGGGCGCTCGAAGCCCACCCCTGGGTCCACTTCAGCTGCCACGGCATCAGCGATCTGCTCAACCCGTCACAGAGCGGTCTCGCCCTGTACGACGGCCGGCTCACCGTGTCCGACGTCGCCGTCCAGCGCCCGCGGACCCCGGAACTCGCGATGCTGTCCGCCTGCTCCGCGTCCCGGGGCGGCATCAGGCTGTCCGACGAGGTGGTCCAGCTGACCTCGTCCTTCCAACTGGCCGGATACCCCCATGTGATCGGGACCCTGTGGCCCATCGCCGACAAGCTGGCGACGCACCTCACCGGGGAGTTCTACACCGCGCTCGCCGAGGACATCGCCCGGGGCCGCCCCCTCGATCCGGCCGCCGCCCTGCACCACCCGGTGAGAGCCCTGCGCGACCGCTACGCGCAGGCGCCGCACCTGTGGGCGGCACACATCCACACCGGCCCGTAGGACGGGGCCGCTCAGGGCGCCTCCGGCTCCGGGAGCCCCTGGGCCGGCGCCGCGGCTTCCCCCATCGCCGAGCCCGAGGGCCCCTGCGGCACCTCGTCCGGCTCGGCCATGCCGTCGGTGGGCCGATAGGTCCTGCGGAAGGAGAACTCCTCCACCAGGGCCGCCAGTTCGGCGTCTCCGCCCGTTTCCTGACCGGCGGCGTCCCCGCCCGTCTCCCGGCCGTCCGTCATCGGCCCCCCTCTCCGGCCGCCCCCGCGGACGGCGGGAGCAGCACCTCCAGCACTTCTATGTCGCTCGCCCGCACGTACACACCCGCGGTGCCGGGCACCTTCCCGAGGAAGCTGCCGTCGGGGCCCACCCGGTACTGAGCCTGCAGATAGAGATCCCCGCTCTGCGGATACGCGGAGACGGCCGACCGCGAACCCAGCCAACCACCTACCCACAGGCCGCTCTTGAGGCGTACGCGCACGAAGCAGGACCCGCGGTCGCGGAAGAGTGCGTCCCAGGCGGTCGGCGTCGGCTCGTACTGCGCCCGCACGTGCCGCCTGCGCCATGCCGCCTCCGCCCAGGCCAGCGCGGACGGCACGGCGACGATCATGAGCAGCGCGGCGAATCCCGCCTCGCGGGGCTGTCGCAGCACTCCGGCGAAGGGCCCCTCCCCGTCCCCGGCCAGCAGCCGCACCAGCCACGGCCCCGCCACCACCGCGTAGAGCGTGTCGAGCAGGGCGCCCGCCGCGATGGCGCGCACGAGGCGGTTCTGCGGCTCCTGCTCGGCGGCGAGCGGGCCGCGCAGCCGCTCCCGTACAGCCTGGTAGAAGACTCCGGGCAGCACGAGGATCAGCAGGATCGTCAACTGCTGGACTGTTCCCGGAACCATCGCGGTACCGCACCCCCGTGCTCTGCTCCGTGCGTCGGCCGTTTCCCTGCCGCCTCAGGATGACGCAGCGGGACGGCCCGCGTCCCGGCCTGTGGAAAACCGGCCCCGGCCCCCGGCCGGCACCGGGCCGCGCACCGCCGCCCCGCTTCCCCTCCCCCGTGCCGCCGGGCCGCGCGCCTCACCCCTGCCGGCGCCGCCTGCCCAGGAACAGCAGCAGCCCGATCCCGGCGAGCACGGCGATCCCGGTCAGCGTGGTGCCCTTCACCGGCACGCCGTCCCCGGCGCTGCTCGCCCCGGCGGACGACGGCGACGTGCCGCCCGCCCGGGCGGGCCCGCCATCCCCGGCCTTCTTCAGGTCCACCCGCACCACATCGCTCTGCGCCCCCTCGGAGCCGTACATGAGCGCCGAACCGTCCGCCGTGTACGTCACCGACTCGGACTGCCCGAGCAGCGGGGACTCGACCGGATAGTCCTTGCCGAGCCGCCCCCGGGCGAAGGCGTAGCCACGGGCGCTGAAGTACGAGCGCAGCACCAGCTCCTTGCCGTCCGGCGAGAACGCCCCGTCGGTCACCCACGGCACCTCCCCCACGCGCCGGAACACGTTGTCCCCGCCCGTCGCCAGCTTCGCGGGGCCTTCGTACAGCCCGCCGCCGTCCTCGTTCTTCGACGCGATGTACACGCGGCCGGTCTTCGGGTGGACCATCAGCGCCTCCGCGTTGCGCGGACCGTCGGCGTACTTCACGTCGAACTGCGTGGCCCGGACCGTGGCGTCCCGGAGCTCCTTCGGCTCGGGGAAGCGGTAGATCCAGACGTGGTCCCAGCTGCCGTTCAGGTTGTCGCCGATGTCACCCACGTACAGATTCCCGTCGGGTCCCAGCGAGATCGCCTCGACGTCCCGGGGCGCTCCGACCCCCTTCATGGTGATCCGCGCGACGGTCTTCCCGGTGCGGGAGTCGACCGCGAAGACGTACGGCCCGTCGTCGCTGTCGTTGTGCGTCCAGTAGATCCCGGGGTGGGCGCGGCTGGCGGCGAGGCCGCTGGACTCGGTGATCCGCGGGTCCTCGATCGTGAAGCTCCGGTCGGGCTCCCCGTCGTCGGCCACGGCGGGCACCGCGACGGCGAGGGACAGCAGCACGGCGGCGCCGAAGGCAGTCAGTCGATACGAACGCATGGCACAAGTGTCCATCGTCACGTCGCAGGCCGGAGCCATGATCCGCCATGATGGCGCCATGCGTTTCATGTGCGTCGGCGATTCCATGACCATCGGACGCGCCGGTGACTTCACATGGCGCTACCGCATGTGGCAGCACCTCGAAGCGGCCTTCGACGGCCCGTACGCGCTCGTCGGCCCGCGCACCGAGCTGTACGACACCGACTCGGGCACGCCCGTCTCGACCGCGTACGCCGCGCCCGGCTTCCCCGCCGAAGCCCGCCGCCACCTGGCCGGCTGGGGCGAGGGCTGGCTGCACATGGCCCCGGTGATCGCGGACACGGTCGCCGGGCACCGGGCGGACGTCCTGCTCGTCTCCCTCGGCCTGATAGACCTCGGCTTCTACACGGACAGCGAGCAGACCGCACTGAACGCCCGCGCCTTCCTGACCGCCGCCCGCACGGCGAACCCGCACATCAGATGTGTGCTGCTCCCCGTCATACCGAACATCCGGGCGGAGTCGGACGCCCCCTTCGCCGCCGAGTGCGCCCGCTTCAACGAGCTCCTCGCCAAGGCCGTGGCCGACCTCGACACCCCGGCGTCGCCGCTCCTCCTGGCCTCGCACCCGCCGGGCTACGACATCCACACGGACACGTACGACGGCACCCACCCCGGCCCGTCCGGCGAACACAGGCTCGCGGCCGCCTACGCCGACGCGATGCACCAGGCGTGGGGCATCGGCGGTCCCTACCGCACCACGAACGAACCCCTCATCCCTTCCCCGTCGGCTTCGCCCGAACGTGCATCCGCTCCCCCTGCGGTCCGAACAGGCTGAGGAACTCCACCGGCTCCGGCCCCGCAGCCCCCCACCAGTGCGGGGTATGCGTGTCGAACTCGGCCACCTCCCCCGCCGTCAGCACCAGGTCGTGATCCCCCAGCACCAGCCGCAGCCGCCCCGAGAGCACGTACAGCCACTCGTACCCCTCATGCACCCGCTGCTCGACCGGCCCCTCCGTGCCCGTCGCACCCGGCATGACCTGCTTGTACGCGTTCACCCCGCTGAGGTGCCGGGTCAGCGGCACGAACGTCATGCCGTGCCGCTTGAACGGGCGGAAGGTGACGCGCGGGTCCCCGGTCTCCGGGGCACCCACCAGCTCGTCCAGCTGCACCCCGTACGCCTTCGCCAGCGGAAGCAGCAGCTCCAGGGTCGGCTTGCGGCCGCCGGACTCCAGCCGGGACAGCGTGCTCAGCGAGATCCCGGTCGTCTCGCTCAGCTGCGCCAGCGTGGTCCCGCGCTCGGTCCGCAGCGCGCGCAGCCGGGGCCCGACCCCTGTCAGGACGGACGACAGCTCGTCGTCACCCATCGCACTGCCGTCTGTTCCAGCCTTGTCCTCTGCCATCCCTCCATTTGCCGACCCGGCAAGCGGTGTTGTCAACCGGAGGAGTCCGTCGCCCCGCCCACCGGTCCGATCATGGCCATGGACAGCCGGGTGAACTCGCTGGTCAGCCAGGCAGGCGGCACCTGCCGGGGGCGGCGCCCATGATGCGCGAGGAGCTCGTCGACGGACCGGGTCAGCACCTTCACCACCACGGCGAGGTTGCCGTCGACCATGTGGCCCCGACCTCTGGCGCGCTCCGCCTCCTGGGTCAGGAACTCCACCCACACCGACCGCCACCTCGTGAGGTGCTCGTCCATCTGCCTGCTCACCCCGAGCACCTCGACGAACGCCACCCTCGCCTCCTTCGCGTCCCGCGTGACGGCGCGCACATAGGCGTCGAAGAGCCGGCGCACCCGCTCCTCGGTCGGGCAGGTCTCCATCCCCTCCGCGGTCAGCTCCGTCTCGGACGCCCGCATGCCCCGCGTCGCCACCTCGTCGTACAGATCGACGAGCAGGGCCTCGCGCGACTCGAACTCACGGTAGAAGTACTGCACTTCCACCTGCGCCGATGCGCACAGGTCTTCGACGCTGGTACGGGCGTAGCCGTACACGGCGAACAAGGTCCGCCCGGCCGCCATGAGTTGCGCACGCACCCACGCAGGGTCCCGCGCCGCCCTTGCACCGCTCCACAGCTCCATCACGGCATCCGTCATCGGTCCTCCTCGGTCCGTCCAGGCCCCCCGGCCCACTGTCCTCGCTCCACCGTGCGGACGGTGTCACCGCCACACCGCGAACGGCCGTACGCCTCACTCCACGGTGGCCATCTCCGCCTGGATAGCGGCGATCCGCTCCCGCCAGGGCAGTGACTCGGGCACCTCCCAGCCGTCGCCCCGGGGCCGGTCCCACTTGACCGTGTGCGTCTCCCAGGCGGCCCGCTGCCTGCACGGCCGGCACACGGTCTCGGTCCCCCTGGGGCGGAACACATGCTCCGCCCCCTCCTCCTGCGCCTCGCACGCGATGAACTCCCTGACGGCAACAGGGGCGGGAGCGGGCTCCTCGACGCGTACGGGCGACGGCATCATGGTTTCGAGCCGCTTGCCCAGGAACCCGAACGGATACGTCACTCCGTCCTTCGGCAGCCCCCTGGTGAGCGCGAGCCGCAGCCCGGCCGCATCGACCCCGCGCCGCAGCCATTCGGCGGCCTTCCCGGCCAGCCCCCGGGCCTCACGGGCCCCTAGGCGCAGCCGGCCGTCGACGCGCCCGAGAGAGAGCAACACGCGCTCGGCCTCCATGACGTGTGGGTCCGTGGGCTCGGGCTCCACGGTCTCGGCCTCCGCCGCCTCGTTCGAAAGCTGCGGCTCTTCGGTGGGTGGGTGGGAGGAGTTCTTCTCCCGTTCTTCACCTTCAGGTAGGTGACCACCGACCGACCGAGTACTCGGTCGACCGACCGTCGGATAGTGATCACTCGGTCCCACCTGCGGCGATGCAGCTCTTTTGTCATGGATGCGCCGGGCCTCATGGTCCGTGAGCGGAACATTGGACATGAGCTGATCGGTCACCCAGAGCCCGCCGCCGTCCTGGCGCCGCCACTCGTGGACGTACCCGTTCTCCTTGAGCTGGCCCTTGGCCTTCTGGTAGGCGCGGCCCTTCATGCCCAGCTTCTTGGCGTGCTCACCGAGGGGCTTGTCGGCCCACTTCTCGGGGAGGCCCTGCACGTAGGCGATCAGGATCTTCGCGTCACTGTTGAGCTTCGGATGGCGTACGACGTCGTGCGCGGCCTTCACGTAGCCGTAGGACGGCGAGATAGCATGGCAGAGCATTCTCGGTGGACCTCTCTTGTCCATCGTGGGGTGAAGGCCCTCGGCACGGTGTTGGTAGCACCGCCGGGGGCCGCCCCATGCGCCGAGGCGCACGGAGCGTAATGACGCGATCACCGTACAGCAGGAATCTCGTCGTCGACCACCTGCCGCAGCAGCTCGAACAGCAGTTCCGCATCCACGAACGGGACTTGAGGGCTCGGCAGGGAACGCCAGTCCAGCGGGTACGTCAGCCCGTGCACGGCAGGCACCCCGACGAAGGCCGCCCCCTCCCGCACCAACGCCTCGGCCCCCACCGGCCATCGGTACGCGCGAGCACTCCCGGGCGGCAGCAGGAAGTACATGCTCCGCTCGCCGATGCGCGACCGGACGATGGGCCCGGCCTGGAAATCCGTGAACTGCATGACTTCGTACGCCACTTGCTCGCCCAGGATGCCGATGATCCGCACGGCGTCGAAGTGGATCCCGGCGTGGCGGAGGGCGTGGCCCGTCGCGGGGATCCAGGAGGGCATCAGGTCCGGTGAACTTTTCTGATCCATACGGAAAGCGTCGGCACTCGCACGTACCGTGACCAGGGACACGAGGCGTCTGTGCACGGTTGTGCACTTGGGGGTCAGGGCTGTGCACACCAGTAACCACGGGGGCGGTAACGCCGAGATGTTCGGGGCGTTGTTGCGATTCTTCCGGGAGCGCTCGGGCCTCTCGCAGGAGGCACTGGGCGCAAAGATCGGCTTCTCCAAGTCACAGGTGGCGATGGTGGAGCGGGGCGCCCGGCCGCCCAAGGGAACGTTCGTCGCACGCGCGGACGAGGCGCTGGGTGCACAGGGTGCACTGATCGCGGCAGGGGCGACGCTGCGGACCAGCCATTTGGCCTCGTGGTTCGAGGAGTTCGCTGAAGAAGAGGCCCGCGCGTTTGCCCGCCACGAGTACGAAACACATGTGGTGCCCGGTCTGCTTCAGATCGAGGAGTATGCACGTACCGTGCTTGCCCACACGTATCCATCCGTTGACGACGACGAGATCGAGGGACGCGTCGCCGCCCGCTTGAAACGCCAGAGCGTGATCACCCGCAAGCCGGCTCCGGACATCGGTTTCGTTTTGGAGCTCAGCGCCCTCACCCGCCTCATCGGCGGTCGGCATGTGCGCCGGAAACAGTTGCTCCACATCCTTGATGTGGCCCAGCTCCGCAACGTACAGCTACAGGTGATGTCGCCGGATCGGGAGTCTCATGCCGGTCTGGACGGACCGTTCGTCCTGCTGGAGAACCAGCAACGGAGGCAGCTCGCCTACATCGAAGGCCAGGGCGGCAGCTTCTTTATCAGCGAACAACCGCGCCTGGGGAACCTGTTCGGGAAATATGGCATTCTGCGGGCGCAGGCGCTCAGCCCGGAGGCGTCTGTGAAGCTGATCGAAGAGGTGGCAGAGGACGTATGAGCACCGACCTCACCTGGTTCAAGAGCAGTTACAGCGGCAACGACAGCGGCAACTGCATCGAGGTCGCCCTCGCATGGACCAAGAGCAGCCACAGCAGCGAGGAGGGCGGCAACTGCGTCGAGGTGGCAACCCGCCCCCACACCATCCACGTCCGCGACTCCAAGGACCTCACCGTCCCCGCGCTCACCCTCTCCCCCGCCGCCTGGGCGGCCTTCCTCAAGCACACGGTGGTATAGCTCGATGACGACCTGGTTCGACGAACTGCCCGAGGTCCTGACCAGGGCCGACTTCGGAGCCCTGGTGGGACGCCCGCCGCGCAGCATCGAGCTGATGGCGTACAGAGGCCTGGTCGCCGATCCCGTGTCCCGCAATCGCAACAAGCTCGTGTGGAACGAGGAGGCCGCGATCGGCTGGTTCCGCTCACTGCACAACCACGCGGTGATCGTGCCCGCGACCGAACAGGCGCTCCTGGACCTCGCCACGCACCGCGCGTACATCTGCCCGCTCGACAGCAAGCACGTGGCCCTGGCCCGTCCCCGGATGCTGGTGATGTATCAACGAGGCGGCGGGGGAACGGTCTTCGGGGTCGACGCGGTGGAGACCATCAACCAGGAGATCGACGGGACCCGCAGCGCGAGCGCGCAGACGCGGCAGATCGTGCGTGACGGGGAGCCCCTGGACACGTACTCGCAGTCGTGGACCGTGTTCCATCTCAGCGAAGCCGGCTCGATCGGCAAGGTCACACCGGCGATCCAGCAGGGCCGCTACCTCCAGGTGGATGACGTCCTGGACGCGATGACGTCCGGCCGGCTCTCGGTCCCGACGCTCGACGAGGCCTTCCCTTCCCGGAAGTGACCGGCACCACAGCCCTTGCCGGGCTGTCGCGTCGGGATGCCTGAGCGATCCACCTCCGGACCGCACCGCGCTACGTAGCATGTCCATGCTCACGCACGCGACCTTGGGGGATCCACGATGACCGGTGAGATCTGGGCACCCGTTCTGTCGCTCGTCGGCGTCCTGCTCGGCGGCGGGCTGACCGCCTTTGCCCAGCGTGCCACGCAGCGGTCCGCCGAGCGTACGGAGCGGCACAGGCAGGTGTTGGCTGTCGCGGAAAGCCGACGGGCGGAACGGCTCGCGGTGCTGAAGGAGTTCGTCGCGTGTGCGCAGCAGGCCGAGCAGGTCGCGTACCGCCGTCCTGACCCGTGGGGTGATGACGAGGACGGCTGGATGACCGGTGCCGGTCCCGTCATGAGAGCGCTGTGGACCGCATCGGACCATGTGATGCTGATGTGCGACCAGCGACTGCACGACCCCGTCCGCGCATACGGGCACGCGCTCAACCAGGCGGTGTGGCGGGAGATCGGCGACACCGAGGTGAACGATCACCTGGAGACGTACAAGGCCGCGTTCATGGTCGCCGCGCACAGCAGTCTGGCTTCCGGCTGAAGGGGCCTGCCGGTCACCGGCCTCCCCGGAAGAAACCCTTTGGCGGACCGCAGCGGCCACTGCTAACCTCCCGGAGGCCGTGCGAGAGAACGAGGAGGTGGTACCCGTGAACGCAGTATCGACATGGGTGCTCCCCTCTGGAGTCATGGTCGGGCGATAGGTCGTCCGGGAGCGCCTTCAGCAGCACTCCCGAAAGGCACGACCATGCAGTTCACCTCCGAACAACGCGTCGACGACGGCGTCCTCGAACGCGCATTCACCCTCGGCGAGATCCCCGGCATCCTGTGGACGCCCGCGTCCGCATCCGCATCCACTCCGGTGCCGCTGATCCTGCTCGGCCACCCTCCTCTCGGGCTGCGCAGGATGTACCCCCGGCTGGTGGACCGGGCCCGGCAGGCCGCAGCGGACGGCTTCGCCTCGGCGACCATCGAGCTTCCCGGGAGCGGGGACCGGCCCCGCATGCCCGCCGTCGAACAGGCCCGCGCCGCCATGCGCCGGGCGATGGAGGCCGGCGAACCGGTCGGTGACGAGATCGTCGACGCGCTCGTCCTGCCGCTGGTCGACCGGGCGGTCCCGGAGTGGCGGGCCGCCCTGGACGCCCTCCTCGCGCTGCCCGAGGTCGAAGGCCCGGTCGGGTTCTCGGGGGGAGTGATCTCCGTCGCCATCCGGCTGGCAGCGGTCGAGCCGCGCATCGTGGCCGCGGGCCTGTTCGCGGGGAGCTTCGTGCCTCGCTCCGTGTTCGAGGAGGCCCGTCGGGTCACCATCCCCCTGCACGTCCTTATGCAATGGGACGACGAGGGGAACGACCGGCAGGCGGCCCTGGACCTGTTCGACGCCTTCGGCTCCAAGGAGAAGACGCTGAACGCCAATATGGGCGGGCACACCGGCGTCCCGCAGTTCGCCGGGGACGCCGCGGGCCAGTTCTTCGCCCGGCACCTGAGGTGAGACCGGCCGGCAGCAGACCGTAGGAGCTGACGGCCGACGGCCGGTTCGCCGCTCGTCGAGGAGGACGTGTACCGGTCTCCTCGACGAGCGGCGGCCGGCTGCCGGCGGCAGGCTGCTCAAGCCGTGTCCGCCGTTCCCGTCGGCTGTCAGGCCGTGGTGCCGGCGGTGTCGGCGCGTACGGGTCCCCGCCGACCGCGCAGGGCTGCGGACAGGATGGCCACGACGAGTCCGGCGAAGGCCCACGCGCCGAGGATCCACAGGGCGCCGGTGGTGGCGTTCCCGTCGAAGTAGACGGTGTTGCGCACCACGGTCGTACCGGCCCCGGGCGGGAGCGCCTGTCCGATCGCCCGCCAGAACGGCGGCAGCAGCGAGGCCGGGTACACCCCGCCCGAACTGGGGTTGCCGAGGACGGTGAACAGGAGAATGGTCAGGCCGAGCCCGATCGTGCCCGCCAGCGATTGCAGGGCCACCCCCACGGCTCCCGAGGCGAACACCACCAGCGTGCCGATGCCGACGAGCTCCCAGAAGGCGCCCGGCAGGCAGTCCAGGACGGGCCCGACGATGATCGCGCCCCCGATGCCGGAGACGAAGGCGTACGGCACCATGGCCGCCAGCCGTACGAGGACACGGCGGAGGGTGGGTCGCTTGGAACCGGCCGCCATGTTCAGGGCCGATGCGGCGAGGTAGCCGCCGATCGTCCAGCTGAGCACCAGGTAGAAGGACGAGAGGCCCCGCGAGTCACCCGCCGCGGGCGGCCGGATGTCACGCACGACGATCTTGCGGCCCTGAGCCGTGTCCACCACCCGCAGGACCTTCGTGGCGGCGTCCCCCGCGGACGGCCCGCCCGCCGAGGCGATGAGCAGGGCGTCGGTGCGTCCCACCGGGGCGACGACAAGGGCGGCGTCCGCCCGCCGCTCAAGGATCCGGGACCTGGCCTGGGCCACGTCCGCGACCGCGCTGACCTGCAAGGGGTCGCCCTCCAACGCGTTGAGCCGGGCCACCAGTTCCTTCTCCACCGGCGCCGGTGCGACGACCACCATCGGAATCCGGTGAGCCTTCGGCGCGTGAAAAGCACCCATGTAGGAAAGTGCGAATCCGAGTTGGAGCAGAAGCACGCCCAGCATGACGAGCACGGCCCGCGTCGAGATCGCGTCGCGCAACTCCGCCAAGAAGCCAATTCCACGGATTTCCGGACGACTCGCTTCATGACTCATCTGTACACCGCACCCGCCGCAGTCGCCGTTCCGTTTCCCCCGCAACCGCCTCATCCTCGGCCGGAGCCGCTCCCGGGCCGAAGGGCCACGCGACGCCGACGCCTTCCATCCTCCGTTCGGCTCAACACCACCCCCACAGACAGGGGGCACGCGGCCGCCGACGGCCCGGCGGGCAAGGCGCGCCGGGCGAGGCGCGCAAAAACCGGTGGAACCCCTCCCCCGCGGTCCTCTACCGTCCTGCCGAACCACGTCGTCCAGGCAAAGGCGTCCCGTTGTACATCGCGTGAGACCTCCCCACTGCTGATCTGTCGCGCGTCGCACTGTGCGCCGCGCCGATTTCCGCTGCGGTCCTCTCACCCGAAATCGGTGTACCCCTGTGCTCAACACCTGGTTTGTCATGCCCACTTGCCTGCCGCTCGTTCTCCGCCGCTGCCACACGTGCGCGTCCGAGAGCTTCCGGGCGAACGGCAAATTCCGCGTCAACGCGCACCACAAGCTGCTCGACGCCTGGCTCCTCGCGCTCTGCACGTCATGCGGGGAGACCACCCGGCTCACGATCCTGGAGCGGGCGCACGTGCGCTCCATACGGCCCGAGTTGCTGGACCGGATGCACGACAACGATCCCGGCCTGGCGGCCGAGCTGCTCCAGGACCCGGCCGTACGGCGGCGCAATCACATCGCCCTCGACTGGGACGGCGCCTGGCGCCTCGACACGGGCGGCACGGACCACCTGGACCGCGAGGTGATCGACATCGAGGTCCGCTTCCTGGCGCGGATCCCGGTCAGACCGGCGCGCCTGGTCGCTGAGGGCTGCGGCCTCTCGCGGTCCGAGGTCGAACGGCTGATCACCGAGGGGAAGCTCGTTTCGGCGGTCCGGCTGAGCGGCAGGCTCTCCGGTGACTTCACCTTCACGCTCAAGCGCTGATCCGTCCGTCCTCGGGACCGGGGCCTGTCCGGCACGAACCGCCGGACGGGCCCGCCCGGCACCCCGCAACCTCGCCCCGGGAGTTTCCGCCCCGTCTCCGGCCTGCCCCGCCCGTTCCGGCTTCAACGCCGGGCCAGTGCCAGCAGGCTCAGGCCGAACATCAGGACACCCAGCGGAAGATGGACCGACGGTACGTGCGCGATGCCGAGTACGACCTGGACCGAGGCGAGGACGAGGAAGCCGGACGCGTACCAGATCGGCCGGGGCGAGCCGCCGCCCGGCTTCCACGCCAGCACCGCCGCGATCACGTACAGCATCGACGCCCCGTACATGACGCGGGCACCCGCGCTGTGCAGCGTCTCCCCGTAGGACGAGGTCAGCAGCAGTCCGGCGGAGATCGCCTGAAGGAAGATGGTCAGGGTCTGCAGGGCTATCGCGATCTGAAGGAATGAGAAGCGGCGCTGTGCTGCCGATGCCTGGGTTGCCATGCCTCGGTCCCCTTTTCCGCCCGGAGGGCAGTAGATCGATATGGTCGTACCAGCCCGACGACGCGGGCCCGCGAAAGGTAAGGCGAGGGGGCGTTCGGAAGCATGGGGACAGCGGGGGCGGCAGGAACGGGTGCCGGCGCGATAGCCGGCGAGCGACGCCAACTACTCAATGTGGCCTACCGGTTGCTGGGCTCACTGGCCGAGGCCGAGGACGCCGTCCAGGAGGCCTACGCACGCTGGTACGCGCTTCCGCGAGGCCGGCAGGCCGACATCGTGTCCCCGGGCGCCTGGCTGTCGACGGTGACCGGCCGCATCTGCCTGGACGTGCTCGGATCGGCGCGGGCCCGGCGTGAGCGCTATGTCGGCGCGTGGCTGCCCGAGCCGCTGCCCGACCGCACCGAGTGGGGGACCGGCACCGCTCTCTCCGACCCGGCCGACCAGATGGTCCTGGACGAATCGGTGACCATGGCCTTCCTCGTCGTACTGGAGTCGCTGGCTCCGGCCGAGCGGGTGGCGTTCGTCCTGCACGACGTCTTCCGCTATCCCTTCGCCGAGATCGCCGACGTCCTCGGCCGCACCTCCGCCGCGTGCAAGCAGCTCGCGGCCTCGGCGCGTCGACGCGTACGCGACGCGCAGGCCCCGGTGACGGCGGCAGCCGGACGGGCCGAGGCGGTGCGGCACGTCAAGGAGGCGTGGGAGAGCAAGAACATCGCGGCCCTCGTCGACCTCCTCGACCCGGCCGCCGTGATGACCGCCGACGGCGGCGGTCTGGTCGGTGCCGCGCTGCGCCCGATCGAGGGCGGCGCGCTGATCGCCCAGTACATGGTCGCCATCGCGGACAAGGCCCCCGGGCTCGAACTCCTGGAACGGTCGGTCAACGGGGTGCCGGGACTGGTGGCGCAGCGGGCCGGCGCGGTCATGACCGTCGCCTCGTTCGAGGTCGTCGACGGGCGCGTCAAGCGGATCTGGGTGGTCCGCAATCCGGAGAAGCTGCGGCCCTGGGTGAGGGCGGAGGCGTGACGGGTCCGCCCGCGCAGGCGCGGGGGCCGGTGTCAGCAGTACACGAGGGGGCAGCCCCGCCGCATCGCGTGCTCGGCCGCGCGCAGGAAGAGCGCGACGTAGAAGGCGGTGGACAGGTCACTGCCCCATGGCTCCGGCGCCGGTCGGGAGGCGGCCAGTTCCTTCGCCGCTCCGTCCATGAACCACATGGTCAGATCGAGGTTGTCGCACATGCGCGGGGTCTCGGCCGGCAGCTCGATGGCGGCCGCCAGCCGTTTCGCGAGGGCCAGCACCTGGGGAGCGCCGGCGACCACGGTCGACTCGCTGTAGGCGCAACCGACGGGCAGCCGTATCTCCTCGTCGAGCGAGAACGGCACCAGCACCGACCAGCCGGAGAGGGTCTCGGTCTCCTCCTGCGAGAGGTGGGCCTCGCACAGCGCCTCGAACCCGTCGATCGGGGAGCTCAGCTTCTCCTCGAAGGCCTGCCCCGAATCACGGACGAAGCCCTGCTCCTCCGGCACGGACTCGTAGGCCGGCAGGCCCCGTTGCCGCAGCGCGTCGTTGAGCGCCGCGGCGATCTGCCCCTGCCCGTCCTCCTCCCCGCCGAACCATTCCTCCGCGCCGACACTGACCAGGTATACGCCCATGCCCGCAACGTACAACGCGCCACTGACAGCCCCGATGTGACGGACGGTGCACCGGCGCGGGCCGGGACGGCTCAGGCGTGCAGCGCGGGCCGGCGCGACTCAGGCGTGCAGCGTGGGCCGGCGCGACTCAGGCGTGCAGCGCGGCCGGGACGGCGCGGGACCGCAGGGCTGGCACAAGCAGCGCGGCCGGGACGGCTCAGGCGTGCAGCGTGGGCCGGTAGGTGAGTTCCTGGATGTGGCCGTCGAGCGTTCGCTGCTCGATCAGTTCGAGGTCGAAATCGGCCGCGCCCTTGAAGATCGGAGCCTCCCCCGTCCGCCCCGTGATCACGGGGAACAGCGTGACCTGGACCAGGTCGACCAGACCGGCGGCCATCAGCGCCCGGTTCATCGACAGGCTGCCGTGCGAGCGCAACGGGACGTCGGACACCTTCTTGAGCCCGGCGACGACGTCGACGGCGTCGCCGTGTGCCACGGTCGCCTCCGGCCAGTCGAGGGGGCCTTCGAGCGTGGTCGACACCACCGTGGCCGGCAGGCTCCTCATACGGGTCACCCAGGGGTCACGTACGTCGGAGTCCTCGGTGCTCTCGGCCAGCATCTGCGCGAACAGCCGGTACGAGTTCGCGCCGAAGACCATCCGCTGCTCGTCGCGGTACAGGCCGAGGCGGTGGTCGAGGAGTTCCGGGCCCTGCTTGCCCCAGTAGCCGGTCCAGTCGCCTCCGGCACCGCCGAAGCCGTCGAGGCTGGTGAAGACGTCGAATGTGTAGGTGGCGGTCATGACATTCCCCTCACGTGCGTCGGGCAGCGGGTTTCGCTGTCCCTGCAGACTGGCGTCGATGGCGATACTCATCGCCCGTGGGCGGCCGGAACCGGAATTCCCGCAGGCGCACCGGCGCCCCGCATCCGCAACCGGCGGGAAGGCCGCCCGGTCGGTGGATCTGCGGGCGACCGGCCCTTCTGATGGGTGCCACATTTCCTTCGCTCAACCGTGCGCCCGTTGGAGTGGAATACGGAAAGGGCTCCCGGCCAGAGCTGGTCCACGACCACCTGGGGATCGACCTCGGCGCGGATCTCACCCGCGCGCTGCGCGCGGGTGAGCCGCTCCACCGCTGGGTCAACGGGCAGGTCCTCTACGCGAACGGCGGGATCGCCTGAGTGCCGCGGCCGTACGGCGGTGAGCGCGGGCGCCGTATCGTTTCGAGGTCGAAGGCGCCCCCGGCCGTCGACTCCTCGTCCGCTCCCCGAGAGGCGCCCGTGAACGACCGTCCGCAATCAGCCGCAGAGTTCGAGATCCGCGCCGCCCGCACGGACGACGCGGCGGAGACCGACCGGCTCTACGACATCTGCCTGCGCACCGCGGCATCGGGCAAGGACGCGACGGGCTCGTTCGAGGACCCGCGGCTCCCCGGCGACATCTTCCTCGGCCCGTATCTCCGGTACGCCCCCGATCTCGCCTGGGTCCTCGCCCGCGCGGGCGAGCCCGTCTCCGGGTACGTCCTCGGCGTCGCCGACACCGTCGCGTTCGAGCAGACCCTCGAACGGGAGTGGTGGCCCGCACTCCGTGCCCGGCACAGCGGTGCGCCGAGCCGCGAGGGGTCGCCCGACGCCTTCGCCCGAGGATGGATCGACCGTCCCCCTACCGCGTCGGCCGACGTGGCGGCCGCCTACCCCGCCCATCTGCACATCGATCTCCTGCCCGAGGCGCAGGGCGGCGGCAACGGATCCCGCCTGATGCACACCTTGCTCGGGGCTCTGCGCACCCGCGGCGTCCCCGGCGTCCACCTCGGCGTGGGCAAGGCGAACGCCGCCGCGGTCGGCTTCTACCGGCACCTGGGGTTCGAGGAACTCGTCGAGGAGCCGAGCGCGTTCATCCTGGGCATGGACCTTCGGGCTTGAACCTCGGACGTGAACCATCGGACTTGAGCGTCGGGTGTGAGCCTGCGGGCACGGACCTTGAGCCATGAGCCTCAGGGCACGGATCCGTGCCCCGCTCACAGCCGGGTGGCGGTTCCGCACTCTCCCTGGCCCTCGTCCGGCACCAGGGTGTCCATCGACGGGTTCCGGTCGTACGGGTCGACGACGGCTCCGTCGTACGGAACCTCGGCGACGGCACGTTCGGCCGTGAACACGGGGACGAAGTAGCCGGTGTGGTTCGTGCAGCCGCCGTTGGCGGTGTCCGACCGGTACGAGATCAGGGTGAACGTCCCCGGCTCCGTCATGACCTTCGCCGGGTTGTCCCAGCCCATCACGATCTCGCGGCGCACGATCGTCCGCGTGACCTCGTCGCTGCCCGCCGCGGCGCGGACCAACGGGTACACGTACGTGACATCGGTCGTCACCTCGACCGCGCCGCGCTTGCCCTCGCGGTACGTGATCCGGCCGCTGGTCTTCACCACCTTCCCGACGACCCGCAGCTTCGACGGCGCGAAGCGGCTGAAGAGGAGTAGGGGATCGTGCTCGGCGTTCGGCGTGCGGAGGGCCGCGGTCACGTACGTCCGCACGTCCTTCTGGTGCGGATTCATCAGCGCGATCGCCCGGTCGGGTCGCTCCCCGCGCAGCACGCCGTGATCGAGGCTGGACGCGACGAGGAAGTCCCGGGACCGTTCCAGTGCCCGGGCCACCTGCGCCTTGTTCATCCAGCCCGTGGCACGCGCCTCGGGCAGGGCGAGCGCGGAGCCTCCGTCTCCCCATCCGGCTGCGGGCGATCCTCTGAACGGTTCGTCGAGGGTGGGGAGTTCCTCGGCGGCGACGGGCGCGGTCCCACCGCCCCGTCCGAACCATCCGGCCACCCGTCCGGGGTCCAGAGAGACGCCGAGCAGGGCGACGGCCACGAGGAATCCGACGAGGTACCGGGCCCTGCCCCTCGACGGCTTCGGCTGCTGATACGTACGCCATCCCTCCGGCGGGCCGGGCTCCCCCGTCTGCCGGTGTGCCACCGTCCGGGCCCGCGCCGACGGCTCCTCGGGCGCACCGGCGGTCTCCGCCTCCGCGTCCCGCAGGAAGCGCTCCCACTCCTCGTCCGGTATGGACGTCCCACCCTTGCCCATGCTGCGTTCCCGCCCCTGTCGCTCGCGAGGCCCTCCCCGGGACCGGCCCATGATCGCGTGCATCATCACACGGCCCGGCAGGCCGCCCACACGCAGGCGTGACGTGCTCAGCGCAGCGTGACGCGGGCGGTGACCGGCAGGTGGTCGCTGCCCGTGGCGGGCAGGGTGCGCATGCGTCCGACCGTCGCGGCGCGGGCCAGGACCTGATCGATCCGGGCCAGGGGGAAGGACGCGGGGTAGCTGAACGCGAAGCCGCGCTCCGACGTGTTCAGCTGCGAGGTCAGGGGAGAGAGTCCGCGGTCGTCGACCGTGCTGTTGAGGTCGCCCAGCACGATCACCTTGCCGACGGTCTCGGCGGCGACGGCCCTGCCCAGCAGGTGGGCGCTCTCGTCCCGCCAGGAGGAGGCGAACCCGCCGGCGCCGACGCGGATCGAGGGCAGGTGGGCCACGTAGGCGGCGACTTCGCCGTACGGAGTGTGGACCACGGTGCGCAGGCAACGGCTCCAGCCCTCCGTGATCTCCTTGGGCTTGATGTCCACCGCACGCGTGTCGGAGAGCGGGTGCTTCGACCAGATCCCGACCGTGCCCCGGACCTCGTGGAACCGGAAGTCGGGGGCGAGTGCCTTCTCGTACGCGGGCAGGGCGGCCGGAACCAGTTCCTCCAGCGCGATCAGGTCCGGCTCGGCCTCCGCCAGGGCGCGGGCCGTGCCCGCCGGGTCCGTGTTCTCGTCGCTCACGTTGTGCTGCACCACGACCAGGTCCCGTTCGCCGGGCGCCGGCGCGGCGAGGAACAACCCGCCGAACGCGTACGCCCAGGCCGCGAGCGGCAGGAGCAGGGACAGCAGCGCGGTGGCCGAGCGGCGCAGCAGGGCGGCGCCGAGCAGGGGAACGACCGCGAGGCCGAGCCACGGCAGGAACGCCTCCAGCAGACTTCCCAGATGGCCGGGCCGGTTGGGCAACACCCGGGGGAAGGCGAGCAGGAGCGCCGTGATCAGGGCGAGCCCGGCGATCACCCGGCCTCGCGCCCACCGCCCCGGGCGCTCCCACGCCCGCCAGGAGACGCCGGCCTTCGCCGTCGTGATCACACCGCTGTCCGCCCGTTCCGCCATGATGTTCCGTGATTCCCGTCTGCTCGGCCTTGCTGTCCAGGACGGATGACGGGGGCGGGCAGTTCCGGACGTGTGCGCGCGGCCCCCTCGGCGCCCCGCTCCGGCCGGGCATCGCCCCGCCGGGAACCGGCACCTGAATCGGAGTCAGGCCTTAACCGGAAGCGGAACCGGGACTCGAACAGGAGGCGGCCGCCCGAACGAGATACGGAAGCGGAGCGGGAGCCCGAACCCGGAGTGGGTGGCCGCCAGTGGAGGGAGTGCGGTGGCCGTGTGGGTGACCCCGCGGCCTCGTCTCGCCGTAGGGGCCGGGCCTCGCCTCTACGGTCCCCGGCATGAAACGCACCAGTCTCGCCGCCGCAACCGTCTGCGTCCTGTGCCTGGCCACCGCCGTCCCCGCCGCGGCCGACTACTCGGGCAATCCGCTGGCAGGGGACAACGGCTTCGGCGTGATCGTCCAGGGCGACGCCACCCTGGGCAGCACCGAGACCGAGGGCTCGGTGGCCATCGGCGGGAACCTCACCTACGGACCCGGGTACAACGTCGCGCTGCACACCCCCGGCACCTTCACCGCACCCGGTGACGCCCGGCCGACCGCCCTGCTCGTGGGCGGCAGGGTCGACCACGCGGGCAGCTCACCGCAGGGCGTGCTGAAGGTGCTCAACGACGGCTACCTGAAGATCGGCGACCCGACCGGCACGGACGTCCTGAACCAGGACAGCAACGACGCCGACGTCGCCACGCAGGCGGTGGCGTCCGGCGCGGGCTACAACTCGACGCCCCGGATCGAGACAACGATCCATCAGCCCCTCGACTCCGTCACGGACACCACCGGTCTGCCCGATCTCGACGCGCTCTTCACGACCTACCGGGACCGCTCGGACGCCATCGCCACCTGCGACACCAACGTCGTCCTGCGCGACGCCGAGAGGAACCCGCTGCCCGAGCAGACCGGCTTCCCGGCGGGAACGACCGCCCACATCGTCCTCACCGAAGGCGAGACGAACGTCCTCGACCTGACCGGCGAGGACCTCAACAACCTGTCCGAGATCACCTTCGACACGCCCCCGTCGGCGATGACGCCGTTCGTGGTCAACGTCGACACGACGGGGACGGGCAGTACGTACGTCTGGCACGTCCCCAACCTCGCCGGCGTCTCGGGCGACCAGGCCCCGTACATGCTGTGGAACTTCCCGGACGCCACGGACATCACCCTGGCGGACGGCGACTCCCTGGAGGGCACGATCTTCGCGCCCCGGGCCGACCTCACCGACCTCGACCCCTCCAACATCGAGGGCACGATCGTGGCGCGGGAGTTCACCGCTGGCCCCCTCTCGGCCGACGGCTCCTCCGTCGACGCCGGCGAGATCCACCAGTTCCCGTTCGCCGCCGAGATCGACTGCACCGGAGACGAGTCCCCCTCCCCCACACCGTCGCCCACCGGCATGTCACCGAGCCCCACCCCCACAGAACCGACGCCGACGCCGACCCCGACCGATCAGACGCCGACGCCCACCGAGCCGACCGCGACCCGCACGCCCTTCCGTCCCACGCCGCCGCCGGGCCACCACGGCGACCACGGCGACCACGGCGATCACGGCGATCACCACCCGGGCGGCGGGCTCGCCGACACCGGCAGTTCCACCACCCTCATCGCGGCGAGCGGAAGTCTCGCCCTCGTCGCCGCCGGCCTCTTCCTCCTGGGGCGTCGCCGTCGCCCCCGGCACTGACCTCCGCACGGACATCCACCTACCGCCGCCCGCCTTCCGCCATGCGCTGTCCACTGGCTACCACCGGACAGCCAGATATTGATCGGAGCTTTCCTCGAAACTTTCGGAATTAACCGACCCTGCCAACCGTCCTGAATTCAAGCCTCCACTCACAAAGCCCCGCTCATTCATCTGAGCGGGGCTTTTGATCAGGGAGTATTTCCCCTCAAGGGCGCCCGAATAGGAGCTGAAGTTTCGCAATCCCTGCCGAAACTGTTGACACGGACATGACGTCACACGAGCCTGTCGGCGTCACACCGGTCAGCCTTCACGAGGAGGAACCATGAACATGGACAGCACTCCCGCCCAGCCGCTCAGCCGCCGCGGCTTCATCGGGGGCGCCGGCGCCCTGGCGCTGGCGACGACCGCGCTCGTCCTGCCCGGCACCGCCCACGCCGACACGACCATCACCACGAACCAGACCGGCACCAACAACGGCTTCTACTACTCCTTCTGGACCGACGGCGGCGGATCGGTCTCCATGAACCTGAGTTCCGGCGGCGGTTACGGCACCTCATGGAGCAACGTCGGCAACTTCGTGGCCGGCAAGGGATGGAGCAACGGCGCACGCCGGACCGTGAACTACTCGGGCAGCTTCAACCCGTCGGGCAACGCCTACCTGGCCCTCTACGGCTGGACGGCCAACCCGCTGGTGGAGTACTACATCGTCGACAACTGGGGCACCTACCGGCCCACGGGCACGTACAAGGGCACGGTCAGCAGCGACGGCGGTACGTACGACATCTACCGGACCACCCGGACCAACGCCCCCTCCGTCGAGGGCACCAGGACGTTCGACCAGTACTGGAGCGTCCGGCAGTCGAAGCGGACCGGCGGAAGCATCACCACGGGCAACCACTTCGACGCGTGGGCCGCCCACGGGATGCCCCTGGGCAGCTTCAACTACTACATGATCCTCGCGACCGAGGGCTACCAGAGCAGCGGCAACTCCCGCATCACCGTCAGCGGATAGCCCCGGCCCCCGGCTCCCTGGATCAGCGCCCCGGGAAGCGCTCCCCGCACTCGCCGCAGTACTTAGGTGCGGACTCCTGCGACATCCGGCCGCACTCGGGGCAGACCCGGTCCAGGGAGCAGGGCGCCTCGCCCCCCTCGTGCGTCACGGCGGCGGCCGGCGCGCTCCCGATCGAGAGGCCCGGCCGGCGGCGGTGCACCGTGAGGTAGGCGAGGCCGTCCGGGCCCGCGGTCAGGGAGCGGCGCGAGGTGCGCGGCAGCCACATGACCGTGGTGGGACTCAGAGGGAGAACGTCGGCGCCACCGCCCGGAGTGAGGCGGCCGTCGCCTTCGAGGACCACGAGGAGCACGTCCAGGACGTCCTCCTGATGCTCCCCCACCTCGGCTCCCGGCGGCAGCCGGACCAGGTTGGCATCCAACTCCCGCCCCTGCTTGTCCAGTTGCCAGAGAGCTCCGCGGTCTTCGGGAGCTGCGGCGGCGAGCAGCCCGCCGAGTACGGCCAGTACCTCGGGAGTGGAATTCACGCTTCCAGGCTACGCCGCGGAGCGGTACGTCATCCGGCACCCACCCGCCGCCGGAAAACCGGCAGCCGGAGAGCATGATCGCTGTACTCTCCGCGCATGACGCCCATGACACCCGAATCGCCGGCGCCCTCGGGAACTCCCGCTCCCGGCATATCCGCGGCCTCCGCCACGCCCGCCTCACCCTCCGGGCGGCCGGACTCCTCGGCCACGCCCACCTCGCCCTCCGGACCGTCGGACCCCTCGGCCACGGACGCCGAGTGCCTGGCCCTCACCCGCAGTCTGCGCCGCCGGGGCACCCTCGTCCTGTCGGTGTTCGCCGTCGTCTGGGCGTTCGCCGGTGCGTCCGGGCTCGCAACGTCGGGCGCCGCCACGGCCGTCGAGATCGTCGCGGTGGCCCTCACCGCGGTGGCGGTCCTCCTCGCCTACCGCAAGGGGGCGGCGCCCTCGCCGCGCCTGGTGAGCCTGCCGCCGAACTGGGGCCGCGCGATCGGCATCGTGAACGGCGTCGAGGTCGTGGCGATCTTCGCGGTGATCGCGGCTTCCAACGCCTCCGGGCACCCCGGGTTCATCCCGGCGGCCATCGCCCTCGTGGTGGGCCTGCACTTCTTCCCGCTCGCGCGCTTCTACGACCAGTGGCAGTACAAGGTGACGGCCGTCCTGCTGAGCGTCGTCGGTGTCGCCGGATTCGCCCTCCTCGCGGCCGGCCTGACGGACGAGAGCGTGCGGGCCGTGGTGGGCCTGGCATCGGCCGCGGTGCTGTGGGCCTCCGCGTACCACGTCGCGGTCAAGGGCTGAGGACCGGCAGAAGCAAGGACAGGCACAACAGGGAGGAAGAAGCGCCATGGAACGTCGCCCCGACGACAGGTACCCGCCGGCCGAACCGTACGAGCACGGCATGCTCGACGTGGGCGACGGCAACCTCGTGTACTGGGAGGCGTGCGGCAACCCGGCCGGAAAGCCCGCCCTGGTCGTGCACGGCGGCCCCGGCTCCGGGTGCACACCGCGCCCCCGGCAGGACTTCGACCCGGACCGCTACCGGGTGATCCTCTTCGACCAGCGCAACTGCGGCCGCTCCACCCCGCACGCGGGCGCCCCGGCCACCGACCTGCGGCACAACACGACGGGCCACCTGATCGCCGACATGGAGCTGCTGCGCGTCCACCTCGGCATCGACACGTGGCTGCTGTACGGATGGTCCTGGGGCTCCACGCTGATCCTCGCGTACGCCGAGCGGCACCCGGAGCGGGTCAGCGAGATCGTGATCCCGGCCGTCACCACGAGCCGCCGCTCCGAGATCGACTGGCTGTACCGGGGCGCCGGCCGCTTCTTCCCCGAAGCGTGGGACGCGTTCCGGGCCGGCGTACCGGAGGCGGCGAGCGACGCGACCCCGGACGTGCTCGCCGCCTACGCCCGGCGGACGGAGAGCCCCGACCCGGAGGTACGGGCACGGGCCACGGCCGACTGGTGTGCCTGGGAGGACGCGGTGCTCTCCATGGAGGCGTACACCGGACCGCCTCCGTACAGCGGGCGCCCCGGCAGGGCGAGGCTGGCCCTGGTGCGGATCTGCGCGCACTACTTCTCCCGCGGCGCATGGCTGGAGGAGGGCCAACTGATCCGGGACGCGGGACGGCTGGCGGGAATCACGGGCGTACTGGTGCACGGGCGCCTGGACATGGGCGGTCCGCCGGCCACCGCGTGGGAGCTGGCGAAGGCGTGGCCGGACGCGGAACTGACGGTGATCGAGGACGCGGGGCATCTGGGCGGGGTGGCGACGAGCCGGGCGGTGCGGGCGGCGCTGGACCGGTTCGCCGGGTAGCGGGCCGCCGGGCTGAGCGGCCGCGACCACGGGCGGGCACCGGGATGCGCTGGGCAACGCCATATCTGGCGGTCCATCATGTAGCAGGCAGGCAACGCGAGATGAGGCGGGGGCGAGCGATGCGTGACGAGATTCTCGACGGACGGTACCGGCTGACGGAGCCGATGGGTTCGGGCGGTATGGGCCGGGTCTGGGTGGCCGAGGACGAACGCATCGGGCGCAAGGTCGCGGTCAAGATCCTCTCCCGCATCGACGAGGACACCTCGGCCACCCGCTTCGCCCGTGAGGCCCGGGTCGTCGGCGGACTGTCGAGCCCGCACATCGTCACCCTGCACGACTTCGGCGAGGCGCAGGTGGCGGGGGAACGCGTGCTGTACCTGGTCATGGAGCACCTCCAGGGCCGGGACCTCGGGGCTGTGCTGGAGAGCCGGAAGCCACAACTCCCCTCGCCCGAAGAGGTGATGGGCTGGGGCGTCGAGATCTGCGCGGGGCTGGAGACGGCACACCGGGCGGGCATCGTGCACCGTGACATCAAGCCGGCCAACGTCCTTCTCACCGCGGACGGCACCATCAAGATCCTCGACTTCGGGATCGCGCGCATGCTGTCGTCGGCCGCCGCGATGACCCACACCGACCTGACCGCCGTCGGCTTCGTCGTCGGCACCCCGCTGTACATGTCGCCGGAGCAGATACGGGCGCCCGACGTCCTGGACAACCGCAGCGACCTGTACTCCCTCGGCTGCCTGCTCCACACCCTGCTGACCGGCGGACCGCCGTTCACCGGAGCCGGTACGGCCGTCCTCGCGCAGCACCTCGGCGACGCCCCCGAGCCGCCGAGCGCCCGGCGCGCGGACCTCGCCGGATTCGGTGAACTAGACGCGATAGTCCTGCGATTACTCGCCAAGGAGCCGGGCGAGCGGCCCGCGGACGCGGCGGAGACGGCTGCTCTCCTGAGGGCCGCGATCGCTTCCGGACCGAGTGGGGCAGCGCCACCCGCCCCGGCCGAGAAGTCCCGGGCCGTCCTCGGGTCCGTCCCGCGCACCGCGGCTCCCGCCGCCCCGGTCCCGCATCCGCCGGTCCCGCCCACGCTCCCCTTCCAGCCGTCGATGCCGGCGTACCCGCTCCCGCTCCCGAGCAGCCCGCAGCGTCCGGCCACGCCCCCGCGGTTGCGCATCACCGGGCGGGCGTCGCGCGACGGGGTGATCTCCACCCGGACCGTCGGGGCCACCTGGCTCGCCGGTGGAGGTACGGCACTGGTCGCGGCGCTCCTGGTTGCCGGGTGCTCCCCGGCCGGCACGGAGGGGGTACTCGCCGGCACCGCACTCGGCTGGCTGCTGGGCATGTCCGGCGCCCAGGGGTTCGCCAACGTGTTCGACCCACAGGAGAAGTCGCTCTTCACCCGGCTCGTCTCCGCACTCCTGCTCGCCGTCCCCCTCGGCGTGGGCGGTACGGCCATCGACTACGCGGCAACCGACGTGATCGTCGGGCGCTACTTCGTGATCGCGTTCGCGGCCTGCGTCGCCGCGCTGACGGTGGGGGTACTGATCGCGGACCAGCTCATCGCCCGGCTCCGCCTCTCGCCGCGCGCGGCGCTGATCCTCTCCATGAGCGGCTGGATCAACGGCGTCGGCGCCTGGGCGGTACTCGCCCACCGCTCCCCGCTCGAAACCGTCGGCGCGGTCCCGGTCGCCTGCGGCGTATGGCTCGTCACCGCCGCGCTGCTGGGCCGGATCCTGGCCCCGTCCGCGCGTCGGAGCGGCCGGACGGCCTGAGCGCGCACAGCGCCCCGGGCCGCCCGGCCGGCCGGACCTACCAGGCGAAGGCCTCCGGCGACGGGCCCGGGCCCGGGAAGATCTCGTCGAGGCCGGCCAGCAGCTCGTCCGAGAGCTCCAGGTCGACCGCGCGCACCGCGGACTCCAGCTGCTCCAGGGTGCGCGGACCGCTGATCGGGCCCGTGACACCGGGACGGGTCAGCAGCCAGGCCAGGCCCACCTCGCCGGGCTCCAGGCCGTGCTTGTCGAGCAGGTCCTCGTACGCCTGGATCTGCGCCCGCGCCGCGGGGTCGGCGAGCGTCTCGGCGGACCGGCCGGTGGTCGAGCGCGCGGAGCCGCCGGTGCTCTCCTTGCGGATCGCGCCGCCGAGCAGTCCGCCGTGCAGCGGCGACCACGGGATGACACCGAGGCCGTACTCCTGCGCGGCCGGGATGACCTCCATCTCCGCGCGGCGCTCCGCGAGGTTGTAGAGGCACTGCTCACTGACCAGGCCGAACGAACCCCGGCGCTGCGCCGTCTCGTTGGTCTGCGCGATCTTCCAGCCGGCGAAGTTGGACGAGCCCGCGTAGAGGATCTTGCCCTGCTGGATCAGGACGTCGACGGCCTGCCAGATCTCGTCGACCGGGGTGTCCCGGTCGATGTGGTGGAACTGGTACAGGTCGATGTGGTCCGTCTGGAGCCGCTTGAGGCTGGCGTCGACGGCGCGCCGGATGTTCAGCGCGGAGAGCTTGTGGTGGTTGGGCCAGGCGTCGCCTTCGGCGGCCATGTTCCCGTACACCTTCGTCGCCAGGACGACCTTGTCCCGGCGCTCGCCGCCCTGGGCGAACCAGGTACCGAGGATCTCCTCGGTGCGGCCCTTGTTCTCGCCCCAGCCATAGACGTTCGCGGTGTCGAAGAAGTTGACGCCCGCGTCGAGCGCGGCGTCCATGATCGTGTGACTGTCGGACTCGTTGGTCTGCGGACCGAAGTTCATGGTGCCCAGTACGAGGCGGCTGACTTCGAGTCCCGTGCGTCCCAGATGTGTGTACTTCATGGGGCCCAAGCCAACGCCTTCGAGTCCGCTCGAAGCAAGCACGTGTCCACATCCGCGCGAAGGGTCAGTCCTCCAGTCCGGCCAGGGTCTCGGCCAGCCAGCCCAGCTCCGCCTCACCGGTCGCGCGGGCGATCCTCAGCAGGCCCCGGCGGAAGGGGTCGCCGAACGCCTCGGCACCGAGCGGCCGCTCCCCCTCGTAGAAGAAGCTGCTGGGCTCCTCCAGGAACGTCAGCCGCCTGCGCAGTACGGCAGCCTGCTCGGCCGGGTCCGTGAGGTGACGCAGGAAGGCGAGGACGGTGAACCAGCGGTTCTCGTCGCTGATGTCCAGGTCAGCGGCCTCACGCAGTCGGCGGAGCAGCTCGTCGCGGCCCCCGTCGGTGAGGGTGAGGGTGTGCCGGGGCGCGGCTCTGGCGCCGGGTTCGGTGCGGCGGTCGAGCAGGCCGGCGCGCTCCAGCCGCTTGATCGCGGGGTAGAGGGTGCCGTCGGCGATCGGGCGCACATGGCCGGTGAGGTGGGCGACCCGCCGCTTCAGTTCGTACCCGTGCAGCGGCTGCTCGTACAGAAATCCCAGGATGGCCAGTTCCAGCATTCCCGTATCTTCCCCCATGTCGTTATACCTCGGCATCGATGTATAGTCCCACCGATACGTGGGCGAGACGACGGGATCAGAGGAGGCGGCATGCAGGACGCACAGGTGACAGCCGGCGGCGCGCGTATCCGGTGGGTGGAGATCGCGGGCCACGACGCCGCCGCACCGCCCCGGCTCTACCTCCACGGACTCGGCGCCTCCAGCGGTCCCTACTTCACGGCGAGCGCCACCCATCCGCTGCTCGCCGGCGGCCGCGCCCTGCTGATGGACCTGCTCGGCTTCGGCATCAGCGACCGGCCCACGGACTTCGGCTACACCCTGGAGGACCACGCGGACGCCGTGGCGGGCGCGCTGGAGACGGCCGGGGTCCGGGACGCGGAGGTCGTCGCACACAGCATGGGCGGCGCGGTGGCGATCGTCCTCGCGGCCCGCCACCCGCACCTGGTGGCACGGCTGGTGCTGGTGGACGCCAATCTCGACCCGGTCGTCCCGGCGCCGGTGCCCCCGGCGGGCAGCAGCGGCATCGCCGCGTACACGGAGGAGGAGTTCCTGGCCCACGGCCGGGACGAGGTCCGTGAGCGGGTGGGCGCGCACTGGTGGTCGACCATGCGGCTCGCCGGGCCCGAGGCCCTGCACCGCAGCGCGGTCCACCTGGCGCGCGGGACGACGCCGACGATGCGGGCACTCCTGCTGGAGCTGCCGGTCCCGGTGACGTACCTGCGCCCGGAGAAGGACGGACCGCTGCCCGGCGAGGACACGCTCACCGCGGGCGGGGTACGCGTGGTCGCGGTCCCGGACTGCGGGCACAACATCATGCTCGACAACCCCGGGGCGTTCGCGAAGGAGACGGCGCGGGGTTTCAGCTGAGGCGGGCCGTCATCAGCCGACCGCGGCCGCCACGGCGACGACGGCGAACATCAGCACGAGCACGGCTGCCATGATGCGGTTTCTGGTCTTCGGGTCCACCCGTCGAGCGTAACCGCCCCGCTCAGCGGCCCAGGCCCCAGGCCCGCACCACCTCGTACCTGGGCTGCTCCCCGGGCACCCCGTCCACCGGCAGCCTGCTGCGTACGAGGCTGAGCTCACCGGCCTCCCAGTGCAGGCCCTCGAAGCCCTCCAGCGCCGCGGTGAACGGGGTCAGATCGGCCGGGACGCGGCTGCGGGCGAGGGTGAGGTGCGGGGTGTAGCGGCGGTGCTCCTCCATCGGCACCCCGGCGCGCCGGGCGGCGGCGTGCGTGCGTTCGGACAGCAGCCGCAAGGTGTCGAGCGCGCCCGCGGCCCCCGCCCACAGCGCCCGCCCGTCGAACCGGCCGGCCCCGTGGACGCGCAGCGGGAACGCCTCGGTCCGGTGCGCGGCCCGCTCCAGCCGGCTGTACAGGTCCGGCAGCAGGTCCTCGTCGACGTCCCCGAGGAAGGCCAGCGTGTAGTGCCACCCGGCGGTCCCGGTCCAGCGCAGCGCGTCGGCGCCGGGCATCGAGCGCAGCGGAACCACGGCCCGGCGCAGCTCCTCGACGGCGGGGGCCGGTGGCAGGACGGCGGCGAAGAGTCTCATGCGGCGAGTCTGGCAGCCCCGTGGGCGCCGTCCTGCGCGTACGGCCCCGCCCGAATCCCGGGCGGGGCCGTATCGCGTCCGTGTCCGCGGCTCTCAGGCCGCCGTCGCCAGCTGTTCGCGCGGGACGAACCGCACGTGCGGGCGGCCGGGGCGCAGGTCGACCTTGAGGCGCAGGCCGCCGACGCGGGCCAGCATGAACCCGACACCGAGCGCGGCCGCCAGGGAGAACGCCCCGCCGACCGCCATGCCGGTCCGGACGCCGTACGCGTCGCTGATCCAGCCGACGATCGGGGCGCCCACCGGTGTACCCCCGGCGAAGACCATCATGTACAGGCTCATCACCCGGCCGCGCATGGCCGGGTCCGCCGCCATCTGCACGCTGGTGTTCGCGCTGATGTTGGTCGTCAGGCCGATCATGCCGATCGGGACGAGCAGGATCGCGAAGATCCAGACGGACGGTGCCATGGAGGCGATGATCTCCAGCACACCGAACGCCGTACCGGCGGCCACCAGCATCCGCAGCCGCGAGGAGCGGCGGCGGGCGGCGAGCAGGGCCCCGACGAGGGAGCCGGCCGCCATGAGGATGTTGAAGAACGAGTACATCCCGGCGCCGCCGTGGAAGATCTCGTCCGCGAAGGCCGTCAGCCAGATCGGGAAGTTGAAGCCGAACGTACCGACGAAGCCGACGAGGACGATCGGCCAGATCAGCTCGGGACGTCCGGAGACGTAGCGCAGTCCCTCACGGAGCTGCCCCTTGGCGCGCGGGATGACGACGGCCCTGTGCAGTTCGCTCGTACGCATCATCAGCAGGCCGACGAGGGGCGCGAGGAAGGACAGGCCGTTGAACATGAAGGCCCAGCCACTGCCGACCGTGGTGATCAGCACACCCGCGACGGCGGGACCGATGAGACGGGCGGACTGGAAGTTCGCCGAGTTCAGGCTGACCGCGTTCCGCAGCTGGGCGGGGCCGACCATCTCGGAGACGAACGCCTGGCGGGCCGGGTTGTCCACGACCGTGACCATGCCGAGCAGGAAGGCGATCAGGTAGACGTGCCACACCTGGACCACACCGGAGAGCGTGAGCACGGCGAGCGCGATCCCGCACAGGCCGAGTGCCGCCTGGCTGATGAGCAGGAGCTTGCGCTTCGGGAGCCGGTCGGCGATGACGCCGCCGTACAGGCCGAAGAGCAGCATCGGGAGGAACTGGAGTGCCGTGGTGATACCGACGGCGGCGGCGGACCCGGTGAGGCTCAGGACGAGCCAGTCCTGCGTGATGCGGGACATCCAGGTACCGGTGTTGGAGATCACGGCGCCGGTTGCGAACAGGCGGTAGTTGCGGATCTTCAGCGACGAGAAGGTCCCGCCGGGCTTGCTCTCGTGGGTGGAAGTCGGTGCGGGGGCGGAGTCTGCTCCGGATCCCGTACTCAAAAGGGTTCGCCTCCTCGGGCGTGGACATTGCGCTGACTGACGGGGATGCGGCGGTGGGGCGGTGCGCCGGTTCTGTCCGGCGCGGCCCGCTCCGCTACAGGTGGGCGAGCTTCTCCAGCACGGGCGCCGCGTTGCGCAGCGTCTCCCACTCGTCCTCGTCCAGGCCTTCGGCGAGGGTGGTCAGCCAGGCGTTCCGCTTGTTGCGGCTCTCGGCGAGCATGGCTTCCGCCTGCTCGGTCTGGCTGACCATCTTCTGACGACGGTCATCGGGGTGCGGTTCCAGTCTGACCAGTCCCTTGGCTTCCAGCAGCGCGACGATGCGGGTCATCGACGGCGGCTGCACATGCTCCTTGCGGGCCAGCTCACCGGGAGTGGCCGAGCCGCAACGCGCGAGTGTGCCGAGCACCGACATCTCGGTAGGGCTCAGCGACTCGTCGACGCGCTGGTGCTTGAGGCGCCGGCCGAGCAGCATGACGGCGGAACGAAGGGAGCTCACGGCAGCGGCACTGTCGCTGTCGTGGATCAGGTCAGGCATGTTTGTTAGCGTAACTCATTACCTACCCTAAAGACCACTCGGTGGTACACGCGCGAGAGTCGAATCACCAATCGATCACCCAAACGAGTGAGTCGGCGGCCGAAAGTCACGCGCGTCGAGCCCGTGGGACGTAACCCTGCTTGGCATGGGATCGACAGTGCTCAGCCTGCGGATAGACGGTGAGCTGCTCGACCGGCTCAAGCAGCACGCCGCCAAACGCGGAATGAGCGTCCAGGACTATGTGGTCCGGACGCTCATTCGCGACGATTTCGACGAGCGCTTCCAGGCGGCCGTCGACGAGACGGAGAAGTTCTACGGGGCGGAGGGGGTCGCGGCCGAGGAGGTCACCTGACGGAGACCTCCGGGCCGCGCGCCCGCCCCCGCGTCCCCGCCGGGATCACGTGAGGCCGAGCGCCGGCATCGCGTAGTAGAAGACGAAGACCGCCGACACCACATACATGGCCACCGGCACCTCACGACCGCGTCCGGCGGCCAGCCGCAGCACACAGAACGTGATGAAGCCGATCCCGATGCCGTTGGTGATCGAGTACGTGAACGGCATCATCACCATGGCGAGGAAGGCCGGGATCGCGAGCGTGTAGTCGCTCCAGTCGATGTCCCGCACCGAGCCCGCGATGATCAGGAAGCCGACCGCCAGCAGCGCCGGAGTGGCCGCCTGCGAGGGGACCATGGTCGCCAGCGGCGTGAGGAACAGCGCCGCCGTGAACAGCAGACCCGTCACGATGCTCGCGAAGCCGGTGCGGGCTCCCTCGCCGACGCCCGCCGTGGACTCCACGAAGCAGGTGCCCGCCGAGGCGGAGCTCGCGCCGCCCGCGGCGACCGCGATGCCGTCGACGAACAGCACCTTGTTGATACCCGGGAAGTTGCCGTCCTTGTCGGTCAGCCTGGCCTCGTCGCCGACACCGAGGATGGTGCCCATCGCGTCGAAGAAGCAGGACAGCAGCACGGTGAAGACGAACAGGATGCCGGTGAGGACACCGACCTTGTCGAAGCCGCCGAACAGGCTGACGTCGCCGATCAGCCCGAAGTCGGGCGAGGCGACGGGATTGCCCGGCCACTCGGGCACGGTCAGGCCCCAGGCCTCGCCCGGCAGGTCGGCGACCGCGTCGATGATCAGCGCGACGACCGTCATGGCCACGATGGAGATCAGGATCGCGCCCGGCACCTTGCGGACGATCAGCGCGAGGGTGAGCAGCGCGCCGAGGATGAAGACCAGGACCGGCCAGCCGTTGAGGTGACCGTCATTGCCCAGCTGCAGCGGAACGGTGGTGTGCGCGAGGTCCGGGATGCGGGAGACGAAGCCCGAGTCGACCAGACCGATGAGCAGGATGAAGAGACCGATGCCGATCGCGATGCCCTTGCGGAGCGAGGTCGGTACGGCGTTCATCACGCGTTCCCGCAGCCCGGTGGCGACGAGCAGCATGACCACGATGCCCGCGAGGACGACCATGCCCATCGCGTCGGGCCAGCTCATCCGGGGGGCGAGCTGGAGGGCGACGACGGTGTTGACGCCGAGGCCCGCGGCGAGCGCGATCGGCACGTTGCCGATGACGCCCATGAGCAGGGTGGAGAAGGCCGCGGTCAGCACCGTCGCGGTGACCAGCTGGCCACTGTCGAGCTGGTGGCCGTACATGTCCTTCGCGCTGCCCAGGATGATCGGGTTCAGCACGATGATGTACGCCATCGCGAAGAACGTGGCGAAGCCACCGCGGATCTCACGCGCGACCGACGATCCCCGCTCGGAGATCTTGAAGAAACCGTCCAGGCCGCCGGTGGGCGCGGGAGGCGGTGTGGAGTCGACCGGAGCGGTGGCCGAGGGGGACATGTATGACCTCAGTCGTGCGTAGAGGGGGGGTTAAATTCGGTCAGCTTTGGACGTTCACACGAATAATTCGAGACAGTCGTAAGCAGATTCAGTATGAATACATAAGGCGAAGATCGCTATCTCCGCGCGTAGACCCTTGCGTCGACTGGCCCGACGGTCCCCATGAGCGAGCCGCATACACTGAGCGCATGGCGAAGTGGACACCGAAGCACGAGGCACCCGAGCCCCTGGAGGGGCCCGTCGTCGCGACCATCACCGGCGGCACGATCCTCTGGTTCGTCCTCTTCCTGGTCCAGCTCCCCTTCTACGGCTGGTTCGACGACCACGGACACCTGTGGTGGATCTGGACCTGTCTGGCCGGTGCCGGGCTCGGACTCATCGGCATCTGGTACGTGCGGGGCCGCGACGCGGCACTCAAACGCGCCGCCGCGGCGAACGGCGAGGCCGGGGACACCCCCGGCGCCACCGCCTGAGAGCCGACGCGCCACCCGGGGCCGTACCACCACGGGACCATTCGCCTCCTCCCCCGGTCTGATCTTCCGGCCCCCCGGCGGGTGAACGTGATGTTCCGCCCGTACCGTCGGAACCATGACTCAGCGGGCACTCGACCCCTCAGGGGATGAGCCGAACAGATCCCCCATGCCTGACGGAACCGGTCGGCAGGTGAAGATCGACGCCGGTTCCGAACCCGATCCGGTGCACCCGGCCGGCCGGCCCGCCGCCGCGCGCGGGCTGACCGCGGCCGAGGTCGCCGAGCGGATCGCCCGCGGTGAGGTCAACGACGTCCCCGTGCGCTCCTCGCGGTCCCTGACGGAGATCGTCCGCGCCAACGTCTTCACCCGGTTCAACCTGATCATCGGCGTGCTCTGGGTGATCATGCTGTTCGTCGCGCCGATCCAGGACAGCCTCTTCGGCTTCGTGATCATCGCCAACACCGGCATCGGCATCGTGCAGGAGTGGCGGGCCAAGAAGACCCTGGACAGCCTCGCGGTCATCGGCGAGGCGAAACCCACCGTGCGCCGGGACGGGGTGGCGGCCGAGATCTCCACCTCCGAGATCGTCCTCGGCGACCTCGTCGAGCTCGGCCCGGGCGACAAGGCCGTCGTCGACGGCACCGTCGCCGAGGCCGACAGCCTGGAGATCGACGAGTCGCTGCTCACCGGCGAGGCGGACCCGGTGCTGAAACGGCCCGGCGACCCCGTCATGTCCGGCAGCTTCGTCGTCGCCGGCAGCGGGGCCTTCACCGCCACCAAGGTCGGCCGCGAGGCCTACGCCGCGCAGCTCGCCGAGGAGGCCTCCCGCTTCACACTCGTCCAGTCCGAGCTGCGCAGCGGCATCTCCACCATCCTCAAGTACGTCACCTGGATGATGATCCCGACCGCGATCGGCCTGGTCATCAGCCAGCTCGTCGTCAAGGACAACAACGTCAAGGACTCGATCGCCCGGACCGTCGGCGGCATCGTCCCGATGATCCCGGAGGGGCTGGTCCTGCTCACCTCGGTCGCCTTCGCGATCGGCGTCGTACGGCTGGGACGCAAGCAGTGCCTCGTCCAGGAACTCCCCGCCATCGAGGGCCTGGCCCGGGTCGACGTCGTCTGCCTGGACAAGACCGGCACCCTCACCGAGGGCGGTATGGACGTCACCGAGGTCCGCGCGCTGAACGGGACGGACGAGCCGTACCTGCACCGCGTCCTGGGCGCCCTCGGCTCCTCGGACCCGCATCCGAACGCCAGCCTCCAGGCCATCATCGACGCCTACCCGGTCCCCGACGGGCAGCGCTGGGACGTCACGCAGGCGCTGCCCTTCTCCTCGGCCCGCAAGTACAGCGGCGCCGCGTTCGACGAGGGCGACGGGCACGAGTCGGCCTGGCTGCTCGGCGCTCCCGACGTGCTGCTGCCCGAGGCCGACCCGGCGCTCACCGAGATCGAGCAGCTCAACGAACAGGGCCTGCGGGTGCTGCTGCTCGCCCGGGTACGCGGCGAGCTGGACGGCCCGGAGACCGCCGCCGGAGCCGTACCGGGCGCACTGATCGTCCTGGAGCAGCGGCTGCGGCCGGACGCCGGGGAGACCCTCGCCTACTTCGCCGACCAGCGGGTCGCCACGAAGGTGATCTCCGGGGACAACGCCGTCTCGGTCGGCGCCGTCGCCGCGAAGCTCGGGCTGCCGGGCGCCGAGCACACCCTGGACGCGCGCAAGCTGCCGACCGACCCCGACGCGATGGCCACCGCCATGGAGGAGAACTCGGTCTTCGGGCGGGTCACGCCGCAGCAGAAGCGGGAGATGGTCGCCGCCCTCCAGTCCCGCGGCCACACCGTCGCGATGACGGGCGACGGCGTCAACGACGTCCTCGCCCTCAAGGACGCCGACATCGGCGTCTCGATGGGATCGGGCTCGGAGGCGACCCGGGCGGTCGCCCAGATCGTCCTGCTGAACAACAGCTTCGCGACCCTGCCGTCCGTCGTCGCCGAGGGCCGCCGGGTCATCGGCAACATCACCCGGGTCGCCACCCTGTTCCTGACGAAGACCGTCTACTCGGTGCTGCTGGCCGTCCTGGTCGTCTGCTTCCAGGTCGAGTACCCGTTCCTGCCCCGGCATCTGACCCTGCTGTCGACGCTGACGATCGGCGTCCCGGCGTTCTTCCTGGCCCTGGCGCCGAACAAGGAACGGGCCCATCCGCACTTCGTGCGCCGCGTCATGCGGTACGCGATCCCGTCGGGCACCATCGCGGCCGCCGCCACCTTCGCGATGTACCTGATCGCCCGGAGCCACTACTCCGGTACGGGCGCGCTGGACGCGGAGACGAGCGCGGCGACGCTCACGCTGTTCCTCGTCTCGATGTGGGTCCTGGCGATCATCGCCCGCCCGTACACCTGGTGGCGGATCTGCCTGGTGGCGGCGATGGGGCTGGCGTTCCTGATCGTGCTCGTGGTGCCGTGGCTCCAGGACTTCTTCGCCCTGAAGCTGGTGGGGACGACGATGCCGTGGACGGCGGTGGGAATCGCCGTGGTGGCCTCGGTCGCCCTGGAGTACACCTGGCGCCTGGTGGGCCGGCGCTTCCCGGTGTAGGGAGAGCGCCGGTACACCTGGTGCCCGGCGGGCCGGCGCCTCCCGGTACGGGGAGAGCACCGGCCCGCCGCGCGGAGGTTACTGCACGTCGACGAAGTCACCCGTGGAGTTGACGGCCGGGGTGGAGGCCGTACCGGCGAAGCTGTAGCGCCAGTAACCGTCGACCGAGGCCGTGACCGTGGTCTTCAGGGTGCCGATGCTGTTCGTCTTGAGGGTCTTCACCGTGGACCAGGCCGTGCCGCCCTTCTTGAGGAACTGCAGCTTGACCGGCTGGCTGGTGTAGCCGTGGTACTGGAAGTCGTCCCAGTTGGCCCGCGCCAGCTTGCCGGTGACCGTGATGGTCTTGCCCTTCTTCACCGGCTCGGGGGCGGCGTTGACGGTCTGCGAGGCAGCCCGCTGGAACTTGAAGGTGCCGACCTTGTCCGTCCAGTTGTAGTCGCCGTCCTTGGCGTCCACCCAGGCGTTGACGTACCAGGTACCGGCGACGTCGTTGGAGTACGGCAGGTCGACCTTGGGGTCGACGGTGAACGACGCGGTGCAGGTGCTCCCGGAGCACTTGGTGCTGTCCGGCGAGAGGTAGCCGAACGCCGGGCCTTCCAGGTCTATGTCGATGCCCTTGATGCCGGAGTTGTCCTTCGCGGTCACCGCGACGGTGAACTTCTTGACGAGGCTGGTGCCGACCACCACGTTCTTGCCACCGTTGACCGTCACCTTGGTGATGGCGGTGTCGCCGTAGTGACCGTTGGCCTGGGCGGCCGGTACGGCGAGGGCCAGCAGGCCCAGAGCACCGACGGCGACGGTCGCAGAGGTACGCATGCGCATGTGTTTTCCCCGTGGGAAAGGGCCCCTGGTGCGCTGAGGCACCGGTGGGGCCGATCGGTCTGTTGAGTCCGTTGACTCAACAGACCAGACACGGGACCGGTGTGAAGGGTTGTACGGGAATCTGAAGATTTCGCGAAGATCACGCCTCGGCGGGCCCGGACGTCGACCCCAACAGGCGTCGCGTGCACCCCGGTCGGCCCGGCGGCCCGCCCGCCCACCGGAACCCGCGGGCCGCCCGCCTCAGTCGAACCAGCGGTCCCGGGCCAGTTCCTCCGTACGGGACGGGTCCTCCAGCAGGGCCGCGACCTCGAAGCGGCGCGGCCACTGGCCCGCCGCCCACGCCAGGCCCGCCGCGACACCCTCCACGGTCGAGGCGTGCACGACGCCGTCCTGGGTGCGGCGCCAGTCCAGTTCGACGCCCCCCGCCCGGAGTTCGCCGTGCTCGATGTACGTGTCCGGGGTGCCGGGGCCGAGCAGGACGCGGACCGGATCCGGGACCTCGTGCTCCTCGCCCTCGGACGTGACCTCCGCCTCGACGCTCTCGCCGAGCCGCCGCACCTGGAACAGTTCGGCCAGCTCCGCCGCGCTCGCCGGGGCGACGGGCAGGAGCGCCACGCCCCCGGTCAGCGGCAGCAGGTCCGGGGCGTCCGCGATCATCGCGTCCGCCGCGTCGACGACCCGCACCTCACCGTCGACGACGGCCCGCAGCTCGTCCGGCAGCGTGACCTGCTCCGGGTCGAGCTCGGCCAGCGCCGTGTACAGGGAGTGCAGTTGCACGGGCCCGACCGGGCGGTCCTCGTCCGCGAGCCGGCCGAGGAGCTCGGCCGCACCGCCGGGCTCGTCCAGCAGGGCGGCGACCGAGGTCCGCACGCCCAGGGCGCGCAGCACCTGGGCGTCGTCGAAACCGGTCGCGTCGACGGAGTCGTACAGACCCGCCAGCCGGGGATCACCGCCGTGGGAGCGCAGACCGGCCGGGCGGCGGCCGTCCAGCACCGGGTGGTCGCGCAGCCACCAGGCGGTGTACGGGCGGACGGACTGCGTGGTGCCGTCCGGGAGCAGCACGCGCACCGGCTGGGTCAGGGCGTCCCGCAGAGGCGGCCTGGCGAGGAGGGCGAGCGCCTGGGGCCAGGCGTCGTCGTCGACGAGGTCGAGGTCGCGGACGGCGACGATCTCGGTGGCGACCGGCGGTACGGGGGTGTCCGGGAACTGGTCGAGGATGTCCTCGCACCACACGTCGACGGCGTCGAGGAGACCGGCGTCGTCGGGTTCGGCGAAGTCGCCCTCCCTGGGCTCCAGTTCATCCGGGTCCAGGACCACGTCGGTGGCCCGGACAAGCGCGAACGTGGCGAGCACCCCGCAGGCGGTGAGCGGCTGCTCGCCCCAGCGGCCGGCCAGTTCCGCGTCGCAGAAGGCCAGTTCGCCCTCGCGCATGACGGCGGCGAACGGGCTGCCCGGCAGCACCAGCTCACCGGCCGGCGCGAGCTCGCCGTCCTCGTCGGGCACAGCCAGGGCGCCCAGCCACGGCTCGTCGCCGGGGGCCAGATCGGCGTCCCGGACCAGGGTGAGGACGGTGTCCACGAGCTCGTCGCCGTCCAGCGCGTCCTCGTCCCAGATCTCACCCGCGTCCAGCGAACCGGCGACGGCGGCCCGCACCTGCGGGGTCGTCAGCACGGCGCGCGGCGTGGCGGGCAGGGCGCCCAGCTTCTCCAGCAGCGGGTGCGCGGCATCCGGATGCGCGACCTTCAGCCCGAGCCGGCCGAGCCGGTCCAGGACCGGGCCGGTCAGCGCGTCGGGCAGCGGGAGGAGGACCTGCCGGGGGCCGATCGTCGTACGCGGGACGGCCGGCGCCTCGGGGTCCGCGCCCCGGGACACCGCCCCGGCGAGCGGCACCGGAAGGCCGGAGAGCCGGTCCGGCTCGACACCCGCCAGGCTGTCGTACAGCCGTCGCCACCAGCCCGGTTCGCGCTCCAGGCCCGCGAGCCGGTCGATCGCCTCGGTCAGCGGCACGCGGGCGACACCGAGCGTGCGCAGTTCGACGCGGCGCTCAAGACCGGCGGGCAGCAGGCAGGGCAGCACCTCGGCCAGCACGGCGACCGTCCCGGCGCCGACGCCCTCCAGCACCTCGGCCTCGATGGGCCGCAGCGCGGTGGTGGCCTTGCGGGCGCTCTCCGTGCCCGCGTCCCAGTCGTCCCACCGGTCCGGTTCGGCGGCGGGGTCTCGGGGGGCGGCCGGTTCCAGGAACGCGACGCGCGGCAGCCGCTCCAGGATCGCGCCCCGCAGAGCGCCGTCCACCTCGCCCGTGCCGAGCGGTCCGGGCACGAGGCCGATCGTGGCGACGGACACCGGCTGCCAGTCGGCGAGCAGTTCCGCGTACGCGTCGGCCGCGCGCTGCACCAGGAAGTCGGTGAGCGGGCCGGGCGCGGGGTGCCGGCGGGTGGTGTCCAGCGGCAGCGAGGCGATGAGCAGCGCCGGGATGCCGAGGGGTTCGTCGGTGGGCGTCGGCGCGTGCACGACGGGGGCGGTACGGGGGCGGACCGGGGCGCCCTCGGGGTCCACGGGGACGGCCCAGGTCACCGACCAGTGCGGGCGCAGCCGTTCCTCCAGCGGGCGGTCGGCGAGCAGCGCGGGCTCGACGGGGCCGTGGTGGGTGACGGTGCGCCAGCGGTTCGTGCCGTGCGCGGAGTCCTCGACGTGCGTGTACGGGCCGTGCTGCGAGCGGCGCAACGTCCGTACGGTGTCGGGGGTTTCGACGACGATCTCGTCGAGTCCGGCCAGCGTCAGGAGCAGGGCGTCGTCGATCGCGCCGAGCAGCCGGCCGACGAGGTCCTCGGCCACGCCGTCGCGCAGGGGCAGGACGACGACGGTGTCGTAGCCGTCGGGGGCGGTGCCCTCGGCGGGCAGCGGGAGGCGCAGCAGGGGTACGTGTCCGTCGCGGCGGCGGAGCTCGTCGCCGAGGCCGGGGCTGCCGACGGCCGCCTCGCGGGCGAGATCGCGGGCCTCGGCGAGGGACCAGCGCACACCGCCGTGCCGCCCGACGACGGCCGGCTCGTCGCTCACCGCGAGCACGGCGGCGAACCCGACGCCGAACCTGCCGACGGCACCCTCGTGCCCCTCGCGCTTGGCGGAGGCCCGCAGGGTGGACAGCGACTCCACGCCGGTGGCGTCCAGGGGTGCGCCGGTGTTCGCGGCGGCGAGGACCGCGGGGGCGACCTCGGTCGCCGGGTGCAGGGTCAGCCGGAGCCGGCCGGGCACCCGGGCGCGGGCGGCGGCGTCGGCGGCGTTCTGGGCCAGCTCGACGACGAGGCGGTCGCGGTAGCCGCCGAGCGCGAGGTCCTCCTCGGCGTTGGCGTCCTCACGGAAGCGGGCGGGGCCCGCACCCCAGGCGTCGAGCACGCCGCGTCGCAGCCGCGCGGTTCCGAATGGGTCGGCCCCCTCGGTCGCCATGATGCTCACGCTGTGACTCCCTCGTCCGTTGTCCGTGCTCCGGTCGCGCGTACCCGCGCTGCCCAGTGTGCGCCCCCGTGGGCGCGGTGTTCCTCGACCTCGCCCGTCCCGTGGCGGAGGGTTCCGTCCTCAATCGCCGGACGGGCTCGATGCGGGTCCCCCGCGGGGTGCGCTCCTTGCCCGGTGGGTGGGGGTGGGCCCTCCGGGGCGTCTCCTCAGAAATGGCGTGTTCACCCGGCAACGCGCAGGACCCGGGTCGTACGCCATTCCCTGCGGGGACCCCCCTGCACGCCCCCACCCTGCACCGCCCGCGTCTGCACACCGTCGAATCGACCGCCGCAGACGCAGGACGGCCGGGTCCGGGGCCGTGCAGGGGAGTCCCCGCAGAACGACGAACAGATACCCGGGCCGGCTGTGTACCCGCGGAACGTTCGTCGTTTGAGGAGACGCCCCGGAGGGGCCCCGGACCCCCACCCACCGAGGGAACAGCGCACCTCGCGGGGGCACCCGCACAAACAAGCCCGTCCGGCGGTTGAGGACGGAACCCCGCGCCAAGGGACCGGGCGGGGCCAAGGGCCCCCGCTGCCGCCCGCCCAAGGGCCCCGCTTCAGGAGTGGCCGAGGTCTTCCGACTGCCCGTCCGTCTCCACCGGCACCGAGCCGGAGTCGCGCGCCGGACGCAGCGGGTACTCGTCCACCTGCATCGTGTCCAGCGCGTGCGGCGCCGGCTTCGGCGGCTTCGGCATCACCGCGGCCTCGGAGTGCCCACCGCAGCCGTACGACAGGGACACCACATGCCCGTCCGCCGGACCGAACTCGTTCGCGCACACCCCGAAGGCCTGCTTCAGCGAACCCGCGAGCGGCACCAGGAAGGCGCACGACACGCACGTGGCCGGAGCGGCCTGAGCCATCGGCGTCTTCGCGCCGAACCCCTCGTCCCAGCGGTCGGCCGCGGCATGCAGCCCGTACCGGGACAGCACCCGCGCACGCCGCATGCCGAGCTCGTCCGCGACCGCCGCGATCGAGCCGCGGCGCGGCGGCTCCGGGCGCGTCGTCAGTTCCGCGTCCTCGGCCTCGACGAGATCGGCCAGCTCGCCGGAGACCGCGGCGACCGCGGAGTTCGGCGGCAGCTCGTCCTCGCCGGTGTAGCCCGGCTCCAGACGCAGGTCGTCCGCCTCGGTGGGCAGCAGGTCGCCCGGCCCCATGTCGCCCGGCCGCAGCCGCTCGCTCCACGGCACCCACTCCGGCGCGAGCAGCGCGTCGGTGCCCGGCAGCAGGACCGTCTCGTCCAGCGTGACGTTCTTCGCGCGGGAGGCCCTGGCGACCGTCACCGCCCAGCGCCAGCCCCGGTAGGCCGGGTCCTTGCACTCGAAGTAGTGCGTGACGACCCGGTCCCCCTCGGGGACCACGGCCACATGCTCACCCACCACCCCTGGCGCGGCCGCTTCCTCGGCCGCCGCGCGGGCGAGGTCTACGGCCTCGGCGCACAGACGGTCGGGAACGGGGGTACGGGCCGTACGGCTTCGCGTCGTCGCAGCACTCACAGGTCTCGCTTCTCTCCTACGCCAGTCTCACGAGCGCGCCAGCACATCCATCGATTTCGGCCATACGGTTGCGGGCGGAGCGGACCTGGGGGCCGCGTCGACGTCCACACCCGTTGTGCCTGCCTCGGGCGCACCTTCTGCAACCCATTCTGCGGGATCGCCGAGAGGCGCGCGGCCAAGAACAACCGCCGGTGGCGCGCTACGCACGCTACCCTCTCCGCCGCTCCCCGCCCACCTGCCCGTCCCAAACGACGCCGTATCCGACGCCGTGTCCCGTGTGAAGAGCGCACACCGGCCACCCGGATCAGCCCCTGCGCACCCCCTGCGACCTGCCCGGTCACTGACCCGACGGGGCGGTTCGCAGCACGCCCCGCCCCGATCTCGGTTCGTGACGCCGGGGACTGGGGCAGTATGACCAAGTGGCTTCTGCCAGGTCGCACGACGAATCCGGTCCGCTCCGCAGAACGGGCCGGTCGATCGGTCATGCCCTCCACACCCCGTTCACCGGAACCGCCAGAGGCATCCGGAAGGCGACACACGCCCACGGGGCCGGTGAGTCGGGCCTCGGCAAGCTGATCGAACTGCACGCGGTGAACGGCGCGGGCGATGTGATGATCACCGTCGCGCTCGCGTCGACCGTGTTCTTCTCCGTACCGACGGACCAGGCCCGGGGCCGGGTCGCGCTGTACCTCGCCGTCACCATGGCGCCGTTCATTCTCCTGGCCCCGGTCATCGGGCCGCTCCTGGACCACCTGCCGCACGGCCGCCGCGCCGCCATGGCGGGCTCCATGCTGGCCCGGGCCGCGCTGGCGCTCACCATGTCGGGCGCGGTCGCCACCGGCGGCCTGGAGCTGTATCCGGCCGCCCTGGGCGTGCTGGTGTGCTCGAAGGCGTACGGAGTGGTGCGCAGCGCCGTCGTACCGCGTCTGCTGCCACCCCGCTTCTCCCTGGTGAAGGCCAATTCGCGGGTCACCCTCGCCGGTCTCCTGGCGACCGGTGCGGCCGCGCCCATCGGGGCGGGGCTCCAGACCATCGGACCGCCGTGGCCGCTGTACGGCGCCTGCGCGATCTTCGTCGGCGGTGGTGTCCTCGCTTTCACGCTGCCGCCCAAGGTGGACTCGGCCAAGGGTGAGCGGAAGGCACATCTGGTGCCGCCGCACGGCGAGGCCGCCGTCCGGCCCGAACCGCTCCGGAAGACCGCCGCGCCCAGGACCGGGAAGAAGCAGGCCAAGGAGAGGAACGGCGAGAAGCGGCCGGGTCTGCGCTCCGTCGGCCCGTCCGTCCTGCACGGGCTCCAGGCCAACGCCTCGCACCGGGCGCTGTCCGGCTTCCTGATCTTCTTCCTGGCGTTCCTGCTGCGTGAGCACCCGCTGGCCGGGCAGAGCGCCGCGATCTCGCTCGGCATCGTCGGGGTGGCGGCCGGGGTGGGCAACGCGCTGGGTACGGCGGTCGGCTCCTGGCTCCGGGCGCGCGGTCCCGAGATCATCATCGCCTCGGTGCTGGGCCTGGCCCTGGGCGTCGCCGTGCTGGCCGCCGTCTTCTTCAGCACGGTCATGGTCGCCGCGCTCGCGGCCATGGCGGGCTTCACCCAGGCCCTGTCGAAGCTGTCGCTGGACGCGATGATCCAGCGCGACGTGCCGGAGGAGGTGCGGACGTCCGCGTTCGCCCGCTCGGAGACACTGCTCCAGATGGCGTGGGTGGCCGGCGGGGCGATCGGGATCGCCCTCCCCCTCAACGGAGTACTGGGCATGTCGGTCGCCGCGGGCATCCTCGCGCTCGGTGCCGCCGCGTCCGTACGGGGTCTGCTGGGTGCCGCGCGGCGCGGCTCGCCGCACCCCCGCGTGGCGTGAGCGGGAGCGACCGATAGCCTTCGGCCCATGACCGTTGCGTTCTTCTCCGGTAAGGGCCGTCGAATCGGCGTCGCTCTTGGTGCCGTGTCCGCGGGACTCCTTGTCCTCTCCGCCTGCGACAAGCCGACGCCGCTCGCCACCGTGACGGTCGGCGACAACTCGGTGAGTGCCGAGGCGTCCTGCTACAACGATGGCAAGGCCCTCAAGGAATCCGAGATCCAGGGCTGCCTCAACAAGAAGGCGGAGAAGACCGTCAAGGTCGCGATGGAGGACAAGGTCCACTTCGGTGTCGACCCCGAGATCGCGGACAACGGCTGGACGATCTTCGTCAACGGCCAGCAGGCCGAGCAGGAGCCGAACAAGAAGACCTACCGGACCATCCCGGGCAGCGCCTTCTTCTCCAGCCAGACCGGCGAGACCACGGACAAGACGCAGATCAGCATCGTGGAGACCAAGGGCAAGCAGCTGACCGGCATCTGGCACTTCGAGCTCAAGAAGACCGACTGATCCCCTCCTGACCTCGGAGGGAACCCCCCGTGCGTGTGCTTGTCGTGACCGCTGTCCCGGTGGAACGGGACGCGGTCACGCGCGCGTCCGGGTCCGCCGACGAGGTCTCCGTCCGTACGGTGCCGGGCGCGGAGATCCATCGCGCGGGCCCCTACGACGTCCTCGCGGGCGGTGCGGGACCGGCCGCCGCGGCGGCCTCCGCCGCGTTCGCCCTGGCCGCGGACCGCTACGACCTGGTGATCTCGGCGGGCATCGGCGGCGGCTTCGCCGGGGTCGCCCCGGTCGGCTCCCTCGTCGTGGCCGGCCGCATCGGTGCGGCGGACCTGGGCGCCGAGACCCCCGCGGGCTTCGTGCCCGTGACCGGACTCGGCTTCGGCCGGGTCTGGCACTTCCCGCCCCGCTCGCTGGTGAAGGCCGTGGTCGCCGCGACCCGTGCGGTGACCGGCGACGTCCTCACCGTCTCCACCGTGACCGGCAGCGCCGGACGCGCCGCCGCCCTTCGCGCCGCGCACCCCGGCGCCGTGGCCGAGGCCATGGAGGGCTTCGGGGTCGCGGAGGCGGCCGCCCTGACCGGCGTGCCCGTCCTGGAGATCAGGGCCGTCTCGAACGCCGTCGGCCCGCGCGACCGCGACGCCTGGCGCATCGGCGACGCGCTGGCCGCGCTCACCGAGGCGTTCGGGAAGCTCACCCCCGTACTGGAAGGCTGGACGCACCATGACCGAAACGACCACTGACCCGTCGGCGACTCGTGCCCCGCTGCGGATCGCCTTCTCGCCGTGCCCGAACGACACGTTCGTCTTCGACGCCTGGGCGCACGGCAGGGTCCCCGACGCGCCCGCCCTCGATGTCTCGTTCGCGGACATCGACATCACGAACGGCCTGGCCGAGCGCGGCGAACTGGACGTGCTCAAGGTGTCGTACGCGGTGCTGCCCTGGGTCCTGGACGAGTACGTGCTGCTGCCGTGCGGCGGGGCGCTGGGGCGCGGCTGCGGGCCGCTCGTCCTCACGAAGGAGGCGGGTACGGACCTGACGGGCAAGACCGTCGCCGTGCCGAGCGAGCGTTCCACCGCGTATCTGCTGTTCCGCCTGTGGGCGGCCGAAGTGGTGCCGGGCGGGGTCGGCGAGATCGTCGTCATGCCGTTCGACGAGATCATGCCCGCGGTGCGGGACGGGAAGGTCGACGCCGGTCTCGTCATCCACGAGGCGCGCTTCACGTACCAGAACTACGGCCTGCACAACCTGGCCGACATGGGACGGCACTGGGAGGACACGACCGGGCTGCCGATCCCGCTGGGCGCGATCATCGCGAAGCGCTCGCTGGGCGCGGACACGCTGAAGCTGCTCGCCGAGTCGGTGCGTGCGTCGGTCCGGATGGCGTGGGACGACCCGGAGGCCTCGCGGCCGTACGTGCTGGAGCACGCACAGGAGATGGACCCGTCCGTCGCCGACCAGCACATCGGTCTGTACGTGAACGAGTTCACCGCGGACCTGGGCGAGGACGGTTACGCGGCGATCCGCGGTCTGCTGACGCGCGCCGCGGCCGAAGGACTGGTTCCGGCCCTCGGCCCGGATGCGCTGTCGTTCGTCTGAGCGACCCGCAGGTCCGTGTCCCGCGGGCACGTGCGGAACGGGCCGGACCGGCCCCCTGTTTCGGATAGGGGGCGGTCGAGCCGGCTGACCGGTCCGACGCGCGTTCCGGCTGCGGGACATCCGTCGGTACGGCGTACGGCACTGCCGCCCTCGGCCGGCCCCCGCCCGGGCCGGGACCGGACGGGGGGTGTCATGGCGTGCGTGAAGCCCTGGCAGGCCGAATCCCCCACCGGGGACGGAGACGGAATCAGTAGTCGTTCGCGCGCGACGCGGTCTTCAGCACCGCGTCGTTCTTCTTCCGCTCCTCATCCAGCGCGAGCTGATTCTCCTCGATACGCCGCTTCTGAATCTTCTCCTCGGCACCGAACCAGACATCCACCAGACGGGACGTCGTCTTACAGCCGACATCGGCCACGGCCAGTGCCGTCTCCGCCGCTGACGGAGTTTCGGAACCCAGGGTCGAAATCAAGTCAGGTGCCTTGTACGGGTGTTCCGCCCGGTAACCGTGTGACTTCATACAAGAGGACCACGCCGCCACGGCGGAACGAACCGCGGGAACGTTTCGCGACTCCTCCAGCGAAGCGAACTCGACCTTGCTCGCCAGAGCGTAGGAGATCCTTCCGAGCTTGCCCTTCACCTCGCCCTGGCAGCCGTTGTCCGGAACCTTCTCCCCCTTGTACGAACCGCCCTCGACCTGCACGCCCGATCCGGAGAAGACCGCCCTCTCGGCGCCCTCGCCCGGCTCCCAGACGGGCGGCTCACGCGTGCCCCCCGGCAGGTGGTACCCGTAGCGGGCCGCCTCCTTGGCATCCGATATCCCGTAGCGGCGAGCCATGTTCGCGTCGTCGTATCCGGGCGGTGGGAACATTCCGGGCTCAGGGGGCTCGAAGGAGGTGAATCCGTACCTCTGCATACATCTCTTCCAGAGACTCTGCTGGGCACGCTGCCAGGCGACCGTCTCCGGGTAGGAGATCAGGTACCCCTCGATCGGCAGAACCTTCCCCTTGGTCAGGCCACTGACCGGCGTACGGGCGGGCCAGGCCCCCTCGTCCACCTTCGACCCGCCCGCCGGCCCACTGCCCGCCTTCAGCTCCTGGGCCTGCCCCGCAGAACATCCGGACACCAGGAGCGCAGCCAGCAGGACGACACCCGCGGCAGCTCCGCGCATTCGGTCAGACCCGCTTGTGCGAAGCATTGTTGTTCTTCAGCGTGGACTTCAGATTGGTGGACGGCCAGTCGCTTCCGCAGCCCGGCGTAATGGTCTGCGACGTACCCTGATATCCGGAGTTGTAGTACACGATGTTATTGACCGAGCATTCGTTGTTCACGGCCGATGCCGCCGCGTTCTTCAGCCCGATTCCATCGCCCGACGCACCCGTGCACCCCGGATTCGAACCCGTTATCCGCCCCGTACCACCCTCGAATATATAACGTACGAGCACGGCGCCGTTCGGCGAATACCCATAGTGGTCGGAGACGCTCTGATTCGCCAGGAAGCAGGAGCTGTACGAATACCCGGTCGTGGCACCGGCACTGTCGTAGTAGATCTCGAAGCAGTACTGATTCCCGCTGGAGCTGCACACATCCGACACGTACGAGGTCGGCACCGCCTGAGCGGGCGCGCCATTCTGCATGGCCATGAGGAAACCGGCACCCAATACCGCGACACCGCGTGTCCAACGTGCAAACATAAGAGAACCTCCCAGAGTGGGTGAGCGTGACTGCCACCGGACACTAATCAGTCCCCGCACGCCTTACCACCCACGTCATAGCCCATGACGTAAATACGCCAGCCGACATGCACCTTTGTGTCGCCTTGGGGGCGATTCGCGGGGCTATCTCGACATTCGATCAGTGCGCTAGTCTGGTCCGGACCACGGAACTAACGATTTCGCGGATGATTCCCCGGGGGGGGATATGAGCAAGTCGGACATAATTCATAGAGTCGACGAAAGGGAGCTACGACTCCTCCAATTGCTCTATGCCGGATACGAGGACGCCCGGGCGGCGCGCGCCCTGGGGCTGAGCCACCGAACCGTGCAACGTCACGTGAAGGGGCTGATGCTCAGACTCGGCGTGAACAGCAGGCTGGCGCTCGGCGCACGGGCGCAGGAACTCGGCTGGCTGGATCCGGCCCGTGACCGGACGGACGCCCACATCTCCGAAGCGTCGCGGGCGCAGCAGACGGGGAGACGCGATGCCGCGTAGCCGACGGCATGCCCTCCTCACGGTGGCGGCCCTGGCGGTCGCCCTGACCGGCGTCGGCCTCGTGTCGACCGCCTACATCTCCTCGCCCCAGCAGGCAGCCGCCGAGGCCGGCCCGCCCGCGCCGGACGTCCTCACCGCCCCGGTGGAACGCCGGGTACTGACGGACAGCGTCGTCCTGCGCGGCCAGGTGGCCGCCGGCCGGACCTTCGACGTCTCGTCCGCCGGACCGGCGGGGAAGGACTCCGGCTCCCCCGTGGTGACGAAGGTGATGGTCGAGCCCGGCGCCTCCGTGAAGCCCGGCAAGGTGCTGCTGGAGATCTCCGGGCGCCCCCTGTTCGCGCTCGAAGGCGGCCTGCCCGTCTACCGCGATCTGAGGCCCGGGTCGCACGGGGACGACGTACGCCAGCTCCAGCACGCCCTCTCCGCCATCGGTTTCGGCAGCCGGGGCGACCAGCCGGGCTACTTCGGCACCGGGACGAAGTCGGCGGTGACCCGGCTCTACGCCTCGCTCGGCTACGACCCCGTCCCCGCGCAGGAGGACGGGCAGCGGAAGCTCAGGGACGCCCGGCGCGCGGTGACCGACATGGAGCGCGCACACCAGGACGCGAAGGCCGGTACCGACAAGCAGCGCGCGGCCGAGGACCTGGCCGACGCCCGGGTGGAGCTGACGGCGGCGGAAGAGGCGGACGGCCCCATGGTCCCCGCCTCCGAACTCGCCCTCTTCCCTGTGTTCCCGGCGCGCGTCGACACGCTCGCCGCGCGGGTGGGCGGCCCCGCCGGGGACAAGCTCCTCACCGTCTCGGCCGGGGACCTGGTGGTCAAGGGGTCCCTCGGTTCGAGCGAGACCGGCCTGGTCAGGCCGGGCCAGAAGGTGCAGATCCTCTCCGAGCTCACCGGCACCAGCGCTTCGGGCGTCGTCGCCTCGGTGGCCGGCGCGCTGTCCGCCGCCGATTCCGCCGAGCAGGAGGAAGGCGCGGCCGAGGGCGCCGACAAGGGGGCGGTCGGCCACGCTCTCGTGGTCACCCCCGACAAGGCACTGCCCATGGAACTCGCCCACCAGGACGTGCGGCTGACGGTCGAGGCCGCGACGTCGAAGGCCAAGGTCCTCGTCGTCCCCCTCTCCGCGGTGTCCGCGGGTGCGGACGCGCGGACGACCGTCACGGTCCTCGGTCCCGGCGGCGGGCGGAGCCGGGTGGAGGTACGTCCCGGCATCTCGGGGGACGGGTACGTCGAGGTCACTCCGACGGGACAGAACCGCCTCGCCCCCGGCGACAAGGTCATCGTCGGCGTCAGCCCGGCCGGCAGCGGCCCCGCGGAGCAGGGCGGCCTGCCTTCATGACCGTTCCCGCACCCCTGTCCCGCACCGAGGAGCCCGACCCCGCGCCCCTCGTCATGGAGTTCGACCACGTGGCGCTGACGTACCCGGGACCGCCGCCGGTCGAGGCCCTCAAGCCGTGCCGCCTCGCGGTGAAGCGGGGTGAGTACCTCGCCGTCGTGGGTCCTTCGGGTTCCGGGAAGTCCACGTTCCTCAACATCGCCGGACTTCTCGACGTGCCCACCGAGGGCCGCTATCTGCTCGACGGGACGGACACCACCGCCCTGCACGAGGCGGACCGCACGGCGCTGCGGGGCCGGCGGATCGGCTTCGTCTTCCAGGCCTTCCACCTCGTACCGCATCGCAGTGCCGTCGAGAACGTGACCCTCTCCATGCTGTACACGGGAACGCCGCGCCGCGAACGCACGAAGCGCGCGCTCGAAGCCCTGGACCGGGTGGGACTCGACCACCGGGCCGACGCCCTGCCGATCCGGATGTCCGGCGGCGAACGGCAGAGGGTCGCCATCGCACGAGCCCTCGTCGCGCGTCCCTCGCTGCTGCTCTGTGACGAGCTCACCGGCAATCTGGACTCCGCCACGGCCGAGTCCGTGCTGACGCTGCTCGACGAACTCCACAGCGACGGCATGACCCTCCTCGTCATCACGCATGACCCGGTCGTGGCAGCGCGCGCGGCCAGAACGGTGACGATCCGGGACGGGCTCCTCACCGAGTCCGGCACCCGCCCCGTCCCCGCGGCGGCGGGTACCCGATGAACCGTCACCGCTTCAAGGCCCTCATCCGGCGCTCCCGCCCGGGGACGGGCACCACCCGTGCGACCGCTCCCCGTACGCGCCTGCGGACACGGGACCTCCTCACGGAGGCCCACGCCGGAATGCTCCAGCGCCCCGGCCGCTCCGCCCTGACGGCGCTGGGCACGGTGCTGGGGGTGGGCACGTTCGTCGCCATCCTCGGCCTCACCGCCACCGCGTCCTCACAGATCGACTCACGCTTCAACACGCTCGTCGCGACGGAGGTGACGATCGAGGACATCGGCGGCGAGAGCGCCGAACACCTCGCCAACTCCTTCCCCGCCGACGCGCCCTCCCGCATGGAGCGTCTGCACGGCGTCCAGCACGCGGGCGTGTACTGGCACGTCTCCGTCAGCGGCAGGAACACCGTCACGGCGGCGCCCGTCGGTGACGGGGCAGGCGGCGAGGAAGCCCCGGTGGTCGCCGCGACCCCCGGAGTGCTCGCGGCAGCCGGACCTGCGATGGCCCAGGGGCGGATCTTCGACGCCTTCCACCAGCAACGCGCCGAAGACGTCGTGGTCATCGGCTCCGGGCTGGCCAACCGCCTCGGCATCACCACCCTGGAGACCCAGCCCGCGGTCTTCGTCGGCGGCACCCCGCTCACGGTCGTCGGCATCGTGGGCGATGTGGACCGGCAGGAGGACCTGCTGCTCTCCGTCATCGTCCCGAGCACCACCGCCGAGAAGTACTGGGGCGGCCCCTCCCGCGGCGAACGCGCGAAGATGCTGGTGTCCACCCGGCTCGGTGCCGCCACCCAGATCGCCCATGAGGCGGCCACGGCCCTGGACCCGGCCCATCCCGACCGGTTCAAGTCGATCCCGCCACCCGACCCGCGCACCCTGCGGGGCAACGTCAGCGGCGACCTCGACCAGCTCCTGCTGCTCCTCGCCGGCATCTGCCTCGTCATCGGCACGGTCGGTATCGCCAACACCACGCTGGTCGCGGTGCTGGAGCGCACGGGAGAGATCGGGCTGCGGCGCGCCCTCGGCGCACGCGCCCGGCACATCACCGCGCAGTTCCTCACGGAATCCGGTGCACTCGGCGCGCTGGGCGGGCTCGTGGGCACGAGTCTGGGCACGCTCACCGTGGTCGGTGTCGCCGTCGCCCGGGACTGGACACCCCTCATCCACCCCGCGACCGTGGCATCGGCCCCGGTGATCGGTCTCGCCACCGGCCTTCTCGCCGGCCTCTACCCGGCCTGGCGTGCGTCCAGGATCCAGCCGGTCGAGGCGCTGCGGCGCTGAGCGGCTGCACCGGAGCGGTGCGGGACGGACCTCCCCGGGGCACGCCCCCGGGGAGGTCCGTCCCGCACCTCCCGCTACCGCTCAGACGTCGAGCTGGTCCGCGACCGCGCGCAGCAGACCGGCGATCTTGGCGCCGGCCGCCTTGTCGGGGTAGCGGCCCCGTTCCAGCATCGGCGTGATGTTCTCCAGAACGGTCGTCAGATCCTGCACGATCGACGCCAGTTCGTCCGGCTTGCGGCGCTGGGCCGCCGCGACGGACGGGGTGGGGTCGAGGATCGCCACGGAAAGTGCCTGGTCACCGCGTTGTCCGGCGACCACGCCGAACTCGACGCGCTGGCCGGGCTTGAGTGCGTCGACTCCGTCGGGAAGCACGGACGAGTGCACGAAGACGTCACTGCCGTCGTCGCGGGAGAGGAAGCCGAAGCCCTTCTCACTGTTGAACCACTTGACCTTGCCAGTCGGCAAAGCACGCACCCCATCTCAACCCGTATGCCGGAACAAAGCCTCAGCAGGTCAGGCCGTCCTGTGGTCGCGCTTCCCCTGCTGGCAGAAGCCTCCACAGGTGAAGTACCCCTCGTCAAGCCTGGTCATCCGGACTCTGTCCGGAAACGGCACCTGCTTCTTCCGCGGGCCGCCCGGGGTGGTCCGCCGCCTCGGGGAACTACCCTGACGGGGTGAGTACTCCTTCTTCCGGCGCGGGCGACCGGCTGGTCCGTATCGGCGCGATCGTCTTCCTGATCGGCGCCCTGTCGACCCTCGCCACCATGGCCCCGCTGTTCCTCGGCACGGATCCGCTTCCGTCCGTCTTCTGGTCCCTCTGCATGCTGATGGGCGTCGGCTTCCTGATCGCAGCGGCAGGCGTGGTCCGGTCGGCACGAGCGGGGTCGGCTCAGCGGTAGGGACTGGCGCCCACGGCCGTGGAGTCCACCGGGGGCTCCCCCGTGCCGCCCGTGTAGCGGGCCAGTTCCCACGGGTCGTGTGCGGAGAAGAGCTCGACCTCGTCCCCGTGGTCGCGGAGCAGTTCACGGAGCCGGGCCCGGGTTCCCAGGCGCAGCTCCCGGTGGACCTGGGAGCCGGTCTGGACGAGGTCGAGCAACGGATGGGTCTCCTTCAGCGGGCCGACCTCGCGGTGGTAGTAGTAGGCGTCGCCGCAGTGGAGGAGCCATCTTTCGCCGTCCTGGACGGCGATCCCCGTGTGGCCGGCGGTGTGACCGCCCAGGGGGACGAGCTTGATCTCCGGCCCCAGCCCCTTCGGCTGCAATGCGGTGAACCCGAACCACTGCTCATCGGGCTCGGAACCGTAGGTGATCCAGTGGGGCTCGTGTGACCAGTGGGCCGGCCGGTAGCGGAAGCTGGGCGCTTCGGAGCGTGCCGCGTCGAGTTCGGACGCGAGTACGTGGACGTGGGCATCGGGGAAGTCGGGCAGGCCGCCGCTGTGGTCCACGTCCAGGTGTGTGACGAGGATGTGGCGCACGTCCGACGGCGTGTATCCCAGCCGGGCGACCTGGCGTACGGCCGTCTCCTCCTCGTTCAGCGCGGGACCGGCCATCTCGACCCACTCCGAGCCGAGTGTGCCCGCCGGATCCCGGACGTCACCGAGCCCGATTCCGGTCTCGACCAGGACCAGGCCGTCGGCAGGGGTCTCGATCAGCAGGCAGTGGTTCACCGCGGGAGCGGGCGGCGGGCCGGCGTAGGTGGGCTCGATCGTCCGGACGGATCCGCAGTTCAGGTGATGAATCTTCATGGCGACTAGGCTGCAACTTGAACCGCGATTCAAGTCAAGGGGGCTGTGATGACCGAGCCGTTGCTGGACATCTCCGAGGTCGCGCGGTCGTCCGGACTGGCGCCCTCGGCGCTGAGGTTCTACGAGAGGAAGGGCCTCATCGCCCCCGCGGGACGAAACGGCCTGCGGCGTACGTACCACCCGGATGTGCTGGCCCGCCTGGCCCTGATCACGTGCGCGCGCAGCGCCGGACTCCCGGTCGCCGAGATCGGACGGTTCCTGGCGACACAACCGTCGGACCCGGACCTGCGGACGCGCATGGCCGCCCGCGCCCGTGACCTCGACGAGCAGCTCGGTCGCCTCACACGTCTCCGTGACAGCCTTCGCCACGCGGCCGTGTGCGACCACGAGCCGGTCGTCGACTGCCCCGAGTTCAAACGGGCCATCGGCAACGTCGCCTCACCGGCGTTCGGCCCCGGCGGGCTCGCCGGGGCCGGGTGAGTCAGCCCCGTGAGTACGTCTCCAGCCACGCCGGGAACTCCTCGAGCGACGACAGGACGACGTCCGCGCCCGCCGCACGCAGCTCCGCCGCGTCGCAGGGGCCCGTCGTCACGCCCACCGAGAAGGCGTCCGCGGCCTGTGCGCCGCGTACGTCGCCCGTGTGGTCGCCCACGTACACGGCCGCTCCGTGCTCGCGCAGCGCCCGGGCCTTCGCCTCGGCCCAGAGGCCGCCCACGATCACGTCGGGTTCGATGCCGAGGTGGGACAGGTGCAGCTTGGCGTTCGGCTCGTACTTGGCGGTGACGACCATCGTCCGGCCACCCAGCGCGCGGATCGCCGCGATCGACTCCCGTGCCCCGGGCATCGCGAGCGACGGGCTTATCGCATAGTCGGGGTAGATCTCGCGGTAGCGGTCGGCCATCGCGGCGACGTCGGCTGCCGGGAACCAGTGCGCGATCTCCTGCTCCAGGGGCGGGCCCAGCCGGCCGACCACCAGATCGGTGTCGATGACGGCCCCCGTCTCCGCGGAGAGCGCCACGAAGGCGGCCGCGATGCCGGGCCGTGAGTCGATGATCGTCATGTCCAGGTCGAAGCCGACCGTCAGTGCGTGCGTAGCCATGACGTCCATTGTGCCGACCGCCCACCACTCCCGGCCCACCCCCGGACGGCCCCGCACAGCCGACGCTTAGACTTAGCCAAGCCTTACTTTGCTTGGCTTTGTTTTGGTTTGTTTCGCTTGTCGATGGGGTCCGATGTCAGCCGCCGCACCACGCCGCTCCAGACGCGCTCTCGCGACGGCGGCGGCCGTCGCGGCGCTGCTGGTCGCCGTACTGCTCAGCCTCGCCGTCGGGGCTCGTTCCATACCCCCGTCCGAGGTGTTCGACGCCCTGATCCACGGCGGGCACTCCGACGCCGCCGAGGTCATCCGGAACATGCGGGTTCCCCGCACCCTGATCGGCCTGATGGTCGGCGCCTCACTCGCCCTCGCCGGCACGGTGCTCCAGGGCATCACCCGTAACCCCATCGCCGACCCCGGCATCCTCGGCATCAGCCAGGGCGCCTCGGTCGGGGTGGTGCTGGCCATCGCGTACGCGGGAATCCACACGCTCACCGGATACGTCTGGTTCGCCTTCGCGGGGGCGGCCATCGCCTCCGTCGCCGTGTACGCCATCGCCTCCAGCGGGCGCGGCGGTGCCACTCCGGTGAAGCTCGCACTCGGCGGCGCCGCGATCAACGCGCTGCTGGTCTCCGTGACCATGGCCGTACTGACCACGAAGGCCTCCGCACTGGACGAGTTCCGGTTCTGGCAGGTCGGCTCGATCGCCGGCCGCGAGGCCGAGGTGGCCCAGCAGATCTGGCCGTTCCTGCTGCTCGGCACGGTGCTCGTGCTCTGCGTCGCCCGCGGCCTCGACGCGCTCGCACTCGGCGAGGACATGGCGAAGGGCCTGGGCCAGAAGATCGCGACCGTACGGATCGTGGGGGGCATCGGCGCCACCGTGCTCACCGGGGCCGGGGTCGCCGCCGCAGGTCCGATCGCGTTCATCGGTCTCGCCGTACCGCACATCGCCCGCGCCGTCGTCGGCAGCGACCACCGCTGGGTGCTCCCGATGGCCGCCCTGATCGGACCCGTGATGCTGCTCATCTCCGACGTGATCGGCCGGATCGTCTTCCCGCCGAGCGAGGTGCCCGCCGGGGTCATGACCGCCCTGATCGGGGTGCCCTTCCTGGTCACGCTGGTGCGCCGGAAGGCGGTGCCCGCATGAGCGCCCCGACGGCCGCCGTGCGGCCCGCCGGGTACAGCCTCGTACGGATAGGGGCCCGCGGACGGTTCCTGCTGCACCGCCGGGCCGCCGTCGTCGCCGCCTCGCTCGTCGTCCTGCTGGCCGCCGTCTGTGTCGCGTACCTCTGTGTCGGCGAGAGCTTCGTCGCACCCTCCGAAGTCCTGAACGTGCTCCTGGGGCGGCCGTCCCCCGACGAACTCGTCGTGGGCACGCTGCGGCTCCCCCGCATGGTCGTCGGGCTGCTCGTCGGCCTCGCCTTCGGGATCGCCGGCGCGCTGATCCAGACCGTGGCCCGCAACCCCCTCGCGAGCCCGGACATCATCGGCATCAGCCAGGGCGCGAGCGCGCTCACGGTCGGCGCGATGACGTTCGGCATCACCTCGTACACCGTGCTGCCGTACCTGTCGGTGATCGGCGGAGTCGCGGCCGCGGCCCTCGTCTACGCCTTCGCATGGCGCGGCGGCCTGCACGCCACCCGCTTCGTCCTCATCGGCATCGGCTTCGCGATCGCGCTGCGCTCGGTCACCACCCTGTTCCTGACCAAGGGCGACTACCTCGTCGCCCAGCAGGCCCAGATCTGGATGACCGGCTCACTCAACGGCCGCGGCTACGACGAGGCCGCACCCATCGGCTGGACCCTGCTGATCCTGCTGCCCGCCGTCCTGTGGGCCGCCCGCGCCCAGCGGTCCGTGTCCATGGACGACGACACGGCGACCGCGCTCGGGGTCCGGCTGGGCCGGGTACGGCTCGGGCTCGTCGCACTCGGCGTGATCCTGGCCTCCGTGGCCACGGGGACGGCCGGACCGGTCGACTTCGTCGCGCTGCTCGCCCCGCAGATCGCCCGCCGCATGACCCGCACCGCACAGATTCCGCTGCTCTGCTCGGCCCTGCTCGGCGCGGTGATCGTCGTCTTCGCGGACCTGCTGGCCCGCAGGCTCTTCTCCCCCACCGAACTGCCGGTGGGCGTCCTGACGGCGGCGGTCGGCGCCCCGTATCTGATCTGGCTGATCATCCGCGGTCACGGTGGCCGCTCGGGAGGCAACGCATGACCACGACCCGGCAGCAGAACACCGCGACCAGCCGGCTGACGGTGCGCGAGCTGACCCTCGCGTACGAGGACCGCACCGTCGTCCACGAGCTGGACCTCGCCGTCCCCGACGGCAAGGTCACCGTCATCGTCGGGCCGAACGCCTGCGGCAAGTCGACGACACTGCGCGCGCTCGGCCGGCTCCTCAAGCCGCGCGGCGGGGCGGTGTTCCTGGACGGCACAGAGCTGTCGAAGATCCCCACGAAGAAGATCGCCCAGTCGATCGGCCTGCTCCCGCAGACCCCCGTGGCCCCCGAGGCGATCACCGTCTCCGACCTCGTCGCCCGAGGCCGCCAGCCCCACCAGCACTGGTGGCAGCAGTGGTCCCAGGAGGACGAACGGGCGGTGACCGAGGCCATGGAACGTACCGACATCACCGCACTCGGCTCGCGCTCCGTGGACGAACTCTCCGGCGGACAGCGCCAGCGCGTCTGGATCGCGATGGCCCTCGCCCAGGACACGGACCTGCTGCTCCTCGACGAGCCCACCACGTACCTCGACATCGCCCATCAGGTGGAGGTCCTCGACCTGGTGCGCCGGCTCGCCGCCCCGGCCGCCGACGGCACCCGGGGCCGCACCGTGGTGACGGTCCTCCACGACCTCAACCAGGCCGCCCGCTACGCCGACCACCTGGTCGCCATGAAGGCGGGCCGGATCGTCGCCGAGGGCCACCCGCAGGACGTCGTCACCGCCGAACTCGTACGCGAGGTCTTCGGCCTCGAAGCCGTGATCGTCCCGGACCCGGTCACAGGATCGCCGCTCGTCGTGCCCGGTGCGCCCTGGCAGCCCACCGCGTCCTCCTGAACGCCCGCCCACGAAAGGCACCGCATGCCCACCGCCCTCCGCCGCCGCGGCATCACCCTCGGCGCCCTCGCCCTGACCGGCGCGCTCACACTCACCGCCTGCTCGTCCGACTCGGACTCCGACGGCGGCAGCGGCGCCGGAGCGGCCGCCGCCGCGACCCACACCGTCAAGACGGCCATGGGCGACGTGAAGGTCCCCGTGGCGCCCAAGCGCGTCGTGGTCCTCGACACCGGTGAGCTGGACTCCGCGCTCACCCTGGGCGTGCAGCCCGTCGGGGCGACGCACTCGGCGACGGAGGACGGCTTCCCCACGTACCTGCCGGCGGACAGGACGAAGAAGCTCACCGAGGTCGGCGAGATCGCCAACCCCAACATGGAGACGGTCGCCTCCCTGAAGCCGGACCTGATCCTCACCAGCAAGGTGCGTGACGGCGACCGCTACGAGCAGCTCAGCGCCATCGCCCCCACCGTGATGACGGAGTCCACCGGCACCACCTGGAAGGAGAACTTCCAGGTCCACGCCGAGGCGCTCGGCAAGCAGGCCGAGGCGAAGAAGATCGTCGCCGCGTACGACGCCCACATCGCCGAGGTGACCGAGGCGATCGGCGGCAAGGAGAAGGCGGCGGCCACGGACGTCAACTTCGTCCGCTTCGTCGAGGGCGCCGACATCCGCATCTACGGCAAGCAGAACTACATCGGCTCGATCCTCGCCGACCTCGGCATGGGCCGCCCCGCCATCACCGACAAGGCCAAGGACGGCTTCTCCTACGACGTCTCCCCCGAGAAGATCGACCTCGCGGACGCGGACGTCGTCTTCACGTCCACGTACGGCGACCCGGACAAGGCGGGAACGACGAAGACGATGAAGAGCGGGCTGTGGAAGGGCCTGACCGCCGCCAAGAACGGCAAGGTCTTCAAGGTCGACGACCGCCTGTGGATCGCCGGCATCGGCTACACGGCGGCGGGCCGGATCCTCGACGAGTTCCAGGCGAAGATGACCGGCTGACGGCGGGCGCCTTGGCCCTGCGGGGCCGGGTCCTGTGTCTTGCCCCTGCCCTTGGCGCGGGGTTCCGTCCTCAATCGCCGGACGGGCTTGGTGGTGCGGGTGTTCCCGTGGGGTGCGAGTGCTCCGCGGTGGTGCGGTGCGCCGTTCCCCGGTGGGTGGGGGGCCGGGGCCCCTCCGGGGCGTCTCCTCAAACGACGAACGTTCCGCCGGTACGCAGCCGACCCGGGTCGATGTTCGTCGTCCTGCGGGGACTCCCCTGCACGGCCCCGGCCCCGACCGCCCTGCGTCTGCGACAGACGCCGGGCCGGTGTGCAGACGCAGGCGATGCCGGGTGGGGGCGTGCAGGGGAGTCCCCGCAGGAAATGGCGTACGACCCGGGTCCCTCACGGTCCCGGGTGAACACGCCATTTCTGAGGAGACGCCCCGGAGGGACCCCACCCCCACCCACCCGGCGGTGGCGGGCCGCACCCCACAGGGGCACCCGCACCTCTCAAGCCCGTCCGGCGATTGAGGAGGAACCCTCCCCCAGAGGACCGGGCAAGACACAGGACCCGGCCCCGAGAGGGGCCCCCGCCCGTCCGGCGATTGAGGACGGAACCCTCCGCCAGGGGAAGGGGCCCTCACCGCCCGCCCGGCCGAGGGCCTCGGGACCGCCACACCAGGTAGAGCGCGGAGGCCACCGCGGCACCCCGCACCACCCACGGCCACGTATCGCCGATCGCGGGTCCCATCCGGCCCTCCGCGATGGGCGCGCCCCACCGCCCGTCCAACCGGCCCCACAGCCAGACGAGGCCGCCCACGGCGACGACCCCGGGCAGCCCCATCACCGCCCACTTCGCCTCCGCCCGCGACAGTTTGCGGGAGCTGTACGCGAGCAGCCAGCCGCCCGCCAGGGCCAGCAGGGCCTGCGGGGTGTCCATCACCACACCGGCCACCAGCAGCCCGGCGGCGAGCAGGAGCATCGGGTGGGAGAAGCCGCGGGGAGCGGCGTCCTCGGCGCGGGCGCGGCGCAGCCGCGGCAGCCGCCTCCGCCGGCGGGGCGCCTCGGCCTCCTCCTCGTACTCCTCCTCGTCCTCGTACGCGTCGTCCTCGTCGTCGCCCTCGTCCTCGTCGTCCGGCACCGGCGGTCTCAGCACGGCCGGGATCTCCACCCCGCCCCGGAACCCCGGCACGTCGGTCCCCGCACCGAACTCACCGGGGTCGCCGAACCGGCCCGGGGCGACGCTCCACCAGTCCGTGTCGTCGCCGGACGGGCCGAGTTCGTCCGAACCCGCGCGGTGCGGCGGGGACGGGGCCGGCCCGGACGAGGGCCGCGAAGCCTCCTCCCGTACCTCCGACGCGCCCTTGCGCGAACTGTCTTTCCGGAGCCTCGCCCGGCGCGGGCGCGGGATGCCCGCCGCCTGCGCGCCGCCCTGATCCGGCTCCGGCGACAGCGGCGGCGGCGAGCCGTCGGCCGACCGGGCCGCCGCCGCGACGAGTTCGTCGGGGGTTCCGAGCTTCCCGATGATGCGGCGCACCGCCCCGGGTGTGTCCGCGGCCTGCGCCACACGCTGCCGGTCGATCTCGCCCCGGAGCTCCGACACGAGCCTCATCCGGGTGCCCGAGGACAGCTGCTGTTGCTGCGCCAGGTCGCCGACCCGGCTCAGGTAGTCGTAGACCAGCTGGTCGCTCTCGATCCCCACGCGATGGTTCCCCTCTACGGCCCTGCACCGACGGTAGCGCCCTCGGGCCTGTCCGGAGCGACTACCGTGGGACGGATGGGGATGACCACACCACCGCGGACGCTCGCCGAGGCTCTGCGCGCCCGGGACGACGAGTCACTGGCCGGGCTGCTGCGTGCCCGGCCCGATCTCCTCACCCCCGTGCCCGGCGACATCACCCAGCTCGCGACGCGCGCCGGCACCCGTGCCTCCGTCGTCCGCGCCCTGGAACACCTCGACCGCTTCGCGCTGCAGACCGCCGAGGCACTGGCCGTCGCACCCGACCCGGCCCCGTACGACATCCTGCTCGGCCTACTCACGGGCGACGGGCGGGACGACGGGGAGCACCGGGACGACGCGGGCGCCGCGATCGTGGCCGCGCTGCCCGGCGCCCTCGCCACGCTGCGCGAACAGGCTCTCGTCTGGGGGGAGAACGACCGGATGCGCCTGGTGCGCACCGCTCGCGAACTGCTGTCGCCGTCCCCGCAGCACCCCTCCCCCACCGGTCTCGGCCCGACCGTCGCCGAGGCCACCGCCGGCATGTCCCCCGGCCGGCTCCAGGAGATCCTGTCGGCGGCGGGGCTGCCCGCCACCTACGACCCGGTCTCCGCGGTGAGCGCCCTGTCCGCGCTGTTCACCGACCGCACCCGGATGGGCGAACTCCTCGACACCGCACCGGTGGAGGCGCTCTCGGTGCTGGACCGGCTGGTCTGGGGCCCGCCGTACGGCGAGGTGACCCCGAACCCCACCCCGCCCGTGAAGTGGCTGCGCGACCGCGGGCTCCTGCTGCCCGTGTCGACGCGCACCGTCGTCCTGCCGCGCGAGGCGGCGCTGCATCTGCGCGCCGGACGCGCCCACCGGGTGCCCGAACCGCAGCCGCCCGCCGTCGTCGCCGTCGCCGAACGCGATCCACAGGCTGTGGACGGCGCGGCCGCCGGTCAGGCGTTCCTGGCGGTGTCCGTCGTCGAGGAGCTGCTGAAGAGCTGGAACGGCGGCGGCCCCGCCATACTGCGGGCCGGCGGCCTCAGCGTCCGCGAGCTGAAGAAGACCGCCACCACGCTGGACGTGCCGGAGCCCGTCGCCGCGTTCTGGATCGAACTCGCCTACGCGGCCGGGCTGCTGGCCTCCGACGGCGAAGCGGACGAGCGGTACGCGCCGACTCCCGCGTACGACGACTGGACGGAGCTCTCCGCCCAGGACCGCTGGGTGGAGCTCGCCTCCGCCTGGCTCGCCGCCACCCGCACCTCGGGCCTGGTCGGCGGCCAGGACGCCAAGGGCCGTGCTCTGTCCACGCTCGGCCCCGAACTGGACCGCTCCGCCGCGCCCGAGGTCCGCCACCGGGTCCTGGCCCTCCTCTCCGCGCTGCCGCCCGGCACCGCCCCGGACCCGGAGTCCCTGCTCGCCCGGCTCCGCTGGGAACGCCCGCTGCGCGGTGCGTCCGCCTCCGCCGGGGACACCACCGACCTGCGGTCCCGGATCGCCCTGTGGACGCTGAACGAGTCGGAGCTCCTCGGCATCACCGGCCGCGGCGCCCTCGCCTCGCAGACCCGTGCCCTGCTCTCCACCGGACCCGCCGAGGCCGCCGCCCGGCTCGCCCCGCTCCTCCCGGAACCCCTCGACCACGTCCTGCTCCAGGCCGACCTCACAGCCGTCGCCCCCGGCCCGCTGGAACGCCCCCTCGCGGACATGCTCGGCGCCCTGGCGGACATCGAGTCGAAGGGCGGCGCGACGGTCTACCGCTTCACGCCCGGTTCCGTACGCCGCGCCCTGGACGCCGGGCAGTCCGCCGCCGACCTTCACGCCTTCCTCGCCGCGCACAGCCGTACGCCGGTGCCGCAGCCGCTCAGCTACCTCATCGACGACGTGGCCCGCCGCCACGGCCATCTGCGGATCGGCGCCGCTTCCGCGTACGTACGCTGCGACGACGAGGCCGTCCTCAACGAGATCCTCGCCGACAAGCGCTCCGCGACCCTGCGGCTGCGCCGCCTCGCCCCGACGGCCCTGGCCGCCCAGACCGACCCGGCGTCCCTCCTCGACGGCCTGCGCGAGATGGGGTACGCACCCGCCGCCGAGTCCGCCGACGGCGACGTCCTGATCACCCGCGCCGGTGCCCGTCGCACACCGCCCCGCACGGCCCCCGTCCCCGTCCCGGAGGGCCCGCCCGTCCCCGACCCCACCCTCCTCGGCGCCGCAGTCCGGGCGATCCGGGCCGGGGACACGGCGGCAACGGTCGTCCACAAGGAGTCGGGCCCCTCCGCCCCCGCCGGGACCCTGCCCCGTACGACCTCCGCGGAGACCCTGGTCACCGTCCAGGCCGCGGCGATGACGGGCTCCGCGATCTGGATCGGCTACGTCAACGCGGACGGCGCGGCCAGCCAGCGCGTGATCGCCCCGGTCCGCGTCGAGGGCGGCTACGTGACGGCGTACGACCACACGGCGGACGAGGTCCGCACGTACCCCCTCCACCGGATCACGGGCGTCGCGGAACTGGCGGACGACCAGACGGCCTGACGGCCGGGCGGTCCGTGGTGCGGGGCGCTCCGCGGGGGGCACGTCTGCCCGGAGGGCGGGGGCCCCTTTCGGGGCCGGGTCCTGTGTCTTGCCCGGCCCTCCGGCGGAGGGTTCCGTCCTCAATCGCCGGACGGGCTTGAGGGGTGCGGGTCGCTCCGCGGGGTGCGCCGTTCCTGGGTGGGTGGGGGTGGGGTCCCTCCGGGGCGTCTCCTCAGAAATGGCGTGTTCACCCAGGACCGTGAGGGACCCGGGTCGTACGCCATTTCCTGCGGGGACTCCCCTGCACGCCCCCACCCTGCATCGCCCGCGTCTGCACACCGGCCCGGCGACTGCCGCAGACGCAGGGCGGCCGGGGCCGGGGCCGTGCAGGGGAGTCCCCGCAGGACGACGAACACCGACCCGGGTCGGCTGCGTACCCGCGGAACGTTCGTCGTTTGAGGAGACGCCCCGGAGGGGCCCCGGACCCCCACCCACCCGGCAGAGGCGCACCCCGCACCCAACGGGAACACCCGCACCAACAAGCCCGTCCGGCGATTGAGGACAAAGACCCGCGCCCCGGACTGGGGCAGGCACCACAGAACCCCACCCCCCGGCACACCGCACCGGCATACGGCACACTGGAGGTTTGGCCAACCCGCCGCCCCCGTGGCGGCCCCGCAGAAAGGGCCGAAGCGCGTGACCGGACCCCTCATCGTCCAGAGCGACAAGACGCTGCTCCTGGAAGTCGATCACGAGCAGGCCGACGCCTGCCGCCGTGTGATCGCCCCCTTCGCGGAGCTGGAGCGTGCGCCCGAGCACATCCACACCTACCGGCTGACCCCTCTCGGGCTGTGGAACGCCCGCGCCGCAGGGCACGACGCCGAACAGGTCGTCGACGCGCTCGTGAAGTACTCGCGTTACCCCGTGCCGCACGCGCTGCTCGTCGACATCGCCGAGACGATGGACCGGTACGGCCGCCTCACCCTGTCCAAGCATCCGGTCCACGGGCTGGTGCTGACGTCCACGGACCGGCCGGTCCTGGAGGAGATCCTCCGGTCGAAGAAGGTCCAGCCGCTGGTCGGGGCCCGGATCGATCCGGACACCGTGGCCGTGCACCCGTCCGAGCGCGGGCAGGTCAAGCAGACGCTGCTGAAGCTGGGCTGGCCCGCCGAGGACCTCGCCGGGTACGTGGACGGCGAGGCGCACCCGATCGAGCTGGACGAGAGCGGCTGGGCGCTGCGGCCTTACCAGCAGCAGGCCGTCGAGGGGTTCTGGCACGGCGGGTCCGGGGTCGTCGTGCTGCCCTGCGGCGCGGGCAAGACGCTGGTCGGGGCGGGCGCGATGGCGCAGGCCAAGGCGACCACGCTGATCCTGGTCACGAACACGGTCTCGGCCCGGCAGTGGAAGCACGAGCTGGTGAAGCGGACCTCGCTGACCGAGGACGAGATCGGCGAGTACAGCGGTACGCGCAAGGAGATCCGGCCGGTCACCATCGCCACGTACCAGGTGCTGACGACCCGCCGGAAGGGCGTCTACGCGCACCTGGAGCTGTTCGACTCCCGCGACTGGGGGCTGGTGATCTACGACGAGGTGCATCTGCTGCCCGCGCCCGTCTTCAAGTTCACCGCCGATCTCCAGGCCCGCCGCCGGCTCGGTCTGACGGCGACGCTGGTGCGGGAGGACGGGCGTGAGTCGGACGTCTTCTCGCTGATCGGGCCGAAGCGGTTCGACGCCCCGTGGAAGGAGATCGAGGCGCAGGGCTACATCGCGCCCGCCGACTGCGTCGAGGTGCGGGTCAATCTCACGGACTCGGAGCGGCTGGCGTACGCGACCGCCGAGGCCGAGGAGAAGTACCGGTTCTGCGCGACGACCGCGACGAAGCGGAAGGTCACCGAGGCGCTGGTGCGCAAGCACAAGGGTGAGCAGACGCTGGTCATCGGGCAGTACATCGACCAGCTCGACGAGCTGGGTGAGCATCTGAACGCCCCGGTGATCAAGGGCGAGACCAGCAACGCCCAGCGCGAGAAGCTGTTCGGCGCCTTCCGGGAGGGTGAGATCAGCGTGCTGGTCGTGTCGAAGGTGGCGAACTTCTCGATCGACCTGCCGGAGGCCACCGTCGCCATTCAGGTGTCGGGCACCTTCGGCTCGCGCCAGGAGGAGGCCCAGCGGCTGGGCCGGGTGCTGCGGCCGAAGGCGGACGGGCACGAGGCGCGGTTCTACTCGGTGGTCGCGCGCGACACGATCGACCAGGACTTCGCGGCGCACCGCCAGCGCTTCCTGGCCGAGCAGGGCTACGCGTACCGGATCGTGGACGCGGACGAGCTGCTGTCGGACAACTGACGGGCCGGGAGCGGCCAGGGAGGCCAGAAGGGGCCGGGGGCGGGGCGTCGCGCTCAGTGCGAGCGGCGGACGCCCGCCTCCTCCGCGTACTCGCCGAGGACGACGACGCCGAACGCGGCCCGCACATAGACCTTGACGGCGCGCAGCGCGTCCCCGGCGCGGTGGGTGTGTGGGTGACCGGTGGCCGCGGTCGCGCCGTGCGCGGGGCCGGTCCTTCGCGGGTTCAGGGTGACGGTGCTCATGTCTTCCATGGTGCTCCGGACGCGTGCGCCGCGGCGTCGGTCCGGAGGCTGAAGCGCGGGTGCGCGTGTATCCCCCTGGGGTCGCATGCCGTCCCCTACGGGATGGATGCGGGACGGCCCCGCGAAATCCGTTCGCGCCGGGCCGGGGCGGTCGATACAATCGCCGGTCTGCCCGCCTCCCGCACCGTGGTACCGGCCGCCCGCAAGGGCCCGCGCCGGCAGCCGGGGGAGCGCCGCCGACCGGACGGAAACCGGCCGACAGTCAGTGATCGATCCCCGAGCGGACCGCATCGTCCCCGAGCAGTGACCGGGACGGGGCCTCTCGTTCGGGTCAGGCCGGATCAGCGAGCGGGGTCCGGTGCCGTGCATCGCAAGGCGGAGGAGAAAGTCATGGCGGAGCCATGGCGACCGACGACCACGCGGCGGGGTGCGGCACCGGGGCACGGGAGCCCGGCCTGACCCGGAGGAAAGGCCCTCGGTGCGGTCCGCCGTCCTGCGTTGAATGCCGGAGGCAACACCGTGCCCGCGCACGAACACGAAAGCGACACCACCACCGATCCCCTCGCCCACGAGCGCGCCCATCTCGCCGCCTCGCGCGCCGCGCTGCGCGCCATGCGCGAGGACGCCCAGGCCCTGAACATCCGCGATGTCACGGCGAACTGGGTCAACGCCGCCGTACTGCAGGCCCAGATCGCCGACCGCATCAAGTCGCTCGCCGATCTCGCCCACACCCCGCTCTTCTTCGGACGGCTGGACTACCTCCATGTCGTCGGTGCGGCGCAGGCCGAGGGCGCGGAGGGCGAGCAGTTCTACATCGGGCGCCGTCACGTCCACGACGCCGAAGGCGATCCGATGGTCATCGACTGGCGCGCGCCGGTCTCCCAGCCGTTCTACCGGGCGTCCCGCAACGACCCGCTGGACGTCGGTCAGCGGCGCCGCTTCGGTTACACCGGCGGTGAGCTGACCGCGTACGAGGACGAGCACCTCACCGACCCGTCCGAGGCCGCGCAGACCAGCAAGCTCCTCCAGGCGGAGATCGAGCGGCCCCGCGTCGGTCCGATGCGGGACATCGTCGCGACGATCCAGCCCGAGCAGGACGAGATCGTCCGCAGCGAGCTCGGGGGCACCGTGTGTGTGCAGGGCGGTCCCGGCACCGGGAAGACGGCCGTGGGGCTGCACCGGGTCGCGTACCTGCTGTACGCGCACCGTGAGCGGCTCGCCCGCACCGGCACGCTCGTCATCGGGCCGAACAAGTCGTTCCTGCACTACATCGAGCAGGTGCTGCCGGCCCTCGGTGAGCTGGAGGTGAAGCAGGCGACCGTCGACGACCTGGTGACGGCGCACGTCGAGGTCCGGGGAACGGACGAGGCGCGGGCCGCCGTCGTGAAGGGCGACGCCCGGATGGCGGAGGTGTTGCGCAGGGCGATCCGTTCGCACGTGACGATGCCGACGGAGTCGGTGATGGTGGTGCGCGGGTCGCGGCGCTGGCGGGTCCCGGCGTACGAGATCGAGGAGATGGTCAAGGAGCTGCTGGCCAGGGACATGCGGTACGGGGCCGCGCACGAGGCCCTTCCGCAGCGCATCGCGCACGCCGTGCTGGTGCGGATGGAGGAGGCGGGCGAGGCGCCCGACGACCGGGTGCAGAACGCGGTGGCGCGCACTCCGGCGGTGAAGGCGGCCGTGAAGGCGGTCTGGCCGGCGGTCGAGCCGTCGAAGCTGGTGCTGCGGCTGCTGTCGGACCCGGACTTCCTGGCCGCGCACGCGGACGGGCTGCTCAGTGAGGACGAGCAGAAGACGATCCTGTGGACCAGGCCGGCCCGCAGTGTGAAGTCGGCGAAGTGGTCGGCGGCCGACGCGGTGCTGATCGACGAGGCGAGCGATCTGGTGGCGCGCACCCACTCGCTCGGGCATGTGGTGATCGACGAGGCGCAGGACCTGTCCCCCATGCAGTACCGGGCGGTGGGCCGGCGCTGCTCGACCGGTTCGGCGACCGTCCTCGGTGACCTGGCGCAGGGCACGACGCCGTGGTCGACGGAGAGCTGGGATCAGGCGCTGCGCCATCTGGGGAAGTCGGACGCGGTGGTGGAGGAGCTGACGGCGGGCTTCCGTGTGCCGCGTGAGGTGATCGCGTACGCCTCGCGGCTGCTGCCGGTGATCTCGCCCGGTCTGGCGGCGGTGGAGTCGGTGCGTGAGTCCCCCGGTTCGCTGTCGGTCCGGGAGGTGGGGGCCGCGGGCACCGACGCGCTGGACGCGGCGGTGGTCGCGGCGTGTGTGGAGTCGCTGGAGCAGGAGGGTTCGACGGGTCTGATCGCCGCCGACGCGCGGATCCCCGCGCTGGCCGGGGCGCTGACGGCGGCGGGCCACGCCTACCTGTCGCCCGGTGAGGAGACGACCGCGGAGTCCCGGCTGACTCTGGTCCCGGCGTCGCTGGCCAAGGGCCTGGAGTACGACTACGTGGTGCTGGACGAGCCGGCGGCCGTGGTCGACGGGGAGCCAGACGAGCGGACCGGGCTGCGCCGGCTGTACGTCGCCCTGACCCGTGCGGTGTCGGGGCTGATCGTCCTCCACTCGGCGCCGCTGCCGGCGGAGTTGGGGTGAGGGCTGTCCCGCCGAGGATGACGGGACAGCCCTGAGGAGCTGTGCGGGGGCGGGGCGGTGCGCCCCGCCCCCGCGTCCGGTCAGCCCTTCGTGCACGCCCTCCCGTTCAGTTTGACTGTGCCCGGGTCCGCGGCGGCGCCCGAGACGCTGCTGTTGAACCCGAAGTCGACGGCCGCTCCCGGCGCGAGGGTGCGGTTCCAGGACAGCGGTGCGGCGGTCACCGTCCGCCCGTACTGGGCGAGTTCGGCGCTCCAGGTGTGGCTGAGCCTCTGGTCGCCCGGCAGCAGCCAGGTCAGGGACCAGGGGGTGAGCGCCTCGGTCCCGGTGTTCTTCACCGTGACCGTGGTGGTCGAGCCGGTGCTCCACGGGTGCGAGGAGTAGGTGACGGCGCAGGAGCGGGCCGGCCCTGCCCCGTCGCCGGCGTCGTCCAGGTAGGAGGCGACGAAGGCGAGCGGCGCGTTCCAGTTGATGGCGACCTCGTTGGTGGCGTACGAGCCGTTGTCGTCGAGGTAGCACATGGCGGCGGCACAGCCGGTGAGCCTTGCCGCGGCCTCCGGGTCCCCGGAGGTGGGGGCGGTGAGGTTGGGCCCGCCCGCGAGGGAGCCGGCGGGCGGGTGGGGCAGGGACGGGTCGCTCTGGTGCGCCCAGACCCGGTGGTGCTGGTTCTCGGAGCTGCGCTCGCCGTACCCGGTGACGTAGGACTGGTTCAGCGGGTTGCGTCCGAAGAGGTAGTCGGCGCCGCGCAGGACGGCGTCGCGGTACCCGGCCTTCCCGGTGATGTCGGCGGCGGTGGCCAGCACGATCATGTTGTTGAGCACCTGGCTGTTGGAGCCCCAGACGTAGTTCTGGCCGGCCGGGGCGTACGGGACGCCGTACAGCTGGTCCTCGGTCTGGCCGGCGTAGCGGTCGGCGGCCGTGGTCACCACGGAGCGGACCTGTGCCAGCTGGCCGGCGGTGAGGTCGTTGGGCACGGTGGCCAGGGTGAGGACGCCGAGTCCCGCGGTCCCGCCCCACCACATGCCGCCGTCGGCCGGGAAGGCCGCGTCGGTGTCACCGTGCAGGGGCGAGTCGAGGAGCGCCTGGCGGTAGGGGGCGGCGCCGGTAGTGGTGAAGAGTTCGGCCGCGGCCCAGTAGAACTCGTCGGAGACGTCGTTGTCGCTGTAGGTGCCTCCGCCCGTGCCGTCGGCGGGGTCGGCGTACACGTCCGGGTGGGCCTTCGCCGCGGTCCACGCCGTCTCGGCGGCGGTACGGCAGCGGCCGGCGAACTGCGCGTCGTACGGGGCGAAGAGCCGGGCGCACTGGGCGGCCGCGGCGGCCAGGTTGAGCGTCGCGGCGGTGGACGGCGGGTGCAGTTCGCGCTGCTGGGGGTCGAGATCGGGCATCATCGGCAGGCCGGTCCACTGGGCGTCGTGCATCTTGTGGTGGACCATTCCGGCGAGCGGCTGCCCGGCCGGGACCTGCATGCGCATCATGAAGTCGAGCTCCCAGCGCGCCTCGTCGAGGATGTCCGGCACGCTGTTGCCGTGCTCGGGCACGCGCAGCGCGCCGTCGCCCAGTTCGGCGGACTCGGCTCCGTCGGCCGTCAGGGTCCGCTCGTACGTGTCCATCAGTTCGGCGACCGCGATGCCGCCGTTGACGACGTACTTGCCCTGGTCGCCGGCGTCGTACCAGCCGCCCCGTACATCGAGCCGGTAGTCGCAGACGCCCGGCTGGCAGGGGACGTCCGTGTCGCCCTTGTTGGGGGCGACGCCGAGGTGTCCGGCCGGGCGCGCGTACTGCTCACCGACGAGGTCGGCGTCGATCTCGATGCCGCTGCGGTTCTGGTAGAAGTACGCGAGCGAGTCGCCGCGCAGGGTGTCGTACAGGTCGGACCGGATCGAGAACGGTTCGCTGACCTGGCCGTCCGCCTCGACGGTGTAGCCGTCGCCGGGGGTGGTGACCTCGCTGAAGTCGAAGGTGTGGACGTTCTGGCGCGAGGTCGGGTCCACGCCGCCCGGGACGGTGGTGCCGGTGGCGGCGGCCGATCCGTCGGCGGCCCTGAGGGTCCAGGGCAGGGGCTCGGTCGCCTCGGTGACCAGGGTGCCGTTCTTGGGGCCCTGCGGGAGGTAGCCCACCTGGTTGACGCGGACCGCCGAGCCGGTGTCGGGCACGTACACGGGCGGCTCGGCGCCGCCGCGCAGGGACACGTCGTCGAGACAGAAGGTGGCCGCCTCGTCGCTGCCGCCTATCTGGAAGGCGACTTGGGCGGCGTCGCGGTCCGCGGTCGCGGTGAAGACGTGCGTGACGGGGGCCGCCTCCGTGCCGATGAGGTCGGTCGCGGAAAGGTCCGTGGTCCACGGGTCGACGGCCATCTGCACATTGGTGTGGATGGACAGCGGGGTGGTGGAGGTGGCCGTGTAGGTGAGGCTGTACGTCTCCCCGGCGACGAGCGGGATGTCGTTCTGGCCGACGATCACGTCCCACGGGTTGGCCGTTCCGGCCGGTACGTCGGTGCAGAGCCGGCCGTCCGTGACGGCGGCGGCGGTGTTGGCGGTCCACCACCAGGGTGCGGTGCCGGCGGTGAAGTCGCCGTTGGTGATCTGCTCCGGGGCCGGGTCGGCGTCCTCGGCGGCGGCACCGGGCGCGGTGAGGACACCGCCGAACAGTGCGGTGAGGGCTAACGTGCCGAGCACGCGACGCCCGCGCCGGGCGCGGGTGCGACCGGTGGGGGACGGGGGCGGAGAGGCGTTCACCGGGGGCCTTTCGGTAGGGGCGGGTGAGAGTCCGGTGCATGACGGATGAGCGGTGGGAACGCTCCCATATTTGGCAGACAGAGCCGGGGAGGCACCGTGGGAGCGTTCCCACACCGCCACGTCGCCATTGTGAAGCCCGTGGTGTTTGTTACGCCAGGGTCGTGACAGCACGAGCCTGAGGACGGCCCGGAGAGGCGGCCTCGCGCAAACGGGCGGGGCGGGACGGCGTGTCCGGCATCCCGCCCCGCCCGCCGCGCCCGCGCGACCCCCGCTACGCGTCGAGAATCGTCCGCCACTCCCGTACCGCCGCCGCGTCCACCGGCCGCGACCAGCCGCCCGGCCGGGCGGCGCCGCCGATGTGGACGGCGTCGATGCCCGCGTCCAGCAGCTCCGGCAGATGGTCCAGCCGCAGGCCGCCGCCGACGAGGATCTGCGGCTCGTACCCGGGCTCACCCCTGCGCGCCGCCTCGACGAGCAGGACGGGAATGCCCTCGTCCACCCCCGCGGGCGAACCCGCGGTGAGGTAGGTGTCCAGGCCCGGCAGGTCGGCGAGGGCCTTGCGCAGCGAATCCCGGTCGGCGGCGCGGTCGATCGCGCGGTGGAACGTCCACTTGCAGCCGTCCAGCTCGGCCACGATCCGTTCGACCGCGACGAGATCGGGGTGACCGTCCTCGTCCAGGAAGCCGAGCACGAACTCGTCCGCGCCCTCCGCCCGCAGTTCACGCGCCTTGCGTACGAGCACGCCGACGTCGCCGGCCGCGAAGCCGTCCGCCACCCTGAGCATCACCCGCAGCGGAATGTCCACCGCGGCGCGGATCTCCGCGAACGTCGCGCAGGACGGGGTGAGGCCGTCCGCCGCCATGTCGGTGACCAGCTCAAGCCGGTCCGCACCACCCGCCTGGGCAGCGACCGCGTCCTCCGCGTCGAGAGCGATCACCTCCAGGACTGCACGGTTGCTCATGGGAACCCAATCCTCCAGGAAGCATCTATAGGTCTAGTCCAATGCCAGCCTACGGGGCGGTAGGCCGGGGGCGCAGCCTCACCGCGAACGTGAAGATACGCGAGGTCGGGCGCGCGACCGGCGACCGGAGGCGCGCGGTCCGCGCCTTCGCAAGGGATCACCCTTGCGTTCCCATAGGGGTAGGGGGTATACCTGAATCAGAAATACATACCCCCTAGGGGTATGCATCCCGCCATATGAGGAGGCCCCCGTGTCCGCGCAGACCGCAGCCACCACCGGCACCATTGCCCCCGGCGGTACCGGCGGACCCGCCGGTACCGGCACCACCGCAGAGGTCGAGCTCGCGATCGGCGGCATGACCTGCGCCTCGTGCGCGGCCCGGATCGAGAAGAAGCTCAACCGGATGGACGGGGTCGAGGCCACCGTCAACTACGCCACCGAGAAGGCCAAGGTCAGCTACCGGGGCGAGGACGTCTCCGTACAGGACCTGATCGCCACGGTGGAGAAGACCGGCTACACCGCACAGGAGCCCGCCCCGCCGGCACGCGGCGGCGACGCCCCCGTCGAGGCGGCGGAGGCGGACGAGCTCCGCCCGCTGCGGCAGCGCCTGATCACGGCGGTCCTGCTCGCGGTGCCGGTCATCGCGATGTCGATGATCCCGGCGCTCCAGTTCGACGACTGGCAGTGGCTCGCCCTCACCCTCACCGCCCCCGTCGTCACCTACGCCGCCTGGCCCTTCCACCGGGCCGCGTGGACGAACGCCCGGCACGGCGCGGCCACCATGGACACGCTGATCTCGGTCGGCACGTCGGCCGCTTTCCTGTGGTCGCTGTGGGCGCTGTTCTTCGGCACCGCCGGGATGACCGGCATGACGCACCCCTTCGAGCTGACCATCGGCCGCAGCGACGGCTCCGGGAACATCTACCTGGAGGCGGCCGCAGGCGTCACCGCGTTCATCCTGGCCGGGCGCTACTTCGAGGCCCGCTCCAAGCGGAAGGCGGGCGCCGCGCTGAAGGCGCTGCTGGAGCTCGGCGCGAAGGAGGTCACCGTTCTGAGTGACGGCCGCGAGGTCACCGTGGGCACGGAGGACCTCCGGGTCGGGGACCGGTTCCTGGTCCGCCCGGGCGAGAAGATCGCCACGGACGGCACGGTGGTGGAGGGCAGTTCGGCGGTGGACGCGTCGATGCTCACCGGTGAATCCGTGCCCGTCGAGGTCACGGTCGGCGACGCGGTCACCGGCGCGACGCTGAACGCGGGCGGCCGGCTCGTCGTCGAGGCGAGCCGGATCGGCGCCGACACCCAGCTCGCCCGGATGGCGAGGCTGGTCGAGGACGCGCAGAACGGCAAGGCCGCGGCGCAGCGGCTGGCCGACCGGATCTCGGCGGTGTTCGTCCCCGTCGTGATCGCACTGGCGCTCGGCACGCTCGGCTTCTGGCTGGGCAGCGGCGAGGGCCTGACGGCCGCGTTCACGGCCGCCGTCGCCGTACTGATCATCGCCTGCCCGTGCGCCCTGGGCCTCGCCACCCCGACCGCCCTCATGGTCGGCACC
>NZ_JBIDAD010000018.1:0-89637 GCF_043202315.1 Streptomyces sp. NPDC048211
TGTTTGATTTCTGGGGGTCAGTGCCCCCCCTCCCCCCCGGGGGGGGGGGGGGGTTGGGGGGGGGGGGGGGGGGCCCGGGGGGGGGGGGGCGGCGCCCGGCGCCCCCCCCCGGCCGGTCGTCGTACGTCCTGCTTCTACCTCACCGGCGTGAAGTCGCGCGCCCCGATGAACTCCGGGCGCCGCACCGGCGCCGCGAACGGCTCCTGGGCCGTGTTCTCCACGCTGTTGAACACGATGAAGACGTTGCTGCGCGCGTACGGGGTGATGTTGTCACCCGACCCGTGCATCGCGTTGCAGTCGAACCAGGTCGCCGAACCGGCCTTGCCCGTGAAGAGCTTGATGCCGTGCCGGTCGGCCATCTTCGTCAGCGCCTCGTCGGACGGGGTGCCGGCGTCCTGCATCTGGAGGGACTTCTTGTAGTTGTCCTTCGGCGTCTCGCCCGCACAGCCGAGGAACGACTTGTGCGAGCCGGGCATGATCATCAGCCCGCCGTTGGTGTCGTAGTTCTCGGTCAGCGCGATCGAGACCGACACGGTGCGCATGTTCGGCAGACCGTCCTCGGCGTGCCAGGTCTCGAAGTCCGAGTGCCAGTAGAACCCCGAGGCCCCGAAGCCCGGCTTCACGTTGATCCGCGACTGGTGGACGTACACGTCCGAGCCGAGGATCTGACGGGCCCGGCCCACCACGCGCTCGTCGCCGACGAGCCGGGCGAAGACCTCGCTGAGCCGGTGGACCTCGAAGACCGACCGTACGGAGTCCGACTTCGGCTCGATGATCGAGCGGTCGTCGGCCCGCACCGCCGGATCGGCGATCAGCCGCTCCAGCTCGGAGTGGTAGCCGGCCACCTCGTCCGGGGTGATCAGCTGGTCGACGGTGAGGAATCCGTCGCGTTCGAAGCCCTGGAGCTCCTTGGCGGCGACCGGACCCGGTGCGCCCGGCGCCGACCAGATGACCGGGTCCTGGCGGGGAGTGGTCATCTCGGCGGCGCCGCGCGACGGGTACAGGTCGGCGCGTACATCAGTGGTCATGGCGGTTCAGACCTCCTCGGTCAGCAGCGGGTAGACACCGTTCTCGTCGTGCTCCTCCCGTCCGGTGACGGGCGGGTTGAAGACACAGACGCAGCGGAAGTCCGTCTTGGGCCGCATGGTGTGGTGCTCATGGCCGTTGAGCAGGTACATCGTGCCGGGAGTGATCCAGTGCTTCTCGCCGGTCTCGTCATTGGTGAGCTCGGCCTCGCCCTCGACGCACAGGACCGCCTCGATGTGGTTGGCGTACCACATCGACGTCTCGGTACCCGCGTACATCGTGGTCTCGTGGAGCGAGAAGCCCACCTTCTCCTTGGCGAGCAGGATGCGCTTGCTCTCCCAGGTTCCGGAGGCGGCCTTCACATGCCGGTCGGTGTTCTCGATGTCACTGAACGATCGGACGATCACGGTGGGTCGGTGCCTTTCTCTCTACGGTGTCTCTCATCGGGCCCGCCCGGGGCGGCCCCGGGTCAGAGGCGGTCGGGCGACTTCGGGCCGGACAGCGGACGCGGTGCGGCCCGAAGTCACCCGACCGCCTCTCAGGCGGTCTCTCGGACGCAGCGGGCCAGCGTGCGCAGGCCCTCGTCCAGCTCATCGGGGGTGATGGTCAGCGGGGGCAGCAGCTTGACCACCTCGCTCTGCGGGCCGGAGGTCTCCAGGAGCAGTCCCAGTTCGAACGCGCGGGCGCACACGGCCGACGCACGCGCCGGTTCGTCGAACTCCATGCCCCACACCAGTCCGCGGCCGCGGAACCGGGCGGTCTCGTGCTCGCCGCAGATCGCCAGCAGGGCCTGCTCGACCTGCTCGCCGCGGGCCAGCGTCTGCTTCTCCATCTGGCCGTCCGCCCAGTAGGCGTCGAGCGCGGCGGCGGCGGTGACGAACGCCGGGTTGTTGCCCCGGAAGGTGCCGTTGTGCTCGCCCGGCTCCCAGATGTCCAGCTCGGGCTTGAACAGGCAGAGCGACATGGGCATCCCGTAGCCGCTGATGGACTTCGACAGCGTCACGATGTCCGGCGTGATGCCGGCCTCCTCGAAGGAGAAGAAGCCGCCGGTGCGGCCGCAGCCCATCTGGATGTCGTCCACGATCAGCAGCATGTCCTGGCGGTGGCACAGCTCCTGGAGCGCGCGCAGCCACTCGGCACGGGCGACGTTGATGCCGCCCTCGCCCTGGACGGTCTCCACGATCACGGCGGCGGGCTTGTTGAGCCCGGATCCCTGGTCCTCCAGGAGCCGCTCGAACCAGAGGAAGTCGGGGACCTGGCCGTCGAAGTAGTTGTCGAACGGCATCGGAGTGCCGTGCACCAGCGGGATGCCGGCTCCGGCCCGCTTGAAGGCGTTGCCGGTGACGGCGAGGGAGCCGAGGGACATGCCGTGGAAGGCGTTGGTGAACGAGACGACCGACTCGCGGCCCTTGACCTTACGGGCCAGCTTCAGCGCCGACTCCACGGCGTTGGTGCCCGTCGGGCCGGGGAACATCACCTTGTACGGCAGGTCGCGGGGCCGCAGGATGACGTTCTGGAAGGTCTCCAGGAAGGCGCGCTTGGCGGTGGTCGCCATGTCGAGGCCGTGCGTGATGCCGTCGCGCTCGATGTAGTCGATCAGCGCGCGTTTCAGCACCGGGTTGTTGTGGCCGTAGTTGAGCGAACCGGCTCCGGCGAAGAAGTCGAGGTACGAGTGGCCGTCCTCGTCGGTCAGCCGGGCGCCCTGCGCGCGGTCGAAGACGGCGGGCCAGCCGCGGCAGTAGCTGCGTACCTCGGACTCGAGGGTCTCGAAGACACTGAGGGCGGGCGGGGTGATGGTCACAGCGGGTCTCCTGCGTGAGGGGGGTGTGACGGGCGGCGGTGAAGGCGGCTACGACGGGCGGCACCCGCCGGAAGGCGTGCCGGCTCAGGCGTGGAACGGGCCGATGCTGTACAGCACTTCCGGCAGATGGGTGTCCTCGGGGAACAGGCCGCCGTCGAAGAGCACCTCGCGTTCCAGTGCCACGTCGTGGCGCCGCGCGTAGGAGGTGAACAGGCGGTCCGATGCCTTGTTGTCCGGGGTGATGGTCGTCTCGACCGAGGCGAGTCCCTGCTCGGCGGCGACGCGGGCGGTCAGGGCGTCCAGCAGCTTCGCTGCCAGTCCGGTGCCCCGGTGGCCGTGGTCGACGGCCACCTGCCAGACGACGAGCGTCTCCGGGCGGTCCGGCCTGATGTACCCCGTCACGAAGGCGACCGGGGAGCCGGTCTCGTCGCGGGCGACCACGGAGGTCGCCGCGAAGTCACGGCACCACAGCAGGTAGCTGTACGAGGAGTTGAGGTCCAGGACCTCGGAGTCGCGGGCAATGCGCCAGATCGCGGCTCCGTCCTCCACTCGGGGGGTGTCGATGGTGATGAATTCGCTTCGGGCACGTGCAATCTCTGCTGGTGCGGCGGTCATGCGAATTGAATTTACCCAGCAAATTTCTAAATTGCATCGACGCAAGGGGTTGGGTGAAGCGAATCCTTGTGTTATCGCGCGAGTGTGCGCCCCTGCGCGAATCCGCTCCGTTTTCTACCGATTTGACGGTCATATATCCGGCATAACACCCTCGGTGTGGAGTCGGTCACATGGTCGTAACTCTTATGCCACGCAACCGAATCGTGTAGATCGGCCGCTCGGGAAACTGAGGCGTTTAGCCCGGAGGAAAGCGGGCAGAAGAATGCGGGGAGCTGCTCCGAATAAGGCAGCTCCCCGCATTTATGTTTTGCGTCGGAATTTATGCGCTGGGCCAGGTTTCCGAAACGGCCTTCCGGGCAGCTTCCAGATCGACCTGCCGGCCCGCGTCGGCCAGCGCCGCCCCCAGAGCCGCGAGTGAGGAGAGCACCGCGCCCCGCGTCGCGTCCACACCGTAGTGATTGACCCGGATCATCTCCTTGGACAGCGCCCCGCCGCCCGCGATGAGCGGCAGCGAGGGCTCGGCCGCCAGCGCCCGCGCGACCAGTTCCGAGGCGTCCACGCCCTCGGGCGTGCGCAGCGTGGTCGCCACCGGGGCCGCGTCCGCGGCCTCGTGCACATACGGTTCCAGGCCGCCGCCCAGAGCCACCGCACCGGCCCGGGTGGCTGCGGCCGCCGCCGCGTGACGGGCCATCAGCGCGTCCAGCCCCTCCGCCTCGATCCGCTCCACGCAGGCCTCCAGGGCCAGCATCTCCAGCTGGGCCGGGGCGTGCAGCAGCGCCGTGCGGCCGCCGTCGATCCAGCGCTCCTTCCAGTCCAGCAGGGAGAGGTAGGAGCGGCGCGGAGCCTGCGGGTTGGCGGCGATCCGCTCCCAGGCGCGTGCGCTCACCGACACCGCGGACACGCCGGCCGGACCGCCCATCGCCTTCTGCGCCCCGATCACACACAGGTCCACACCCCAAGCGTCCGGCAGCAGCGGCTCGGCGCCCACCGACGCCACGGCGTCCAGCATGAACAGGGCCCCGTGCGCACGGACGACCTCGCCGATCTCCGCGACCGGGTTGGTGTTGCCGGTGGCGGCCTCCGCGTGCACCAGCGACACGAAGTCGATCTCGGGGTGCGCGGCAAGGGCCTCGGCCACCTGGGTGGCGGTGACGGCCGTGTGGAACGGCACCGCGAGGTCGATGACCTCGGCACCGCAGTCGCGCAGCCAGTTGCCGAACGTCTGCCCGTACGGCCCCGTGACGATGTTCAGCGCCGTCGAACCGGGCCGGGCGCCGCCCCTGATGCAGCCTTCGAGGGGGAGGAGTGCCTCGCCCTGCATGATGACGACGTCCTGCTCGGTGGCGAGGAGACCGGCCACCCGCCGCTCGATCGCCGCGAAGTGCGCGGCGGTGAGCGGGGTCAGGTCGAGGAAGGGGTGCGTCACGGTGGTGCTCTCTTCGGGATCGGAACGGTGTACGGCCCGGCCTGCGAGCAGGCCTGCCCCGAGGGTACCGAGCCCGCCGCGGACGGCCCGGACCCGTCCGCCCGATCGCTCCTGAGGTGCCCGCCGGATCGGTCCCGGCCTGTCCGCCGGGTCGGCTCGGACGGGCGCGGTGCGTGGTCCGGTGCCTCGTACAGTGCTGTCCATGAGCGATCACGAGGCGCCGCGGGTGCTGCAGGTGAAGGGGCGGGTGCTCGTCGGCCCCGAGGACGTCAGGGACGAGATCTGGGCGGTCGACGGGCGGATCTCGTACGAGCGGCCCGCCGGTGTACGGGACGCGGTCGTCGTCACCGGCTGGGCCCTGCCGGGGCTGGTCGACGCCCACTGCCACGTCGGGCTGGACCACCACGGAGCCGTCGACGCGGCCACCACCGAGAAGCAGGCCCTCGACGACCGGGAGGCCGGCGCGCTGCTCCTGCGGGACGCGGGCTCGCCCGCCGACACCCGCTGGATCGACGACCGCGAGGACCTGCCGAAGATCATCAGGGCCGGCCGCCACATCGCCAGGACCCGGCGCTACACCCGTAACTACGCCCACGAGATCGAGCCCGGCGAACTAGTGGCGTACGTCGCGCGGGAGGCGCGCCGCGGGGACGGCTGGGTGAAGCTCGTCGGCGACTGGATCGACCGCGAGGTGGGCGACCTGACCGCCTGCTGGCCGCGCGCGGAGGCCGGGGCGGCGATCGCGGAGGCGCACCGGCTCGGTGCCCGGGTCACCGCGCACTGCTTCGCCGAGGACTCGCTGCGCGATCTCGTCGAGGCCGGGATCGACTGCATCGAGCACGCGACGGGACTGACCGAGGAGACCATCCCGCTCTTCGCCGAGCGGGGGGTGGCGATCGTTCCCACTCTGGTCAACATCGCCACCTTCCCCTCGCTCGCGCAGGGCGGCGAAGCCAAGTACCCCCGCTGGTCCGCCCATATGCGCCGGCTGCACGAGCGCCGGTACGACACGGTGCGCGCCGCGTACGACGCGGGGGTGCCGGTGTTCGTCGGCACGGACGCCGGCGGAGTGCTCGCCCACGGTCTGGTGGCCGACGAGGTCGGTGAGCTCGTCAAGGCGGGCATCCCGGCCCTGGAGGCGCTGTCCGCGACGACGTGGGGAGCCAGGGCGTGGCTCGGCAGGCCGGGGCTGGAGGAGGGCGCGCCGGCCGACCTGGTGGTGTACGACGAGGATCCGCGGGCGGACGTACGGGTGCTGGCGGCCCCGCGCCGGATCGTGCTGAACGGGCGCGTGATCGGCTGAGCCGGGCGCCCCGGGTCCGGGCTCGTTCGGGCCCGGAGTGCGCCGTGTTGACCGGCAGTTACCGGGAGCGGTGCCACTCGTTGAATCCCTTCCGCACACTCCGGTACGAGAGGCCTCCGCGTCGCCCGCACGCGTGAAACGGGTGAACTCCAGGAACGCACGTGCCGGAATAATCGAATACAGACACGGAAACCCCCCTTTGGGGTGAACTCACGTCAGGTGTCTGTCAGTTCACCCTCTGTGCGTAAAGATTCACGGAGTCGAGGCCGCCGGTGCCCGCGATGTCCCCCATTGGATGTGCGCCGGCGGCTCCATGTCTCTTGTGGGGGTTCCACCATCTTGAACAGCAACACCTTCCGCCTCGCCGCCCTGGCGGTCGCCGCCGCTCCCGTCGCCCTGCTGGTCACCGTCCCGGCGCACGCCAGCACCGCGACCACCACCACGACCTCCGGCGACGGGAAGGCGAGCGCGGTCGTGCTCCGTACCGCACTCGACGTCTCGCTCCTCAACAAGACGATCGACGTGCCCCTCGAGGCCACACTCAACGAGGTGAAGGCGCCGCGGAGCGCCGAGAAGACCGCGCTCTCCGTGAAGCTCGACGGGGTGGACGGCGGGCAGCCGGTCAGGGTGCTGCGCGCCGACGTGGCCACGGCGAAGGCGACCGTCGGCAAGCACCGCGCCGAGGGCTACAGCAATGTGGTGAAGGCGCGGCTGCACCTGCCCGGTCTGCCGCTGCTCTCACTGGTCGAGGTCGAGCAGGTCACGTCCAAGGCGGTCTGCGAGGCCGGCCGCAAGCCGGTGGCCGAATCGAACGTGCTGGGGCATGTGAAGGTCCTCGGCAAGCGCGTCACCCTCACGGCCGGAGGCAGCACACGGGTCGCGGTGAAGGACGTCGGCGAGGTGACACTCGACCTGTCGAAGACGAGCACCACCTCGCGCACCGCGGCAGCGGTGGCGCTCCAGCTGAAGGTCTCGGTCAACCCGCTCAACCTGAACGTCGCCGACGTCAAGGGCGAGGTCACACTCGCCGAGGCCACCTGCGAGACGCCGAGGACGGGTGGCGGGCACAGCGGCGGCGGCGAGAACGGCGGCGGGCACAACGGTGGCGGGCACAACGGCGGCGGGGAGAACGGCGGCGGGCACAACGGCGGCAGCGAGAACGGGGGCGGTGACAGCGGCGGATCGACCGGCGGTGGCTCCTCGGACGGTGGCTCCTCGGACGGCGGCGCGACCGACGGAGGCTCCACCGACGGAGGTTCGACCGACGGCGGATCCGGCACCGCGGGCTCCACGGCAGGGTCCACGGCGGGCTCCACGGCGGGGTCCACGGCCGGTGACATCGGCGGTGACGTGAAGCCCCAGACCGGCACCGGTGAAGCACCGCAGACCGCCACCGACGTCGACCTCGCCGAGACGGGCAGCAGCTCCACCACGCCGTACGTCGCCGGAGGCGCCGCCCTCCTGCTGGCGGTCGGCGCCGGAGCCATGGTCGTGGCCCGGCGGCGCGCGCAGGACTGACACCCGGGCGCGCGGCCGGGACCCTCGGCCGGATCATGCCGGACTCCCCGAGCCCGGCATGATCCGAACGAGAGGCCATGGGCCCGAGGGGGCGGCCGGGGGGCCGTAGGAGGGGAGGGGAGCGGCGTTCCGCAGGCGGAGCGCCGCTCCCCACTTGTGCGGCCGCGCCGCCGCATTCGGACGACTGTTCCCGCGCGGCGGGGATCGGCGCTATGTTCAGCTGCCATGGACCAGACCACAGACCCGGCGGCCCCGGGCGAGCCGGCACCGGAGACCCTCTTCGAGCAGATCGGTGGCGGCCGGGCCGTCGCCGCCGTGGTGGACCTCTTCTACGCACGGGTCCTGGCCGACCCCGAGCTGACGCCCTACTTCGCGGGAAAGGACGTGACCCGGCTCAAGGCGCACCAGCGCGTCTTCGTCGGCAGCGCCCTCGGTGCCACGAGCCCCTACACCGGCCGGGCCATGGGCCACGCCCACCAGGAACTCGGCATCACCGGACCCCACTTCGACCGCGTCGTGGACCATCTCGCCGCGGCACTGGCCGAGAGGGGAGCCGACGCCGCCACCATCGGCCTGATCGCCGCGAAACTCGCCCCGCTCAAGCCGGACATCGTCAGCGGCTGACCGCGGACAGCGCCTGGAGCGCCTGGTCGAACGCCTGGAGGAAACGGTTGGTCGTCGTGCGGTCCCGCACGGCCAGCCGCAGCCACTCGTCGCCGAGCCCCGGAAACGTGTCGCCACGCCTGGCCGCGAAGCCCAGCATCCGCAGCCGCTCACGTATCTCCGCGGCCCGCTCCAACCGGACCAGAACGAACGGCCCCTGCGCCGGCTCCACCACCCGGATCTCGGTGAACTCCCTTAGACCCGCCACCAGATGGCAGCGGTCCACCGCGATCCGGTCGGCCGCCGCAGCCGCCTCCGCCAGTGCCCGCGGCTCCACACACGCCTCGGCGGCCGCCAGCGCCGGGGACGACACCGGCCAGAGCGGCTGTGCCTCCTCCAGCGCGCGGATGGTCTCCGGCGCGGCCGCCACGTAACCGATTCGCAGACCGGCGAGCCCCCAGGTCTTGGTGAGGCTGCGCAGGACCACGAGCCCCGGGACGTCCGTGCGGCCGCACAGCGCCTCCCGTTCGCCCGGCACCGCGTCCATGAACGCCTCGTCGACCACCAGCGTCCGCCCGGGACGCGCCAGTTGCTCCAGCACGGCCGCGGGATGCAGCACGGACGTCGGGTTGGTCGGATTGCCGACCACCACCAGATCGGCCTCGTCCGGCACGGCCGCCGGATCCAGCCGGAAGCCCTCGTCGGCCCGCAGCAGCACGCGTGTCACCTCGTGCCCGGCCGCGCGCAGCGCCGCCTCCGGCTCGGTGAACTGCGGATGCACCACGACCGGCAGCCGGGCCGGCAGCGCCCGCGCGATCAGTACGAACGCCTCCGCCGCACCCGCCGTCAACAGAAGCCGCTCCGGCGGCAGTCCGTGCCGCGCGGAGACCACCGCACGCGCCGCGCGCCCGTCCGGGTACGCGGCGAGCTCGCCGAGGGACGCGGCGATCCGCTCCTTCAGCCAGGCCGGAGGGGTGCCGGCCCGTACGTTGACGGCGAGATCGGTCAGATCCCGGTTCCGTCCCCGTACCTCCGCGTCACCGTGGTGCCGCAGATCGTGCGCGCCGGCGCCTGTCGCGTCGGGGCGTTCAGTGGGAGTGTGCATGACCGCCATGGTGGGGGTGGTGGTGATGGCCGTCGTCGTCAGGGTGGAAGTGCGGCTGCTGCGGCAGTCCCACCTTGTCCTCGAAGCCCGGCAGTGCGATCCGGTACACGCAAGAGTCGCAGTTCATCCGCAGATCGCCCTTGACGGCCTCCCGATAGCGCTCCATGACCAGATCGAGCAGTTCTTCCGCGGCACCGATCACTCCGGCCGACCGGACGTCCGGCTCCGGGTGGGCGGCGGCCCACTCCTCGGTCTGGTGACGCACGCGGTCCGGCAGGATGCCCGTGAAGAGGAAGTACGGCAGAACGACTATGCGCCCCGCACCCAGCTTCACGCAACGGTCGAGACCGGACGGCACATCGGGGGCGGCGAGCGAGACGAAAGCCGTCTCCACACCCGCGTACCCCCGGCCCTCCCAGAACAGCCGCGCGGCCTTGTACACCTCGGCGTTGGCGTCCGGGTCGGTGGAACCGCGCCCCACCAGCAGGATGGTCACCTCGGACCGGTCGGTGTCGCCCAGCACCTCGTCGACCCGCCGCTCCAGCACCTTCAGCAGCGCCGGGTGCGGGCCCAGCGGACGCCCGTAGGTGTAGGAGATGCCCGGGTGGCGCTCCTTCTCACGGGTCAGCGCCGCCGGGATGTCCCCCTTGGCGTGTCCGGCCGACACGAGCATCAGCGGAACAGCGGCGAAGTGCTTGACGCCCTGCTCGACGAGCTCCGTCACGGCGTCGCCCAGCGGCGGCGGCGACAGCTCGATGAAACCGCCCGCGACGGACAGCTGCGGATTGCGGGCGCCCAGCTCGGCCACGAAGTCACGGAAGGCGGCGGCCCCGCCCTCGTCCCGGGTGCCGTGGCCGGCGATGAGCAGTGCGGGCCGGTCGGTCGGGGTGTTCACGGATGCTCCTCGGTGTTCATGGGGGATGGGGTGCGGGGCTGCGGGCCGGTTCACCGGGCCGCCTCCGCCGCGGGCGCGGCCGTGGCCGACTGCCAGCGGTAGCCGCGCGGGGTGACCATGCGGCCCGCGATCTCACGGGTCGCCGTGTTGCCGACGGTGACGACGGTCATCATGTCGACGGAGGCCGGGTCCAGCGCAGCCAGCGACGTCACCCGGCTCGACTCGTCGGGTCGCGAGGCGTTGCGTACGACCCCGACCGGTGTGGCAGGCTCCCGGTGTCCGGCCAGGATCGACAGCGCCTTCGGGAGCTGCCAGTCGCGGCCCCGGCTGCGCGGGTTGTAGAACGTCACGATGATGTCGGCCTCGGCCGCCGCACGCACCCGGCGCTCGATGACCTCCCACGGCGTGTGCAGGTCGGAGAGGCTGATCGAGACGTGGTCGTGGCCCAGCGGGGCGCCCAGGATCGCGGCCGCCGCCAGTGCGGCCGTCACCCCCGGAACGCCCACCACGTCGATGTCGGCGCCCGCCTCGGCCAGCGCGGGGGACGCCATCGCGTACACGCCCGCGTCACCGCTGCCGATCAGCGCCACGGCATGTCCCCTGCGCGCCTCGGCGACCGCGGTACGGGCCCGCTCCTCCTCGGCGCCCAGCCCCGACTCCAGCACCGTGGTGCCGGGCCGCAGCAGGTCCCTGATCTGGTCGACGTACTGGTCGAGCCCGACCAGCACCGACGCCCGCCGCAGCTCGTCCCGGGCGCGTGGCGTCAGCAGGTCACGCGCCCCGGGCCCGAGCCCCACGACGGCGAGGCGCCCGCGCGGGGCCCGGCGCACCACCGCACAGGTGGCCATCGCGGCCCGGCCCGCGGGCTGCGACTTCCGCTTCGGTACGAGGAGTTCACCGCCGCCGGCCAGCGCCGCGGCCTCCGCCACCGAGGGCGTTCCGACGGCGGCGAGCGGCGCGTCGGACGGATGCGGGACCTCGATCCGGGCCAGCTCCTCGGCCGGGTACGTACGCAGCGGCACACCGAGCCGTGCGGCGGCGGCCACGATCCCGGGCTCCTGGGCCTTGGCGTCCACGGTCACCAGCTCCGCGACGCTCAACGGCGAGAGACCGGCCTCCGCCAGAGCGTCCCGGATCAGCCCGGACACCTCGTCCGCGGGCGCGTCCTTGGACGCGCCGACCCCTACGGCGAGCGATGCGGGCCGCAACACGGCCTCTCCCGGACCGAGTTCCACGACCCGGTCGGTGAGGTGCAGCACCGCGGATCCGTCGGCGCCGGGGCGCACGTTCGGCGGCAGGGCGGGCAACGGCCTTACGGCGTCGGCCCGCAACGCCACCGGGGCACCGTCGAGCATCGCCCGCGACACCCCCGCGACATCCCCCTCCACGGGAAGCCCCAGCATGTCCAGACCGGGCACGCCCACCGCGTCCGTCGCCGTCGTCACCACGGGCGCCGCCCCCAGGACCTCACCGACCGCCACCGCCAGGGCGTTCGCCCCGCCGCCGTGCCCGCCGAGCAGCGCCACGGCATGGCGCCCCGCCTCGTCGACACAGACGACACCCGGGTCGGCCGCCTTGTCCGTGAGCAGCGGCGCGACCAGCCGCACCACGGCCCCCGTCGCGAGGAAGCACACCAACTGCTCGCACTCGCCGAACGCCCGCCGCACGGCCTCGCCCACCGGACCGTCGTAGACCACGGCACGGCCGGGCCAGGCCGCGGCCAGCCGGTCACGGGCGACGGCGCCCGCCGCCGTCGCGGAGATCAGGCCGATCACTGGGTTGCTCCTTCACTTGCACCGGCCGCGGAGCGGACGCCCCACAGCAGAAAGACCGGATTGGCCGCGGCGAGCCGGGTCACGTCACCGGGCAGCGGCGCCAGCCGCGAGGACTGCAGCAGCACCCCCTCGGGCACGAAACCGGCGCCGGCCAGCGCCGACCGCACCTGCGGCACGCGGTCCAGGGCCGCCACCGCGACCACCACCGCACGCCGCGCCCGCCGGGCGCAGGCCGCCACGATCGCGGGCAGTTCACGCCCGCCGCCCCCGACGAACACCGCGTCGGGTTCCGCGAGATCGGAGAGCACGATGGGGGCGGAACCGTGCACCGCCCGTACGTACACCCCGTGCGCGGCGGCGTTCGCCCGGATCCGCTCGACCCCGTCCGCCGTCTTCTCGACGGCCACGGCGGCCGCGCCGAGCCGGGCGCACTCCACCGCCACCGATCCCGAACCGGCACCGATGTCCCACACCAGATCACCGGTGCGCGGCCCGAGCCGGGCCAGCGCCAGCGCCCGCACCTCGAACTTGGTGATCATCGAGTCGCGATGCTCGAACTCCGCCTCGTCCAGCGCCCATCCGGCCGGACCCGAGGCCGGACCGGCCACTGTCCGGGCCGGCGACAGCGGCCTCGACTCGTCCAGGCACAGCACCACACTCACCGGATCCGGCCACGGACGCGCCGCCGCCTCCCGGGGCGTCAGCCGCTCGACGCGCTCGTGCTCCGGGTCGCCGAGCGCCGTCGCGACGACCAGGGTCCGTTCCTCGCTGCGGTACAGCAGCCCCGCGGCCAGCTCCGCGGGCCCGGCACCGGGCCCGGTCAGCACCGCGACCTTGGGGTGCGCGAAGCACACGTTCACCGCGGTCCGCGGATCACGTCCGTGCGCGCTGACGACGACCGCGTCGTCCCACGGAATGCCCAGCCGGGCGAACGCCACCGCGATCGACGGCGCACCCGGCCGGACATCGAGCGCCTCGGGCCCGAACCGCTCCGCCAGGGCCCGCACGATCCCGAAGAACCCCGGATCACCGGAGGCCAGCACGACCACGCGGGCCCCGTCCTCGGCCAGGTGCTTCCCGATCCGGTCGAGAGCCGGAGCCAGCGGCCCCAGCACCACCCGCCCGGCGCCCGCCGGCAGCGCGGCAGCGTCCAGATGACGCCGGGCCCCCACCACCAGCGTGGCCCGCGCCAGGGCGGTCCCGGCATCGGGGCCGAGCGGCGCCCCCGTCCCCGTACCGAAGACCCGGATCACGAGCCGGACCGCTGGGCGCGCAACTCGGCCCGCGCCGCCTTGTCGGCCTTGCGGTACCCGTGGAAGTGCCCGGGGTGGTAGAGGTGCGACCGCGTCCCCGACGCCGACAGGGCCGGGCCGACCAGGAACAGCGTGTGCTTCCAGAGCTTGTGCTCCTTGACCGTCGCCTCCAGCGTCTCGATCGTGCAGTGCAGGATCAGCTCCTCCGGCCACGTCGCCTGGTACGCGATCACCACGGGCGTCGAGGTCGGGTACCCGCCCTCCAGCAGCTCCTGCGTCAGCTGACCGGACCGGGCCGCCGACAGGAACAGCGCCATCGTCGTGCCGTGCCGGGCGAACTCCCGCACCTCCTCACCGGGAGGCATCGGCGTCTTGCCGCCGCCCAGCCGGGTCAGGATCACCGACTGCGCCACCTCCGGGATCGTCAGCTCGCGCTGCACGAGGGCCGCGACCGCCGAGAACGACGACACACCCGGCACGATCTCCACCGCGACGCCCAGTTCGCCGCACCGGTCGACCTGCTCCTGCGTGCCGCCCCACAGCGCCGGGTCACCGGAGTGGATCCGGGCCACCCTCAGCCCCTCGTCCGCCGCCCGCCGGTACACGGCGACGACCTCTTCGAGGGACATCTGGGCGGAGTCCAGGATCTCGGCACCCTCCCGGGCATGGCCGAGGACCTCCGCCTGCACCAGGCTCGCCGCCCAGATGACGATGTCGGCGTCCGCGATCGCCCGCGCCGCCCGGAAGGTCAGCAGGTCGGCGGCGCCGGGGCCGGCACCGACGAACGTCACGGTGCCACGGGTGGGCGCGGCGGCTGCGTCGACTGCTTCGGACATGGGACGGGTCCTTTCGGGACAGGGGAGGAGCGGAGTACGGGGGCGGGCGCTCTGAGATGCGCGCACCGGGGTCAATCGGCTAGCAAGAGCCCATGGCGGTGTTCGTCGCGCTCGGCGCGTTCCTGATGACCCTGGCCGGCGGCTGGGTCGCCCAGCGCGTCACCGACCGCCGTCACCTGGTGCTCGGATTCGCGGGCGGACTGATGCTCGGAGTCGTCGGCCTCGACCTGCTGCCGGAGGCCATCGAAGCCGCGGGCGGCCTCGTCTTCGGCGTACCGGCGGCCCTGCTGCTGTTCGTGGGCGGCTTCCTCTTCGCCCACCTGGTGGAGCGCCTGCTCGCGGTACGCCAGGCGGCACACGGCGCGAGCGAGGAACGCGTGCCCCAGGTCGGACTGACGGCGGCCGCCGCCATGGTCCTGCACAGCCTGATGGACGGCGTGGCGCTCGGCGCGGCCTTCCAGGTCGGCGGCGGCATGGGAGCGGCCGTCGCCCTCGCCGTCATCACCCACGACTTCGCGGACGGCTTCAACACGTACACGATCACCAGCCTGTACGGGAACGCCCGCCGCAAGGCCCTGACGATGCTGTACGCGGACGCGGCGGCGCCCGTCGTCGGCGCGGCGACGACGCTCGTGTTCACCCTTCCGGAGCAACTTCTCGGCTGCTATCTCGGCTTCTTCGGCGGCGCCCTGCTCTACCTCGCCGCAGCCGAGATCCTGCCCGAGGCGCACCACGAACACCCCGCCCGTTCCACCCTGCTGTGCACGGTGGCCGGAGTGGGCTTCATCTGGCTGGTGGTGGGCCTGGCGCAGTGACCGCCTCACAACTTGCCGCCCCGCCCGCCGTCGCGCGGCGCGGGCGCGATCAGCGTGGAGAGGTACGGCAACGGCCCGTCGGCCAGCTCCGCCGCCGGCCGGATCGACTCCTCCGGCAGCCCGAGCGCCGAACCCCACACCGCGTCCTCGGTCCGCCCCGTCTCGCGCAACGCCGTGGCGACCTCCTCGGCCAGCCGCCCGAACTTGTACGCGACGACCGTCCCGGGCCCCTTCAGCGCCTCCCTCAGCACGGCCGCCCCGGCGGTCACCGGCACCAGCGTCAACGGCTCGGTGCCCTCGGTCAGCACCGCGCCACTGCGCGCGGCCAGATCCTGCATCGCCGTGATCCCCGGCACCGTCACCACGTCCGTGCCCGGCAGCAGTTCACCGATCGTGTGCGCGAGGTAGGTGAACGTCGAATACACATTGGGGTCGCCGATCGTCGCGAACGCCACCGAACCGTGCGTACGCAGCAGCTCCGCGACCCGCGCGCCCGCCGCGTCCCACGCCGCCTCCCGGCGCGCCCGGTCCGTCCGCTCGTTCAGCGCGAACACGACACGGACGACCTTCTCCGCACCGACGTAGTGCAGCACCGTCGCCTCGGCACGCCCCCGCTCACCCGTGTCCATCACGGGCACCACGACGACCGCGGCGTCCCGCAGCGCGTTGACGCCCTTGACGGTCACCAGCTCCGGATCACCCGGGCCGACCCCGACCCCCACCAGCGTGTTCATCCTTCGCACCTCTCCACGAATCGGCGGGCCGTACCGGGCGCCGAGGCCCAGTGCGTATGCAGATAACTCGCGTGCACGCCCCGGTGCACGAACCCCTCGACGCGCCGCTCCGGCTGGTGCATGCCCCAGGCCGGCTCGTCCCCGGCACCGGGTTCCAGCACGGTGCGGTGGAACTCGTGCCCGCGCGTCCGGGTCCCGGCCACCGCCAGCACGCTGTCGGAGAGCGCCACGGCGTCCCGGTAGCCGAGCGTGAGGCGCTCCGACATCCGCGCCTCGGCGTCCAGGACCCCGCACATTGGCAGCCCGTCCAGCGACCGGGCCAGATACAGCAGCCCCGCACACTCGGCGGCCACCGGAGCGCCGGAGGCGGCCAGCTCCGCGACGGCCTTGCGCAACGGCTCGTTGGCCGACAGGTCGGGCGCGTACACCTCGGGAAACCCGCCCCCGATGACGACCCCCCGGGTCCCGTCGGGCAATGCCTCGTCCCGCAACGGATCGAACGGCACGACGGTGGCCCCGGCGGCGGCGAGGAGCTCGCTGTGCTCGGCGTAGGAGAAGGTGAACGCGGGACCGGAGGCGACAGCAACGCTCAGCCCCTCCGGCGTTCGAGGAGCGGGGTCCGGGGCGGAGCCCCCCCGCGGCGGAGCCGCATCATGTCGCTGCCGGGAAGGGGCGGGGAGGGGAACAGGCCCGCCGCAGGCGCCCACAGCCTCGGCCGCGCTCCACGCACCCGCACCCGGCACGGGAGGCGCAGACCGCGCCAAGGCAAGCAGCGCCTCCAGGTCGCACCCGGCCCGCACCCGATCCCCCATCGCCGCGACAGCGGCCACCGCATCGCCCCGCCGTTCGGCCACCGGCACCAGCCCCAGATGCCGTGACGGCACCGCCACCTGCGCGGCCCGCCGCAACACCCCCAGCACCGGTACCCCGGACTCGTCCAGGGCCTCCCGCAGCAACGCCTCGTGCCGGTCGGAGCCCACCTTGTTCAGGATCACCCCGCCGATCCGCACCTGCGTGTCCCACGAGGCGAAACCGTGCACCAGGGCCGCCACGGACCGCGACTGCGACGACGCGTCCACGACCAGCACCACGGGCGCCCGCAGCAGCTTCGCCACCTGGGCGGTGGACGCGAGCTCACCCTGCCCCGACGCGCCGTCGTACAGCCCCATCACGCCCTCGACGACCGCCAGGTCACACCCGTCCGCACCGTGCGCGAACAGCGGAGCGATCAGCTCCGGCCCGCACATGTACGCGTCGAGATTGCGCCCCGGCCGCCCGGTGGCGAGCGTGTGGTAGCCCGGATCGATGTAGTCGGGCCCCACCTTGTGCCCGGACACGGCGAGCCCCCGCCCGGCGAAGGCGGCCATCAGGCCCGTCGCCACGGTGGTCTTGCCGCTGCCGGACGACGGCGCGGCGACGACCAGGCGCGGAACGTTCACCACTCGATGCCCCTCTGGCCCTTCTGCCCGGCGTCCATCGGGTGCTTGACCTTCGACATGTCGGTCACCAGGTCCGCCGCGTCCACCAGCGCGGCGGGTGCGTTGCGACCGGTGATCACCACGTGCTGGTTCCCGGGCCGCCGGCGCAGCACCTCGACGACCTCTTCGGTGTCGACCCATCCCCAGTGCATCGGGTAGGCGAACTCGTCGAGCACGTACAGCCGGTACGTCTCGGCCGCCAGATCGCGCTTGACCTGCTCCCAGCCCTCGCGCGCCGCCGCCTCGTTGTCGAGCTGCTGGTCGCGCTGGACCCAGGACCAGCCCTCGCCCATCTTGTGCCAGGCGACGGACCCGCCCTCACCGCTCGCGCCGAGGACCTTCAGCGCGTTCTCCTCGCCGACCTTCCACTTCGCCGACTTCACGAACTGGAAGACCCCGATCGGCCACCCCTGATTCCAGGCACGCAGCGCCAGCCCGAAGGCGGCCGTCGACTTTCCCTTGCCGATGCCGGTGTGCACCACCAGCAGCGGCCGGTTGCGGCGCTGCCGGGTGGTGAGCCCGTCGTCCGGCACACTGACCGGCTGTCCCTGCGGCATTACGCGACCCTCCTGCTGTAGCCCTGAACGTCCTTGACCAGTCCGGCGATCGAATCGGCGCGCAGCTCGTCGAGGGTGACGGCGGTGCCGCCCAGGTCACCCGCGAGACTCGCCGCGAGCCCGAGCCGTACGGGCCCCGACTCGCAGTCCACGACGACGGAGGCGATGCCCTCCGCCTCGTGCAGCCGGGCAGCCCGCGCGGCCAGCGCCACCGGCTCCGGCCCGCCGGTCGCCCGCCCATCGGTCACCACGACCAGCAACGGCCGCCGCGACGGATCGCGCAGCCGCTCCACCCGCAGCACGTCATGCGCCTTCAACAGCCCGGCGGCCACCGGCGTACGCCCGCCGGTCGGCAGCATCTCCAGCCGCGCGGCGGCGGCGTCCACCGACGACGTCGGCGGCAGCGCCACCTCGGCGTCCTTGCCCCGGAAGGTGATCAGCCCGACCTTGTCCCGCCGCTGGTAGGCATCCATCAGCAGCGACAGCACCGCACCCTTCACGGCGGTCATCCGCTGCCGGGCGGCCATCGACCCGGACGCGTCCACGACGAACAGCACGAGGTTCCCCTCGCGCCCTTCCCGCGTCGCCTGCCGCAGATCGTCCCGCCGCACCACCAGCCCGCGCCCCGACCGGCCCCGCGCCCGCTGGTGCGGGGCTGCGGCCTGCACGGTCGCGGCCAGATGCAGCTTGGTCAGCGCGCCCTGAGGACGCCGGGCACCGGTCGTGCGCCCGTGCTCGGTACGCGCCCGGGACCGCCGTCCCGCCGCGCCCTCCCCGAGACCCGGCACGCTCAGCATCTTCGTACGGAACGGCTCACCGGCCCGCACGGGCTGCTGCTCGCCGCCCCCGGTGGACTGCCCCCGGTCCGGTTCCCCGCCCTGCTCGGGCACGGACTGCGCGGGCGTGTCGTCGGCGCCGCCCTCGCCCTGCGGCGGCGTGTCCGGCCCGTCGCCCTCCGGCGGCCGGCCGCCGCCACCCGGGCCGTCCGGGTCCGGATCGTCGTCCTCGGCGCTGTTCTGCTCCAGTGTGTCGTCGAGCTTTTCCTCGTCGAGCCCCGGCGCGTCGAAGGGATTGCGCCGGCGCCGGTGGGGGAGCGCGAGCAGGGCTGCCTGCCGTACGTCCTCGGCCAGCACGTCCTCGCGCCCGGCCCAGGCGGCCAGCGCGGTGGCGGTCCGGGCCATCACGATGTCGGCCCGCATCCCGTCGACCTCGAAGGCGGCACAGGTGGCGGCGATCTGCCGCAGGGCACCGTCACCGAGCCGCACGCGTGGCAGCAGAGCCCGGGCGGCCACGATCCGGGCCCGCAACGCGCCCTCCTCGTCGGCCCACCGGGCGGCGAACGCGGCCGGATCGTCGTCGTACGCGAGCCGTCGCCGCACCACCTCCACCCGCAGATCGGTCTCCCGGGAGGCGGCGACCTCGACGGTCAGCCCGAAGCGGTCGAGCAACTGCGGGCGCAGCTCCCCTTCTTCGGGGTTCATCGTCCCGACGAGCAGGAAGCGCGCGGCATGCCGTACGGAGACGCCTTCGCGCTCGACGTACGAGGCACCCATGGCGGCGGCGTCGAGCAGCAGGTCGACCAGGTGGTCGTGGAGCAGGTTGACCTCGTCGACGTACAGGATGCCGCGATGCGCGTCCGCGAGGAGCCCCGGCTCGAAGGCCTTCACGCCCTCGGCGAGCGCCCGCTCGATGTCGAGCGCCCCGACGAGCCGGTCCTCGGACGCGCCGACAGGCAGCTCCACGGTCCGCGCCGCCCGCGACACGCCGGACCCGGGCTCGTGGGGACCGTCGGGACACGCCGGATCGGGGGAGCCGGGAGCGCAGGAGAACCGGCAGCCGGGGACGACGGCCACCTCGGGCATGAGCGCGGCCAGCGCGCGGACCGCGGTGGACTTGGCGGTGCCCTTCTCGCCGCGCACGAGGACGCCACCCACGGCGGGGCTCACCGCGTTGAGCAGCAGTCCGAGCCGGAGATCGTCCTGCCCGACGATGGCGGTGAAGGGGTAAGGCGTACTCACAAGGCCTCCTTGACGAGGGCGAATCCATGTCCCTCAGGGGCGCGTGCCGGCCCCTCCGGCGATTGAGGAGCGGGGCGGGTAGGGGACAGGCCCGCCGCAGGCGCCGCGCACACCACGCGCACCCGCCTCACTCGTCCCCCTCCAGTTCCCCTTCGAGCTCCAGATACGTGGCCCGCAACCGCTCCAGCGTCTCCGCGTCCGGCTCCGCCCACAGCCCCCGCTCGGCCGCCTCCAGCAACCGCTCCGAAATCCCGCGCAGCGCCCACGGGTTGGACTTCCTCATGAAGTCCCGGTTGGTCTCGTCGAACACGTACTCCGCCGACAACTTCTCGTACATCCAGTCGTCGACCACCCCCGCCGTCGCGTCGTACCCGAACAGGTAGTCCACGGTCGCCGCCATCTCGAAGGCGCCCTTGTACCCGTGGCGCCGCATGGCCGCCATCCAGCGCGGGTTCACCACCCGCGCCCGGAAGACCCGGTGGGTCTCCTCGCCCAGCGTCCGCGTCTTCACCTGGTCCGGCGTCGCCGAATCGCCCACGTACGCCTCGGGCGACTCGCCCGTCAGATGCCGCACCATGGCGACCATGCCGCCGTGGTACTGGAAGTAGTCGTCGGCGTCGACCAGGTCGTGTTCCCGCGTGTCGACGTTCTTCGCCGCCACCGCGATCCGCCGGAACGCCGTCTCCATGTCCCCGCGCGCGGCCCGCCCCTCAAGGCCGCGTCCGTAGGCGTAACCGCCCCAGACCGCGTACACCTCGGCCAGGTCCGCGTCCGACCGCCAGTTGCGCGCGTCGATCAGCGGCAGCAGCCCCGCCCCGTACGCCCCCGGCTTCGAGCCGAAGATGCGGGCCGTGGCCCGGCGGCGGTCGCCGTGCTCGGCGGTGTCCTCGTCGGCGTGCGCCCGTACGTAGTTGGCGTCGGCCGGCTCGTCCAGCTCGGCCACCGCGCGGACCGCGTCGTCGATCAGGCCCACCACGTGCGGGAACGCGTCCCGGAAGAAGCCCGAGATCCGGACCGTCACATCGATGCGCGGCCGGCCCAGTTCGCTCACCGGCACCACCTCGAAGCCCGTCACCCGGCGCGAGGCGTCGTCCCACACCGGCCGGCAGCCGAGCAGCGCCAGGATCTCCGCGATGTCGTCGCCCTGGGTGCGCATCGCGGAGGTGCCCCACACCGTCAGGCCGACCGACTTCGGGTAGTCGCCCGTGTCAGCCAGGTACCGGGCGATCAGCGAGTCCGCGAGCGACTGGCCGACCTCCCACGACAGCCGGGACGGAATCGCCTTCGGGTCCACGGAGTAGAAGTTGCGGCCCGTCGGCAGCACGTTGACGAGTCCGCGCGTGGGCGAACCCGAGGGGCCCGCCGGGACGAAGCCGCCGTCCAGAGCCTTCAGGATGTGGTCGATCTCGTCGGTCGTCCGGGCCAGCCGGGGCACGACCTCCTCGCAGGCGAAGCCCAGGACGGCGACGGCGTCCGGGAGTTCGATGCCCAGCACCTCGCGTACGAGACCGGCCGCGGCGGTCACGTCCCAGCCGCGCGCCTCCATGCCCTCCGCGAGCCGGCGGCACAACTGCTCCAGCAGGTCGATCGCGTCCGCGCCGGTCCGTGCCGGCCCTTCCACCAGCGCGCTCAGCCCGTCCGGCACCTTCACGGCCGCGCCCGGCTCGCCCAGCAGCTCCTTCTCGCTGAGCCCGAAGTGCTCGGCGATCGCCGCCCGCAGACCCGGCAGCGCGTTGGCCGTACCGCCCCACACCTGCGAGGCGCGCAGCACCGCGAGGACCAGGTTGACCCGGGCCTCGTCGACCGGGCCGCCGCCCAGGATGTGCAGCCCGTCGCGGATCTGGACGTCCTTGATCTCGCAGAGGTAGCCGTCGATGTGCATGACGAACGAGTCGAAGTCGTCGTCGCCCGGCTGCTCGTCGACATGCAGGTCGTGGTGCAGCTCGGCGGCCTTGACCAGGGTCCAGATCTGCGCCCGCACCGAGGGCGCCTTCGTCGGGTCCAGGTCGCTGACCAGCGCGTACTCGTCGAGCAGCTGCTCCAGCTTGGCCAGGTCGCCGTAGGTGTCGGCGCGCGCCATCGGCGGCACCAGGTGGTCCACGACCGTGGCGTGGCCCCGGCGCTTGGCCTGGGTGCCCTCGCCCGGGTCGTTGACGATGAACGGGTAGATCAGGGGGAGTTCGCCGAGCACCGCGTCCGGGCCGCAGCCGGCGGACAGGCCGAGGCCCTTGCCGGGCAGCCACTCCATCGTGCCGTGCTTGCCCATGTGGACGACGGCGTCCGCGCCGAACGTGTTCTCCAGCCAGCGGTACGTGGCCAGGTAGTGGTGCGAGGGCGGCATGTCCGGGTCGTGGTAGATCGCGATCGGGTTCTCGCCGAATCCGCGCGGCGGCTGGATCAGCACCACCACGTTCCCGAACCGGAGCGAGGCGAGGACGATGTCGTCCCCGTCCACGTACAGCGAGCCCGGCGGCTCGCCCCAGTGCTCCAGCATCGAGTCGCGCAGCTCCGGTTCCAGCTTCGCGAACCACTCCCGGTAGTCCGCCAGCGGCACCCGCGCCGGAGCCGCGGCGAGCTGCTCCTCGGTCAGCCACTCCACGTCGTGGCCACCGGCGTTGATGAGGCGGTGGATGAGCTCGTCACCGTTGTCCGGGTGCCCTTCGACGCCGTATCCGGCATCGCGCAGGGCGTCCAGGACGCGGACGGCGGAGGCGGGCGTGTCCAGGCCGACCGCGTTGCCGACGCGGGAGTGCTTGGTGGGGTAGGCGGTGAAGACCAGGGCGAGCTTCTTCTCGGCGTTCGTCTTGTGCTTGAGGACGGCGTGACGCACGGCGATCCCGGCGACGCGGGCCGCCCGCTCGGGGTCGGCGCGGTACACCGGCACCTCGTCCGGGCCCTGCTCCTTGAAGGAGAACGGCACGGTGATGAGGCGGCCGTCGAACTCCGGGATGGCGACCTGCATCGCCGCGTCCATGGGGGAGAGCGCGGCGTCCGAGGCGTCCCACGCGGCGCGCGAGGAGGTCAGGCAGAGCCCTTGCAGCACAGGCACGTTCAGGTCGGCGAGCGCGCCGATGTCCCAGGCCTCGTCGTCGCCCCCGGCGGAGGCGTCCGACGCGCGGGTGCCGCCGGACGCGAGCACCGTGGCGACCAGGGCGTCGGCCCGGCCGAGCAGCTCGTACAGTCCGGCGTCCGCACCGCGCAGCGAACCGCAGTACACGGGAAGGGCGTTGGCGCCGCGCGCCTCGACGGCGTCGCACAGCACGTCGACGAACGAGGTGTTGCCGGAGAGGTGATGAGCCCGGTAGAAGAGCACGCCGACGGTCGGGCGGCCCTCGGTGAAACTACGGCTGCCGTGCAGGCCCCACTCGGGCATCTTCTGCGGTTCGGCGAAGCCGTGCCCCGTGAGCAGGACGGTGTCGGAGAGGAAGCGGGCCAGCTCGACGAGGTTTCCCGGGCCGCCCTCCACCAGGTAGCGCAGCGCCTCGGCGACGACCCCGGCCGGTACGGACGACTCGGCCATCAGCTCCGCGTCCGGCACGGTCTCACCGCCGAGCAGCACGGTCGGGATGCCGGCCGCCTTCAGGGCGGCCAGCCCGTCCTCCCAGGCACGCTTGCCGCCCAGCAGACGGACCACGGCGACGGAGGAGCCCTCGATCAGCGCGGGGAGTTCCTCGTGGACGTCGATACGGGTCGGGTTGCCGATCCGGAAGGGGGCGCCCGAGGCGCGGGCGGCGAGGAGGTCGGTGTCGGCGGTCGACAACAGCAACACGGTGCTCAGCGGGGCGGTCAGCGGGGCGTTCATGCGCGTGCTCCAGGTGCTCCGGGGGCGATGAAGGGAAGTCCTGCCGGTGCGCCCGACTCGATGAGTCGCCACAGCGCATCGGTGTCCGCGTGTTCTTCGATGAGGTCGCCGAGGCGGTCGAGCTGTTCCTCGCGCAGGCCGGCGAAACAGGTGTCGGGGGCCGGGACGAAGCGCCGGCCGGCCGCCTGCGCGATCTCCGTCAGGAAGCGGCGGCGGAAGGCGTCGCTCTCCAGCGAGCCGTGCCAGTGGGTGCCCCACACGGAACCGGAGCGGCAGCCGTCCAGGCGCTGCCCCTGCCCGTCCGTGAGGAAGGGCTCGCCGCCGCGCACGTCCGCGACGCCGTGGTGGATCTCGTACCCCTCGACGGGGGCGCCGAGCGCCTCACCGGTTGGCCGGGCGAGGGTCTTCTCGCGGTCGAACCGGATGGTTACGGGCAGCAGTCCGAGCCCGTCCACCCGCCCGGCGCGCGACTCCACGTCGTCCTCGATGTGTTCGCCGAGGATCTGGTAGCCGCCGCAGATGCCCAGCACCGGGCGGCCCTCGGCGGCGCGTCGCAGCAGGGCGTCGGCGAGCCCGCGCTCGCGCAGCCAGGCCAGCGCCTTCACGGTGCCGCGGGTGCCGGGCACGATGACGAGGTCGGCGTCGTGGAGTTCCTCGGCGCGGTCCACGAACCGCACGACGACGCCCGGTTCGGCCGCCAGCGCGTCCACGTCGGTGAAGTTGGACATCAGCGGCACGGCGCACACGGCGACGCGCAGGATGTCCTCGCCGTGCGGCGGCGCGAGCACCGACTCCCGTACGGCGCCCCGCAGCGAGACCCGCAGTCCGTCCTCCTCGTCGATGCCGAGGCCGTGGGCGAACGGCAGTACCCCGTAGGTGGGCCGTCCCGTGAGATCGCGCAGCATGTCCAGGCCCGGCTCCAGCAGCGAGACGTCGCCGCGGAACTTGTTGACCAGATAGCCCGCGATCAGCGACTGGTCCTCGGCCGAGAGCAGCGCCGTCGTACCGAAGAACGAGGCGAAGACCCCTCCGCGGTCGATGTCGCCGACGACCACCACCGGGAAGCGTGCCGCCCGTGCGATGCCCATGTTCACGATGTCCGTGCGCCGCAGATTGATCTCGGCCGGACTGCCCGCCCCCTCGCAGATCACTGCGTCATACGTGCCCCGAAGCTGCTCCAGGCAGTCCACGACGGTCGACAGAAGCGATTCCTGCCGGCCGCCGTGGTAGCCGCGTGCGCTCATCTCGCCGACCGGACGCCCCATCAGGACGACCTGGCTGGAGCGGTCGCTGCCCGGTTTGAGCAGCACCGGGTTCATCAGCGCGGTCGGCTCCACCCGGGCGGCCTGGGCCTGCATGGCCTGGGCGCGGCCGATCTCGGCGCCCTCGCGGGTGACGAAGGAGTTGAGCGACATGTTCTGTGCCTTGAACGGCGCCACCTTCACGCCCCGGCGCACCAGCCAGCGGCAGATGCCGGCCGTGACGACGCTCTTGCCCGCGTCCGATGTGGTTCCGGCGACCAGCAGTCCGCCGCTCATGTCCGTCTCCGTCCTGGGATGCGCGTTTCCGGGGTCCGGGTGAGGCGCCGGGCGGCGAGCCCCGCGCCCAGCCGGGCGGCCACGCTCACGCCGAGGGCCAGCGCGCTCACGCGACGCGACAGCCGTACGGCCCGTTCGATGTCCTCGGGCTCCACCGCGCGGCCCGTCTCCCCGTTGAGCACGGGACGGTGCTCGACCCGGCCGCCGTAGGCGAGCGTCCCGCCGAGCCGTACGCCGAGCGCGCCCGCGAACGAGGCTTCCACCGGCCCCGCGTTGGGGCTCGGGTGCCCGGCGGCGTCGGCCCGCCAGGCACGGGCCGCTCCGCGTGGCCGTCCCCCGGCGGTCACGGCGAGCAGGGCCGTCAGCCGGGCGCCCGGCCAGCCCGCGACGTCGTCGAGGCGGGCCGATGCCCAGCCGTAGCGCCGGTAGCGGGGCGACTTGTGACCGACCATCGCGTCGAGCGTGTTGGCGGCCCGGAAGCCGACGAGTCCGGGCACCCCGCCCAGCGCGCCCCACACCAGGGCGCCGACGACGGCGTCCGAGGTGTTCTCGGCGACGGACTCCACGACGGCGCGGGCGATCTGCGGCCCGTCCAGGGAGTGCGGGTCGCGGCCGCACAGGTGCGGCAGGCGCTCACGGGCCAGCTCGATGTCCCCGGCGGCGAGCGCGCCACCGATGGCCCGGGCCTCGCGCCCCAGCGACGTACCGCCGACGACGGACCAGGTGGCGGCGGCGGTCAGGGCGACGGACGCGGCGGGGTGGTGGCGCAGGGCGCGGGAGGCCAGCGCGGCACCCCCGGCGGCGCCTCCGGCGCAGACCAGGGTGTGCAGGGCGCCCCACCCGCGATGGTCGCGCCACAGACGGCGTTCGACGCCTGCCGCGGCCCGCCCGAAGACGGCGACCGGGTGCCCCCTGCGGGGGTCACCGAGCAGCAGATCGCCGATCAGACCGGCTGTGGCGCCGTACGCGAAGATGCGATCGGCACGCACGGTTCAGCCGGCCGTTGCGCCTCGAAGGACCTTGGGGCCTGTTCTGAGTCGCACAGGAGGGAACGCACGGCAGCCGGGCATGGCGATATGTCCTCACTCAGGGTCCGCGCCCTGGTTCGACGTGACGGCGACGAGAGTCTCCTGGCTTCCGGATCCGCAGTTCCCCCGGCCTTCCAGTCCGCTTGCGTGGACCGTGACTTCCAGTGGTGGGGGACTGCTCCCCGGTGACAGTGGCGGGACCGCGCCGGATTCGCACCGGCTTCCTCTGCTGTCGCCGTAATGGCTCCGGCAGTCCACCACGCTCTGCGAACGCCCGTCAACTTGCCGTTGACCTGCGGCGGTGCAGTGTGCGCAGACGCACATCGGGCCGGGCGCACACGAGGTGCGTCCGGCCCGATGCGGGTGAGCGGGAAGGGGAGGGTGTGGTCTCAGGCGACGATCAGATAGATGCCGTAGGCCACGGCGGCGGCGCACAGCGCGAAGCAGACGTACGCGCCGGTGCGGGCCAGTACGAGCGATCCGCCCGTCGATCCGCCCTGTGCGGCCGGTTCCGGCTGCTTGGAGAGGCCGGCGATGCCGAGGGTGAAGAGGCCCACCAGCGCGACGGTGGCGACGAGCGAGACGCCGAAGACGGTGCCGAGGGCTGCCCAGTCGATGTTCATGGAGATCTGTCCTTACCGGAGGCTCTAGACCGTGGCGGGTCGGGCCGGGTCGGTGACCGGCCCGGCGGGGGCCGGGATGGTGGCCATGAGGTCATGGGGCTGGGCAGCCGCGGTGGGCGGCGGGCTGACGGCCGCGATGGCCGTGGTGACGACACCCGCGGGCTCGGCGTCCGCACCGGCCGGGGCGACGTCGTCGTGTCCGACGGGCTTGCGCCGCGACAGCATCCAGATCGCACCGGAGCCGGCGATCAGCAGCGCCGCTACGACCACGACACCCCAGGTGCCCTGCTTGGTGAGGAACTCAGCGCCCGCACCGACCAGACCGGCGGCCGGCAGGGTCAGACCCCAGGCGACGAACATCCGGGTGGCGGTGGACCAGCGGACCACGCCGCCCTTGCGGCCGAGGCCCGCGCCCATGACGGCGCCGGAGCAGGACTGGGTGGTGGAGAGGGAGAAGCCGAGGTGAGAGGAGGCCAGGATGACCGTGGCCGCACTGGTCTGGGCGGCGAAGCCCTGCGGCGGCTTCAGCTCGGTCAGGCCGCTGCCCATGGTGCGGATGATGCGCCAGCCGCCCAGGTAGGTGCCGAGCGCGATGGCGAGGCCGGCGCACACGATGACCCACACCGGCGGGTTGGAGCCGGGGGCGAGGACGCCGCCGGTGACCAGGGCGAGCGTGATGATGCCCATGGTCTTCTGCGCGTCGTTGGTGCCGTGGGCGAGCGATACGAGCCCGGCCGAGGCGATCTGGCCGGCGCGGTACCCCTTGGCGGTGGCCTTCTCCTGGGCGCCGCCCGTGACCTTTCCGCCGATGCGGTACGTCAGCTTGGTGGCCAGCAGCGCCGCCAGACCGGCGACGACCGGTGCGGCGACCGCGGGGAGCAGCACCTTGGTGACGACGGTGCCGCCGTCGACCGACGACCAGCCGGCGGACATCACCGCGGCGCCGATCAGGCCGCCGAACAGTGCGTGGGACGAGCTGGACGGCAGCCCGACCAGCCAGGTCAGCAGATTCCACAGGATGGCGCCGACGAGCGCCGCGAAGATGACCTCGGTTCTGAGCCCGTCTTCGTTGATGATCCCGCCGGAGATCGTCTTGGCGACCTCCACCGACAGGAACGCGCCTACGAGGTTGAGAACGGCGGACATGGCCACCGCTGTCTTGGGTTTGAGTGCGCCGGTCGAGATGGTCGTGGCCATCGCGTTGGCGGTGTCGTGGAAACCGTTCGTGAAATCGAACACTAGAGCTGTCACGATCACAATCGCGAGCAGCAGCGTGATGTGTTCCATTTACCCAGGCAATCGTTCGACGTCAGTGGCACGTGGACCGTAGGCAACCTGGGTGAACGGAAGATGAACTGAGCAGGGCGTTGCGGTGACCCCATCCGGAGTGCCGCCGCCCTTTTCGTCCGCCGCGCGACGGCGGGATTCCGGCACGGGCCGGTGTGGGCCCGGAATCCGGAGTCCGGACGGGCTGTCGAGGGAGGGGTGGCAGTGGGCCGCTCATCCGTTGAAAGGATCTTCGTATGAGCAACGAGTGGCGGGATTCGATCGAACGGACCTGGGATGCGGTCGTCGCCACCGCCCGCAGGACGGCCTCCGAGGGGCTCGTCGTGGGGACGTCGGGCAACGTCTCGGCGCGCGTCGGCGGGACGGTGCTGGTCACCCCGAGCGGAGTGCCGTACGACCGGCTCCGGCCGGAGGACCTGGTGGGCGTCGATCCGGAGAGGAACCAGATCCTCGGCGAGCTGGCCCCCACCAGCGAACTCCCCCTCCACCTCGCGGTGTACCGGAACACCGACGCGGCTGCCGTCGTGCACACCCACGCGGTGCACGCCACGGCCGTCTCCACGCTCGTCACCGAGGTGCCGTCGGTCCACTACGCCGCCGCGATGCTGGGCGGCCCCGTCCGGGTCGCCGCCTACGCCCGGTACGGCACCGACGAACTGGCCGAGAACATGCTCGCGGCGCTGCGCGACCGCACCGGCTGTCTGCTGGGCAACCACGGCACGGTCACCTACGGCGCCACCCTGGACGAGGCCTACGACCGCACCGCCCAGCTCGAATGGCTGTGCCGCGTCTGGCTCGCCGCCGGCTCCGTACCCGGCCGCACCCCGGCCCTGCTCACCCCGGAGCAGCTGAACGAGGTCAAGGAAGCGCTGAAGGGGTACGGGCAGCAGCCGGGCTGAATCACCTACGGGGTTCCGGACCGGACCGGCCGGGGGAGGCCGGCGCGCACCGGAGGCCCTCGCGCGGCCTGAGGCTCCCCGCGCGCCTGAGGTCCTCGCGGATCGGAGGCCCTCGCGCACCTGGGGTTCCCGCCCGCAGGGCCTCGGCTCCTCGGACGGCTCCCGCCCCCGGACAGCCCCCGCCCCCGGACAGCCCCCGCCCACCGGACGGCCCCCGTCCGCTGGCAGCGTGCGGCATCGCCCCGGACACTGAAGCCGTGCGCCCCGCTACAGCAACGGCAGCTGCCGTCACCACGGTCCTCGGCGTCGGCGCGGCAGCGGTCGCGGCCGGCCGCTACGCCGGCGGCGTCGCCCTCAAGACGCCGTCCGGCCGCCCCCTCCCCGCCGACCGCCGACTCACCGTGCACGCGACCGCGGCCGGTCAGGTCACCCTGACCCGGTCCTTCACGTCGTTGCGCCCCGGTACCTACGGGCTGGTGGGCGACGACGTCCACGCCGTCGTGGGGCCGGTGATCGACGAGGCCCACCAGTCCCCCGACACCGTCGTACGCCGGCTGGAACGCGTGAACCGCGGCATCCTGAGCCCCGGCGCCAGGGTCCGCATCACGCCGGAGGTCCACACCGGCGACCCCGCCACCGCCCTCGGCCTCGACTTCCGCGAGGTGGAGATCCCCGGCGAACTCGGCGGCCTGCCCGCCTGGTTCGTGCCGGGCCCCCGCGACACCTGGGTGATCACCGCGCACGGCCTCGGCACCACCCGGGAACACCCCCTGAACGTGACGGGCTTCCTGCACGGGCAGCAGCTGCCCGTCCTCGACCTCGCCTACCGCGGCGACGCCGGTGCCCCGCGTTCCCCGGACGGACTGGCGCACCTCGGCGAGTCCGAATGGCGCGACCTGGACGCCGCCATCCGCTTCGCCGTGCGCTACGGCGCCGAGAAGGTCGTCCTGCACGGCTGGTCCACCGGCGCCTCGATGGCCCTGCACGCCTGCGCCAACTCCGCGCTGCGGGACCGCATCTGCGGTCTCGTCCTCGACTCACCGGTGCTGGACTGGGCCACCACCCTGCGCGCCCTGGCCGCCGCCCGCGGCGTTCCGGCCGCCCTGCTGCCCCTCGCCGTCCGCGCCGCCCAGGGACAGACCGGGCTGCACGGCGCCCGGCTCCTGGACACCTCGCTCCCGGCGACCCTGCACGTACCGACGCTGATCTTCCACGGGCCCGACGACACCCTGGCTCCCTGGCAGCCGTCCCGGGAGCTCGCCGCGCGCCGGCCCGACCTGGTCGCGCTGCACGCTGTGCCCCAGGCTCCGCATGCGGCGATGTGGAATGCGGATCCGGTCCGCTACGAAGAGACCCTGCGACGCTTCCTCACGCCCCTGATGTGAGCTGATGTGCCGCTTCGGCCGGTTGGTCCCGGCCGGTGCGGTCGCGCCCAGCCACCGGTGATCCGGGTTCCGTTTGGGCTTTCGGGCTGTCAGAGGCAAGACTGCTCCCCGTGACGTCCCGTACCCCGCGCGACTCCAGGCTGCGACTTGTCCGCCCGCGACCCCTCGCCACCGCTCGCAAGGCCGTGACCACCCGGCGCACCAGGCCGGCGCCCCGCCCGCCCGAGGGCACCCCGCCCCGGGCGGAACTGGCCCGACAGGCCAGGACCGCTCTCGCCGACGCCGTACGGATCGCCCGCTGGGCGGCCGACGGTGCGAGCTCCGGCACGCCTCCCCTGGCCGCCCAGGCCCTCGAACGGGCCGCGGCGGCGCTGGAGTTGTCCCCGGCCCAGGTGCGCTCCGGCTGGGACCGGGCCAGGCTCGCCGGACTCGTGGAACTGCACGGCGACACCGCTCGGCCCGGCTGGCGGCTGCGCGCCTGGGACCGCGACGACTCCGCCGTGCTCCGCGGCTGGGTGGCGCTGTTCGACGCCTGGTCGCTCGTCCACCCCGCACCGCAGGACATCGAGTCCACCGCGGTCGCCGAGGCCGTCGAGGCCGTGCCCCAGGTGCTCTCCCTCCTTCAGCTCTCGGCGGGCCCGGTCACCGTGCCCGCACTCCTCGACCTGCTCGGCCAGCGCGTGGCGGAACTGCACGAGGAGCGCTGCGAGGTGCCGTACGGGCCCCAGCCGCTGCCCGCCCCCGCAGCACCGGCGCCCACCGCCCACCCCGCCGCACTGGTCGCCCTCCTGCTGGACTGGGCCCTGGAGGGGCTGGCCGCCGTCGGCGCGCTCACCCTCGGTCCCGGGACCGCCACCCTGACTCCGCTCGGAAACTGGGCGGTCTGGGTCAAGCTGGAACAGATCTGCGTCGCCGCCCAGAGCCCCGCCGGGAACATCGAGCAGTCCGCCGCCGACATGCTGCTCGGGTGCGCCCGGCTCACCCCCGGACCGGCCCGTGCCGAATACCGCGCCTGGCTCGCCGCCCGCCCCGTCGGCAGCGCCGTCGCCGAACTCCTCGGTGTGGCCCGCGGCGAGGACGCCCTGCTGCGCGGACTCGCCTTCGAGGCGCTCCGCGTCGTCGGCGCGCCGGCCGAGCCCGTGGTGCGCTCCGTCGTCACCGACCCGTCACTGCGCCCCTACGCGCTGCTCTGGCTCGCCGAGTACGACGGGGCCGACCCCGAGGACGCCCAGGAGGTCCTCAGCCGCGAAGAGGCCACCTGGCTCTGGGTCGACACGGCGGCGGCCGTCGCCGACCACGGCGAGACGGGACTGCTGGTCCGCCACCTCGACGCGGCCGTGCAGGGCACCGTCCCGGCGCTGCTGGACGAGGTACGGGCCGTCGGCCACCCGCGCACCGTCCAGGTCCTGGTGGCCCTGGCCGCCGCGCACCCCGACCCCGCGCTCGCCAAAGCGGTCCGCAAGGCGGCGTTCCAGGTGCACACCGGCGGGGCCTGAACCGGCACCGCCCGCTGTCCGGCGACCCCTGTCCGGTCCACAGGGGCGCCGGAACCGGCCGCACCGTCGTGCCGGGTGCCGGGTGCCGGCGTGGCATCGCGCCCCGGGGTCGCCCGGGCGCACCGTTGCCGTGCTCGTGCCCGTGACCGCCCAGCCCGCCGTACCCGTCGCTCAGCCCGCCGTGCCCGGGGCGTAGGTCCCGAAGCTCCACACATTGCCCTCCGCGTCGCGCGCCATGTAGTCCCGGGAGCCGTAGTCCTGGTCGGTCGGCGGCATGAGGATCTCCACCCCGTGCTCCACGGCCCGTGCGTGATGGGCGTCGACCTCGTCGACCACCACGTAGACGCCGGCCGGCCCCGCTCCCCGCATCGCCCGGGCGAAGACGCCCTCGCGGCCCTTGGAGCCCAGCATCACCCTGCCGTTCCCGCAGGACAGCTCGGCGTGCATCACCGTGCCGTCCTCGCCCTCGTACACCGCTTCCTCGGTGAAGCCGAGGCCCTGGGTCAGCGTCTTGATCGCGGCCTTCGCGTCGTCGTACAGAATCGTCGGATAGACCGTCGGAACACCCGCCGTTGCGTCTGTCATCGTGCTCAGTCCCTTCTCGCGCCGCACCGGGCCCCGTGCGGCTCATGTGTGATCTGTGTCTCAGTCTTCCACCGGGTGCGGGCGACGCCCTGCGCAACGCCGGGCACGGGCCGCTCGCACAGGTCAGCGGAAGGTGTCGCAGGCGGCCATGTCGCCGGTGCGGAAGCCGGTGGTGAACCACTGCTGGCGCTGCGCGGCCGAGCCGTGCGTCCAGGACTCGGGGGTGACCCGGCCCTGGAACTTCTCCTGGATCCGGTCGTCCCCGACCGAGGCGGCCGCGTCCAGCCCGTCCCGGATGTCCGCCCGGGTGAGCTCGGTGATCAGCGGCCGGCCGGTCGACTCGTCGGGCGTCGTCGTCGCGTGGTTCGCCCAGACCCCGGCGTAGCAGTCCGCCTGCAGCTCCACCTTCACCGCGTTGCTGTTCTCGCCGGTCCGTCCGTCCTGCGCGCGGGCCAGCGTTCCCATCTGGTTCTGCACGTGGTGTCCGTACTCGTGCGCGACGACGTACGCCTCGGCGAACGGGCCGCCGCTCGACCCGAACTTGGTCCGCAGTTCGTCGAAGAAGCCCAGGTCCAGATAGACCTGCCGGTCGCCGGGGCAGTAGAACGGCCCCACGGCCGAGGTCGCCGATCCGCAGGCCGTGCCGACCCGGTCGGTGAACAGGACGGTGCGTGCGCCCCCGTACGTGGCGTCGCGCCGCTGGAACTCCTGGCGCCAGTAGTCCTGCACGCTGTTGACCACCGCGACGATCCGGCAGTCGTCCTTGGTGTTGGCGTCCCGGCCGGTCCGGCAGTTCTGCTCGACCTGCGCCGCCGAGGAGGCGGTCGCGGTCGTGCCCGAGTCGCCGGAGGAGAGCCCGAGCTGATCGGGGCCGACCCCGAAGAGCAGCCCCAGGATCAGCGCGATGACGCCCGCGATCCCGCCGCCCACGGTGGCCCTGCCGCCCGGGATGCGGCTGCCGCGCGTGTCCCGGACCTCGGACGTGTCCAGATCGGCGTCATCGTCGAACTGCATGGCACCACCCTCTGCTCCGCTCGCGGCTGCCGCACAGCCATGCGCCGAGTATCAGATAATTCACACCGCAATGCCCGTTTTTGGTCACGTGGGGGAGTGGGCCGGGCGCGCTGGGCGAGCTTTCGGCAACTGCGCCGGGAGCAGGCGGAAAAGTGGTTGGACACCGCCAGTAGACTGGTTCTCATGGCAATTCTCCTTGTGCGTGTGCGTGAGTAACGGCGTCGAGTCGTGAATCGCTAGTCGTTCCTCCGCCGTCCATACCGCTCTGGAGTTTTTCCCCGTGATCACCGCTTCCGGCATCGAGCTGCGCGCCGGCGCCCGCATGCTCATCGAATCCGCCTCCTTCCGCATCGCCAAGGGCGACCGCATCGGCCTCGTCGGCCGCAACGGGGCGGGCAAGACGACCCTCACCAAGTGCCTCGCGGGCGAGGGCACCCCCGCCGCCGGCACGATCACCCGCTCCGGCGAAGTCGGCTATCTCCCGCAGGACCCGCGCACCGGCGACCTCGACGTGCTCGCCCGGGACCGCATCCTGTCCGCCCGCGGCCTCGACGAGATCCTGCGCAAGATGCGGGAGAACGAGGAGCGGATGGCGAACGGCAAGGGCGCCACCCGCGAGAAGGCGATGAAGAAGTACGAGCGCCTGGAGACGGAGTTCCTCACCAAGGGCGGCTACGCGGCCGAGGCCGAGGCGGCCACCATCGCCGCGGCCCTCAGCCTCCCCGACCGGGTGCTCGCCCAGCCGCTCCACACGCTCTCCGGCGGTCAGCGACGCCGTGTCGAGCTGGCCCGGATCCTCTTCTCGGACGCAGACACCCTGCTCCTCGACGAGCCCACCAACCACCTCGACGCGGACTCGATCGTCTGGCTGCGCGACTACCTCAAGAGCTACCGCGGCGGTTTCATCGTGATCTCCCACGATGTCGAGCTGGTCGAGACCGTCGTCAACAAGGTCTTCTACCTCGACGCCAACCGTTCGCAGATCGACGTCTACAACATGGGCTGGAAGCTCTACCAGCAGCAGCGCGAGGCCGACGAGAAGCGCCGCAAGCGCGAGCGGCAGAACGCCGAGAAGAAGGCCGCGACGCTCAACGCCCAGGCCGACAAGATGCGCGCCAAGGCCACCAAGACCGTGGCCGCGCAGAACATGGCCAAGCGCGCCGACCGGCTGCTCTCCGGGCTGGAGGCCGTGCGGGTCTCCGACAAGGTCGCCAAGCTGCGCTTCCCGGACCCCTCGCCGTGCGGCAAGACGCCGCTGATGGCCGAGGGCCTCTCCAAGTCGTACGGGTCGCTGGAGATCTTCACCGATGTCGACCTGGCCATCGACAAGGGCTCCCGGGTCGTCATCCTCGGCCTCAACGGTGCGGGCAAGACCACACTGCTGCGTCTCCTCGGCGGCGCGGAGAAGCCCGACACCGGCGACGTCATCGAGGGCCACGGGCTCAAGCTCGGCTACTACGCCCAGGAGCACGAGACCCTCGACCCGAACCGCACCGTCCTGGAGAACATGCGCTCCGCCGCGCCCGACCTCGACCTGGTCGCGGTCCGTAAGACGCTCGGTTCGTTCCTCTTCTCCGGGGACGACGTGGACAAGCCCGCCGGTGTGCTCTCCGGTGGCGAGAAGACCCGGCTCGCCCTGGCGACGCTGGTCGTCTCCTCGGCCAACGTGCTCCTGCTCGACGAGCCCACCAACAACCTCGACCCGGCCAGCCGCGAGGAGATCCTCGGCGCGCTGCGTACGTACAAGGGCGCGGTCGTCCTCGTCACGCACGACGAGGGCGCGGTCGAGGCGCTCCAGCCCGAGCGGATCATCCTGCTGCCGGACGGCGTCGAGGACCTGTGGGGTGCGGACTACCGGGACCTGGTCTCGCTGGCCTGACCCGGTCCGGTGCGTGCCGGGCTCGTGCCCGGCCGTCGGCCGTGCGCGGCGAGCGCATTCCGGCCGTCGCGGCCCGCTGATCCACTCGCACTGGATCATTCGGCCTACGCGTGATCCATCATCTGTGTGAGGGCGTCTCGTACCTCGGCGCGGCACCCGGCAGATACCTGCCGGGTGCACGCATGAGGGGCCCCGATTCCCGTGCGGCCCTGACCTGGCCGTTCCTCCGGCGTTGCTCCCCCGCTGCCCCGGCGACCCTGCGGAATGTCTGATTCCGATCGTGTCGTCGCCTGCACGGGGCGTCGATCCGCTTGCACGGACCTTGCCGAATGGGTGGCCAGGACGGCCCCGAGGGGTGATCATGAGAGTCCAGAGCGCACTTCCCACGAGGAGGCACGGGTGGCCGAGACTCTGAAGAAGGGCAGCCGGGTGACCGGCGCCGCGCGCGACAAGCTCGCGGCAGACCTGAAGAAGAAGTACGACTCCGGTGCGAGCATCCGGGCGTTGGCCGAGGAAACAGGCCGCTCCTATGGATTCGTCCACCGGATGCTCAGTGAGTCCGGAGTGACGCTGCGGGGACGCGGCGGCGCGACACGAGGCAAGAAGGCCGCTGCGGCCTGACGGCCGTCCGCGGACCGGGGCGGCTCGCACCATACGAGCCCGTCCCGGAGTTCACCGGTTCGGCGGTGGTCACCCGGTCGATCGTGCGGTCGATCGGGTGGTTACTGTTCAGTCACTTAGCTTCATGTGCTGACTGCACCCGATCCGGAGGCGCTCCATGACCTCGCTCGACACTGTGCTCGACAAGGACGGCGTACGACTCACCGTCGACGACGCGGTTGCCACGGTGACCCTCACCAATCCGGCCAAGCGCAACGCTCAGTCCCCCGCTCTGTGGCGGGCGTTGACCGAGGCCGGACGGGCTCTGCCCGGCAGTGTGCGGGTCGTCGTGCTGCGCGGCGAAGGTGTGTCCTTCTCCGCCGGTCTCGACCGTCAGGCGTTCACCCCCGAGGGCTTCGACGGTGAGCCGTCGTTCCTCGACATGGGGCGTGGCCCGGAGGCCGAGCTCGACGCGGTCATCGCCGAGTACCAGGAGGCGTTCACCTGGTGGCGTCGCAACGACATCGTGTCGATCGCGGCCGTCCAGGGACACGCCATCGGCGCCGGCTTCCAGCTCGCCCTCGCCTGTGATCTGCGGATCGTCGCCGAGGACGTGCAGTTCGCCATGCGCGAGACCAGCCTCGGGCTGGTCCCCGACCTCACCGGCACGCACCCCCTGGTGCACCTGGTGGGGTACGCACGCGCGCTCGAAATCTGCGCCACCGGCCGCTTCGTGCACGCCGACGAGGCCGAGCGCACCGGCCTGGCCAACCTCGTGGTGCCCGCAGCGGAGCTCGAAGGAGCCGCCCGTGATCTGGCCGGCGCCCTGATCGCGGCCCCGCGCGACGCCGTCATCGAGACCAAGGCCCTGCTGAGCGGCGCCGTCTCCCGTACGTACGAGGAGCAGCGCGCCGCCGAGCGCGCCGCGCAGGGCCGTCGGCTGCGTGACCTCTCGGGCACGGCCGACTGACACACCCCGCAACCGACGCGGCACCGGGCCCCGGGCACACCGCCCGGGGCCCGTGCCGTGTCAGCCGGCCGGGGGGACCGGGATCCGTGGCTCCGGTTCCGCGGTCACCGCGGTGACCAGCACCGCGACCGGGGGATGTCCGTCCACCGCGTCCGTCACCGCCGCCCGCACCGCGAGGGCCACGTCCAGCGCCCGGTGGCTTCCGTCCGTCGCCAGTTCGACCCGTACATGGTCCGCACCCGTGTGCACGGGTGCGCCCAGCACCCGCGTCAGCGCCGCGACCCCCGTCACTCCAGCGGCGGCACGGCCTGCCGCACCCTCGGGCTCCGCCGGGCGCACCTCCACCGGGGGCGGCTCGGCCCGTTCCGGCTCGGCGTCCAGCAACTCCGCCACCCGGACGTCCACCTCGTCGACCGTCAGCCCGAGCCGCCGCGCGGCAGCCGTCAACAGGGCCGAGCGCAGCGCCGCGGCAGCGGCCGGAAGCGGCTGGTGCGCCGTCGCGGCCACGGTGGCCTCGATACGCAGCGGCCCCGCAGGCAGGGCGCTCGGCGGCGGCGGCACCTGCGGGGCGGGAGCCGCGTCGGCATCGGCCGCGGCGATCCGCAGCTCCAGCACGACCGGCCCCGGACCGCCCACCGCCCGGCGCAGCACGCCGACCGCGGCCCGTTCCGAGATCCAGGCCCCGTCGGCCGGGCCGCCCAGCGGGAGCAGCCGGCCCAGGCCGAGCCGCTGCCGGACCGCGGCCGTCCATCCTTGGGCCCTGTGCGAGCCGTCAGCCGTCGTCATTGCTCCACCCTGCCGCATCCACGGCGCGAGACCGGGCAAGCGCACTTAATGTGGGCAAGGAAGTCCAATCTGCCCCGAAGGGAAGAACGGCGATGACCGAGACCCCACAGCGGAACCGGCCCGAGAACCCCGACAAGGACTCGACGGGCGGCGACAGCAGGAGCAATGCGCTGACCAAGCGCGGCGGGGGAGACCCCGCCACCCGCGGCCGCACGACGATCGCCGACGGTGTGGTCGAGAAGATCGCCGGAATGGCGGCGCGCGACGTGGTCGGCGTGCACGCGATGGGCAGCGGACTCTCGCGGACCTTCGGCGCGGTGCGCGACCGCGTCCCCGGCGGTTCCAAGTCGGTGACGCGCGGTGTGAAGGCCGAGGTCGGCGAGTCCCAGACGGCCCTCGACCTGGAGATCGTCGTCGACTACGGCGTGTCGATCAGCGAGGTCGCCCGCGATGTGAGGGAGAACGTCGTCGCGGCGGTCGAGCGGATGACGGGCCTCGAAGTCATCGAGGTCAACATCGCGGTGAGCGATGTGAAGCTGCCCGACGAGGACGACGACGAGGACCAGTCCGAGCCACGTGTCCAGTAGTCCTCCGTCAAAGGCAGTTGAGGAGCGCAGATGAGCATGGCTGTGGTCGGCATGGTGGCCGGCATGGCGCTCGGGTTCGCCGGGTACTTCGGCGGGTTCGGTGCCTTCCTGCTGGTGGCCGCCCTGGGGGCGATCGGGTTCATCGCCGGTCGCTTCCTCGACGGTGACCTGGAGCCCGGCGACTTCTTCCGGAGTCGCGATCGCGGCGACCGACGGCGGTGACGGCGTTGTCGGGGGCGGGCGGCCGGGTCGCCGCCGCGGAGCGCGGGGAGACCCGGATCGCCGACCGGGTCGTCGCGAAGATCGCCGCGCAGGCGGCGAAGGAGGCGGTCGACGAGCCCGCGAAGGACGCCGCCTCGCCGCGGGCGACGGTCACGGTGCACCGTGACACCGCCCGCGTACGGGTGAGTCTGGAGCTCGGATATCCCAGCGACATCGGGCGCCAGTGCGGCGCGGTGCGTCGCAGGGTCGCGATGCGGGTAGAGGCGTTGGCGGGGATGGAGGTGCCCGAAGTGGCCGTACAGGTCGAGCGCCTGCACCCCTCAGGAGCGAGCCTCGCGGCGCAGGGGAGGATCCGATGACCGAGCCCCAGAACCCGGAGAGCAGCGCGGAACCCGTGGTGGAACACGGGTCCGTGCTCGAACTGGATCAGTCGGCGTCGTCCGCGGCGTACGACCCGGTCCCGGCCAGGGAACGGAGCGAGGGCGGAGCGGGCCGCTTCTGGTCCGCCCGCCGCATTCCCGCGGGTATCACCGCCCTGGTGGTCCTGGGCGGCGCGGGACTTCTTCTCTACGACGTCGCGGCGGTCCGTGCCGACCACCCGGCGATGCGGTGGCGCCGCTCGCTGGCCGACGAACTGGCCGAGCGCCGGCTGGACGACGTCTGGGTGCTGACGGGCGCCTCGGTGGCGGTGGCGCTGGGACTGTGGCTGATCGTCCTCGCGCTCACGCCCGGACTGCGTGATCTGCTGCCGATGCGCCGCGACCGCCCGGGCGTACGGGCCGCCCTCGACCGGACCGCGGCGGCCATGGTCCTGCGCGACCGGGCCGTGGAGGTGTCCGGTGTGCAGTCGGTCCGGGTCCGGATGGGCCGGAGCAAGGTGGGGGTGCGGGCCGTCTCGCACTTCCGTGAACTCGACGACGTACGCGCCGATCTGGACACCGTGCTCTCCACCGGCATCAAGGAACTCGGGCTGGCCAGGCAGCCGAGCCTGTCCGTCCATGTCCGCCGTCCGGCGAAGAAGGGGTGAGCGGCGTGATCGGGACCGTCAACCGGGTACTGCTCGGCCTCGCCGGACTGGTGCTGGTCTGCGTGGGCGGCGGGGTACTGGCCGCGGCGCTCGGGCTCTCCGTGCCGTCCTGGTGGCCCTGGTACGGCAAGCGCGACGTCCTGCTCAGCGAGGCCGACCGGGACCGCTGGCGCTCCGAGGGATGGTGGTGGCCGGTGGTGATCGCGGTCCTCGCGGTCCTGGTGGTGCTCGCGCTGTGGTGGCTGCTGGCCCAGTTCCGCCGCGCCCGCCTCTCCGAAGTGCTCGTGGACAGTGGCGACGGCGAGGGCGCGCTGCTGCGCGGCCGCGCCCTGGAGGGCGTGCTCGCACAGGAGGCGGGCGCCCTGGACGGGGTGGCCCGCGCCCAGGTCGTGCTGACCGGCCGGCGCAGCACGCCGCAGGCCCGGATCCGGCTGCTGATGGAGCCGCACGCCGCACCCGATGAGGCACTGGGCCGGCTCACCGACGAGGCGCTGGCCCACGCCAGGGACTCGGCGGGGCTGGCGGAGCTGCCGGCTGAGGTGCGGCTGAAGGCGGTCAAGCACCGGGCGGAGCGGGTGAGCTGAGGGGCGGAGGGCGACGCGTCGGGGCCGGACGGCGGGCATCGTCCGGCCCCGACGCGTACCGCGCCGTCAGAAGCCGCGCCGGGCCCCGCCGTCGACCGGCACCATGATGCCCGTCAGGTACGAGGCGGCGGGCGAGAGCAGGAAGGCCGCCGTCCGGCCGAACTCCTGCGGAGTGCCGTACCGGCGCAGCGGGATGGACGCCTCGTTGGCCGTGCGCGAGGCTTCCGCGTTGCCGGACAGCGCGTCCAGTTCACGGACCCGGTCCGTGTCGATCCGGGACGGCAGCACGCCCACCACGCGGATGCCCCGCGGACCGAGCTCGTCGGCCAGCGACTTGGCGAAGCCGGCCAGACCGGGGCGCAGCCCGTTGGAGATGGTCAGTCCGGAGATCGGTTCGTGGACGGAGCCGGAGAGCACGAAGCCGATGACCCCGCCTTCGCGGAGCGCCGCGGCCGCTGTCCGGGCCAGCCGCACCGCGCCCAGGAACACCGATTCGAAGGCCGACTGCCACTGCGCGTCCGTGTTGTCCGCGGCGGAGCCCGGTGCGGGGCCGCCGACGCTGATGAGGATGCCGTCGAGCCGGCCGAACCCCTCCTTCGCGGACTCCACGAGCCGCTGCGCCATGCCCGGGTCGGCGTTGTCGGCGGCCAGCCCGACGGCGTCCGGGCCCAGTTCGTCTGCGGCCTCGCGGACGGTCTTCTCGTCGCGGCCGGTGATGACCACTTTCGCGCCGTCGGCGACCAGGGCGCGTGCCGTGGCGTTGCCCAGCCCCCGGGTCGCTCCGGTGACGATGTACACACGGTCCTTCAGTCCAAGATCCATGGTCCTATCCTGCCTCCTGCTCCCGCGCCCCGTCCTCGGCGGTCCGCGCTGCGGCCAGTGCCACCGCCGTTCCGACGAGCCCGATGTGGCTGAAGGCCTGCGGGAAGTTGCCGAGCTGGCGCCCGGCCGCGGTGTCGTACTCCTCGGCGAGCAGCCCCACGTCGTTGCGGAGTGCCAGCAGCCGCTCGAAGAGTTCGGTGGCCTCCTCGGTACGTCCGGTCATCAGCAACGCGTCCGCCAGCCAGAACGAGCAGGCGAGGAACGCTCCCTCGCCGCCCGGGAGTCCGTCGACGGCCGTGTTGTCCGTGCTGTAGCGGCGCACCAGTCCGTCGCTGCCCAGTTCGTCCCGTACGGCGTCCACCGTCCCGATGACGCGCGGGTCGTCCGGCGGCAGGAACCCGGTCCGGGCGATCAGCAGCGTCGCGGCGTCCAGCTCCCGCGACCCGTAGGACTGGGTGAAGGTGTTGCGCACCGGGTCGTACCCCTTCTCGCACACCTCCCGGTGCACGGCGTCCCGCATCGCCCGCCAGCGGTCCGCGTCGCCGGACAGCGAGGGGTCCTCCTCCAGACTGCGCACCGCGCGGTCGGCCGCCACCCAGGCCATCACCTTGGAGTGCACGAAGTGGCGGCGCCGGCCGCGGATCTCCCAGAGCCCCTCGTCCGGTTCGCGCCAGGTGGACTCCAGGAATCCGAGCAGGCTGAGCTGGAGGCTCCAGGCGTGCGGCGCGTCGTCCAGACCGGCGGACCGGGCCAGCCGGAGCGAGTCGATGACCTCGCCGTACACGTCGAGCTGACGCTGGCGCACGGCGGCGTTGCCGATCCGGACGGGGGCGGAGTTCTCGTAGCCGCGCAGCCACGGAAGCTCCGCCTCGGGCAGCCGGCGCTCGCCCGCCAGCCCGTACATGATCTGCAGATCGGCGGGATCCCCGGCGACCGCGCGCAGCAGCCAGTTCCGCCACGCGGCGGCTTCCTCCAGATAGCCGGCCGAGGTCAGCGCGCCGAGGGTGAGTGTGGAGTCCCGCAGCCAGCAGAAGCGGTAGTCCCAGTTCCGTACGCCGCCGATGTCCTCCGGGAGCGAGGTGGTGGGGGCCGCCACGATGCCGCCGGTCGGACCGAAGGTGAGCGCCTTGAGGGTGATCAGTGAACGGATCACGGCTTCCCGGTAGGGCCCCTCGTACGTGCACCGGGCGGACCACTCGGCCCAGTCGGAGAGGGTGTTCTCCAGCGCCTCGTACGGGTCGACGAGATCGGGGCGGGGCGAGTGCGAGGGATGCCAGGTCAGGACGAAGGCCACCTGTTCGCCCGCGGAGACGCTGAACGAGGAGCACGTGGAGAACTGCTGGCCCCAGGTCTTGACGGGCGGTTCGCTGCGCAGCCAGGCGGAGTCGGGCCCCGCGACCGCCACCCGTTGGCCCTGCGAGCGGCGCATCCACGGCACGACGGAGCCGAAGTCGAAGCGCAGCCGGATCACCGAGGCCATGTCGACCGTGCCGCTGACACCCTCGACGATCCGCATCACATCGGGCTCGTGGTCGCGCTGCGGCATGAAGTCGATGACCTTGACGGTGCCGGTGCGGGTCTCCCAGAACGTCTCCAGGACGAGGGAGTCACCGCGGTAGGCGCGGCGCGTACAGGTGTCCGCGCCCTTCGGGGCGATGCGCCAGTGGCCGTTCTCCTCGTCGCCGAGCAGCGCGGCGAAGCAGGCGCCCGAGTCGAAGCGGGGCAGGCAGAGCCAGTCGACAGAACCGTTCCTGCCGACCAGGGCGGCTGTCTGGAGATCGCCGATGAGGGCGTAGTCCTCGATGCGTGGGGTCACGTTGTGGCGTGTTCCCGAACCTGGCCCCCGCTAAGCAGCCACGGTGTCAGGAGAGGCGGGAGTCACCCCGGCGGGCGCCGGTCCGGACGCGCCGTCAGGCCTTCGCCGGCTCGGGCTCCGCCGCGTCGGCCTGCGCGACGGCCTCGGCCGCCGCCGCCACCCGGTCGCGCTTCTCCCGGCGGGCCAGCACCACGTAGCCGACCGGGACACCGGCGGCGAACAGCCACCACTGCACGGCGTACGCCATGTGCGGGCCGATGGAGCTGTCGTCGGGAGCCTCGATCAGCTCGGGGCTGTCGCCCTTCGGCTCCGGCCCGGTCTGCTCGATGTAGCCGCCGAGCACCGGCCGGGACAGGAGCTTCGCCTGCTGGGCACTGTTGATCAGCATCACCTGCCGGTCCGGCAGGTCCGAGATGTCCTTGATGCCGCTGGCGCTCGTCGTCTCGTCGGCCTTGAGCCGCCCGGTGACGGTCACCTCGCCCTTGGGCACGGCCGGCACGTCGGGGAAGGCGTGCTGGTCGGCGGCGGACGGGACCCAGCCGCGGTTGATCATGACCGTGCCGCCGCCCTTGAGGTCGAACGGGATCAGCACATGGACGCCGATGCTGCCGTCGGTGGCGGTCCTGCGCCGGACGACGACCTCGTGCTTCTCGTCGTACGTCCCGGTGGCCGTCACCGCACGCCAGTAGTCCGCGCGCGGAACGACGTGACCCGGGGAGGTGAGCCCGGCGACCGGCACGGGCTTCGCCTTGAGGTTGTGCGAGATCAGGGCGTTCTGCGCGACCTTGTGCTCATGCCGGTGCAGCTGCCAGAAGCCCAGCTCGACCATCGTCGGGATCATGACGAGGGCGATGAGGGCGAGAATCAGCCACTGCCGGGTCAACAGGAAGCGGTACACCCCATGACGGTACAACTGCGTCATGAGGTGCATCGCGGAGGGGGTGGGGGCAGGGGGGCGCCCGGTGCTCAGACTTTGTCGATGATGCCCACCTTCCCCTCCGCGCGGGCGCAGTGACCCCCGCAGAACCAGTGCCCGTCGACCTCGACACCCTGGCCGATGACCTGGACCCGGCAGTGCTCACAGATGGGCGCCATGCGGTGAATGGCGCAGGAGAAGCAGTCGAAGACATGAATCGCGCCCTGCGCGTGCACTTCGAAGGACATCCCGTAGTCGTTTCCGCATACCTCGCAACGTGCCATGCGCCACAGGGTGGGATGCCGGGGCGGCGGCGGGCGAGCGGCGGGCGGGCGAGTCGCCCCCGGTTCACTCCGATGACGGCGTCGGCGCCGGCACCTTCCCGGCCGGTGCCACGTCCCGCAGGAGATGGGTGAACGCGCTCTCCTCCAGGATCGGAGTGCCGAACGACTTCGCCTTCACCGTCTTCGACGTCGCCGCGTCCGGGTCGTTGGTCACGAGCAGGCTCGTCAGCCGGGAGACGCTCGTCGCCACGTGCAGTCCCGCCTCCACCGCCCGGTCCTCCAGGAGCTCGCGGTCGATCGAGGTGTCTCCGGAGAACGCCACCCGCATGCCCTGCATGAGAGGTTTGTCCTTCTCGTACCGCCCCGGATTCGGATACGGGCAGGCCGGACGCTTGCGCGAGGGGCGCCAGCTGCTCTGCGTGCCGTACGAGGGCTGGTAGCCGATCCGCGGGGTGACGGGGGAGTCCGACCACTCCGTCAGCGGCCGGCACTCCAGCAGCGGCAGCCGCATTCCGTCCCGCGCCGCAGCGTGCAGGCTGGGGCGGAACGCCTCGGCCAGCACCCGGGCGTCGTCCAGCGCGTGGTGCGCGCGCTGCTGCACCACGCCGAAGTGCGCGGCAAGCGACTCCAGCTTGTGGTTGGGCAGCGGCAGCCGCAGCTCCTTGGCGAGCGCGATGGTGCACAGCCGCTGCTGGACGGGGGCGATCACCGAGGCCCGCGCGTACTCTCGGGCGAGCATCGACCAGTCGAAGGCTGCGTTGTGGGCGACGAGGACGCGGTCGGCGAGCCGTTCGGAGAGCTGGGCGGCCACCTCCGGGAAGAGCGGGGCGCCTTTCAGGACATCGCTCGTCAGCCCGTGGATCCAGACGGGGCCGGGATCACGCTCCGGGTTGACGAGGGTGTACCAGTGGTCCTCCACGTTGCCCTGCGCGTCCAGGCGGTAGACGGCGGCGGAGATGATCCGGTCGTCCCGTGCGAGTCCGGTGGTCTCCACGTCGACGACCGCGTACCCCTGCGGGTAGGCGGTCGGCCACGGTGCTGCGGTCTGGCGGTCGTCGAGCATGGTCACAGAGAATACGGGCCGCCACCGACAGTCCCCTATTCGGCCGTCACCCCCGGGCCCTCCCTGATGAGTCGGCCCGGCTCCCGCGGACGGCCAGCAGCCCGTCCACCAGGGCCTGTACGGAGACGGCGAACATCCGGTCCGGGTCGGCGGGCCGGGCCAGTGTCCGGGCCAGAACCGGATCGTCGTCCGCGGTGGAGACGGACCACAGGTCCCCCTCAGCCGGCGACTGGACGGGCGACCGCTCCCGGTTGCGCTCGACGAGCAGGAAGCCGACGGTGTGGAACTGCACCGCCCGCACCGCGTCCGCCGCCCGCGCGCCGCGCAGCCCCGCGGAGTGGACCTCGTGGACGAGCGCCTGCTGGGCCGGCAGGAACATCTGTTCCGTCAGCCCCCGTTCGTGGACCATCGCGATCAGATGCGGACGGGCGCGCAGTTCGCGGCGCAGCCCCCGGGCCACGGAGACGATCCGGGCGGCCGGAGTGCGCCCGGCCGGACGCAGGGTGCCCATCTCCTGGACCGTGCGCTCGACGAGGGCGTCCAGCAGCGACTCGCGGTTGCCGACGTGCCAGTAGATCGACGTGACGGCGGTGCCCAGCTCGGCGGCCAGCTTGCGCATGGTGAGGGTCTGCGGTCCGTGCTGCCGCACGAGTCCCGCAGCGGCCGCGAGGACCTCCTCGCGGGTCAGCGACGATCGCGCCACGACTCCTCCAGTCTCCGGAACTCCGTTACACGCACGGCTATTTACCCTTCGCGAGCTCCGGTGTAACTGTGTTACAGAACCCGGCACGGACAACCGAGAAGGGTGGCACCGCATGGCACGTGTACGGTACGGCGCGCGCACCGAGGCCGAGATATCGGCGGCCCGCGAGGCCCGCTCCCGGCTCCCCGACATCTGGTCCACCGGCGTGAGCGCCGTCTGGGAGAGCGACCCCGACGCCGTGGCGGCCGTCCTCCCGCCGCCCCTGAAACCCTCCGGACGCCCGCTCGTCCGGGCGAGCATCAGCAAGGTCGACCTCCCCGGCTACCCCCTGGGCGCGGGCTCCGTCGCCGTCGCCGCCGTTCACGACGGGCACGAGGGCTGGTACCCGCTGGTCATGCCGATGACCCACGAGCGGGCCCTGACCGGCGGCCGTGAGGTGTTCGGCGAGCCGAAGAAGCTCGGCGAGGTGAGCGTGGAGCGCGAGGGGCTCGTCGTACGGGCCTCGCTCGCCCGTCACGGCATCGCCTTCGTCGAGATCCGCGGTGCGGTCGCCGAACCGCTTCCGCTGCCCGCACCGGCCACCAAGCTCGACTTCTACTTCAAGTTCCTGCCCGCCGTGGACGGTGAGGGCTTCGACGCCGATCCCGTACTGATCCACTGCACCCGCCACGAGAAGGTCCGCCGGCTGGAGCGGATCACCGGCGACGTGGTCCTGCGCGAGTCCATGTACGACCCGGTCGCCGACCTCCCCGTGCTCCGCGTCGTCGGCCTCACCATCGGCGAGAAGACCAGCGACCAGCAGGGCCGGGCCGTCGAGCGCGTGAGCGCCGACGCGCTGCTGCCGTACATCCACCAGCGCTACGACGACCCGCAGCAGATCCATGACGGCCCGCCGCAGGGGAGTGTCCGATGAGGCTTCAGGAGGGACAGACCGCCGTCGTCACCGGCGCCGCGAGCGGCATCGGCCTCGCGATGGCCCGGAGGTTCGCGGCCGAGGGACTGAAGGTCGTGCTCGCCGACGTGGAGGAGGGCGCACTCGACAAGGCGGCCGGTGAGCTGCGCGCGGAGGGCGCACAGGTGCTGGCCCGGCCCGTCGACGTCAGCGAGCGCGCATCCGTCCAGGCGCTGGCCGAGGCCGCGTACGACACCTTCGGCGCCGTGCACGTGCTGTGCAACAACGCCGGGGTCGGCTCCGGCGCCGAGGGCCGGATGTGGGAGCACGACCCCAACGACTGGAAATGGGCCTTCGCCGTCAACGTGTGGGGCGTCTTCCACGGCATCCAGGCCTTCCTGCCGCGCATGCTGGCGGACGGTGCCCCCGGTCACGTCGTCAACACCTCGTCCGGCGACGGCGGGATCGCCCCCCTGCCCACCGCGTCCGTGTACGCGGTCACCAAGTCCGCCGTCGTCACGATGACCGAGTCGCTGTACGCCCACCTGAGGGCGGAGGGCGCGGCGGTCGGTGCCTCGGTCCTCTTCCCCGGCCCGCACATGCTGCGCACCGGACTGTGGGAGTCGCACCGCAACAGGCCCGAGCGGTACGCCAAGGAGCGTCCGCGCCGCACCCCGTACCGCAGCCTCGACCAGTGGGAGGCCGCGATGAGGTCGGCGGGCCACGAGGTGGAGTTCACCCCCGTGGAGGACGTCGCCGCGACCGTCGTGGACGGGATCCGCGCCGACCGCTTCTGGATGCTGCCCGACAGCGAGCACAGCGACCGGCAGATCCGCGCCAGGTCGCAGTCGATGCTGGACCGGGCCAACCCGTCGTACCTGGAGAGTTTCGTTCTCGACTGAGGAGCCGGCCCTAGCGATGACTGACGACCCGTACCTGATCATCTCCTCCGACTGCCACGCCGGACTGCCCACCGAGGAGTACCGGCCCTATCTCGACAGCCGCTACCACCGCGAGTTCGACGACTTCCTGGCCGGCCGCGACCGCCGCCGCGAGGAGATGACCCGCCTCGGCGTACGCAACGAGGCCTTCGCCGACAAGTGGTTCCACGACAACGAGGAGGGCCTCAGGGGCGGCTGGGACAGCGCCCAGCGGCTCAAGGAGCTCGACGGCGACGGGGTGGCGGCCGAGGTCGTCTTCCCCGACGCGGACGCCGTGGACAGCCGCACCGCAGCCCCCTTCGGGGTCGGCCTCGGCCTCTCCGGCGACCAGGACCCCGAGCTGGGCATGGCCGGCGCGCAGGCCCACAACCGCTGGCTCGCCGACTTCGTCTCCCGGCACCCCGAACGCCACTGCGGCGTGGCCCTGCTGCCCGTCACCGGTGAGGTGGACCGGGTCGTCGCCGAGATCCACCGGGCCAAGGAGTCCGGCCTCGGCGCCCTGATGATCCCCTCGATGTGGGTGGACAAGGCTCCGTACCACGACCGCCGCTACGACCCCGTGTGGGCGGCGGCCGCCGAGACCGCGATGCCGATCGTCACCCACTCCGGCGCGGCGCCGCGCCACGAGTACGGCGACCATCTCGGCATCTACGTCTCCGAGGTCACCTGGTGGCCGTCCAGGCCCCTGTGGTTCCTCCTCTGGTCGGGCGCCTTCGAACGCCACCCCGGACTGAGGTTCGGCGTCGCGGAGTCCGGCTGCTGGTGGCTGCCGAACCTCCTGTGGTTCATGGACCGGCTCTACCTCGGCGCCCACGGCGGCAAGAAGCTCTCCCCGTTCGCCGAACTGAAGCGCCCGCCGCACGAGTACCTCGACCGGCAGGTGTTCGTCTGCGCCACCAACACCAAACGCCGCGAGCTCGCCCAGCGGTACGAGATCGGCGTCGGCAACATCCTGTGGGGCAGCGACTTCCCGCACCCCGAGGGCACCTGGCCCGACACCGCGAACTGGCTGCGCAACACCTTCCACGACATCCCCGTCGCCGAGACCCGCGTGATGCTGGGCCTCGCCGCGGCGGAGGTCTTCGGCTTCGACACCGACAAGCTCGCCCCGCTGGCCGCGCGCATCGGCCCCACCCCCGCCGACCTGGGCCAGAGCCCCGACCAGGCAGCGGTCGAGGCGTCCTGGGCCCGTTCGCGCGAGGTCGGCCGGCACTGGCTCACCGACCACGACTTCCCGGTCCTGGGGGCATCATGACGGACCGCTACACCGTCATCTCCGCCGACTGCCACGCCGGCGCCGACCTCCTCGACTACAAGCCGTACCTAGAGGCGGAGCACCACGACGACTTCGACGCCTGGGCGGCGACCTACGTCAACCCGTACGAGGACCTGGTCGCCGACACCGCCGACCGCAACTGGAACTCGGACCGCCGCCTCGCCGACCTGGAGGCGGACGGCATCGTCGCGGAAGTCGTCTTCCCCAACACCATCCCGCCCTTCTTCCCCTCCGCCTCGCTGATGGCCCCCGCGCCCTCCCGCCAGGAGTACGCACAGCGCTGGGCGGGGCTGCGCGCCCACAACCGCTGGCTCGCCGACTTCTGCGCCGCCGCCCCCGGCCGGCGGGCCGGCGTCGCCCAGATCCTCCTCAACGACCCGGCCGAGGCGGTGCGCGAGGTCCGGCGCACCAAGGAGGCGGGCCTGACCGGCGGCATCCTGCTGCCCGGCACCCCACCGGGCAGCGGCGTCCCGGAGCTGTACTCCGCGGTGTACGACCCGTTGTGGGCGGTCTGCGCGGAGCTGGACGTACCGGTCAACCACCACGGCGGCTCCGCCTCCCCGCCGCTCGGCGACGAACCGGCGGCCCGCGCCGTCTTCATGGTGGAGACCACCTGGTTCTCGCACCGGGCGCTGTGGCACCTGATCTTCGGCGGGGCCTTCCGCCGCCACCCCGAGCTGAAGCTGGTCCTCACCGAACAGGGCTCCGGCTGGATCCCCGGCATCGTGGAGATGCTCGACTACTACCACGGCCGGCTCGTCGCGGCGGCGACCCGGGCGGCCACCGCCGAGTCCAAGTTCGGTGCGGGTCTGTCGGCGTCGATGGGCGCACGCCCCAGCGAGGTCTGGCGCGACAACTGCTTCGTCGGCGCCAGCTTCATGCGCCCCCACGAGGTGCCGCTGCGCGACCGGATCGGCCTCGACAAGATCATGTGGGGCAGCGACTACCCGCACGACGAGGGCACCGCCCCCTACTCCCGGGAGGGCCTGCGGATCGCGTACGCCGGACTGCCGCCGGCCGAGATCGCGGCGATGACCGGCGGCAACGCGGCCCGCGTCTACGGATTCGACCTGGCGGCGCTGGACCGTATCGCGGCGGAGGTGGGCCCCACGGTGGCCGAGATCGCCGAACCCCTGAAGGAGGTACCGCAGGACGCCACCAGCCCCGCCTTCGCGCCGGGCGGATCGGTCCGCGTCTGGTGACGCCGGGGGTCTTCCGCCGCGACGGAACCCGAAGGTGAGACCATCCCCGGATGACGGACACCCCGGCACACGACGAACCGCACGGCAACGGACTCGGCGCGCGGCTCAACTGGCTGCGCGCCGCGGTCCTCGGGGCCAACGACGGCGTGGTCTCCACCGCCGGACTCGTCGTCGGTGTCGCCGGGGCCACCGGGGACCGCGGCACGCTCCTGACCGCGGGCCTGGCGGGGCTGCTCGCCGGGTCCATGTCGATGGCGGCCGGCGAGTACGTGTCCGTCTCCACCCAGCGCGACTCGGAGAAGGCCGCGCTGGCGACGGAGAAGCGCGAGCTCCGGGAGGCACCGGAGGCGGAACTCGTCGAGCTCACCGGCCTGCTGGAGGGCAAGGGGCTCAGCCGGGAGGTGGCCCGCGAGGCCGCAGTGCAGCTCACCGAACGCGACGCGCTGCGCGCCCACGCCGAGGTCGAGCTGGGCATCGACCCGGACGACCTGACGAACCCCTGGCACGCGGCGGGCGCCAGCTTCCTCGCGTTCACGGTGGGCGCGCTGCTCCCGCTCCTGGCGATCGTGCTGCCGCCCTCATCGGCCCGCCTCCTGGTGACCGTGCTGTCGGTCCTCGCGGCCCTGGCCCTCACGGGCTGGTGGAGCGCCCGGCTGGGCGATGCGGCGGTGGCCCCGGCGGTGCTGCGGAACATGGGCGGCGGCGCGGTGGCGATGGCGGTGACCTACGTGGCGGGGGAGTTGCTGGGGGCGGTGGGGGTGTGAGGGCGGCGCTCCGGGCGCCCGCCCTTGGCAGAAAGTGCCAACGGCTGCTGACAACACGTCTCGCATACTTGTTGGTAACAACGTCTAGTCCCCGGACGACCTGCCGCTCTACGGTGCAGGCATGCCGACGAACCTGCCCGATGTAGTGCTCTGGTCCATACCGGCCTTCGTCCTGCTCACCGTCCTGGAAATGGCGCTCCACCACTTCCACCCCGACGAGGACGCCGCCGGTTACGAGGCGAAGGACGCCGCCACCAGCATCACCATGGGGCTGGGCAGCCTGGTCTTCGACCTGCTGTGGAAACTGCCCATCGTGGCGGTCTACACCGCGGTGTACGAACTGACTCCGCTGCGGGTGCCCGTGCTGTGGTGGACCGTCCTGCTGATGCTGCTCGCGCAGGACTTCTTCTACTACTGGTCGCACCGCGGCCACCACGTCATCCGGATCCTCTGGGCCTGCCACGTGGTGCACCACTCCAGCCGGAAGTTCAACCTCTCCACCGCGCTGCGCCAGCCCTGGACCTCGCTGACTTCCTGGCCCTTCTACCTCCCGCTCGTCGCCCTCGGCGTCCACCCGGCGGCGCTCGCCTTCTGCTCGTCGGCCAACCTCGTCTACCAGTTCTGGGTGCACACCGAGCGGATCGACAAGCTGCCCCGGCCGTTCGAGTACGTCCTCAACACGCCGTCCCACCACCGGGTGCACCACGCCTCCCAGGGCGGCTACCTCGACCGGAACTTCGGCGGCATCCTGATCGTGTGGGACCGGTGGTTCGGGTCCTTCGCCGCGGAGACGGAGCGGCCCGTGTTCGGGCTCACCAAGAACATCGACACGTTCAACCCGCTGCGGGTCGCCACCCACGAGTACGCCGCCATCGCCCGTGACGTGCGCGCGGCGGGCAGCTGGGGCGAGCGGGCCGGGCGCGTCTTCCGCGGGCCCGGCTGGCAGCCGGCCGGGGCGGCCAACGCCGCGCCCGCCGCCCCCGTGCGGGAGCGCACCGGATGAGCGCCGACCCGCTCCCGGACGGCCGGCGGGAGCGCTGCGCACGTCTCCTGCTCATCGCCTTCCTCGTCGCCTGCGCCGTCGATCTCGTCGGGGTCCTCGCCGACGCCGGTCCGCTCCACCTCGTCGCCAAGCCGCTGCTGATGCCGCTGCTGGCCGGGTACGCCGCCGCCCGGCGCGGGCCCCGGCTGCTGATCGCCGCGCTGCTCTGCGGCTGGGCCGGGGACGTGTTCCTGCTGGCCGACGCCGATCTCGCCTTCCTCATCGGCATGGGCGGCTTCGCCGCGGGACACGTCTGCTACCTGCGGCTCTTCGGTCGTGCCCGAGGGGCCCTGCTGCCCGGCATCGGGTACGCCGTGGTCCTCACCCTCTTTGTCGTCCTGATCTGGGACGGGTTGCCGGCCGGGCTACGGGTCCCGATGGCCGGCTACAGCCTGCTGCTGACCGCCATGGCCTACCGGTCCGGCGTCCTCGGCCGGTACGCCGCCGCCGGAGGCGCGCTCTTCCTGCTCTCCGACGCGCTGATCGCCACCGGCATCGCCGACTGGCCGCAGCTGCCCGCCCCCGGCTTCTGGGTCATGCTCACCTACGTGGCGGCGCAGTTCCTGCTGACCCTGGGGGCGCTCGGGGCCCGCACGGCCAACGGGGCGTACCGTGAGCGGAGTATCAGCATCTGAGATCAGCAAGGACCCCCACCCATGCGCGCCACCGTCATCCACGCCCCCCACGACATCCGCGTGCAGGAGGTCCCGGACCCGGTGATCCAGCAGCCCACCGACGTGGTGCTGCGGGTCCTGCGGGCCTGTATCTGCGGCAGCGACCTGTGGGCCTACCGCGGCGAGTCCGCCCGGCAGCCCGGCCAGCGCATCGGCCACGAGTTCCTGGGGATCATCGAGGAGGCCGGCTCCGACGTCAACGGCTTCTCCGTCGGTGACCTCGTCGTCGCCCCCTTCGTCTGGTCCGACGGCAGCTGCGCCTACTGCGCCGAGGGGCTGACGACCTCCTGCCCGCAGGGCGGCTTCTGGGGCTCGGTCGGCTCCGACGGCGGGCAGGGCGAGGCCGTGCGCGTCCCGTTCGCCGACGGCACGCTGGTCAAGCTCCCCGCCGCCGCGGCCTCCGACGACCACCTGCTCACCGCGCTGCTGGCCCTCTCCGACGTCCTCGGCACCGGCCACCACGCGGCCGTCGGCGCCGGGGTGAAGCCGGGCTCCACGGTCGCCGTCGTCGGTGACGGCGCCGTCGGGCTGTGCGGCGTCATGGCCGCCAAGCGGCTCGGGGCCGAGCGCATCATCGCGCTGGGCCGCCACCGGGCCCGGACCGACATCGCCCGCGTCTTCGGTGCCACCGACGTCGTCGCCGAGCGCGGCGAGGCGGCCGTCGAGGCGGTCCGGGAACTGCTCGGCGGCGAGGGCGCCCACGCCGTGATCGAGGCCGTCGGCACCGAGCAGTCGATGCGCACCGCCGTCGACATCACCCGCGACGGCGGCTCGATCGGCTACGTCGGCGTACCGCACGGCAGCGGCACCGGACTGGACCTCGGCGTCATGTTCGACCGGAACATCGCCCTGCGCGGCGGGGTCGCCCCCGTGCGCACCTACATCCCGGAACTGCTCCCCGACATCCTGTCCGGCACCCTCGACCCGTCGCCCGTCTTCGACCTGGCCATCGGCCTCGACGAGGTTCCGGCCGGTTACCGGGCGATGGACGAGCGCACGGCGCTGAAGGTCCTCATCAAGCCGTGAGCCAGGCGGCCGCGTCCGCTCCCAGGAGGCCGGGCGGACGCGACCAGTCGGCGGGCGCGCCGTCGAAGGCGACCGGCGGCCGTGCGTAGCGCAGCCGCCCCAGGGGGCTGTCGGTCTCGGTGAGCCACTTCTTCGGGGCGTACGTGCCGTCCCGCGTCCCCCGGTCGGCCGAGGGCGGGATCTCGTCGGTCAGCCAGGCGGCGGTGCGGGCCAGCGACAGGGCGAGCAGCCGTGAGCCGCCCTCGTCGTGCTGCTCGGTCAGCGCCCGCAGCACGGCCCCGGCCAGCAGATAGCCAGTTCCGTGGTCGAGTGCCTGGGCGGGCAGCGCGCCCGGCGGGCCGTCCTGCGCCTGCGGGTCCGCCTCGGCCGCCGCGATGCCGGTGGCGACCTGCACCAGGCTGTCGAAGCCCCGCCGCCCCGCCCACGGACCGTGCCCCCAGGCCGACACCCGGGCGATCACCAGGCCCGGCCTGCGTGCGGCCAGGGACTCCGGGGCCAGCCCGAAACGCTCCAGCGCGCCGGGCCGGTAACCGGTGACGACCACGTCCGCCCCGGCCAGCAGTCCGTCGAAGGAGGCCCGTCCGGTCCGGCTCGCCAGGTCGAGGCTCACCGACCGCTTCCCGAACCCCGTGTCGCTGTGCGCGTCGGGGCTCTCCGGGAGCTGAGGGGCGTCGATCCGCAGGACGTCGGCGCCGAGCAGCGCGAGCGTACGGGTGGCGACGGGACCCGCGAGGACCCGGGTGAGATCCAGGACCCGCAGCCCGGCAGCGGGCCGCAGCGGCGCGCCGGCGAGCGCGGCCGTCCGCCGCGCGGGGGCGGCGTCGATCCGCGCACGCTCCACCAGCGGCACGCCGGTCAGGGCGAGGCGGCGGGGGTCGGCCGCCCATTCCCCGGGCGTCCCGGCGGCGACCGCCAGCCCGCCCGCCGAGTACACCGTCTGCTCGATCTCGGCCGCACGGCGCCCGGCGAAGGAAGCGGTCAGGGCCTCCACGGCCCGGTCGTCGGCGGTGTCCGCCGGCAGTCCCAGCGTGCCCAGCAACCGGCCCCGGTGGTGCGGGTAGTTGGCGTGCGTACGGACCCAGCCGTCGGCCGTGCGCCAGAACCGGGACAACGGGGCGAAGTTGGCGGGGGCGCGGCCGTCGATCCGCAGATGGCGCTCGCTGTGGAACGCGGTGGCCACCGCGCCGTCGTCGATCCGGACGCGGGGCACGGGCCCGCCGGTGCGGCGGGCCGACAGTTCGGCGGCGGCCAGGGAGCAGACCGCGACCGCGGCGCGCGCCAGCTCCCTCACGGGCAGCCGGGCGGGGAGCAGCCCGGCCGGGCCCGCGGCCTCGATCCGGGCGAGAAGTGCGGGGTCACCGCCGAGAGCGGCCCAGGCCTGCTCGGTGGCGGAGGCGGGGGTGTGTGTCATCCCCGCACTATGGCGCTGAGTGCCAGGTACGGAACAGGGTGGGGCGGGGAGAGGCCGGTCCCGCGGACCCAGGTGGCGGACCGGGCCGAAGGCCGGACCCGGTGCCGGAGGGAGACCGCGGCCGGCCGGACGGGGCCGGCACGGAACGTGCCCGTGCCGGCCCCTCGCGCCGTTCCCTACCAGCGCACCGCGTCCAGGGCGTCCACCACTCCGGCCCCGTAGAAGCCGTTGCGGTTCTTGCCGCCCTCGCAGACCGCGTCGACCGTACCGTCGCCGTCGATGTCGTACGGGTCACCGCACGCCGTGGCGTCGGCCTCCAGCGTCAGCAGGGCCTTGACCGCGGCCGCCGACGCGTACGGGTGCTTCGACTTGATCAGGGCCACCACGCCCGCGACGTGCGGCGAGGCCATCGACGTACCGGCCTTGTAGCCGTACTTCCCGCCGGGCAGCGTGGACAGGATCAGACCGCTCGTCGCCGGCGGCTCGGGCGTCTGGTAGACCGTCGAGTCCCCGCCCGGCGCGGCCACGTCGATGACGCCGTTGCCGTAGTTCGAGTACGAGGCCTTCAGCCCCTTCGCGCCCGTCGCCGAGACCGTCACGACACCCGGCAGCATCGTCGGGATGTCGAGGCACACCTTCGGGTCGATGGTCCGGGGGACCGGCGTGGTGTCGTTCGGGCTGGACGCGTCCTCGATCGTGTCGGCCGCCAGGTCCTCGGCCGAGTTGCCGGCCGCGGCGACGTTGACCGTGCCCTTGCTTTCGGCGTACCGGGTCGCCCGCGCGACGGCCTCGACCAGCGCGCCCTGGTCCGGGTCGTTCTTGCAGTTGTACATCCACGGGTCGGTGTAATAGCTGTTGTTCGTGACGTCGGCACCGTGGTCCGCCGCCCACATGAAGCCGCAGACGACCGCCTCGGTGTAGAAGAAGCCGTCCGGGTTGCCCACCTTGATGCCGGAGACCTTCACGCCCGGCGCGACACCGGTGACCCCGATGCCGTTCTTCGCGGCGGCGATGGTGCCCGCGACATGCGTGCCGTGATCGCTCTCACCGGTCTTCGGACGCCAGGAGCCGTCCGTGGTGTCCGGCGCGCCGGAGACACAGTTCGCCGAGCCGCCGCGGTCGAAGTTCGGCGCGAGGTCCGGGTGGGTGTCGTCGACACCCGTGTCGATGACCGCGACCGTGACCTTCGAACTGCCCAGCGACTTCTCGTGCGCCTTGTCCGCCTTGATCGCGGGCAGGTCCCACTGCAGCGGCTCCAGCGGGTCCTGGCCCTCCGTCGCCTGCGCGGCCGCGGTCCGCTCCTGCTGCGCCGTCAGCGGCTGCTCGACGCCGATGTCCTTGGTGGCCTGCGGCACGATCGGGTTCGTGCGGGTGGCGCCCGCCGAATCGACGCCCCTGACGCGGCGCATCGACTGCGCGAACTGCGGGTTCTGCGAGTGGGCGACGATGACCCCGATCCGGTCGTAGGCGATCACCACTGTGCCGCCCGCCTGCTCGACCGCCTTGCGCACCTGCTTGACGGTGCCGTGACCGCCCCGGGTGTTGATCACGTACGAGAGCTTCGGTCCGTCCGTCGACACCGCCGCCGAGGGAGCGGCATCCACCGGAGCGGCGGAGGCGGTGCCCGTCGGCAGGAAGCCGAGCGAGGCGGTGAGGGCCAATCCGACGGGCAGCGTCAGTGCGCGCGTCCGTCTGGATCCCAGATGAGCCATGGGGTCTCCACATCATCCGTGTCAGTCGACCGGATACGAGGCGTATCCGGTCGCGTACATGACGAGTGAAGCTATCGCTGATCATCCCCGCTCATCAATGAGTTCGAGAGATCCGTTTTCCACCGGGGCGTCCGAAGGGGTGACACGGAGAAGGCGGAAACCGCGGTGAACCGCTTCGCCGCGCGCTGCGTGCCGTTGTCAGGGGAAGCGCACCACCACTCCCCGATATCGAGGTCCCCCAGTGAAATCCACCGTCCCCACCACCGCACCCGCGTCGCGAGGAGAATCCGTGGCTACCGATGCACCGCCGCCCGAGGGCAGTACGGAGACCGGCCCCGCCCAGCCCACGACCGAGGCGTTCGTCGCGGAGCAGGCGAGCCAGGAATTCGGCGAACTCCGCCGCTCCTACCGCTCGTTCGCCTTTCCGCTGACCGTCGCCTTCGTCCTCTGGTACCTGCTGTACGTGCTGCTCTCCAACTACGCCGGCGGCTTCATGGGCACCAAGGTGTACAGCAACTTCAACGTGGCCTTCGTCTTCGGTCTCGCCCAGTTCCTCACCACCTTCCTCATCGCCTGGTTCTACTCGCGGCACGCCAACGCGAAGCTCGACCCGAAGGCCGAGGCCATCAAGTCCCGTATGGAGGCCGACGCATGAGCGCCGCGTACCACTCCCACACCGCCGTGACGCTCGCCGCCTCGTCCACCAGCGAGCACCGGCCGCTGATCATCTCGCTCTTCGCGATCTTCGTCGCCGCGACCCTCGGCATCACCGTCTGGGCCGGCCGCCAGACCAAGAGCGCCTCCGACTTCTACGCGGGCGGCCGCCAGTTCACCGCCTTCCAGAACGGCCTCGCGGTCTCCGGCGACTACATGTCCGCCGCGTCGTTCCTCGGCATCGCCGGAGCCATCGCCCTCTTCGGCTACGACGGCTTCCTCTACTCGATCGGCTTCCTCGTCGCCTGGCTGGTGGCCCTGCTGCTGGTCGCCGAACCGCTGCGCAACTCGGGCCGATACACCATGGGCGACGTCCTCGCCTACCGGATGCGCCAGCGCCCGGTCCGTACCGCCGCGGGTGTCTCCACCATCATCGTCTCGATCTTCTACCTGCTGGCGCAGATGGCAGGAGCGGGAGTTCTGGTCTCGCTGCTCCTCGGCATCACCAGCGACGCGGGGAAGATCCTCATCGTTGCGCTGGTCGGCGTACTGATGATCGTGTACGTCACCATCGGCGGCATGAAGGGCACCACCTGGGTGCAGATGGTCAAGGCCGTGCTCCTCATCGCGGGCGCCATCCTGATGACCTTCATGGTGCTGTGGAAGTTCGACTTCAACGTCTCCGACCTGCTGGGCACCGCCGCCGAGAAGAGCGGCCACGGCGCCTCGTTCCTTGAGCCCGGGCTCAAGTACGGGGCCACCGGCACCTCGAAGCTGGACTTCCTCTCCCTCGGTATCGCCCTCGTCCTGGGCACCGCGGGCCTGCCGCACATCCTGATCCGCTTCTACACGGTGCCGACCGCCAAGGCCGCCCGTAAGTCGGTCAACTGGGCCATCGGCATCATCGGCGCCTTCTACCTGATGACGATCGCGCTCGGATTCGGCGCCGCGGCCCTCATCGGCCCGGACGAGATCAAGGCGAAGAACCCGGCGGGCAACGCGGCGGCCCCGCAGCTCGCCGAGTACCTCGGCGGGGTCGGCACCACCGGCGGAGCCGTCATGCTCGCCGTCATCTCCGCCGTCGCCTTCGCCACCATCCTCGCCGTCGTCGCGGGCCTCACCCTCGCCTCCTCGTCGTCCTTCGCCCACGACATCTACGCCAACGTCATCCGCAAGGGGAAGGCCACCGAGAAGGAGGAGATGCGGGCCGCACGCTGGGCCACCGTCTTCATCGGCGCCGCCGCGATCCTGCTGGGCGCCTTCGCCCGCGACATGAACGTCGCCGGTCTGGTCGCGCTCGCCTTCGCCGTCGCCGCGTCGGCCAACCTGCCGACGCTCCTCTACAGCCTCTTCTGGAAGCGGTTCACCACCCAGGGCGCGCTGTGGTCGATCTACGGCGGACTCGCCAGCTCCGTGATCCTGGTGCTCTTCTCGCCGGTCGTCTCCGGGAACGCGAAGACCTCGATGTTCAAGGGTGTCGACTTCGCCTGGTTCCCGCTGGAGAACCCCGGCCTGATCTCCATCCCGCTGGGCTTCCTGCTCGGCTGGATCGGCTCCCTCCTGTCGAAGGAGGAGCCGGACAAGGGCAAGTACGCCGAGCTGGAGGTCAAGTCCCTCACCGGCATCGGAGCGCACTGAGAGCAGAAGTTCACAAGGAGTCGGGTGACCGCACCACCCCTTCGCCGCGGCCGCGTCGTAGAGTCCTACGACGCGGCCGCGCCGTACCTCGTGTCAAACGGGCCCCTCCGTTGTCACAGGTCTCGCGTAGTCTCGAAAGAGTCAGATACCGCAACCGGGAAGTCACCGGGGGAGGGGGCCCAACATGCTCATCGACACCTACGACCGGGTCGCCACCGACCTGCGTGTCTCGCTGACCGACCGCTGCAACCTGCGCTGCACCTATTGCATGCCCGAGGAGGGCCTGCAGTGGCTGGCCAAGCCCGACCTGCTGAGTGACGACGAGATCGTCCGGCTCGTCCGCATCGCCGTCACACGGCTCGGCATCACCGAAGTCCGCTTCACCGGCGGGGAGCCGCTGCTGCGTCCCGGGCTCGTCTCCATCGTCCAGCAGTGCGCGGCCCTGGAGCCGCGCCCGAAGATGTCGCTCACGACCAACGGCATCGGGCTGAAGCGGACCGCCGCCGCACTCAAGGCCGCCGGGCTGGACCGGGTCAACGTCTCCCTGGACACCCTGCGCCCCGACGTGTTCAAGACGCTCACCCGCCGCGACCGTCACCACGACGTCCTGGCCGGACTCGAGGCCGCCCGCGAGGCCGGGCTCACCCCCGTCAAGGTCAACACCGTCCTGATGCCGGGACTCAATGACGACGAGGCCCCCGACCTGCTCGCCTGGGCCGTGGAGAACGAGTACGAGCTCCGCTTCATCGAGCAGATGCCGCTCGACGCCCAGCACGGCTGGAAGCGCGACGGAATGATCACGGCAGGCGACATACTCCGGTCGCTGAGCACCCGCTTCGACCTCACCGCCGAGGAAGACGGCGAGCGCGGCTCCGCCCCCGCCGAGCGCTGGCTCGTGGACGGCGGACCCCACCGGGTCGGCGTCATCGCCTCGGTCACCCGGCCGTTCTGCCGGGCCTGCGACCGCACCAGGCTCACCGCCGACGGGCAGGTGCGCACCTGCCTGTTCGCCCGTGAGGAGACCGACCTGCGCGGCGCCCTGCGCTCGGAGGCGCCGGACGAGGAGATCGCCCGGCTCTGGAAGCTCGCCATGTGGGGCAAGAAGGCCGGATCCGGCCTCGACGACCCCTCGTTCCTCCAGCCGGACCGCCCGATGTCGGCCATCGGCGGCTGAGGGCTGTCGCGTCGTCCCTGGCTTACGCGGTCGGCGCGTCCGGCGACTCCCACTCGGCCAGTGTCACCACGTCCTTGAGGAAGCCCCGCACCCCCAGGAACGAGGAGAGGTGCTCCCGGTGCTCGTCGCAGGCCAGCCAGGTCTTGCGGCGCTCCGGGGTGTGCAGCTTCGGGTTGTTCCAGGCCAGCACCCACACGGCATCGGTGCGGCAGCCCTTGGCCGAGCAGACGGGGGCGGTGGCGGAACGCTCGGCCGCGGGGCCGGAATCGGATTCGGGGGAGTTCACGGACTCAACCCTAGAGCCTGATCCGGACGGCAGTCCCGTGGCATCCCCGCCGGAGAAATGGCGACGCCGAGCAGCCACGGGGGGAGCTGCCCGGCGTCGGTCCGTCGCTCCGACGGGGGATGCGGAGCGCTAGGAAAGTATGTCACGCAGACCGGGGTGCAGTGCACTGGAACTTCATGATTGATCTGAGCTTTTCTTGAGCTTGGGGCGCGCCGGTGCTCAGCCGTGCTCCTGCGGATCCGCACTTCGGAACGCGTGTCCGCTCTCCGGACCCGGCTCCGCCGGACCGGCCGCCGGGGCGGCACCCAGAGCGGGCCGCGTCGGCGCCGGCACGAAGGTCGAGGGAAGGGAAGGGCTGGTCTCCCGGCCCGCGTTGGCGATGACGACCGCGACGTACGGGAGCAGCACCCCCAGCGCGAGCGCCACGATCGCCACATGACGTTCCACGTTCCACAGGACCGCGGCGGCCACCACCGAAACGGTGCGCACGGACATCGAGATCACATAGCGCCGCTGTCTGCCGCGCACATCCTCCGCGAGCCCCTGCCGGGCCCCCGTGATCCGGAAGACCTCCGCGCTGCTCTGCTTTCCCCACACGTCTCCACCAACCTTCCCCGAGCTCATGACGAACTGGGGGAGACCCCGTTCCTGCGCCGGACGCTCCCCGGACCGGACCGGATCCCACGGTACGCCCGCCCTCCCCCCGGTTCGAGACCGGGGCGCGCCGCATACGTCCACTCCGCGGCCCGGCTGCACGTACGGACCTGTCCGACATGCGGCGTACCGGACCAGCACCGAGACTGGGCGGACATGCGCGACACCGCGTCGCACAAGGAGGCGACATGAGCTGGTTGTGGGCAATCATCGTGGGCCTGGTGCTCGGTCTGATCGCGAAGGCGATCCTGCCGGGCAAGCAGGAGATCCCACTCTGGCTGACGGTCATCTTCGGCATGATCGGCAGCATTCTCGGTAATGCTGTCGCCACCTGGATCGGCGTCAACGACACCAAGGGCATCGACTGGACACGTCATGTGCTCCAGCTGATCGGAGCCGTGGTGGTGGTCGGTGTCGGCGACATGCTCTGGGCCTCGTTCCGGGGCAGCAGGCAGAAGACCTGAACCACGCACAGCACAGCAGGACGGCGGGGCACGCATCGTGCGTGCCCCGCCGTCCCGCTGCCGCCGCGGCTCAGCCGGCCGTGACCTCGATCGCCGCCAGGTTCTTCTTGCCCCGGCGCAGCACCAGCCAGCGCCCGTGCAGCAGCTCCTCACGGGCCGGAGCCGCCTCACCGTCGACGGCCTTCACGTTGTTCACGTAGGCGCCGCCCTCCTTGACCGTGCGCCGGGCACCCGACTTGCTCGGTGCCAGACCGACCTCGACCAGCAGGTCGACCAGCGGGCCGAGCTCGGTGACCCGCGCGTGCGGGACCTCGGACAGCGCGGCACTCAGGGTCGCCTCGTCCAGCTCGCCGAGCTCGCCCTGGCCGAAGAGCGCCTTCGACGCGGCGATGACCGCGGCGCACTGGTCCGCGCCGTGCACCAGCGTCGTCAGCTCCTCGGCCAGCGTGCGCTGCGCCGTCCGCGCCTGCGGCCGCTCCTCGGTGACCTTCTCCAGCTCCTCCAGCTCGGCGGGGCTCAGGAAGCTGAGGATGCGCATGTAGCGGGAGACGTCGCGGTCGTCCACGTTCAGCCAGAACTGGTAGAACGCGTACGGCGTGGTCATCTCCGGGTCGAGCCAGACGGCGCCGCTCTCGGACTTGCCGAACTTGGTGCCGTCCGCCTTCGTCATCAGCGGGGTCGCCAGCGCGTGCACCTCGGCACCCGGCTCCAGGCGGTGGATCAGGTCGAGACCCGCGGTGAGGTTGCCCCACTGGTCGCTGCCGCCCTGCTGGAGGGTGCAGCCGTGGCGCCGGTACAGCTCCAGGAAGTCCATGCTCTGGAGCAGCTGGTAGCTGAACTCGGTGTAGCTGATGCCCTCGTCGGACTCCAGCCGCCGGGCGATGGACTCCTTGGTGAGCATCTTGTTGACCCGGAAGTGCTTGCCGATGTCCCGCAGGAACTCGATCGCGGACATGCCCGCGGTCCAGTCCAGGTTGTTCACCATGACCGCCGCGTTCTCGCCCTCGAAGGACAGGAAGGGCTCGATCTGGGACCGCAGCCGCGCCACCCACGCGGCGATCGTCTCCGGGTCGTTCAGCGTGCGCTCGGCGGTCGGCCGCGGGTCACCGATCTGACCGGTGGCCCCGCCCACCAGGGCGAGCGGCCGCAGGCCGGCCTGCTGGAGCCGGCGCATGGTGAGCACCTGCACCAGATGGCCGACGTGGAGGCTCGCCGCGGTGGGGTCGTAGCCGCAATAGAACGTGACGGGACCGTCCGCGAGAGCCTTGCGCAGTGCGTCCTCGTCAGTGGACTGGGCGAACAGCCCGCGCCACTTCAGCTCGTCGACGATGTCCGTCACGGTTCCGTGTCTCCTCAGCAATGTGGATCGGATGAGCTGCCTGCCTGTATCGAAAGACAGCAGATCTCAGGCAGCAGTCAGTCTAAGGGCTGTCCCGCACCCCCTGGCGGGCGCGCGACGACAGCTACGGCACCTCGCGGCGTTGTCGGAACGCCCGAATACATCCGGTATTCGGGCGTCCCTGCGCCTTGCGATGCACCGCATCCGACGCCGCGTGCTGATCCACCAGGAATTGCGGGACAGCCCTTGGGCGGGTCATACGCCCCGGCTCACCGAGCTCATGTTGAAGTCCGGGATGCGCAGCGCGGGCATCGCGGCCCGGGTGAACCAGTCGCCCCACTCGCGCGGCAGCGTCTTCTCCGTCCGGCCCGCCTCGGTGGCCCGCGACAGCAGGTCCACGGGCGACTCGTTGAAGCGGAAGTTGTTCACCTCGCCGACGACCTCGCCGTCCTCCACGAGATACACCCCGTCGCGGGTCAGCCCGGTCAGCAGCAGCGTCGCCGGGTCGACCTCCCGGATGTACCACATGCAGGTCAGCAGCAGTCCGCGGCCGGTCGTCGCCGCGACCATCTCGTCCAGGGACCGCTCGCCGCCGCCCTCCAGCACCAGGTTGTCGATCGCCGGGGCCACCGGCAGCCCGGTGAGGCCCGCCGTGTGCCGGGTGGTCGTCAGCCGGTCGAGACGGCCGTCCCTGATCCAGTCGGTGCGGCCCAGCGGCAGCCCGTTGTCGAAGACCGACCCGCCGTCCCCGGAGGAGTGGGCGATGACGAACGGCGCGGATTCGAGCCCCGGCGCGTTCGGATCGCTGCGCAGGGTCAGTGGAAGCGGGGACAGGGTCTCACCGAGCCGCGTTCCGCCGCCCGGCTTGGAGAACACCGTCCTGCCCTCGGCGGCGTCCCGGGCGGTCGCCGACCACAGCTGGTAGATCAGCAGGTCGGCCACGGCGGTCGGCGGCAGCAGTGTCTCGTACCGCCCGGCAGGCAGCTCGATCCGGCGCTCCGCCCAGGCCAGCCGCTGCGCGAGCCCGGCGTCCATCTCGGCCGGGTCGACGTCCTTGAAGTCACGCGTCGAGCGTCCCGCCCAGGCCGAGCGCGAGCGGTCGGGCGACTTGGCGTTCACCTCCAGTGTGCCGTTCGGCTGGTCGTGGCGCAGTCGCAGCCCCGTCGACGTACCCAGGTACGTCGAGGTCATCTCGTGGTTGGCGAAGCCGTAGAGCTCACGGCCGCCGGAACGGGCCCGGGCGAAGGCGTCGCCGAGCGCGGGGGCGAACGCCGCGAAGACGTCCGAGCCCGTCTCCGCGGGCGCGTCCGTGAAGTCGGGGGAGTCCGGCACCCCGGTGACCAGCGGCTGCGCGTCCTCGGCCGGGCCGGCCCCGCGCGCGGCGGCCTCGGCGGCCCGCACCAGCGGCTCCAGGTCGGCCGCGGTGACGGCGGCCCGGGACACCACACCGCAGGCTGCGCCCTCGGCCCCGTCGACCGTGGCGATGACGGTCAGGGTGCGGCCCCGGGTGACGCCGTTCGTGGTGAGCGCGTTGCCGGCCCAGCGCAGATTGGCCGACGACTCCTCGTCGGCGATGACCACGCAGCCGTCGGCGGTGGACAGTTCGAGCGCGCGCTCGACGATCTCGTGCGGCTTGCTGACGCGGCTCATCGTCCCGCCTCCTGCGTCGTGTTGAGACTGTGCCTGCCCGGGGAGCGGCCCCCGGACCCCCGGCCGGTTCCGTGGTCGCCGCTCATCGTCCGGCCTCCTGCGTCGTGTTGAGGATGTTCACGCCCCGGAAGAGGGCGGAGGGGCAGCCGTGCGAGACGGCCGCGACCTGGCCCGGCTGGGCCTTGCCGCAGTTGAAGGCGCCGCCCAGGACGTACGTCTGCGGGCCGCCGACCTTCTCCATCGAGCCCCAGAAGTCCGTCGTCGTCGCCTGGTACGCGACATCGCGCAGCTGCCCGGCCAGCCTGCCGTTCTCGATCCGGAAGAACCGCTGCCCGGTGAACTGGAAGTTGTACCGCTGCATGTCGATCGACCAGGACCGGTCGCCGACCACGTAGATCCCGCGCTCCACCCCGCCGATCAGATCCTCCGTGGAGAGCCCGCCGGGATCCGGCCGCAACGACACATTGGCCATGCGCTGTACGGGGACATGGCCCGGGGAGTCCGCGTAGGCGCAGCCGTTGGAGCGGCCGAGGCCCGTCAGCTTCGCGATCCGGCGGTCCAGCTGGTAGCCCACCAGCGTCCCGTCCTTGACCAGGTCCCAGGACTGCGCCTCGACGCCCTCGTCGTCGTACCCGATCGTCGCGAGCCCGTGCTCGGCGGTGCGGTCGCCCGTCACGTTCATCACCGGGGAGCCGTACGCCAGCTTCCCCAGCTGGTCGAACGTGGCGAACGAGGTCCCGGCGTACGCCGCCTCGTACCCCAGCGCCCGGTCCAGCTCGGTGGCGTGGCCGATCGACTCGTGGATGGTCAGCCACAGATTCGACGGGTCGACGACCAGGTCGTACGTCCCCGCCTCGACGCCCGGGGCCCGCATCTTCTCGGCCAGCAGCCCGGGGATGCTCTCCAGCTCCGCGTCCCAGTCCCAGCCGGTCCCGGTCAGGTACTCCCAGCCGCGCCCCGCCGGCGGGGCGATCGTGCGCATCGAGTCGAACTCGCCGGTCGTCGCGTCCACGGCGACCGCGGTGAACTGCGGATGCAGCCGTACCCGCTGCTGCGTGGTGACGGTGCCCGCCGTGTCGGCGTAGAACTTGTTCTCGTGGACGGTCATCAGCGAGGCGTCCACATGCGCCACGCCCGCCGCCCCCAGCAGCCGGCCGCTCCACTCGGCGAGCAGCCCCGCCTTCTCCTCGGCCGGTACGTCGAACGGGTCGACGTCGTACGCCGAGACCCAGCTCCGCTCCCCGTGCACCGGCTCGTCGGCGAGCTCGACCCTCTCGTCCGACCCCGCGGCGGCGATGACCTTGGCCGACAGCTTCGCCATGGCCACGGCCTGCGAGGCCACCCTCGCCGCGGCGTCCATCGTCAGATCCACGCCGGAGGCGAACCCCCACGCCCCGCCGTGCACCACCCGCACCGCGTACCCGAGGTCGGTGGTGTCCGACGAGCCGGCGGGCCGGGCGTCCCGCAGGCGCCACGTGGCGCTGCGCACCCGCTCGAAGCGGAAGTCGGCGTGCACGGACCCGAGCGCCCGCGCGCGGGCGAGCGCCGCGTCGGCGAGGGGCCGTAGCGGGAGGGCCAGGAACGACTGATCTACCTCATGGGGCACGGGCGGCCTCTCCTCTGCGTTCGCATACCCTCGGATCGTTTACGAGGCAGTGAAGCACGGCCGCGGCGGGGTCGCGGCCGAATTCCGGGCCACGCGCGGGGGCGGACCGCCCGGTGGCGCGAGGCCCCGTCGTGGCGTGCCGGGCCGGGTGCGTCTCTGTAGGAACCCCACAGTGACCGGGGGAAGGCGCTGTCAGGGGCCGATTCCTCGCGGAGGGCACGGTACCGATAGGTTTTCGATGTACCAGACCGCTAAGGAAAGGGTGATCCGTTGAGCCGCTCGGTTCTCGTCACCGGAGGAAACCGGGGCATCGGCCTCGCCATCGCCCGAGCTTTCGCCGACAACGGCGACAAGGTCGCCATCACCTACCGGTCCGGCGAGCCGCCCCAGGCGCTCACCGAGGCCGGTGTTCTCGCGGTCCGTTGCGACATCACCGACGCCGAACAGGTGGAGCAGGCCTACAAGGAGATCGAGGAGAAGCACGGCAACGTCGAGGTGCTGGTGGCCAACGCCGGTATCACCAAGGACCAGTTGCTGATGCGGATGTCCGAGGACGACTTCACGTCCGTGCTCGACACCAACCTCACCGGCACCTTCCGGGTCGTCAAGCGCGCCAACCGCGGCATGCTGCGCGCCAAGAAGGGCCGCGTCGTCCTCATCTCCTCGGTCGTCGGCCTCCTCGGCTCGGCGGGACAGGCCAACTACGCCGCGTCCAAGGCCGGTCTGGTCGGCTTCGCCAGGTCACTGGCACGCGAGCTCGGCTCGCGGAACATCACGTTCAACGTCGTCGCGCCCGGCTTCGTCGACACCGACATGACGCAGGCGCTCACCGAGGAGCAGCGCAAGGGCATCGTCGCCCAGGTGCCGCTCGCGCGCTACGCGCGGCCTGACGAGATCGCCGCCGCAGTGCGCTTCCTCGCCTCCGACGACGCGTCGTACATCACTGGAGCCGTCATCCCCGTTGACGGCGGATTGGGCATGGGTCACTGATCACCATGAGCGGAATTCTCGACGGCAAGCGCATCCTCATCACGGGGGTGCTGATGGAGTCGTCCATCGCGTTCCACACCGCCAAGGTGGCCCAGGAGCAGGGCGCGGAGATCATTCTGACCGCCTTCCCGCGCCCCACGCTGACGGAGCGCATCGCCAGGAAGCTGCCCAAGCCGGCCAAGGTCATCGAGCTGGACGTGACCAACGCCGAGCACCTGGACCGGCTCGCCGGTCTGGTGAAGGAGGAGCTGGGCTCGCTCGACGGCGTCGTCCACTCCATCGGCTTCGCGCCGCAGGACGCGCTCGGCGGCAACTTCCTCAACACCCCGTTCGAGTCGGTCGCCACGGCGATGCACGTCTCGGCCTTCTCGCTGAAGTCGCTCGCCATGGCGTGCAAGCCGCTGATGAGCGAGGGCGGTTCGATCGTCGGCCTGACCTTCGACGCGCAGTTCGCCTGGCCGCAGTACGACTGGATGGGCCCGACCAAGGCCGCGCTGGAGGCCACCTCCCGCTACCTCGCCCGTGACCTGGGCAAGGACGGGCTGCGTTGCAACCTGGTCTCCGCCGGACCGCTCGGCTCGATGGCCGCCAAGTCCATCCCGGGCTTCGGCGAGCTCGCCAGTGTGTGGGACACCCGTTCCCCGCTGGCGTGGGACATGGCCGACCCGGAGCCGGCCGGCCGCGCCATCGTCGCGCTGCTCTCGGACTTCTTCCCGAAGACGACGGGCGAGATCATCCACGTCGACGGTGGCGTGCACATGATCGGGGCCTGACCTCCCGCGCATCCCGGCCGCGCACCGCCTCCCCGGAGGCGGTGCGCGGCCTTTTTCCTTGCCCTGCCGGGCCTCCCGGCGCTCAGGTCGAAAAGCTGGTCGATTCACCGCAGAATGTGGAGGAACCGGACTTCTGGTCAGGCTGAGGGGAGGAGATCGCTGTGCGCGGCACACGTCACCGAACCCGGTCCCTGCTGGTGGCTTCCTCCGTCGTCGCCGGGCTGCTCGTGCCCGTCGGCCTGTACGCGGCGGGCCACGTCGGGGCCGCAGACGCGGCCGCGCCCCCCGCGGCCGACCCCGGCCCCTCCGGCGCCGAATGCCGTACGTCCGTGACGGGCTCCCGGGTCGTGGCCTACTGCCACAACCCGTACCCCTCCACCGACCGCGTCCAGCTCCACACCGAGTGCGCCCGCTGGTGGGACATCGACGCCGACTCCAAGCCGGTCGCCGTCGGACCGGGCCGGACCGTACGGCTGGACGACCGGTGCTGGAAAGAGGTCGGCTCCGCCTGGATCACGCACGCCGACGAGACGCACGAAGCCGAGACGTCCTGAGGGCAGTCCCGTCATCCGTGGCGGGCGCACGACCACGGCTACGGCACCTCGCCCCCCTGTCGGAACGCCCCGGTACGTCCAGGGTGCCGACTCCCCTCCGCCTCGTGACGCGCCGCATCCGACGCCGTGCGCCGACCCACCGGGATCACGGGGCAAGCCCTCGGGCAACGCCCCGGGGCCGGGCCCCGCGCCGCTCCGGCGCGCCCGGCCTCCCCGGCAGGCGGGATCGGGCAGGCTGACCACGGCCAGGGTTCCTCCCAACCGCCCTGACGAGGAGCGGTCGTGGACGAGTGCCTGGCCCCGGACCCGTGCCCGAGCCCGCCCCCGGCGCGCGCGTCGGCGGATCCGGCCGGGCGCGGCCGCTCCCCACGGTCTCCGGGGCCCTCGCCGCGGCTGCTGCCGTGCCTGGTGGCAGTCGCTGCGGTCTGCGTCGCCGTGCAGTTGGCCCTCGTCCTGCCGGGATCGGGCCTCGGGTGGGACGAGACCGTCTACGTCAGCCAGGCCGGAGGCGATACCCCGGCCGCGTTCTTCAGCGCTCCGCGCGCCCGCGGCACCTCCTATCTGGTCGTTCCGGTCGCCGCCCTCACCTCGTCCACGACCGCCTTGCGGGTCTACCTCGCCCTGCTCTCGGGCGCCGCGCTCGTCGGAGCCTTCCGGGTCTGGCGCACCCTGCTGCCCGGCCGTGTCCTGGTCTGCGCGGGAGCCCTGTTCGCGACCCTCTGGCCGGCCCTGTTCTACGGATCCATGGCCATGCCGAACCTGTGGTGCGCCCTGGGCGCCCTGGCCGCCACCGGGTGGGTCGCGCGCGCCGTGCTGCGCGGGGCGGGCCGGGCCGAGCTCCTCGGTGCGGGGGCGGCGGTGGCCGTCGTCGTGCTGATGCGGCCGGCCGACGGAGCGTGGCTGGCCCTGCCGCTGCTGCTGGTCACGGCGGTCCGGCCGCGGATGTTCGCCGCGCTGGCCGCAGGGCTGCTCGCGGGCGCCGCACCGTGGATCGTGGAGGCGTTCGCGCACTACGGGGGGCCACTCACCCGGCTGGAGCGGGCCGGCGAGATCCAGGGCGGGCTGGGCTGGAACATGGCGGTGGACGACCAGGCCAAGGCGCTGGAGGGGCGCACCCTCTGCCGCCCCTGCGCCATCCCGTGGCGGAGGCCCGGCACGGCCGTGTGGTGGCTACTGCTGCCGTTCCTGGCCGCCGGCGGGGCGGTCGCCGCACGCAGAGCGGGCCGGGGCGCGGCGATCCTCCTGGCGACCGGGACGGGCCTCTCCCTGGCGGTGCCGTACCTCTTCCTGATCGAGTACGCCGCACCGCGCTTCCTGCTGCCCGCCTACGCGCTGCTGTCCCTGCCGGTGGCGGAGTGCCTGGTGCGCCTGTACGCCCGGGCGCGCCGTCCCGCCGGACGGCCGGGGCGGACCGTCGCGGGCCGGTGGCGCGTCGTCGCGCTCGCCGCCGTCCTCGCCGCGCACCTGGTCGTGCAGCTCCAGGTGCTGAGCCGGGTGTCCGCGAGCAGCCATTCGACCAGCGCGGACTTCGCGGCCGTCGCCGCCGCGCTCCACCGCAACGGCATCCGCCCGCCCTGTGTGATCAGCGGCGAGCGGGCGGTCCCGATCGCCTACTACGCGGGCTGCGCCTCGCGGCAGACCGCCGGGCACGACGGGAGCATCACCCCGGCAGGTCTCGTGGACGCCGCACGACGGGTCCCGACGGCTGTTCTCGTCGCCGGCGGAGGCCCCCGGCCGGTGTACGCCCCCTCCGTGCCGCCCGTCTTCCTGGCGGAGACCCGGGGCGCGGGCACGTACAGCGGCTATCTGTTCCCACCGCCCGGCAGCCTCCCGGTCCAGGCCCGCCCGGGTCCGTGACGCGGCCGGGCCGGCCGCACCGGCACGCCGCCCGGAGAGCGGCACGAGGCCCACCGGCGAACGGACGCGCGGACGGCGGCGGATCCGACGAGCGCGTCAGACCCGGTCCACCAGGCAGCTCAGCGCATGGCTCGCGGCCTCGGCCGCCGCCGTCTCGGCGTCGCCGGCCCGGATCGCCTCGACGAGCCGGCCGTGGTCCATGAGGTTCTCCGACCGCAGTTCATGACCGATGTCGACCCGGAGATAGTCCCGCAGCAGATCCCCCAGGTCGGCGTAGAGCCCGGTGAGCACCTCGTTGTGCGAGGCGGCGACCACGGCCAGATGCAGCGTCGCGTCCGCCGCCACGAAGGCCTCGGCGTCCTTCGCCGCCCAGGTCTCCTCGCGGCGCCGCATGAGCGCGTCCAACTGCTTGAGGTCCCGGTCGGTGCGCCGGACGGCTGCCAGGCGCGCCGCCGACGACTCCAGGGTCGAGCGCAGCTCGGCCACATGGCGCGGATCGGCGGACGCGAACCGGCGGTGCATCACGCCGGCCAGCTCACTGACGGCCACCACGTAGGTGCCCGAGCCCTGCCGGATGTCGAGCAGTCCGTTGTGCGCGAGCGCGCGCACCGCCTCGCGGACGGTGTTACGGGCCACCCCCAGCTGCTCGACCAGTTCGGGCTCGGTGGGGATGCGCGAACCCACGGGCCACTCGCCCGACGTGATCTGGTTCCTCAGCTGGGCAATCACCTGGTCGGCGAGTGCCGAACGCCGCGGGGACGTCAGCGCCATGGTGCTCCTTGCTCGGGTGTGCGGCGGGGCGGTGGGCTGTCCCGCCGTCTCGCGGAGGTATCCGGATCTTCTCAGAGGATTGGACAAGCAATCATCCCATGATTCTATGATGGCCCCATGCATGACGACGCAACCACTCCCCGGACCCCCACCAGGACTCTGGATCAGGCCGCCCCGGCGGCCGCCCGCATCGAGGTGCCCGCCCGGGAGACCGGCCCCGCCCCCTGGGTGCTCCGCCTGGTCGTCGTCGGGCTCGTCCTCACCGCGCTCAACCTCCGTCCCGCCATCACCAGCCTCGGCGCCCTCCTCGAAGAGGTGCGCGACGGGCTGCACATGAGCGGCAGCGTCGCCGGCGTACTCACCTCCGTACCACCGCTCTGCTTCGCGGTCTTCGGCGTCATGGCCCCGCGCCTGGCCCGCCGCTTCGGACCGGGCGCGGTCGTCTGCGCGGGCATGGTCGCCATCACCGCGGGGCTGGTCATCAGGCCCCTCGTCGGCGGCACGGCAGGCTTCCTCGCCGCGAGCGCGCTCGCCCTGATGGGCATCGCCGTCAGCAACGTCCTGATGCCGGTGATCGTCAAGCGCTGGTTCCCGGACCGCGTCGGCTCCATGACCGGCCTCTACTCCATGGCTCTGGCCCTCGGCACCTCGCTGGCCGCGGCCGTGACCGTCCCCATGACCGAGGCGATGGGCGGCAGTTGGAAGGCCGGCCTGGGCGTCTGGGCAGCCCTCGCCGCCGCCGCGATCCTGCCCTGGATCCCACTGGTACGGGACCGCAGCGGCGCCGCCGGACACCCCGCGGCCCAGCACACGGAAGCTCCCGCACTGCGGATCACCCGCAGCCGCACCGCCTGGGCCCTCGCCTGCTTCTTCGGCCTCCAGGCCACCGCCGCCTACATCACCATGGGGTGGATGCCCCAGATCTTCCGCGACGCCGGCGTCTCGGCCGGCACGGCGGGAGTCCTGCTCGCCGTCACGATGGCCATGGGCGTGCCGCTCGCCTTCGTCATCCCGAGGGTCGCCGCCCGGATGAGGAACCAGGGCCCGATCGTCGTCTTCCTCGGCGCCTGCGGCCTCATCGGCTACGCGGGCCTCTACCTCGCCCCGTCCGGCGGGGCCTGGGCCTGGGCGCTGCTCCTGGGCATCTCGAACTGCGCCTTCCCGCTCGCCCTCACCATGATCGGCATGCGCTCCCGCAGTGGCGCCGGAGTGGTCCGGCTGTCCGCGTTCGCCCAGTCCACCGGCTACCTCATCTCGATCCCCGGCCCGCTCCTGGTCGGCGTGCTCTACCAGCACAGCGGCGGCTGGGGGCTGCCCATCGCCCTGATGGCGGCCCTGATGGTGCCCCAGATGGTGGCGGGAATCATGGCCGGCCGGGACCGGACGATCGAGGACGAATGCTGAGATGCGAGACTGGGGCCATGTCTCCTGTGCTCGATCCGAATCCCCAGAACGGTCAGAAGAAGCTGCTCCTCGTCTTCGGGACGATGCTGCTGATCACGGTCGTCGTCGGCATCATCGCCTCCATCGCCTCCCCGTGACGCACGGCTCCCTGTGCGAGGGGGTGGGGCCAGCCCCACCATCCCCTAGGGGGTCAGTGTCAGGGTGAAGTGGGTGGGTCACCGGATGGGGGCGGCGCCCCCGCGTCCGTAGGTTCTGGGTATCGGAATCCAGCACCCACGGAGGCGGACATGCCGACCCGCACGCACACGCGCTCCACTCGCCCGGACGCGGCCGGTGTCGAGGTCCGGCTGCCGTGGTGGGCCGTCGCGCTGCCCGCCGTGGCCTTCGGCGCGCTCCTCCTGCTGATGGCAGGACCCGGCCAGGCGCACGCCGCCACGGGCGACCCGGCGGTCGGCCGGTTGCTTGAGCGAATCGTGGCGCTGCTGACCCGCTGACGTCCGGCGGCCGGGGCGGAGGAGCCCTCCAACACCCTGCGCCAGCTGGCACATTTCATGCGAAGCTGAGGTGTATGAGCGTCGATACACCTCGCAGGATCGTCCTTCTCAGGCATGCAAAGGCGGAATGGTCGCAGGACTCCGACCATGAGCGGCCGCTCGCGGAGCGCGGGCGCAAGGACGCCCCCGTGGCAGGCCGCAGACTCGTCGATTCCGGGATCGTCTTCGATCTGGCCCTCTGCTCGACCGCGGCCAGGACCCGCGAGACGTGGAAGCTGGCCGTGCACGAGATGCCGGAGCGCCCCAGGACCGTGTACGAGGAGAGGCTCTACGAGGCCTCGCTCGGCGAGCTGATCGCGCTGATCAACGAGACCCCCGACGACGTCCGCGATCTGCTGGTGATCGGCCACAACCCGGGCATGCACGCCGTCGCCGACGCCCTGTCGGGCACGGCGGAGGGCGACGCCCTGGCGCGGATGAACCGTGGCGGCTTCCCGACCGCCGCCTTCGCCGTGGTCGAGATCCCCGGCACCTGGAAGAGCGTGGAGCACGGCGTCGGCAAGCTCGTCGAGTACTGGACCCCGAACGACTGAACCGCCCCGGCTCACGACAGGGCCCGGGTGCGCACGCCACGGCGTGCGCACCCGGGCCCTGTGTGCGTGACGGGCGGGCGTCCCTACTCGACGAGGCCGTCGGCGGCCTCGACCTCCTCGCGGGTGATGCCGAGCAGATAGAGCACGGTATCCAGGAACGGCACGTTCACCGCGGTGTGCGCGGCCTCGCGGACCACCGGCTTGGCGTTGAAGGCGACGCCGAGTCCGGCGGTGTTCAGCATGTCCAGGTCGTTCGCCCCGTCACCGATGGCCACCGTCTGCGCCAGCGGCACCCCGGCCTCCGCGGCGAAGCTGCGCAGCAGCCGGGCCTTGCCGGCCCGGTCGACGATCTCGCCGGTCACCCGGCCGGTGAGCTTCCCGTCGACGACCTCCAGGGTGTTGGCAGAGGCGAAGTCGAGCCCGAGCCGCTCCTTGAGGTCGTCCGTCACCTGCGTGAACCCGCCCGAGACGACGCCCACTTGGTAGCCGAGGCGTTTCAGCGTACGGATCAGGGTGCGCGCACCAGGTGTCAGCCGTACGTCGGCGCGCACCTTCTCCACCACCGACACGTCCAGTCCGGCCAGCAGCGCCACCCGCGCGTGCAGCGACTGTTCGAAGTCGAGCTCACCGCGCATCGCCTGCTCGGTCACCGCGGCGACCTCGGCCTCGCAGCCGGCATGGGCCGCGAAGAGCTCGATGACCTCGTCCTGGATGAGCGTCGAGTCGACGTCCATCACGACGAGCCGCTGCGCCCGCCGGCTCAGCCCGGCCGAGACGACCGCCACGTCGACGCCGATCCCGGCGGCCTCGACGGCCAGCGCGGTGCGCAGCGCCTCGGTTCCGGTGCCGGACACCGCGAACTCGACGGCGGTGACCGGATACTTCGCCAGCCGGAAGATCCGGTCGATGTTCCCGCCGGTCGAGGTGATCCTGGCCGCTATGGCGGCGGTCGACTCCGCCGTGAGCGGGTGCCCGAGCACCGTCACATGGGAACGGCCGTCGCCGCGCGGGCGGTTGTCGCCCGTACCGGAGATGATCTCGGCCTGCAGCTTCAGCGACTCCGCCCAGCTGTGCACCGTGGCCCGCAGGTCGCCCTCGGTGGTCCCGCCCGCGGTCGGGGCGGTGACCAGTGCGCACAGGACGATGCGGCCACGCGTGACGACCTGCTCGATGTCGACGACGTCGACCGAGTAGGCGGCGAGGGTGTCGAAGAGCCCGGCGGTGATTCCGGGCCGGTCCTTCCCGAAGATCTTCACGAGAAGGGTGGGCGTGTCTGCGTCCCGACGTGACTCCGGAGGCTCAGGAGACAGCGAGGACTGAGGGGGCTGAGATGCGCTCATGGTGTTCCCACCGTATCGGTCCGGGGGGCGCGCCCGACGGCCCGTCCCGAGGACCGGACAGCGACCCGGCACCCGCCTTATCCGTGGTTGTCGCGATCTGTCATTGATCATGGTCATCTGTCGCGGTAGGCGACCGTTCGGACCGGGTCGTTCGCAACGGTGCGGTCTCGGTTCGGTCAACCTCCCGCCCGGCTTTCGTATCGGGGACTGCTCCTGGAATAGTTCCCCACGATGTTCAGCATCCCTAGACTCCCTGCAACGGGGGTAATTCGGGGGACAACTAGTGGGGCGCGGAGTGCCGGAACTCGTACTGGAATTGAATGGCAGGACCTGGACGCTCGATCCGTCCAGGTCGTACACCCTCGGACGCGATCCGCAGGGCGACATGACGATCGACGACGCCAGGGTGTCGTGGCGGCACGCCACGATCAGCTGGAGCGGGCACAGTTGGTTCATCGAGGACCACGGCAGCACCAACGGCACGTATGTGCACGGCCAGCGGGTCCACCAGATGGAGATCGGGCCCGGTTCCACCGTGAACCTGGGCAACGCCACCGACGGACCCCGGCTGAGCCTCAGTGGCGCCGATGTGTACAGCGGACAGGCTGCCGGGGGTGCCCAGGCGGCTCCCGTCCAGCAGCCGCCGCAGCAACCGCACCAGGCGGCCCCGCAGCAGGGCGGGCCGGGCGGGCAGCAGCCGCCCGTCCCCCAGCAGGGCTGGCCGCAGCAGCCCCATGTGCCGCAGCAGGGCATGGCACCGGCTCCGCACCACGGCGGCCCCGGCGGCGCGGCGGGGGCGCCGCCGATGTACGGCGACCGGAGCCCCACCACGTTCCACCAGCTGGATCTCGGCCGGGTGATGCGGATCGGCCGTGCGCTGGAGAACGAGCTGGTCGTCTCCGACCTCCAGGTCTCGCGCCACCACGCCGAGTTCCACGCGACGCCCGACGGCCGCTTCGAGATCCGGGACCTCGGATCCCACAACGGCACGTACGTCAACGGCCAGCCGCTGTCGAAGTCCGGCTCCGCGCTCATCGGCCCGAACGACATCGTCGGCGTCGGCCACTCGACCTTCCGGCTGGTCGGCGACCGGCTCGAGGAGTTCGTCGACACCGGTGAGGTCTCCTTCGCCGCCCGCCACCTCACGGTGACGGTCGACGGCGGCAAGCAGATCCTCAAGGACGTCTCGTTCGGCGTCCCGGAGAAGTCGCTGATCGGTGTCATCGGCCCGTCCGGCTCTGGAAAGTCCACCCTGCTCAAGGCGCTCACCGGCTACCGGCCCGCCAATCAGGGCGACGTCCTCTACGACAACCGGAACCTGTACAAGCAGTTCGCCGAGCTGCGCCAGCGCATCGGTCTGGTCCCGCAGGACGACATCCTGCACAAGGAACTGACCGTCACCCGGGCCCTCAAGTACGCCGCCAAGCTCCGCTTCCCCGCGGACACCACGGAGGCCGAGCGCCAGGCCCGGATCCAGGAGGTCCTCGCCGAGCTCAAGCTCGACATCCACAAGGACAAGAAGGTCACCTCGCTCTCCGGCGGCCAGCGCAAGCGCGTCTCGGTGGCCCTGGAGCTGCTGACCAAGCCGTCGCTGATCTTCCTGGACGAGCCCACCTCCGGCCTCGACCCGGGCATGGACCGCGACGTCATGCAGCTGCTGCGCGGACTGGCCGACGACGGCCGTACCGTCCTGGTCGTCACGCACTCGGTCGCCGAGCTGGCCATCTGCGACAAGCTCCTGGTGATGGCGCCGGGCGGCGCCGTCGCCTACTTCGGTCCGCCGGAGGAAGCGCTCAACTTCTTCGGCTACGGCACCTGGGCCGACGTCTTCTCGGCGTTCGAGAACTACCGCGACTACGACTGGGCGGGACGCTGGCGCGGTTCGCAGCACTACCAGATGTACGCCGCGGACATCGACGCCGTCGCCGCACAGCCCGTGCACATGCCGCCGCACCAGCAGATGCGCCCGCCGAAGCCGCAGGGCTGGATGACGCAGCTGTGGACGCTGATGCGCCGCTACGTCTCGGTCATCGCGTCCGACAAGGGCTTCATGGGCCTCATGGTGATCCTGCCCGCGGTGCTCGGCATCGTCAGCGTGGTCATCCCCGCGGACTTCGGCCTCGCCCCGCCGAAGCCGCCGTCGCGGTTCAACGGCGACGCCGGAACGATCATGCTGATCCTGGTGATCGGCATGACCTTCTCCGCCGCGGCCAACTCCGTACGAGAGCTGATCAAGGAACGTGTGATCTACGAACGGGAACGGGCCACCGGCCTCTCCCGCTCGGCCTACCTGATGTCCAAGGTGATCGTGCTCGGCGTGATCACGGCCATCCAGGGCGTCATCATCTGCGGCATCGGCTTCGCCACCCGCGATCTGCCCGCCGAGGGTCTGATCATGCCGCCGGCCGTCGAACTCTGCGTGACGATCATCGCGCTCGGCTTCACCTCGATGATGTTCGGCCTGGTGATCTCCTCGCTGGTGAAGACCTCCGAGAAGACCATGCCGCTGCTGGTCATGTTCGCGATCGTCCAGGTCGTCTTCACCGGCATCCTCTTCCAGGTGTACGGATCGCCGGGCCTGGAGCAGTTCGCCTGGCTGATGCCGTCCCGCTGGGCCATCGCGGGCGCGGGCTCCACGCTCGACCTCGCGCACCTGATGCCGCCGTGGGACCAGAAGAACCCCACGGACCTGGACCCGCTCTGGGAGCACTCGGCCGGCCAGTGGGGGATCAACATCACGGTGCTGCTGGTGCTCGGCATCATCTGCGGCTTCGCGGTCGCGCGCCTGCTGCGCCGCCACGAGCCCGAGGTCATGCGCAAGTAGCGGGGCGAGCCCCTGCGCACCGCACGACTACGCCGCGCACGACGGCGCACAGCACGACGCCGAAGGGCGGCACCCCGCGGGGTGCCGCCCTTCGGCGTGGTCCGGAACTGCTCAGTACGCGCTGTTGACGTTGTCGATCGAGCCGTACTTGTCGGCGGCGTAGTTGGCCGACGCGGTGATGTTGGCGACCGGGTCGTACTGGGTGTGGGGGGTGCCACCGACGTGGTAGGCGTCGAACGTCGGCTTGATGATCTGGAGCAGACCGATCGACGGAACACCGTTGATCGCGTTGATGTCCCAGTCGTTGATGGCGTTCGGGTTGCCGCTGGACTCACGGATGATGTTGCGGTGCAGCCCGTCGTACGTGCCCGGGATGCCCTTGGCCTTCATGATGGCGAGGGACTCCTTGATCCAGCCGTCCAGGTTGTTCCCGTACACGTGGGTACGGGCCTCGGAGCGGCTGGCGGCGTGCGAGCTGCGCTTTTCGGCGGCCTTCTTGGCCTTCCACTTCGCGGCGGCCTTCTCCTTGGCCTTCTTGGCGTCGGCCTTGGCGACGGCGTCGACCTTCGCCTGCACGGCGGCGGCCTTCTTGGCCTTCGCGGCTTCGATGGACTTGACCATCTGCTCGGCGGAGGAGTGCTGCTCGATGAGGCTGGCCTGGATGGTCTTGGCCTGCGGGGCACTGGCGGCGGAACCGAACACGACGGGGGAGGCGGAGAGTGCCTGCGGCTCGGTCTCGGCCGCGGCGTTACCGGGTACCAGGGACAAGGAGAGGGCAGCGGCGGCGACGGCGGAGATGCCGACGGCGGAGAGCTTCTGGGTCTTGTTCAGGTTACGGAGACGGCCGGAAATGCTGGACGCGGACATACAGGCATACCTCTTCGAATCGCGGAAGGTCCTCACGGAGGACGAAGACGGGAGACGTTTTCGCATCTCCGTCGGGGACGATTGCAATTGTTAGCGGCGGAAAAACGCCGTGGCAAAGGTGTGACGTACGAAGCCGGGTAGTGGAACAGGATGCCGTTGGACGCCGCAGATCCCTGCTCATGACCACCCAAATCGCCCTTATCGCTCCACTAGGTGGCTTCGTAAGTGACGTGGGTCCTATGCATGGCCTCACATCGGGCGGGTAACAAACTCACCGTCCGTTGCTCCAGCAATGCGGAATGTGAACGTCCGGATCGAGGTGGTCCGATGGGCCCCGCGGGCCGCTCCCCGGGCCCGCGGGGGAGCGGCCCGTCGCGAGGTCCTAGTCCCTCCGGCCTGGTCAGGGGCCGTCCACAGGCGGATACGGGGCGAGCGGGCCGCCGGTACCGTGAGGCCATGAGTCATCGCCCACCGTCGGGCCTCGCGGCGGTCAGTGCCGCGCTGCTCGCCATGAGCCGGCACCTCGAAATGCGGGACGTCCTGAAGACGATCGTCGCCTCGGCCCGCGAACTGCTGGACGCCGAGTACGCGGCCCTCGGGGTCCCCGACGACCACGGAGGCTTCGCCCAGTTCGTCGTCGACGGCGTCAGCGACGAGCAGTGGAAGGCCATCGGCCCGCTTCCGCGGCAGCACGGCATCCTCGCCGCGATGCTCCACGAGGCGAAGCCCGAGCGCCTGGCCGACGTCCGCAAGGACCCCCGCTTCGAGGGCTGGCCCGCCGCCCACCCCGACATGTCCGACTTCCTGGGACTGCCGATCAGGGACGGCGACGACGTCATCGGCGCCCTCTTCCTCGCCAACAAGCGCTGCCCGAAGCCCGAGGGCGGCTGCGGATTCACCGCGGAGGACGAGGAGCTGCTGGGGATCCTCGCCCAGCACGCGGCGATCGCCCTCACGAACGCCCGGCTCTACGAGCGCAGCCGCGAGCTCACCATCGCCGAGGAGCGCTCCCGCCTCGCCCACGAGCTGCACGACGCGGTCAGCCAGAAGCTCTTCTCCCTGCGGCTCACGGCCCAGGCGGCCGCCACGCTGGTCGACCGCGACCCGGCCCGCGCCAAGGGCGAGCTCCAGCAGGTCGCCGCCCTGGCGGCGGAGGCCGTCGACGAACTGCGCGCCGCGGTCGTCGAACTGCGTCCCGCCGCACTCGACGAGGACGGCCTCATCGCCACCCTCCGTACCCAGATCCAGGTCCTGGACCGTGCCCACACGGCCCGGGTCACCTTCGCGAGCGCGGGGGTGCGGGCCCTGCCCGCCGCCCAGGAGGAAGCGCTGCTCCGGGTCTCCCAGGAGGCCCTGCACAACGCCCTGCGCCACTCGGGGGCCGCGCACGTCGACGTCACCCTCACCCGCCGCGACGGAGACACGGTGCTACGGGTCACGGACGACGGCTGCGGCTTCGAACCGGCGGCCACCCGCCAGGCGGGGCGGCATCTGGGCCTGGTCTCGATGCGCGACCGGGCGAGCGGTGTCGGCGGCAGGCTCACCGTTGAATCGGCGCCCGGCAAGGGCACCACGATCGAGATGGAGGTGCCCGGTGGCTGACAAGCTCATCAGGGTGCTGCTGGTCGACGACCACCAGGTGGTCCGCCGCGGCCTGCGCACGTTCCTGGAGATCCAGGACGACATAGAGGTCGTCGGCGAGGCGTCCGACGGAGCCGAGGGCGTGGCCAGGACGGAGGAGCTGCGACCCGACGTGGTGCTGATGGACATCAAGATGCCGGGCACCGACGGTATCGAGGCCCTGCGCAGGCTGCGCGAGCTGGAGAACCCGGCCAGGGTCCTGATCGTCACCAGCTTCACCGAACAGCGCACCGTCGTCCCCGCCCTGCGGGCCGGAGCCTCCGGCTACGTGTACAAGGACGTCGACCCGGACGCGCTGGCCGGCGCCATCCGCTCGGTGCACGCGGGCCATGTCCTGCTCCAGCCGGAAGTGGCCGGCGCGCTGCTCGCCCAGGACGACCCGGGTACGGGGACGGGCCGGGGGAGCACCCTCACCGAACGGGAGCGGGAGGTCCTCGGCCTGATCGCCGACGGCCGGTCCAACCGGGAGATCGCACGGGCCCTGGTGCTCTCCGAGAAGACCGTCAAGACACATGTCTCGAACATCCTGATGAAGCTGGACCTGTCGGACCGCACCCAGGCGGCCCTCTGGGCCGTCCGGCACGGAGCGGCGGGCTGAACAGGCGACCGAAACACCGCGTCATCCTCCGGGTGCCGATTTCACACTCCCGTGTGTACGTCACCCGTACGGCGCATCCTCTTTCGGTCAGGGGCGTTCTCCACGGCGTGCTGCGGCGGACGGCCGCAGCGACGCTAGGAGGATCCTGAAGTGAAGAACCTGAAGAAGGCTGCCGCCGTCACCATGATCGCCGGCGGCATCATCGCCGCCGGCGCCGGCGCGGCCTCCGCCACCGGTCACAGTGGCGCCGGCGCCCACGGTGTCGCGGCCCACTCCCCGGGCGTGGCCAGCGGCAACCTCGTCCAGGTCCCGGTCCACGTCCCGGTGAACGTGGTCGGCAACACCGTCAACGTGATCGGCCTGCTCAACCCGGCGTTCGGCAACTTCGGCCTGAACGGCTGACGCGCCGCACCCGCGGTGATGCCGCCGTCCGGTCCCCCCGGGGAACCGGCCGGCGGCATCACGCCGTCCGCCCCTCCCACACGCCCCGGGCTCCCGGACCAACCGGTGGACCGCCCCGGAACCGCGCCGCCCGCACTACCGCGCCCGCTCCTCCACATACGCGTTGTACGCGGCCACCTGCGCCCGCCGGGCCACCCGCTCCACCGGCCGCAGCGCCTCACCCCGCGCCGCCATCTCCGACGCGCTCACCGCGCCGCCGTGCCCGTTCTCGTACGCCACCGAGACCAGCAGCCCGACCCGCTGGGCCAGCTCCAGCACCCGGACCGCCCGCGGCGGATACCCCGGGGCGAGCACCTCGCGCCCCCGCTCCGCCCGCGCCCGGTACGCGTCCACCGCCGCTTCGGCCACCGGCCCCGACCCCGCCACATCGAGCCGTGACAGCATCGCCGTCGCATCCCGCAACGCCTCGGCGAGCTCCCGCTCCGCCTCGCCCAGCGAGGGCACATCGGCCGGCGGCGCCTCCCGCACCGCCAGGCACTGCCAGGCCACGTCGACGTGGAGATCCCCGGCAGGCCCCGCCTCCCGTACCTCGGGCACCAGCCCGTACGGCGCACCGTAGGTGACCACGGCCTCCTCGGCCTCCAGCGCCCGGGCGTTGAACTCCGCGGGACCGCTGAGACCCAGCAGGTGCCCGGGAACCGGCAGCGCGACCCGGAAGCCCGTCACCCCCAGCGTCCGCAGCCGGCCCAGCGCGAGCGTGAGCCCGACCGGCCCCGCCTCACCCGGCAGTCCCTCGACGCGGTGCACCGCGTCCTCCCCGACAATGGCCAGCGCCGCGTCGTCGGGCGACACGAGTCCGGCCAGCAGCGCGTTGCCCCAAGCGGCCAGCAGGCCTGAGCGTGGTTCCGAAAGCATGGCGACAGCCTAGGGAACGGACCCGGGCCCTGTCCTCACCCTCCCCGGACCCGCCCCCGGGCCGGACGGGACGGTGCGGCAAGTGCCCGACGACGGGCCCAGCGCCTGAAGCGCTCGCGCAGTGGCGTAGGTTTTCCCTGGGAGCTGTGCCCACAGGCACGCGACGATCTCGAGACTGCATGGGGAGACAACGCGCTCATGAGCGATGTACTGGAGCTGGTGGACGTATCCGTGGTCCGCGACGGACGCGCTCTGGTGGACGACGTCTCCTGGTCGGTCAAGGAGGGGGAGCGCTGGGTCATCCTCGGCCCGAACGGCGCCGGCAAGACCACCCTCCTCAACATCGCGTCCAGCTACCTCTTCCCGACCAAGGGCAGCGCCACGGTCCTCGGTGAGCAGCTCGGCGGCGTCGGCACCGACGTCTTCGACCTGCGCCCCCGCATCGGCATCGCGGGCGTCGCCATGGCCGAGAAGCTGCCCAGGCGCCAGACGGTCCTGCAGACGGTGCTCACCGCCGCCTACGGCATGACCGCCACCTGGAACGAGAACTACGACAAGGTCGACGAGGACCGCGCCCGCGCCTTCCTCGACCGGCTCGGCATGACCGAATACCTCGACCGGAAGTTCGGCACCCTGTCCGAGGGCGAACGCAAGCGCACCCTGATCGCCCGCGCCATGATGACCGACCCCGAGCTGCTGCTCCTCGACGAGCCGGCCGCCGGTCTCGACCTGGGCGGCCGCGAGGACCTCGTCCGCCGTCTCGGCCGGCTGGCCCGTGACCCGTACGCGCCCTCCATGATCATGGTGACCCACCACGTCGAGGAGATCGCCCCCGGCTTCACCCACGTCCTGATGATCCGCCAGGGCAAGGTGCTCGCCGCCGGTCCCATGGAGACCGAGCTCAGCTCCCGCAACCTGTCCCTCTGCTTCGGCCTGCCGCTCGTCGTCGAGCACCAGGGCGACCGCTACACCGCACGCGGACTGCCGCTCGCCTGAGGGGCGTTGGCCGGACCGCCTCCGTACCCGACCGCTTGCGCACTGTCCCCGGAGGGACTCGCGGTCATACGATGACCACGTGGACATCGACGCGTGGGTGTGGTGGCTGATCGGCGCGGTGGGACTGGGCATCCCCCTCGTCCTGACCGCGATGCCCGAGTTCGGCATGTTCGCCGTCGGGGCGATCGCCGCGGCGGTCGTCGCGGCTCTCGGCGGCGGAATCGTGGCCCAGGTCCTGGTCTTCGTCATCGTCTCGGTGGCACTGATCGCCGTGGTCCGCCCGATCGCCAACAGGCATCGCGCCGACCGGCCCGGGATCGCCACCGGTATCGACGCCCTGAAGGGCCGTCAAGCCGTCGTCCTGGAACGGGTCGACGGCAGCGGCGGCCGGATCAAACTGGCCGGAGAGATCTGGTCGGCCCGCGCCCTCGACGCCGAGTTGAGCTTCGAACCGGGCCAACAGGTCGATGTCGTCGACATCGACGGGGCCACGGCCGTCGTCATGTGAGCGAACAGCCCCCACAGCAGCGCCCGTTCTGCGAGACTCGATGTCGATCATCATGGAAACCGGACCGGCAGGACAACCGACCTGACCCACGGCCCATACGATCTCGACCTCGCTCATCGCGATCCGTCGGCAACCGAAGGGCACGAGGAAACGATGCAACCGATCATCATCGTCCTGATCATTCTGGTGGTGCTCGTCTTCATCGCTCTGATCAAGACGATCCAGGTCATCCCCCAGGCCAGCGCCGCCATCGTGGAACGCTTCGGCCGGTACACCCGCACCCTCAACGCAGGCCTGAACATCGTCGTCCCGTTCATCGACTCGATCCGCAACCGGATCGACCTCCGGGAACAGGTCGTGCCCTTTCCGCCGCAGCCGGTGATCACCCAGGACAACCTGGTCGTCAACATCGACACGGTCATCTACTACCAGGTGACCGACGCCAGGGCGGCGACGTACGAGGTCGCCAGCTACATCCAGGCCATCGAGCAGCTCACCGTCACCACGCTCCGCAACATCATCGGCGGCATGGACCTGGAGCGGACCCTGACCTCCCGCGAGGAGATCAACGCCGCGCTGCGCGGAGTCCTCGACGAGGCCACCGGCAAGTGGGGCATCCGCGTGAACCGCGTCGAGCTGAAGGCGATCGAGCCGCCCACCTCCATCCAGGACTCGATGGAGAAGCAGATGCGCGCCGACCGGGACAAGCGCGCGGCCATCCTCCAGGCCGAAGGTACGCGCCAGTCGGCGATCCTCACCGCGGAGGGCGAGAAGCAGTCCGCGATCCTGCGCGCCGAGGGTGAGGCCAAGGCGGCCGCCCTGCGCGCGGAGGGCGAGGCCCAGGCGATCCGTACGGTCTTCGAGTCCATCCACGCCGGCGACCCGGACCAGAAGCTCCTCTCGTACCAGTACCTCCAGATGCTGCCGAAGATCGCCGAGGGCGACGCCAACAAGCTCTGGATCGTGCCCAGCGAGATCGGTGACGCCCTCAAGGGGCTCAGCGGCGCCTTCGGCAACCTCGGCACCGGCATGCCCGGCTTCAACACGGGCAGCACCGACAAGGAACGTCGCGAGGAACCCCCGGTCGACTGACGTGTACATCCCCCGTGCATGATCAGTGCACCAAGCACCGACCATGCACGGGGGATTCGGTATGACCATCTGGGAGATGCTCGCGGTCTTCGTCGCGGGCGTCAGCGCGGGCACGATCAACACGATCGTCGGCTCGGGAACGCTGATCACCTTCCCGGTCCTGCTCGCCACGGGCCTGCCCCCGGTCACCGCGACGGTCTCCAACGCGCTCGGGCTGATCCCCGGCTCCATCAGCGGCGCGATCGGCTACCGCAAGGAGCTCCGAGGACAGCGCCGCCGCGTCCTCAAGCTCTCCGCCGGCGCCCTGATCGGCGGCCTCACCGGCGCGACCCTGCTGCTGAAGCTGCCCTCCACGGCCTTCGAGACCATCGTCCCGGTCCTCGTCGCCCTCGCCCTCGCCCTGGTCATCCTGCAACCACGCATCAGCAAAGCGGTCCAGCGCCGGCGCGAGCACACCGGCACCACCGCCCGCCCCGACGGCGGCCCGCTGCTCTTCGTCGGCCTGATGCTGGCCAGCGTCTACGGCGGCTACTTCACCGCCGCCCAGGGGATCATCTACCTCTCCCTGATGGGCATGCTGCTCGACGACACCATGCAGCGCCTCAACGCCGTGAAGAACGTCCTCGCAGCCGTCGTCAACAGCATCGCCGCGCTCTTCTTCCTCTTCGTCGCGGACTTCGACTGGACGGCCGTCGTCCTGATCGCCGTCGGCTCCGCGCTGGGCGGCCAGATCGGCGCCAAGATCGGCCGCCGGCTCAGTCCCACGTTCCTGCGCGGCCTCATCGTCACGGTCGGTACGGTCGCCATCGTCCAGCTGCTGCTCCGCTGACGCGGTGAAGCCCGCTCCTCACGGAAGCGGGCTTCCTCTGCGTCACCCGGCGTACGGCGGCTACGCCGCGGACTGCGCCAGCCACTCCGGCAGCGCCGACCGGTCGACGGCTCCCAGGGCCAGCAGCATGGCGTCCGCGGGCGACGGCACGAACGGCTGCCTCAGCAGCGGCATCCCCGCCTGCTCCGGCGTACGCGCCGCCTTGCGGTGGTTGTCCTCGGCGCAGGAAGCCACGGTGTTCAGCCAGGTGTCCTGCCCTCCCTGGGCCCGCGGCACCACGTGGTCGACGGTGCTCGCCCGGCGCCCGCAGTACGCGCACCGGTGCTGGTCCCGGATCAGCACACCCCTTCTGGACCACGGGGCCTGTCTTCGGAACGGCACCCGCACGTACCGGCAGAGCCTGATCACCCGGGGCACCGGAATGTCCACGGCGGCACCGCGCATACGGAGATCGGGGTGCGACTGCTCGACAACTGCCTTGTCCTGAAGAATCAGCACCACCGCACGGTTCAGCGTCACCGTCGACAGCGGCTCGAAGCTCGCGTTCAGTACCAGCGTGTCCCGCATTTCGCCCACCTCCCGTGTGCCGCCCGCCCCCTGGCAGGCCCGGATCAACTCTGGCCGGGCAGGCCGTGATGGACAACGCAATAAAAAATGCCCTGCCCTGATCTCTCCAAGACCAGGGCAGGGCAAACAGCGGTGGAACCTTTTGCTTCACGCGCTCTCGGCGGGCTCCGCGTACTCACCGATCAGCTGGGCGCGGCCCAGCGTGTGGAACCGCAGGTTGAAACCGACCACTGCGGGAGACGCGTCACTGTCGGGACCGAGCTTCTCGCTGTCCACCGCGTACACGGTGAACACATAGCGGTGGTTCTCGCCGGCCGGCGGAGCGGCTCCGCCGAACTCCTTCGACCCGTAGTCGTTACGGGCCTGCACGGCGCCCGCGGGCAGTCCGTCGAACGTCCCGCTGCCCGCGCCCGCCGGCAGCTCCGTGACCGACGCCGGGATGTCGAAGACCACCCAGTGCCAGAACCCGCTGCCCGTCGGGGCGTCCGGATCGAAGCACGTCACGGCGAAACTCTTCGTCCCCGCCGGGAATCCCTCCCACCGCAGCTGCGGCGAGGTGTTCCCCGCCGCGAACACCTGCGCGTCCGCAAGCACGGCCCCCGGGGCCAGGTCCTCGCTCACCACGGTGAACGAAGGCACCTCGGGATGGAAGTCATGCGGAAGCGGGGCCCTCTTAGGCTCGGTCACGTCAGCACCTCTCCTGATCGGTTCTGCTCTCGGAAGGTTCCGGAAGGTTCCGGAAGGTCTCCTTCCCTCCGACCCTAGAGCCAGTTGCGCTGCCCGCCGACCTGCGCCAGCCACTGGTTCAGGTACGCCGTCCAGTCGGTCCCCCGGAAGTCGTTCAGACCGACCTTGAACGCCCGGTAGGAGTCGCTGCCCTCACTGAAGAGCCCCGGCTTCTTGTCCATCTCCAGTACGACGTCCATCTCGCGGTCGTCCGCGACGAACGTCAGCTCGACCTGATTGAGCCCCCGGTACTGCGACGGCGGGAAGAACTCGATCTCCTGGTAGAAGGGCAGCCGCTGACGGGTGCCACGGATGTGCCCGCGCTCCATGTCGGCGCTGCGGAAGCCGAAGCCCAGCTGCCCGAAGGCGTCCAGGATGGCCTGCTGCGCCGGCAGCGGGTGCACGTTGATCGGGTCCAGGTCGCCCGAGTCCAGCGCCCGGGCGATCTCCAGCTCCGTGGTCACCCCGATGTTCATGCCGTGCAGGTGCTGGCCCGCGAACATCGTGATCGGCGTCTCCCACGGGATCTCCAGCCCGAACGGCACGACGTGCACCGCTCCGGCCCGCACCTCGAACGCGCCGCCGAGCCGCAGCTTGGTGAACTCGATGTCCTGCTTGGTCTCCTGGTCCTGGCCCTCGACCTCGACCCGGGCCTGCAGACCTACGGAGAGCCCCTCGATCTGCTGGTCCACGGATCCGCCCTGGATCCGCACCTCGCCCTGCACCACCCCGCCCGGTACGACGTTGAGCTCGGTCAGCTCCGTCTCCACCGAGGCGCCACCGGCACCCATGCTCGCGAGCAGCCGCTTGAAGCCCATGTTTTCTCCTCCTAGGTCCTGACCCCTACATACGCGCCATGACCGTAACCGGTTCCCGGTAACCTCGAACGTCATGATCAAGGGCCAGGACCGTACGCCGCTGACGCGGGAGTTCTTCGACCGCCCCGTGCTGGAAGTGGCACCGGATCTCCTGGGCCGCACCCTGGTCCGCAGCACACCGGACGGCCCGATCGAGGTGCGCCTCACCGAGGTGGAGGTGTACGCGGGGGAGATCGACCCCGGCTCCCACGCCTTCCGCGGCCGGACGCGGCGCAACGGCGTCATGTACGGACCGGCCGGCCACGCGTACGTCTCCTTCACCTACGGCATGTCAAGGCAGTCAGCATGAACGTCGATCTCCTCGCCCACCCTGCCGAAGAAGTCGCCCCCAAGCTGCTCGGGAGTGTACTCACCTGCAAGATCCCGGAGGGAACGGTGAGCATCGCCATCACGGAGACCGAGGCGTACTCCGGCGCGGCGGACCCTGCTTCTCACGCCTACCGAGGTCGGACCCCCCGTAACGAGGTCATGTTCGGACCCGCAGGACACCTGTACGTGTACCGGTCCCACGGTCTCCACTGGTGCGCCAACGTCGTCACCGGGACGGACGGCATCGCCTCGGGCGTCCTCATCCGGGCAGGCAGGGTCGTCGAGGGGGAAGACCTGGCACGCAAACGACGAGGGGAGAGGGTCGAGAGCCCACGCCTTGCCCGAGGCCCGGGGAACTTCTGTCAGGCTCTCGGCATTACGGGAGAGCACAACGGCGCGGACCTCCTGACAGGTACCTCGGTCGTGCTGTCCGAGGGGGAGCCGGTACCTGCCGCGCTCATCCAGGCTGGTCCTCGGGTAGGCGTGAGCATGGCCCACGACTGGCAACACCGGTTCTACCTCACCGGTGATCCGACGGTCTCGGCCTACCGACTGAGCCCGCGAGCCAAACCGTCAACCGAAGCCTGACCCGCCGTGCGCCTCTCTGACGGCCCGCCGTGCCCGTGTTGCGCTCGGGGTCGCTCAGGTAGCGGACCAGCGCACGGAATACGCCCTCGGAGACGATCGCCTCCCAGTTGCCCGCGCCGGTCTCCTCGGCCCGCCGCACGCGCTTCCCGTCCGGCTTCTCGACCCACTGCGAGTACGTCTGGATTCCCGCGCTCCTCGGCTTCAAGAGGACCATCCGGAGGTTCGAGCCGGGCCACTCCTTGCCGTGCGGCGGTAGCAGCCCTCGCGTGTGCCGCCCGGACCAACGACATACATGCCTAGTGAGTTACCTACGGCATGTGGCACTGCACCTGGTGTGCGGCCCGGAGGGCGTGGCGAGCGGTGTCATCCTCAGAGCCGGTGAGATCAGTGAGGGCGCCGACCTCACCCGCAAACGTCGGTTCTCGGCCCGCAATGACCGAGAACTGGCCAAAGGGCCGGCCCGCCTGGCGACGGCCCTGGACATCGACCGGACCCTCGACGGCACCGATGCGATCGCCCACCCGGGTGCGCAGCTCTCGGTGCTGCACGGCACCCCGCCACCCCGCGACCAGGTACGCAGCGGCCCGCGCACGGGGGCGGGCGGCGACGGGGCCACGCACCCGTGGCGCTTCTGGATCGACGGCGACCCCACAGTGAGCACGTACCGCGCCCACGCGCCCCGCCGCCGGCCAACTTGACTCGCCCTTGGGGGACGCCTAATGTAGTCCGAGCCGCTTTACCCGGGTACAGCTCCTGGTTCGGTCCATCGGATCGCACGCCGAGCAATCCCGGAGCGGCCAACCACTACTACGACTCACCCTTCAGGGTGCGAATTTCGGCGTGCCGAAATTCGGTCGCGTGACTTGATTATGAGTCACCGGGGAAATCGGCTAAAGTAGTGAACACGCCGAAAGGGAAAACGCGAAAGCGAATTCCTCGAAAGCAATCCCGCTTCGACCGGGAATCGGACACGAAAGAGTCTGATAGAGTCGGAAACGCAAGACCGAAGGGAAGCGCCCGGAGGAAAGCCCCAGAAAATGTT
>NZ_JBIDAD010000019.1:0-9925 GCF_043202315.1 Streptomyces sp. NPDC048211
AGGTTCCAGCCGGTGTGGGGTTGGAGGGCTTCGGCGGCGGCGGTGAGGTGCTGGGTGAAGACGGGTGAGGTCGCGAGGAGTTCGCGGGCCATGCCTTCCCACTGCGAACCCTGCCCCGGAAACACGAACACGGTCTTTCCGTGATCGGTTGCCACGCCCTCCACCACATCGGCCGACGGCACACCCCGGGCCAGCGAGTCGAGCGCCGGCACCAGATCCTCATGGCTCGCGGCCACGACGACCGCCCGATGGCCGAGCGCGGCCCGGCCCCGGGCCAGCACCCCGCCGACCGCCGCCCGGTCCAGTCCGGGACGGTCCTCCACGTACGCACGCAGCCGCCCCGCATGCTCCTTGAGAGCTTCCGGGTCGTGTGCGGACAACAGCCACGGCGCCGACCCCGAGGGCTCGGCCGCCGCCGCGGCCTCGCTGCCGGCGGCCTCCGTCGTGGGCGCCTCCAGGATGACGTGGGCGTTCGTCCCGCTGATCCCGAACGACGAGACGGCGGACCGGCGCGGCCGGCCGTGCTCGGGCCAAACGGCATCCTCGGTGAGCAGGCGCACGGCTCCGGCGTCCCAGTCGACGTGTGGCGAGGGCTCGTCCACGTGCAGCGTCCTCGGCAGCAGCCCGTGCCGCATGGCCTGCACCATCTTGATGATGCCGCCGACCCCGGCGGCAGCCTGCGTGTGACCGATGTTCGACTTCAACGACCCCAGCCACAAGGGATGTTCGGCCGGACGGTCCTGCCCGTACGTGGCCAGCAGTGCCTGCGCCTCGATGGGGTCGCCGAGCTTCGTCCCCGTGCCGTGGGCCTCGACGGCGTCGACGTCCGCCGTGGTGAGCCCGGCGTCGTCGAGCGCCTGACGGATGACCCGCTGCTGCGAGGGCCCGTTGGGCGCGGACAGCTGCCCGCTCGTTCCGTCCTGGTTGACGGCGGATCCCCGTACGACCGCGAGCACCCGGTGTCCGTTGCGGCGGGCGTCCGACAGCCGCTCCACGAGGAGCAGCCCGACCCCCTCGCCCCAGCCCGTGCCGTCGGCCGAAGCGGCGAACGCCTTGCACCGCCCGTCCGGGGAGAGCCCGCGCTGCCGGCTGAACTCGACGAACAGGCCGGGCGTGGCGATGATCGTCGCCCCGCCCGCGAGTGCGAGATCGCACTCGCCCCGGCGCAGGGACTGCACGGCCAGGTGCAGGGCCACCAGCGAGGACGAGCAGGCCGTGTCCACCGTCACCGCGGGGCCTTCGAGCCCGAAGGTGTACGAGAGGCGGCCGGATGCCACGGACCCGGCGCTGCCCGTGCCGATATACCCCTCCAGGCCGTCCGGTGCCCGGCGGATCCGCCCGCCGTAGTCCCCGTACATCACCCCGGCGAACACTCCGGTGCGGGAGCCGCGCAGCGTGTCCGGGTCGATTCCGGCCCGCTCGAACGCCTCCCAGGCGCTCTCCAGCAGCAGCCGCTGCTGCGGGTCGATGGCCGTCGCCTCGCGCGGGCTGATCCCGAAGAACGCCGGATCGAACCGGTCCGCGTCGTGCAGGAAGCCGCCCTCCCGCGCATAGCTCCGGCCGGTCCGCTCCGGATCGGGGTCGTAGAGCCCTGCGGTGTCCCAGCCCCGGTTCTCCGGGAACGGGGAGATCGCGTCGGTGCCCGATGCGACGACCTCCCACAGCTCCTCGGGGGAGCGCACCCCGCCCGGATAGCGGCACGACATGCCGACGATCGCGATCGGTTCGTGCCGTTCCGCCTCGACCTCGGTCAGTCGCTGCCGGGTCTGGAGCAGGTCGTTGGTCACGCGCTTGAGGTAGTCGCGGAGCCTGGCCTCGTTCGTCATGCGACGTCAACTCTCCTCGTCGTACGGATTATTCGGAGCCGAGCTGTCCGTCGATGAGCCGGAACAGCTCGTCGTCGGATGCCTGGTCCAGCTGAGGGGTGGCAGTGATGGTGCCGGTGTCCGGGGCAGTTGAAGGGGTGTCACCGGACACGGCGAGCCTGGCCTGCAGGGAGGCCAGCCGCACGGTGATCCGTTCGCGGGCCTCCGCGCCGAGCGCGGCCCCGTCGAAGGCGGCCTCCAGCTCGTCGATACGCGCCAGCGTCGAGGCCGCCCCGCCGGGCAGCCGGTCGGTCAGCTCCCCGTGCAGATGGGTGGCGAGCGCGGTCGCGGTCGGCCGGTCGAAGAGCAGAGTGGTGGGCAGCCTCAGCCCGGTCTCGGCACCGAGGCGGTTGCGCAGTTCGACAGCGGTCAGCGAGTCGAAGCCGAGGTCGAGCAGACCGCGGTCGGCGGGCACGGGCCGGTTCGGCGGATGTCCGAGGATCTCGGCCACCACCGCCCGCACCAGATCCAGCACGATGCGCGGCCGCTCCGCCTCCGGCGCCTCGGCCAGCTTGCGGACCCACGGGGCATCGCCGCCCGCATCGACGACGGACCCCCCACCCGCCCCGGTGACCGCTGCGGTCCGCCGCGCCGGCAGGGCGACCAGGGTCCGCAGCAGTGGCGGTACGCGGTCCGGGTCACCGAGCCGCCGAAGCGCCGAGGTGTCCAGCCGCGCGGGCACGGCGGTGGCGAGCCCCGAGGCCAGCGCGGAGTCGAACAGCGCGAGCCCCTCCTCGGCCGTCAGGGGCGCGATGCCGGTCCGCGCGATCCTGGCCAGATCGGCGCTGCTCAGGTCCCCGCCCAGGCCGCCCGGCTGCTCCCACAGCCCCCAGGCGAGGGAGAGCGCGGGCAGCCCGAGCGCGCGGCGGTGCTGGGCGAGCGCGTCCAGGTAGGTGTTCGCGGCCGCGTAGTTGGCCTGGCCCGCGTTGCCGATGACGCCCGCGACCGAGGAGAACAGGACGAACGCGTCCAGCTCGATGCCCCGCTCCAGGGTCAGCTCGTGCAGCAGCAGGGCGGCATCGGCCTTCGGCCGGAGAACCGTCGCGAAGGCGTCGTCGGTGAGTGCCGCCAGCGTCGCGTCCGCCGTGACCCCCGCCGCATGGACGACGGCGATCAGCGGATACGCGTCGGGGAGGGCGTCGAGGAGCGCCGTGAGCGCGGCCCGGTCGGCGATGTCGCAGGCCGTGAGGGTGACCTCGGCACCGAGACGGGTGAGGTCGTCCACGAGCTGCCGGGCACCCGGGGCGTCCGGGCCGCGGCGGCCGGCCAGGTGGAGCCGCCGCACCCCGTGGTGGGTGATGAGCCGTTCCGCGACCAGCCGGCCGAGCGCCCCCGTGGCGCCGGTCACGAGCACCGTGCCGCGCCCCGCGTCCGGCAGGGCCGTACGGCCCTCGAGGGAGGCCGGGACGGAGGTCAGCCCCGGAACCAGCACATCACCTTCGCGGAGGGCCAGTTGGGGTTCCCCGGTGCCGAGCGCCGCGTCCCGTACGAGGGCGGATTCGTCCGTCCCGTCCGTGTCGACCAGGACGAACCGTCCCGGATGCTCGGTCTGTGCCGTGCGCACCAGCCCCCACCACGCCGACCGGTCCAGGCCCGGCACCGGCTCGCCGTCGCGGACCGCCAGCGCCCCGGTCGTGGTGACGACCAGCCGGGCCCGCTCGAACCGGGCGTCGGCCACCCAGTCGCGCAGCACCTGCGCGAGGCCGGGCAGGGAACGCCGCTCCTCGTCCAGCACGGCGTCGCCGAGGAACTCGCCCTCCGCGTCCGCGATCCGCAACGCCTCGTCGAAACCGACCGCGCCCGGCTCCGGGCCGGGGGCGGACCGTGCCGTCCACTCCACCCGGTACAACCCGTCCGGTTCCCGGCGGGCCCGCGCGAACCGCGACGGATCGGCCTCCCGGACCACGAGGGAGGCGACGGAGAGCACCGGAACCCCGGACTCGTCGGTCAGCAGCAGCTCGGTGGTGTCGGGCCCCGCCGGGGACAGCCGCACCCGCAGCGACCCGGACCGTGTCGGGAGCACACGCACCCCGTTCCAGGAGAACGGGACCGGCAGCCCGCCGGACGGACCGGGGCCCGCGAGCGCGAGCGGATGCAGGGCCGAGTCGAGGAGCGCCGGTGTGAGGAGGTGGCCGTCGTCGCTCTCGGCCAGGCCCACCTCCGCGAACCAGGTCCCGTCCCCGGGATCGCGCCAGGCAGCCCGCAGCCCCTGGAACGCGGGCCCGTACGCGTAGCCCAGCGCGGCCAGCTCGGCGTAGGCGCCGGCGACCTCGACGGGTTCCGCCCCGGCGGGCGGCCAGCTCCCCGTCTGCGGCGCGGGCTGCGCGGCGGTGTCCGGTGCGAGTACCCCGGAGGCGTGCACCGTCCACGCCCGGCCGTCCGCGCCGCCCTGCTGCCCGGCGTCGGTCCGGGAGTGGACCGTGACCGTCCGGCGACCGTCCGCCCCCGCGGCTCCCACGCTCACCTGCACCTGGACGGACCCCGTCTCCGGGATCAGGAGCGGATCGCTGAGCGTCAGCTCGTCGACCGTGTCGGCCCCGGCCCGCCCGCCCGCGTACAGGGCGAGCTCCAGCAGGGCGGCTCCCGGCAGGACGACGGTGCCGAGCACCGCGTGGTCGGCCAGCCACGGATGGCTGTCCAGGGAGAGCAGCCCCGTATGGACTGTTCCCGTGCCGCCCGCGAGTTCCACGGCGGCCCCGAGCAGCGGATGGTCCGTCGCTCCGAGCCCCGCCTGCTCCACCCGGGCGGCCCCGGCGGGCGCGGCCGGGCGGTCGAGCCAGTACCGCTCGCGCTGGAAGGGGTACGTGGGCAGCTCGACCCGCCCGCCGCCGTCCCGCGCCCCGTACACCGTCCGGCCCACGGTGCCACCGGCGGCGTGCAGCGCGCCGAGGGCCTCGGGCAGGGAGCGGAGTTCGGAGCGGTCGCGGCGCAGCAGCGGCAGCAGCACCGCCTCGGGGTGCGAGTCGGCGGCCATGGTCGCGAGCACCGCGTCCGGGCCGAGCTCCAGGAACGTTCCGATGCCGAGGTCCTTCAGGGTGCGGACCCCGTCGGCGAAGCGGACGGCCTCGCGGGCGTGGCGTACCCAGTACCCGGCCGAGGCGAAGTCGTCGGGATCGACGGCTTGTCCGGTGAGATCGGAGATCACCGTGAGGGCCGGCGCCCGGAACTCCAGCCCCGACACCACCTCCCGGAACTCCGCGAGCACCGGTTCCATCAGCGGCGAATGGAAGGCGTGGCTCACGGTGAGCCGGCGCGTTCTGGCACCCGACTCCGCCGCCCGCCGGGCGAAATCGTCCACCGCTCCGGCCTCGCCCGACACGACGGTCGCCCGGGGCCCGTTGAGAGCGGCGATGCCCACGCGGTCGTCCAGACCGGTCAGCAGGCGTGTCACCGCGTCCTCGTCGAGTGCCACGGCCAGCATGGCGCCCCCGGCCGGCAACCGCTGCATCAGCCGCCCCCGGGCCGCGACCAGTGTCGCGGCGTCACCCAAAGACAGCACACCGGCCGCGTGCGCGGCGGTCACCGAACCGACGGAGTGCCCGAGCAGTGCGTCGGGACGGGTCCCGAAGTGCTCCACCAGCCGGAACAACGCCGTCTCCAGGGCGAACAGGGCGGGCTGTGTGTACCGGGTCTCGTTCAGCAGGGCCGCTTCCGGCGTCCCCTCGTCGGCGAACACGATGTCCCGCAGCGAGCGGCCGACGAGCGGATCCAGCGCCGCGCACACCTCGTCGAAGGCGGCGGCGAACACGGGGTACGCCGCGTACAGTTCCCGGCCCGCCCCCGCACGCTGGCTGCCCTGACCGGTGAAGAGGAACGCGGTCCGCACCCGCTCGGGCGCCACGGTCTCCCGGGTCTCGCCCGACGCGAGCGAGGCCAGCGCGCGCAGCGCCTCGTCGCGGTCGGCCGCGACGAAGGAGGCACGGTGCCCGAAGGCTCCGGGACCGGCCGCCAGAGCCGCCGACACCGCGGCCGGGTGCAGTCCGGGATCCCGTTCCAGGACCTCGGCCAGCCGCGCCGCCCGGGCCCGCAGCGCACCGGGCGTGTGCCCGGACACCAGCCACGGTACGAGCGGGCCGTCGGTGCTGCGGACCTCCGCAGCAGCCGGGGTGTCCGCCGGTGCCTCCAGGATCACGTGGGCGTTGGTCCCGCTGATCCCGAAGGACGACACGGCTGCCCGCCGGGGCCGGCCGTGCTCCGGCCAGGGGGTCGTCTCGGTGAGCAGCTCGACGCCGCCCTCCGACCAGTCGACATGCGGGGTCGGCCGGTCGATGTGCAGACTCCTGGGCAAAGTGCCGTGACGCATGGAGAGCACGGTCTTGATGACACCCGCGACGCCCGCCGCGGCCTGCGTGTGCCCGATGTTGGACTTCACCGAGCCCAGCAGCAGCGGCCGGCCGCCGGGCCGGTCCTGCCCGTAGACGGCGAGCAGTGCCTGGGCCTCGATCGGGTCCCCGAGCCGTGTCCCTGTCCCGTGCGCCTCAACGGCGTCGACGTCCCGGGCCGTGAGCCCGGCCCGGTCCAGGGCCTGGCGGATGACCCGCTGCTGGGAGGGGCCGTTGGGTGCGGTGAGGCCGTTGCTCGCCCCGTCCTGGTTGACGGCGGAGCCCCGGAGCAGGGCCAGGACCTCATGGCCGTGGCGCCGCGCGTCCGAGAGCCGCTCGACGAGCAGCAGCCCGACACCCTCGCCCCAGCCGGTGCCGTCGGCGGCCTCGGCGAACGGCTTGCACCGCCCGTCGGCGGAGAGCCCCCGCTGCCGGCTGAACTCGACGAAGGTCGCGGGACCCGCCATCACGGTCACGCCGCCGGCGAGCGCCAGATCGCATTCGCCCTGCCGCAGCGCCTGGGCGGCGAGATGCAGAGCCACCAGGGACGAGGAGCACGCCGTGTCCACGGTCACCGCCGGGCCCTCGAGCCCGAAGGTGTACGAGACCCGGCCCGAGGCCACACTGCCCGCGCTCCCGCTGACCAGGTATCCCTCGACCTCACCGGGGGCGTTCGGCGCCTGGTGCAGCCGGGCGCCGTAGTCGTTGTACATCACCCCGGCGAACACCCCGGTCCGGGAGCCTCGCAGCCCGGCCGGATCGATCCCGGCCCGCTCGAACGCCTCCCAGGCCGTCTCCAGCAGCAGCCGCTGCTGCGGGTCCGTGGTGAGGGCCTCGCGCGGGCTCATCCCGAAGAACTCCGGGTCGAAGTCGGCGGCCGTGTGCAGGAACCCGCCCTCCCTGGCGTACGAGGTGCCCGGGCGGGACGCGTCGGGGTCGTAGAGCCCTTCCAGGTCCCACCCCCGGTCGGTGGGGAAGCCGGAGACCGCGTCGGTCCCGTCACTGACGAGGCGCCACAGCTCCTCCGGCGTGGTCACCCCGCCCGGGAAACGGCAGGCCATGGACACGATGGCGATCGGATCGTCGACGGGGGCGCCCGTCGGCGCGGTCGCGGGGGCGTCGGTCCGGTCCGCGCCCGCCCCGGCACCGACGAGTTCGGTACGCAGCAGCGCGGCGAGGGCCAGCGGGGTCGGGTGGTCGAACACCAGGGTGGTGGGCAGGCGCAGACCGGTGGCCGTCCCCAGCCGGTTCCGGAGATCGACGGCGGCCAGCGAGTCGAAGCCGAGATCGGTGAACGCGCGCCCGTCGGGTACCGCCTCCGCGTCCGCGTGGCCCAGCACGGTGGCGGTCGTGGCCCGCACCAGTTCCAGCAGCTTCCCCTCCACAGCCTCGTCCGGCAGGCCCGCCAGCTGGTCTGCGTACGTCGAACCTGACCTGAGGGAGGTCGAGTTGGAGGCCCGGCGAGTGCGCTTCGACGCCAGGGACCGCAGTGGTGCGGGGACCGGCACGCCTCCCTCGCCCAGGGTGGCGGTGGCGAAGCGGGAGGCGACGATCAGCGGACTCCGGGAGCCGAGTGCCTCGTCGAACAGCCGGAGGGCGCTCTCCTCGGGAAGCGGCGCGATACCCGACCGGGCGAGCCGCGCGAGATCGGTGGCGCCCAGCCGCGACCCCATGCCCTCGGGCTGGTCCCAGAGCCCCCAGGCGAGTGAGGTGGCGGGCAGGCCGAGGGCGTGCCGGTGCTGGGCGAGCGCGTCCAAGTAGGCGTTGGCGGCGGCGTAGTTGGCCTGCCCGGCCGTGCCGGTGACACCGGTGACCGAGGAGAAGAGGACGAAGGTGGCCGGTTCCAGGCCGAGTTCACGGGTGAGTTCGTGCAGCAGCAGGGCCGCGTCCGCCTTCGGCCGCAGGACCGTGTCGAGGCGGTCCGGGGTGAGGTCCTCCAGCACGCCGTCGTCGAGCACCCCCGCGGCGTGCACGATCCCACGCAGGGGGTACGCGGCGGGGATGCCGGTGAGCAGACGGGTGACGGCATCGCGGTCTGCGGTGTCGCAGGCGACGAGTGTCACCTCGGCACCCAGCTCGGCGAGGTGCGCGAGCAGTTCCGGCGCACCCGGGGCCGCCGGCCCGCGCCGCCCGGCGAGCAGCAGGTGCCGGACGCCGTGATGGGTGATGAGCCGCTCGGCGACGCCGGCGCCCAGCGCCCCGGTGGCTCCGGTCAGCAGCCATGTGCCCGCCCCGTCCGGGCCGGCGATCGGTCCGGGCGGGGACGACGGGTCCGGGCTCTGTGAAGCGATCCGGGCAAGCCGTGGGACGAGCACCAGCCCTTCGCGCAGCGCGAGTTGCGGTTCGTCGCCGTCCAGCGCTCCGGCCAGGGCGTGTGCGCTGGCCGTGCTGTCGTCCGTGTCGACCAGGACGAAGCTGCCGGGGTGCTCGGACTGGGCGGTGCGCAGCAGACCCCACACAGCAGCCGCCGCCAGGCCGGTGACGGCCTCGCCCGGCTCGGCCGCGACAGCGCCCGAGGTGACGACGGCGAGCCTGGCACCGGAGGGCCGCGCGGCCCTCAGCCACTCCTGGACCAGCGCCAGGGCCCGGTTGGCCGACTCGGACGCGGAGAGGCCGGAGCCGATCCGTACGATCTCGGCCTCGGGCAGGGCGGCACCGGCCCGCCGGGTGTGCACCACCGGCGCTGTCCAGCGCACTTCGTAGAGCGCGTCGCCGCTTGCGGCGGCCGATGAGGAAGCCGTCACGGCGGGGGCGGGCAGCAGATGGACCGAGTCGACGGAGACGACCTGCTCCCCGGCCGAGTCGGTCAGCGACAGGGACATCGCGTCCCCGCCGGCCGGCTCCAGCCGGATGCGTACCGAGTCGGCTCCCGTGGCATGCAGGCGAATCCCGGACCAGGAGAAGGGGAGCTTCAGCTCCGCACCGCCGTTGCGCAAGGGCAGAAGGTGCAGTGCGGCGTCGAGCAGCGCGGGGTGCAGAGCGAACTTCTCGGCGGAGTCCCGCAGTTCGTCCGGCAGTGCGGCCTCGGCGAAGAGGGTGTCCCCGACCGTCCAGGCGTCCCGCAGATTGCGGAAGCCCGGACCGTACCCGTAGCCCAGCCGCTCCAGCTGTTCGTAGACCTCGGCCACGTCCGTGCGGACCGCGCCGGCCGGCGGCCACACGGTCTCCGGCGTGGCGGTCTCGTCGTCCGGCGGTGCCAGCCGGCCGGAGGCGTAGCGCACCCAGGGCGAACCGGCTGCGGGCCGGGCGTGCACGCTGAACGGCCGCCGGTCCGTGTCGTCGGGGGCGCCGACCGTGAGCTGGAGCGGCACGGCGGAGCCGTCGGCCGGCAGGGGGAGCGGAGCCTCGAGGGTCAGCTCGTCCACGACCGGGACGTCGGCCTTCTCGCCCGCCCGCAGCGCCAGTTCGACGAAGAGCGCCGCAGGTACGAGCGGCACCCCGCCCATCGCATGGTCGGCGAGCCAGGGGAGCAGTGCGGTACCCGTCTCGCCCGTGAAGAGCAGACCGTCGTCCTCGGCGAGCTCGACGGCGGGGGTGAGCAGTGCGTCGCTCCCGTCGGCCCCTGTCGCGTCCAGCCAGTAGTGGGTGGGTTGGAAGGGGTAGGTGGGGAGGTTGGTGTGTGGGGTGGTGGGGGTGGGTGGGGTGGTGGGGGTTCCTTGTGCGTGGGTGGTGGCGAGGGCGGTTTGGTAGGTGTGGTTTTCGTTGTGGTTTTTGCGGAGGAGGGGGGTGGTGTGGGGT
>NZ_JBIDAD010000019.1:10024-88084 GCF_043202315.1 Streptomyces sp. NPDC048211
GTAGGCGATGCGGGGTGTGGGTGGGGCGGTGCCGCGGATGAGTGCGGGGTGTTCCTGGTCGGTGGCGAGTGCGGTGAGGGCGTCCAGGGCCTGGTCGCGGTCACCCGCCAGCACCACCCCACGGTGTTCCAGCGCGGCGCGTCCGACCGTCAGCGTGCGGCTGATCGCCGCGGCCGAGTCCGGCCGATCCCGTACGAAGGTGGCGAGCCGTGCGGCCTGGGTGCGCAGGGCGGCCGGGCTGTGCGCGGACAGCGGCCAGAGCACGGGCGTGCTGTCGTCGGATTCGGGAGCGCCCGTGACCGGCTGGGCGGTTGTCCCGGGTGCCTGTTCCAGGATGACGTGGGCGTTGGTCCCGCTGATTCCGAAGGACGACACGGCTGCCCGGCGCGGCCGGTCATGGTCCGGCCAGGCCGTCTCCCGCGTCAGCAGGCGCACCGCACCCGCCTCCCAGTCGATGTGCGGGGACGGGGCGTCCACGTGCAGGGTGCGGGGCAGTACGCCGTGGCGCATCGCCTCGACCATCTTGATGATGCCGCCCACCCCGGCCGCCGCCTGGGCGTGCCCGATGTTCGACTTCAGTGAGCCGAGGTGCAGCGGCTCGTCGCCCTGCCGTTCCTGACCGTAGGTCGCGAGGAGGGCCTGGGCCTCGATCGGGTCGCCGAGCCGGGTGCCCGTGCCGTGCGCCTCGACCGCGTCGACCTCGGAGGCCCGCAGTCCCGCGCCTGCCAGGGCCTGGCGGATGACGCGCTCCTGGGAGGGGCCGTTGGGTGCGGTGAGGCCGTTGCTGGCCCCGTCCTGGTTGACGGCGGAGCCCCGTACGACGGCAAGGACCTGATGGCCGTTGCGCCGGGCGTCCGAGAGCCGCTCCACGAGCAGCAGACCCACACCCTCCGACCAGCCCGTGCCGTCGGCCGAGGCGGAGAAGGACTTGCACCGGCCGTCGGGGGAGAGCCCGCGCTGCCGGCTGAACTCGACGAACGTGTCGGGACGCGCCATCACGGTCACACCGCCGGCGAGCGCCAGATCGCACTCGCCCTGCCGCAGGGACTGCGCCGCCAGATGCAGAGCCACCAGGGACGATGAGCAGGCGGTATCCACGGTGACCGCCGGGCCTTCCAGACCGAAGGTGTACGCGACACGACCCGAGATCACACTCGACGTGTTGCCCGTGAGGAGGTAGCCCTCCAGGTCCTGCGGGGCCTTGAGGAACCCCGACCCGTAGTCGTTGTACATGACCCCGGCGAAGACCCCGGTCCGGCTGCCCCGCACGGAGCCGGGGTCGATCCCGGCCCGCTCGAACGTCTCCCACGCCGTCTCCAGCAGCAGCCGCTGCTGAGGGTCGGCCGCGAGGGCCTCACGCGGGCTGATCCCGAAGAACTCGGCGTCGAACTCGCCCGCTCCGTAGAGGAATCCGCCTTCGCGGGCGTACGACGTACCGAGGTGCTCCGGGTCCGGGTCGTAGAGCCCTTCCAGGTCCCATCCCCGGTCGGTGGGGAAGCCTCCGACGGCGTCCCGTGCGGACGCGACGAGATCCCACAGATCGTCGGGCGACGCCACGCCGCCCGGGTAGCGGCAGGCCATGCCGACGATGACGACCGGGTCGTCCTGGTCGGTGGGCCGTGTGCTGGTGACGACGGCGCCGGAGGACGGAGCCGTGCCCCCGGGCAGCAGCGTCAGCACATGTGCGGCCAGCGAGCGGGGGGTGGGGTGGTCGAAGACGGCCGTGGTGGAGATCCTCAGGCCGGTGGCCGTGGCGAGCCGGTTGCGCAGATCGACACTTGCGAGCGAGTCGAAGCCCAGATCCCGGAAGGCGCGGGAGTCGTCCAGCGTCTCCGGCGTGGTGTGGCCGAGCACCGTGGCCACAGTCGTGCGGACCAACTCCGCCACCGTGTGCCGTCGTTCCTCCTCCGGCAGCCCGGCGACGCGCAGCGTCCACGACCCGGTCCCGGCGGCGTCGGCCGGCTCGGCCGAGGCGCGCGGACGCGGCGTGCGGACCAGACCGCGCAGCACGGAAGGCAGAGCACCCTGCTCCGCCCTCGCCCGCAGCGCGGCCGCGTCGGTCCGTACGAGGACCGGTGCCGGGTCCCCGCCGGTCAGGGCCGCGTCGAGCAGGGCCAGAGCGTCGTTGACGGAGAGAGGGGCGAGCCCCGACCGCCGCCAGCGGGCCAGCTCGGTGGCCCCGAGGCCGCCGCTCATCCCCTCGGGCTGGTCCCAGAGCCCCCAGGCGAGTGAGGTGGCGGGCAGGCCGAGGGCGTTCCGGTGCTGGGCGAGCGCGTCCAAGTAGGCATTGGCGGCGGCGTAGTTCGCCTGTCCGGCGTTGCCGGTGACCCCGACGATCGACGAGAACAGCACGAAGTCGTCCAGCTCGGCATCGGCCGTCAGCTCGTGCAGGTGTGCGGCCGCGTCGGCCTTCGCGCGGAGCACGGCGTCCAGCCGGTCCGGAGTGAGGCTGCCGATCGTCACGTCGTCGAGCACACCGGCCAGATGGAAGACGGCGCCCAAGGGGTGCGCGGAGGGGACCGAGGCGAGAGCTGCGGCCAGGTCCTCGCGCGAGGACGCGTCCCCGGCCGCGAACCGCACCTCGGCCCCGGCACCCGTGAGCTCCGCCGCGAACTCGGCCGCACCTGCGGCACGTTCACCGCTACGGCTCAGGAGCAGCAGCTGCCGGGCTCCGTACCGGGCCACGAGGTGCCGGGCGAGCAGCCGGCCCAGCCCACCGGTCCCGCCGGTGATCAGGACCGTGCGACGGCCGTAGTCGTGTCCGTCCGGCGCGGGCTCGACAGCGCGGCCCCGGACCACTCGGGGAGCGAACAGGTGAGCGTGACGCAGGGCGAGTTGCGGTTCTCCGTTCGACGCCTCCGCCAGGGCGGCGAGGTCCGGCTCGTTCCCGTCCACGTCCGCCAGGGCGAACCGGCCCGGGTGCTCCGCCTGCGCCGACCGGACAAGCCCCCAGACGGCGGCCGACCAGGGATCGGAGAGGGAATCGCCCACCGCGGCCGCCACCGCACCACGAGTGAGGAACAGGAGCCGCGCATCGGCGAAGCGGTCCTGGTCCAGCCACTCCCGTACCAGCTCCAGAGCGTGCGAGGCCGCACCGCGTCCCGGCGGAACGCTCACGGCGACGACGGCGGGCACGGGCGCGTCCGGCGCGAGGTCCCCGAGCGCGTCGACGTGCACGGCCCGCGTCCGGGCCGGGGCGTCGTGGGCGACGGGTGCCCAGTCGATGCGATGGAGGGCGGGGGCGGGGCCACCGGGCGTGCCCAGCGCCGACGCCTCGACCGGTAGCAGGGTGAGCGATGCGGCCGAGAGGACGGCGTGGCCGGCCAGGTCGGTGACCGTGAGCCGTTCCGACGACCAGCGGGCACGCACGGTGGTGGCGCCCGTGGCGAAGAGCTCGACGCCCGACCAGGCGAAGGGCACGGGCAGGCCGGCACCCTCCTGCGCCTCCCGCGCGACCAGCGGATGCAGGGCCGCGTCGAGCAGGGCCGGGTGGATCGGGAAATCCGCCGCCTGATCCAGCAGCTCGTCCGGAAGCGCGAGTTCGGCGACGAGGTCGTCGCCGTCGCTCCAGGCGGCCCGTACGGCGCGGAACGCGGGACCGTAGCCGTACCCCAGCCGGTCGAGCCGCGTGTAAAGGCTCTCGACGTCCAGGGCTTCGGCCCCGGCCGGTGGCCAGACGCCGTCCGCCGTGTCCGGCCGGGCGGTCGTGGCCGGAGCCAGGGTGCCCGTGGCGTGCCGGGTCCAGTCGCCCGCCGGGTCCGGGCGTGTGTGGATGCTCAGGGAACGCGCGCCGTCCGCGTCCGCCGGGCCGACGGCCAGCTGGAGGAGCAGGGCACCGGTCGCGGGGAGCGGAAGGGGTGCTTCCAGCGTCAGTTCCGCCACCTTCGGCGTGTCCACGGACTCCCCGACGGCCAGTGCGAGGTCCACGAAGGCGGTTCCGGGCAGCAGCGCGCGACCGAGGATCTCGTGGTCCGCGAGCCAGGGGTGGGCGTCCTGCGACAGCTGACCGGTGAACACCGACCCGCCCCGTTCCGCCAGTTCACCCGACGCGCCCAGGAAGGGGTGATGCGTGGCGACGAGCCCCAGCGACTCCGGACCGGCCGTGGCACGACTCGCCACCCGCCAGTAGTGGGTGGGTTGGAAGGGGTAGGTGGGGAGGTTGGTGTGTGGGGTGGTGGGGGTGGGTGGGTTGGTGGGGGTTCCTTGTGCGTGGGTGGTGGCGAGGGCGGTTTGGTAGGTGTGGTTTTCGTTGTGGTTTTTGCGGAGGAGGGGGGTGGTGTGGGGTGTGTGGGTGGTGAGGGTGGCGTCGGGTCCGAGTTCGAGGTAGGTGGTGATGTGGTGGTGGGTGAGGGTGGTGATGTTGTCGTGGTGGCGGACGGTGTTGCGTATTTGGTTGGTCCAGTGTTGGGGGGTGGTGGGGTCGCCTTGGGTGATGAGGGGGGTGTGGGGTTGGTGGTAGGTGAGGGTTTGGGCTGTTTGGTGGAATTGGTTGAGGATGGGGTCCATGTGGTGGGAGTGGAAGGCGTGGCTGACGGTGAGGGGGTGGGTGCGGTGGCCGTGTTGTTTGAGGGTGTGGGTGGTGTGGTGGATGGCGTCGGTGTCGCCTGAGATGACGAGGGAGGTGGGGCTGTTGATGGCGGCGAGGGCGACGTGGTTGTTGAGGTAGGGCTGTATTTGTTCTTCGGTTGCTTCGATGGCGGTCATGGCTCCGCCGGGTGGTGCGGATTGCATGAGGTGGGCGCGGGTGGTGATGAGGAGTGCTGCGTCGGGGAGGGTGAGGATGCCGGCGAGGTGGGCGGCGGTGAGTTCGCCGATGGAGTGGCCGGTGAGGTAGTGGGGGGTGATGCCGTGGTGTGCGAGGAGGTGGTGGAGGGCTGTTTCGAGGGCGAAGAGGGCGGGTTGTGTGTAGCGGGTCTGGTTGAGGAGTGCTGCTTTGGGGGTGTCTTGGGGGGCGAACATGATGTCGCGCAGGGGGTGTTCGAGGTGGGGGTCGAGTGCGTCGATGGTGTTGTCGAGTGCGGTGGCGAATGCGGGGTGGGTGGTGTAGAGGGTGTGTCCCATGCGGGGGTGTTGGCTGCCCTGGCCGGTGAGGAGGTAGGCGATGCGGGGTGTGGGTGGGGCGGTGCCGCGGATGAGTGCGGGGTGTTCCTGGTCGGTGGCGAGTGCGGTGAGGGCGTCCAGGGCCTGGTCCCGGTCACCCGCCAGCACCACCCCACGATGCTCAAGTCCTGCCCGGCCCCGGTACAACGTCGACGCGACCTGGGCGAGATCGGTCTCCGGGTGTTCCACGACGTACGCACGCAGCCGCTCGGCCTGCTCTCGCAGTGAGCCGGTGTGCTGTGCGGAGAGCGGCCACAACACGGGCTCGGTGCCGCCGGATTCGGACGGGTGCGGGTCCGGATCGGTATTCCCCGGTGCCTGTTCCAGGATGACGTGGGCGTTGGTCCCGCTGATCCCGAAGGACGACACGGCTGCCCGGCGCGGCCGGTCGTGCTCCGGCCACGGTGTGTCCTCGGTCAGCAGGCGCACCGCACCCGCCTCCCAGTCGATGTGCGGGGACGGGGCGTCGACATGCAGGGTGCGGGGCAGCACGCCGTGGCGCATCGCCTCGACCATCTTGATGATGCCGCCCACCCCGGCCGCCGCCTGGGCATGTCCGATGTTCGACTTCAACGAACCCAGGAGCAGCGGCTGTTCGGCGGGGCGGTCCTGTCCGTACGTGGCCAGCAGCGCATCGGCCTCGATCGGGTCGCCGAGCCGGGTACCCGTCCCGTGCGCCTCCATCGCGTCCACCTCGGAGGCGGCCAGGCGGGCATGGGCCAGGGCCTGGCGGATGACGCGCTCCTGGGAGGGGCCGTTGGGTGCGGTGAGGCCGTTGCTGGCCCCGTCCTGGTTGACGGCGGAGCCCCGCACGACGGCAAGCACCTGATGACCGTTGCGCCGGGCGTCCGAGAGCCGCTCCACGAGCAGCAGACCCACACCCTCCGACCACGCGGTGCCGTCGGCCCCCGCGGCGAAGGCCTTGCAGCGCGCGTCCGACGCGAGGCCACGCTGCCGGCTGAACTCCAGGAACATTCCCGGTGTCGGCATCACGGTCACACCGCCGGCGAGCGCCAGATCGCACTCGCCCTGCCGCAGGGACTGCGCCGCCAGATGCAGAGCCACCAGGGACGACGAGCAGGCGGTGTCCACGGTGACCGCCGGGCCTTCCAGACCGAAGGTGTACGCGACACGACCCGAGGCGACACTTGCCGTGCTGCCGGTGAGCAGATAGCCGTCAAGACCCTCCGCCGGTTCGTCCAGACGGGGCCCGTAGTCCTGGGCGGTGGCGCCGACGAACACGCCGGACGCGGTGCCGCGCAGACTGTCGGGTGCGATGCCGGCCCGCTCGAAGGCCTCCCAGGCCGTGGTGAGCAGCAGCCGCTGCTGGGGGTCCATCGCCGCCGCCTCGCGCGGACTGATTCCGAAGAGCGCGGCGTCGAACTCGCCCGCCCCGTAAAGGAAACCGCCCTCCCGCACGTAGGAGGTGCCGGGCCGGTCGGGGTCCGGATCGTAGAGCCCCTCCAGGTCCCAGCCCCGGTCCGTGGGGAACGGGCCGATGGCGTCCGTCCCCCCGGCGACCAGCTTCCACAGGTCCTCGGGCGAGGCCACCCCGCCCGGGTAGCGGCACGCCATGCCCACGATGGCGATCGGTTCGTCGACCTGGGAAACAGTGCCCGTGCGCGAGACCGGCCGGCCGGCCGTCGTACGCGCCGAGGTCCCGTCGAGGCGTTCGCGCAGCAGCCGGACGACGGCCTCCGGCGTCGGGTGGTTGTAGACCAGGGCCGACGGCAGCGAGAGTCCGGTCGAGGTCTGGAGCCGGTCGCGCAGTTCCACCCCGGCCAGCGAGTCGAAACCGAGGTCCTTGAACGCATGGCCCGGATCGACCGCCTCGCCCGTCACATGACCCAGCACGAGGGCGACCTGCGTCCGGACCAGATCCAGCAGGTCCGTGTCCGGGGCCGCAGCGGCGGTCGCCTCGGGGTTCGCCGCGGGGGCAGGGCCGCCCGGCGGCGCCTCGGGTGCCGCGACCGGGCCGTCCAGCCAGTGGCGGTCCCGCTGGAACGCGTAGGTCGGCAGCGGGGCGGTCGTGCCGCCCCATCCCGCGAGCGCGTCCGCCCAGTCCACCCGGGCGCCGCGCACCTGGGCCCCGGCGAGTGCGGCCGTCAGGGTCTCCGCTTCGGGCCGGCCGCGCCGCAGGACCGGCAGCAGCGCGGACTCACCGTCAGCCGGCGTCTGGCGTGCCAGGGCGGTGAGGACGGCGTCCGGGCCCAGTTCGACGAAGACACGCACTCCGTCGTCCCGCAGCGTGCGCAGCCCGTCGTGGAAGCGGACGGCTTCTCGGATGTGCCGGGTCCAGTAGTCGGGTGAGGCGAGTTCCTCGGCGGTCGCGTACGCACCCGTGACGTTCGAGACGACCGGGATGTCCGGCGCACGGAACTCCAGCTCCCCGGCGATCCGCCGGAACGCGTCCAGGACCGGGTCCATCAGCGGCGAGTGGAACGCGTGACTGACCGTCAACTGCCGCGTGCGGCGCCCCTGGGAGGCGAAGGCTTCCTTGATCCTCAGGACCTCGGGCTCGTCGCCCGAGACCACCACCGCGCGCGGGCCGTTGACGGCGGCGATCGACACCCGGTCGGTCAGGAGCGGGGCCACCTCCTGCTCGGTCGCCTCCACGGCGGCCATCGCACCGCCCGCCGGAAGCTCCTGCATCAGCCGGCCCCGGGCCGCCACCAGACGCGCCGCGTCGTCCAGCGAGAGCACACCGGACACATGGGCCGCCGTCAGCTCGCCGATCGAATGCCCGGCCAGCCGGTCCGGCCGCAGGCCCAGGTGTGCCACCAGCCGGAAGAGAGCCGTCTCGACAGCGAAGAGCGCGGGCTGGGTGAAACGCGTCTCGTCGAGCAGCGCGGCTTCCGGCGAATCCTCCGCCGCGAGGACGATCTCCTTGAGCGGGCGGTCCAGGTGCGGGGCGAAGGCCGCGCAGACGTCGTCGAACGCCTCGGCGAACTCCCCGTACGTGGAATACAGTTCGCGCCCCATCCCGGCGCGCTGGCTGCCCTGGCCGGTGAAGAGGAACGCGGTGAGGGCAGGCGCGTCCGCCCGGCCGCGTACGAGCGCGGGGTCGTCCCGGCCCTCGGCCAGGGCCTCGACGGCACGCAGCAGGCCGTCCGGGTCGGCCGCCACGGCGACGGCCCGCTCGGCGAAGAGCGTGCGGGTGGTGGCGAGGGAGTAGGCCGTGTCGAGGGGCGAGCCGGCGGGGCCGGCGGCCGTCAGACGGTCGAGGAGCCGAGCGGCCTGTCCGCGCAGGGCTCGGCCGTCGCGGGCGCTGAGCAGCCACGGGACGGGCCTCGGCGCATCGATGACCGACGCGCCCCCTGCCTTCCTGGAAGAGGCTCCGGAGCCCGCGTCCGTGCCTGCGGCTTTCCGGCCAGCAGTTCCGGCGCCCTCGTGAGCGCCCCTGGCCTCTGTCTCCGCGAAGGGGCCCGCCGCGTCCGCACCCCCGGCCTCCGTCTCCGCGAAACGGCCCGCCGCGTCCGCCACCACCACATGGCAGTTGGTCCCGCCCATGCCGAAGGAGCTGACCCCCGCGACGAGCGGCAGCTCCTCGCTCGGCCAGGGACCCTCCTCGGTCCGGACCCGCAGGCCCAGGTCCGCCAGCGGGATCGCCGGGTTGGGTACGTCGAAGTTGAGGCTGGCCGGGATCCGGCGCCGCGCCACGGACAGTGCCGTCTTCAGCAGCCCCACCAGACCGGCCGCGCCCTCCAGATGCCCGACGTTCGTCTTCGCCGAGCCCACCTGGAGCGGCGCGTCCGCCGGCCGGCCTGTACCGAGCGCCGCGCCGAGCGCGGCGGCCTCCACGGGATCGCCCACGGGCGTGCCCGTGCCGTGCAGTTCGACGTACTGGACCTCGCCCGCCGTGACACCCGCGCGGGCGTACGCCTCGCGCAGCACCGCTTCCTGCGCCCCCCGGTCCGGGACGGTGAGCCCGTCGGAGGCGCCGTCGTTGTTGACCGCGCTGCCCAGGATGACGCAGTGCACCCGGTCGCCGTCGGCCCGTGCCCGGTCCAGCGGCTTGAGCACCACGGCGACGCCTCCCTCGCCGCGCACGTAGCCGTTGGCCCGTGCGTCGAAGGTGAAGCAGCGGCCGTCCGGCGAAAGCGCCCCGAACGTCGCGCTGTCCGCGCTGCTGCCGGGGGAGAGGATCAGGTTCGCACCGCCGACCACGGCGAGGTCGGACTCACCGCTGCGCAGGCTCTCGCAGGCGAGATGGACCGCGACCAGCGACGAGGACTGGGCCGCGTCCACGGTCAGACTCGGACCGGTGAGGCCGAGCACGTACGACAGCCGGTTGGCGAGGATGCCCCGGTGCAGCCCCGTCACGGAGTAACGGTCCGCGTCCGTCTCACCCCTGCGGTGGTGGAGCGCCGCGTAGTCGTCCCAGATGGCGCTGGCGAAGACGGCGGTCCGGCTCCCGGCGAGCACCCCCGGGACGATCCCGGCCTCCTCCAGTGCCTCCCAGCCCAGCTCCAGGAGCAGCCGTTGCTGGGGGTCCATGGCCGCCGCCTCGCGGGGCGGGATGCCGAAGAAGCCGGCGTCGAACCGGTCCACCTCGTCGAGGAAGGCGCCGCGGGCGGGGACCCCGGCGGCCAGGCGGCCCGCGGGTGCCCGGCCGACGGCGTCCTCCCCGCGACTGAGCAACTGCCAGAAGGCGGCGGGATCGGGTGCCCCGGGGAGGCGGCAGGCGAGACCGATGACGGCGATAGGTGCGGAGTGGGCGCTACGCATGATCTGTGACGTACTCCCTCGTCGAGAACGACCCGGCGAGGCCCACCTTCCCCAGCCGCGCTAACGGCGGCCTTTGCGCGTTCTAAATCGCCCCGGAGCCGTCCGGGCCCGCCCGTTCCGCCGCGTTCCCCGGCCCGGCCGTGTGCAGCCCGCGCCGCAGTGCCGTCAGGTGCTCCAGCGCGACGCGGTGCTGATCGTCCGGGTCCGGTGCGTCCGACCACCCGCCGAACGCGTGGTACGCCCCCGGGAAGTTGTGCAGCTCCACCGGCACGCCGGCCTGCGCCAGGCGGAGCCCGTACAGCAGCCCCTCGTCGCGCAGCGGGTCGAGACCCGCGGTCGAGATGTACGCCGGGGGCAGCCCGCCCAGGTCCCCGGCCCGCGCGGGGGAGGCGTACGCGGGAGTGCCGCCCCGGTCCGCGCCCAGATAGAGCTCCCAGCTCTCCTGGGCCAGCCGGCGGTTCCAGATCGGCGTGTCCACGTACGCGGTCATCGAGCCCGTCTCCAGCCGGTCGTCCAGCACCGGCGTGCTCAGGTGCTGGAAGACCAGCCCGGGCCCGCCCCGGTCGCGTGCGAGCAGGGCGAGACCGGCGGCGAGACAGCCCCCGGAGCTGGCCCCGGCCACCGCGAGCCGTGCCGGGTCCGCCCCGATCTCCGTCGCGTTCCCCGCGGTCCATTCCAGTGCGGCCCAGCAGTCGTCGAGCCCGGCGGGAAACGGGTCCTCCGGCGCCAGCCGGTAGGCCACGGCCACGACCACCGCCGAGGCGAACGACGCCGCCTGCGCCGCCGAGTGGTGCACCGAGTCCACATTGCCGAGGACGAAGCCCCCGCCATGGATCCACAGCACCGCGGGCAGCGCGGACCCCGCCCCGGCCGGGCGGTACACCCGGACCCGGACCTCCGGGGATCCGGGCAGCCCCGGAATCCCGTGTTCGGTCACCTCGACCCCCGGCAGGGCGGGGAGTTCACGCAGCGGCCGCGGACCCGCCCGATGGTCCGCGACCGCGTCGGCCAGCCGTCCCGTCACGGGCATGCTCAGGCCTCCAGGGCGATGGCCTGCGAGGGGCAGAGCGCCACGGTGTCCCGCAGCCTCGCCTCCTCGGCCGCGCCGTCCACCCGGTCCTCCAGGACGAGGACCGTGCCCTCGTCCGACTGGTCGAAGCGGTCGGGGGCGGACAGGACGCACTGACCCGCGCCTAGACACCGCTGTGTATCTGCCTTGATGTGCATGGCTTCCGGTTCCCTTCTGATCACCATGTGACGGGCAGGCGCCAGATGCCCTGGACACCGCCCGGTTCCTTGACCGGCAGCTGCCCGGAGGGTTCGGCGAGGCGCAGCCCCGGCAGCCGGCGGAAGAGTGTGGACAGCGCGATCTCCATCTCGGCACGGGCCAGGTTCTGGCCGATGCACTGGTGCACGCCGTGCCCGAAGGAGATGTGGTGGCGTGCGCCGCGTCCGACGTCGAAGGCGTCGGCGGTGGGGAAGGCCCCGTCGTCCCGGTTGGCCGACGAGATCACGACGATCACGCCGTCGCCCGCCCGGACCCGGTGCCCGCCGAGCTCCGTGTCGACCGTCGCGAACCGGGCGACGCCGTCGGCGATGGCCATGTACCGCAGCAGCTCCTCCACCGCGCCCGGCAGCAGCGACTCGTCGGCGCGCAGGGCCGCGAGCTGCTCCGGGTTCTCCAGCAGGGTGAGGACGCCGAGCGCGATGGCGCTCGCCGTGGTCTCGTGCCCGGCCACCAGGAGCAGCAGGGCGATGTCGACCAGATCGCGGCGGGTGAGTGCTCCGGCGGACAGTTGCTCGGCGATCAGGGTGTCGAGCAGCCCGTCACCCGGCTCCTCCTCCTTGCGCCGGATCAGCCCGTCGAGGTACGAGGCGAGCTGGGCGAAGGCGTCGGCGCTGTCCTCCAGAGTCGTCGTCCCGGTGACCACCCGCCGGGACTGCTGCTCGAAGAACCCGTGGTCGGCGTACGGCACACCGAGGAGCTCGCAGATCACCACCGACGGCACGGGCAGCGCGAAGTCCGGGACCAGATCGGCGACCGGGCCCTTGGCCTCGATCGCGTCGATCAGTTCGTCGACCAGCCGCTGGATGCCGGGACGCAGCGCCTGCACCTTGCGGACGGTGAAGTTGGTGAGCAGCATGCGCCGCTGCACGGTGTGTTCCGGCGGGTCCATGCCGATGAAGTTGCGCACTTTGCGCGCCGACTCGAAGCGCGGTGCGGTGGCCGGGTAGTGCGGATGGACCCGGTCCGAGGAGTAGGTGGCCGCGTCGAGCAGGACCTGACGGGCCTCCGCGTGCCCGCTCACCGCCCAGACCCGGCGCCCGTTGTACAGCTCGACCAGGGACACCGGCCCCTGTTCGCGGTAGGTGCCGTAGCCCGCGGGCGGCTGGAAGGGGCAGCCGCGCGCCTGCGGGTACGCGGGCAGCTCCCGGCCCTCCGTCGACGGAGCGGTACTGATCTCGGTCATTCTCCGGCCTCCAGGACAGTGAGTGGGGCGACGGCGGGAGCGGGCGCGGCCGGTGGAGCCGCCTCGGACGTCGCCGGATTCTTCGCGCGCGGAGCACTGAACCGCCGTACGGCGGGGGCCTCGACCCAGGTGAACAGGGCGTGGGCCAGGGCGAGGGCGGCCAGCAGGGCGGCGAGCAGCAGAGCGGCGGCCGCGGCACCGGACAGGTCCTTGCCGGCGACGAGCCACTTGTGGCCGTACGTCACCACCAGCCCGTGCACCATGTAGAACGCGAACGAGAGCTCGCCGAGCCGCACCAGCACGCGCCCCCTGAAGGGCGAAGCGGTCTGCCGGACATCGGCCTGCGCGGCGGCGACGACCAGCGGGGTGAGCCACAGGGCGCCGGTTCCGGCGACACCGTACAGATACGGCACCGACGCGTTCAGGACGTACCCGCCGACGGCGATCGCGGCGGCCGGCAGCAGCCGGACGCGCGGAATCGCACCGGTCAGCACCAGCCGGGCGGCGATCATGCCCAGCACGAACTCGACGGCCCGGACCGGCGGGAAGAAGTACACGGACCAGATCTGCTCGAAGGACAGCGAACCGTCGGCGATGAAGGGCAGCGGGGCGCCGGACACGGCCCACCCGCTGACGGCCGGCACCAGCACGGTGAGCGCGGCGAGCACGCCCGCGACCGTCCACAGCCGGCGCGCCGTCAGCCGCTCCAGGACGGGCAGCAGGAACGGGAAGGCGAGATAGAAGAACAGCTCGCACGACAGCGACCAGCTGACGGCGTTCATCGTGTTCGGCACCTGGATCTCGGGTATCCACGCCTGCACGAGGAAGAGGTTGGCCAGCACACCCTTGGTGGTGAACACCTCGGACGCGGCCGCCATCAGAACGGCGGCTGCCACGAAGGTGATCAGGTGGTTGGGGAAGATCTTCACCAGCCGGCGCCGCCAGACGCGGGGCGCGCCCTCCGCGGGCCGCGCCGACCAGGTCAGGACGAAGCCGCTGAGGACGAAGAAGAACGTCACCCCGTAGAAGCCGGCGTTGGCGAACGTGTCGCCCAGGGTGTTGCCCACCCCGCCTGCGAAGAACCGGGTCTGGAAGGTGGTGTGGAACGCGAAGACCAGCAGGGCCGCCAGGAAGCGCATCCCGGTGAGGGACGGCAGTCTGGCGGCCCGCGGCAGATCCGGGACGGGGGGTGGCGGGGTGGACGGTGCTGGGGAGCCTGGCATGGCTGATGACCTCCGACTTGTCCGAAACTGGCCCGCCGAGGCTCGCAGTCACGTGTTGGCCGGTTCTAAAGCCGCTCTTGTGCGGTACGCGCACGCCGCGGCACCGCCTCCAGCAAGGCCCGGGTGTACGGATGCGCGGGCTTCGCGAACACCTCCTCCACCGGTCCGGACTCCACGATCCGGCCGTCCTTCATCACCAGCACCCGTGCGCAGACCTCCCGGACGACCGCGAGGTCGTGCGAGATGAAGAGCGCCGCCAGGCCCAAGTCCTGCTGCAACTGCCGCAGCAGGTCGAGCACTTGGGCCTGCACCGACACGTCGAGCGCCGAGACCGGCTCGTCGCACACCAGGAGCCGGGGCGAGGGAGCCAGGGCGCGCGCGATGGCCACCCGCTGGCGCTGCCCGCCGGACAGGGCCGACGGCCGGCGCTCCAGGTGCTGCGCGGACAGACCGACCTGCTCCAGCAGCCGTACGGTGCGGGCCCGGCGCTCCGCACGTCCGACGCCGGACGTGGCGAGGGCCTCGCCCACGATCCGGGCCACGTTCCAGCGCGGGTCGAAGGCGCTGAGCGGGTCCTGCGGCACGAGTTGCAGGGTGTGCCGAGCCGGCCGGCGATCCCGCTCGCGCAGGGTGCTCCACGGGGTTCCGGCCAGCCGCACCGTGCCGCTGTCCGGGGTCACCAGGCCGAGGACCATGCGGGCCAGCGTGGACTTGCCGGAGCCGGACTCGCCGACCAGGCCGAGCGTCTCGCCCGGCCGCAGCTCGAAGGACACGTCGTCGACCGCCGTCCGCCGACCGCCGCGCGCCCCCTTGAACACCTTCGTGGCGCCGGAGACATCGAGGAGGGGTTCGGTGTCAGCCGTCTCCGCCGCCGCGTGGGCGGCCCGGGACCTGCTGCCCGGGATCGCTGCCAACAGCGCCTTGGTGTAGGGGTGTTCGGGCGATTCCAGTACGCGGGCGACCGGGCCCGATTCCACGATCCGGCCGTCCTTCATCACGGCGACCTCATCGGCCAGCGCCTCGACGACGGCCAGGTCGTGACTGATCAGGAGGAGCCCGGTGCCGTCCCGCTTCAGTTCGCCGAGGAGTGCCAGGATCCGTGACTGCACCGAGGCGTCGAGCGCGGTCGTCGGTTCGTCGGCGATCAGGACAGCCGGCTCGGCCGCGATCGCCGAGGCGATCAGGGCCCGCTGCCGCAGCCCGCCCGACAGCTGGTGGACGTGGGCCCGCGCCCGTTCCGCCGGTTCGGGCACGCCGACCCGCTCCAGCAGGGCGAGGACGCGCGCACCGGCCTCCTTGCGCGGGACGATCCCGTGCGTCAGCAGTGGTTCGGCGATCTCCTTGCCGACGGGCCGCAACGGGTCCAGGGCGACGAGCGCGTCCTGGGCGACCAGACCGACGCGCCGGCCCCGTACCGCACGCCACTGGCGCGGGCCGAACTCCCGGGCCTCCCGGCCCGTGACGCGCAGCCGGTCCGCCGTCACCTCGGCGGTCGGTCCGGCGAGCCCCAGCAGACTGCGGGCGAGTGCGCTCTTGCCGGAACCCGACTCTCCGACGACGGCCAGGCACCGCCCCGCGGAGAGGGAGAACGACGCGTCGCGCACCGCGTGCACCCGGCCGGGGCCGGTGCCGAACCATACGTTCAGCCCGGCGACGTCGAGCAGCGGCGGGGCCTCCGGGACGGGCGGACCCGCGGGTGCCTCCGTGGGGCCCGGGGCCGTACCCCGGGGTGATGCGGTGGTCATGAGGCGGCCCGCCCTTCGGCTCGTGCCTGTGCGTGGCGGCCCACGACGGTGACCGCGAGAACCGTGCCGACCAGCAGCAGGCCCGGGAAGAGCGCGATCCACCAGGCCTGGTCGAGGAAGCCCTGGCCCTCCGTGAGCATCGCGCCCCATTCAGGGGTCGGCGGCTGGGCGCCGAGCCCCAGATAACTCAGTGCCGCTCCCGTCGAGATGGAGGCCCCGAGCGTGACGGTCGCCAGCACCAGGAGCGGTCCCAGCGTGTTGGGCAGCACATGGCGCAGCACGATCAGCGGGCGCGGCACGCCCAGCGCCACTGCGGACTCCACATAGCCGGAGCGCCTGACGACCAGCGCCTGGGCGCGCACCACCCGGGCGAAGCCGGGCGCGGTGCCCACCGCGACGGCGATCGTGGTGCCCAGCACCCCCTTGCCCGCGATGAGGACCACCATCAGGGCGAGCAGCAGCCCCGGCAGTGCCAGCAGCGCGTCGGCGGCGCGCATCAGCACCGCGTCGCCGAACCGGCCGGACAGCGCGGCGGCCAGCCCCCACACCACGGCGAGCCCGACTCCGGCGCCCGTCGCCGCCGCCCCGATGGCCAGCGAGTAGCGGGTGCCGTGCACCACCCGGGTGAACACGTCACGGCCCAGCTGATCCGTGCCGAACCAGTGCGCGCCTCCCGGCGGTTGGAGCGCGTGCACCGGATCGGTGTCGGTCGGGCTGCCGCCCGCCAGCAGCGAGGGCGCGAGCGCGGCCAGCAGGATCAGCCCCAGCAGCACGGCGGCGGCGAGCACCCCCGGCCGTACCCGGCCCCTGCGGGCCCTTCGGGCCGCCGCGACCGGTGCCCCGGCCCGTACCACCTGTTCCGCGCTCATGCGGCCGCCACCCCCGTCCCCTTGCGCAGCCGCGGATCCACGACCGCGTACAACGCCTCGACCAACGCGCCCACCAGTACGAACACCACGGCCGACAGCGCCACCACGCCCTGCACCACCGGAAGGTCACGGTCGCTCACTGCCTGCAGGGTGATCCGTCCGATGCCCGAGCGCGCGAACACGTTCTCCACGACCACGGCCCCGCCGAGCAGGGTTCCGGTGAACCAGCCGGTGAGGGTGAGCGCCGGCAGCGCGGCATGGCGCAGCGCGTGGCGCGAGCGCACGGTGTGCTCGGCGAGCCCCCGCGACCGCGCGGTGAGGGTGAACGGCTGCTCCAGTGCGCCGAGCAGCCCCTCCCGCATCACCTGGGTGAGCACCGCCGCGATCGGCAGCGCCAGCGTGATCACCGGAAGGACCAGCGAGCGGGCGTCGCCGCTGTCGGACACCGGCAGCCATCCCAGACGGAAGGAGAAGACCGTCAGCAGCATGATGCCGAGCCAGAACGACGGCGTGGACACCACGATCAGCTCCACCGCCGTCGACAGCCGCCGCGGCCACCGGGAGCGCCCGGAGGTCAGCACGGTCACGGCGGCGGCCAGCACCACCGCCACCAGCGAGGACCACAGGGCGAGTTGGGCGGTCGGCCCGATCTGGTCGGCGAGCAGCGAGGAGACCGACTGCTGCAACTGGTAGGAGTCGCCCAGCTCGCCCGAGACCAGATGCTTCAGATACGAGCCGTACTGGACGACGAGCGGCCGGTCGAGGCCGTAGTGGTGGCGTATCTCCTCGCGCTGCTCCGCCCCGACCAGGGCGTTCGCACCGACGATGGCACTGACAGGGTCGCCGGGGATCAGCTGCAGCGCCAGGAAGGCGCAGGTGGCGGCCCCCCAGACAACGAGGACGGCCGCCCCGACCCGGGCCGTGACGGCCCGGATCGCGGCGGGTATGTGCGGTGCCGTCATCAGCCGGCCTCGACCCAGGCACCGTAGAACTCGGGCCACGCCGACAGGGAGAGCCGCAGCCCGTGCACCTTCTTGTTCACGCCGACCGATGCCTTCTGGACATAGGCGGGAACCACCGCTGCCTGGTCGACCGTCCACTTCTGCACCTGCGCGTAGTAGTCCGCACGCTGCTCCGGGGCCGTGGCGCCCTGTGCCTTCTTCAGCCAGGTGTCGACCTGCGGGTCGGCGACCCGGGCGAAGTTGTGCCCGCCGCCGGCGGACGACTCGGTGGAGAGGAAGAAACTGCTGAGGATGTCGCCGTCGCCGCGCGCCCAGGACGTCTCGACCACGTCGTAGCGGCCCTCGTCCAACTGGGCGGAGACCGCGGTGGCGTCGGTGGAAGCGGCGAGGTTCAGATAGATGCCCGCCTTCTTCAGGTCGCCCTGCACCGCCTGGGAGAACACCGAGGCCGTGCCGTAGACCGGGGCGACCACGGTGAGCCGCTTGCCGTTCTTCGTCCGGTAGCCCTCGGAGTCGCGGCCCGTCCAGCCCGCCTGGTCCAGCAGCCGGCCGGCGAGCGCCCGGTCGTAGGGCCAGCTCTTCTCGAGACCGGAGTCGTAGCTGTGCGGAGTGGCGGGGGACAGGGTGCTCCAGGCCCGGGTGCCGGTGCCCTGGAACACCGACTTCACCAGGGCGTCCAGGTCGATGGACCGCTGGAACGCCCTGCGCACCCGGACATCCGAGAACAGCGGGCTCGTGGTGTTCAGGTAGAACGTGTCGACCGCGCCCGGGACGTCCTTGCCGACGACGTCCAGCCGCGTGTTCCTGCGTACGGCCGCGATCTGGTTGGCCGGGACGGCCGCCGCCGCGTCGACCTGACCGGAGGACAGCGCCCCGACCCGGGTGGCGTCCTCGGTGATGAAGCGGACCGTGAAGGAGTCCAGACGCGCGGGCCCGCTGTGACCGGCGTCCTTCGGCGCCCACGCGTAGGCGGCGTTCCTCGTGTAGCCGCGCTTCTGGCCCCGGGTGTAGGCGCCCGCCCTGAACGGGCCGGACCCGACGGAGTCCGTACCCGCGCAGAGCTTGTCGGCCCCCGCCTTCAGCGACGCGGGCGAGGCTATCCCCAGATAGGTGGTGCTCGCCGCCTGGAGGAACGGCGCGTACGGCCGGCTGAAGCGGACCTCGACCTCGTACTTCCCCTTCACGGTCGTGCCGGAGTAGGGACCGAGCAGCCCGGCCGCGTACTGCGACTGGGTCGCCTTGGCGGTGATGTGGTCGAAGTTGGCCTTCACCGCCGCCGCGTCCAGGTGCTTTCCGTCGTGGAAGGTGACGTCGTCGCGCAGGTCGAAGGTGTACGTCCGGCCCCCCTCCGAGGTCTTCCACGCCTTCGCCAGCCACGGCTCCAGCTCGCCGTCCGGAGTCTGGTAGACGAGCGAGTCGAAGACCGGCCGCTGGACGAAGGCGGTCACGTCCTGCGCGCTGGTGTGCGGGTCCCAGCAGTCCGGTTCCTGCTGCGCCGCATAGGTGAGGCTGCCGCCGTTCCGGGGCTTCGCGTGCGCGGCGGGGGCGGTGCCGCCGTCGGAGCTGCAGGCGGCGGTGGCGGCGAGCAGCAGGACGGACAGCAGAGCGGCTCTTCGAGGTGTACGGCGCGGGTGCATATGGGGACTCCGGGACAGGAAACGAGGTGAGGGGGGCCGGACGAACTGTCGCGAGTGCGTCTAAAGCCGGGCTGAAACGCCCTCGGGGGAGCCGGGACGGACCTCCCGGGCCGCCTGCGCCAGCAGCTCGAACGAACGCAGCCGCTCCTCCTGGTCCGGGACGACGGTCAGCGCCATCAGCTCGTCGGCCCCGGTGCGCTCCACCAGTTCGGCCAGCTTGTCGCGCACGGTGTCCGGTGCGCCGATCAGCTGGCGCTCCGCCAGTTCCTCCAGGAACTGCAGCTCCGCCTCCGCGTACGCGTATCCGGCTGCCGTCCGCGCGGACGGGAACGCGTCGAAGCGTCGCACCGTACGCATCTTTATCTTGCCGAGCAGATAGGGCGCGGCGACCTCGCGGGCGGCCCGGTCCGTGTCGGCGACGGTGGTCAGCGCGGAGATCAGCGTGCGCGGCCGGTCCAGATGGGGCGAGGGCCGGAAGGCCTCGCGATAGCGGTCCAGGGCGTAGGCCGTGGCGTGCGGGTTGATCTGGTGGGCGAAGGCGTACGGCAGCCCGAGCGATCCGGCGAGTTCGGCGCTGGCCGGGCTGGAGCCGAGCAGCCACAGGTCCGGCCTGCCGTCGGCGGCGGGCACGGCGGTGATCGGAGAGCTGGGGTCGCCGGGCGCGAAGTAGCCGTTCAGCTCGCTGACCTGGCGGAAGAAGTCGTCCTCGCCCCGCTCGGGAGCCCGGCGCAGGGCGCGGGCGGTGTGCGGGTCGGTGCCTGGGGCTCGGCCGAGCCCCAGGTCGACGCGGCCGGGGTGCAGTGCCTCCAGCGTGCCGAACTGCTCGGCTACCACCAGCGGCGCGTGGTTGGGCAGCAGGACGCCACCGGAGCCGACGCGCAGGGTGGTCGTGGCGGCGGCCAGGCGTCCGGCGAGAATGGCGGGCGCCGAGGTGGCGAGGCTCGGAGTGCTGTGGTGCTCGGCCACCCAGTAGCGCAGGTAACCGAGTTCCTCGACGCGCGGAGCCAGGGCGACGGTGTCGCGCAGCGCCTGGGTCGCGGAGCCGCCCTCGAAGACGGGCACCACGTCGAGCACGGACAGGGGGATGCCGAGGGGTCGGCTCATGGAGACCTCCGGAAGGAGCGCGCCGCCGGACGGGGGTCCGGCGGCGCGGGCTGGACGGACATGCGTATGCGGGAGGCGCGATGAAGGGCCGGGTGCCCCGTGCGGGGGCGCCCGGCTCAGGCGTGGTCGGTGACCGGCTCCGACTCGGCCGGCGTACCGGCGGGGGCGTTCGCGTCGGCGGCCGGCTCCGCCTTCGGCCTGCCTGGCAGCAGCAGGCCCGCGGCGAAGACCACGACGGCGGCGGCGACCGGCCACCAGAAGGCGTTGCCGAAGGAGTCGGCGGTGGGCGCCGCGTGGGAGCCGCCGCCCTGGAGGATCAGAGCCACCACCGCGATGCCCAGCGAGGCCCCGATCTGGTTGAGGATGAACACCGCACCGGTGGCGCCGGCGACCGCCTCGCCCGGCACCGTCTTGTAGACCGAGCCCATGGTGGGCGCGCCCACCAGGCCCATGCCGAATCCGGCGGCGAACTGGGCGGCGGTCAGCGCGATCTGCGAGGTGCCGGAGTCGGAGCCGGTGAAGACCAGGGCGCCGAGACCGATGAGCAGCGCGCCGGTGGGCACCAGCCTGCGAGCGCCGACCTTGTCCGCGAGGTTGCCGGCGATCGGCATGCCGATCAGGGTGCCCAGGCCCAGCGGGGCGAGCAGCAGGCCGGATTCCAGGACGCTGTGGCCGTGCACCTGCTGGTAGTACAGCGGCAGCAGGAACAGGAGCGAGAAGAGACCGCCGCCGAGCAGGAACATGGTGGTCACGCTGGCGCTGAAGCCCTTGTTCCCGAACAGCCGCAGATCGAGCAGGGGTGTGGCGGTGGTGCGCAGGGCGTGCACGGCGTACGCGGAGAACAGGACCACACCGACGGCCAGCCCGACGATCACCTTGGTGCTGCCGAAGCCGTCGCCGCCGGCCTGGGACAGCGCGTAGACGAGCGCGGCGAAGCCGGGGGAGAGCAGCGCGACACCCAGGGCGTCGAAGGGCACCGGGTCACCACTGGGCGGCGGGTCGGCGGGCAGCACCCGGATCGCCAGCACGATCGCGGCGAGCGCGAAGGGGATGTTGACCAGGAACATCCACTCCCAGGAGAAGTTGTCCAGCAGCAGCCCGCCGATGATGGGCCCGACCACCGGGCCGAGCGTGATCGGTACGGAGACCAGGCCCATGACCCGGCCGATCCGGGCGGGCCCGGCGGCGCCCGCGACCACGGTCATCATGATCGGGTCGACCATGCCGCCGCCGAAGCCCTGGACGATGCGGAAGGCGATCAGGCTCTCCGCGTCCCAGGCGAAGGCGCAGAGCGTCGAGCCGATCAGGAAGACCGTAAGGCCCAGCAGCCACATGCGTTTGGCGCCGAACCGGACCACGGCCCAGCCGGCCAGCGGAATCGCCAGGGCGACCGCGAGCAGATAGCCGGTGGTCACCCATTCGATGGTGGCGAGCGTCGCGTGGAACTCGCCGCCCAGCGTGCTGATCCCGACGTTGACGATCGTCGCGTCCAGGTAGGACATCATCCCGCCGAGCACCATGACGCCGACGAGTGTGAGCAGAGCGGCATCGAGCCGGGCAGGCCCGCTTCCCGCCGCCTTTGTTTCAGACACGGCAACTCCTTTTAACCACCCTACCCAGAAAATTTTACTGGGTAGTTAAATTCTGTGGCTGGCACGGTAGCATGGCCGTATGAGCGTTGGCGAGAACGAACAGACGGCCGGTGGCCCGGTGGACCGAGGGCGGCTGGACAAGCGCCGGGCGATCGTGGAGGCCGCCCTGCGGGTCTTCGCGCAGGTCGGATACGCACAGGCGAGCCTGGACGTGATCGCCGCCGAGGCCGGTGTGTCCAAGCCGACGATCTACAACCACCTGGGATCGAAGGAGAAGCTGTTCCGGTACGTGATGACGGAGACCGCCGCCCGGTCCAACGCCAAGACCCTCGACGTCCTCACCGCCTTCCCGACCGACCCGGACCAGTTGCGCCCGGGCCTGGAGGGCCTCGCCACCAAGCTCGTCGACTGCTACTGCGACGAGCAGTCCGAGTCAGTGCGCCGGCTGCTGTACGCGGAGGCCGTGCGCTTTCCGGACCTCTTCGACGCGGTGCGGGCCAGCGGGCCCAACCAGTTCACCGAGGCGCTCGCGGGCCGGCTCGCCCGCCTCGCGAACGCCGGGCACCTGCGGGTCGAGGATCCGGTCAGGGCGGCCAACCAGTTCATCGCGCTGGTCTACGAGGAACTGCCCGGGATGAGCGCGCTGGGCACCCGGCCCCTCGACCCGGCCGACGTCGCGAAGGTCGTCACCGCCGGTGTCGACACCTTCCTGCGCGCTTTCGGTACGGAACCGGCCGCGGGCCCCCGCCCGGCCGGCGGCTGAGCCGCCCGGGCGTCGCGCGGACGTCGAGCGGCGCCGTCGAGGGCCCCCGTGGTCACGCCCGGTCCCCCCGGCCGTACCGCAGCCGGGCGAACTCCCTGGTCAGTGCCACCCGTTGGTCGCCGAACCCACCGCGCATCCGCAGCACCGACAGCAGTGTCCACAGCCGGGTCTGCGCGAAGTGCGACGGCGACCCGTGCACATCGTCGTGCTCCAGCAGCCGCACCCCGTGCACCCGCTCCCGCAGCAGCCGGGCATCACCCGGCGGAATGATCTCGTCCCGCAGGCTCGTCACATGCGCCACCGGAATCCGCAGCGCCGCCAGTTCGCCGGGCGAGAGCGCCCACTGCCGGATCAGCCCGTAGACCTCGTCGGGCTTCGACCGGGTGAGATGGGCCAGCGTGTCGGTGGTGACCCGGGGCACCGTCCGCTGCCACCCCGTGTCGGTGAAGAAGTCGTGCAGCGGCGCCCCCGCCCCCACGACCCCGCTGATCCGTGAGTCGTGCAGGGCCGCCCGCAGCGCCAGATGCCCGCTGAAGCTGAGCGCCAGCGCGAACGTACGGGAGGTGTCGGCGCGGTCCCCGACCGCGTCCAGCACGGCGGAGAACATCTGCCAGCTGTCGGCCCCGTACAGCAGGGAGTTCTCGCCCACGCCCGGCATCTCCGTGACCACCCCGGCGAAGCCCAGCGCCCCGAGCTGGAGCAGCACGGGCGCCCACTGCTCCTTGACGGAGACGATGCCCCCGGTCATCACCAGCAGCGGTCTGGGCTCCGAGGCGTCCAGCCCCGCCGTCCAGCAGCGGATCCGGCCGCCGGCGAGTTCGACGTCCAGGCGCTGCACGGCCGGGAAGTCCGACCGCCAGGTGTCGAAGGACGCGGTGCACCGCTCCAGCGCCTCCTGCCGCGCCGAACCGTCCACGAAGGGGAACCGGGCCATGTTGTAGTGCACACAGGCGTCCAGCGGCTTCCCCTCGGCCTCCAGCCGGGCACCCTCGGCGCTCCACTCGTGCACCCAGGACCCCGGGGCGCCGTTCTCGTCGTCGCCGATCCGGGCGAGCAGCGGATCGTAGTGCTCGGGCGGCAGCCCTTGTGAACGGGTGTGGGCGACGACGAAGTTCTTCAGTTCCGCGATGTCGTTCATACGCTCTCCAGCGCCTCCTTGACCTCGGTCAGTACGTCCGCCGCCTCGGCCCCGTCGATCACCCGGTGGTCGAAGGCGAGACTCAGCCGCAGCACCGGTGCCACCACGATCCGGCCCTCCCGCACGACCGCGCGGTCCAGCACCCTGCCGACGCCGAAGGTGGTCGTGGTACCGCCCACCGAGTGGAAGGAGTCGACCGCGCGGTGACCCAGCGAGGTGACCGCGAACGTGCCGTTGAGATGGGGCCGCAGGGCGAGCGAGTCCGCCGCGCCGCGGAAGATCCGGCGGCCCTCCGCCCAGGACGCCCGGTGCAGTCTGCGTACCCCGTCGAATTCGGGCAGCTTCTCCGGATCACCATCCCTGACCCGGGCCAGATGCTCCTGGATGGCGGGCAGTTCGGCCTCGTGGACGTCGGGCACGATCGTGCCGAGCACCACCCGGCGCCCCTCCAGGGTGCGGTCCAGGGCGACCTTGCCGTTGACGAACGGATAGTGCGCGATCCGCGGATGCCGGGGCCCGCCGCGCACCGCCGCGTTGGCGTCCGGATGCTGGGCCAGTACCCGGCCGGCGGCCCGCAGCACATACGTGGTGGTCGCATAGCGCACCCCCTCGCTCTCCAGCGCCGACGCGCGATGGGCGAGCACCCCGCTCATGTCGACCTCGGTGTCGAGGAACACGGGCGAGAAGTCGCGGATCACCTCCAGGAAGAACAGCGTGTGCCTGCGCTGGCGGGGGAGCGGCGCACCGGATTCAGGGGCGGTCACGGCGCGACCGCCAGCAGGTACACGTCCTTCAGGCTGGACGCCTCCAGAACGTCGGCCAGCGGCAGCGAACGTCCCGTCTCGCGCTCCAGGACCGTGCACAGCGTCAGCAGGTGCACCGAGTCCCAGGACTCCACGGTGTCCAGCCCGCGCCCCAGGTCCTCGGCGGCGACGGACAGGGCGAGTTCGTCCCGCAGCAGAGTGACGAAATCATCGACGGTCTTCACGGGAGGTCCCTTCGAAACGCGCGGTCAGACGGATGTGATCGACGGCTGCGGCGGCCGGCCGGGACGCGAGCCGGAAGTCGGCCGAGTCCGCGTCCTCGCGGACCGTCTCGAACCCGGCCCGGGGATAGAAGTCCGCGACCTTGCCGTTGCGGGCGGTGCGCGCATACGCGGCCCGCACCTCGGTGGCGCCGTCGTCGAAGGCGTGCTCCAGCACGGCCCCGAGCACGGCCTGTTCGATGCCGCGCGAGAAGACCCGGCAGCTCAGCAGGAAGTTCTCGATGAGCAGCACCCCCGCCTCGCGCCGCAGCAGCACCACGCCGACCAGGCCGTTGTCCCCGAACCGGTCGGCGGACTCGATCGCGAGCACCCGCGCCGCCGGGTCCTCGTGCAACGCCTGCACCTCGGCGGGCTGCAGGCGGCGCGTGGTGAGGTTGAACTGATTGGTACGCAGTGTGAGCTGGGAGACCCGGTCGAGCCGGGCCGTGTCCACGGGCGCGAGCGTCACGGAGATGTCCAGCTCCCGCAGATAGCCGTCGAGGGAGTCGAAGGTGTGCAGGAAGTCCTGCCGGGCCCGCTCCTCGCGGTAGCGTGCCGGGCGGGCCCGGTCCTCCGAGGTGAGGGCCCGCACGTCGAACCACCCGTCCCGCAGCAGCCGTTCGGCATGGAGGGCGGGCTCCCGGCCCACCTGTAGCACCGAGACGCCGGGCAGCTCGCGGCGGACGAGGCCGCACTCGAAGGAGCTGTCGTCGACGAAGACGAAGCTGTCCGTGCCCAGATTCAGGTCGGCCGCGAGCTCGGCGAGATTCTCGTGTTTGGGACGCCAGTTGGCCCGCACCTGCACGAAATCCTCCTCACGCAGCGTGAGTTCGGGGTGTTCGCGCAGAGTCTTCAGAACCGGTTCCCGGTCGTTCTTGCTGACGGCGGCCAGCAGTACCCCCTGGGAGCCCAGTTGCTTCGCCACCGCCTGGAAGCGCCGGAACGCCTCCCCGCGATAGCTTCCCGCGACCTCGATCCCCTCGGGTCCCGCCTCACCGAGCACACCGCCCCACACGGTGTCGTCCAGGTCCAGGGCGAGCACCTTCTTCGCTCCGCCCGCCGACTGCCGCGCCAGATGGCCGACCTCGCGGGCGTATCCGGCCAGCAGCCCGTCGGACAGATGCGCCTTGGCGTACACGCTCTGCCGTACGTCGTGGGCGGCGACCCCCTCCGCGAGCAGCGGGTCGAGATCCACGGTGACCACCTCGGGCCGGGCCTCCATCAGGCGCAGCAGACGGGCGTTGGCCTCCCGCCATACGGCCCCGAACCGGGCCCGCGAGCCGAGGTCGACGAGTTGCGCGGTCAGCGAGCGGGGCAGCGGAAGCGTGTTGAGGACCAGCGTGGCACCCCGGGCCGTCGCGGCGAAAACCTCGACGGCTCGTTCGACCAGCGCCGTCTTCCCGGCCAGGACCCTCTCCACGTCCTCCACCCGCCAGGGCAGCGGCAGTTCGTCGGCCACGAGCGCCGGGTCGAGGACGCAGAGCACCAGAGAGGGGGCGGCCGCGTAGAGACCGCTGCCCGGATCCGCGAGGTCGAAGACCCAGCTGTCGAAGTCGGAGAGCCGCACCCGCGCCAGCAGCCCGTGCCGGGCCAGCTCTCCGGTGAGCGCCGGCACCAGGGCGGACAGCGTGCCGTGCCCGGTCACCGCGATCAGCGGCGCGGGCGTGCCGGGGTGCGCGGCCAGCACCTTGCCGGGATCCAGCCGGGCCAGGGCCCTGCCCGCCCGGACGAGCGCGTCCCCTTCCAGGCCGGCCACCAGCCCTCGCACGGCGGGGTAGTCCTCGGCCGTGATCTCCCGCAGGTCCGCGGTGGTCCCGGTCACGGTGTCAGCTCCCTTCCAGGGCGAAGCCCGCCTTGAGCCACTTGCTGGACTCGATGGAGATGCCCACCGCCCGCCGGCCGCCGGCCAGCCGGGCGAGTGCCCGCTCCAGCTGGAGGAAGACGATGGCGTTGCCGCAGTTGCCCGCCTCGTCGACGCAGGAGACGGCCTCGGCGCCCGGCAGGCCGAGCCCTTCGGTGATCAGCCGGGTCATCCGGCCGGACAGCTGGGGAGGCAGCAGCAGATCCACGTCCTCGCGGGCCCATCCCAGGCCGTCCAGGAGCTCGTCCAGCACCTCGCCGGCCATGACCGGGACATGCTTCTCGATGGCCTTGTAGTCCTCGGTGGCCGCCGGCCGGTCGCTGTCCCGGTCGGCGGGGCCGAACCATTCGAGGACGGCTCCGGGCTCCCTGCCGAGCCCCACCAGCCGGGTGAACAGGGCCCGTACGGACACGGCGCCGGGACCCGGCTCGGTGGAGACGACCGCGGCCCCCGCCGCGTCCCCGAACAGGACGTAGTTGACCAGTTCGGCAGGGGCCGTCCTGCGCAGATCGGTGTCCAGGTCGTAGAACCGGGCGATCACGTCACCGCCGAGCACCAGCACGGTACGGGCGCTGCCGCTGTGCAGCAGCTGCTGGGCGACATCGAGTGCCTGGACGGCGCCGGAACACCCCGACTGGAGCTGGAAGGTCCGTACGCCGTCGATACCCAGCCGGTCCGCGACCACATTGACGGTCGCCGGCATCAGCCGGTCCGGTGTGGCGGTGCCCAGCACCACCGCGTCCACCTGTCCCGGGGCCAGACCTGCCCGGTCCAGCGCGGCGCGGCCCGCCTCCTCGGCCAGATCCGCCAGCGACACGGTGAGTTTCCCCGAGTCCAGATCCAGGGCCAGATGACGCGAAGCGGTGCCGATGAAGACATCCACCCACTGCTGCCACAGCGCGTCCATGCCGAACCGCTCCGCCAGTGTGGCGTTGTCCAGCGGCGGGCCGGGAAGCGCGGAGGCCGCCGACCTTATGTACACATCCCGACCCGTCATGAGGGCCCTTCCTCGCTCGTGGGGACCGGTCTCAGTCGGACAGCAGGATCCGCGCCTCGGCGGAGGCCCGGACGCCGGTCATGCGCCAGGTGCGGAAGCCGCGCAGACCCTTGTAGCGGCCACTCGTCCCGGTCGCGGGATAGTGCACCCACTCGCTGGTGCGCACGTCGTTGAAGTCCGCCCACCCCTCGGCGTGGATGGTGCCGTCGTCGAGGGTGATGTCCTCGGTGTAGTAGGTCAGCAGCCCGCCGTCGCCCGGCCGGACGTACTCGATCCGGAACGAGCCGTGCGAGGTGCCGATCAGCTTCCCGTCCTCGTCGTACAGCTCGTCGTCGAACGTGCCGGTCTGCCCGGTGCTCGGGTCGGCGACCTCGACGTCGTCGACCACCTTGACCACGACTTCCCTCGGGACGCGCAGCACGATCTGGTCAGCCATCTGACAGTTCCTCTCGGTGAAGGGTTCGGACATCCCGGGACGGTGGCGCCCAGGCGATCAGGGGTGGGGCGGCGAGAAACGCACCCGGGCCGGTGAGGGCCTCGGCCGCGACGGCGGCCGCCTCGTCCGGGGCACCGGGCGAGGGGAGGAACACCTCCGCGGCGGGCAGGTGCGGGTGGGCCAGGACGGGCCAGAAGCCGTGCCGGGTCCATGTCCCGCTGTTCACGGGGTCGTTGTCGGAGAAGGAGTAGGAGGCGTACTGGGTGCCGGTGGGATCGGGCTGGGTGAAGCGCCCCCAGTACCCGTTGTAGAGGTGGTGGTCGAGGAGGTGCGCGCTGCGCAGCAGCTGGTACGCGCCCCGGTACCGGAACGGGTTCACCGACGCGGCGTCACCCGTCGCCGTCACCGCCCCGTGGGCGGTGTACCGGTAGCGGGCGGCGACGGCCCCCTCCTCGTCGATCAGCGCGAGCACGGAGCCCTGCTGGTCGGTCACCGCCCAGTAGTGGCGGCCCGTGTCCGTGAGGACGGCGAGGAGAGCGCCGTCCGGCGTGCGCACGAAGTCGGACGGCACACCGTCGTCCGTCGCGCGCACGATGCCCAGCGCGGAGTGGGTCAGCACATGGACGACCGTGCGTCCGTCCACGGTGGTCTCCGTGATGCGCCGCGGAGTCTCCTGACCCAGCCCGTCGTAGCGCACGTCCACCACCTGGACCCCGCCGAACACGCCCGTCAGGGTCTGATGGGTGGCGCTGTAGCGGAACGATCCGGTCGGGTCGGTCTCCTCGGTGAAGTTGCCCGCGCCGTCGTAGGCGAACGCCGTGTCACCGAACCTCACCACCTGGCCGGCGTCGTTCAGGGTGAACTCCGTCGCTCCCAGCCGGCGCAGATGATGGGCGTCGTCGTACGCGAACTCGCTGTCACCGGCACGCACGAGGCGCTTGAGCCCGTCGTAGGCGAATCCGGTGAACTCACCGTCGATCACCGAGGAGCGCAGCACGTCGCTGTCGGCGCCACCGCCCGAGCTGTATCCGTACTCGGCCGACAACAGTGTGTCGCCCCCCGGTCCGCGCACGGTCAGCGCGGTCCTGCGGCCGGACGCGTCGTACCGGATCTCCTGTACGGCCGAGCCCAGTTCGATCCGCACCGGGCGCCCGGCCGCGTCACGGACGAACCGGGCGGTGCGGCCGGCCGGTGTGGTGACGGACTCGGTGCGGCCCGCACCGTCCAGGGTGTAACGCGCGGTGCCGCCCGGCGTGGTGAACGAGGTCAGCGCGCCTTCGGCGTCGTACTCCGCGTCGATCCGCTCCGCCCCGGAGCCCGTCTCCCCGGTCCGTACGACCGCCGCCGGACGGTCACCGCGTGCCGTCCTGACCCAGTCGAACGTGTAGGAAACGCCGGGTCCGGCCTTGCGGACCACCCGGCCCAGCGCGTCGCGCGACAGCACCAGCAGCGTCCGGCCCGCGGTCTCGTCCGTGACCTCGCTCAGGCGTCCCGCCGGGTCGTACCGGCAGCCGACGCGCCCACCGGCCCCGCTGGTCACCGACGTGATCCGGGACAGCCCGTCGTACCCGAGGACCGTGCGGCCGAGCGGGGCCGGCGGGTCCACGGTGGTCAGGTCACCGGCCTCGTCGTAACCGAACCGGGTGCGGGCGCCGTTGCCGTCGACGATCTCGGCGAGCCCGCCGTGGAGCGGATCGTAGCTGCGGGAGTCCACGTCCCTCGCCCGTCCCGCAGCGCGGGTGCGGACGAGCCTGCCCTCCACGTCGTACTCCAGCAGGAGCTCGTTGCCCAGCGGATCGCGCAGGGAGGTGAGCGTGCCCTCGCCGTCCAGCGAGGTGTAGGTGACCTGCGAGCGGGCGCCGGTGGGCAGTTGCAGCGAGGCCGGGCGCCCCAGCCCGTCGAAGGTGCGGGTGAGCGTCGCGCCCGCCGCGTCGGTGAGAGAGACCGGCCGGCCCGCCACGTCCCGCGTCACGCGGCGGACCCGGCCCGCGGCGTCCTCGACGGCTACGGGCCGGCCCTGCGCGTCGAAGACATAGCCGGTACGCAGCCCCGTCGGCCCGGTGACGAGCGTGCGGTCCGGCCCGTAGTCGAATGCCGTGAGCGCCTTGCCCCCGGGGCCGGTCCAGGAGAGCTCGGAGACCGCGAACATCCCGTCATACGCGATCTCCACGGTGTCGCCGAGCGGATCGGTGATGCCGACCAGGCGCCCGTCCGCATCCCAGAGGAACGCGGTGGTGGCCCCGTCCGACCCGGTGTGCCGCTCCAGCCGCCCCGAACGGTCGTACGCGAACGACGCAGCCTCGGCCCCCAGCGGATCGACGATCTTCGACACCAGACCGTCGGAGTCGCGGTGGAGCGTCACCACCCGGCCCCGGGCGTCGGTGAAGGTCACCGGTTCGCCGCCGGTGTCCGGTGCGAAGCCGGGACCCGCGGAGTAGGACCAGCCGGGGCCGAATCCCAGCTCAGCCACCGACTGGCTGCGGTACTCGCGGACCAGTCGCAGGTGCCGGCCGGTACCTGCGACGACCAGATCCAGATGACGCACGATCAGTTCACCCTCGTGCAGATCGACCAGCAGCTCGCCGAGGTCTCCGAGCGGCAGGCGCCGCACGGCGCGATGGGCGGGCAGGTCCCGGGACGTGGGCACGGGCGGCTCCTCAGCTGGACCGACTGGACGGCGGGTCTGCGGGGTTCGGACGAGCGTCAGGCTGCCGGGGGTGTCTAAATCGCTGCTAAGTCCACCGGCGGTGCCGTCCCGGCGCGGTCCATGAAGGTTCTGTTACAGAACGATCCATCCCGTCACCCGCGCCTACCCTGGCGAGGGCCACAGCTGTTGGGTGTCTCTCAGCGTCGAGAGCGCGGGAATGCAGACCGGGGGAAGGGGACCTGCGACATGGGCATCACCACCACCATCACCGGGCCGAACACCGTCATCACCGTCCGCGCTGCCGAGTTGGCGCGGCTGACAGAGCTCGTCCGGGCGGCCCGCGACGGCCGGCCGGTCGTCGTGGAACTGACAGGCGACCCCGGAACCGGCAAGACCAGACTGCTCACCGCACTCGCCCGGGAGGCCCGGGGGCAGGGGCTCGCCGTCCTCCACGGCCGCTGCTCCGAGGCGGAGGCGCGGGCCCCGTTCCATCCCCTCGTGCAGGCACTGACCGCATGGCGGGGCACAGCCGCGGAGGCGGGAGCCGGCGCCGCCGCCACGGCGGCTCTCGTGGAAGCGCTCACGGACGTGCCGCCCGGCGCGGAACAGCCCGTCTGGCGCTCCCCGTTCTTCGCAGGGGTGCGCCGCCTCCTCACCACCGGACCTGCCGCGTCCTCCGGCGGCACACTGCTCCTCCTGGACGACTTCCACTGGGCCGACGCCGGCTCGGCCCGGCTTGTGGAAACCCTGATTCGCTGGCCCGTCGACCGCGGCCTCATGGTCGTCGTCGCGCACCGGCCGCGGCAGGCCCCCGTCGCGCTGCGTGCCGTCCTCCAGCAGGGCGGCGAGCTGGGAGCCGTCGAGAGCATCGTCCTCGGAGCCCTGCCGGCCCACCGGTGCGCCGAGGTGCTGGGCCTGCGCGCCGACGCTCCGGAACTGCCCCGGCTGTACGCGCGCAGCGGAGGCAACCCGCTCTACCTCACCGCCCTGGCCGAGGCCGGATCGCTGACCGGGGACGCCCTCGACCTCTGGACATCCAGCTCCCTCGGCGCCCGGCTCCTCGCCGAGACGGAGCTCCTGCCCGCAGTGCCCCGCAGGGTGGTGCACGCGGCGGCGGTGCTCGGCAGCGTCTTCGACATCGACGCCGTCGCCGAGGTGGCGGAGACGTCCAGGGACGAGGCATGCCGGGCGCTCTCCGAGCTGCGCCGCCGCGATCTGGTCCGCGCGACGGCGCAGCCCGGCGTGCTGGAGTTCCGGCACCCGCTGCTCAGAGGGTGCCTCTACGCCGACGCCGACGCCTGCTGGCGCTCGGGAGCACACCGCCGCGCCCGGGACCGGTTCGCACGGCTGGGCCTTCCGGCCCTCGACATCGCCCCGCACATCGAGCGCGCCGGATCCGGGACACGGCCGGCCGACGCGGAGGTCCTGGCCGCCGCCGCGCGCGCCTGCGCGCAGACGGGCAGGCCGGCGGAGGCGGCGCACTGGCTGAAGTCGGCGCTGCGACTGGGCCGCAGGACCGGTGACGACAGCGGGGCGGGTCCCGCCGGCACCGAACTGTGGAAACAGGTGGTCCGTGCCCTGGCCGCCGAGGGCGACGCCGAGCGGATCGTCGCGCTTTCGGCCGAGGTGCTCGCGGGACCCGACGGCAGGTCACCCCGGCTCCGCGTCCGCGCGGTCGCCTTCCTCGCCGCCGTGCTCGCGGCGCTCGGCCACGACGAGGGGGCGCAGGCACTGCTGGCCGCCGAACTCCCCGCCGCGCAAGCCGTTTCGCCCGCCACCGGACTGCTCCTGCGGGTCGGTCAGCAGCTCGGCAAGGTGCTCGCCGGTCAGGTCCCGGCCCGCGCCGACGTCGAGGTGCTCGTGCACGGCACGGACGGCGCCGACCCGGTCACCACGGGCGGGGCCCTCGGCCTCGCCGGGCTGTGCGCCGTGCTCGACGGCGACATGTGCGCGGCCGAGATGTCCCTGGACGCCGCCGCACAGGCCCTGGACGAGGTGGACTCGGGACGGCAGGCCGGGGAGCAGGAGGCCGGCCATCTGCTGGTCCTGAGCTGGGCCGAGGCGCTGATGGGCTGGTACGGGCCGGCGTACGGCCATGCGGAGCGGGCGCTGACGGCCGTACGCGGCCGTGGCGACACGCACTTCCTGCCGCCCCTGCTCGACACGCTCGGCTATGTGCACTACCAGAGCGGCCGGCTGGCCGACGCCCTGAGCGCCGTCCGGGAGGGCAGCGCCGCCGCCCGCGCCATGGGCCGCGGCGACCACGTTGCCCTGTCGGACGCGATCACCGCCGCCGCCTGGGCCCAGCTGGGCCGGACCTCCCCGCGCCCCGCCACGACAGGGGCTCACGACCGGGCCGCGCCGGAGCCCCGGACCCCGCTCAACGCCCTGCTCCTCGCCGAGGCCTCGCTCGCCTCGGGTGAGGCAGGCGCCGCGCTGGCCCTGCTGCTCCCCGAGCGGGACGCCTGGCGGGTCTCCGAGCCCGTCGCCGTGTTCGCGGCCCGCAACTACGAACTCCTGGCCGCAGCGGCCGTGCAGACGGAGACCGACGCGGACACTCTGGACGCCTGGGCCGAACGAGCCGCGGAGGCCGCGTCCACCGTGGGACTGGTCGAGCAGAGCGGGCACGCGTTGCTGGCCCGCGGCCACGCCTTCATGGGCCGGGAGCTGACGGCGGAGGCCGCCCGGTGCTACGGCGAGGCGCAGCGGCTGTTCGGTGACTCCAGCCCCGCAGGCGCCCGCGCCCGCGAACTGGCACGTTCCGCAGTGCGGCTGACGGACCGTCGGGAGAGCAGCGGTCTCGACGAGCTGACCCTGCGGGAGCGGGAGGTCGCCGATCTCGCGGGCGAAGGGCTGAAGACGAAGGACATCGCGGGACGGCTACGGGTGAGCCCGCGCACCGTGGATGTTCATCTGACCCATATCTACAGCAAGTTGGGCGTGAACTCGCGGGCCGCGCTCGTCCGGCTGATGGCCCTGGCGGGCTGAGGCACCCCGATCGCGGTGGCCAGCAGTCCGCCGGCGGCCGCCCATCGGCCGTGGAAGACCCCGACCGCCCGGCCTCCGACCACGGGGCCGGGCACCAGGAGCACCGCACGGAACGTGCCCCCGGGCTCGATCCGGATCTCCGCCTCCGGGAAGTCGAGCAGCAGCCCCGTCAGCGGGAACCAGGCCTTGTACACCGCCTCCTTGGCACTGAACAGCAGCCGGTCCCAGGCCACGCCGGGCCGGTGTGCGGTCAGTCCGGCCACGCGCTCACGCTCCGCCGGCAGGGAGACGGAGGCGAGCATGCCCGGCCGCAGCGGGCGGTCGGGTTCGGCGTCGATGCCCAGCGACGCCAGCACATCCGACCGAGCCACCCCGGCCGCCCGGAAACCGGGGCAGTGCGTCATGCTGCCGACCACGCCGGCCGGCCAGCTGGGCGCGCCCCGGTGTCCCGGTACCAACGGCTCGTACGCGCAACCGAGTTCGCGCAGCGCCGTGCGGGCGCAGTGGCGTACCGTCGTGAACTCCCTGCGGCGCGTGTCCACGGCCCGGGCGACGGCGGCCTCCTCCGCCGGATGCAGTCGGGCCTCCGGCGGATCGTCGTACACCTCGGCCCCCACAGCCCCCGGTGGCAGCAGGGCGGCGATCACCGCGGGACCTCTGGCCCACCGGATCGCGCGGCCGCGTCCGCACCGGGCAGAACGAGCCGCGGCCCGCCCGGTACTAGGGCGTGTGGTGAAAGTCCCGTCTGGCTCGCGACGCCTGGCACGGCACCTCGCCGCGTTGTCGGGGTCGCCCGAGTACGTCCGGTACGCGGGCGACCCTCCGCCTTGCGATGCACCGCACCGGACGCCGCGAGCCCCGCACTCCGGGCGGACGACGCTCCTTTCACCACACGCCCCAGCCCTCGCCGGCTCCATGCGCGGGGGCAGCCGGCCGGACGGCCCGCGCACCACCGGTCGAGCACCACCCGGCCGTCGTCGAACGCCGTGTGCGGATCGCTGAGGGCCGGCAGGCTTCCCGGCCCGCTCACGACGGCCTCACCGCCGGCTCACGGGGACGGCGGCCGACAGCGCGGCGGCGAGTTCCGCGACGGCCGGCAGATGGTCGCCGATGAAGAAGTGGCTCCCCGGGAGCACCCGCAGCTCGAAGGAGCCGGTGGTCCGCTCGCGCCACGCGCGTACGTCCTCGACCGGCGCCTGCGGGTCGCTGTCCCCGGTGAGTGCCACGACCGGGCACGTCAGGGGCACACCTTCCGTCGGCACATAGGCCGCGAGGGCCGCGTAGTCGGCGCGCAGTGCCGGCAGGATCAGTTCGAGCAGTTCGGGATCGTCGAGTACGGCGGGGGCGGTGCCGCCCAGCGAACGGACCCGGGCGAGCAGCGCCGCGTCGGTGTCGAGCCTTTCCGCGCGGGCCGGCAGGCGCGTCGGCGCCCGGCGGCCGGACACGAGCAGCGCCGCCGGTCCCCGGTCCGCCGTCCCGGCGAGTCTCAGGGCCACCTCATGGGCCAGCGAAGCCCCCATGCTGTGGCCGAGGAGGATCCGCGGTCCGGCCGGCGGCGGGCCGCCGCCCAGCGCCTCGGCGATCAGGTCGGCGAGCCGGTGCAGATCGCGGACCGGCGGTTCGCGGTACCGGTCCTGCCGGCCCGGGTACTGGACGGCGCGTACCCACAGGGCGGGGGACGCGGCGGCGGAGAGGGGGTGCCAGTAGCCGGCGGAACCGCCCGCGTGCGGAAAGCAGATGAGCTCGGCGCCGGCACGCGTGGCGTGGTAGCTGCGCAGCCAGGTGTCCTGGCGCTCCGTGGCCACGGTCAGCTCGCCACGGGGAGGTCGAGCAGGCGGTCCGACGTGAGGATCGCCTGATGCAGCCGCCGCAGTGACCGGCAGGGTTCCAGGCCCAGTTCGGATCGCAGGACGCGCTGGGCGGAGCGGTAGACCTGGAGCGCCTCCGCCTGCCGCTCCGAGCGGTACAGCACCAGCATCAGCTGGCGGTAGAAGGACTCGCGCAACGGGTACTCGGCGGTGAGGGTGTTCAGCAGGCTGATGACCTCACGGTGCCGGCCGAGCGCCGTACTGGCCTCGACGGACAGTTCGAGGCAGGCGAGGCGCTCCTCCTCCACCCAGGTGGCGAAGCGGGTCAGTGCCGGGCCCTCGGGCGCGCCGTCGAGGACGGGGCCGCGTACGAGGGACTGTGCCCGGGCGAAGGCGTCCAGGGCGGCCTCGTACCGGCCGGACTGCTGGAGGAAGCGGCCCTCGTGCATGGCCGCGCCGAAGTCGTCGACGTCGTAGCCGGCGCCGTTCAGCCGCATGAGGTAGCCGGACGGCTTGGTGACGATGGCGCTGCCCCGGTCGTCCCCGGCGGCGGTGAGGAACTTCCGCAGCTGCGAGAGGTAGACGTGGACGGCGGCCGACGCCCGCCGGGGCGGCCCCGACCCCCAGAGCTCCTCGATGATCTGTTCCTTCGTGGTGACCCGTCCGGCACCGACGAGCAGGGTGGCCAGAGTCATTTCCATCTTGGGGGCGCTCAGGGTGTAGCCGTGTCCCTCGTGGGAGACGCGGAGGGGGCCGAGCAGTTCGTAGCGCATCGTGACCTCATGCGGTAGGGGGAACGTACTTTCGTGTTTCCGGGTCCCGTCACTGTCGAGGCACGGCGCCTGTCCGCACATCGGGGAAACTGCGTACGTATGCTGATTGGCCGAAATGCGCTGTGGGCTGCCGACTTTGGCGCGGATTTGGAATCGGCGGGCAGGCTGGGGTCATGCGCATCCTCCTCGCCCGTTACCTGCGGTCCGTCGCCTACGCGCTGGTCGCCTTCGGTCAGATCTGGGTCTACATCCCGCCGGTCGCCGCCCCGCCCGTCGCCGCCCCGCCGGACGACGCGCCCTCCGGCGGGCCGCCCCCGGGCCACCCCGAACGCCTGTGCACCGACGTCCCGCTCAGCGAGGCCGAGGTGATCTGGGGGCGGCAGCTTCTCGGGGTTCCCGGGGCGGACCCGCACGCGGGCTGAGTGTCCGGATCCGTCCGGTGGCGGGCGGCCCGGTCAGCGACGCCGGGCGCTCGGGGCGGGGACCAGCCGCACCGTGGTGTTCAGGACGTGGTCGATCACATCGCGCGAGGGCTTGTCGGTCAGATTGCTGAGCAGCCTGGCCAGGGTGTTGAGGAGGAACGGGGAGCCCATCACATAGCGGTTGAGCACGGGCTGGAACCCCGAGCGGCTGAACACCAGGTCGGCGGCCGTGTTGCCGAGCCGGTAGTAGCTGCCCCAGCGGCGGTTCATCTCGACCGGGTAGTGGTGGAGCGCCCTCTCCCGCCTCGGGCCCGTCGGCAGGGCCAGTGCGAGCGCGGCCGACTCGGCCGCGACCTCTCCGGCCTCCAGCGCCTGGCCGATGCCCTCACCGTTCCAGGGGCTGATCATCCCTCCGGAGTCGCCCACCAGGAGTAGCCCCTTGGTGTACAACGGGTGACGGTTGAAGCCCAGGGGCAGCGCGGCGCTGCGGACGGGCCCCTCGGCGTTCTCCTCGCGCAGCCCCCACTCCTGCGGCGTCCGTGCCAGCCACCGGTCGAGGGTGGCCCGCAGGTCGGCCTTGCCGTGGCGGCGATGGGGGATCGCGCCGAGTCCCACGTTGACCCGGCCGTCGCCCATCGGGAAGATCCAGCCGTACCCCGGCAGAAAGTGGTCGCTCCGGGGATAGCGGAGATCGGCCCAGAGCTCCAGGAACTCCTCACGGGACCGCTCGGGGCTGCGGTAGTAGCGGCGGGCAGCCGTGGCGATCTGCCGTTTCGTGTCGCGCTCCAGCCCCATCGCGAGAGCCAGCCGCGCGGAGGCGCCGTCCGCGGCGATGACGAGCGGAGCCCGGTGCACCACCGGGTCTCCCGCACCGGACACCGCCACCACCCCGGTGATCCGGCCGGCCCGGTCGGTCACCGGTTCCGTCACCTTCGCGCCGGTGCGCAGCCGGGCCCCGGCGGCCACCGCGTGGCGGGCCAGGATGTCGTCGAAGTCGTGCCGGCTGCGGGTGAGGCCGAAGTCCGGGTAGCCACCCAGCGCGGGCCAGTCGATCTGCACCTGCCGCCCGCCGGTCACCCAGCGCATCCCGCGCGACCGCGTCCAGCCGGGGGCCTTGATGTCGACGCCCATCCGGATCAGCTGGTGCACCGCACGCGGGGTGAGACCGTCACCGCAGACCTTCTCCCGGGGGAACGCGGACTTCTCCAGCAGCAGCACATCGACGCCCGCTCTGGCCAGGTGGAAGGCGGCGGACGAGCCGGCCGGCCCCGCGCCCACCACGATCACCTGGGCCTCCTCGGACAGTCCGGGGGCGGAGCCTTCGTCCGGGGCGGACCGGTCTGCGTGCGCTTCCCGCATGGGAACCCTTTCCTGGGGTGGCCGGCAACCGCCCGCGGACGGTGACCCTGTACACCGACATCCTGCCGGTTCGCGCCGCCCCGCCGCAGGGTGATCAACATCCCGGATCCCGCGGTCGGTCGGACCTGGTCCGGTACGTGCCTCGGGCCCGCTCCGGAACGTGCCTCGGACCTGCTCCCGAACGTGCCTCGGGGCCGCACGGAGTGCGGCCCCGAGGGCAACGGATGAGCGGAGTGCCGGAGTCAGTACGGCAGCGGGCGCCCCGACGGAGTGCGCAGGTCGAGGGGTGGCGGCCGGGACGGAAGCGGGGGGCGCCGGACGATCCTGATGCGGCTCACGGACACCACCTCCTGTCGGTAATCCGTCATATGCCCGCGCGGTGCGCCCTTCACACGTCCGGCGGCCAGGAACGCACCCGGTCCCGGACGGGCGGCGCCGGAGAATCGTGTTAAACCTGGAGATGTGGGTGGTAAAGGTCGGTTCCGGACGCGATTTCACCACTCCGCCCGGCAGCCGCATCGGCACGATGGCGGCCCCCCGGGCGGTGACGAGCCTGCGCCCTCCGGCCGGAACCCCGGCTGGTCCTCACCGGTCCGCCGGCTGCGCGCCCTGTTCGGCGTCCACACCGTGGCCGGCCAGGTCTTCGTCCTCATGCTGGGCATCGTGACGCTGCTCGTCGTGGCGGCCGTCGTCGCCCTGGTGGTCCAGGGCAGACGGGACAGCATGAACGAGGCGCGGACCCGGTCCCTGAGCGTGGCGGAGACCTTCGCCCACGCGCCCGGAGTCGCGGCCGCCCTGGACAGCAGGGATCCCACCGTCATCCTGCAGCCCCGGGCCGAGGAGGTCCGGCGCAGCACGGACGTGGAGTACGTCGTCGTGGCCGGGACCAATGGCATCCGCTACACCCATCCCGACATCGCGCTGATCGGCAAGCACATCCTCGGCCCGTACAAGGAGGCGCTGGAGGGCGAGGCCGTCACGCGCACGGTCACCGCCAGCCGGGGCCTCGCGATCAACTCGGTGGTGCCCGTGGAACGCCGCGACGGCACGGTCGCCGGCCTGGTGTCCGTCGGCATCAAGGTCGAGACCGTGAACAAGCTCGCCTATCCGAGCCTCCCGTTCGCCCTCGGCGCCGCAGTGGTCGCACTCGCCCTGACCGCGGGCGGCGCGGGTCTGGTGAGCCGCCGCCTGGGACGACAGACGCACGGCCTCGGCCCGGCCGAGATGACCCGGATGTACGAACACCACGACGCGGTGCTGCACGCGGTCCGTGAGGGCGTCCTCATCATCGGTGCCGACGGCCGGCTGGCCCTGGCCAACGACGAGGCCCGCCGCCTCCTGGAGCTGCCCGCCGACGCCGAGGGCCGCGCGGTGACGGACCTGGGACTGGACCCCCGCACCGCGGAGCTGCTGGCCTCAGGGCGCGACGAGACGGACGAGCTGCGACCTGCCGGCAACCGGCTGCTGGCGGTCAACCTCCGTCCCACCGGGGAACGCGGCGGTCCGCCCGGCATGGTGGCCACGCTCCGGGACACCACGGAACTGCAGGCGGTCACCGGCCGGGCGGAGACCGTGCGCGAGCGGCTGCTGCTCCTGTACCGGGCGGGTGCCCGCATCGGGACGACCCTCGACGTCACCACCACCGCGCAGGAGCTGGCGGAGGTCGCCGCGCCCGGGTTCGCCGACTGCGCCACGGTCGACCTCGCCGACTCCGTGCTGCGCGGGGAAGAACCGGAGTCACCCTCCGGTGACGCGATGGACATGCGCCGCACCGCCGTGGGCGGAGTCGGCCCCGGCCATCCGCTCTATCCGTTGGGCCGGGTGATCGGCTTCGTGCCGACCAGCGCGGAAGGGCTCGGCAGCAGCAGCGGTCACACCTGGGTGGTGCCCGACCTGACCGCGTCCCAGCAGTGGCGCACGGCCGACCCCGAGCAGGCCGCGCGGATCCTGGACTACGGATTCCACTCGCTGCTGTCCGTGCCCCTGCACGCGCGCGGGGTCATCCTCGGCATGGCCAACTTCTGGCGCGCGCAGAACGAGGCCCCCTTCGACGCCGAGGACCTGTCCTTCGCCGAGGAACTGGTGGCGCGGGCGGCGGTCAGCGTCGACAACGCCCGGCGCTACACCCGCGAGCACGAGATGGCGGTGACCCTGCAGCGCAGCCTGCTCCCGAGCGGCCTTCCCGAGCAGAACGCCCTGGACGTCGCTTACCGCTACCTGCCGGCGCAGGCCGGGGTGGGCGGGGACTGGTTCGACGTGATCCCGTTGTCCGGTGCCCGGGTCGCGCTCGTCGTCGGCGACGTGGTCGGGCACGGGCTGCACGCCGCGGCCACCATGGGCCGGCTGCGCACCACGGTGCACAACTTCTCCACACTGGACCTGCCCCCGGACGAGCTCCTCGGTCATCTCGACGAACTCGTCGTCAGGACGGACCAGGACGAGGAGACCGGCGGCGGGTCGATCACCGGGGCCACCTGTCTGTACGCGATCTACGACGCGGTCTCCGGGCGGTGCTCCGTGGCCCGGGCCGGGCACCCCGGGCCCGCCCTCGTCCGGCCCGACGGCACGGTGGAGTTCCCCGACATCCCGGCGGGTCTGCCGCTCGGGATCGGCGGCATGCCCTTCGAGGCGATCGAGCTGGAGGTGCCCGAGGGGAGCCGTCTGGTGCTGTACACGGACGGCCTGGTGGAGCGTCGCGGCCGGGACATCGACGAAGGCATGGAGCAGTTGCGGAACGCCCTGGCAGGCCGTGACCGCACACCGGAGGAGACCTGCGACGACGTGCTGGAGGCCCTGCTGCCCACCCGGCCGGGCGACGACGTCGCCCTGCTCGTGGCCCGTACCCGCACCCTTGACCCGGCACGCCGCGTCCAGTGGCAGGTGGCCCCTGACCCCGCGGCCGTCGCCGGCGTCCGCAAGGAGGCGATTGCCTGGCTGGCCGACCGGGGCCTCGACGAGGAGGGGTTCGTCACCGAACTGATCCTGAGCGAGCTCGTCACCAACGCGATCCGGTACGGCTCCGAGCCGATCAGCGTGCGGCTGCTGTACGACCGGGCCCTGATCTGCGAGGTGTCGGACTGCAGCAGCACCTCCCCGCACCTGCGCTACGCCGCGACGACCGACGAGGGCGGACGGGGCCTGTTCCTGGTCGCTCAGTTCGCCGAGCGCTGGGGCACCCGCTACACCGAGCGTGGCAAGGTCATCTGGTCCGAGCAGGCACTCGACGATCCGCCGCCCTCCACGTAGGTGCGGGCCGACGGGACGGGGCCCGGCAGCAACTGCCGGGCCCCGCACGGTTCGTTCACCTCAGATGAGGCTTCAGGGGAACGACACCACGTTCGACGGAACGGTGGAGGTACCGGACGTGGGTGATCCGGTGTTGTTGATGACGTGTTCGTACTGGCCCTGTCCGCCGAGGGAGACGACGAGCAGGTCGTGGAACTTCACGCCGGGCTTCACCGGTGCCTCGAAGCCGTGGTCCTGACGGATCGTCGGGTCGACGTTGAAGTAGCAGTAGCTGCCCAGTCCCCAGCCCTCGTGGGTGGTGACGGAGTCGTCGACCTTGTAGGCCGCGAACCCCTTGGTGCTGCCGTTCTGTACGGCGGCCTGGTTCGGGGCGTCGTACGCCTTCTCGTTCTGGAAGAAGATCGTCTTGCCCCTCTCGCCGGACCAGCGCACGTCGTACTTGTTGAAGTGCTCGACGAACAGGCCGGTCGCGAGTACGTCGTCACCGTTGACCTGGAGGCCGTAGTCGGAGCGGTTGGTCTCCCAGCCCACCCCGTCGCCGTGGTCGGCGCGCCACAGCCAGGTGTGGTCGACGATCGTGTCGTCGTTGTTGATGACCATGCCGGTGGTGGCCTTGCCGGCCCCCGCGCCGCCGACCCGGATGAACACGTCCTGGACAGTGGTCGGGTTCGCCGCGTGGTCGGCCGAGGCTCCGTCGGGGCCGACCTGGACCAGCACCTGGGAGTTCTGCGGGCCGGCGTCGACGAGCAGTCCGGCGAGCTTCACACCGTCCACGTCACCGACCTTGATGGCCGTGACCCCGTTGTCCGGGATGATCGTCGCGAGACCCAGGCCGAGCACGACCGTGTTGGCGCGGTCGATGTTGATCGTCTGGTTGACGTGGTAGATGCCGGGCGTGAACAGCAGGTGCAGTCCCTGCTGCACGGCCGCGTTGATGGTGGCGGCGGAGGCCCCGGGCTTGACCACGTAGAACTGGCTCAGCGGGATGGACTCGCCCTGCGGTGTGCCGTTCCAGGAGACGCCGCGTGCGTTGGTGCGCTTGGCGGGGACGAACACCTTGTAGGTGTTGCCGTCCAGGTACAGGAACGGCTTCTCGCGCGAGACCGGGGTGTTGTCGAGGGTCGTGTACGGGGGGTTGGGGAAGCTCTGGGCGGGCGCGCCCTCGACGCCGGAGAACGTCATGTTCCAGACGCCGTTGCCCCAGCTGCCGATGGAGCTGTCGCGGGTGTACCACTGCTGCTGCGAGTACGGGCCGACCTGGCCGTCGATCTTGCTGTCGGCGATGTACCCGCCGCTCGCCCAGCCGTAGCCGTTGGGCGCGAGGTTGAGTCCGCCCTTGACGTGCATGCGGCGGAAGGGGGCGGCCTGGGAAACGGCCCAGCGGTCGGTGCCGCTGACCGGGTTGAGTGCGAGGTTCTCGGCCGAGCGCCAGAAGTTCTGCGTGGCGTTGCCGTTGAACCAGCCCGCGTCGACGGTCACATCACCGTTGAACGTGGTGTCGTCCGGCTTGAGGCCGAGGCCGGCGATCTGGGTGTAGAACCCGATCTGCGCGTTGATGTTGTTGTACGTGCCCGGCTTGAACATCAGCGCGTAGCGGCCGGTGCCGAACTGGGCCGACTCCTGCTGCTTGAAGATCTCGTCGACCTTGGCCTGGATGCCGGGCGTCGAGGGGTCGAAGACCAGGACGTTGGGTCCGAGATCGCCGCCACCGGGGATCTGCGGGCCGCCTCCGCCGCCGGTGGTGCCGAACACCTGGAACTCCCAGAGCGAGTAACCGTACTGGGTCGCCCGGGTGGTGCCGGTCAGCCGCACGTAGCGGGCGGTGCCGGAGACGTTCAGCGTCTCGTTGCCCCCCGGGCTCGTGGTGGTCGAGTAGGCGGTGCTCCAGGTGCTGTCGTCCGTGGAGAACTCGATCTTGTAGCTCTTGGCGTAGGCGGTCTCCCACCTCAGCGCGATCTGGCTGACCGAGGCGGCGGAGCCCAGGTCGACCTTGATCCACTGAGGGTCGGAGGCGGCGCTCGACCAGCGGGTGCCGTTGTCGCCGTCCACGGCGGACGTGGCGGGGGTGCCGTAGTTCTCCTGGCTGGAGGCGGTCACCGTCTTGCCCTGCGAGAGCAGCGAGGGTGCCGCGCTGGCGGAGGTCGACGGCACGAAGGCCAGCAGCGAGACGACGAGACCGGCGACGGCGGCCAGTACGCCGGTGCGTCTTTTCCCGGTCGGTGCTGCGGGTCTGTGGAACATGGGGGATGCGTACATGGGGGCTTGTCTCCTGAGTCGCGGTACGGGTGCACGACACGAAGCCGGAGAGCGCTCTCTCCGGCCGATGGGGATACTTCTCTCTCGCATCCCCACACGTCAATAGGTGTGCAACACCGGGTTGAACGAGTGGCGTTGAGAACAACAACTGATGACTGATACGTCCTGATTGACCTCGTTGCCGACACCTTGAGGCACTCTTGACAAGGGATCTGACGGATCGTTGGTTCAGGTGATGACGCAGTGGTCGCGGTCGGTGAGGGGCGCCCGTCCGGCCGTTGCCACCGCAACCGGACCGATCCCGGTGCCTGTGCGGCCGATCGTGGGCGCGCGCACCGGAAACCGCTGCGCCTGTTACCGGACATCTTGTCGACGTGCGGGGGACAGCGGCCGCGACTGCTCGCTATCCTCCGGGACATGAGCCGTGAGCATGGCGCGCGGGGCGTCCTTGACCAGGCGCGACGGGGTTCCGGGTGAGCGAGACCATGGGTCCTGTTCCGGCGGACGCCCGTGCCTCCGAGGTGTGGCGGTCGTTCGGCGCCCGGCTACGGCAGTGGCGCAGAAGGGCCGGGCTCACGCAGGCCCAGGTGGGTGCCCGGGTCGGCTACGACCACACCGCCATCAGCAAACTGGAGCACGGCAGCCGCAGGACCCCGCTGCCGCTGGCCCGCCGCCTGGACGAACTGCTGTCGGCGGAAGGTGAGTTGCTGACAGCGTGCGAGGAAGCCGAGGAGCGGGAGCGTGAGGGAGGCGGGCGCGGAGCGCCGGCCACCGTACGGAGGGGGCCGTTGCCCGGGGAGCCCGCGGGCGGAGCACTTCCGGCGATGCTCCCGCCGGGGACCGTGTTGCCCGCGCGTCTGCCCGCCTACGGACTCGTCTGCCCGGTGCACGGACGGGACGGCTGCTCGGTGCCCGTACTCACGGATGTCATCGCCCTGCACACGGCTTTCTGCGCACTGGGCCCGGACACGGAGTCGCGCCCTGCCCTGGACGACGACACGGTGCACGCGCTGACGGCGCTGCTCGCGGTCTGTCTGCGCGCCGACGAGGAGCGCGCCTGGCCGGGAGCGACCGCAGTCGTCGAGCGCACGCTGCACGCCATGCTCCGCTGGATGGCCCTTCCGGCGGCCTCGTATCAGCGTCAACTGGCGCCGCTCGCGGCCGAGTACGCGCAGTCGGCCGGCTGTCTGCGGCTGCTGTGGGGCCGGAACGGGACCGCGATGGCCTGGCTCGACCGCTCGCTGCTGTGGGCCGCCATGGCCGGTCACGTCGGGACGCAGGTCGCGGCCCTCAGCGATATGAGCACCCTGGCGCGGCTGGAGGGCGACGGGCCGTCGGCGCTCGCCTACGGCGGGGCGATCGGCCAGGCCGCCGCCGGCCGGCACTGGGCGGGAGCCATGAGCGATCTCTACCAGGCGCGCGGTCACGCGGTCCGCGGTGACGCGGCCCGGACCCTGAAACACATCGACCGCGCCCGGTCACAGATGGACCGGGCCCGCGAACGCGACGAGACGGAGGCGCCCTGGCTCTCCGTCGCCTCGGTTCGCCTGCGCGTGGAGTCCGGTGCGGCCGGTGCGCTGCGCGACCTCGCGGCGGCCACGGGCGACCGCCGTTTCGCGCTCAGGGCCGTCGACGCGGTACGCACGGCACTCGGGCTGCTGCCACCGGGCATGCACTCGGCGCGGATGCTGTTCCTGGCCCGGATGGCCGACGCCCACGCGTGCGCCGGCGACCCGGCGGCGGCGCACGCGGTGGCGGGCGCGGTCCTGGACACCACCGAGGTGAATCCGTCCACGCTGCTCGGTCAGGAGCTGCGCGGACTCCACGCCAGACTGGTGGCCCACTCCGGCGGCGGTCCGGATGCCGACGGCTTCGTCGGCAGACTGGCGGCAGTGGTCCGCTGAATCACCGGAGGACCCGCAGGCGGGCAACCGCCGCCCGCTACCGAAGGCAGGGCTTACGCCCGCGCCGATGAGCCGTCCGCGGACCGGGCGGATCTGCGGGGTCCGGTTTCCCGTTTCCCGTCTCCCCGGACGGACGCAGCCCTGGGGAGTGTCACCGCGTCGACGGGCGATCCCGAGGCGCCGTGCGCACCGGAGGGCGGGGCGTGTGGATCACGCCCCGCCCCCGCGCCTTCCGGCGATGGATCAGCTCACGTCCAGTGCCACGTCGTCCACGACGAAGCTGGTCTGCAGGTAGGCGTCCTCCTTACTGGTGAAGCCCAGCGTCACCGTCTGCCCCGCGGCGGAGCCGACGTCGAAGGACTGCTGGACGTACCCGCTGCTCGCGTCGAGATTCGAGTACGTCGCCAGCGTCCGGGAACCCAGCTTCACGGTGAACGTGTCGTAGGCGGTCGCATCGCCCGCCGACTCGTCGGTGTCCGTGCGCAGGTAGAACGACAGCCTGTACGTCGCGCAGCCTGCCGGAACCGTCAGTGACTGCGTGGCGGTGTCGCTGTGGGTGCTGCCCCAGCCGCCGAACCACGCCTGGTAGGCGCCGCTGTGCGCGGGCTTCTCGGAGGTCCTGTTGTTGATGACCCCGTCGGACTGGGACCACGGTGTCGTGCCGTTCTCGAAGCCGCCGTTGGCGACGACCTGCCGCGCCTGGCAGGTGCCGCCACCCCCGACGACCAGCGAGTACGTGGTGGTGTGGGTGGCGGTGCCCGTCCCGGTCACGGTGAGGGTGTACGTACCCGCGGTGGTCTGTGCGCCGGCGGAGACGGTCATCGTGGATGAGGAGCCCGACTGCACGGAGGACGGGGCGAAGGAGACGGTGACCCCGCTCGGCGCGCCGGAGGCCGTGAGCCGCACACTCTGCGCGGAACCGCCGGTGGTGGCCGTGGACACGGTGGCGGTGGCGGAAGCGCCCGGCTGGACACTGCCGGAGGCCGGGTTCACCGAGACGGAGAAGTCGTCGGCGGGGGCGGTGGTGCCGACGGCCGTCTTCCACACCGTGTAGGCGACCCCGTCCGCGCTGCGGTCGAGCGCGGTCGCGTTGATGTTGGCCGTGGTGTCGCACGACTGGTGGTAGCACGGGTCGTACGAACGGCCGGCGGTGCCGCCCCACTTGGCGGCCTGGGCGGAGGACTTGGTGTCACTCGCACCGGTCGCGTACCCCGAGGTGGCGATGCCGCCCTGCTGGAACGAGTAGTCGTCGGAGCGGCCCTGGCCCTCGACGTTCTCCTCCGGGGCGAGGCCGAGCGAGGTCCAGTACTCCTTCATCGGGGCCGATGCGGCGGAGTTGAGGTTGTTGATGAAGTAGCCGCCGTTGGTGGAGGCGACCATGTCGAAGTTGTAGTACGCGGTGATGGCGGTCCGCTGGGCGGCGGTGAGCTGGCCGACGTAGTACTCGGAGCCCTCCAGTCCCTGCTCCTCGCCGTTCCACCAGGCGAAGCGCACATGCTTGGTCATGGTCGGGTTCTGCTGGGCCAGGGCGAGCGCGTTCTCCAGCAGGGTCGCGGAACCGGAGCCGTTGTCGTTGATGCCGGGACCGGCGGCCACCCCGTCCAGGTGGGCGCCGAACATCACGGTCTTGTCGGCCGGACCGCCCGGCCAGTCCGCGATCAGGTTGTTGCCGCGGTAGGTGCAGGTGGTGCAGGTCTGCTCGCTGACGGTGTAGCCGGCCGCCTGGAGCTTTCCCTTCACATAGGCGAGCGAGGCGGTGTAACCGCCGCTGCCGGCCCGCCGGTTGCCGCCGTTCTGGGTGGCGATGGTGTGGAGCTGCGACAGATGGGCCTGCACGTTGGTGACACTGATGTCGGGGGCCGTGCCGCCGGGGCTGCCGCCGCCGGTGAGGGTCAGCGTGTACTGCGCGGTGTGCTCCTGGGTGCCGGCGCCCTTCACTGTGAAGGTGTACGCCCCGGGCGCGGCGGCCGACGTCGTCGACACGGTCATGACCGAGGTCGCGCCGGACTGCACCGAGGACGGGCTGAAGGAGACGCTCACGCCGCTCGGCAGGCCGCTCGCGGACAGGTTCACGGTCTGCGCGCTGCCGGAGCTGATCGTCGTCCGGACCGTGGCGGTCACCGAACTGCCGGGCTTCACGGAGCCGGAGGCCGGGTCGAGGGACATCGAGAAGTCGTTGTTCCCGCTCGGCGCACAGGTCGGGTCACCACTCTGCGCGGGGACACTCACCGCGTCCCAGGCGGCCTTCGCCCGGTTGAACAGCACACAGGTCGCGTCCAGGTTCTTGGCGGCGGTCAGCGTGGCGGTGCGATAGCGCTTGTACGTCATGCCGCTGGTCTTGAGCAGCATGCCGCCGTAGAAGACCTTGCCGGCGCTCTGAATGCCCACGCCGGTGACGGTCGAGCTGTTGCAGGTGGGGCTGGCGGGCTTGCCACCGCCGGGGTTCGAGCCCTCGGCCAGCAGATAGAACCAGTGGTTCAGGGGGCCGGCCGCCGCGTGCTCCTCGGTGCTGGGTATGGAGGAGCTGTAGCAGTTCGGGTCGCCGATCTGTCCCGGGTTGTACATGATCCGGATCGGCCCGTTGCCCACCAGGTTGATCTTCTCGCCGACGGTGTAGTCCGGGTCGTCGTACGGGGCGGGCTCGTTGGTGTACGCCTCCGTCAGCGCGCCCATGATGTCGCCGGTGGCCTCGCCGAGACCGGACTCGTTGTTGGCGCCGCCGGGTGTGTACTGGTCGATGCCGTGGCCGAACTCATGGCCCACGACGTCCATCGCCGCGATCCACTGGTTGGCGTTGTTGTGGCCGATGGAAACGGTGGAGCCGTCCCAGTAGGCGTTCACGTCGTTGAGGCCGACCTTGACCGGCCAGCTGCGCCCGTTGCCGTCGTGGCCGTTGCGCCCCAGCCAGTCGCGCAGCATGTCCCATTCGTGCTGGGCCGCCCACATGACGTCGACGCAGCCGGTCTCCTTGCTGGAGGCGCTGCCCGTTCCCCAGGAGTCGCTCGACTTGGTGAACACACTCCCGGTGCTGTAATCGGCGCAGCTCAGACCGGGGCGGGCGGGGTCCCGGAGCGAGTAGCTGCCACCCGACGACGTGGTGTTGATGGACAGCGGGGACGGGCCGTTCCACTGGCTGTTGCCGGTGCCGGCCTTGACGTCGTCGTAACTGTCGAGCACCGCGCCGGTGCCCGCGTCGACGAAGACGTGCAGCCGGCTCGGTGCCGTCGCGGTCCGGCCGGTGAGTACGGTCTCCCAGGCCAGCCGGGACCTCGTGCCGGTGGCCCGGACGACCAGACGGTGGCTGTCGACCCGCTCCACCGTACTGAGCTTCTTGCGCGAGGTGGCCTCGGCGGCCTCGGCTGAGACGGTCGCACTGGTCGGTACGTTGATGCGCCGGGAGACGGCCGACTGGGATCCGCGGACGCGCCCCTTGGAGTCGGCCACCACGACGGCGTCACCGCCGACGACCGGCAGTCCCCGGTAGGTGCGCTCGTACGCGATGGAGTAGAGCCCGTTGACCCAAGGGGTCACCATCTGGCGCTCGTACCGCTCCTCGGGTCCCTTGGCCAGGGCGTCGAGACCACTGGCCGCCGCCCGGTCGGCAGCCGACACGGCAGCCGAAAGCGCGGTCGGGGCCGGCGGGGACGGTTCTGCAGAAGCTGACTGGCCACTGGTGGCGACCAGCATTCCGGCGAGGACGGCCAGGGTTGTCCCGGCCGTCATCGGTCTGCGTTTCATCGAGGCTCCTCGGTTCGTGGGGAGCTCGGTCACGGGCGGTGGCAGGGGAGACGGGCCGGCTCGTGCTGTCGGCGCAGGCCGTCCGCCCAGGTGGTGTCCGTGATCGGGCGACCGAACACTCACACGTAGGCATGACCTCGTCAACGAACTGCGGGCTCGTGCAAGGGACTTGGCAAGTCTGGTCAAGTCGCCATGGTGCGATCACACAGCCGGGACACAGGGAGGGGTGTGGGGTGGGAGCCGCGGTGGGTTGCCGGACGCCTCGGGTGCGCCGTCCATCGCCGCCTGCTCCGGTGTCGTGCACGCCGTACCCGGCATCCGGGGGTTGCGGTCCGGTCGCAGGCGGGAGTCGTCACGCCGTACGGGGGTGAGGTGCAGCCGGGATGCGGGAGATCCGTTGTGGCGTGCGGGCCGGGAGGGGCTGGACACGCGTGTGCAGTGGATCTATCCTGCACTCGCGTCAAATGAAGGAATCGATAGACGCGTTGGCGCTAACGTATCACGAACAAGGTGATCATGCAAGACTTCTGGCGCACCATTACATGGCCGCGCTCGATTTCTCGCTCATACGGACGGAAGGCTTCAGTCTTGACCTCGAAAACCCCCGACGCGGCAGCCGCCGGCACCTGGAAGCTCGGCGATCTGACCGTCAACCGGGTCGGCTTCGGCGCCATGCGCCTGACCCAGAACGGGCCCGCGTTCGGCAAAGACCGCGGCCCGCACGACCGGGACCGGGCGATCGCCGTACTGCGCCGGGCCGTCGAGCTCGGCGTGAACCACATCGACACGGCCGCCTTCTACTTCTCACCGCTGCGCTCGGCCAACGAACTGATCAGCCGGGCCCTGGGCCCGTACACGGACGACCTGGTCATCACCACCAAGGTCGGGCCCGGCCGCGGCCCCGGGGGTGACTGGCTGGACTGGGCCAGGCCCGAGCAATTGCGCGGACAGGTCGAGGAGAACATCCGGCAGCTCGGCCGCGACCACCTCGACGTGGTGAATCTGCGGGTGAACGGGCCCGCCCCGATCAGCGAGCAGTTCGGCGCGCTGGCCGACCTGCGGAAGGAAGGGCTCATACGCCACCTGGGCCTGTCCAACGTCTGGCCGGAACAGATCGCCGAGGCGCGAGCCATCGCGCCCATCGTCTGCGTGCAGAACAGATACGGCATCGGCGAGCGGCGCGCCGACTCGCAGGACATCCTGCGCACCTGCGGTGAACTCGGCATCGCTTTCGTGCCGTTCTACGCCATCGCCGGCGGGGGCCGCGAAGGCGGTGCGGACGTCACCGCGGAGCACGAGGCGCTGCTCGCCGTCGCCCGGGCCCACGACGCGTCCCCCGCCCAGGTCCGACTCGCCTGGACGCTCCAGCAGGGCCCGCACGTCCTGGCCATTCCGGGCACGGGCAACCCCGCTCACCTGGAAGCCAATGTGGCGGCCGGAGCCCTGCGGCTCACCGAGGACGAGACGCGGCGGCTCGCCGCACTGGGCCAGAACGCCGGCTGACGGCCCCGGTGGGGGATCCGGCCCGGGGCCGGGGACGGCGCATCCCGCCCGGGGCGCTTCCGATGGCTTGAGGCACCCCGGGCAGGCCCCCTCGCGGACGTAGCATGATCCTCATGGAACAGCGCGAACTGGGCAGGACCGGGCGAGACGTATCGGTCGTCGGGCAGGGCACTTGGCAGCTCGGAGGGGACTGGGGCGAGGTGCGCGAGGGCGATGCCTTCGACATCCTCGACGCCGCCGTCGGGGCGGGCGTCACCTTCTTCGACACCGCCGACGTGTACGGGGACGGACGCAGCGAGCAGCTCATCGGCCGCTATCTCAAGGAGCGCCCCGACGCGGGCGTCCTCGTGGCGACGAAGATGGGCCGGCGTGCCGACCAGGTGCCGGAGAACTACGTCCTGGACAACTTCCGTACGTGGAACGACCGCTCCCGGGCCAACCTCGGGGTCGACACCCTCGACCTCGTGCAGCTGCACTGCCCGCCCACGGCCGTCTACTCCTCGGACGAGGTCTACGACGCCCTCGACACGCTGGTCGCCGAGCAGCGGATCGCCGCTTACGGGGTGAGCGTCGAAACGTGTGCCGAGGCGCTGACGGCCATCGCCCGCCCCGGTGTCGCGAGCGTGCAGATCATCCTCAACCCGTTCCGCCTCAAGCCGCTGGACGAGGTACTGCCGGCCGCGCGTGCGGCCGGGGTCGGCATCATCGCACGGGTGCCCCTCGCCTCCGGCCTGCTCTCCGGCCGGTACACCGAGGCCACGGTCTTCGCGCCGGAGGACCACCGCACCTACAACCGGCACGGGGAGGCCTTCGACCAGGGCGAGACCTTCTCCGGCATCGACTTCCGCACCGGCGTGGCCGCGGCGGCGGAGTTCGCCGGACTCGCCCGTCAAGGGACGACCCCCGCTCAGACGGCACTGCGCTGGATCATTCAGCAGGACGGCGTCACGAGCGTCATCCCGGGTGCCCGTTCGGTGGAGCAGGCCCGGGCCAACGCGGCCGCGGCGGCGCTTCCGCCGCTGCCGCAGCGCACCCTCGACGCGGTGCGCGATCTCTACGACCGCAGGATCCGCGCGGCGGTCCACGACCGCTGGTAGCGGCCGCCCTAACGGTCGGCCGCGGGGGGCGGCGCCTCGCTCGTCGAGGTGCCGCCGTCCGGAGTGGTGGCGGAGCTGGAATCGGGGGAGAACAGGCTCATCCCCAGGTAGACGGCGGCGAGGAAAGCGACCGTCCCCGCGATGGCGCTCGCCACTCTGGGGCGGCGTCTGATCGCCTCGCGGGTGCTGCGCCGCCGGTTGTTACGGGGCCGGGCGGCCGCGCGCCGCCCACGGCCGTGCGCCTGCGGCAGCCGGTACGTCGTCGGGGAACCGGAGTCCGCTCCGCCGCGCCGCTCGGAAGGCGCGGAGGGCGCGGGGGGTGCGGGCCTCGGCGTATAGGCGGCGGCCGGGGCGCGCGGGGGAGCGGGCCGGTGCTGCGGCAGCGGTTCCGCCTGCCCCCGCCAGGCCTCGCTGTGGAACCAGTCGGCGACCTGCTGGGCGGTGGGCCGGTCCTCCGGCTGCTTCGCGAGCAGGCCCAGAAGGTACGAGTCGAAGGCCGGGGACATGTCCACGCCCCGCTGCCGCAGGGGCACAGGAGGCGTGTCCACATGCTGGTACAAGGTCGCGGTCGGGGTGTCCGAGCGGAACGGCGGCTGTCCCAGCAGCAGTTGGTAGATGACGCAGCCGAGGGAGTACATGTCCGACGCGGCACCGGCGGTGCGGCCGAGGGCTCGTTCCGGAGCGAGGTAGAGGCTCGTACCGACGATGTGGCCCGTCGTGGTGAGGGCGGCCGAGGGGTCGTCGACGAACTGCGCGATTCCGAAGTCGCCGATCTTCACGGACCCCTCGGCGTCCAGCATCAGGTTTCCCGGTTTGATGTCCCGGTGGACGATGCCCTGCCGGTGGGCCGCGGCCAGTCCGGCGGCCGCCTGGCCGGCGATCCGGGCGACCTGCTCCGGACCCAGCCGCTCCTGCGACAGGAGGAGGTCGGACAGGCTCCTGCCCTCGACGAGTTCCATCACCAGGAAGAGCCGGTCCTCCCAGGAGCCGAAGTCGAACACGGCCACCAGATGCGGATGGCTCAGCCGGGCCGCGGTCTGGGCCTCCAGCCGGAACCGCGCGGTCGCCGACTCGTCGGCGTGTTCGCCCAGCAGCAGCTTCACGGCCACGGCCCTGCCGAGGACCTCGTCCGTGGCCCGCCAGACCTCACCCATCCCGCCACGGCCGATGGCGGATATCAATCGGTACCGACCAGCAACCAGCACCTGTGCACACCTATCTCGAATAGCTCGCGTATCTCGAAAAGCCCGGGCCGAGGACCGTTCCGGCCGCCGCGGCGGCGACCTCGCCCGGAACGGGGGGCGGGGTGGGGTACGCGGCAAGATCAGGATATCCGGCGCGCGGACCCGGGTCGACCGGCCGTCACCCCGACCCGGCCGCCCGCACGGTGACGGGCCGACAGGCCCCGGGCGAGGGGTGTGCCGTGGGCGGGAAACCTGATCCGGCCCGATCCGGGCGACCGGTTCCGGGGCGTGTTCCGAAAGGAGCGTCGTCCGCCCGGACGCCGCGCGCTGATCCACCCGGAATTGCGGGACGGTCCGCTGATCCACCCGGAATTGCGGGACAGCCCTCAGCCCCGGCCGGACGGAGCCGTCCGGCCCACCGATTCCACCAGCGGCAGCAGCCGGTGCGGCACCCGTTCGCGCAGCGCTACCTCGGTCCGGGTCCTGACCACGCCCGGCAGCTGGATCAGCCGCTGGATCACGTCCTCCAGATGCCCGTTGTCCCGCGCCACCACCCTGGTCAGCAGATCTCCGCCGCCCGTGGTGGAGAACGCCTCGACGATCTCGGGCACAGCGGCCAGCGCCTCGCCCACGTCGTCCAGATGCCCCTGCGTCACTTCCAGATGGACGAAGGCCAGGACCGGGTGGCCCAGGGCCGCGGGGGAGAGGAAGGGACCGCTGCCGGTGATCACGCCGTCCCGTTCGAGGCGGTCGATACGGGCCTGGAGGGTGCCCCGTGCGATGGACAGGATCCGTGCGTACTCGCGCACGCTCGTCTGCGGCTGCTCGATGAGCAGTCGCAGGATCCGGGTGTCGAGCGCGTCCACCGCCATGGTCCGTCGGCCTTTCCCTGGTCGGTCCCTCGGGGCAGCGACTGTACCAATGGCTCACTGCCGGGCCGGCCGCCGCGACGTGGCCTCCGCCCCCGCGCCGGCACGCGGGGTGCCGGCGCGGGAGCGGAGACCGGGCGTCAGAACTGCACGTCGGAGCAGGCGTAGAACGCGTTGCCCGTGTCGGAGATCGTCCAGACGCCGAGGATCAGGTGCTTGCCGGACTTCTGGGGCAGCACTCCCGCGTGGGACACGGTCGAGCCGGGCAGCCGGCCGCCGAAGGGCACGGTGAGGAACGGCTGCGGGTCCAGGTCGGCCCGGGTGAGCGGCTTGGCCGGGTCGTAGCCGTCCCTGGTGATGTAGTAGCGGAAGTCGGTTGTCGCGTGCCGGGCCTCGATCCGCCAGTTGAACGTGTAGTTCTGCCCTGCGGTGACCTTGGTCGCGGGCCAGGCGCCGCCCCGCGGATCGTCGAGTTCGGAGAAGCGCCCGATGCCGCCCGAGCAGATGTGACCGTCCGCCGGTCCGCGGGTGGGGAAGCCCTTGGGCCCCTCGACGCTCGGCGGCTCCCACTGGATCTGGCCGCAGTGCTTGACGGTGCCGATGCCGCAGAGCTGCTGGCGGCTGATGGGGGAGTCGGTGTAGCCGTGGCTCTGCGCGCTGCCGGAGGTGGCGAACAGCGCCACGCCGGCCAGGCCGAGCCCGGCCAGTAAGGAGGTGATCTTTCTGCGCATACGTCGCTCCTGGAGATGTGGGGTGATGTCCGGAGAGTGCTGCGGTCTAGACCAAGGGTGAGCGTAGTCATGTCAATCCGACGTGTCCATACCGTCGGGAACGGGTGGCGCCGGGGCCGTGCCGGGTCCTTCCGCAGCGGCCGGCGCCGCGGTCCCGGCCGGTCCGGCACCACGGCGCCGGGGCGCCTCGATCGTGAGCCCTGTCTCTGACGGGAAGGTGCGGCGTGCGGCGGGATCAACGGCCCAGCAGGCCCTCCGCGAGGGCGTCCCAGTCGAGCAGTTCGCTCTCGGTGCCGGGGGGCACCATCTCGTAGGTGGTCTCCAGCCACTTGCGTACCTCCGGGAGACTCGCCTGGAACGTGGCATGACCTTCCGGCCGCTCAAGGCTGAAGTACAGCCGTGCACGCGCGCGTTGGTGACGGCACGAAGGCCAGGCCTTGAAATCGCCCTCGCCGCTCAGCGCCTTCGTGCCGGCGAACAGGAGGTCGCGCGACACGGACCAGGTGATGTAGACGCCGGTTTCCGGGATGAGGTCGATTCCCACCGCGAACGGATCGTCGGGGCTGTACCGGAAGCGGCAGCTGATCGTTCTGTACCCCCCGGGTGTGAACAGTCGGCGGACGTCCGTGAGGAGTACCGGAGTCTTCTCCCAGGACGTGGTGTGCGCCTGCTTGTCGGCCATGTCGTTTGCTCCCTTTTCGGCCAGCGGATACCGCACATGGTGTGACGACGACGCCCGGCAGGCATCGGTCGAACGACTGGTACGTGTGTGGAACCGCCGGGCGGTCCGGGCGGATCACACCTGTGGAGCGTGGCGCGGTCACCGGAGCGGGACGGTGTCACAATCAGCGGTTCTGCCCTGTCTCTACCGGTGCAACCGAGAGGAACAGAGGACACCTTGCGTGAGATCTTGATCGTCGGCGGCGGTTACGCGGGCTTCTATGCCGCGTGGGGCCTGGAGAAGAAGCTGGGCCGGGGCGAGGCGCGCGTCACCGTGGTGGACCCGCGCCCGTACATGACGTATCAGCCATTTCTGCCCGAGGTCCTGGCCGGGTCGGTGGAGGCCCGGCACGCGGCGGTCTCGCTCCGCCGGCATCTGCACCGCACCCGGCTGATCGCGGGAACGGTGACGGAGATCCGCAACAGCGCGCGCACCGTGACCGTCCGGCCGGAGACAGGGCCGGACTACGAGCTCGCCTACGACATCCTCGTGGTCACCGCGGGGGCGGTCACCCGGACGTTTCCCATCCCGGGCATCAGCGAGGAGGCCTTCGGACTGAAGCATGTCGAGGAGGCCGTGGCCATCCGCGACCGGCTGCTGGCCTCGTTCGACGTCGCGGCGACACTGCCCCGCGGCCCCGAGCGCAGCAGACTCCTCACCGTCACCTTCGTGGGGGGAGGATTCTCCGGTGTGGAGGGGTTCGGGGAACTGCTGTCCCTGGCGACCGTGCTGCTGAAGCACTACCCGGAACTCGACGCGGCAGAGCTGAGCTTCCACCTGGTGGAGGCCAGGGGCCGGATACTTCCCGAGGTCAGCGACGAACCCGGAGCCTGGGTCGTACGGGCGCTGGAGAAGCGCGGGGCACGGGTGCACCTGAACACGCAGATGGTCTCCGCTGCGGGCGGCCATGTCGTGCTGTCGAACGGGGAGGAACTCGATTCGGGACTGATCGTGTGGGCGGCGGGCAACGCCTCCAATCCGATCATTCACAACCACACGGACCTTCCCGTCGACGAACGCGGTCTGCTCGTCGTGCGGGCGGATCTCCGCGTGGGCACGGAGTCGGAGACGGTGGCCGACGTCTGGGCCGCCGGCGACGATGCCTCGGTGCCCGATCTCGCGGTGGGGCGGCCGGGAGCGCACACGGTTCCCAACGCCCAGCACGCCGTACGGCAGGGCAAGCTTCTGGCGAAGAACATCCTGGCTGCACTGCGGGGGCGGCCCACCCGGGACTATGTCCACCACAGTCTGGGTGTGGTGGCCACGCTGGGGCTCGGGCGGGGCATCTTCCAGTACAAGCGCCTGGTCATCAAGGGCTTCCCCGCCTGGCTCATGCACCGCGGATACCACGTGCTCGCCGTCCCGACCTGGGAACGCAAGGTCAGGGTGCTCGCGGTCTGGATCACCGCAGCCTTCTACGGACGGGACATCGTCTCCCTTGCCGCGGTTCAGCGGCCCCGGGAGGCGTTCGTGACGAAGGGAAACCCGCGGCGCGGCGAGCCGGTGGACACTCCCGCGCAGTGATGCACACGGTCCTGCCGCCACTCGCCGGCCATGGGCCGTCGAGCACGGAGGCCGGGAGGGGCGCTGCCGACGTCACCCCTCCCGGCCTCCTGCGGCGAGTTACTTGCTGAGCCAGAGGTCGGGGCCGAAGACCTCGTAGTGAATGGCGGCGGGGCTGAGCCCGTGGGTGAGCAGATCGCCGCGGACGGCCTGCATGAAGGACAGAGGTCCGCACAGGTAGGCGGTGGTGTCCTCGGGCACCGCCAGTCCGGTCACATCCGCCCAGCCCTCGCGCACGTGCGCCTCGGGCTCCGTCGGCTCATCGGCCCCGCTCTCGTACCATTCCGCGGCCTTGTTCTCGTACCAGAGGTGCAAAGAGGCGTTGGGCAGCCTGCTCGCGAGCTCCGCCAGTTCCAGCCGGTGCGCGTGGTGGGCGGGGGAGCGGTCGGCGTGGATGACGATGACGGGCCGCTCGGGTGAAGTACCGGCCAGATGGTCCAGCATGGAGAGCATCGGTGTGATGCCGATGCCGGCGGAGGCCAGGAGCAGGGGGCCGTCCTCCTCGTTCAGGACGAGGTCGCCGAAGGGCAGGGAGACCTTGAGGGGCAGCCCGGGGCGGGCATGGGCGTGCAGCCAGGCGGAGACCTCTCCCTCGGGGGTGCGGTCGTCCGCCGCGCGTTCGCGCTTGACGGTGATCCGCCACGTCTTGCGGCCAGGAGCCGTGGACAGGCTGTACTGGCGTATCTGCTGGGCCCCGTCAGGCAGTTCGACCTTGACGCTGACGTACTGGCCCGGGAGGAACGACCCGGTGGGGAGCCCGTCGGGGCGGCGCAGGACGAGCGAGGCGGTGTCGACGGCCTCATCGACGCGTTCGGCCACCTCCATATCCTGCCAGACGATGCCGTCGCCGACTCCGGCCTCAGCGTAGAGGCGCGCCTCCATCGCGATGAGGGTGTTGGCCATCAGCCAGTACACCTCGTCCCAGGCGGCGGCCACGGCAGGCGTCACGGCGTCGCCGAGCACCTCGGCGACGGCGCCCAGGAGATGGCGTCCCACGAGCGTGTACTGGTCGGCTGTGATGCCCAGCGAGGCGTGCTTGTTGGCGATGCGGCCCAGGACGGCGTCGGGGCGCTCGTCCGGACGCTCCACCAGCATGGTGGCGAAAGCCGCGACGGCACCCGCGAGAGCCTCGCGCTGGGCTCCGTTGGCCTGGTTCGCGCGGTTGAACAGGGTGCGCAGCAGTTCCGGACGCTCCTCGAACATGCGGCGGTAGAACAACTCGGTGATGGTGCCGAGAGAAGCCCCGACCGCCGGGAGGGTGGAGCGCACGATCGGTGCCGACTGCCTGGAGAGCACGGTAACCCCTATCTTGCATGCGAGATGCACATAGTGACGGAGATGATGGCGCGTGTGCGGTGTGACGAAGGTGGTGCCCGCGAATCCGGCGTGACCCCGCTGAGGCTGGTGCCTCGTCGTGGTGAGCGGACCGCATACCCACATCCTAGATAATTGGTATCTGAGATGCACATTAAGAAGAGTGTGATCTGTGTTGCACGGACGTGTGACCCCGGCCCTTGGGCCGATCGGTGAGCATGCCTCAAGTGGCACTGCCCGATGTGGTGTTCGGGATCGGTACCGTCCGGCCGTGAGCCCTGGCGGCCGGCGTGCCGGTGTGCTTCCCGGACCATCATGGCGGCCGAGGGGACCGGCGCCGAACCGGTCAGGCCCTCCCCGCCCTTCGATGCGTCACGACGAGAGTGGCGGCGATCAGGAGTGACGCCACCACCCCGGTCCCCAGCACGGGGAAGCCGGTGAACGTGGTGGCGAGGACGGCGATGACCGCGACGGGGTGCAGGACGTCAGCCGGCAGGGGAAGCTGCGACGCCTGCCGGTGCAGCAGCCACACGCAGGCGATGAACAGGGCCACGGGGACCGTGTAGGCGGCCGCCGCCCGGTGAGCGGTGAGGGAGCCGTGACCGGTGACGTGGGCGACATTGAGGGTCAGGCCCGCCCCCACGGCCGCCGCGGCGGCGAAGACCACGTAGTGGCCGTATCCCCACAGCATGGCTGTGGTGAGTCCGGCGAGACGGCGGGGGACGTCCTGTGCGAAGTAGAGCCACCACAGCGCGAAGACGGTGAGGAGGCCGCCCGCCGCGTCCGCGAGGACCGTCCCGAGTGCCACCTCGGCGTCCAGGGCGGTGCGAACGGCAAGGGTCGCTGCCATGATCGACTCGCCGAGCACGATCAGGGTGAACAGTCCGTAGCGCTCGGCGATGTGATGCGGATGCCATGTGGTGCCTGCGATGCGCTCGGCCCAGACGGGTACGGCGAGTTCACCGAGCGCGAGAACGGCGAACGACGCGACGCCGCCCTCGTGGGGCAGGGCCAGGCGCGCCAGCCAGCCCGCCTGAAGGATCAGAATGCCCAGGGCGTAGCGCAGACACGAGCGGCGGCGCTCCGCGTCCGCGCGTGCGGCACGCAGCCACTGGGAGACCATGGCCAGCCTCATGACGACGTAGCCCCAGGCGACGACGGTGAAATCCTGCTCGGTCAGAGCATCGGCGATCCCGGCTGCCATGGTGAGTGCTCCGGCGATCTGCACGAGGGTGAGCAGCCGGTACGGAACGTCGTCGGTGTCGTACGCCGAGGCGAACCAGGCGAAGTTCATCCACGCCCACCAGATCGCGAAGAACACGAGGGTGTACCCGAACAGGCCCTGACCGACGCGGCCTTGACTCAACTCGTGCTCGAACGTCGAGGCCGCCTGGGCGACGGCGACGACGAAACAGAGATCAAAGAACAGTTCGAGCGGTGTGGCGGTGCGGTGCACTTCGCCGGAATGGCGGGCACGCATCGGCCGGTACCAGGGGCAAGGTGCGTACGGCGACTGGCTCATGGGGGCGCTGTCCCTCCAGATACGGCAAGGTCGACGAGATGCGCGGCGGGCGATACGGCGAAAGCCGCCCGACGGCGGGACCGGCCCGGCGAGTCCGCACGGGAAGCGGAACGCGCCGGACGATGCCGGGCGGCCATCACACCGTGTGGGGATCCGCGGAACTGTTCACACCATACCCACATGGTTGATGTGCCGGCCCGCTCCCGTGTCACATCCCCGCGGCCTCGTCTGTCATGAGGGGGACAGCAGTTCGTGAAGCCTGCCCGAGGGGTGCAGCCGTGAACACACCATTAGGCGAGACCGCCGCTCAGAAACCGTGGCCTTCGGGCCGGCCCTGACACGGAGCACAACGAACGAGTCCGCACAGGGCGCACGGTCCAGTACGGACCGCGCCCAGTACCCCGGCCCGAGACGGACCGACCCCGACCACACCGGTCCGACGCCTTCGCACGCCCTCGGGGCGCTCCCATGTCCTGAGAGGCCGTGGCCCGCGAACGCGCCGGGCGGCACGTACTGCGAGTGACGCAGGGATGAAGAGGAGAGATGGGAACCGAAGCCCGGCCGAGCGAGTCACGCCAAACGGACAGAGGGGAGAAGGTCGCCGACTGGGCCGACCTCCGGCTGAGCACCCGGGGGGCGGCGAGGGCGGCCGCGCGAAGGGCGTTCCCCGACCACTGGTCCTTCCTGCTGGGGCAGATCTGGCTCTACAGCTTTGTCATCCTCCTCGTCACCGGCGCGTATCTCACGCTCTATTTCCATCCCTCGTCGCAGCAGGTGCGGTACCAGGGCAGCTATGCCCCCCTGCGGGGGCTGTGGGTGTCGGAGGCGTTCGATTCGACGATGCACCTCTCGTTCGACGTGCGGGGCGGCCTGCTGATCCGCCAGGCCCATCACTGGGCGGCCCTGATCTTCGTCGCCGCGCTGCTCGTGCACATGATGCGGGTCTTCTTCACAGGAGCGTTCCGCAAGCCGCGCGAACTCAACTGGGCCGTCGTGTTCCTGCTGATGATCCTCGGTATGTTCGGCGGCCTGACCGGATACGACCTGCCGAACGACCTCCTTTCCGGGACCGGGCTGGCGGTCGTGAACGGAACCCTGCTGTCCGTTCCTCTCATCGGCACGTACCTGTCCATGTTCCTGTTCGGCGGGGAGTTCCCGGGGGACGACCTGGTGGCCCGGTTCAACGCGATCCACGTCCTGGTGATTCCGGGCCTGACGGTGGTACTGATCGTCGCCCTGATGGTGCTGTCCCTTCGCCACAAGCCCATGCAGTACGCGGGCCCCGGACGTACGAACGGCAAGGTCGTCGGCCTGCCGTTCCAGGTGTACGTGGTGAAGTCGGCGGGGTTCTTCCTCATGGTCGCCGGGGTGGTGTTCCTCATGGCCGCGATCGCGCAGATCAACCCCGTCTGGGACTACGGGCCCTACCGGGCGGATCAGGTGTCCGCGGGCTCACAGCCCGACTGGTACATGGGCGTGGCCGACGGGCTCCTGCGCGTCATGCCCGGCTGGGAGATCGACTTCCGGGGGCACACACTCGCCCTGGACAACTTCATTCCGTTGCTGGTGGGCGGCGGACTCTTCCTGGCCCTGGGCGCCTATCCCTTCATCGAGGCCTGGGTCACGGGCGAGGACAGCGAGCCACACCTCCTCGACCGGCCACGCAACAGGCCGGTGCGCACCGCCCTCGGCGCCGCCTGGCTGAGCTTCTACGCGGTGGCGTTCGGCGCCGCGGCCAACGACCTGATCGCGACCCAGCTCCACGTCTCCGTCAACGGGGTGACGTGGGCGGCTCGTATCGGGCTCGTCCTCGTACCGCTCACCGTCTTCGTCGTGGTGAAGCGGCTGGCCCTCGCCCTCCAACTGAGCGACCGCGACAAGGTACTGCACGGCCGCGAGACCGGCCGCATCCGCCTCATGCCGCACGGCGAGTACGTCGAGGTGCACGAACCGCTGAGTCAGGAGCGGCTGCACGTGCTCACCGCGCACCAGCAGCACAAGCCCCTCACGATCGCCCCCGGCACAGCCCCGGCGGCACACGGTTCCGGGATCGAGCGTCTCCGGGCCAGGCTCAGCCGCGCCCTCTACGGGCCGGGAACGCAGATCCCGAAACCCACTGTGGAGGAGTACCGGGCGGTCGCTCAGCGGCATCGAGGGTGACCTCCGCCGCAGGCCGTACGGCCCGCCGACGGTGCCACGCCGTGTACGGCGACGGCCCCGTCCCGCACCCGTCATGGGTGAACTGCCCCCAGGAGAAAGGAAACGCACATGTCCACTCGCACCAGGAGCACAGTGGTGAACGATCCGGCAGGGCAGTCCGCAGTCCAGGAGCCGATGACGGCCGGGCGGCCGGTTCGGTCCGAGCCGGGGGCGAAGGCTGTCCGCAGGGCCCTCGACGACACGAAGGCGGTGCAGGCCGCGAAGCCCGGGGCCACCCGGCATGTCGTCCTCACTCTGCGTGCCGCGCTGTACCGGGACTGAGAACCGAGCGGGCGGAACACCACACACGTCCGGCCGTGTCCACGGCCCGGTGAATTCAGGAGAGCCGCCCCACACCGCAGGTGTGGGGCGGCTCTCCTGCCACTCGGCAGCCGGCCGTGCGCGGAACCGTGACGGCGTCGGCCGAGGACCGGGCCGGAGGTCCGTCACCCGGCGGTGCCGGTGTGTCCCTCCTCCTCCAGGTCCGCGAGGGCACGCGCGAGCGCGACACGGGAGTTGACACCGAGTTTGGCGAAGGCATGCCGCAGGTGGGAACTCACCGTGTGGGGAGAAAGGAAGAGCGTTTCGGCGGCGGCCCGGTTCGTGGCGCCCCGGGCGATCAGGCGCACGACTTTCAGCTCGGACGCGGTGAGTCCGAAGCGCCTCTCGCCGTCCGGCGAACCACGCCGCACACCGATCCCCCGCAGACGGTGTCGTACGCGTGCCACGTCCCGGTCCGCCCCTGCCCCGGCGTACAGCTCCAGGGCGCGATCGAGGCGGTCCACGGCTTCCCTGTCCCCCGCTGCCGCCAGCACGGCCCCCAGGTCCTCCAGCGCGGAGGCCCGTGCGATCCGGTGCGAGCATCCCTCCAGCAGGTCTGCCGCCCGCCGCAGGAGCGGGACGTCACCGGTGAGCAGAGCCCGTGCGTGCGCCGCGGCGGCGGCGAGGACGGGATACGACCGGCCCGCGGCCGCCCGCCGCTCCGCCGTACCGACCGCCGCCTCCGCCCGGTCCCGCAGACCGGCGCGCAGCGTGATGCGTACGTACAGGGCCTGGTCCGTCGGATCCTCGGGGCCGGCCAGCGCGGGGCCGAGGCCTTCGAAGGACTCGGCCGCGTACCGCGTGCAGTGGCCGACTGCGGCGAGATCACCGGTCGCGTCCGCCACGAGAGCACCCAGCCAGGCACCTGTGTTGCGGATCAGGGCGGAGTCGTCCCCCCGCATCCGTCGGGCGTGTCCGGCCGCCGCGCGCAGGCCCGTCGGGTCTCCCCGGTGCCGGGCGACCCGGCCGAGGGTGTACTGGGCCGTGCTGTCCGCGAAGTTGCCGGGCCCGAGTTCTCCGGCCATGGACAGGACGGCCTCGGCCTCGGCCCGGGCGTCCGGGAGACGGCCCGCGTCAAGGAGGAGACGGCAGCGGGTCATGAGCAGCATGCGCGCGAGATCCGCGTCTCCGTCCGTCAGTACCCGCCGCATGTGCGCGTCGACCAGGTCGATGGCCGTGCCGGCATCACCGATGGAGCTGAGGAGCATGCTCCGCCAAGGGCGGAGCAGCGACTGCGTCGGTCCGTCCAGGCGGTCCGCGATCTCGATGGCCTCCTCGATGGTGCGCAGCGCCGCCCCCACGTCGAACCGGTAGAAGCGCACCACGGATTCGATGGACAGCACCGTCGCCTCCGCCGAGAGGTCCCGCGCGTTCCGCGCGGCGCGCCGGGCGGGCTCCAGCGTGCGCTCGGCCTCCAGGACCTCGCCGCTGTTGGCGAGCGCGACGCACAGCATGGCCAGGAGTTGGGCCCGCAGACCGGGGGAGAGTCCAGGAAGGGACAGTGCGCTCCGGCACTGGCCCACCGCCTCGGTGAAGGAATGCAGGCTGGAAACCCTCGCCAGTTCCAGCCGGATGCGCCCCTCCGCCTCGGGCTCCAGCAGGCCTTCGAGCGCCTCTGCGCTCATGGTGCGCGCCTCTGCGGCCCGCCCGCTCTGCCACAGCAGACTGACCGTCTCGGCCAGCAGCAGGCCCCGCTCGGCGGTTCCGTCGTGTGCCAGTCGCAGGGCGCTCCGGCTGATGTCGGCCGCCATGGACGGCTCGCCGGCCGAGAGTTCGGCTGCCGCCCGGCGCAGGATGCCGATCGCCCGGCGGTCGCCCGGCTCCGCGCTCTCCGCGACCAGCAGGGCCACCTCCACCTCGGGTGCGCCGTCGCGAAGCCTGAGTTCCGCGGCCCGGCGGCGCAGCAGCCGGCGAACGGTCGTGGGGACGCTCGCCGTCACGGCCTCCTTGACCAGGTCGTGACGGAAGCGCAGGTGCGTCCCGTCGCCCGTCATCAGGTCCGTTCCGAGCGCTTCGCGCACGGCGGGGCCGAGTTCGTCCGCCCCGCGGTCCATGAGTTCGGCCAGCAGCGCGACCGGTGTCTCACGGCCCAGCGCGGACGCGACGCGGACGAGCTCCTGGGCGGTGGGAGAAACCTGCTGGAGCCGCTGGTCGACGGAGTCACGGAACCTCAGGGGGACGCGGCCGTCCGCGAGCCGGGCCCGGCCGTCCTCCACGACGACCAACTCCTCCTCCCACAGACCGCGCACGAGTTCCACGAGCAGCAGGGGACGGCCCTCGGCACCGCGTGCCGCCTCCAGGACATCCGGGCCGGGAGCGGCCGACAGCAGGTCGGCCACCACGTCCGCCACGGCGTCACTGCTCAGCGGGGCCAGGGAGATCTCGCGCGCGCCCCCCTCGACCAGCCGGTCCAGCATCGGTCCGGCCGGCTCCGACGCCTCGGCGCGCGACGCGAGAACCCACAGGACGGCATGGCCCGACAGCAGCTTCGGGAGCTCGCGCAGCGCGGTGAGTGTGGCCTCGTCGCACCATTGGACGTCGTCGACGGCGACGACCAGCGGCCGTTCCAACGCCGCCCGCTCCAGTCGGTTCTGCATCTCGCGCAGGAGCCAGAAGCGCTGGTCCGCCGCCGTGGCACCGGCCCGCAGGGCAGAGCGGTCCAGGACCGGGGAACCGGTGGTCAGCAGCGCGTCGAGCAGCGGCCCCATGGGAGCGAGCTGCCCGTCCGGGTCTCCGCCGCCCCTGAACGCGTGCATTCCCGCTTCACGGGCGAGCGCGCACGTCTCCTTCAGCAGACGCGTCCTGCCCGAGCCGGCCGCACCCTTGATGACGATCACCTCGGGGCTGCGCAGACGCTCCAGCCGGCGCAGCGAGTCGTCGATGAGCGCGAGCGCGTCGTCGCGGCCGCGCATGAGCGGCGGCTCCCACCCACCGGCGATGCCCGGGCGGCCGTCGCCGGCCCTGACTCCCTCGTCCGGTTCACCCTCATGGGCACCCGCACCGCGCACGGACTGCCGCCCCTCCACTCAGTGCGGGAAGCCCGAGGGCGGTCCCGTAGTCCCTGGCGGGGGCACGACGACAGCTACGGCACCGCGCCGCGTTGTCGGAACGTCCGCATACATCCAGCACGCGGACGTCCCTCCGCCTTGCGATGCACGGTATCCGACGCCGTGCACCGGCCCACCAGGGACTACAGGACAGCGCGCGGCCGAGCACCGTCCGGCCGGTGAGGGGCCCGCCGTGAGCCGGCGTGCTCGGTCCGTCCGGTCCGAAGGCCGTACGACGAGGGGCGGGCCCGAGTCAGGCCCGCCCGGCGGTCGGCCGGTCGACGCGGTCCGCCGGCCCGTGCCCGTGCGGCGGCTACCGCCGGTTCTCCGCCTGGAACATCCAGTACTCCTTCTCCAACTCGGCGGTGAGTCCGATGAGCAGGTCCTGGGAGACCGCGTCCGCCTTCTCCGTCGCCTCGACGCGCGTGCGCATCCGGCGGACCAGCGTGCCGTACGCCTCGACGAGTACGGCCACCACCTGTTCGTCCGCGATCCAGCCCGCAGGGAAGTCAGGGAGGCCGCTGGTCCCGGCAACGGTCCCCGCCCGGCCGTCCGGGCTCAGGCCGATCGCGGCCGCCCGTTCCGCCACGGTGTCCGCGTACGTACGGGCAGCGGTCACGACCTCGTCCAGTTGCAGGTGTATCGAACGGAACCGAGGGCCGTACAGGTTCCAGTGGGCCTGCTTGGCCACCAGCGACAGGTCCAGCAGATCGGCCAGGGCGCCCTGCAGCGCGTCACCCGCGATCCGTCGGTTCTCATCCGAGAGCGGGCTCTTTATTACGGGCATCGAGAAAGCACCTTTCAGCGCGCGCGGAGGCATGTCGTGGCCGTCATGGGAGTGAGGCCTTCGGGACCACCCGATCACCATTCGGGTGTTCCGCCCGAAGTGTCACGCGGTGGATTCCCTTTCGGTCAGGACTTCTTCCCCATGGGGCAGATATTCCGGGAGCGGCGCTATGGGGCCGGTGGACTCGTGGCGATGACGAACTCCACGGCGGTGTCACTCTCGTTGAGATAGCGATGGGGTATTCCCGAAGGGAAGGTGACGGCCTCGCCCGCGAGCACCGTCACCGGGGTTCCCTCGATGTCCGCCGTCAGGGACCCCCGTATGACATAGGCGCATTCGACCGAGGCATGGCTCCAGGGTTCGGGGCTGGTCGTGTCGCCGGGTTCGAGCACCGCCCGCAGGAACTCCAGGGCGCCGTTGCCGGGCGTGACGCGCTCGTAGCGGACCGTTCCCCGAGGGCTGAGCAGTAAGGGCCGGTCGCCGGGCCGACTCACCACGGTGGGCGCCCTCTTGTCGGGGGAGAACAGGTCGGCGACGGAGACCGCGTACACATCGGCGAGTCTGCGAAGTGTGGAGAGGCTGGGCTCGGTCACGCCGCGCTCGACCTGGCTCAGGAGGGTCGGGGACACCCCGACGGCCGTGGCCAGCGCGCGGAGACTGAGCCCCTTCGCCCTGCGGAGCGCCCGAAGTCGACTGCCGATCATCGCCATCCATCGTGTTTCGGTACCGAATTCCCGGCACAATGACCGGCTCGTCACGCAAGGATAGGGAATTTACATCCGTGCACTGTCCCTGCACATGCGACCGGTCATCCGGGCGGACAGCCCACAGGGCCCCGTTCGTCTCACACCACTCCCTTCCTGACCGCATAGGCCACCGCGTGCGTACGATTGCGCAGACCGAGCCGCGTCATCATTTCGTGCAGGACGTTTTTGATCGTGCGCTCGGAGTAGTTGAGCCGAGCGGCGACGTCCGCCGTGCTGAGCCCTTGGGCCAGCAGGCTCAGAACGTCAACCTCGCGGCCCGACAGGTCGGTTCCGTGCTGCTGCACGGCCGAAGTCAGCGAGCGCATGCTCTCGACCAGCGACCGGACCAGCCTGGCGGGCATCGGCGCGCTGCCGTCGAGGGCGCTCCGAGCGGCCTCCAGCACACGGGCCCAGCCGACGTCGCGACGGAGCAGAACACCGACGAGGCCGTAGCGGACCGCTCGAACCAGGTCACGCTCACCGATCTCATCGGCCACCAGCAGGATCGGCAGCCCGTCACGCGCCTCGGTCTCCTGACAGACGCGCTCCATCCACCCGATGGTCCGCTCCGTCACCTGGTGATCCAGTATCAGCGCGATGTCGGCGCAGTCCCAGGAGCCCCACGCGGCCACCCGCACCCCCTCGGATCCGCGCAGATACGCCTCGGCACCTTCGGCGGTGAGGGTGTCACCGGCCTGCACCGCGACCGTGAGGGCGGCGGGCTCCCGCACGGGCACCGAGGACGTCATCGGATGGTCCGGGTATCCGGCTCCCGGCAGACCGGGCACCGCGATGAGAGAGGTGCGCCCGGTGAAACCGGATCGAGGCCCCTCGGGCCGGGCCGCGGCGGAATCCTGCCTCATGCGTGATCACCGGACTTCCCCAGGACGCCCATGAGTTCGCGGCGCGAGCTGACTCCCAGCCGTGGGTAGACCTTGTACAGGTGTGAACCCACCGTCCTCGGTGAGATGAAGAGGCGTTCGGCGATCTGCCGGTTGGACAGGCCCTGGGCGGCGAGGCCTGCGATCCTTCGCTCCTGCGCGGACAGGAACGCGGCGCCTGGGGTCTGGACGGTGCCGGGGGCCGCGTCCCGCGAGCTGACGCCGATGGCGCGCAGTTCGGCCAGGGCCATGTCCCGCCACGGCACTGCCCCGAGACGTGCGAAGACGTCCTGGCTCGCGCGCAGTTGGGCGCGGGCCCCGGCCGTCTCCCGTTGCCGCCGAAGCCACCTTCCGTAGTCCAGTGCGAGACGCGCCCGGTCGAAGGGCCGCGTCGGGGAAGCGGCCTCCAGCGCGTGTCGAAACAGCTCGTCGGTGTCCGCCGCGCCCCTGTGTGCGGCGAGCAGAGCGGCTCCGTGCCGTACGGCCAGGGACATCACCGCCGACGCGTTCTCCGGCCGGCCGGCCGAAGCGTGCCCGTGCAGATCACGCGCGGCACGGACGTCCCCGCGGCTCAGGGCGGCTCGGACGACGTCGACGTACGCACGACGCAGCACCGTCCCGGTCACCGCCTCGATGGCCGTCGGAGGCGGCGGGGACGCGTACGGACGGGCCGCCGTGTCGTCGCCGCGGGCCGGCGCCATCAGGTGGGCGGCGTGGTCGGCGAGTTGGAGATGGTGCGTCGAGCCATGTCCGGCCGCCCACCGGCGGACCTCGTCCAGAAGCGTCTCGGCCTGCGCGTAGCGACCCTGGCAGACGTACACCAGAAGCAGCCGGCAGGTGATGTCGATGTCATGGCGGCCGGCGCCGTCCCTCTTCGTCCGCTCCCGACGGGACTCGGCGAATGCGCGGAGTTCCGCCCACCGGCCGTCGCACAGCATCACATCCGCCCGCAACGCCTCGCAGTGCCGGATGCGGCTGTGGTCCTCCGGATCCAGCCGTCTGAGCGCGGTGGTCGCCAGTTCGTCGCAGAGTCCGGTGTCGTCGATCCGCAGGGCGGCGTCCGCCATCCAGACCAGCTCGCGTGGATCGGAGGGGCCGGGGGCCTCGTGGAACCTGCCGACGGCGACGGACAGGCGCTCACGGATCTCCGCCGCCCGCGTCACCGGTGCCAGGTGGGCGGTGACGGCGATACGGAGCGGCTCGCCGCCCACGCCGTCGTGCCGCGTCAGCCAGTCGAGCGCGAGCCTCGCAGGCTCGGGGGAGAGCTGGAGGGAACCCGCCTCCGCCAGGCGCAGAGCGGCCTCGTCCCGTACGTCGCAGCCGCTCACGCCGCTGGTGAACAGGGCGCTCGCCAGCGCTCCGCTGCTGCGCCCGACCTGGCACAGCGTATCGAACTCGGCGCATGCGCGGACGAGTTCGAGGGTGGGGCCGGTGCCCACAGGGCAGTCCGGGGACTTCCTGTCCGCGAGGAGGGCGAGCGCCTCGCCGGACCGCCCGGACCTCAGCGCCGCCGCACCGGCGGTCACGTACCGGCGGCTGCGTTCGTCCGGGCGGGTGCTGGCGTCGCCCGCCCGCCGCAGAGCCCGGAACCCCGCGCTCCAGTCGCTGCGCCCGAGGGCGGCGCGGGCCAGGGTGTCGAGGCGTTTCACGGCCTGTTCCCCGTACCCGGCGGACATCTGTCCTTCGCCGCGTCGTCCCGGCCGGGTGTACGTGTAGTCCGCCCATGCCGACCGGGCGAGGCGGCGGGCGGCTTCCGGCGCGGTGGATTCGGCCAGGCACCGGTAGGCCGGCGAGCTGAAGCCGATGACGTGATCGCCGGTCACCAGACCGGCCTTCTCGGCGGCGACGAGCGCGTGCGCGTCGATGCCGACGGCCTCCGCCGCCGACACCACGTCCTTTCGCGTCGCTTCGCCGTCCACCGAGGCGAGGAGAGACAGCACCACACGGGTGTCGACCGGCAGATCACGGAAGGGTCCGCCCAGGACCCGCTCCACGGTCGGGCCTGCCGGCAGCGGATCGGGCAGCGCCGTCCTTCCGCGGCGCTGCCCGGATGTGAGCGCGGCGGGCAGCTCGATGAGCAGCAGCGGATTCCCCCGGGCCGTGGCGGTGACGGCGGCGCGGACGCCGGGGGAGAGGCCGGGATGGTGGTCCGTGAGGAGCAGTTCGGAGGCACGGTCGTCGAGGCCGGTCAGTACGAGCTCCCGGGTGCCGCTGTCACCGAGCGGATGGGGGGTGTCGAGGGAGGCGGCGGTCACCAGGGCCAGACGGCTCCCGGAGAGACGATGGGCGAGGAACGCCAGCGCCTTGGCGGAGCCGGGGTCCAGCCAGTGGCAGTCGTCGACGACGAGCAGGGTGGGGCGGTCGCGTGCGGCGGCCAGCAGGAGCTGACGCAGGCCGGAGTAGGCGAGCAGAACGTCGGCGGCCCCCACCTTCCCGGCCAGCGCGGCGCCGAGGGCCGTACGCAACGGGGCGGGCAGGTCGGGGGAGGCGTCCAGGACCGGGCGGACGAGTGACCCCAGTGCGGAGAACGGCGAGTCGGCCTCGGCGGGGGTGCCCGAGAGCCGGAAGACCTGCCACCCTTCGTCCGCCGCCGAGTCCGCCGCGGTCCGCAGCACGGCGCTCTTCCCGCTGCCGGGCCCGCCCCGGACGACGACCGCCGACCCGCGGCGCTCCCGGGCGCCGTCCAGAACGGTGCCGAGCGCGGCCAGCACATCGCCGTGCCCACGGAGGCCGGCCGCGCACACCACCCCCTCGGCCATCGCCCCGGGTACGCGGCCTCGTGAGAGCGCGCCCCCGGACGACGGTGCGGACCTGGAAGAAGTCGTCGCCTGCACGTCTGCCGCCCCTCGTGGTGACGTGTCACCGGAGGAAGGCCCAGTGACACGGTGTGTTGCACACACCGTGTCACTTGGAGGCGGGCCCGTATATCGCATGGTCGTGCGACATGGACCGATCACGGTTTCGCTGCCGAACCGGTGGGGCGCGGTGCGGTGGTGAGCGTCGTTCGGCAGGAAGTGCACGGCGGTTGCCCGCCGGGCACGGGAGGAGGCGGACGGCCCTGGCGGATCGTCCGCCGGGCGGTGAGGCGAGGCGGACGTCCCCGGCCGCATCGCGGCGGCTCGGCGACACGGTGTGCGTACGTGCCCGTTCGATCCCCATTCACTGCCCTCTTCGCTGCCCTTTCCGCCGAAGGGCGCGCGTTCGGCCAGGTGACCGCCCCCGTGTGAGTGCCTCGCCGATGTGCGGACGGCCCCCGTCCGGGGGATTCCGCGCATCGCAGTGTGTAGTGTGACTGCACACTGCGACCAGCTGACTGCTCGCACACCTCGCGCCTGTCGTATGTCCGCACGGCGCGGCGGACCGGTCGGTCCCGCCCCACGTCACGACGTGGGCTGCCCCACCCACTGACGTCCCCGCGCTTGCGAGAGAGCTCCCTCGCATCGCCTCAGCAGCCGGCGCAGTCACCCTCGGAGGAAGTGAACGAGTGCACGCACCCCATGACGGCGGCCTGCGGGATCGCCCGGCCGCGCAGGACCCCGAGGCCCAGGGCCCGTCCGTCGCCGGGAAACCGATCGGCCGTGACACCGAACTGCGGGAAGTGGAAGGCCTTCTTTCCCGTGCGACGGGTTCCGGCGAGGTCCTCCTGGTCACCGGCCCCATCGGTATCGGAAAGACCTCGGTGCTGCGCGCGGCGGCAACCCACGCCCGCCGCGCGGGGTTCACGGTCGTGGAGATCAGTGGCCACCGGGCAGAGGCGGATGTGACCGGAGCCGGTCTGACGCAGCTCCTGCTCCGTCTGCCCGCCTTCGAGCGGGAGCCGGCGGCACCGGGGGCCGGCGAGCTCTTCGCCACCCAGCTCGTCGCCACCGTCGAGGACCCGTTCTCGGTGGGAGCCGCCCTGGTCAGGGCTCTGGTGCGCAGGACCGGCGCGGGTGTCCCCGTGCCGCTGCTGATCACCGTCGACGACGCCCAGTGGTTCGACGCACCGTCACTGGACGCCCTGGCCCGCGCGGTCCAGGGGATGCGCCGGGGGCCGGTGGCACTCGTGGCCGCCACTCGGAGCGGCGACCGGAGGGCCGTCATCCGCCGGTTCCGCCGGCTCGGCCTCCGTCCGCTGGACCCTGCGGACGGCAAGCGGCTACTGGACACCCACACGCGCTTCCTGCCGCCGCCGCTGGTCTCGCGGGTACTCGCCGAGGCGCGCGGCAATCCGGCGGGCATCATCGGCATCGCGCGGGCACTGCGGTACCCGAGCGTCCCGGTGGCATCCCTCATGGCACCGTGGCTGCCCCTGGGCGACCCCCTCCAGCACACCGTGGGCTCGCTCCTGGACGGCCTGCCGTCTGCGGCGCGCGAATTCCTCCTGCTGGCCGCGGTGGCACACACCGACCGGGTGGACATCCTGCTGGAGGCGTCGAGGGCGAGCGGCATCGACCACGGCCCCGTGCTGTCCACCGCGGAGCAGGCCGGTCTGGTGTCGGTCACCGAAGGGCGGTTGCGCTTCGTCCATCCCCTGCTCCCGTCCGCCCTCCACTGGGGCTCCTCCCACGGCCGGCGACGGCCCGCGCACCTGGCGCTGGCCGAGGCCCTGGCCGACACCCCCTACCTGCGGGCCCTTCATGCCGCGGCCGTGTCCACCGACCCCGACGAGGCCACGGCCGCCGCACTGGAGGAGGGCACCCCGGCGGACCTGCCGCAGGCCGCGGCCGTCCTGGAGCGGGCGGCCGACCTCAGTCCCCGCGGCGAGGAGCGGATCGCCAGACTCGTCAGGGCGGCCCATGCCGCCGATCTGAGAGGGCAGGTGCGGACCCTGCGCCGTCTCGTCGGACGGATCGTGGCCGACCCCATGGCGCCGTCCATGACCGCTCAGGCCTGTGCGCTGGAGGCCCGGGCCGCGTACAGCACGGACGCCACTTCGGAGCACGCCATCCCGCTGCTGGTGCGGTCCGCCGCGGCTCCGAGCACCCAATGGCCCCCGCCCTTCGCCTCCGTCGCGTGCTCGCTCGCACCGGCCCTGTACCAACCCGCGTGGGGCAGGGCACTGCGTCCGGCTCTGGAGGCGGGGCTGGGGGAGCCCGGCCGGGAGAACGATCCCCATCTCCTGTCGGCTCTGTGCTGGATGGACCGCTCGGCCTACGGCGCACCGGCGCGCGCGCTGCTCGACGACGCCGTGGCCGAGCACGGAGCCGGAGCGCCCGCGCGGGCGCGCACGCACGGCGTCGCGCACGTCGTCACGGCGACCGCCCTCGACGATCCGGTCACCGTCGACCTCCTCGGGAACGACATCCTGCGCTCCCTCACGGATCTGGGCCACTTCGGCGACGCCGTCATCGTGCTGACCCACCTGCAGATGGCCCATGTACTCCTGGGGCGGAGGGCCGCCGTGGAAGAGGACGCGGACCTCGGCTGCTCCTGGGCACAGGCGGCCGAGGACACCTGCGCGAGGCTGTCGTTCCGGACCGGGGTGGCCCAGGCACAGGCCTGGACGGGTGAGGAGGACGGCCACCGGGAGCTCACGGACGAGGTCCTCTCCTTCGCCCTGCCGCGCCGTCTGCAGATGCTGGCCGCCCGCGCCCGCTGGGCGCACGGGCTGATGTCCCTCACCTGTGGCCGCCCGGAGGAAGCCTTCGAGGAACTGCGCATGATGTCGACCGACTGCGATGACGCCTGGCACCCGGTGGTCGCCGGATGGGCGCTGGGCGACTACGTCGCGGCCGCCGTCGCGGTCGGCCGCGCGGACGAGGTCCGGGACCGGGTTCGGGCCGTGACGGAGGCCGACCGCGGCGTGAGGTCCCCCCTGGTGGGCCACCTCGTGGCACGGTCACGTGCGCTGCTGAGCGACGGGGACGAGGCCGAGGGGCACTTCATGGAAGCGCTGACGCCCCGCAGTGCACCCCTGCGTTACGAACTGGCCCGCACCGAGCTCGCCTTCGGGCAGTGGCTCCGCCGCAGGCGCCGTGTACGGGAGGCCCGTCCGCACCTTCAGAGGGCGTACGACACCTTCACCGATCTGGGCGCGGACGCCTGGGCGCGGGGTGCGACCTCCGAACTGATCGCCACCGGTGAGGCATCGGCGTCGGCGCGGCCGGACTGGGCGGCGCGGTTGAGCCTCACCCCCAGGGAGGCGGAGGTGGCCCGACTGGCGGCAGCCGGGCTGACCAATCAGATGATCGGCTGGCGGCTGGGCCTGACGCACCGCACGGTGGCCAGCCATCTCTCGCGCGTCTTCGTGAAGGCGGGAGTCGCCTCGCGAGGCCGCCTCAGTTCGTTGCTGGAGCCCGAGTGACCGCCGCGGCTGTCGGAAGCGGGCGCGGTGCGTCACCCTCATGCCCTTGCGCGCATCGGGCGGCCCGCATGCCGGGCTGCCCGGACCGGCCGGCCACCTGCGTGGCGCCGTGGGCGGAGCTGGTGAGCGCGAAGCGCGTTCCCTTGTGTCCCCGGCGGCTGCCCCGTCCGCAGGCAACGCGCCCGCACGGTGCTCGGCCGTGTCGCCGGACTGCCGTATGCCGCGCGGCGCCCGGCACGCATGAACGGCGGGCCCCGGGCGATCCGGCTACGGGTCGCACGGGCTCAGGAGCCGGCCATGCCCTCGTGGTCCTGCTCCCTCGCGATCCTCACCAGTTCGACCCGTGAGCTGATGCCCAGCTTCTTGAAGGACCGCCGGACGTACGTGTTCACCGTGTGCGGTGAGACGAAGAGCCGCTCGGCCACCTCTCGGTTGGCCGCGCCCGCGGCCACCAGCCGCACCACCCGCAGCTCTCCCCGGGAGAGTCCGGCCCAGCCGGTGGAGCGGCTCCGTGTGCGGGAGACCGGCTGCGCGGCGCTCCCGACCGGTGCGAGGCGGCGCCGGACGCGCGCCGCGTGCCATGTCGCTCCGCACTCCTCGTACAGGCGCAGGGCCCTCTCCAGGTAGGGAGAGGCCCGGTCCGGCACGGTCCTCAGCAGCGCTCGCCCCGCGTCCTCGCACGCCGAGGCGACGGCGATCGGCCGTTGGCTGCCCCGGTACAGCTCCACCGCCTCGGCCAGCAGCGCCGCGTCATCCTCCAGGAGGCCGTGCGCGTGCGCGGCCGCCGCCGCGAGGCTTGCGAACTCCGGGTTGGCCGCAGCCCGCTGCCGGGCCACCAGGACCGCCTCGGCTGCGCGTTCGCGGTCACCCGCGCGCAGCGCGATACGCACGAACACCGGCTGGTCCATCGGGTCGAGAGGCACGGGGTACTCAGGACGGAAGGCATCGAAGAGCTCCGTCTCCCGGGGCATCAGCCGCAGGGCCTCGACGCTGTCGCCCTCCCACTCGGCTGCCTGAGCGGCCAGCCAGGCGCCGAAGCGGCTCACGAACGCCGATTCGTCGCGCATCATCTCGCCCGCGTCCCGGACCGCCTTGCGTACTCCCTGCCGGTCGCCCGTGTGCATCGCGAGGACACCGACGGGATAGCGGACGGTGATGTCGGTGAATTCGGCGGATCCGAGCTGCTCGGCCATGGCCACCACGCGTTCGGCCTCGGCGCGTGCCTCCGCCAGATGTCCCGCGTCCAGCAGCAGGCGTGCACGCTCCATCGACCAGAAGTGCATCGCCGCCGCCCGGCCGTGCCGCCTGGCCAGGCGAACCCCCTCCTCGGCCTCGTTCACCGCCTGCTGTCCGAACCCGTGGCTGGTGAGCAGACGCACCGCCCACATTCCCGGCGTGTACGGGATCTCGGCCGGGTCCACATCCCGGGCGAGCAGTACCGCACGGTTCGACGCTGCGTCCGCCCGCTGCCAGTCGGCGCGCATGAAGGCCACGATCGACTCCGCGACGAGGGCGGTGACCTCGGCGGCCGTCCGTCCGGCGCTCCGCGCCAGGTCCCTCGCACGCACAGCCGTCCGGTGCGCCTCGTCCAAGGAGCCGCCCCTGGTCAGATGGAGCGCCAGGAGGGCCTGCGAGCCGGCCTTGAGGCCGGCGGACGCACCCTCGACCGCGTCTCCCAGCCGCCCCTGCCGGACGGCCTCGCCGAAGGACTGCTGGCTGGTGAGACCCGCGAGGTCCAGGCGCAGCCGGGCCTCCGTCTCGGGGTCCAGGGTGCCCGGTTCCCCGAACGCCGACTCGGCCAGCTCCAGCGCCCGGGCGTGGTCACCGCCGAGCCACAGGAGCGACACGGTGTCCGCGATCATCCGCGGGCGTGCCGGATCGTTCCCGGGCAGCAGGCGCAGGGCCCCCGCACTCAGCGCGGCGGCTGCCGCGGGTGCCCGGGGCGCCAGGCCGTCTGACGCGTGCGCGAGCAGGGCCACGGCCTCGCGGTCCCCCGGCTCCGCACACTCGCAGAGCATCGCCGCGACATCAGTCACCGGCACCCCCCTGGCCAACTGAAGGTCGACACACAGGCGTTGGAGCGCCCTGCGCCGGGCGGCGGGTACGGCCCTGGCGACAGCCTCACGCACCAGGTCGTGACGGAAGGCCACGCGTCCGTCGCTCTCCACCATGAGTTCGGCCGTGAGGATCTCCCGCAGCGGATGTACGAGCGAAGCCGGCGGTACGGCGAGCAGGTCGACCATCAGGTCGACCGAGCAGGAGCGGCCCAGTACGGAGGCCGCCTCGGTGAAGTCACGCGCCATTTGGGACACGTGGGACAGACGGTGCCGGATGGACTCGTCGAAGCGTTTGGGAACCTGGGTGCCCGTCAGACGGGCCCGGCCGGAACGCACCTCCACGGTGCCCTCGTCCCGCAAGCCCTCGAACAACTCCCGGAGCAGCAGCGGTTTGCCCTCGGCCGGTGATGTCAGGTCCAGGATGGCTCTGTCGGGGACGGCGCCGAAGGTGTCGAAGGCCAGATTCCTGATCGCCCGGTCGTCCAGTGGGTCCAGGCGTATGCGCCGGCCGCCTTCGCGCCCCAGCCGGGCGCCGGCGGCGCGGCCGTAACCGGCAGGTCCCGCGGTGCGCTCTGCGAAGATCCAGACGACGGGGCTCGCGGCCAGGGCAGTCGGCAGACTCCTCAGCACGAGGAGACTGGTTTCGTCGCACCACTGCACATCATCGACCAGCACGACCACGGGGGCGGTCTCCGCAGCCCGTTCCAGGCGCCCGCGGAGCTCCTGCAGGACCCAGAACCCGGGGTTCGGCATCCGCGCGACCTCGTTCAGCTGCCGCGCGTCGAACAGCGGGTCGTCGCCGGAGGAGAAGGCCGCCAGAACGGGGCCCAGAGGGGCGGTGTGTCCTGCGAGGGTGCCGCCCCCCTGGCAGACGCGCAGTCCCCGGCGGCCTGCCGTGAGCCGGGCCTCCTCGAGCAGCCGCGTCTTGCCGGATCCCGGTGCGCCCTCGATGACGAGCAGACCTCCTGTTCCGCGCTCCGCGTCCAGCAGCAGAGTGCTCAGGGTGGTGATCTCCCGGGTCCTGCCGCGCAGAACCGGTACCGCACCAGGCAGCCCGGCCGAGGGCGGGAGACCCGTGCGCGCCGTGGCAGCCCCGGCCGCCGTGGCCGGGGACAGCCGCGGGCGCGTGGGGATACGGGCCTGGCGCGGCACCGTTCCGTCGACGTGGGGGTGCGGGAGCGTCAGACCGGCTCCGCAGCCGGCGAGGTCCCCGGCACGGGCCGTTCCCGCACAGCACGTCAGGTCGGAGGCACTCTGTCCCTCCGGAATCGCGGGAGCTGCCCGGTCCGCGCTCGCGCCCGGATCAGGGCCCGCCGGTCGGGCAGCGGACAGGTCCTGAACCACGGTGTGTCTCCTCGGGGCGAGGCGGGCGGGCTGCGGTCACCACAACAGCGGAAAGGCCACCGGAGGCCTGCGCGGCGCGGCGGACGTCCGCCCCTCGTGCTGGGGCGACGATTCCGCAGACCCTCCGGCCCGGCCTTCACTGCGGTCTCGCGCCGTCAGGCGGCGGCCTGGTCGGCCTGGACGGCGGAGATGTCGAGGATGAGCGTCACCTTGTCCCCGACGAGGACTCCGCCTGCCTCCAGGGCGGCGTTCCAGGTGAGTCCCCAGTCCGAACGCTTCAAGGTGGCCCTGCCTTCGAAGCCGACCCTGTTCACGCCGTAGGCATCCCGCCCGGCCCCGCCGAACTCGACGTTCAGGGTGATGGGCAGCTCGATGTCCTTGATCTTGAGCTTGCCGTCCAGACGGAACTCGCCGTCACCGACGGGGACGACGCGGGTGGAACTGAAGGTCATCAGGGGAAAGGTCGAGGAGTCGAGGAAGTCCGGGCCCGTGAGATGTGCGTCCCGGTCGGCGACACCCGTGTCCAGGCTCGCGGTCTGGATGCTCACATGCGCCTCGGACCGTTCCGGCCGGACCCCGTCGAGCTTCAGGAGGCCTTCGAAGGCCTCGAACCTGCCACGGACGTTGGAGATCATCGCGTGCCGGACGGAGAGACCGATCGTGCTGTGGACAGTGTCAATGGTGTAGACACCGGTCACGCCCTCGTAGGGGCCGGCATCGGAAACAGTGGGCGGGTTCTGGTTCTTGGGCATGGTGAGGTGACTCCTCTTCCGGAGCTGGGTGACGAATGACTGGGAGCGGGGTGGCCCTGACCGGACGGACCACCCCCGAAGAGGCCTGGGGCCCGGGAAGCCGGTGCAGTTGCCGGCAGGCTCCACCCCGTCGCGGCGCCCAGCACGCGCGTTCGCCGCGTCGGCCGGAAGCCCGGGCAGCCCGGCTGCGGGGACGCCCGGCCGGCTTGCGAGCGAAGGCGCTGGGCGACGCCCGTCACGGGGGAGGCCTTGCGGGGTTGTGGTGTCAGGCGTGCTGTTGTGTGAGCCAGTCGGTGAAGCGGGTTTGGGTGGTGTGGGCGTGGGGGCCGGGGAGGAGGGTGGTTT
>NZ_JBIDAD010000020.1:0-85642 GCF_043202315.1 Streptomyces sp. NPDC048211
CTGCAGGGGGGACCCTGTGGGAGAGTAGGACGCCGCCGAACTCCTTTTATGAAAAGCCCCGTGCCCTTGTGGCACGGGGCTTTTCTGCGTTCCCGAACAGAACGAGCCCGGACAGTCGTCAGCGGGCACGAGGCGTACGTTTCCCAGTGCCCGCTCATGGTGCCCGCTGACTTGTGTGCCGGGTGGGGCGACGCTACAGCCGTCCCGCTGCCTTGAGAGCCAAGTAGGCGTCCGAGAGGGCCGGTGCGAGGTGGTCCGGTGTGGCATCGACGACGACCACACCATGACGCTGGAGCTGTTCCGCCGTCCGACGCCGACGAGCCTGAGCCTGGGCGCCGGCAGCAGCTTCGTAGATCGCGTCCACTGTGCCTCTCGCACCTGCCATGTCTTCGACGTGCGGGTCACTCACAGCCGCCAGTAGCACGGTGTGCCGCTGGGTGAGGCGCGGGAGTACGCGCAGCAGGCCCTCTTCCACAGGTGCTGCGTCAAGGCTGGTCAGCAACACGATCAAGGAACGCCGGGGAGCGTTGGCCAGTGCGGCGGCGCTCAGGCCGCGTGAGTCGGTCTCCACGAGTTCCGGTTCCAGCGGCGCCAGAGCGTCGACCATCGCCGCCAGGATGTCTCCGGCTGCCCGGCCCCGGATCTGGGCCCGTACTCGGCGGTCGTAGGCGAGAAGGTCCACACGATCGCCGGCGCGGGTGGCAAGGGCGGTGAGGAGCAGAGCCGCGTCCATCGACGCGTCGAGACGAGGGACATCGCCCACCCGGCCCGCCGACGTCCGGCCCGTGTCGAGGACGATGAGGATGCGACGGTCGCGCTCGGGGCGCCAGGTGCGTACAGCCAGAGCCGACTGGCGCGCGGTGGCTCGCCAGTCGATCGAGCGGGTGTCGTCGCCGGGAACGTAGGCGCGCAGGCTGTCGAACTCCGTGCCTTCACCACGGGTGAGGACGCTTGTACGCCCGTCGAGTTCACGCAGTCTGGCGAGGCGGGACGGCAGGTGCTTGCGGCTCGTGAAGGGCGGCAGGACGCGCACTCTCCAGGGAGCGTCGTGACTGCCCTGGCGGGCTGCGAGACCCAACGGTCCGTAGGACCGGATGGTGATCCGCTCGGCCTGGCGGTCCCCGCGGCGAGTGGGGCGCAGAAACGTGGTGACACGACGGCGCTCGCCGGGTGGAACATCCAGTTCGTGACGGGACGCGGCCTGGTCCGTGCCCGGCAGCCAGCTGCTGGGAGGCCATGCGTCACGGAGGTGTGCCCGCAGACGACGGCGGGAAGGATTGACTACGGTGAGTTGCACCTCGGCGCCCTCGCCGAGTCGCACGGTGGTATCGCCGGATCGGGTGAACTGAAGCGGACGCACTGGTGCTGCCAGGGCATAGTCGCACAGAATAGCTAGTGAGAGCGGGGCATTGACCGCGAGCATGCCCGTCCAGCTCGGGGCCAGGATGCCTACAGGGAGTGACCCCAGAGCGGCGAGCAGAGCGGTGCGTCCGGTAAGAGCCACCATTCACCGCCTCAACGGGGTACGGGGACGTGGGCGAGAACCGCGGTGATGACGGAATCCGGGGTGACTCCCTCCATCTCCGCTTCGGGCCGCAGTTGGATGCGGTGCCGGAGCGTAGGGAGGGCGAGGGCTTTGACGTCGTCGGGGGTGACGTAGTCGCGCCCTGTCAGCCAGGCCCAGGCCCGGGCAGTGGACAGGAGAGCAGTGGCGCCTCGGGGCGAGACCCCGAGGGCGAGTGAGGGGGATTCACGCGTGGCACGACAGATATCCACCACGTAACCGGCGATCTCGGGGGAGACCGCGGTCCGGGAGACAGCGTTGCGTGCTGCCTCCAGATCCGCCGGCCCGGCGACCGGGCGTATGCCCGCCGCCTGCAGGTCACGGGGGTTGAAGCCGTCCGCATGACGGGTCAGGACGTTGATCTCGTCGTCGCGGGACGGCAGCGGGACCGTCAGCTTGAGCAGGAACCGGTCCAATTGGGCTTCGGGGAGGGGGTACGTGCCCTCGTACTCCACCGGGTTCTGGGTGGCTGCAACGAGGAAGGGATCCGGCAGGGGGCGTGCGATCCCGTCGACGGTGACCTGGCGCTCTTCCATCGCCTCCAGAAGGGAGGACTGCGTCTTTGGAGGCGTCCGGTTGATCTCGTCGGCCAGAAGGAGGTTGGTGAAGACCGGCCCCGGCTGGAAGGAGAACTCGGCGCTGCGGGCGTCGTAGACCAGGGAGCCGGTGACGTCACTGGGCATCAGGTCGGGGGTGAACTGGACACGCTTGGTGTCGAGTTCGAGTGATGCTGCGAGGGCCCTGACCAGGAGGGTCTTGGCCACGCCGGGGACACCTTCCAGCAGGACATGGCCGCGGCAGAGCAGTGCGACGACGAGGCCGGTGACCGCCGGGTCCTGGCCGACGACTGCCTTGGCGATCTCGAACCGCAGGGCTTCCAGGGAGGCGCGGGCCGCCGCGTCGCTGCTGACGGTCCCGGTTGTCCCGGTGGGAATGGGGGGCGGGGCAGTCATGAGGTACGGACCTCTCTTTCGAGGGTGTCGAGTTGGTCTGCCAGGAGGACGAGGGCGGTGTCGTCGGAGGGGGCCGAGCCGAAGAGCAGTTGGCGGAGATCGGTGTCGCCGGGGTCGCGGCGTGCGGACACGGCGGGGAGGAGCGTCGCGGGGGAGTGGGCGTCGCGCGGGGAGACGCCGACAAGGGGGGCGAGGCGGGTACGGGTGGCGTTGCGCAGGGCTTCCGCGGCCCGGTCGCGGGCGTTGGCCTTGCGCTGGAGGCGGGCACGGCCCTCGGTGGACTCGGAGGCGCGGATGGCCACGGGCAGCCGTTCGGCGACCACGGGTCCCAGGCGTCGTGCCCGCCAGATGGCGGCAAGTACGGCGGCTAGGGCGAGTTGGAGCGTCCCCCAGAGCCAGCCCGACGGGATGAGGGCGAGGAATCCGCTCTCGCCCTCGGTGCTGTCGCCGTCCGTGCCGGTGTCCTTGCCGCCGGAGCTGTCCGCGGCGGAGGGGTCGTTGAGCGAGGGGAGGTACCAGACCAGATGGGGGCGCGAGCCAAGGAGTTGAAGTGCCAGAGAGGCGTTGCCGTCCTTGTCAAGACGGTCGTTGTAGAGGAGATCGGGGGACCCGAGCAGGACGGTGTCACCCGACGCCGGCTGCTCCAGCATGAGCAGGGACGGAAGGCCGTCGGCCGGGTAGCAGGCGAGGGTGTTCAGGCCGTCCGATGCGTAGCGGATGCCTCCTGTCTCCGCGTCGCCGGCCTGGAGGGCGGCGTCCAGCGAACACTGGGGGGCGCGTGTGGAGACCGGGGCGGAGGACTTGGCGCGGACGCCGGGGGCCAACGCGCCGACCGAGGTCGGGCCAGCGGCGACAAGCACCGTCCGGCCGCCCGTATCGGCGGTCATCCCGCCGAGCACGTTCTGCTGATGTGGTGTCAGGAGGTTGGGGGCGGCGACGAGCAGCGTGGTGTCGGGGCCGGCCGCAGACGTGGCGGCTTGGAGTGTGGTGACGACGCGGACGGAGACGCCTCGGTCCTTGAGGAGTTCGGCTACTGCCCTGCTGCCGTAACGGTCTGCGGAGCGGGGATCGAGCCTGCCGTGCTGGTCTCCGGAGCGGGTGGCAGCCAGGGCGATTCCCGCAGCGACGAGCACGAGGAGGGCGAGCAGCACACCGCGAGCGCGGATCCAGACCTGGTGCGGAGTGGGAGAGGCGGATGTGGAGCGCGTGGTGGCCGTGGTCACGCGGCAGCCCCCGGGACAGTGCCGGAGAGCTGCGGTGCGGTGGATTCGAGGTCGAGGTCCAGCGCGACCACGCTCAGATACTCCTGCCGGTCGGCGGAACGCCCGCCGTATGTGACGTCGTCGAACGTCCGGGCCGCAGCCCGGAGTCGTGCGGCGTGGGCCGGGAGCATGCGGCCCGCTTCCGCGGCGGCTTCGTCGGCGGTGCGTCCGGGCCGGGCGTCGAGCAGGGCGCGTTCCTCCAGGGAACGGACGATGGCGCGCATCCGCTCCTGGACGGCTGGGATCCACCGGCCTGCGGCGGCGTGGGCCTCGGCGGTCGCGCGGTGTTCCGGCGCACTGTGGGGGCCGCTCTCGAAGAGCGCGTCCGGCGCTCGCAGGCTGCGCTGGGGGGTACCCAGACGCCACAGGAGCGCGGCAACCAGAGCGATGACGATCAGTACGAGTACGACCAGTCCCGCAGGCCCGCCCGGTGCGGCGCCCGAGGCGGAGGAGAGGAGGTCGCCGATCCAGCTCCACAGATGGTCCAGGGCGCTCTGGAGGGGGTTCGGATCGTTCTCGTGGTACATCGGTCGGGACAGTTCGTGCCGTGCCGCCTCGCGGGCGGGCACCCGTGGGATGTCCACGGGTATGTCACCGCTCGCCCGGATCAGTAGTTCCGTCGTGCCACCCGCCCCCGACACGGTGTCAGCTCCTGTTGTCGTAGCCCGGCAGCCCTGCTGCCCGGGCGAGGTCGAGGTCGAGTGCTTCGCGTCGGATGCGCTGGTCCACGTAGAGAAGGGCCGTGACCCCGGCGGACAGCGGGTAGATGATCGTTGCGACGACGACGTCGCCGATGGCGGAGACGATCAGGAAAGGCCAGCCGAAACTTGTCGCTCCCTCGGTGAGGAAGGAGCTGAGGCCGCCGTCGTCCACGGCCATAGCGATGAGGCCGAACGGGATCCCGATCACGAGCGTCACGATGAGCGTCAGCAGCCAGGTGAGCGCGAGGATGCCGAAGGTCCGCCACCAGGCGCCGCGGACCAGTTTGGCGGAGCGGCGCATCGATGCGGTGATCGACTGCCGCTCCAGCATCAGTGCCGGGGAGGCGAGGCAGAAGCGGACCATCAGCCAGAGCAGCACACCGCCTGCGGCGAGCAGCCCGATGAAGGCGAGGCCGACACCTGCTGTGTCGCCGATCAGGAAGCCCGGGAGAATTCCCGCGGCCATGATTCCCGCGGCCATGACGGCCAGCAGGAGGGTCAGCCCCAGGAGCGGGAGCAGCCGGGGCCGGGCCTCGGCCCAGGCGTCGGAGAGCGTGACGGGGCGGCCGAGCACCGAGCGGCTGATCACCACGGTCAGTACAGCGGTGGTGACGATCGTGGCGAGCATCGAGATGAGCAGGGACGGGGCGGCGCTGAGCAGGCTGGAGCGGAGCGAGTCGGTGGCCTGGCGCAGGGCTTCCGAGCCCGTGGCGTTCCGGTCGACCGAGGGGGGCTCAGGCAACAGGTACTGCTGCACGAGCAGGTCGGCGGTCTGGGCGATCACGGCGACGGCGAGAGCGATGCCGAGCACCGTGCGCCAGTGCGCACGCATGGTGGATACGGCGCCGTCCAGGATCTCGCCGACGCCCAGCGGCCGGAGCGGGATGACACCGGGCTTGGCCGCAGCCGGCGGGCGCCCCCACCCGGGGCCCTGCGGGGGAACGCCCCAACCAGGGTGGGGAGGCGGTGTGCCGGGGCCGGTTCCGGGGCCGGCCGGCGGGGACCACTGCCCTGCGGGCGGCTGCGTGGAAGACCAGTTTCCCGCAGACCCGCTGTCGTCGACGGGTTCGGAAGGGCGGGGGACGCCTGCCTCCTGGTCGTCGGAGGGGGCAGATCCGGGCGAGGCCCAGCCCGGAGTGTCGTTCATTCTCGCTCCTTCACGGTCCTGTCCGCGTATCGGGGCGTCAGGTTGGCAGCCATCGTGCCACGCGTTGCACCCGTCCGGGACTGGCGCTGTATCTCCTTCGTTCCTTCGTACGCGGGCGGCTCACGGGGCAGACTGGACGGATGGCTGATCAGGACGCGCAATCGCCGGTGGGCCGCGAGCCCGCCGCGCTTCCCGTACTTCGATGGGACGAACCGCCGGAAGGCCCCGTGCTGGTGCTTCTCGACCAGACGAGGCTGCCGGCGGAGGAGGCTGAGCTGGCGTGCACGGACGTTCCCGCGCTGGTGGAGGCGATCCGGACGCTGGCGGTGCGCGGAGCGCCCCTGCTGGGCATCGCGGGCGCCTACGGGGTGGCTCTCGCCGCCGTGCGGGGGTACGACGTGGCGGAGGCCGCGGGCCTGCTGGAGCAGGCGCGGCCCACCGCGGTGAACCTCGGGTACGGCGTCCGGCGGGCCGCCGGGGCGTACTGGGCGGCCGTCGACAAGGGGGCCGGTCCCGAGCAGGCGGCGGCGGTGGCACTGGACGAGGCCCGGGCGCTGCACCGGGAGGATGCTGCGGCCAGCGGGCGCATGGCCGGGTACGGGCTCGCTCTGCTGGATGAGCTGCTTCCCGGCGGCGGTCACCGACTGCTGACCCACTGCAACACGGGGGCGCTGGTCTCCGGGGGCGAGGGGACGGCTTTCGCGGTCGCGCTCGGGGCGCACCGGTCGGGCCGGCTCAGGCGCCTGTGGGTGGACGAGACCCGTCCGCTGCTGCAGGGTGCCCGGCTGACCGCGTACGAGGCGGCGCGCAACGGCATGCCGTACAGCCTGCTCACGGACAACGCCGCGGGGTCGCTGTTCGCCGCAGGCGAGGTGGACGCCGTGCTGATCGGGGCGGACCGCATCGCCGCGGACGGATCGGTGGCCAACAAGGTGGGGAGCTATCCGCTCGCGGTGCTCGCGAAGTACCACCACGTACCGTTCATCGTGGTGGCCCCGACGACGACCGTGGATCTCCACACCGCGGACGGTGCGTCCATCACGGTGGAGCAGCGGCCGGCGAGAGAAGTGACCGAGCTCACATCCCCGCAACTGGGGGCTGACGGGAGAGGAATCGGCGGCGTACCCGTGGCGCCGGTGGGAGCCCCGGCGTACAACCCCGCCTTCGATATCACGCCGCCGGAGCTGGTCACGGCGATCGTCACGGAGGAGGGCGTAATCTCCCCGGTCACAGGGGTCGGACTGGCAGAGCTGTGTGCCAGATCATCGCAGGTAACGATTAGCTAATGGGATGATGTCGTTTATGAAGGGACGCGTCCTTGTCGTCGACGACGACACCGCACTGGCCGAGATGCTCGGGATTGTGCTGCGTGGTGAGGGGTTCGAGCCGTCGTTCGTAGCGGACGGCGACAAGGCACTTGCTGCATTTCGTGAGGCAAAGCCGGACCTGGTCCTGCTGGATCTCATGCTGCCCGGTAGGGACGGCATCGAGGTCTGCAGGTTGATCAGGGCCGAGTCCGGCGTGCCGATCGTCATGCTCACTGCCAAGAGCGACACGGTTGACGTGGTGGTGGGCCTGGAGTCAGGGGCCGACGACTACATCGTCAAGCCGTTCAAACCTAAGGAGTTGGTTGCCCGGATCAGGGCACGTTTGCGTAGGTCCGAGGAACCGGCACCGGAGCAGCTGACCATCGGTGACCTGGTCATAGATGTGGCCGGGCATTCGGTGAAGCGGGACGGGCAGTCCATTGCCCTCACTCCGCTGGAGTTCGACCTGCTGGTCGCGCTCGCCCGCAAGCCGTGGCAGGTCTTCACCCGTGAGGTGCTCCTTGAGCAGGTCTGGGGATACCGTCACGCCGCCGACACCCGTCTGGTGAACGTGCACGTGCAGCGGCTCCGCTCCAAGGTCGAGAAGGACCCGGAGCGGCCGGAGATCGTGGTGACCGTCCGAGGCGTCGGTTACAAGGCCGGACCGAGCTGACATGTCCCTGGGTAGCACTGCTCCGAAGCCCGGGGAGCCGGGAGTCCGTGCGGAGCGGGCTGCCGGTTCAGGGCACACGTCATCTCCGGTGGGGCGTTTCCTGCAGGGCGGCCGGTTGTTCCATGACCGGGCGCCCGGCGGGCCGCTGCCGCGGCTGCTCATGCGGTGGGTGCGGCGTCCGCTGCTGCCCGCCGTGCGGCTGTGGCGGCGCAACCTCCAGCTGCGGGTCGTCGCCGGCACGCTGCTGATGTCGCTCGGTGTGGTGCTGCTGCTCGGCCTCGTCGTGATCGGGCAGGTGCGCAACGGCCTGCTGGACGCGAAGGGCAAGGCTGCCCAGACACAGGCCGCCGGTGGGTTCGCGGCTGCCCAGGAGAAGGCGAACGCTCCGCTCACCCCCGGTGCGCAGGGCGGTGACGCCGCGGACGGCACGACGGCCAACAACTCCTGGCGGACCGAGCTCGTCGACCAGCTCGCCAGTGGTGGGAAGAACGCGTTCAACGTGGTGGCGCTCAGCGCCGACGAGGGGTCCCGCGCTCCGCGCGGATCCGGCAGCGTCGAGGCCGCGAGCATTCCCCAGAAGCTGCGCGAGTCGGTGAACAAGGGCCCGGGAGCGTTTCAGACGTACTCGCAGATCAAGTACGCGAACGGGCAGGAATCGCAGCCCGGTCTGGTCGTGGGCAAGCGGCTCTACGACATCGACCGCAATCCGTACCAGCTGTACTACGTCTTCCCGCTGACCCAGGAGGAGAAGTCCCTGACGCTGGTCAAGGGCACGCTGGCGACCGCGGGTCTGTTCGTGGTCGTGCTGCTCGGGGCCATCGCGTGGTTCGTGGTGCGCCAGGTCGTCACCCCCGTACGCATGGCGGCGGGGATCGCCGAACGGCTCTCGGCGGGCCGGCTCCAGGAACGGATGAAGGTCACCGGAGAGGACGACATCGCCCGGCTCGGTGAGGCCTTCAACAAGATGGCGCAGAACCTCCAGCTGAAGATCCAGCAGCTGGAGGAGCTCTCCCGGATGCAGCGGCGCTTCGTCTCGGACGTCTCGCACGAGCTGCGGACGCCACTGACGACCGTGCGCATGGCAGCCGACGTGATTCACGAGGCACGCGTCGACTTCGACCCGGTCACGGCGCGTTCCGCGGAGCTGCTCGGGGACCAGCTCGACCGCTTCGAGTCGCTGCTGTCCGATCTGCTGGAGATCAGCCGGTTCGACGCGGGTGCCGCGGCTCTGGAGGCGGAGCCGATAGACCTGCGCCAGGTCGTGCGGCGGGTGATCGGTGGCGCCGAGCCGCTGGCCGAGCGCAAGGGCACCCGGATCCGGGTGGTCGGCGACGAGCAGCCGGTGATCGCCGAGGCCGACGCGCGACGGGTCGAGAGGGTTCTGCGCAACCTGGTCGTCAACGCCGTCGAGCACGGCGAGGGACGCGATGTCGTGGTGCGGATGGGAGTGGCCGGCGGAGCGGTCGCGGTGGCCGTCCGGGACTACGGCGTGGGGCTGAAGCCCGGCGAGGCGACGCGGGTGTTCAACCGCTTCTGGCGGGCCGACCCGGCCCGTGCCCGGACGACGGGCGGCACCGGACTGGGGCTGTCCATCGCCGTCGAGGACGCGCGGCTGCACGGCGGGTGGCTGCAGGCCTGGGGCGAGCCCGGTGGGGGTTCGCAGTTCCGGCTGACGCTGCCGCGTACGGCGGACGAACCGCTGCGTGGTTCGCCGATACCGCTGGAGCCCGAGGACTCGCGGCGCAACCGTGAGAACCGGGAGCGGGCTGCGGCCCCCGATGAGAGCGGCCACCGGCTGGTGGCGGTGCCCTCCCAGCAGGCGGGCACGGACCGGGCGGCACTGCCCGTTCCGGCCCGCGCATCCATGCCGGCCCGCACCGCCCCGGCCTCGGTGCATCCGGCGGCCCTGCCGGGCAACGGCGCGCGTGTGGTGCCGCGTCCCGCCGAGGAGCGGCCCGTCCGTCACAACGACTCTCCGGGGCAGGATCCGGGGCGGGAGGACACGACTCGTGATCACTGACCGCCGTCAGGGCGGCCGCGGACGTGCGGTGGGGGTGACCGTGCTGCTCGGCTGCGGCGCCGTGCTGCTGTCCGCATGCGGCTCGATGCCCGTCACGGGGGACGTCAAGGCCGTGGACGCCTCGCAGCCCGGCGACTCCCAGGTCCAGGTGTACGCGGTCGCTCCGCGCGACGGCGCCACTCCGAACGAGGTGGTCGACGGCTTCCTGGAGTCGATGACCAGCGACGACTCCGATTTCAGGACCACGCGCCAGTACCTCACGAAAGAGGCGTCGAGCGGCTGGAAGCCGAGTGCGCTCACCACGGTGCTGGCCAAGGCGCCCAACCGGAGCGACCGGCCGGTCCATGACAGCGACCGCGGCACCGACGAGGTCAGCTACACCCTGACCGGCGAGAAGGTGGCGACGGTCGACGACCAGAACGCCTACCAGCCGCTTGCGCCGTCGGACTACTCCAGCACCCTTCACCTGGTGCGGGAGAAGGGCCCGGACGGCAAGGAATGGCGCATCGACATGGTGCCGGACGGCCTGGTTCTCGGGCAGTCCGACTTCAAGCGGCTCTACCGTTCCGTCAACAAGTTCTACTTCGCCACCGGGCGGACCGAGGCGCAGTCCACGCTGGTCGCCGACCCCGTCTACATCCGTAACCGGACCGATCCGGCTACGGGCATGGACACGGTGACGCAGGCGGTCCGCAGCCTCCTGAGGGGCCCCACCGACTGGTTGCGGCCAGTGGTCGCATCGCGCTTTCCCCCGGGAACCGGGCTGCGGAAGGGCGTCACATCCCTGACCCCCGACGACAGCAACGTGTTGAAGGTCCCCCTCGACAAGAAGGCGGACGGGACCGGGCAGCGCACCTGCCGGATGATGGCCTCGCAGGTGCTCTTCACCCTCCGGGATCTGACGTCCGCACGCGTCGAGCAGGTGGAGCTCCAGCGTTCCGACGGGTCGGCGCTCTGCGTACTGGGAGCGGACCAGGCCGAGGAGTACGCCCCCGACGGGTCGTCCGGTGGGCCCGACAGCCAGTACTTCGTCGATTCCAAGGGACACGTGGAGCGCATCCCGGGGAGCACCCGGGGCAGCGGTGAGCCGGAACCGGTGGCGGGTCCGTTCGGCAGCGGCTCGCTGCAGGTGAGCGCGGTCGGCGTGGCCCGGGACGAGCAGACAGCGGCCGTCCTGTCGCAGCACGGGGACGCGCTCTACGTCTCCTCCATCGCGGCGGACGGCGAGCTCCCGGTACCGGCCGTGACGAGCAAGGCCGGTCGTGCCCGGGACCGGCTGACGGCGCCCAGCTGGGACGGCCGGGGCGACCTCTGGGTCGCCGACCGCGACCCGGGCAACTCGCGGCTGCTGAGGCTGGCCGGCGGCATGGGCAAGCCCCAGGAGGTCACCGTGCCGAGCCTGGACGGCGGCCGGATCACGGCACTGCGTCTGTCCTCGGACGGGGTGCGCATCGCGCTGCTGCTGACGCGGGAGGACGGGACGGCGTCGCTGAAGATCGGCCGGATCGAGAGGAAGGGCCCGCAGGGCAAGGAGCAGGTATCGGTGGTGGATCTGCGGCAGGCCGCTCCGCAGCTGGCCGATGTGACCGCGATGTCGTGGTCGGGCGGCAGCCGCCTCGTGGTGGTCGGCAAGGAGCGGGGAGGGGTGCAGCAGGTCCGCTATGTGCAGGCGGACGGTTCGATGCCCTCCTCGGGTGTGCTGCCCGGCGTCAACCAGGTGCTGGCCATCGCGGCGGCGGACGACGAGCAGCTGCCGCTGATGGCGGACACGGTCGGCGACGGAATAGTGAAACTGCTGCCCGGGGACAACTGGCAGACCGTCCTGAAGGAAGGTTCGGCGCTGGTTTACCCGGGCTGACGCCGCACGACCGTGCGGGACCCGGGCGTGCCCGGGCGGCCCCGAGGCGTTGTCCACAGGGGTGGTCGGGCTGCCTCGACGCGTGCACAGTGGAGCCATGCGCGGGTGGTGGCGGGAGATCGCCGGACTGGTCCTGCCGGTGGACTGCGGAGGCTGTGGCAGGCCGCGGACCGAGCTGTGCGAGGAGTGTCGCGCGCAGCTGTACGGCCGGGTGCCGCGCCGGGTGCGGCCCGACCCGGAGCCCGCAGGTCTGCCCGTGGTCCATGCGGCCGCCGGATACGAGAACGCGGTACGTGCGGTGCTGCTGGCCCACAAGGAGCGAGGGGTACTCGGCCTCGCCGGGGCCGCCGGCAGGGCGCTGGCGGGTGCCGTGAGGGCCGGGGCGGGGTCGTCGGCCGAGGCGGGGCCGCTCCTGCTGGTGCCCGTGCCGTCGGCGCGACGGGCCGTCGCCTCGCGCGGACACGACCCTGCCCGCCGGATCGCGCTGTCGGCCGCGGCGGAACTGCGGCGTACGGGCACGCCCGCCCGCGTGGCCGGGGTGCTGCGGCAGCGGCGTCCGGTGGCCGATCAGTCCGGACTCGGGGCCCGGGAGCGCCGGGCGAATCTGGCGGGTGCTCTGGGGGTCGCGGCCGGGGGTGAACGTCTGCTTGCCGCCGGTCGGGTGGTGCTGGTGGACGACCTGTTGACGACGGGTGCCTCGCTGGCCGAGGCGGCGCGGGCGATCGAAGCGGCCGGGGGCTGGGGAAGCGTCGGCCGAGGGGCACGTCACGCGGCCGTGGTCGCAGCATCTCCGTCCGCCTACGAAATAAACCGGAACTGGAACTGAACTTGCATCGTTGCAGGTAGTGAGTGGGTAAAAAGACCTGAACGGAGGTACGTGCGAGTAGCGGGTGCCGACATCCCACCGGGCAGGCTATGTTCGGTTGTGAGGAATGGTGAATGCCAGGCCTCGACGAATGCACCACCAGGTTTCGGGCAGGCGACCCACTGAAGTTCGAGAACCGGGAATTCGGTGGGGTGGAGTCCTTGCCGACGGGGGAGGAGGAGGTGGAAGTCACCGAGTCCGCGGCTCCGGCCATCACCGGGGCCTGGTGCAAAAGGGAGATGCTCCGCCGCTGAGCGGAGCGATCCGGGAACGGAGTTCTGCGTGGACATCGTCGTCAAGGGCCGCAAGACCGAGGTGCCCGAGCGGTTCCGCAAGCACGTGGCCGAGAAGCTGAAGCTGGACAAGATCCAGAAGTTCGACGGCAAGGTGATCAGCCTCGACGTGGAGGTGTCCAAGGAGCCGAATCCTCGTCAGGCAGACCGTTCCGACCGGGTGGAGATCACGCTCCGCTCGCGTGGACCGGTCATCAGGGCAGAAGCGGCCGCAGGCGACCCGTACGCAGCGCTGGACCTGGCCACAGGCAAGCTGGAGGCGCGGCTGCGCAAGCAGCACGACAAGCGCTACAGCCGCCGCGGCACGGGTCGTATCCCCGCTGCGGAGGTCGGTGAAATGGTGCCGGACGCGGCGTCGTTCAACGGCGACGGCGAGCTGGTCGCCGACGAAGCGGCACAGCCCGTACCCACCACCAGGATCGGCTCGCTCGAGGTACAGGGCGAAGGACCGCTGGTGATGCGCGAGAAGACGCACGTCGCGGCACCCATGTCGCTCGACCAGGCGCTCTACGAGATGGAGCTGGTCGGTCACGACTTCTATCTGTTCGTCGACTCCGAGACGAAGGAACCCAGTGTCGTCTACCGGCGGCATGCTTACGACTACGGTGTCATCCATCTGAGGACCGACCCCCTGGCCGCCGACGAGGCGGGCGGCGCGGGCGGTGCGCTCGGCGGCTGACGCCACCACTACGTGGTGCCCCTGGAGCGTCTGTGCGCCCCCAGGGGCACCTTCGTGCGACCACGGGATCACCGCTCCGACGTCCCGGCATGAAATCATGGCGGCCCAAGCCAATCGGTGCTCTGTGAACTGCCGTTGGCGGACAGTTTTGAACTTCAGGCCGCGGCCTTCAGGGGGAGGAACGATGGCGGACACCTTCGGGCCCGTGCGCGATGCGAATGATGCCGGTGACACCGGCGGTGCCCATACCGGCGCGGACGACGACAGCGGTTCCCGCAAGGAACCGATCCGCGTCCTTGTGGTCGACGACCACGCCCTGTTCCGCAGAGGCCTGGAGATCGTCCTCGCGCAGGAGGAGGACATCCAGGTCGTCGGTGAGGCGGGCGACGGGGCGGAGGCGGTCGACAAGGCGGCCGACCTGCTGCCCGACATCGTCCTGATGGACGTGCGCATGCCCAAGCGGGGCGGCATCGAGGCCTGCACCTCCATCAAGGAGGTGGCTCCCAGCGCGAAGATCATCATGCTGACGATCAGCGACGAGGAAGCGGATCTCTACGACGCCATCAAGGCCGGTGCCACCGGCTACCTCCTCAAGGAGATCTCCACGGACGAGGTCGCCACCGCGATTCGCGCGGTCGCCGACGGGCAGTCCCAGATCAGCCCCTCCATGGCGTCGAAACTGCTCACCGAGTTCAAGTCGATGATCCAGCGGACCGACGAGCGCCGGCTGGTTCCGGCGCCCCGGCTCACAGAGCGTGAGCTCGAAGTCCTCAAACTGGTTGCCACGGGCATGAACAATCGGGATATCGCGAAGGAACTCTTCATTTCCGAGAACACCGTGAAGAACCACGTCCGCAACATTCTGGAGAAGCTCCAGCTGCACTCGCGGATGGAAGCCGTGGTCTACGCCATGCGGGAGAAGATCCTCGAGATCAGGTGAGCGGCCCGGGGGCGGCAGAGCCCCGGGAATACGCGGTCACGCGAGGACGCGGGAGATTTCCCGGGTCAGCGGTCCGCGTAGCTCCGGTGCGTCCACCCGCTCCAGCCGGACCTCGGTGCAGCCGACCCAGGAGGCGGCTTCGGCCAGCGCCTGCGCCATCGGTGCCACCGCCTTCGCGTCCGCCAGGGAAACCTGCCGGGCGACCAGCGTCGTGCCCTCACGGGCCGGGTCGACCCGGCCCTGCAGCCGGCCGCCCGCCAGCAGCGGCATCGCGAAGTAGCCGTGGATCCGCTTGGGCTTGGGGACGTAGGCCTCCAGACGGTGGGTGAAGCCGAAGATCCGCTCGGTCCTGGCACGCTCCCAGACCAGCGAGTCGAACGGTGACAGCAGCGTCGTGCGGTGGCGGCCGCGCGGCTCGGCGGCCAGAGCGGCCGGATCCGCCCAGGCAGGCTTCGCCCAGCCCTGCACCGTGACCGGGACCAGCCCGGAGTCCGCCACCACGGCATCGAACTGCTCGCCCTTGAGCCGGTGGTAGTCGGCGATGTCCGCGCGGGTGCCGACGCCCAGTGACTGCCCCGCGAGTGCCACCAGCCGGCGCAGGCACTCGGCGTCGTCCAGATCGTCGTGGAACACGGCATCGGGCAGGGCGCGCTCCGCGAGGTCGTAGACGCGCTTCCAGCCGCGCCTCTCGGTGCACACCACCTCGCCGTACATCAGGGCCCGCTCGACGGCCACCTTCGAGGCGGACCAGTCCCACCACTCCCCGCCGTTCTTCGCGCCGCCCAGCTCCGTCGCCGTCAGAGGGCCTTCGGCGCGCAACTGCTTGATGACGGTGTCGTAGGCGCCGTCCGGCAGGTCGTGGTGCCACTGCGGGCGCGCGCGGTAGGCGCGGCGGCGGAAGGCGAAGTGCGGCCACTCCTCGACCGGCAGGATGCAGGCCGCGTGCGACCAGTACTCGAAGGCCCGGCCACCCGACCAGTACGCCTCCTCGACCGTGGGCCGGCCGACCGCGCCCAGGCGCGCGTACGGAATCAGCTCGTGCGAACGCGCGAGCACCGAGATCGTGTCGAGCTGTACGGCCCCGAGGTGCCGCAGGACCCCGGGCACCCCGGCCCGGCGGTCCGGGGCGCCGAGGAAGCCCTGGGCGCGCAGCGCGATCCTGCGGGCCTGGTCGGCGGAGAGTTCGGCTGCGGGAGGCTGCACAGACGTCATGCCTCGCACCCTAGAGGGCGGCACTGACATCCCGGCCGGAGCCTTTCCCTCACGAGTGGGCGGGGGCGTCGGACGGGAGGTACGTGTCCGTGCCGGGCAGGCCGAGGTCGGACGGGAGCAGGGCGCCGGTCCACGCATCGCGGCGTACACCCTTGTTGATCACTCCGGAGCGCTGATCGCCCTCCATCCGGAATCCGGCGCGCAGCGCGACGGCCCGTGAGGCGAGGTTGCCGGTCTCGGCCCGCCACTCCAGCCGGTCCCCGCCGAGCGAGGTGAAGGTCCAGCGGGCAGCGGCGAGGACCGCCTCCGTCGTGTAGCCGAGACCGCGGTGCTCCCTGGCGGTCCAGAAGCCGACCTCGTACGTGCCCGGCCCGGTGCGTCGGTTGATGCCGAGCGCACCGGCCACGGCGCCGCCGTCGCGCACCGTCACGGCGAAGTTGTACATGGAATCGTCCTGCCAGCCGCCGGGCGAGAGCTGCCGGGCGAAGAGCTCGGCGTCCGCGCGGCTGTACGGCGACGGGACGACCGTCCAGCGCTGGATGTCGGGGTCCTGGCAGGCCACGTGCAGCTCCTCCGCGTCGCCCGGGACGAAGGGGCGCAGCAGCAGGCGGTCGGTGGTGAGAGTGATCGGTTCCATGTACGGATTCTGCTGAGCGGGCTGCCGCGGGGCGAGTACTTTTCGGCCTTCCCGGCACCTTCGGTGCCCTTCGTCCGTTGACCCGGGAGGGCGCTGCGAGGTCAACGCAGTGGCAGCCCTCCCGGCGCGGCGGGGTCCTCGCTTACGATGGCCGTTGCGGTGGGGCCCACCTGCCGTGCCCGCGCCAGAGTCCATAACACGACCCAGTGCCAGGCCCGACCGGCAAGGAGACCAGCCTCAGTGTCCGTCTTCAACAAGCTCATGCGTGCAGGCGAAGGCAAGATCCTGCGCAAACTGCACCGCATCGCGGACCAGGTCAGCTCCATCGAAGAGGACTTCGTCAACCTCTCCGACGCCGAGCTGCGGGCGCTCACCGACGAGTACAAGGAACGGTACGCGGACGGCGAGAGCCTGGACGACCTGCTTCCCGAGGCGTTCGCGACTGTCCGTGAGGCCGCCAAGCGAGTCCTCGGACAGCGCCACTACGACGTCCAGATGATGGGCGGCGCAGCCCTGCACCTCGGTTATGTGGCCGAGATGAAGACCGGCGAGGGCAAGACCCTCGTCGGCACCCTGCCCGCGTATCTCAACGCACTCTCGGGCAAGGGCGTGCACCTGATCACGGTCAACGACTATCTGGCCGAGCGTGACTCGGAGATGATGGGCCGGGTCCACAAGTTCCTCGGACTGAGTGTCGGCTGCATCATCGCCAACATGACTCCGGCCCAGCGCCGCGAGCAGTACGGCTGCGACATCACGTACGGAACGAACAACGAGTTCGGATTCGACTACCTCCGCGACAACATGGCCTGGGCGCAGGACGAGCTCGTCCAGCGTGGCCACAACTTCGCGATCGTCGACGAGGTCGACTCGATCCTGGTCGACGAGGCCCGTACCCCGCTGATCATCTCCGGCCCCGCCGACCAGGCCACCAAGTGGTACGGCGACTTCGCCAAGCTGGTCACCCGCCTGACCAAGGGCGAGGCGGGCAACCCGCTCAAGGGCATCGAGGAGACCGGCGACTACGAGGTCGACGAGAAGAAGCGGACCGTCGCGATCCACGAGTCCGGTGTCGCGAAGGTCGAGGACTGGCTGGGCATCGAGAACCTCTACGAGTCGGTGAACACCCCCCTCGTCGGGTACCTCAACAACGCCATCAAGGCCAAGGAACTCTTCAAGAAGGACAAGGACTACGTCGTCATCGACGGCGAAGTCATGATCGTCGACGAGCACACCGGCCGTATCCTCGCCGGCCGCCGGTACAACGAGGGCATGCACCAGGCGATCGAGGCGAAGGAAGGGGTGGACATCAAGGACGAGAACCAGACACTCGCCACGATCACCCTCCAGAACTTCTTCCGCCTCTACGGCAAGCTCTCGGGCATGACCGGTACGGCGATGACCGAGGCCGCCGAGTTCCACCAGATCTACAAGCTCGGCGTGGTGCCGATCCCGACCAACCGGCCGATGGTCCGGGCCGACCAGTCGGACCTGATCTACCGCACCGAGGTCGCGAAGTTCGCCGCGGTCGTCGACGACATCGCCGAGAAGCACGAGAAGGGCCAGCCGATCCTGGTCGGCACCACCTCGGTCGAGAAGTCCGAGTACCTCTCGCAGCAGCTCTCCAAGCGCGGTGTGCAGCACGAGGTCCTCAACGCCAAGCAGCACGACCGTGAGGCGACGATCGTCGCCCAGGCCGGCCGCAAGGGCGCGGTCACGGTCGCGACGAACATGGCCGGCCGAGGCACGGACATCAAGCTCGGCGGCAACCCCGACGACCTCGCCGAGGCGGAGCTGCGTCAGCGCGGCCTCGACCCGGTGGAGCACGTCGAGGAGTGGGCGGCCGCGCTGCCCGCCGCGCTGGAGAAGGCCGAGCAGGCCGTGAAGGCGGAGTTCGAAGAGGTCAAGGACCTCGGCGGGCTGTACGTCCTCGGTACGGAGCGGCACGAGTCGCGTCGTATCGACAACCAGCTGCGTGGCCGTTCCGGCCGTCAGGGCGACCCGGGCGAGTCCCGTTTCTACCTCTCCCTCGGCGACGACCTGATGCGTCTGTTCAAGGCGCAGATGGTCGAGCGCGTCATGTCGATGGCCAACGTGCCCGACGACGTGCCGATCGAGAACAAGATGGTGACGCGGGCGATCGCGTCGGCGCAGTCGCAGGTCGAGCAGCAGAACTTCGAGACGCGTAAGAACGTCCTGAAGTACGACGAGGTGCTCAACCGGCAGCGTGAGGTCATCTACGGTGAGCGCCGCCGGGTCCTGGAAGGCGAGGACCTGCAGGACCAGATCCGCCACTTCATGGACGACACGATCGACGACTACATCCGCCAGGAGACGGCGGAGGGGTTCGCCGAGGAGTGGGACCTGGACCGGTTGTGGGGCGCGTTCAAGCAGCTCTACCCGGTGAAGGTCACGGTCGCCGAGCTGGAGGAGGCCGCCGGGGATCTCGCCGGTGTCACCGCCGAGTTCATCGCCGAGTCGGTCAAGGACGACATCCACGAGCAGTACGACGAGCGTGAGAAGACGCTCGGCTCGGACATCATGCGTGAGCTGGAGCGGCGTGTGGTGCTGTCCGTCCTGGACCGCAAGTGGCGTGAGCACCTCTACGAGATGGACTACCTCCAGGAGGGCATCGGCCTCCGGGCCATGGCGCAGAAGGACCCGCTGGTCGAGTACCAGCGCGAGGGCTTCGACATGTTCAACGCCATGATGGAAGGCATCAAGGAGGAGTCCGTCGGCTACCTGTTCAACCTGGAGGTCCAGGTGGAGCAGCAGGTCGAGGAGGTTCCCGTGCAGGACGCGGCGACGTCGCTGTCCAAGGAGGACGCCGTTCCGGCGGCGCGTCCGGAGATCCGGGCCAAGGGGCTCGACGCTCCTCAGCGTCCGGACCGGCTGCACTTCTCCGCTCCCACGGTGGACGGGGAGGGCGGTGTCGTCGAGGGCGACTTCTCCAACGGTGACGGTGCCGGTTCGGCCGAGTCGGACGGGCTCACGCGGGCGGAGCGGCGCAAGGCGCAGAAGAGTGGTGGCGGTGGTGGGCGGCGCCGCAAGAAGTAGCGTGCGCTGACTGCTTTCGCCGGCCGGGGCCGGACACCGTTGGGTGTCCGGCCCCGGCCGTTGCGCGTTTGGGGGGTGCGGGGTGTTCGGTGCGGGTGCGGGTGCGGGCGCCGGGGTGGTGGGTGCGTGCGAGTGGCGGTCCGGGTGGGTGGGTGCGGTGCGGGTCGGTGTGCGCCTGCGGCGGGCCTTGTCCCCTGCCCGCCCCTTCCCGTAACCGGGGCTCCGCCCCGGACCCCGCGCCTCAAACGCCGGCGGGGCTGGATGGGGCGGCCGGAAGGGTCGGAAGCGCGATAAGGAGGCGGAGGAGGGGCGGCGGGCTGGGTTGGTGGCTGGAGGGGGTGGGCGGGCCCGTGGGGGCCGTTTTCCGGTCCGGGAAGGGGTCAGGAGCGGCGTACCGGGGTGTTACCCAGTTCCACCGCGGCGCAGCGCCAGCGGAGGTCGGGGCCCTGTTCCAGCCGGAAGGCCATGGCGAGGACCTGCTCGCCCGCCGCGATGCTCGCGAAGGCCTCCACGACGCCAGGAGCCGGCTGGGTGCCTCGGCACATGCGGATGACCGGGCGGGCGCCGCGGCTCCTGAGCGGGGTGGTGGGGGTCAGATCGGCGAGCTGGTCGTAGGCATCACCGATCGTGTGTCCGAGCATCCAGTGGACGGGGCGCTGGCCGCTGAGTACCGCCAGGAGGCGTTCCGCGAACCACTGGTGGGGCCGGATCCGCTGGGGCATCCGGCGGCGTTGTGCGGGTACGGCTTCGGGCCTGCGCGCGTCATGCCGTCCGGCGGGCCGGGTCCTGTTCGTGCTCATCGCTGTCGCCCCCGTGCTTCAGAGGCCCGGATCGATACCGGGCGGTAACTTCTGCTGGTGATCTTCTACGGGGACGGCGGAGGCGGCCGCAAGCGTCGGTAGCCCGGGTGTGCGGGGCGCCGGGTTCACCTATCCGGGTGGCAGGGCCGGTCCGGTGTGGGGGCCCGGGGCGGGTGGGGCAGGGTGAGGACCGGTTGCCGGGTGGACGGGGCGGGGCCCGGACACGTAACCCCAAAGGGGGACGCCCCACGTATCCTGAGGGCGTTCCGACTACGAAAGCGACCCCAGCCATGCGCGTGTACGTCCCCCTGACCCTCTCCGGGCTCGCAGCGGCGCACCGGGCCGGCGAAGTCGGCCCAGGACCGCTGACCGCCTACGCGGTGACCCCCGCGCTGCGGGAGTGGTACGTCTCCGACGACATCGAGGAGCTGGAGTACGCGGCGCTCAACCGGGCCGCCTCCGCGTCGCTGCGGCTGATCGCCGGGGACCCCGCCGTCGCCCGCCGCCGAGTCGTCGTCGCCGTGGACGTGCCGGACGGGGCCGCGGTCGCCGACCCCGACCACATCCTGGACGCCTCCTCGCTCGGTGAGGTCACCATCGCCTCCGCGGTCGCGCTGACCGCGGCCGCCGCGGTGCATGCCGACTCGGACGAGGCCGACAAGGACGTCACGGCGGCCGCGGCCGCCCTGGGAGCCGCGGACCTCGGTGACGACGACGCCCAGTTCACCGTCGACGGTGCCGAGGACCACGAGCTGCTGTGGTTCGGTATCCAGGAGATCCCGAACCTGATCTGACCCGGCGAGATTCCCGGCGGGCGCCTGATCCGACCTGGTGGGAGTCCCGGCGGACGCCCGATGTGACGTGGCCGGACTCCCGGCGGACGCCCGATGTGACGTGGCCGGACTCCCGGCGGGCGTCCGATGTGACCTTGTGAGGGGTCCGGTGGACGCCTGATCCGGCCGGGTGGGGGCCCCGGCGGAGGTGTTCCGCGCGGGCTGTCGGGGCCGATGTCGGTGGCAGCGGGTATTTTTCTCGTATGGGGACGCATGGGAAGAAGCACCGCACGCATCTGGTCTGGGACTGGAACGGCACTCTGCTCGACGACAACACCGCGGTCGTCGGTGCGACCAACGCCGCGTTCATGGAGATCGGCGTGGCGCCGATCACGCTGGAGCAGTACCGGGAGATGTACTGCATCCCGATACCCCGGTTCTACGAGCGGCTGATGGGCCGGCTGCCCACGGAGGCCGAGTGGGAGCGGATGGACGGTGTCTTCCATCGCAGCTACACCGAGCGGCGCGGGGCCTGCGGGCTGACCGAGGGGGCCGCCGAGCTGCTCGCGCAGTGGCAGCTGACCGGCCGGAGCCAGTCCCTGCTGAGCATGTACGGGCACGAGCACCTGGTCCCCGTCGTGCGGGGATACGGCATCGAGCGGCATTTCGTGCGCGTCGACGGGCGTACCGGGCCGTCCGGCGGCAGCAAGGCCCAGCACATGGAGCGGCACTTCGCGGCGCTGGACGGGATATCCCCCGAGTACACGGTGGTCATAGGCGACGCCGTGGACGACGCGGTGGCCGCGGCCCATGTCGGAGCGAAAGCGGTGCTCTTCACCGGCGGTTCGCACAGCCGGACCAGTCTGGAGGCGGCCGGGGTGCCCGTCGTGGACACCCTGGCCGAGGCCGCGGCCCTCGCCCAGCAGCTGGGCGAGTAGCCGGCGGCCCGTGGGGGCGGGATCAGGCGACCGGGGCCTTGGTGCGGAGCACGGTGAGGAATTCACGCATCCAGGCCGAGTGGTCCGGCCACGCCCGGGAGGAGACCAGGGTGCCGTCCACCACGACCTCGGTGTCCTGGAAGGTGGCCCCGGCCGTCCCCATGTCCGGCTCCAGCGCGGGATAGGCCGTGACCCGGCGGTCCTTCAGCGCGCCGACCGCCGCCGTCATCAGCGGTCCGTGGCAGATCTGGGCCACCGGGCGGTCCGTGTCGAAGAACGCCGAGAGGATCGTGCGGAGGTCGGCGTCGTTGCGCAGGTACTCGGGAGCGCGCCCGCCCGGGACGACGAGGGCCACGTAGTCGTCCGGGTCGACCTCGGAGAAGGCCAGATCGGCGGGCCAGGTGTAGCCGGGCTTCTCGGTGTAGGTGTCGAAGCCGGGCTCGAAGTCGTGGACCACGAAACGGAGCGTCTTGCGGGAAGGAGCGGCGATATGGACCTCGTAACCCTCCTCGCGCAGTCGCTGGTACGGGTAGAGGACTTCGAGGGACTCGGCGGCGTCGCCGGTGACGATCAGGATCTTCGGTGCCATGGCAGGGCTCCCCACGGTGCGTCGGCCTGTTCCTTTTACCGGTACCAGAGTGCGGCAGCGACGGCCCGCGCGCTGTCCAGAGTGTCAAAGTTCGTGACCCTCTTTTGTACACATGCGGCTCGTGACGGTGACGGGGGCGGGCGAGATAGCCTGGGTCCCGTGATCAGCGCGATATGCCTCGGGGGCAGTGAAGCCCCCGGCCTGCGCCCGGAGTGCCACAGCACCCGGGCCATGACTGATCCCCTCAGCCCGGCCCGACTGCCAAAAATGGCCAATAAGGTCCCGGGCGTCTCTCATAGCGGCATAGCGTCGACCCAGACCGGAAACCCCGTGTCGCGGCGGTACGTCGCCTTTTTCACCTACGTCACGCAACGGCGCGCGACAGGAGCCAGAGGACATGCAGACCAAGCTGGACGAAGCCAAGGCCGAGCTGCTCGCACGGGCCGCCAAGGTAGCTGACAACAGCCCGGGCGGTGGTGTCGGTGGCCCGGGCGGTACCCCCCGGGTGCATGTCGCGGCCACCGGTGCCGGCGACGGCACGGGGGCCGGGCAGGAGCGCCCGCGCCAGGACGTGCTGCTCGCCTATCTCCAGCGCTACTACCTCCACACCGCTCCGGAGGACATCGCGGGCCGGGACCCGGTCGACGTCTTCGGTGCCGCCTCCTCCCACTACCGGCTCGCCGAGAACCGCCCGCAGGGCACGGCCAACGTCCGGGTGCACACCCCGACCGTCGAGGAGAACGGCTGGACCTGCAGCCACTCCGTCGTCGAGGTCGTCACCGACGACATGCCGTTCCTGGTCGACTCCGTCACCAACGAGCTGTCCCGCCAGGGCCGCGGCATCCACGTCGTGATCCACCCGCAGGTCATCGTCCGCCGTGATGTGACCGGCAAGCTGATCGAGGTCCTCACCGAGGGCGTCGGCATCTCGACGGACCCCCAGGCCGGACGCAAGAACGCCAAGGGGGCCAAGGACGTCAAGGCCGAGCTCCCGCACGACGCGCTCGTCGAGTCCTGGATCCACGTCGAGATCGACCGCGAGACCGACCGCGCCGACCTCAAGCAGATCCAGGCCGACCTCCTGCGGGTCCTGTCCGACGTACGGGAGACCGTCGAGGACTGGGAGAAGATGCGGGACGCCGCGCTGCGCATCGCCGACGACCTGCCCGGCGAGCCGCTCGACGACCTCGCCGACGACGAGGTGAACGAGGCCAGGGAACTGCTGCGCTGGCTCGCCGCCGACCACTTCACCTTCCTCGGCTACCGCGAGTACGAACTGACGGACACCGACGCCCTGGCCGCCGTGCCCGGCACCGGCCTCGGCATCCTGCGCTCCGACCCGCACCACAGCGAGAACGAGGCGCACCCGGTCAGCCCCTCCTTCGACCGGCTGCCCGCCGACGCCCGGGCCAAGGCCCGCGAGCACAAGCTCCTCATCCTGACCAAGGCCAACAGCCGGGCGACCGTGCACCGCCCCAGCTACCTCGACTACGTCGGCGTGAAGAAGTTCGACGCCGACGGCAACGTCATCGGTGAGCGCCGCTTCCTCGGTCTGTTCTCGTCCGCCGCCTACACCGAGTCCGTGCGCCGGGTGCCCGTCATCCGCCGCAAGGTCGCCGAGGTGCTGGAGGGCGCGGGCTTCTCGTACAACAGCCACGACGGCCGCGACCTGCTGCAGATCCTGGAGACGTACCCCCGCGACGAGCTGTTCCAGACGCCGCCCGACCAGCTGCGCTCCATCGTCACGTCGGTGCTCTACCTCCAGGAGCGGCGCCGGCTCCGGCTCTACCTGCGTCAGGACGAGTACGGGCGCTACTACTCCGCGATCGTCTACCTGCCGCGCGACCGCTACACCACCGGTGTGCGCCTGCGGCTGATCGACATCCTCAAGGAGGAGCTGAACGGCACCAGCGTCGACTTCACCGCCTGGAACACCGAGTCGATCCTGTCCCGGCTGCACTTCGTCGTCCGGGTGGCCCCCGGCAGCGAGCTGCCCAGCCTCACCGACGCCGAGGCCGACCGTATCGAGGCCCGGCTCGTCGAGGCGGCCCGCTCCTGGGCCGACGGCTTCCAGGAGGCGCTGGGCGCCGAATGCGGTGAGGAACGCGCCGCCGAGCTGCTGCGTCACTACGGGCACTCGTTCCCCGAGGGCTACAAGGCCGACCATTCGCCGCGCTCCGCCGTGGCCGACCTGGTCCACCTCGAAGCCCTCAAGGAGGACGGCAAGGACTTCGCCCTCAGCCTGTACGAGCCGGTCGGTGCCGCCCCCGGCGAGCGCCGGTTCAAGATCTACCGGACCGGTGAGCAGGTCTCCCTGTCCGCCGTCCTGCCGGCGCTCCAGCGGCTCGGTGTCGAGGTCGTCGACGAGCGTCCGTACGAGCTGCGCTGTGCGGACGGCACGCACGCCTGGATCTACGACTTCGGGCTGCGGATGCCGCAGGCCACGGCCAACGGCGGCTACCTGGCCGACGACGCCCGCGAACGGTTCCAGGAGGCCTTCGCCGCCGTGTGGACCGGCGAGGCGGAGAACGACGGCTTCAACGGGCTCGTGCTGAGCGCCGGTCTGAGCTGGCGGCAGGCCATGGTGCTGCGCGCCTACGCCAAGTACCTGCGCCAGGCCGGATCCACGTTCAGCCAGGACTACATGGAGAGCACCCTCCAGAACAACGTCCACACCACCCGGCTGCTGGTCTCGCTCTTCGAGGCCCGGATGGCGCCGGAGCGCCAGAGCGCCGGTACGGAGCTGACCGACGGGCTCCTCGAAGAGCTCGACGGGGCCCTGGACCAGGTCGCCTCGCTCGACGAGGACCGGATCCTGCGGTCCTTCCTCACCGTCATCAAGGCCACGCTGCGCACGAACTTCTTCCAGCGCGCGGACGACGGCAAGCCGCACGGCTATGTGTCGATGAAGTTCGACCCGCAGTCCATCCCGGATCTTCCGGCGCCCCGTCCGGCGTTCGAGATCTGGGTCTACTCGCCGCGTGTCGAGGGCGTCCACCTGCGCTTCGGCAAGGTCGCCCGAGGCGGTCTGCGCTGGTCCGACCGGCGCGAGGACTTCCGCACGGAGATCCTCGGCCTGGTCAAGGCGCAGATGGTGAAGAACACCGTCATCGTGCCGGTCGGCGCCAAGGGCGGCTTCGTCGCCAAGCAACTGCCCGACCCGTCCGTCGACCGCGACGCCTGGCTGGCCGAGGGCATCGCCTCGTACCGCACCTTCATCTCGGCGCTGCTCGACATCACCGACAACATGGTCGCCGGCGAGGTCGTGCCGCCCAAGGACGTCGTCCGGCACGACGAGGACGACACCTACCTCGTCGTCGCCGCCGACAAGGGCACCGCGAAGTTCTCCGACATCGCCAACGAGGTCGCCGTCGCGTACGGCTTCTGGCTCGGTGACGCCTTCGCCTCCGGCGGTTCGGCCGGTTACGACCACAAGGGCATGGGCATCACCGCCCGCGGCGCCTGGGAGTCCGTCAAGCGGCACTTCCGCGAGCTCGGCCACGACACGCAGACGGAGGACTTCACCGTCGTCGGCGTCGGCGACATGTCGGGCGACGTGTTCGGCAACGGGATGCTGCTCTCCGAGCACATCCGGCTCGTCGCGGCCTTCGACCACCGGCACATCTTCATCGACCCGAAGCCGGACGCCGCGACCTCGTACGCCGAGCGGCGCCGCCTCTTCGACCTGCCGCGCAGCTCCTGGGCCGACTACGACAAGGGACTGATCTCCGCGGGCGGCGGCATCCACCCGCGCAGCGCCAAGTCGATCCCGGTCAACGCGCACATGCGCGAGGCACTCGGCATCGAGGCCGGGGTCACCAAGATGACGCCCGCCGACCTGATGCAGACCATCCTCAAGGCCCCCGTCGACCTGGCGTGGAACGGCGGCATCGGTACGTACATCAAGTCCTCCGCCGAGTCGAACGCGGACGTCGGGGACAAGGCCAACGACGCGATCCGCGTCAACGGCGAGGACCTGCGGGCCAAGGTCGTCGGCGAGGGCGGCAACCTCGGCGCCACCCAGCTCGGCCGGATCGAGTTCGCCCGTACCGGCGGCCGGATCAACACGGACGCGATCGACAACAGCGCCGGTGTGGACACCTCCGACCACGAGGTGAACATCAAGATCCTGCTCAACGGCCTGGTCCGGGACGGCGACATGACGGTCAAGCAGCGCAACAAGCTGCTCGCCGAGATGACCGACGAGATCGGCCGCCTGGTGCTGCGCAACAACTACGCGCAGAACACCGCGCTCGCCAACTCGGTCGCCCAGGCGCCCTCCCTGCTCCACGCCCAGCAGCGCTTCATGCGCCGGCTGGGCCGCGACGGCTCCCTCGACCGGGCCCTGGAGTTCCTGCCCGCCGACCGGCAGATCCGCGAACTGCTGAGCGCCGGCAAGGGGCTCAGCCAGCCCGAGCTGGCCGTGCTGCTCGCCTACACGAAGATCACGGCGGCGCAGGAGCTGATCGGCACGAGCCTGCCGGACGACGCGCATCTGCAGAAGCTGCTGCACGCCTACTTCCCGCAGCAGCTGCGCGAGCGCTTCCCCGAAGCGGTCGACGGGCACGCGCTGCGGCGCGAGATCATCACTACGGTCCTGGTGAACGACACCGTGAACAGCGGTGGTTCGACGTTCCTGCACCGGCTGCGGGAAGAGACCGGTGCCTCGATCGAGGAGATCGTGCGGGCGCAGTTCGCGGCCCGGGAGATCTTCGGCCTCGGCGCGGTGTGGGACGCCGTCGAGGCGCTCGACAACAAGGTCCCCGCCGATGTGCAGACCCGGATCCGGCTGCACTCGCGCCGGCTCGTCGAGCGCGGTTCGCGCTGGCTGCTCGGCAACCGCCCGCAGCCGCTGGAGATCGCCGCGACGATCGACTTCTTCCGTGACGGTGTCGAGCAGGTCTGGGCCGAGCTGCCCAAGATGCTGATGGGCGCCGACCAGGAGTGGTACCAGGGAATCCTGGACGAGCTCACCGGGGCGGGGGTCCCGGACGCGCTGGCGCAGCGCGTCGCCGGATTCTCGTCGGCCTTCCCGGCGCTCGACATCGTGGCGATCGCCGACCGCACGGGCAAGGACCCGCTGGCCGTGGCCGAGGTGTACTACGACCTCGCGGACCGGCTGGGTATCACCCAGCTGATGGACCGGATCATCGAGCTTCCGCGGTCCGACCGCTGGCAGTCGATGGCCCGTGCCTCCATCCGCGAGGACCTGTACGCCGCGCACGCGGCGCTCACCGGCGACGTGCTGAGCGCGGGCAACGGCTCCTCCTCGCCGCAGGAGCGGTTCGAGGCGTGGGAGGGGAACAACGCGGCGATCCTGTCGCGGTCGCGCTCCACGCTGGAGGAGATCCAGGGATCGGACGCGTTCGACCTGGCGAACCTGTCGGTGGCGATGCGGACGATGCGGACGCTGCTGCGTACGCACGCCTAGGGTCTTTCGTCTGGATCAGGCCGGATCAGGGGCCGGGGCCCCCGAGCCCGGCATGATCCGGACGAGAGGCGTCGGCGATGACAGAAGGGCGAGGCGGCTGCCGGGTGGGATTCCGGTGGCCGCCTCGCCCTTGTGAGCGGAGGGTTACTTCTTCCCGGTGAACCGTTCGTACGCCGCGACGACCTCCTGCGCCGGACCGTCCATCCGCAGCGTTCCCGCCTCCAGCCAGATCGCCCGGTCGCAGGTCTCGGTGATCGACTTGTTGTGGTGGCTGACCAGGAAGACCGTGCCGGCCTGCTTGCGCAGTTCGATGATCCGTTCCTTGCTGCGCCGCTGGAACCGGGCGTCGCCCGTGGAGAGTGCCTCGTCGATCAGGAGGACGTCGTGGTCCTTGGCGGCGGCGATGGAGAAGCGCAGCCGGGCGCCCATGCCGGCGGAGTACGTCCGCATCGGCAGGGTGATGAAGTCGCCCTTCTCGTTGATGCCGGAGAAGTCGACGATCTCGTCGTAGCGTTCGCGGATCTGCGCGCGGCTCATGCCCATCGCGAGCCCCCCGAGCACGACGTTGCGCTCGCCGGTCAGATCGCTCATCAGCGCCGCGTTCACGCCGAGCAGCGAGGGCTGGCCCTGGGTGTGGACGCGGCCCTTCGTGGCGGGCAGCAGTCCGGCGATCGCCTTGAGCAGGGTCGACTTGCCCGAACCGTTGGAGCCGATCAGCCCGATCGCCTCGCCCTTGTACGCGGCGAAGCTGACCCCCTTCACGGCGTGCACCTCGCGCACCCCGGGGGACTGCCGGCGTGAGGTGATCCGGCTCAGGGCCGAGGTGGCGCTGCCTTTTCCGGTGCGGGCGCCGTTGACCTTGTACGTGATGTGGACATCGTCGACGACGACCGTCGGTACCGCGGAATCCGTGCTGTCAGCCACGTCCGTAACTCTCCTCGGCCTTCCAGAAGTAGAGGAACCCGCCCACGCCGCACACCAGCGCCCAGCCCGTGGCGACGGCCCAGACGTGCGGCGGCAGCTGGCCCCCGTCGAAGCTGTCGATGAGTGCGAACCGCATCAGGTCGATGAAGACGGCGGCCGGATTGATCTCCAGCGCCAGCTTCACGAAGTGCGGGACCCGGTTGCCCCGGAGCATCGTCTCGATGCTCCACATGACGCCCGACGCGTACATCCAGGTGCGCAGGACGAACGGCGTCAGCTGGGCGATGTCCGGGGTCCGGGCGGCCAGCCGGGCCATCACCATCGAGACACCGGTGTTGAAGACGGCCTGCAGGGCCAGGGCCGGCACCGCCAGCAGCCAGGAGGGCCGCGGGTACTGGCCGAAGGCCAGCAGGATCAGCACCAGCGCGCCCAGCGAGAAGAGCAGCTGCTGGAGCTGTTGCAGGGCCAGCGCGATCGGCAGGGAGGCCCGGGGGAAGTGCAGGGCCCGTACGAGGCCGATGTTGCCGCTGATCGCACGGGTGCCGACGGTGATCGACGAGCTGGTGAAGGTCCAGATGAAGACGCCGGTGACCAGGAACGGTACGTAGTCCGGGACTCCGTGCTTCGTCTTCATCAGGACGCCGAAGATGAAGTAGTAGACCGTCGCGTTGAGCAGCGGGGTCATGATCTGCCAGATCTGGCCGAGCTTCGCCTGGCTGTACTGGGCGGTGAGCTTGGCGGTGGCGAACGCGGTGATGAAGTGCCGTCGCCCCCAGAGCTCACGGACGTACGCCGGAAGGCTGGGGCGGGCTCCGCTCACGGTCAGTCCGTGGCGGGCGGCGAGGGCGGCGAGCTCGCCCGGGGCGTATACGGGCGAGGGGGCGGACGGCGGGGCGTCCGCCGGGGCCTGGGCTGTTGTCTGGCTCACCACGATCGCTTTCGACGAGAAGGCGGAAGGGGGAAAGGAGGAGGGCGGGAAGGCATGAGGCGCAAGGCGGGAATCGATCAAGGAGTGCGACGGGACGGGACCGTATCGTCGCAACGCCGAGGGTAGGACGCATGTACGTCGCTACGCAACCGTTTCGTCGTCACGGACTATGATTCGGCCATGACCACCGACCCGGGAAGCCGCCGCCGTGCCCCCGCCGGAGCCGCCGTGCTGCGCGAGGACGTGACCGATGCGATCCGCAGCGCGGTGTTCGAGGAACTGGCCGCGGTCGGGTTCGCCCGGATGTCCATCGAGGGCATCGCGCGACGGGCCGGTGTCGGCAAGACCGCGGTCTACCGCCGCTGGAAGTCCAAGCTGCACCTGGTCCTGGACCTGGTCTCCGCCGTCGCGGTGCAGGGCATGCCGGCCCCGGCCACCGGTTCGCTGTACGGGGACGTCCGCGCCGTGCTCGAACTGGCCGCGTACGCCCTGCGCCACCCGCTCGCCTCCCAGGTCATCCCGGACCTGCTCGTCGAGGCGGCCCGCAACCCGGAGATCTCCGACACGATCAAGGCCGCACTGCTCGACCCGCAGCAGGGCATCGCCGCCGTGGTCGTACGGGACGCCGTCGCGCGCGGGGAACTGCCGCAGGGCAGCGACCCGGACCGGGCCCTCGACCTGATCGTGGGCCCCCTCTACTGGCGGCTCGCGGTCGTGAGGGGCGAACTGCCCGCGGGCTATCTCGACGACCTGGCGGCCTCGGCCGTCGCCGCCCTCACGCGCTGAGCCCGTTCCGCGCCCCGAGGGGGCCACGACGTCAGCAGTATGTTCCAGACATCACTCGTTGGGGACCGTAACCGGTGACCCCCGGCCGTTCACGGGGTTGAGCCATACGGATAGCCAGGCCCCCGATGAACGGACGTGCTCACCATGCCGCCACGGCTCAGTGTCGTTGTCCCCGTCTACAACGTGGAACCCTTCCTGACGGACTGTCTGCAGTCCCTCGCGGAACAGACCGTCACCGACCTCGAAGTGGTGATGGTCGACGACGGGTCCACCGACGGCAGCGCGGCCCTGGCCGCCGGGTTCGCCGAGCGGGACGACCGCTTCCGGCTGGTGAGCCAGAAGAACGGCGGACTGGGGCACGCCCGCAACACCGGCGTCCGCCACTGTTCCCCCGACAGCCGCTACCTCGCCTTCGTCGACAGCGACGACGTCGTCCCGCCGCGCGCGTACGAACTGCTGGTCGGCGCCCTGGAGGAGACCGGCTCGGACCTGGCGTCCGGCAACGTGCTGCGGCTGCGGGCCGACGGCAGACTCCAGCAGTCGCCGATGTTCCGCAAGCCCATGGCGACCACCCGGATGCGTACCCACATCTCCCGCGACCGGCAGCTCACCGGGGACCGGATCGCCTGCAACAAGGTCTTCCGCCGCTCCTTCTGGGACGAGCACGGGTTCGCCTTCCCCGTCGGCGCGCTCTACGAGGACATCCCGGTCGTGCTGCCCGCGCACTTCCTGGCCAGCTCCGTCGACATCGTGAAGGACCCGGTCTACCACTGGCGGGACCGCCCCGGCTCGATCACCGCCGGACGGGCCGTCGTCCGCGGCATCCGCGACCGGGTGGCGCACGTCCAGGGCGTCTGCGCCTTCCTGGAGGAGCGCCGCACGGCCGCCGACAAGAGCCACTACGAGGCGCACGTGCTGGCCAACGACCTCTGGTACTTCATGGAGGTCCTGCCCGACGGCGACGACGCGTACCGAGACGCCTTCCTCACGCACACCAACGCCTTCATCGACCAGGTCGAACCGGCGGTGCTCGACGGGCTCCCGTTGCGGCTGCGGCTGATGTGGCACCTGGTGCGTGAGCGCCGTACGGAAGAGCTGTTGGCCCTGCTCGCCTTCGACAAGCGCGAGCCCGGCGCGTTCGCCGTACGGGGCCCGCGGCGCCGGCGGGCCGCCTACCCGCCCCTGACCCGGCCGGTGCCGGGCCGGGTGCTGCGCGTCGGCGACGGCGATCTGCCGCTGGTCGCCCGGCTGAGGGAGGTGCGCTGGCAGGACGGCAAGCTGCACCTGAAGGGGTACGCGTACATCCGCAACCTGCCCGCCGCCTCGGGCCTCTCCGAATTCCGGGCCGGCTGGCTGCGGGCGACGGGCGGGCGGCAGGTGGTCCCGCTGCGCCTGCGCCGGACCGGCGAGCCGGAGGCCACCGCGCGCTCCCGGCAGAGCCTGCACGACTACGACCGGTCGGGCTTCGAGGCGGTCCTGGACCCCGCCAGGCTCCGGATCGCCGCGGACGGCCCGGCCGATCACGTCACCTGGCGCCTGGAGCTCGGCGTCGCGAGGAACGGGCTGCTGCGGCGCTCCGTACCCACCACCGCCGAGGCCCCCGTGGCGCCGCCCGTGCACCGGCCGGACGGCGACCACCGGATCGTTCCGGTCTTCGAGGCCGACCGGCTGGTCCTGCACGCCGAGCGGATCGACGCACGCTTCGAGACCCATCGCGCGGGCGAGACGGCCGACGGGACGGCCACCGTCGTCGTCGACGGCATGCTCCGGGACCGGCTCGGCCGCCAGGACCTGCGGCTGGGCCTCACCCACCGCCCCTCCGGCACCACCTTCGAGTGCCCGGTGACGGTGCACGAGGACGCCGCGCCCTCCGCAGCGGGCTGGCGGCGCTTCACCGCCGGGATCCCCCTCACCGCACTCCTCGACGCCAGGCCGGCAGCCACCGAAGCGCGGTCGGCCGTCCCGTACAGCGTCCATCTCGTCGGTCCCGGCGGCCGCCGGACCCCCATCGACGTGCCGGGCCCCGTCCCCTCGGGCCGGTACGCGCTCGCACCGGTCGCCGACGAGCCCCGCGAACTGGCCCTCACCGTGAGCGCGCGCGGCAACCTGCTGATCAGCGACCGCTCCGTGCAGCCCACCGTCGAACTGGCCGCCTGGACGCAGGACGGGAAGCTGCTCCTGGAGGGCTGCTTCCCGGACGACCCCGGGCGCCCGGTCGAGCTGGTGGCCCGGCACAGCGGCCATCACGAAGAGGCCGTCTTCCCCGTCGAGTTCACCGGACCGCAGGACGAGCGACGGTTCACGGCGGTGCTGCGGCCGGACGCCGTCGAGGTGTGCGGGGGAGGAACGCTGCCGCTGGGGGAGGGCAACTGGTACTTCTTCCTCCGCGAGAAGGGCGCCTCCGAGGAGAGCGGCGACGCCGCCCTGCGCCTCCCGGCCGCCGTCCACCACACCCTGCCCGCGGTCCGCACCCTGACGGGCCGTTCGTACGTCATCGAGCGCCGCTTCCACGACCAGCTGCTGCTGAGCTGCGCACCCCCGCTCCGCGCCGCGGAGCGCGGCCCGCGGGCCAAACGGCTGCTCAGCGGTGCCTACGCGGCGCAGCGGACCGCGGCGCTGCGCGAGACCGTCCTGTTCAGCAGCTTCGACGGCCGTCAGTACTCGGACTCGCCGCGCGCCGTCCACGAGGAGCTGGCCCGGCGGGGCACCGGTCTGGAACATCTGTGGGTGGTGCGCGACGGACAGGCGCGCATCCCGTCCGGGGCCACCGCCGTCGAGCACGGCTCGGCGGCCTGGCACGAGGCACTGGCCCGCAGCCGGCACATCGTCACCAACACCCAGCTGCCCGAGTGGTTCGAGCGGCGCGAGGGCCAGACCGTCGTCCAGACCTGGCACGGCACCCCGCTCAAGCGCATCGGCCTCGACCTCGCCGGCACGGTCCAGGCGAACTCCTCCTACATCGCCACGCTCGAACAGCGCGCCCGGCAGTGGAGCTTCCTGGTCTCGCCCAACACCTACTCCACCCCCGTGCTGCGCCGCTCCTTCGGCTTCGAGGGCGAGGTCCTGGAGTGCGGCTATCCCCGCAACGACCTCTTCCACGCCCCGGACCGGACCAAGATCGCCGCCGCGGTGCGGGAAACCCTCCAGATCCCCGACGGCAAGCGGGTCGTGCTCTACGCGCCGACCTGGCGTGACGACCAGCCGAAGAACCGTGGCCGCTACGCCATGGACCTGCGGCTCGATCTCGCCGCCGCCGAGCGTGAACTGGGCGCCGACACCGTCCTGCTGGTGCGCCGTCACTACCTGGTGGCCGACCGGCTCCCGGACAGCGGTACGGGATTCGTCCGCGACGTCTCGCGCTATCCGGAGGTCGGCGAGCTGATGCTGATCAGCGACGCGCTGGTGACGGACTACTCCTCGCTGATGTTCGACTTCGCGCAGACCGGCCGCCCGATGCTCTTCCACACGTACGACCTGGAGCACTACCGCGACACGCTGCGTGGATTCGCCTTCGAGTTCGAGTCGCGGGCTCCCGGCCCCCTCATCCCGGACTCCGGCGATCTCATCGAGGCACTGCGTGACCCGGCCCGGTCGACCGAGGGACACGCGGGGGCGTACGAGGTGTTCCGGCGGGACTTCTGCGACCTCGACGACGGCTGTGCGGCCGTCCGGGTGGCCGACCGGATGCTGTAGTCCGCACCCTTGTGCCGCACCGCTCCCGGACGGGTGCGGACACGCGGTGAACTGTGGAGTGATGCGGTGGTGAACGTGAATTGACGTACGGACTGTCCGAACTGCGTGAACCGTTCGAGTGATTCGGAGAATGTGGCGTTTGCGCGGATGCGCAGGGAATCCGAGCGGTGAGCCGAATAAGTATGTTCATCGGTGCGTCGCACGGCGTCTTCGGGTTGCTACGTTCTGTTTTCATGGGTATCCGAATGTGGTGCGAAACCTTGGACGTGCGACGGGCCAGAGCCGCTGTACTCGCTGCCGCGGCGGTCGGCCTTCTCGTGCGCGTGGTCATCGCGGCGAATGTTCCGGGACCCGCCGATGTGCGCTTCTTCCAGGGCTTCGCCCGGGCCGTCGCCGTGCACGGACCCATTCGAATCTATGAGCAGCCGCTGCCCGGTCTGCCCGTCTACAATCACCCGCCGCTGGCCGGCTGGATGCTGCTGGGATTGAACAGTCTTTCGGAATTCGGAATGTCGTTCGCCACGCTGATCAGATGGCCGGCTTCGCTCGCGGATTTCCTCTGTTCTCTGCTCGTGTTCGAAATTGTCCGCAGGCGTGCCGCACTGCGTACCGCGGTACTGTGCGCGGTCGGCGTGGCCCTCAGCCCGGTGCTGATCGCCACCTCCGGCTACCACGGCAACACCGACGCGGTCGCCGTCGTGTTCGCCCTGGCCGCCGCCCACCTGCTGGCCGACCGCAAGTCCCCGCTCGCCGCCGGGGCGGCCGCGGCCCTCTCGATCAGCGTCAAGTTCGTCCCGGTCGTGGTGATCCCGGCGCTGCTCGTCGCCGCGCTGCGGGGCGGCCGGCCGGTGCTGGTCCGCTTCGCCGCCGGGTTCGCCGCCGTGTTCGCGCTCGTGTGGGGGCCGGTCCTCGCGACCGTGCCGCAGGACCTCCAGCGGAACGTGCTGGAGTACGCGGGCGGCGGCTACCGCTTCTGGGGACTGGTCCGGTTCGCCGACGTGTTCGGGCTCCCGGATTCCGTCATCGCCTTCATGCAGGGCGGCGGCCACTTCCTCTTCGTCCTGCTGTGCGTGGCCGCCGGAGCCTGGCTCGCGTGGCTGCGGCCCGCGCAGCTGCCGGGCGTCGTCGCCGTCACGCTGGGCCTGCTGCTGCTTCTGTCCACCGCCTCCGGTCTCCAGTACCTGACCTGGGCGGCGGCCGGAATGTTCGTCATCGGGCTCCGGGAAGGGCTCGCGTACAGCTGCGTGCTCGGACTCACGGCCGTCCTCGGCTACAGCGGACGCTCCGCCGTGCGCTGGAGCGAGCCGGTGCTGTACCTCGGTGCCGCCGGCTGGCTCGTCCTCGCGGCCGGACTGGTCACCGGCGTCCACCGCCTCCTTGCCGAACCGCCGGGCGCGGCCCCGGCCGGCCGCTCCGGCCCGGCGCGCGTCTCCGTTCCCCGTACCTCCCAGCCCTCCGGTTCCGCCGTCACCTGACCGCGACACCGGGGCGGCGCCCGCCACCGTCCCCTCCCCGATCACAGCCACGAGCACCGAGCGCAACTGGAGAACGCCCCGTGAAGGAAAGCCCGAGTCCCAGGATCGGCATCCTGGTGGTCGCGTACAACGCGGAGACCACCCTGGAGAAGACCCTCGACCGGATTCCGGAGGATTTCCGGTCCCGGGTCGACGAGATCCTCATCCTCGACGACGCGAGTCATGACGCGACCTTCACCGCCGGCTGCCGGTGGTCGCAGGCCGAGGGAATGCCGCGGACCGTGGTGATGCGGCACACCAAGAACCTCGGATACGGCGGGAATCAGAAAGCCGGATACGCGCTCGCCGCCGCACACGGACTCGACATCATCGTGTTGCTGCACGGCGACGGTCAGTACGCCCCCGAATTGCTCCCCGAGATGGTCGCCCCGATCGAACGCGGTGAATGCGAAGCCGTGTTCGGATCGCGGATGATGAAATCGGGCGGCGCCCTCAAGGGCGGAATGCCGATGTACAAGTGGCTGGGCAACCGCATTCTCACCCGGCTGGAGAACGGGTTGCTCGGATCGGAGCTCACCGAATTCCACTCCGGATACCGCGCCTACAGCGTCGAGGCGCTGAAGAAGCTGCCCGTCGACCGGAACACGGATGCCTTCGACTTCGACACCCAGATCATCGTCCAGCTGCTGAATGCGGGAATGCGGATCAAGGAAATCCCCGTGCCCACGTACTACGGCGACGAGATCTGCTACGTCAACGGCATGAAATACGCGAAGGACGTCGTCAAGGACGTCCTCGAATACCGCCTGGCGGTCAAGGGGTTCGGGACCTGCGCCTGGATTCCCAAGCCCGTCGAATACGCCTTCAAGGAAGGCGACGGCTCCTCGCACGCGGTCATCCTGGAGAAGATGCGGAAGATGCCGCCCGGCCGGGTCCTGGACCTCGGCTGTTCCGGCGGTCTGTTCGCACAGCGCCTCGAAGCCCTCGGGCACGAGGTGACCGGGGTGGACTACGTCGAGGTGCCCGGCGTGCGCGAGAAGTGCAGCCACTTCCATCTCGCCAACCTGGAGGAGGGGCTGCCGGACGGGATCGGCACCGGCTTCGACTACGTGGTGGCCGGGGACGTCATCGAGCACCTCTCCCGCCCCGAACGCGTGCTCGCCGAGGTCGCCACCGTGCTGCGGCCCGGCGGTGAGGTGCTGCTCTCCGTGCCGAACTTCAGCCACTGGTACTCACGGCTGCGGGTCGCGGTCGGCGCCTTCGACTACGACCGCCGCGGCATCCTCGACGAAACGCATCTGCGCTTCTTCACCCGGTCCAGTCTGCGCCGCACCGTACGGGCCGCCGGCTACGACGTCCTGGACATCGCCTCGACCGGGGCGCCGTTCTGGTCGCTCCTGGGCCGCGGGCCGCTCGCCGCCGTCCTCGGCGGGATGTCGAGGCTGCTGACCCGGATCCGGCCGACCCTGTTCGGCTATCAGCACGTCGCACTGCTCACCCCGCATGCGGCCGAGACGATCATCGCTGGAGAGCACGTCGATGTACAGGACATCCTCAACCGACAGTACGTCCCCGCCGACCGGGTCCGCGTCTGAGGCGACGATCCCCGAACCCACCCCCGTTCCGGCCTCCGAGTCCCGGGCCGCCGCAGTCAGGAGCAAGGCCTTGACCCTCCCCAGTCTGATCCTGCTGCTGTTCGCCGTGTTCTCGTCGGCGGGTGGCCAGATCATGCTCAAGCACGGGATGAAGGGCGCCGTCGCCACCGCCGGGCGGGACGGCGGCTCGGTCGCGCTGCGCGCCGCCACCAGCCCATGGGTCGTACTCGGCCTGCTCGTCTTCGCGGTGTCCGCGCTCGCCTGGATGTCGACGCTGGCCAAGGTGCCGCTCTCCATCGCCTATCCGTTCAACGCCCTCGGCTACCTGCTGATCGTGGGGGCCGGAGCGACGGTGCTGCACGAGCGGACCTCGATGTGGACCTGGGGCGGTTCGCTGCTCGTGGTGGTCGGCCTCGCCACGGTCATGGCGGGCCAGCAACGCTGAGGGCCACCCGTATACGCCGAAGGGCCCGCCGTGGTGGCGGGCCCTTCGGCGTACACGGCCGGATCAGGCCGTCGTGGACGGTGCGGGCTGCTCGCCCAGCAGCACCCGCCGCACCACGCGCTCGGCGGCGCGGCCGTCGTCGTACGGGCAGAAGCGGGCACGGAAGGCCGTCAGCAGTGCCCGGCTCTCCGGACCGTCCCAGCTGCCGTCGCCGAAGATCCGCGCCAGCTCGTCCGTGGTCGTCGCCACGGCGCCCGGGGTATCGCCGGGCCTGCCGGACAGCAGGTCGAAGACGACACCGCGGACCGTGCGGTACGTCTCCCAGTCCGGGGCGTGCACCACGATCGGGCGGTCCAGGTGGGCGTAGTCGAACATCACCGACGAGTAGTCCGTGATCAGCGCGTCGGCCGCCAGGCAGAGGTCCTCGATCCGCGGGTGATCGCTGACGTCGATGACCGACGCGTTCCCGGGCAGCCCCGCGCCCCCGTAGAAGTAGTGCGCACGCACCATGATCACGGTGTCCGGGCCGACCTCGGCGCAGAACCGTTCCAGGTCGAGGCGCATGGTGAAGGCGGCCTCGTAGTCGCGGTGGGTGGGGGCGTACAGCAGGGCGCGCTGCCCGGGCCGGATGCCGAGGCCCTCGCGGATCTCCCCCACCTGTTCGGGCGTCGCCGACGCGAACACGTCGTTGCGCGGGTATCCCGACTCCAGGCTCCGCGCGGCGCCCGGGTAGGCGCGGGCCCACACCTCGGTGGAGTGCGGATTGGCGGAGACGCTCCAGTCCCACCGGTCGACGCGCTTGAGCAGCCGGTCGAAGTTCAGCCCCTGGGCAGCCGCCGGATAGTCCTGCTGGTCCAGACCCATGATCTTCAGCGGTGTTCCGTGGTGCGTCATCACATGGACCTGGCCGGGCCGCTTGACCACGTGGTCGGGGAAGTTGACGTTGTTGAAGAAGTACGTGGCACGGGCCATCGTCGCCCAGTAGCGACGGGTGCCGGGCACCACGTAGTCGATGCCCTCCGGCACCGAGTCCACCTGGTTCCTGGAGACCACCCACACCCCGCGCACCCCCGGCGCCAGCTCCCGGGCCTTGCGGAAGACGGCCTCCGGATTGCAGCTCACCCCGCGGTTCCAGTACGCGGCGTAGACGGCGAGCCCGCGGTTCAGCGGGAGCTTGCGCTGCCACCAGTAGTAGCGCTTGTTCAGACTGCGACCGGCCCGGTCCCGTGCCGCCTCCGGCGCGGCCCGCAGCCCGCGGCGCAGGGCCAGCGCCGTGTCGAGGGCGCCGAGCACGGCATACCGGCCGCCGCCGATCAGCCGGGGCCGCAGCCCGCGCGCGCCACCCGGGAAGCGGTGCCCGGCGGGCCGGTACGCGCGGTGGAAGGCGGCGACGGAGCGTACGTACCGCCTGCGCCGGCGCGTCACCGCGGGGTAGCCGGACAGCAGCTCCTGGACGGCCCGTTCGAAGAGCAGCGTCTGCACGGGGAGCAGCCGGGGGCGCTCGCGGACGAACTCCATCAGCCCGGCGTACGCGTCGACGAGGCCGGCCGGTGCCGAACCCGCCGGCGCCTCGTCGTCGAGGACCGGCAGATAGCGTTGCTGGCGGTGCTCGACGCAGGGGGTGGACAGGACGGCCACGGACTCGGCCGCGGCGAGCGTCTGGAGGGCGTACATCCGCTCCCCGTGCTGTCCCGGCCCGAAGGTCAGCTTCTCGCCCTCGTGCAGGGTGCGGCGCACGGCCCGGTTCCAGGACACCGGGGCGATGTCGAGGAGACCCGACTGTCCCGGCGCGGCCAGTGGGCCGTCGGAGAGTTCGGCCAGCAGCTCCAGCGACCTGCTGGGCCGGGGACGTCCCCGGAACGGCCGCTTGTGATGACCGAACAGCAGCAGATCGGGGTCGCCCGCCGCCCCGATGCGGTCGGCGACGGCCCGCAGCGCGTCCGGCAGGAGGACGAAGTGGGCCTCCAGGAACAGCAGATAGTCCCCGACGGCCCGCTCCGCCCCGGCGTTGCGGCACCCGTCCGGACCCGCGCCGTCCGGAAGATGGATGGCCTGCACCCGGCTGTCCCGCTCGGCGAACTCGTCGAGCAGCAGCCCCGAACCGTCCGGCGCCCCGGCGTCGACGCCGATCACCTCGATGTCCGTGAACGGCTGGGAGAGCACCGACTCCAGGCATTCGCGCAGACTTCCCCGGGCGCGGCGGACAGGGATGATGACACTCAGGCGGGGCATACGGACTCTTTCTCGGACACGGCGTGCGGAGCAGCATGGACCGGGGCGCAGCGCGTGGAGGCGCGCCCGATGGTGAGGGCGGGTACTCCGTAAACGCCCGATGGAGTGACGGGGTTACGCCGGACCCCGCCGGCCGTGCGAAACGCCAGGAAGGGGCAGCCCTGCCGGTGTGCGCAGGACTGCCCCTGGTTGACGTGCTGATGTGTGAGCCGGGCGGTGGTGCGGTTACTTGACCGCGCCCGCCATCACGCCGGAGACGAACTGGCGCTGGAAGGCGAAGAACACCGCGAGCGGAATCACCATCGAGAGGAAGGCGCCCGGCGCCAGCACGTCGATGTTGTTGCCGAACTGCCGTACCTGCTGCTGGAGCGCCACCGTGATCGGCGGGGAGCCGGAGTCCGCGAAGATCAGCGCGACCAGCATGTCGTTCCACACCCAGAGGAACTGGAAGATCCCGAGCGAGGCGATCGCCGGTCCGCCCAGCGGCATCACGACCCGGGTGAAGAGCCGGATCTCGCCCGCTCCGTCGAGCCGCGCCGCCTCCAGCAGCTCCCGCGGGATCTCCGCGAAGAAGTTGCGCAGCAGGAAGATCGCGAACGGCAGGCCGAAGGCCGTGTGGAAGATGATGACGCCGAAGGTCGTCTCGAAGATCCCGACCGCGCCGAAGAGCTTGGAAACCGGGATCAGGGCGACCTGGACCGGGACCACCAACAGCCCCACGACCACCAGGAACCACCAGTCGCGGCCCGGGAACTGCATCCACGCGAAGGCGTATCCGGCGAGCGAGCCGATCACCACGACCAGGAGCGTCGAGGGGACGGTGATCAGGACCGTGCTGAACAGCGAGTCGGTGAACGTCGGATTGTCCAGCAGCCGGGAGTAGTTGTCGAAGGTCAGCTCGGAGGGGACGGTGAAGATCTTCCACCAGCCGGTCGCCGCGATCCTGTCCGCGCTGCGCAGCGAGGACAGGAACAGTCCGACGGTCGGCATCAGCCAGAACAGGGCCACCAGGACCAGGACGACCCGCATCACACCGCCGCCGGCCAGAGCCGCGATCCGTGCGCCGAGGGGCCGTCCGGCCTTCACCGCGCCGGTGGCCGGGGCGTCGCCCGGTCCGGCGGGGGCGGCCGTGGTCGAGGGTGTCGTCATCGGCGCCCCTCCTTCCGTATCCGCCTGATGTTGAAGAGCATCACCGGGACCACCAGCAGCAGCAGGAGTACGGCGATGGCGCTGCCGATCCCCAGATCGGCGTCCGTGCCGAACGAGGACCGGTAGAGCTGGAGCGCCAGCACGTTCGCGTCGTCCTGCGAGGAGCCCGGCGCGATGATGAAGACCAGGTCGAAGACCTTCAGGACGTTGATCATCAGCGTCACCAGCACCACCGCGAGGACCGGGGCGAGCATCGGCACCGTGATCCGGCGGAAGACCTGCCACTCGTTGGCCCCGTCCACCCGGGCCGCCTCCAGGAGCTCGCGCGGCAGGCCCGCCAGGCCGGCCGCGATCAGCACCATGGCGAAGCCCGCCCACATCCAGACGTAACTCCCGATGATGCCGGGGGTCACGAACGACGGGCCGAGCCACTCCACGCCGTTGTACGGCTCCTTGAAGTTGGAGGCAGGCAGCCGGAGTTCGGCGCCGTCCGCGGAGGCGGGCAGGGTGAACACCCCGTCGGCGCCGGCCGTGGCGGACGCGACCACCTTGCCGTCCTTGACGGCCTCCACCTTGATGCCCTTGAGCCCGAGCTCCTTGGCGTCGATGACGTTGGGTCTGCCCCCGCCGCCCTTGGTGAAGTCCAGCCACGCGGTGCCGGTGATCTTCCCGTCCGCGCCTGCCTGCGGAGCGCGGGCCGGCTTCGCGTCGGAGGGCATCTTCGCGGGCAGCACGCCGACCAGCGGCAGCTGGACCGGCTCCCCGGCCCGTACCGGCACCTTCGTCACGAAGGAACCTCCGCCCGCCGCCTTCAGCGGATGGACGGGCAGCGGGTGCGCCTTGGGGAAGCCCGCCGACTCGGCGAACGTGTCGTGCACACCCACCCATACGGCGTTGGCGACCCCCCGCTCCGGCGCCTGGTCGTACACCAGCCGGAAGATGATGCCGGCGGCGAGCATCGAGATCGCCATCGGCATGAAGACGACCAGCTTGAACGCCGTGCCCCAGCGGACCCGCTCCGTCAGCACCGCGAAGATCAGCCCGAGTGCGGTGGCGACGGTCGGGGCGAAGACCACCCAGATCGCGTTGTTCTTGACGGCCGTACGGATGGTGTCGTCCGTGAACAGCGCCTTGTAGTTGCCGAACCCGGCGAACCCGGTGCCCGCCTGGTCGAAGAACGACCGGTAGACGGAGTACACGATCGGATACACCACGAGGGCGCCGAGCAGAACCAGCGCGGGCAGCAGGAACAGCGCCGCGATGACCCTGCGGGTGCCGGTCACGCTCCTGCGACTGGGCACCTTGCGCCGGGGCGGCTCCCCGGGCACGGGCTTCCTGGGGGCGGGTACCGAGGCCCCGCCGGGCGGTTGCGTGTCGGCGGGGAGCGCCTCGTCGGCGCCCCCCGCTGCGGCTGTCGTCATCGCGTCAGCTCTTGTACGCCTTGGCCGCGTCGGACTCCAGTTTCGCCTGGGTCCCCGCGATGTCCTTCGGGTTCTTCAGGAAGTCCTGGAGGGTCTTCCACTCACCCTTCCCGGGCGTCCCGCCGAACGACTGCGGAGCCTGGTCGGACATGTCGAACCGGACGGCGTCACCGGCCGCGATCAGCGCCTTCGCCATCGTGCGCTGCACCTCGTTCGGATACGCCGCCGGGTCCAGGCCCTTGTTCGGCGAGATGAACCCGCCCTGCCCGGCCGCGATCTTCGCCGCGTCGGTGGAGGCCAGCCAGGTCAGCAGCGCCTGGGCGCCCTTGCTGTCCTTCAGGGCCACCGCCGCGTCGCCACCGGTCACGACAGGCGACTCGGCGCCGACCGCGGGGAACGGGAAGACCTTGGCGTCCGTACCGATCTTGGCCTTGGTCTGCGCGATGTTGACGCCGACGAAGTCGCCCTCGAAGACCATGGCGCCCTTGGGCTGGTCACCGCCGGTGAAGGTCTGGGTGACCGAGGCCGGGAACTCCGTCTGCAGCGCGCCGTCGGCGCCCCCCGCGATCAGGGAGGGTTTGCCGAACAGCTGCGCCAGCGAGGTCAGCGCGTCCTTGACGGACGGATCCGTCCACTTGATCTTGTGCTGGGCCAGCTGGTCGTACTTCTCCGGGCCCGCCTGGGAGAGGTAGATGTTCTCGAACCAGTCGGTGAGCGTCCAGCCGTCCGCGCCGCCGACCGAGACCGGGGTGACGCCCGAGGCGGACACCGTCTCGGCGGTCGACAGGAAGTCCTTCCAGGTCTTCGGCTCCGATGCGCCCGCGTTCTCGAACGCCTTGGCGTTGTACCAGATCAGGGACTTGTTGGCGGCCTTGAAGTAGACGCCGTACTGGGTGCCGTCGACCGCGCCGAGGTCCTGCCAGATCTGGGAGTAGTTCTTGGCGAGCTCCGCCTTCGCCTCGGCCCCGACCGGCTTGGCCCACTTCTTCTCGGCGGCCTGCTTGATGGCCCCGACCTGCGGGATCATCGCGACGTCCGGCGGCTGGCCGCCCGCGATCTTCGTACCGAGGAAGTTCACGATCGGGTCCTGCGCCGGGACGAAGGTCACCGTCGCGCCCGTGCGCTTCTCGAACTCCTTGAGGACCTTGACGAAGTTGGCCTGCTCGGGCCCGGTCCAGACCGCGGCGACCGAGATCTTCTCGCCGTCCAGTTTCGGTAATACGACGCTCGGCGTGGTCCCGGTTCCCTTGGACGGGCTGCCTCCGTCCTTCGACTCCTTCTTGCCGTCACCGTCGTCGCTGCAGCCCGTGAGGGCCAGCGCGCCGACAGCGGTGAACACCAAGGCGGCCCTGCGAATCCGAACCGTTGTGCGCATCCTTGCCCCGTCTCTCCTGTGCGCGTGCTCGGACCGGCACCGGACGGACGTCCGATGGTGCCGGTCATTCATCACGTCGTCCTGTCCGCACAGTCCTACGCCCGGTATCCGGGCGCCGCAATACCGCCAGAGGGCCCAACTCGTTGATCGTGATGGGCTCGTGACGTGAGGTCAGGGCGGGTATGGGCGGTTGGGGACGACGGGCCCACCGGTGGGCCCACCGGGTGGGCCCGGGGTGGGTCCGGGTGGGCCCGGGCGGGCCTGGGTGGGCCCGGGCGGGCCTGGGCGCGAACGGGCGGGCGTCCTGGCGGGTGGCAGCGGTGGCGGCGGCTCGGTGTTCAGGAGTGTGCGGGTGGCAGCGGTGGCAGCGGCTCGGCGTTCACCGAACGGGCCGCCCGTTCCAGCGCACTGGCCAGCAGCGCCAGGTCCGTCGGCCCGTTGCCCAGCTCGCGGACCGGGCGACGGGTGGGCGGATCGCCCATCCGCTCCCACTCCAGCGGTACGACCGTGGGCCGCAGCGTCGCCGTGCGCGGAATACGGCCGGTCACCCGGCCGCCCTGGAACGGTGTCACCCGGCCGTCGGGGTGCCCCAACCGTCCACGCCCCGGCGCCGGTTCGTCCGGTGACGGCGGCACCGCGGGCGGATCGAGCACGACGCGCAGCCGTGCCCCGCGGGCCAGCTCGGTGTCTTCCGTGCGGTCCGGGCGGGCGGACGTGGCGACCAGGTGCATGCCGAGCCGGCCGCCTTCCCTGGCCACCGCCTCCAGCGCCCGTACGACCGAACCCGCGGCAGGCCGGCCCGGACTGCCCAGCGCCGGGGCGATCAGCGCGTCGAAGTCGTCCACGAGCACGACGAGCCTGGGCAGCGGCGACGGGCCGGGGTCCGTCGCCCGCCCCGTGGCGGGCCGGAGCCGCAAGGTGCCGCTCATCGCGGACTCGACATCGCCGCGCGGTTCCGACGGGCCGGGGGGCCGCTGTCCGACCATCCGCTGCGCCACCTCGTGCCGGCTGTGCCACTCGGTGAAGTCGAGCCCGCCGAGGAGCTCGGCCCGCCGCTTCACCTCGCCGCCCAGCGCCTGCGCGAACTCCCGCATCCGGACCGGATCGGAGGCCACCAAGTGCGTGAACGCGTGCGGGAGTTCGGTGCAGGGGCGCAGGCTCTCGCCGCGCTCGCCGCCCGCCCCGTCGACCAGCAGGATGCCGAGCCGGTCGGGCCGGTCGGCGGCGGCCAGGGAGGCGGCGACCGCCCTCAGCAGCTCGGTACGCCCGCTGCCGCCGGGCCCCTCGATGAGCAGGTGCGGCCCCTCCTCGGAGAGATCCACCCGCACCGGGCCCCGGGGCCCGGCTCCGAGCACCATGACGGGCCGCCCGGCCGCCCCGGCGGTGGTGCTCGCGGAGGCGGACGCGGAGGTGGCGGGCCGGGCGCCGGGCGCCGGGGCCCGGACGGACTCGGCACCGCGGGCGGCGACCTGGGGCGCGTCACCCTGGCGCGGCCCGCTGACCCGGTTCGAGGAACGCCCCGATCCGGCGGTGCGCAGACTGTCGGCGCCCGTCACGTCCGCGGCCCCGCCCCAGGAGCGGGTGTCGGAGCCCGGCAGGGTGCGGGAACTCGGGGTGTCCCCGGGCGCCCCTTCGTAACGCTGCGCACCGACGCGGGGGTGAGGGGTGCGGCCGGATGCCGGGGAGTCGGTGGCACCGGGGTAGGGCGTGCGGCCCGATCCGGGGGCGTCGGGGCAGGGCGTGCTCCCGGAGTCGGGGGAGTCGGGGTACGGGGTGCGGCCCGAGTCCCTGTTGCCGGGGTACGGGGTGCGGCCGGAGCCCGCGCTGCCGTACGCGTCGCCCCGGGCGGAGGCGTGGCGCGGTACCCCCGCGTGGGTGTCGTTGCCGCGGGGGTACGGCGTGCGGCCCGGGCCGGCGGGTTCCTGGGACGGACCGCTGCGGGGGTACGGCGTGCGGCCCGAGCCGCGGTCATCCGTCGTGCCCGGGTACGGCGTGCGGCCCGAGCTCTGGGCGCGGTCGTCGTCGTCCGTGTCGCGTGGTGCGCCGGCGTGCGGCGGGTCGGTGGGGGTGCGCTGCGCGCCCACGCGGGCGCTCGTGGCGCCGGGTTGGGCGGTGCGGCCCGAGCCGCGGGCGTCGTCGGCCGCCGCTCCCGTACCGCCTGTCCAGCTGCCCGCGCCGCGGACCGTCGCCCCCGGCTGCTCGTCCGCCGCCGAGGCCCAGCGGGCCATCAGCGAGGCCGGGGTGGCCCGGGCCAGGCCCAGCTCGTCCAGGAGGCGCGCGGACGGCGGGAGCGCCACTGCCGCGCGGTGGCCCGGCAGCGCGGTCGAACCCTCGGCGCGCAACGGGGCCAGCGCCCGTGCGAACCGCTCCGCCCAGTGCGCCGACACCGCGTCCACCGCGGCGATCGTGCCGTGACCGGCCGCCCGGCCGCTCGCGGTGCGCAGCAGCCGCAGGGCCGTCGCGACGTCGCCGCTGAGCATGGCCACGGCTCCGCACTCACGAAAGGCGATCGAGGCATGGCAGGCCGTCTCGTACGTCGCGGCGACCGGCGAGGTGGGGGTGGCGGCAGGGGTCTCCGCCAGACAGATGAGATGGATGCCCGCTGCCGCCCCCGCGGCTGCCAGCCGTGCGGTGTTCTCGCGCAGCACCGCGGAACCGGGATCGCCGTCGACGATCACCACGGTGAACGGGCCCTCGTAGTGCCGGGCGGCCTCGGCGACCGTACCGGGATCGAGGCTTGCCCAGCCGGGTCCGAGCGGGCCCTCGTCCAGGCGGCGTACCAGCTCCGTCGTCCGGGCGACCGCCTGCTCGCGGTCGTACGCCAGCAGCAGCCGGCAGTCCTGGCCGTGCATCGGCCGCAGATGAGGCAGCCAGCCGAGCCAGGCCCATTCACGCCGCCGCTCGTCCGTGCCGCGTGCCCGGTCCGTGCTGATCAGCACGATCTCCAGGTCGGCGGGAGAGTGCAGCGCGGCCAGCTGGGCTATCGCGGAGCGGGCGAGTCCGGCCAGCCGCTCCCGCGGCCCGGCGAGCCCCAGCGAACCGGCCTCCCGCAAGCCCACCGTCACCGGCACGGCGGGCAGGTCGGCCCGCTCGGTCGTGCCCAGCCTGACCACCAGCGCCTCCGGGTGCGCGGTGTCGCGCTCCCACAGCCGGGGGCCCGGGCCGAGCGCGGTCAGCAGCACGGAGGCCGGATCGGGCCAGGTGCCCTCGGGGGCGGTGGGCAGCGCGGTGAAGGTCGCCGGAGGAGCAGGGGGGCCGGCCTCGTCGTCCGGCCTCTCGTGCACCGGATCGCCCTTGCCGCCCGCGAGCCGGCGGGCCCAGGCGCCTATGCCGCCGCGACGGGGCGCCCCGTCCTCCGGCAGCCGGCCGGACCGCGCGGAAGCGGAGCGCGGCCGCGCACCGGACCGCTCGTCGGGGTCGGCCGAGCGCTCGTGTCCATGGGCGGCGTCCGGGCCGTCGTCCTCCTCGGGCCCGCCGTACGCCGGTCCGAAGCCGTGGTCCGGGGGCGCGGGGGCGGTGGCCGGCGCCGCGGCCACCCGCAGGTGGCCCTCGCCGTCCGGCGCCGTCTCCAGCGTCGGTGTCCGCGCACCGGAGGTGAGCCGGAGCGTCGACTCGCCGAGCCGGAGCAGCGCGCCGGGGTTCAGCCGGACCGGACGGTCGCGGACGTCCGCGCCGTCCAGGGAGGTGCCGTTGGTGGAGCCGAGGTCGGCGACGGAGACCCGGCCGTCCGCGGAGACGGTCACCGCGCAGTGCAGACGGGACACGTCGGGGTCGTCGAGGGGCACGTCGGCGTCGGCCGAGCGGCCGATCCGGATCTGCCCGCCGTGCAGCAGGTGGACCCCGCCCGCGTCCGGCCCCGCGATCACGTGCAGCTGGGCCGGGACGGCGTCGTCCGGTGTCTCGTCCTCGCCCGGGACCTGGAGCGAGAGCACCGCCCCGTCGACCAGGGGCGGCTCACCGAGCGCGCACCGCTGCGCGTCGAGCCGCTCCCGCCCGGCGAACAGCACCACCGCGCCGCTGCCGAGGGACCCGTCGGGCCCGGAGACGGACGCGGCCAGGTTCGATGCCACGGTGGCCAGCGCCGTCCCCGCGGGGGCGGTGATCAGCACGTCGCAGGCGCGCGCGGGGGTCTGGCCGCTGCGCGGCGCGAGGACGGTCAGCCGGATCTGCATCGCCGTCAGCGGTCCCTTCTGCGCGCGGTGTCCGGCAGGGGAGACGCCCTGTGATTCCCCCCACCCGGCACGGACGCGTCGTCCGGTACAGGTTCGTCACGTACCGCAGGGCTCCCGACCCCACAGTTCCGTGCTGGAGGCATCCTCGCACCTGCCACTGACAACACGCCCGGGGGTCACCGCTAAGTGATCTTGAAAGGTCGGCTGTGCGCCCAAAAGTGCCTGCTTGGCCGGTTCCCCGGGGCAGTTGCAAGAGGTCGGAGTGCACCCGGTGTGACTCCGGCCGCGGTCCGCAGCCGTTCCGCCGGGCTTCTCCGCAGCAACCATCGGCCCGGGATGAGCGTCTTCCTCCGCATCCGGTGCGCCGGGGCGGCGCGCAGGCCACCGGGCAGACCGCACCCCTCCGGGGAATTACGGAAAATGTCGACAAAAAGGTAACCTGCCCGACCCGGCCGTCCACTCCGGCCGCCCCACTAGAGTGGGCCGGAACTCGGGACGGATCCGGGGGACCGCAAGCACCACGATCAGCAGGGAGCGCATGACGTGCGGCCGGTAGGCAGCAAGTACCTGCTCGAGGAGCCGCTGGGACGCGGCGCCACGGGCACCGTCTGGCGCGCCCGCCAGCGAGAGACCGCAGGTGCCGAGGCGGCCGTGGCAGGCCAGCCCGGCGAGACCGTCGCGATCAAGGTCCTCAAGGAGGAGCTCGCCAACGACGCGGACGTCGTGATGCGGTTCCTGCGCGAGCGCTCCGTCCTGCTGCGGCTGCGGCACGAGAACATCGTGCGCACCCGCGACCTGGTCGTGGAGGGCGATCTCCTCGCGCTCGTCATGGACCTGATCGACGGCCCCGACCTGCACCGCTACCTCCGCGACAACGGCCCGCTCACCCCGGTCGCCGCCTCGCTGCTCACCGCGCAGATCGCGGACGCGCTCGCCGCCAGCCATGCCGACGGCGTCGTGCACCGCGACCTGAAGCCCGCCAACGTGCTGCTCGACGAGCGCGACGGCCAGATGCATCCGATGCTCACCGACTTCGGCATCGCCCGCCTCGCCGACTCCCCGGGGCTGACCCGGACCCACGAGTTCGTCGGGACGCCGGCCTATGTGGCGCCCGAGTCGGCGGAAGGGCGTCCGCAGACCTCCGCCGTCGACATCTACGGCGCCGGCATCCTGCTGTACGAGCTGCTCACGGGCCGTCCGCCCTTCGCCGGCGGCACCGCGCTGGAGGTCCTGCACCGGCACCTCAGCGAGGAGCCCCGCCGCCCCAGCACCGTCCCCGCCCCGCTGTGGACGGTGATAGAGCGCTGCCTGAGCAAGGACCCGGACCGCCGGCCCAGCGCCGAGAACCTCGCCCGTGCCCTGCGTACGGTCGCCGCCGGTATCGGCGTGCACGCGAACTCCGCGCAGATCGCGGCCGCCGACGGCGTGGGCGCCCTGCTCGCGCCCGACCCGGCGCCCACCGCGGTCCCGGAGACGCCGGGAGCGGCGGACCCCACGCAGGTGCTGCCGAGCAACGCGGGCTCGTACGACCCGAACGCCTACGACCCGAACGCGGCCACCAGCGTCATGCAGCACAACGCCGGGCCGGGCGGGCCCCACGCCGACCCGACCGCCGTCATGCCGCCCGTCCCGCCGCGCCCCGAGGGCACACCGCAGCCCGACGGACCGCACCCGTGGCAGTCCCAGCTCCAGGCCGCCCGCGACCGCAACGAGCAGACGCAGGTCCAGTACCTCGACCCGAGCCAGGACCCGCTGCGCCGCCGCCCCCAGCGCCAGCAGCCGCAGCAGCCGCCGCGTCACCAGCAGCAGTACCCCCAGCAACAACAGCAGCCGCAGTACCGGCAGCAGCCGCAACAGCAACAGCAGCAGTACCAGCCCCAGCCCCAGCACCAGCAGCAGCAGTACCAGCCGCAGCAGCAGCGCCAGCAGTACGCGCCGCCGCAGCAGCCGCAGCAGCCGGCCCAGCGCGCGCCCCGCGAGCCGAGGCAGCGCAGCGCCAACCCGATGAAGATCCCGGGCCTCGGCTGCCTGAAGGGCTGCCTGTTCACGCTGGTGCTGCTCGTCGTCGCCAGCTGGCTGATCTGGGAGCTCACCCCGCTGAAGGACTGGATCGGCCAGGGGCAGAGCTACTGGCAGGCGATCACCGACGCCTTCGACACCGTCACCGGCTGGATCTCGAAGCTCGGCGGCGACAGCGGCGGTAGCGGCAGCGGAACCTGACCGGACAGCCGACCGGACAACGGACCGGACAGCTGACCGGTCACCGAACCGAGCCGAACCGGAGGACCGGGCAACCGGACACCGGTCGGACTCTGTAGCTATATCGACTTCCGCGGACCAATTCCGAGGCAATTCGCCCGCAGAAGTGAAGGTTGGCGCCATCCAGGGCACGCAACCCCCCGATCGCCGCGTAACTTTGTCGACCGGGGGTTGTTGTGCGACGGTCCATGGCCAGCCGCTGAGGGAGCAGTCTTGGCACGGAATATCGGCAGCCGGTACACCGCCCACCAGATTCTGGGGCGCGGCAGCGCCGGCACGGTGTGGCTCGGCGACGGCCCCGAGGGGCCCGTCGCCATCAAGCTGCTCCGCGAGGACCTCGCGTCCGACCAGGAACTCGTGGGCCGCTTCGTCCAGGAGCGCACCGCGTTGCTCAAGCTCGACCATCCGCACGTCGTCGCCGTCCGCGACCTCGTGGTGGACGGCAACGACCTGGCCCTGGTCATGGACCTGGTCCGCGGCACGGACCTGCGCACCCGGCTCGACCGTGAACGCCGGCTGGCCCCCGAGGCAGCCGTCGCGATCGTCGCGGACGTCGCCGACGGCCTCGCGGCCGCGCACGCGGCCGGGGTGGTCCACCGCGACGTCAAGCCGGAGAACATCCTGCTCGACATGGAGGGCCCGCTCGGCCCCGGCAACTCCCACCCCGCGCTGCTCACCGACTTCGGGGTCGCCAAGCTGATCGACACCCCGCGCCGCACCAAGGCCACCAAGATCATCGGCACGCCGGACTACCTGGCCCCCGAGATCGTCGAGGGCCTCCCGCCGCGCGCCGCCGTCGACATCTACGCCCTGGCGACCGTCCTGTACGAGCTCCTCGCCGGCTTCACCCCCTTCGGCGGCGGCCACCCCGGTGCCGTCCTGCGCCGCCACGTCACCGAGACCGTCGTCCCGCTGCCCGGCATCCCCGACGAGCTCTGGCAGCTGCTGGTCCAGTGCCTGGCCAAGGCTCCGGCCTCCCGGCTGCGCGCCTCCGAACTCGCGGCACGTCTCCGCGAGCAGCTCCCGCACCTGGCGGGCATACCGCCCCTGGACGTGGACGAACCGGACGACGAATCCGAGTCCGAGCCGCACGGCCAGGCCTACGACGAGCAGCAGTACACCCCGGCCGCCGAGGAACCCCGCCGCCGCGGCGCGGTCCCGTTGGTCCCCGGCTCGTCGCCCGACTCCAACCGGGACACCCACACGAGCATGCGCGTCCCGGCCCCCGACGAACTCTCCGGCGGCCCCCGCGGCACCGCCCGCGCCCCCCGCGCCCCGGGCAAGCCCCGCCCCGGCTCGGCCCGCAACAAGTCGGCGGCCATCCGCAAGCGCCGCCTGACGCTGGGCGCTGCGGCCCTGGTCCTGGTGGCGGCGGTCGGGGTGGGCGGCTACATGGCCCTGAGCGGCGACGACGCGGGAGCGACGCCACAGGACACGAAGAACTCGGCACCGGCTGAGCCGTAGGGGCGTGGCGAGCGGAGCGGGCGGCCCGACCGGACTCCACGCCGCGAGGCCGATGAGATGTGCGCGGAGTTCCTGACCGCCGGTCTGCCGAAGCGTCTCGGGCGTGGCCGTTGACGCGCTGATGATCATGCGGCGGGAGCCCCGCGGCGACTGCGACGAGCCGGCACTTCGGGCAGCACTCCATTCGCCAGGCGATGCCGTCAACTACTGCCGTCAGGCGGCCCCAGAGCACGCCCGAGTCTCACGGTAAGTGGACCCGGCGGGCTTCCTGTATTTCATGCGGGAACGCTCAGCTCGGCTGAGCGGAGGAAGATGGAAAACCCGACGCCTATGTGAGGAGTGACCACTCTCTCTGCGTGCGGGCAAATGAAAAGTGGTAGTGCGCGTCATGAATACCCGGAAAGCCCTGCCGCGTGGCTTTCGGTCCCGCTGGCAGGGCTTTCCGTGTGAGTGTTGGTGATGGAATCACCATAGGCGGGCTACTTCACGGCCGCTGGAGTCCAGAACGATGTAGTCAGATTCTCCTGGATAGGGGAGCCAGACCGATATTCCGTTCGGCCATATGTTGACTTCGATCGAGGGCGCAAGGCTCGCGTCCAGTCGTAGCGTGATGAATTCATCCGCGTCGAGCGAGAATGCCGTTCCGCCTGGCTCGAACGTAATTCGTGCCGGCCCGTCGGTCGCGGCGAGTTTGATTTCTATCATTGGACGATCAGCCTCCATGCTAGCTCCAGGAGTCAATGATTTCCTGCAGCAGTTGCACGCGGTTTCGTGCAGTGTTCACGGGCGACCTGGAGTTCTGCGCCCCGCGTCCAGCCGCGCCACCCTTTCCTGCATTGACAGCCCCCTGGTAGAAGTCCTGAAGCTTCTCTGCATCGCCCCGGCTGGCAAGGCCGCGGAGAGCCTCGGGTGTGCGTGTACCAATGAGCTCTGCGGGGTCACTATTGCCCCAAATCTTGTTACCGACAACATTCATTCTTCCCCCCTCAAGCGTCGGCGGCTTAACGTAGCCACCGCGTGCGGGAAGTGGGTTAGCCAGATCTTCGGCGACACCATCGGAACCCACGCTGAATCGCGCTTCTCCACAATTGTGGACCAGGACCGGCGTAGCCCCTGCCAGCACATAGTGCGTGTGCTGGCAGCCCCTCCTCTAGTTGCTTTTATGCAGGTGGGGAGGGTTTTTGGCGTCCACTGTTGTCCGTGGTTGTGCGCCGGAATCCGCGGTTGTTGCCGTCGCTACTGCCAGGCTATGTGCCTGTGTTGCGTCGAGTCGGCAGTTGCGTCAAACAGTACTCTGCAGAGAGGCAAGGCTGGCCTTTGCCTCAATCAGCACTACCTCAAGCACCTGCCTCTCCGATACTGCTACCCGGACCTTGCGCTGACCTTCCTCGAACAGGCTTGAGTAGGAAATCCATGCTTCGTAGACACGTCGCACAGCATCATTGGCTGCAGCGTTTCGATGAAATGTCGCCTCCAGCGAAAGTGAAGACTTGGCGAACGAGCCCATCCATCGATTGAACCTCGCATGCTCCGCTTGCAGTTCACCGACAATCTCAATCAAATCATTGCCTAGCATTTCGCTCGAAAGCATCGCGATGACAATGTTCGTGAGAGCGGATGCCGTTGGCTTTCTCACACTCTCCGGCGCCGACCAGGGGGAAGGCATTCTCTCTAGCCAGCTCCAAGGGTCAGATTCGGTCACTAGAATTCCACCCCTGTTGAGTCAATATCGAGTAGCGCTCGTCGAAATTTCAGGCTCAGTGTCGCCTTCAGAGCCATAGCGTAGCCAATTACGTATCTGCTGGGATTCCCTCGATCCCTCCTGCACGCAAAACATCCGCGCAGTAAGTAGCGCAGCTGCGCGTGTCGAAGTCGTAGGCGCCGAATACCTGGCCCTCCGTCTTCATTTGATGCAGCATGGCACTGCGGGCATCTGGCAGCGGGATGCGGATCTTGAAAGCCGTCTCGGAGAGCGGGCCCACGTATTCTCTCGCGAACGCATCTGTGCCGTGCGTGGCCCCAATGTTCGGTATGGATAGATCGGCCTCCGTGAAATACCTCGATTGAGGCGTGCTTGGGGTCCGTTCCTGCATTCAGATAGAAGGTCGCTTCCCCTGCCGTACTAGTTACTTCGGCATCAGGGCCGCAATTGTGGACGAGGACGGGGGTGGCGCCTGCGAGCACATAGTGCGTGTGCTAAAGCTTGTCCCGCAAATGATCTCTGACTGAGTGTGGACGTGGTCGGCGCCGGCCCGGCCGCTCGCCTATCCGGCGAGGTTGAGGTTGTGGAGGCGGGCGATGCCGAGCATGGCCTGGTGGACGCCGTCGCCTTTGAGGCGGCAGTCGCGGAGGATCTTCCAGGTCTTCATGCGGGCGAAGACGTGCTCGACGCGGGCGCGGACCTGTTTGTGGGACTTGTTGTGGGCCTGTTTCCAGCCAGGCAGTTCTTCGCCTTTGCGGCGTCGGTGGGGCATCACGAGCCCGGTGCCCGGATAGCCGCCATCGGCGATGGTCATGGTCTGACCGACGGCGGCCTTCGCGCCGGACTCCTCCCATGCCTTGCAGTCGTTGCGGTTGCCGGGCAGCGGCCGGCCGACCACCACGACGAGCCGGGTGTCGGCGTCGATGACGACCTGGTGGTTGGTGGAGTACCGGTAGTTCTTGGACTGCTCCGCGATGGTGTGATCGCGGGTGGGCACCAGGGTGCCGTCCACGATGAGCACGGCGTCCTTGCGGAACCGCTTGCGTGGCCGGAGTGCAAGCGCCGGGCCGAGGCGGTCGATGATGCGGTCGGCCGCGGACTTCGAGATGCCAAACAATGGAGCGAGCTGGCGCATCGTCAAGTTCGTCCGCCAGTACGTCGCCACGAGCAGCACCCGGTCCTCCAGCGGAAGGGACCACGGGCGGTCCTTGCGGACCGGATCTGCACCTTCGCGGCGCAGCGCGGTCACCAGCTTGCTGAAGGAACGCGGGCTCAACCCGGTAAACGGGGCTATCCAGGATGGCTCCGACGCCGTGATTACACCAGACACTGCAAGATCATTTCATCGCGGCAGGTCATCAGGTCTACATTTGCGTGACCGCTTTGCGTACGTGCTCAAGCCGCAGACGGTTCTCCTCCAGCCACCCAGACGCCACGTCCACGGGCACCTGCACTGCGATCTGTGTCGACGGCGAGTCGTGCACAGTCACTTCCACCGGGTCCTCGGGAACCACCGCCAGCCACGCACTGCGACCGCCGGGCGGCCACTCGGCCCCCTCCTGGGCCTCAAGGGCATCGAGGCACCGACCCCATTCATCCAGATCCCCGTCTGAAACGTGCAGTCCGACAGTGCCGTTGACGAAGTCGCTCTCCAACACGATCTCGGCCGCGTAGTACCGCTCTTCTCCCATCACCATCGGTACGTCACACGCGACCCTGACGGTCACGCTCTGCACGCGATCAGCGAACCGGAAGAGCTCCAGAGCGTGTGCTTCGTCGATCACGACTACCTCATAGACGAGTGAGTGGACAGGATGTTCCGATCCTCCCGCCCCCGGTTCACCACAACGATGGCGCCCCCCAGGCATGGCCACACAGAGATGCGGGACAGCCCTTAGGCGAAGCCTTTGGCCTGCCTTTTCGCAGGTCAAGTGCGGTCTGCTGGTCCGGTGAGGTGCGTGGGTGTCCGTGGTTCTGCGGGGTTGTTGCCGTCGCTACTGCCGTCAGATGGTTCAGCCCAGGTACGGCTTCTCGCGCTGTTCCCGGAAGTGTTGGAGCCTGAGTCGTTGGGTGTGGTGCATCGGCAACTGCTCGATCTCTTCAGGCAGTACGAACCGGAGTTCGGTGGACTCGTCGGAGATTGCCAGTTGGCCGCCGGTGATGCGGGCGGTGAAGCAGACGTTGAACTGGCGCCGGACCTCGCCGTCGGTGTAGGCGATGATGTGTTTCGGGTCGGTGTAGGTGCCGACCAGGCCGGTGATCTCTACGTCGAGGCCGGTCTCCTCTTTGACTTCGCGGACGGCTGTGCCTGGCAGGGAGTCGGCGAGGTCCATTCCGCCTCCCGGCAGGGCCCATAGGTCGTTGTCGCGGCGGCGCTGGAGGAGGATGCGCCCGTGGTCGTCGGTGACGGCGGCGGAGGCAGCGACGACCATACTGTTCGGCTTGGGCGCTTTGGGGTCGTCGTAGTACTCGGTGCGGGCCACGGTCAGTCTTCCTCTCGTACGGGGGTTGCGGTCGCCCACACGGCGTCGAAGCTGTCGGCGTAGGTGTCGAACATGCCGCTCTCCTGGTGTCGGCGAAGGTGCCACACGGGGGCGGCGTACGCGTTAACGCCCCAGACGTGTGCGTTGACGAGTTGCTGGTCGTCGGCGCGGTAAAGGGAGTTGTAGAGCGTGGTTTCGTGGGTGCGGACTTCGATGCCGGGGGTGTCGGCGAGCGGCTTGTAGTGCATGAGCGCGAGGCGGCAGCGGGATTCGATGCCGTGTCCGAACCGCTCTTCCTGGCCGCGGGCTTGGACGTTGTCGCTGTCGGGGTCCCCGATCGCGATGCGGACGGTGCAGCCTTCGGCGGCGCGTTCGGTGAGGAGTTCGTTCAGCCGCGGGTATGCCTCGTGGAGGAAGACGGCCGCGTAGACGAGGATGTCGATCCGTTGCCGGGCTTGGGCCATCAGGTCGGTGAACGTCGAGACGGGGATGTCGGCCCGCTGCTGGTAGAGCGCGACCAGTTCGGGGCTGATGGCGCGGGCGGGGCGGGCCTGGCGGAGCGCCGGCCAGAGTGCGTGCACATCTTCTCCCAGGGCCTTGGCCGCCTGGAGGGCGGTGGCACGACGTGGGATACGCCCGAGGTTCACCCAGCGCTCGACCGACTTGGGGTCGACCTCGACCTGCTGAGCGAGTGCGGCGTACGTCCAGCCTCCCGCCGCCATGACGGCTCGTAGTCTCTCGTTCGGCACGAGTCTCCCCCTTCGTCCCAGGACGGCACCAGGGACGTTCTACACGGCGCGGGACGTCCCGTAATGGGGTTTGGTGGAGGTTCCTTCGTCCTGGTGACCGGCGTGAGGATCGGTGCCGACCCTGCGGCACCAACAGGCCCAGGGCACGTATCAACGCCGCCGAGGAGCGTCACCGTGCGAATGAGCGCCACCCCATGTGTTCCCGCCCTGCGACTGGACGCCCGGTCGCGGGCCGCCTCGCCGGGGCGGTCACGATGACGGCCCCCACCCCTGATGCCGACGGGCACACCGTCTCGCCCGATGCCGGCGTCCTGGTGGTCGACCGGCGGAGCGGCAAGGTGGGCGTGGTGATGGGGCATGTGGGGACGTACGTGCAGCTTCGGCCACCGCGCGGTGGCCGGGAGTGGGACGTGCCGCCCGAGGACGTACGTACGCCGACTCCGACGGAGGAGTTGAGCGCGAAGGTGGCCGTGGTCAACCGGAGGTGGGGACGGTGACCCCGCGCTCGGTCCTGCGCTACGAGACCTGGACGCTCCAGCCCGACCGCGAGCCGGACGCGGAGCCGGTGGATTACGCGATGCAGTGCGCCGTGGACGGAGAGACCTCGCCGACAAGCGAGGGCTTCGCCGAACCGCAGGACTGGGTACTCCAGCACTGCGGCCAGAACCCGTCCCACCACACCTACCGGGAGATCATCACCCGCCCCTGGCGGACCTGGCGCCAGACGTGACCCGCCTCGCTCGCCCAGGCGCCGCACTGCGCTGACCCACCCGACTCCCGTCCCTGCCGGGCGCAGCCGATCGGAGGCTCCCCCGCACTCGTCAGCCCCGGCAGGGACGGGCCTCACGTACGTGCCGTGCCCATGGCTGTGGGGGTTCTGGCCTCTGCCACAGAAAGTCAGCCACGACGACGGGCTCGCCGACCGACCACCCGCCACGTGTGTCTCGCTCAACCCCGCACCGGCATCAGCCCCGTTGTTTCCATCGTCACGGCCCCAGCCAGGCAGTAAGCATGGGCGTCCGGGACGGCGTGAGCCCGCCGGGCGGCCTCTCAGGTGCCCGGCCAGCCTGCTGCTGAGGGGGTCGGGCCGGGGCTTCCGATTGGTGGTCCGGCTACGCTCCCGGGCTCTGCGCGTCGAGTGGTCGGCGGCCGTCGCCAGCGGGGCGGCAGACAGGAGCGGGCGGCGGCCCGCGCCAGCGGGGCGCCCTTGATCAAGTAAAGAACCAGGCCGTGGCCGCCTACGTGGCCAAGTACGCCACCAAGTCCGCCGACGCCTCCGGCACCCTTGACCACGCCCTGTTCTGCCGCCCGTGCCAGGGACGCGGCGCCGTTCTCCTGCCCCACGGAACCCCGCTCCCCTGCACCGCCTGCGACGGCACCGGACAAGCCCGGCCCCTGCCTCGCCTCGCCGTCCCCCGCCACGTCCGGCAGATGATCCGCACCTGCTGGGAGCTGGGCAGGCTGCCGGAATTCACCGGCCTCAAGCTCTGGAAGTGGGCGCACATGCTCGGCTTCCGGGGCCACTTCTCCACCAAGTCCCGCGCCTACTCGACCACCCTCGGCGCGCTGCGCGACGCCCGCCGCGCCTGGCGCACCGAACAGGCCCGCGCCCACGCCGGCCTGCCCGAGCACGACCCGGAGACCACGCTCGTCGTCGGCCACTGGGCTTACCAGGGCTCGGGCTACAGCCCCGGCGGCGCGCTCCTAGCGGCCCACGTCTGGCACCGCCGGGAACTGGAACGCCGGTTCATCGCCGAAGGGGGCTGCGGATGAACGCGCAGGAACCTGCCCCGACCCGGCGGGGACTGAGTACGCCGGAAGAGCTGCTGACCGTGCCCCAGGTCATGGCCCGCCTCCAGCTCGGCCGCTCAGCTGTCTACGACCTGCTCCGCACCCGAGAACTCGCCTCGATCACCCTCGGCCGCGCCCGCCGCATCCCCACCCACGCACTGGCCGACTTCATCCGCACCCGCCTCGACCAGGAAGCCGTCTGATGACCACGCCCCGCGACACCAGCCCCTCCCGCCGCGTCCGCGCCAACGGCGACGGAACCGTCTACCAGCGCAAGGACAGCCGCTGGGAAGCCGCCGGATACGTCCTCGCCCCCGGCAACACCCACAAGCACATCCGCGTCTACGGCACTACCCGCAAGGACGCCCTCGCCAAGCTCACCGAGAAGATCGCCGCCAGCAACCGCGGCCTCCCCGCCCCCTCCGCGCAGGGCGGCCTGGCCACGTACCTGACGTACTGGCTCGACGCTGTCGCCGTCCACCAGCTCCGCGAGAACACCCACACCCGCTACACCGCCGTCACCCGCCTTTACCTCATCCCCGGACTGGGCAAGAAGAAGCTCGCCAAGCTCACCGCCAAGGACGTCCGCACCTGGCTCAACCAGCTCCGCACCACCTGTCAGTGCTGCTCTCGCGGCATCGACGCCCGGCGTGAGGAGCCCCGCTGCTGCGCCGCCGGTCAGTGCTGCTCCAAGCTGCTCTCGCCGCTGACGCTGATCTACATCCACTCCGTGCTCAAGTCCGCCCTCGAACACGCCGTCCGTGAATAGGAGATCCCGCGCAACGTCGCCCGTAACGTCCGCACCGGCACCCCACGGCCCCGCCGCTTCGAACCCCTCACCGCCGACGAAGCCCGCCAGCTCCTCACCGCTGCGCAAGGTCACCGGCTGCATGCGCTCTTCGAACTCGCCCTTCACACCGGGCTCCGCAAAGGAGAGCTCCTCGGCCTGGGCTGGGAGGACCTCGATCTCGATGCGGGCACCGCCGCTATCCGCCGCACACTCCAGCGCACCAGCACCGGCGGGCTCACCACGCTGCCCACCAAAACGCGCGTCCGAGCGCCGCATCGCCCTTCCCGCCCGCTGCGTCCAGTCGCTGAAGCTCCACCACGAGCAGCAGGAGTGCGAGCGTGAGGCCGCGGGCAGCACGTGGCAGCACGACGCGCACGTGTTCACCACAGTGCAGGGCAGACCGATCGACCCGACCAACCTCACCCGCGCCTTCACCACGCTCCTCCGCACGGTCGGCCTCCGCCGCATCTGCTTCCACGACCTCAGGCACTCCACCGCCACCCTGCTCCTGGAGCAAGGCATCGAACTCGTCGTGATCAAGGAACTCCTCGGCCACGCCCACATCGGCGTCACCGCCACCGTCTACGCCCACGTCCGACTCCGCCTCCAGCGAGACGCCATCGACTCCCTCGGTCGCGCCCTCGACCACCCCTGACATACGTACGGCAACGGCGGCGGACACCTAGGTGTCCGCCGCCGTTGCCGTCAACTACTACCGTCAAGCGCCTCTGAACCCCCATCAGTCACACTGATGGGGGTTCAGATTTGCGAACCTAAACGCCAGGAGCTTGTTCCATAGAAGGTGGGCCCTCTGGCGATACAAGGGAGTAGCCTACGCCCACTCTCCGAAGAATACCCTGATCGATGAAATCCTCACACGCATCCCTCACGCCAGAATTCCCATAGCGCGCGCCACCGGAACTCTCAAGGAAGAAGGAGATGTCATACGAGGTGAAGAAGTCACCCTCCGGATCGCCGTCAATATGCACCTGCCCGCCCGAAGGCAGTACAACCGTATATCCGGCACCATGAACAAAATACTCGCATCCGTTGACGCATACACCTTTTCGGGGAATTTCGTCACGGCGCACGGCCGACACTATTTCGAGTGCAGATTCCCTCGAAAAGGTACGCCTCATGACGTCTCGGGCCTCGGAGAATTGCGCCAAAGCCCCCTCAAGGAGAGTCGCACTGAGCCCGATCACAACTTTCTCCTGTTCAGTCGATTCCCCAAGAACGTCGACGCGGACTCGACCACATCGTCCATATTCTTGTAGCTGAGAAATCCGCCATTATTCAATTGGCCGGTTACGTCTCGAATGCCCACGGCATCGACATTCGCCATGCGGGCAGCCGCGAGCCTGTGATGGCCATCCACGACGTACCTTGTCCCATCTTCGTGCGTCACGACCGAGATCGGGCTCTGCTCCCAATCAAAGTCGCCATTGCGCATATCGTCACGCATGGCCTTGACGCGCTTAGTTGACGCATTCCCTTCGATCTCATGGGTGGGCTTCAATGAATGCGGGTCTGCGGTGTTGCAATTATGAACGAGTACCGGTGTAGCCCCCGCCAGCACATAGTACGTGTGCTACGCGACCCCTCTCTATCTGCGTATTCGCAGATCAGCGGCGGTTTCGGGCTCCGCTGGTGTCCGTGGTTGTGCGGGGGAATCCGTGGTTGTTGCCGTCGCTACTGCCGTCAGGAGCGTTGGGCGCACGGTGGTGCTGTCGCTGGCGCGGTGTCGGCGCAGGGGGACTTTACTGCCACGCTCCGGGCTCGGCGCGGAGTATGGCGCGGACGGTCTGCTCGTAGTGCTGGTGACCGGTTCGGGCGCAGTGTTGGGCGATCCAGCGGGTCAGTTCGTCCGGGGTGTGGAGGGTGCCGGACTCGGAGCCGCAGTTGTGTTCCTCGCCGGTGACGCAGAGCGCCTCGTAGGTGGGCAGCGCCATGGGGTCGGCACGGGTGGTCACGTGGTACTCGCGGAACCGGTAGCGCCCTCGCGCGCCGCTCTGGCCGGGTGCGCCGGTAGCTGTCTGGTCAGGCATCGTCGGCTGCTTCGTCCGGATCGGGGATGCGCCGGCCTCGGGAGTCGGCAACCCGGAGGGCGTCGGTGAGGGCTTCGCTCAGTCGGCGGGCGAGCCAGCGGTATTCGGTGCCCGAGACCGTCTTCGCGCCGGGGGCGAGGATGTCCCGGGCGTACGTCAGCAGCTCCTCACCCATGTCGAGCTGCACGGTTTCGATGCTGTCGGCGAGGCTGGTGAGGTAGCCCGTGCCATTGGTGCTGAGGTAGCAGGGTTTCCCCTCGGGCGTGGTCCACGGGAGCAGGCGGGGGCCTGCAATCCCCGAGGACGCGTCGTACAACTCCCTGCGACGCATGCGGTCCGCGTCACTCCTGGGCTGGCTCACCGTGCACCCCCGACCGGGTTCGCTGATTGGGACAACGGTGACCGTACGTGCGTGACCAGTCGTCATCCCAGGTGCACAGCAGGGCAGTTGGGGGATGATCGAGCGCGAAGTGCCACGCTGCGTGGCAGCTATCCGACGACGCCCAGGTATGCGGTCATCTCGCGCATCTCCGCGGTGAGGGTGCGCTTGCGCTTCTTCAGGATCTCCTGCATGGTCTCGGCGGCCATCCGCTGATGCCGCAGCCATTCCGGCGAGGCACGGCGGACTCCCGCCAGCTCGTCCATCGCGGCGGTGAGGTCACCGGTGCGGGCTTGGGCGCGGGCGACGTCCATGCGGTGGCGATTCCAGTTGTCGTCGCTGGGGCGTCCGGTGTTCTTCCACGCCTTGGGGGACATGGCGTCCTGGCTGGACTTGCGGACGACGGTGCGGGCGTCACCCAGGATCATGGCGTCTTCGACGTCCTTCATGCCGACGGTCAGCGGGCCAAAGGTGGTCCAGTGGCGGAAGAACGATCCGGTGTGCTCCCTGCCGACGGCGGCGGCTGCCGTGTTCGCCATGCGGTGGTAGTGGCGGGCTTCCTGGGGGCGGTTGTTGCGGCCTGCGGCAGCGGCGGCGCGCAGGGCCAGCCATCCCCAGGCGGCGCATTCGTCCGGGGTGGCCCGGGACAGCCTGGGCTCGATCAGGTCGGCGGTGCGGGCGGCGAGCTGTTCGGCCTCGTCCAGTCGTCCCTGGCGCAGGAGCAGCCAGCACATGCCGATCACGCCGGATGCGCCGGTGAGCTGCTCTCCGGCATGACGGGCGTCGGTGATAGCTCCGGACAGAGCGGTATAGGCGAGGTCGTACTGGCGTACCTGGGTCAGGTAGCGCCCGGCCAGCTGGAGGGTTTCGGCACGGGCCAGGACGGCCTGGCGGTGCTCTTCGCCGCTGTCGAAGTAGGCGACCGCGCTGTTGGCGTCCCGCAGGAGTGCGGGGAGTTGGGAGGCGACGCTCTTGTAGCTGTCGGAGTGGTACAGCAGTGCCCCGTCCTGCACGGCCCGGCGGAAACCACGGAGGTTGGGTTCCTCCCCGGCCCGCTCGCCGGCCAGGTCGTCGGCGATCCCTACCGGCGGGGTGAGGGCGGCGCGGAGCTGGATCAGGTTGACCCGGTTCGCGTCCTCCGCGCGGCCGACCGGCTCGGGTGCGTCCGGGGCCAGCAGCGTCGCGGTGGTGACGCCCAGGGCGCGGGCGAGGATGTGCAGGGTCTCCATGCGGACGGTGCCGCCCTGCTCGACCTTGCGGACCGTGCCCGGCGAGACGCCTGCGGTGTGGGCCAATTCCTCCTGGCTCAGCCCGGATCGGCGTCGGTACTTTCGGACGTTGTCGGCCAGTTCCGTAGTCATCGCTTCACCACCTCCAGCGCCACGGTACGCCGGACGGGCGCAACAATCGGTGGCTATCGGGCAGATACCCACCCCGGAGCGATCACCCACCCCGACGCGGCATGCACCGTCGTCCTGCCGGGCCCCGGCAGCATCCGGGCCTGAGCGGCCGGGGTCCCTCGTCGGTCGGGCAGCTTCGCCGTGCCAGGGTTCCCCGGGGGCCGCCAAGGCTCACCTCGTGACGCGTGCGCTCGGCCTTGGCGGCCCCCGGGGGTTCCTGGTACGCCTCCGGTGACCGGGCGACGAGGGACCCCACCCGCGCCACCGACCACACACCACGACGAAGCCGCACCCGACATTCGGCCCCCTGCCCCTCAGAGAGAGGGCCGGGGTCTGGGGCAGCGCCCCAGGTGGTTCGCTGTGCTGGCTGTTGCGCGCCCGGACCGGCGGGGCCGTCGCCAGCGGGGCGGAGACAGGAGCGGGCGGCGGCCCCGCAGGGCCGGAGCGCGCGCGGGCCGCGCCAGCGGACCGCCTTGATCAAGTAAAGAAACTCTGAACAGCTCACCCGCTGGTCAAGCTGCCCGGGCGATGGTCAGGGCCGCTGTTGCCGGCGCTTCTTCGATTCGGCCAGCGCGGTGTTCAGCTTCTCGCTCGGCGACATGTCCGGCTCGGCGTCGTCGTCATGGAGGGGTGGCAGGAACAGGCCGCGTCGGCTCTTCTCCCGCTTGACCTTCCGGCGCTCGCCGTAAAGCCGCTGATGCTCCTCCCGAACCACGTCCCATCGCCGGTCCAGCTCTGCTTCCCGCGCCAGCAGCTCCTCGTCGCTGAGGTCGGCGAACTCGGTGGCGGCAGCACGCGCCTCGCGGGCGATCTCATCGCGCAGCAGGTAGTTCGTGATCGTCCCGTGGTGCTTGCCCGGCTCCGGTTCCTGGCGCACGAAAACACCGCGCCCCTTGACCGCGTACACCAGCCCAGCTTGCTTGAGGCTTCGATAGGCGTTCTGGGCGGTGGAGTTGGCAACTTTGAACCGCTCTTGGATCTCCCGGGCGGGAGGGAGCTGGGAGCCCGGAGGGTAGGTGCCTTCCAGGATTTCCCGGCGGAGGATGTCGGCGACCTGAGCGTACGGCGGTCGGGGATCACCGTTGTAGATGACGTCGGCAGGCCAGTCCGGCCCCTCGGCGGCGGCTTCCTCATGATCACCGTCGGCCTCTTCGGTGCTCCCGCCGACGGAGTCGCCGACGTAGCTGCCCCGGCCGAGCTGGGAGTAGACCAAGCCTTCCTGCTTGAGCACGCGCAGGGCGTTCTGGACGGTGGAGCTGGACACCCCGAACCGATCACCCAGCACGTTGGCCGAGGGAAGGCGCTCGCCGGAACGGTACTCACCGTTCAGAATCGCGTCCCGCAGGGCCTCGGCAGCCTGGAGGTACGGCGGCCGGGAGTCCTCGTCCAAGGGCAGGGTCATGCCCCCACGGTATCGCCAGCAAGCCGTAGCGATACAGGCACATCCCCGGGTTCACCACCTGACCGCCTACCAACCTGATCGAAGTCACAACCTAATCGGCCTTGCAAGTTAAGCGATCATCTCCTTATGCTCCATGTCGAGCCGATCGAACGGCTCCATCGAACAAAGGGTGTGATGACATGGCCATGACTCGAATCCGTGTTGCCCTGCTGCCGTCGGCGGTGTGCATCGCGGGCACCGACCCGGTGCTGAAGATCAAGGACCAGAAGACCGGAGAGGTCGCCACCGATCGGGAGACCGGCGCGTCGCTGTACACGGTGACCGTGATGCTCATGGAGGACGGTCGAGCCGAGGTCCTGAAGATCACCGTCCCCGAGACGGGCCTGGCCGCCGGGCTCAAGCCGGGCGCGTTGGTGCGGCCCGTGGAGCTGTTCGCAACCCCGTGGGCGCGGATCTTCAACGGTCAGCTCTCCGACGGCGTGGCCTACCGCGCCGCCCGCCTGGAGCTGGTGACGGTGGAGGCGGCACAGTGATCCGCTTCGGAAACTCCGTGCTGGAGTGCGTGCCGGACGCGCTGCTGGCCGTGGCCGTCCTGGTCGGTCTGAGGCTGCTGGTGACGGTGGGTCGCTACGTGCGGGCCGACCGGGGCACGCGGGTCAGCATGCGGCAGGCCGTGCGGGTGCGCTGGGGCTGGGTACGGCTCGCGCGGATGGCCGGGCTGACGGTCACCGACAAGACCCCGGGCCTGCTCGCGCAGATCACTGCGCAGAAGGACGGCCCCGCCCCGGCGCCTCGGGTGCTGACGCCGAAGATCAAGGTGAAGCCGGACCGGTTCGGGGTAATAGTGCGGGCCCGGACGCTGGCGCAGGTCGGGGTGGAGGAGTACCAGAAGTCGGCGCGGTTCCTGGCCGACGCCTGGCGGTGCACGCGGGTGTCCGTCCTGCCGGACGGCCCCGGCAGGGTGGTGATCCGGGGCGTGCGCTCCGACCCGCTGACCACGCCGACGACACACCGGCCCACCGGCCTCCCGCCCGTGGACCTGACGCGCTGGGAGCTGGGCATCGACGAGTACGCCGCGAATGTGTGCGTGTCCCTGGCCAACGTGCCCGGGGTGACGGTGGCCGGCGTCCCCGGTGCGGGCAAGACCTCCGGGGTCAACAAGTTCGTCTGTGACTTCGCGCCGTCTGCGTCCGTGCAGATCGCGGGTGCGGACGGGAAGGTGTCGCGGGCCTCGGAGGGCGACTACGCCGACCTGGTCAAGCGGATGTTCGCGTTCTGCGGAGACGATCTCGATGAAGCGAACGCGCTGTTCAAGCGCCTGGTGGAGCTGCGCAAGCGGCGCTCGGCGACCATCCGGGACGTGCTGGGCGTGAAGAACATGTGGCACGTCGGCCCTTCGCCGCAGTGGCCGCTCACGGTCCTGATCATTGATGAGGCGCACACATACTTCCGCGAGTACAAGGGCAGCGACGCCGAGACGAAACGGATGGGTGCGTTGACGGCGGAGAACGCCCGGCTGGTGGAGGACTTGGTCAAGAAGGGCCGCAGCGTCGGCATCCTGGTGATCCTGATCAGCCAGAAGACCACCGGCGACGCCATCCCCACCTTCATCCGCGACGTGTGCCCCATCGGACTGTCCTTCGCGCAGAAGACCGTGGAAGCCGCGGTGGCCGCACTCGGTGACGACATCCGCAACTGGCCCGATGCCAGCCCGGTCACCTTGCAGGACCCCGCCTACGTCGGCGTCGCGGTCATGGCGATGCAGGGCCGCCCCGGCTACACCCGCATCCGCACCCCCTACGTCTCCGACGCCGACGCCGCCCGCGTCGCCGAAGCCACCTCGCACCTGACCGCCGATCCGGACCTGTGCCTGGACGCCCTCCTCGCCTCGACCGGCCGGACCACGGCACCCCGGCCGTCGCTCGCCAAGTAGCCCCGAAAGCCCACACCGGGAAGGAGGTTGAGGACATGGCGGAGGAACGGTTCACCCGGCGCACCGTGACCGTGGTCATGGCGGTTATCGCGGCCCTGGCCTTCGTCTTCTCCTTCGGCAACGTCTGGGCCCTCGCCCTGCGGCTCGGCGTCCCCCACCCGATCGCGCCGCTGATCGCCCCCATGGTCGACCTGTCCGTCGTCGGGCTCCTGGTCGCCCTGCGCTTCCTCGCTCTGCGCGGCGTCCCCAAGACGGAGCTGAAGGCCGGCACCCGGCTGCTGCACCTGTGCGGCCTGCTCACCCTCGCGCTGAACACCGCCGAACCGCTGTTGGCCGGACGCTACGGACGGGCCTGCCTGGACACCGTCGCCCCGCTCCTGCTCCTCGGCTGGGGCCACGTCGGCCCTGCCTTCCTCGCCCAGTTCCACACCCACACCCGCCCCAACCCGCACCTGGAGGCCACCGCCGCCACCCTTGCCACCGAGCCGGTGCCCGACGTCGCACCATCACCCGAATCGGCACCCCCGACGCCCGCCCCGCAGATCGCCGCCTCCCTGATCGAGGAGCTGGAGCCCGCTCCGGCCGCCGCTCCGCCGGTCGCCGTCACCACGACGGGCCGACCCGCTTCCGGCCCTGCCCTTCCGGCCGCCCTGCTGGACGCGGCCCGGCGCATCGCGGACACCCACCACGCCGAGCACGGAACACCGATCACCGCCGCCCACCTGGGCACACGCATGGGCATCGCCCTCCCGGTGGCCACCACCGCACTCGCTCAGCTCTGAGCCCCGGCCGCCACCGGCCGCATCCCCCTCGCTGAACCCGCGCCCGCCCTGGGCCTGGTTCGCCATGCCCCGAGCAGCACCAACACGCCTTCCAGTTCGGCTGGTTGCTGCTCGGGGCCACCCACCCGAACAGAAGGGACACGCCCCGAATGGTCACCCTGGACCTGCGCCACGTGGCAAGCCCCGCCGTACGGGACCTGCTCCACCTCGTCAACCACCCCGACTTCGACCGCGCACAGCAGCAGATCGAACGTCTCGGCGGCTGCGCCGAACCCATCCGCCTGACCGGACAGACCACCACCGTCGACACCACGACCGGCGAAGCCCTTCGTGCCTATACCTCCTCCGACGAGCCGACGGGCAGCCTGCTCACCACGTGCGGCAACCGCCGCTCCTCCCGTTGCCCGGCCTGCTCCCGCCTCTACGCCGCCGACACCTACCACCTCATCCGCGCCGGCCTCTCCGGCGGCAAGACCGTGCCCGACACCGTCCGCACCCACCCCCGCGTCTTCGCCACCCTCACCGCACCCTCCTTCGGCCCCGTCCACAACCGCCCCACCACCCCCGGTGGCGACATCAGGCCCTGCCGCTGTCACCAGCTCCACGGACCCACGGACGCCCTACTGGGCACGCCGCTGAACCCGGCGACGTACGACTACGCGGGTGCGGTCCTGTTCAACGCCCACGCCTCCGCTCTGTGGGCCCGCTTCACCATCTACCTGCGCCGCGAGATCGCCGCCCGGCTCGGCCTCACCCAGAAGGCCGCCCGCGCCGTGCTGCGGATCTCCTTCGCCAAAGTCGCCGAGTACCAAAAGCGCGGCCTGGTCCACTTCCACGCCGTCATCCGGCTCGACGGCCCCGACGGCAACACCACGCCCCCGCCCCCGTCTGCCACCGTCACCGTGCTCACGGACGCCATCCGGGCCGCAGCCCGCCGTGTCCGAGTGGCCCTCACGTCGGACGCGATCGGGGAGCGCGAACTCACCTGGGGAACACAGCTCGACGTGCGCGAGATCGCCGCCTTCGGCACTGACGCCGAACTCACCGACCAGGCCGTGGCCGCCTACGTGGCCAAGTACGCCACCAAGTCCGCCGACGCCTCCGGCACCCTCGACCACGCCCTATTCTGCCGCCCCTGCCAGGGACGCGGCGCCACCCTCCTGCCTCATGGAACCCCGCTCCCGTGCACCGCTTGTGACGGCACCGGGCAGGCCCGTCCCCTGCCCCGGCTCGCCGTCGCCCGGCATGTGCGGCAGATGATCCGCACCTGCTGGGAGCTGGGCAGGCTGCCGGAATTCACCGGCCTCAAGCTCTGGAAGTGGGCGCACATGCTCGGCTTCCGGGGCCACTTCTCCACCAAATCCCGCCGCTACTCCACCACCCTCGGCGCGCTGCGCGACGCCCGCCGCACCTGGCGCACCGAACAGGCCCGCGCCCACGCCAGCCTGCCCGGCGTCGACTCGACGACCACGCTCGTCGTCAGCCGCTGGGACTACCTCGGCTCGGGCTACAGCCCCGGTGCAGCCCTCCTCGCCGCCCACGTATGGCACCGCAGGAAACATGAACGACAGTTCTCGGCCGAAGGGGGCTGCTGATGACCTCGCCCCCGCTCGCCGTCCCCCATGCGGAGGCGGCACCGCTGCTGGATCTGCTCACAGTGCCCCAGGTGATGACCCGCCTCCAGCTCGGCCGCTCCGCCGTCTACGACCTGCTCCGCACCGGCCAACTCGCCTCGATCACCCTCGGCCGTGCCCGCCGCATCCCCACCCACGCCCTCACCGACTTCATCCGCACCCGCCTCGAACAGGACGCCGCCTGATGACCACACCTCGCCCCGCCTCCTCCCGCCGCTCCCGTGCCCGTGCGAATGGCGACGGGACCGTCTACCAGCGCAAGGACGGACGCTGGGAAGCCGCCGGATATGTCCTTGCCCCCGGCAACACCCGCAAGCGCGTCCGTGTCTACGGCACCACCCGCAAGGACGCGATGACCAAGCTCACCGAGAAGATCGCCGCCAGCAATCGCGGCCTCCCCGTCGCAGCGGCCGACAGCACCGTGAGCGCCTATCTTGCGTACTGGCTGGACGGCGTCGCCGTTCACCACCTGCGGGAGAACACCCATACCCGCTACGCGGCCTCCATCCGCCTCCACCTCAATCCCGGCCTCGGCGCCAAGAAGCTTGCCCGGCTCACCACACGCGACGTGCGCACCTTCCTCGACGGACTCCGCACCACCTGCCAGTGCTGCGCCCAGAAACGGGACTCCGTCCGGCGATCCTGCTGCGCCATCGGCCAGTGCTGCGACAAGCGCCTGTCTCCGCTGACCGTGACGTACGTCCACGCGGTCCTCAAGTCCGCCCTGGAACACGCCGTTCGCGAGGACGAACTGCCGCGCAACGTCGCCCGCAATGTCAAGACCACCACGCCCCGCCCCAGACGCTTCCAGCCCCTCACCGCCACCGAAGCTCGGAAGTTCCTCCAGTCAGCCAGCAGCGACCGGCTTCACGCCCTGTACGAATTCGCCCTGCGCGCCGGACTCCGCAAGGGCGAACTCCTCGGCCTCCACTGGGAAGACCTCGACCTCGACAGCGGCACCGCGACCATCCACCGCTCCCTCCAGCGCACCCGAAGCCATGGCCTGACCGTTCTGAACACGAAGACCCTGGCCTCCGAACGCCGCATCGTCCTCCCCACCGAATGCATCAGCTCCCTCAAGATCCACCAGGAACAGCAGCAGGAAGAGCGTCAGGCGGCCGGAACGGGCTGGACGGACAACGGACTCATCTTCACCACCCCGAAGGGCAGGCCCCTCGACCCCGGCAACCTGACCCGCCGCTTCCGCCGCCTCCTCCACAGCGCAGGACTCCGGACGATCCGCTTCCACGACCTCCGACACTCGACCGCCACCCTGCTCCTGGAACAAGGCGTCGACCTCGTCGTCATCAAGGAACTCCTCGGCCACGCCCACATCGGCGTCACCGCCGGCGTCTACGCCCACGTCCGACTCCGCCTCCAACGCCAAGCCATCGATACCCTGAACGGCGCCCTCAGCCCTGTCAACGACGACCCCGACGACCCACCCGCCGCGGCAAGCGTCCGCTGACGTTGCCGTCGCCGTTGCCGTCAAGAACCCCAGAAGCCCCACCGAAAACGCTCGGTGGGGCTTCATCGGCGATATTGGAATCCCAGCCGGCCGAAGCTACCGAGAGTCAAACACCAATCTCACGAGAACCCACGCAGGGCCCTCCAGGGTGAATCCTGTGGAATTCCTACCTACGCCTTTCGGGTGGGCCACTTACAGGTCATACGGGTAGAGCTGAATTTCGGAGGCCCGGAAGGAAATGAAACCCTCCACAGGAAGCTCCGACCTTCGGTTCGGGATTTCAATCAGGAGAACGTCCGACCCTACTCTGATCTCCACGACCGAATCATCGCCATAGTCGAATCTGACAACTTGGCCCGTGATGAGGGTGGCAGAGTCCGCCCCGACCTCCGAGAGGGAAGTGGCACCCGAGGGGCCCGCCGTCCAATCTGCGACCTCTTCCGGAACTTCGATCTCAACATCGAATTGACCCACTTCGGCGGGGTTCGCCCCCATCCAGCGGCCAAATGCGATGCCAGACTCGCACTTGAAACGCACGATCCCTTGCGATGGGGTCAGGACTTGCAGAACTTCCACTCTCATCATTTCACCCCCAAGGGAACTCGCTGCATCGTATTGCCGACAGTCCATTCGTTTGTGACGGAGTTCCAATCCCACGTCTCCATATGGAAGTGGAACTTCGTGGGCTTGCTGTTCATCTCGTGATCCCCCATCCGGATGCTGCGGCGCCCATCGGAAGACACGAGACGGTTGGGATCCACCTGCCCAGTTCGCGGGTGAATGTTCGTGTGCGGACCAGGCCCCAAGAAATCACTCCACGCCTGATCGGCCTGAGAAGGCTTAAGGGGCTTGGGGGCCGTGACCTCCGGCAGGTTTTTGACCGTTTCGGCAGGTGCACTGCCACAATTATGAACGAGGACCGGCGTCTCGCCCGCCAGCACATAGTACGTATGCACAACCCCGACTGTCAGGTCGTAAGTGACCCCCGACGCCCGGTAATTTCGCACCGCCGACACCACCACCGTCGCCCCGCCCGGACGCTGGAGCTCCGTGCCCGGCTTCAGGTTTCTGGCGTCGGTCCAGCGGTGGTGCGTGGCGTCCCAGAACGGGTGGTGCCACGTGGTCGTGAGCTTGACGGGGCGAGGGGTGCCGGCGCCCGTAGCGGGAGCCGCGACCGGCCCGACTGCGTGCGAGGTGGCCGGCTCAGGCGTCAGGACGAGGTCTGTGAACTCCTTGTCGTCCTTCGTGACGATGTGGCGTTCGACCTTCTCGGCAGCCGTGACCTCCGTCTGCGGGTCCGTGGAGGTGACCTCGTCGCCCGGTCTCAGGTCCGCGATGGGTCTCGTCGTGCCGTCCGCCAGGAGGACGTGCGTATCGCCCCTGAAGCTGTGCTTCGTACAGGCGGCCGCAGCCGATTCCATGGCCTTGACCTGGGAGCTGGCCGCCTTCGCCGAGGCCTCGGCCGCCCGGACCAGGTCCTCGGCCTCCTTGACCAGCTTGTCGGCCTTCTTGATGGCCCGCCAGATCTTGAACGCCTTCCAGCCGGCCTTGATCGCCTTCGCGATCTTGCCCCAGGGCACGGCGTTCAGGGCCGTGTTGACGCAGCCCATCACGTCGCCCTTGGTGAAGCAGTTCACCGCGTCCGTGAGGCCGATGACGTCGGCGACCAGGCTGATGACCTTCTGGGTCAGGCCCTCCCGCTGTTTCTTGGCCGCTGCGGCGACGGCGTTCGCCGTCTTCACCTCCTGGGCCGCCTTGGCCGCCTCCGCCTGCACGTTCTGCGTCGTGTTGCCGATGTGGCCCCGGCCGCCGTTGTCGTCGCCGACCGCGAGGCCGTCGGAGCACCGGCCCTTGTGGCAGGTGGTGCGGTTGGGGCCGCCCGGATCGACCGGCCCGTCCGTGATGATCCGGCCGGAGCCGTCGCCGTACGGTGTGCCGATACCGCACAGGTCCGCCGGGCACAGGCCGGACGGGTCGCTCAGGGTGACGGGACTGTTGTTGGCGTACGCGTACGCGTTCCAGCTCTCCGGGTCACCCGCGCTGATCAGCGGGTCCGGGTTCAGGAACCGGCCCACCGCCGGGTCGTACTCCCGGGCCCCCAGGTTCGTCAGCCCCGTCGCATCGTCCTGCTGACCGCCGACGTACCCCTTGGTGCCCTGCCAGTCGGCCGCCGCGGTGCGGACCTCGCCGAACGGTTTGTACTGGCGGCGCGTCACGGCCTGCGTGCCCGCGTCGATCTGCAACTGGCCGGTGTTCTGGCGGTCGGAGACGACGTAGTCGACCCGGTCACCCTTGGCATCGGCCGTGTGGACGGCGATCTGCTGCCCGCCCAGCGCGACGTACCGGCTGCCCTCCGCCTTGTCCGCACCCGTCTTGAGCGTCAGCTCCTGGTCCCCGGTGAACAGGACCGTCGCCCCCGCGTCCCGTCGGATCAGCAGGTTCCCCGAGGCGTCGTAGACGTACTTCGTGGGATCGGCCGTGCCGGTGGTGGCCAGCTGGGTCAGCTTGCCCTCGGAGTCGTACGTGAAGTCGTCCGTACCGGCGCGCGAGGTGCGGGTGTCGATGTTGCCGGAGGCGTCATAGGTGTAGTCGGTCGTCGTGTCCGTGTCGGGGCCGCCCGGCGTGTCCTTCACGACGCTCGCGAGCGCGTGGGCCGGGCCCTGGCCCGCTTCGGGGGTGCTGTACGTGGCGACCGTGTCGTTCGTCGCGACGCCCGTCAGGTCGTGGTCGGTCTGCGTTCTGCGGTTGCCCGTCGCGTCGTACGTCCACGACTGCCAGTACGCGGCCGGACCGCCGACCATCGACGCCGCACCGGCCGCAGGCCGGGCCGCGCAGTCGTCCGTCGCCGTCCACGCCGCGCTCAGATGCTGCGCCCAGTCGTAGTCGAAGCACTGGGTGTCGGTCTGTCCGTCGCCCAGCACGTCCGCGATCTTGGTGACGTTGCCGGCCGGCTGGTACGCGTACGAGGTGCGGTCGGCGACCTTCGCGCCCGACGCGGTGACCGTGAAGGACGACTTCAGGCGGTGCGTCTGCTCCTCGTACACGAGGGTCTGCTGCGCGAAGTTGCCGGACGTGCCGTACGTGAACTGCTGCGGCTCGTCGAACTGCGTGTACGTGAGCCCCGCGAGCAGTGCCCCGGAGCCGACGCTCTTCTGGCGGCCGAACTTGTCGTAGTCGTAGGTGAAGGTCTCCTGCGGCAGGTACCCCGCCGCGGTGTCCGTGTACGAGTGCAGGGTGCCCGTCGGGTTGTACTGGTTCTGCGTGAGGTACGTGCCCTGGAGCTTGCCCTCAGCGGCAGGGATGACCAGCGCGGACGCCTGTGGCCAGCCGTGCGAGTCGTAGCCCAGCACCTTGCTGACGTACGCGGAACCGCCGGAGTAGCTGGTCGACGAGGTCGGCAGCCCCTTCTTCAGCGAGTCGTAGGCCCACGACGCCAGCTTGTTGGCATCCGACTTCTCCACGCCGCCGGTGGTGTCGTACTTGGCGGTCTGCCGGCCGAGTTCGTCGTAGGAGTAGGAGAGGGTCCTCTTGCGGGCGTCGGTCGAGGAGGTCACACGGCCGGCGGCGTCGAACTCGGAGTGCGAGGCCCCGGTGTCCGGGTCGACCTGGTCGGTCTTGCGCCCCAGCAGGTCGTAGGTGCTGGTCCAGATGTGTCCCTGGCCGTCGTCCTGACGGATCTGCCGGCCCTCGGCGTCGTAGCCGTACGAAACGGTGTCGGCGGCGCCCGACGCGGTGCTGCCGTGGTAGCGGATCAGCTGGGTCGTGTTGCCCCGGGCATCCGTGATGGTGCTCGTCGGGGTCGCGCCGTCGGGCGGCACGACGTCCGTACGGTCCACACCGGCGTACACCGTCCTGGTCCGCCAGGTCTCGGTCGCCCGGGTGTACGCCACCGCGTCGGTGACCCGCCCGCCGCCGTCGTAGAACGTGCCGGTCTGCGTCGGCACCTGGTTGTCGGGGGCGTAGACGAGCGTGCCGTTCGGCGTACCGGTGTTGTAGTACGGACCGGCCGACTTCACCGGCCAGCCGTGCGAGTCGTACACGGTGTCGACGACGACGCGCCCGCCGTCGGCCGTCTCCGCCTGCGTCTCGCGCTCGCGGAGCAGGGCGTCGTACAGGGTGACCGAGGTGCGGTAGCCACCGTCGTCGTTCAGGGTCCGTGTGGTGACGGTCGACGGGACGGTCCGCGACAGGTTGTAGGCGTACGTGGTGTTCGCGCCGTTGGTGGTGGGGAAGCCCGGGTTCCAGACTGCGCTGAGGCGGCCGAGCGGGTCGTACGAGCTCGTCGTCGAATAGCCGGCGGCGTCCGTCGTCTTCAGCGGCATGCCGCGCGGATCCGAGGTCGTCGTGGTGGCGAAGCCCGCGGTCTGGCCGGTGACCTTCGGCTGGGTGACCTTGATGCTCGCGGGCGCGGTCGCGGTGGCGGCCGTGTACGAGGTGCTCGTGACGTGGGAGAGGGCGTCCTCGTCGGTGAGTTCGCGCCCGTAGCTGTCGAAGCTGTTCCGCAGGACCGTGACGTAGTGCGCGGTGCCGTCGGCGGAGACCGAATCGGCCTTCTGCACCATCGTCACGTCACCGGTGCCCGGAACGGCAAGGTTGTCCGTGTGCCCGTCGAAGAAGGTCAGGTCGTCACTGATCAGGTCGGCGGGGAACTTCGGCGTAACGCCGCATCCCACCGCCACCGTGCGCATGCGGCGGGGCATCGGCAGCACGGCACCGGACGCGTCCTTGGCGTACCAGCTGGTGGCGCAGGTGTCGTCGTCCGTGGTGGACAGGTCGCCCTTGTCGTCGACCCACTTGGGCAGGCCCGTCGCGTCGTCGAACTCGGTGACCGACTCCGTGGTGCGAGCCGTGCCGTCCGCCTTGGTCGTTGTCGTCCGGACCCGGCGGGTGTTGAGGGGGCGGGCCAGCAGCGGGTCCAGTCCGACCTTGGTCCGCGACTGGGTCGCGGTGACCGGACCGAGCCACGGCTCAGTGGTCGTGGAGGCGAGCTGCGCCCCGCCGTCACCCTGGTAGCTCCGCGTCTCGAAGACCTGGCCGGCCAGCGCGTCGGCGTCGGTGACCGTGATGTCCCCGACCGAGTTGGTCAGCTTGTCGCCGGTGCCCCGGAAGTACGTGGCGCGGGACAGCGTGATCTTCTCGGGCGCGGTGCCGGTACGCACCTCGACGGTGCCGAAGCCCCGCCACTGGTTGTACGTCCGGTACTTGGCCTGGGCGAGCGAGTCGTCGTTGAAGTGCCAGTACGCCTTGCCCGCGTACGTGTACGAGGTCTGCACCGGGAGGCCGCCGCCGGTCGGGTCCTGCTCGGTGACCGTGTTGACGACGTACTTGTTGAACCAGTCCAGCTGGGGCGCGGTCTGCCCCGGTGGCGTCCAGTACGACGGGTAGCAGCGCATCGTGTTGGTCTGCGGGCTGTCCGGCATGACGACCGTGCCCTTGCGGTGGCACTGGGCCGCCAGGTAGTTGACCTGGATGACCTTGCCGGACTCGGTCGTGATCACCGACATGCGGCGGCGGGTGATCGGCTGGTATCCGTCGAGTCCGTCGACCCGGTTGGACATCGCCTGGCCGTCGAAGGTCACGGCCGGAAGCGACGCGCTGCCTCCCACCTTGCCGGTCCGGGTGATGGAGGAGAGCCACAGCGACGGCGTCGTGGTGTCGCCGGTGGCCGGGAAGGTGTGGGCGAGCGTCCAGGCGTCGATGTCCTGGTACGCGGTCCCGACCAGGGCCTGGGTACGGATGCCGGTCAGCCGCTTCGTCGTCCAGAAGGAGGGGCCGTGGTTGGCGCACGAGCCGGTGGACGCGCAGTTCTGGTCGAGCGGCACATCGGGCCAGTGCGCGCTGTTCGCTGTGGTGCGCTTGGACGTCGCGCAGTCGAACTCGGTGGTGGCCAGGCAACGTTCCGAGGTGTCGAAGAAGACCTGCCCGGCGGCGGGTGCGGCGGCGTCGTACACCTTGTCCTTGCGCTGCCCGTACTGGATCTTCGACAGGACGCCGGCGCGGGTGTAGGCGGTCGGCGTCGTCGCGTTGTTCACGCCGTAGTAGCCGGTCTCGGGCGTGTACCAGTAGCTCATCGCGTTGGCGTGGCTGTCCAGGACGTAGTCGAGGTTCCAGCGGTACGCCTGCTGGCAGGAGGAGGCGGCGAACGTCGAGGCGTGGCAGGGCTCGCCCGCGTCGTTGCCGAAGACCGGCGTCGTCCAGACGGAGTTGGTGACGGCCTTGCCGCTGCTCCAGCCGGGAAGCTGGTTCCGGCCGAAGTAGTACTCATTGCCGTCGGCCGTCGTCACGACCCAGTACTCGTGGTCGTTGTCGCCGTTGACCGTGTCGGTGCGGACGGAGACCTGCTCGGCGTCGTCGCTCTGCGGGCGCCACGTCTTGGCGGTGCTGTCGTAGACCAGGGTGTTGGACGCGCCGTTGAGCGACAGGGTCAGCGTGTCCTTGTCGTCCGACCAGCACTGGTCGGACGTCTTGGGGCTGCCGCCCGCCGTGTCGTCGGAGCAGGAGGCGTACGACCGCTCGATGAAGCCGGGCGAGTAGTCCCACCCGTCACCGATCCACGAGGCCTGGGCGTTGGTCGAGGAAGTGCGTCCGTCCACGCTCTGGGAGCCGTAGTCGAGCGAGACGCTCGGCTTGAATCCGCCGGGCACGTCCGGGAGACCGAGCGGGTACGACCAGGAGAAGCCTCCGGTCGCGCCGCCCGCGTTCCACTGGCCTGAGGGGGAGAGGGAGGAGGCGGCGTAACTGCCGCCCCCGCCGGCAGCGGCCGCCGTGGCGGCGAACACGACGGGCGCGCCTGCCGCCTTCGCGGAACCGGCCGGGAGCGTCACATCGGCGGAGAGCTGTCCCGTCTTCGCGTCGTTCGTCGAGAGCAACGGTGTCCGGACCCGGCAGGAGGCCTTGTCCGGCGTGGTGAGCGCACACGCCGGGAGCTGCACGAGGCGCAGCCTGGAGGACCAGTCGCCCCCGTAGGCATCGGCGAACTCCCGGTAGTCCAGGGTGACCCGCACGCCGGAGCGGGGGCCTGCGCCGGTGGTGCGCACGGAGCCGACGAGGCCGGTGACGCCTGCCTCGGTGGCGGCCGAGCGGGGGGCGAGGGCGACCCGGACCGGGGTGGTGGGGCGCGCGGACCTGTCGTGGGCCGGAGCGATGCGCACGGGAAGGGCGCCGGCCTTCGGCGCCGTGGCGGCCCCGCCGACCTTGATCTCTGCCGAACCGGCCCGCGGCCACGTCCGCTTGGCGCTTCCCGGTTTCCACGAAGGAGTACGGGGGCGTGAAACCGTACGGGTGGGGACCGGTTTCACCGGTACGGAGTCGGCCTTCTCCGGTTGTACGGCGAAGTTCCGTTTGCTGTCACCGGAAAGGGAGAGGGCGTTCGCCGGATCGGCGACCGATACGACCAGGAGCAACGCCGAGGCGAGCGTGGTGACGGTCGCGATTCTCGTACTTCGGCCCTGCCGGCGGAAAAACCGTCCGGCTTTCGACTGCCCCGTCATGAATCCCCCCAGGTCCCAATGATGGCCTGCGGAATTTAGCAGCGTGAAAATGGCGCCCCCCATGCGCGAGGGAAAGGAATGCCAAAGAAATGGCAAAGCGTGGTGGTGGAATAGTAGGTATTGACAAATTTTTGCTCGGTTTGCCCTTGTGCTCGCTGTAGTCGAGATGCGACGGAGGGGTGTCGGGGGAGATATCCACCGAAGAGGGGCAGTGCATGGAATAACGGTTGGTCTTTACGGAATATTCACTTGCTCATTTCATTGTGAAATGGTTAGGGTCCGCCGGGCCGAGCTTGAATTCGCCGACATGCCCAGGGGGGCCTCGCATGTGGGGCAGTCGTCCTTCCGCCCGAAGAAGCCGAACCGCGACGTTGATGTGCGCCGCGCTGATCGCCGCACTGTCACCAGGAGTGGCGCACGCCGTCGGCTCCCGAACCGCGGTCGCTTCGGACTCGCCCGGCGGGCAGCCGGGGGTGAACGAGGCCCTGCCCGCGACCCAGCACCCCTCGCCCGGCACGCCTGCACCCGAACCCAAGTCACCAAAGCCCGAAGGGCCCTTGGGTCACATGCGGGACGACGCGGATTCCGGGCTCGACGCCGCGCAGGAGCGGGCGCTCGGCACCGCGCAACGTGAGGCGGACCGCACCGGGGAGCCGGTACAGGTCGACGCCCTGACCACCGAGACGGACACCGCCACCGCCAACCCTGGCGGCACCGTCAGCTGGACGACCGCCGTCACTCCGCAACGGGTGCGCAGGAGCGGCGCCTGGGTGCCGGTCGACAGCACGCTGGCCCGGCAGAACGACGGGACGTACGCTCCGCGCGCCGTTCCAGGAGACATCGACTTCTCCGGGGGCGGATCGGGACCGCTCGTCACGATGAGGAACGGAAAGGCCGAACTCGCCCTGTCCTGGCCCGCGCCCCTCCCGGCGCCGACGGCCTCCGGTTCGGGGATCACGTACCCCGGTGTCCTGCCCGACGTCGACCTCACGCTCACGGCGAACGACCGTGGCGGCTTCACACAGGTGCTCGTCGTGAAGACGGCCGCCGCCGCTGCCGACCCGGCGCTCTCCCGGCTCAGGATGACCAGCCGCACGAAGGGGGTCAGCCTCTCCGACGACGGCCACGACAACTTCCAGGCGAAGGCGCCCGACGGCACCCTGGTGTTCAGCGCGCCCCAGCCGAGGATGTGGGACTCCGCCGGGACGGTCAGCCCCATGGCGGCGGCGGTCTCCGGAGCTCGTTCCCTGCTCGCCGCCCCGTCGGCAGGCACCGCGCACACCGCGTCCGTGGACGCGCAGGCCGGATCCGGTGCGATCACCCTCACGCCGGACCCGGCGCTGCTGACGGCCGCAGACACGCACTACCCGCTCTACATCGACCCCTCGTGGAACCCGCACACCGCCTCAGGCGCGCGGCAGCACTTCATCGAGGTCCAGTCGGGCTGCCCCACGGCCAAGAACTACGACTCCACGCAGTACGGCGACCCCGGCGTGGGCTACAACGGGTGGTCGGGCTGTGTCGGCATCGAGCGCTCGTACTTCCAGCTGGCCATCCCGTCCAGCGTGTGGGGCACCCACGTGGTTTCGGCGGTGGTCAACGTGATGGAGACCAGCTCGTCCAGCTGCGCCGAATCCTCCGGCGTCTCCCTCCGCTCGGCCCACGCGTTCAGCGGCAGCACGACGTGGAACAGCCGTCCGGGCCTGATCAGCAATCTGGGATCGCAGACCTTCGGCCCCGCCTGCTCCAGCCATCCGTCCAAGGGCTACTCGGTCACCTCCACGATCGCCAAGGCGGCTGCGGCGAAGCAGGGCAGCTGGACGTTCGCCCTGCTGAACAACAGCGAGTCCGACCGTGTTCTGTTCAAGCGGTTCGCGGCCAACCCGTCGATGACCATCACGTACAACCATGTGCCGAACACCCCCAGCGCCCTGGCGGCCACGGTCAACTCCTCGTCCTACGGCTGTGACGTCACCGCCCCGTACCCCTTGATCGGCAAGACCGTCGCGACGACGCCGCCCGCTCTCACCTCGACGGTGAGCGACGCGGACAAGGACGCCCTCGCGGCCACGTACTCGTACTGGGTGGACGGGACCAGCACCAAGAAGACCCTGACGTCGGCGAACGTGTCCAGCGGCCAGAAGGCACCGGTCAGGCTACCCGCTTCCTTCATCACCGGCCTCAAGGACGGCAGCACCGTCGACTGGCAGGTCTCCACGACCGATGGCAAGGACACCAGGTCCAACAGCTCGGTCTGCCACTTCACGGTGGACCAGCGGGCCCCGGTGATGCCGGTGATCAAATCGGACGGCGGCCTCTTCCCGGAGGAGACCCCGGGCGCGGCGGCCGGGACGGCGGGCACGTTCACGGCGAGCGTGGCGCCGGGGTCGACGAACAACACGGCGTCCAAGTTCGTGTTCGGCCTCGACGTGAAGCCGCCGACGAGCAACCCGCCCGCCTCCCAGGTCAAGACGGCCGTCAACAACAGCGCGTCCTACGCCGTCACCCCGTCCGCCCCCGGCACGCACATCCTGTGGGCTTACGCGCTGGACGCGGCGGGCAACGCCTCGGAGATGGCCGCCTACGAGTTCATCGCCCAAGGGCACGCGCCCCGCACGTACGCGACGCTGAAGGACGCCTTCAACAACACCGCGATCTCCGCCGACACCAATCCGGGAGCGGCCAACGCGGACGGGCTCGGGCAGAGCTTCTCGGCTCAGGATCTCGCAGCCGCGGGGTGGAAGCCGGGCGAGAAGATCACGGTGAACGGGGCGGACTTCACACTCCCCGCCTTCGGGGCAGGTGCGGCCGACAACGTCCTGGCCGCGAACCAGACGATCCGGCTGGACGGAGCGGCCGGTGACGCGCTCGTCTTCCTGGCCACGTCGACCGGCGCCCGCACCGCGGCCGACCGCAACGCCGCAGACACGAGCAGCCCGGTGATCCAGGACGGCACCCCCGTCGCCGGCACGAACTGCAGCCTCGCGAACGGCACACCGACGGACTGCGAGGCGGCGACCGGAGCCGTGAACTACACGGGGGAGACCGCTGCGGAGCCGTACTTCCTGTCGGCGCCGGACTGGTCGACCGGGCCCAACGGCCTGGCGACCGTCACGCTGCCGCACACCAACAAGGCAGGCGCGCAGACGTCCTCGCCGCTGAGGATCTACACCTTCGCGATCCCGCTGCGGCACGGATCGACGGTCGACTCGGTGACGCTGCCCGACATCAGCGACAAGGCGGTCACGGGCATCCCCGGGCTCCACATCTTCGCGATGGCGGTACGCGACACGGCAGCCGCACCGGCGGGGGCGGCGGCCGGAGCGGCGTGGAAGGGGGCGTGGAGCGCGCCGGTGGAGGGGAGCTACAACTACAACAACGGAGTGGACTACCGGGATCAGACGATCCGGACGCTCATCTACCCGACGGCCGCCGGAACCGGTGCGCGATTCCGGCTCTCCAACGAGCGGGGCGTCAGCCCTCTGGTCATCGACCACGTGACGTTCGCGCTGCAGACGTCGGGCAACGGGGCGAAGCCCGACGGCCCGCCGGTCGACCTGACCTTCGAGGGCGGGAAGCGAGGCATCACCGTCCCGGTGGGCGGCACGGCCGTCACTGACGTGATCACTACCCCGATCGCCGTCAGGAAGAGTGTGCTGCTCAGCTTCCACCTGGCGAACGCGGTCACCTATCTCCCCCAGCACAGCTGGGCATCGAGTTACAGCCTCATCTACGTCGCCCCCGTGGGATCCGGGGACCACACCGCCGATACAGACGCTGGAGTCTTCACCGGGGACGATGCCATCGTCGGCCAGTTCACCAACGTGGTCACAGGTATGGATGTTCTCGCCCCCGACGGGCAGCCCACTGTGGCGGTGGTCGGAGACGGCCTGGTGGCCCCGGGCACTGCTGGATCCGAGGCAAAGGGTGTGATGCCCCGCTTCGCCGAGTGGATCTGGGATCGCCTGCAACGGAACTCCACCACCGCGGGAATCGGCGTCGTCGGGACACCGATCAAAGACAATCGGCTGGCTTTGGACCGGAACCAAGGAGGTGCCTCCCTTTTCTCCCGCATCGATCGAGATGTGCTGGCCATTCCGGGCCTCAAGACCGTGGTCATCGTGCAGGGCATTCAAGACATCGCGGGCGGAGCCGACGACGCAACGGTCACGAGCGCCTACACGACGTTGCGGGACATGCTCAGGGCGCGGGGGATCAAGACCGTGTTCGCCACGCTGACTCCCTGCGTCGGGTACGCCCCGTGCACGACAGCCGCGGACGCCAACCGCGTGAACGTCAACGGCTGGATTTCGGAGCAGCAGGACTTCACCGCCCCTTACGTCGACACCGTGGACATGGAGGCTGCGCTCGCGGTGCCGGATGCCACGAGCACGCTGGATCCGCCCCCGCTGCTCCTCGGCAATGGCGCGGCACCGGCCGACTTCGACGCTGGTGATCACGTGAACCTCACCCGAAACGGATATGGCGCGGCTGCCGCCGCCGTCGAGCCTTCGGTCCTGGTCCCGGACACCCTCCCGGGCGGCTAGGCCCTGCCAGGGTTCCCCGGCCGCCACGCCCCTCCCGGGCCCCGTTCGACGGGGTCCGGGAGCTGTGCTCACCTCCCGTGTGCGGTCGTGATCATGCCGTCCGAGGAACGCCCGCGCCGACAGCCGTTACGCTGGACCCGTGGCAGTCGTCGATATTTCCGAAGAGCTGAAGTCCCTCTCCTCGACCATGGGGTCGATCGAGGCCGTCCTGGACCTGGATGCGCTGAGGGGTGACATCGCCGTGCTCGAGGAGCAGGCTGCCGCTCCGTCCCTGTGGGACGACCCGGAGGCGGCGCAGAAGATCACCAGCAAGCTTTCCCACCTCCAGGCCGAGGTCCGCAAGACCGAGACCCTGCGCGGCCGGATCGACGACCTCGAAGTGCTCTTCGAGCTCGCCGAGGACGAGGGCGACGCCGATGCCCTCGCGGAGGCCGAGAACGAGCTGGAGTCCGTCCGCAAGGCGCTGGACGAGATGGAGGTCCGCACGCTCCTCTCCGGCGAGTACGACGCGCGCGAGGCCCTGGTCACCATCCGCGCCGAGGCCGGTGGCGTCGACGCCGCCGACTTCGCCGAGAAGCTCCAGCGCATGTACCTCCGCTGGGCCGAGCGGCACAACTACAAGACCGAGGTCTACGAGACGGCGTACGCCGAAGAGGCCGGCATCAAGTCGACCACCTTCGCCGTCGAGGTCCCGTACGCCTACGGCACGCTCTCCGTCGAGCAGGGCACGCACCGGCTCGTCCGGATCTCCCCGTTCGACAACCAGGGCCGCCGCCAGACGTCCTTCGCGGGCGTCGAGGTGCTGCCCGTGGTCGAGCAGACCGACCACATCGAGATCGACGAGTCCGAACTGCGCGTCGACGTGTACCGCTCCTCGGGCCCCGGCGGCCAGGGCGTCAACACCACGGACTCCGCAGTGCGCCTGACCCACCTGGCGACCGGCATCGTCGTCTCCTGCCAGAACGAGCGCTCGCAGATCCAGAACAAGGCGTCCGCGATGAACGTCCTCCAGGCGAAGCTCCTCGAACGCCGCCGCCAGGAGGAGCAGGCGAAGATGAACGCGCTCAAGGGCGACGGCGGCAACTCCTGGGGCAACCAGATGCGTTCGTACGTCCTGCACCCGTACCAGATGGTCAAGGACCTGCGTACGGAGTTCGAGATGGGCAACCCGGAAGCGGTCTTCAACGGCGAGATCGACGGCTTCATCGAGGCGGGCATCCGCTGGCGCAAGCAGAGCGAGAAGTAGTGGCGTAGTCCCGCCGGGCGGGACACACCGCGAAGAGGGGCGTGGGAGCCGTGGCTCCCACGCCCCTCCTCGCGCTTCCGCGTGCGGTCAGGACGTGGTGCGGCCGAGGCACTGCTTCAGTTCGTCGACCTCGTAGAAGTAGCTGCCCTTCGCCACCGGCTCGCAGCCCTTCCTGAACGCGGTCTGCTTCTCGTTGTAGAGCATCCGTACGAGGTACTTGCTGCCCTTCCGGAACAGGTCCCACTGGATGTTCGTGGCCATGGACGCCACCGACTCGCCACGCCACGGGTTGTCGGCGTACGTGTACGGCTCGGCCTCCGACACCGCCTTCGTGCTGCCGGGCAGGCCCATGAGCGCGGCCAGCGGGATGATCTCCTCCGCATGCGTGAAGCGCAGTTCCGCGCCCGCATTGCTGGTCCCGTTCCGCTTGGCGTCGATCTTCGTGAAGAAGTCGTCGAGCAGGACGTTCGCCATCCGGTACGTGATGTCGCTGTCGTCGAAGCCCGGCCCCTTCTCGTAGAAGTCCTCGGCGTCGCTGAGGTACGCGAACCACTTCGCGTCACGGGGCGCGAGGTAGCGCTCCATGTTCCAGTCGCCCTCGTCGGCCATGGCCGGGGCGATGCTGTAGAGGGCGTAGACCGCCTGCGCGGCCTCCACCTCGGTGCCGGTCGAGTCGAACTCGCCGGCCGAGATCCGCTCGACGAACGCCGGCTTGAAGATCTTCTTCAGGACGTTGCGGGCCGCGGTGTGCGAGGCCGGCTGGCCGGTGATCGTGTCGAGGGTGGCGGCGAGCCGCTCGTCGTGGTCGACGTAGTCCCGGTACTCCGCGCCGCCGGCCGACTTGTGGAAGTAGAGCAGGTCCGCATCGGTCCTCGCGGGGGTGATGAGCGGCGCCAGGGCCGGGTCGTTCTCGGCGAGGGCCTCGGCGAACAGGTCACCGCTGTCGACGGCCCGGTCCTTGCCCGAATTGGTGACGTTGATCTGCTCGGAGTCCTTGACGATCTGCTTGAAGAGTGCGGGGAGCCGCTTCTGCAGCCGTGCGGCGGTGTCATGGATCTCGCGCACGCCCCGCCCGCTTAGCTGTCCGTAGCCGATCTTGTCCATCGCGGCGAGCAGCGCCTTCGTCTCTCCGCCGAACCGCTCGCCGGCGGCGGTGAGCTGCCCCTCGCTCCGGGCCTTCTCCCACAGCGCCAGGATCAGGTCCCCGTCCTCGCTGTCGGACGCCGCGCGGGAGCCGTGCCGGGAGACGTTCTCGGTGAACACGGGGACGAAGCCCTTGGGGGCGTGCTGGTACGACCGCAGGTTCTGCTGCGGTGCGTACGGGGTCTTGGTGGCGTAGTAGCCGGAGGAGTCCGACTGAGCCTGGGCAGGCAGCGCCGCCGGTATCAGGGCGGAGACAGCGAGCGTCAGGGCGAGGGCGACGGTGCGCTTCTGCATGGGTTCACCGGGTTCGGGACGAGTCGGTACGGTCGGATGCTCCGATGCTGATCGTTTCGAATGAACCGGGCATGGCCGCAGAGCGACCGGAAGGCGTCCGAAACGGGCCTTGGCCGAGGGGGAGTTGGCGTGGCGAGTTGCGTGGACGGCGTGGTGAGTGCGTCACAGTCGTGGTTCTGAACGAGGGTCAACTCTGCTCAAAGCGGTGCACATTGCACAGAACGGCCTTGACGTAGTCCTTAACTCTGGACAGGGTGCTAAAGCAGCATGCGTATGTCTGGGACGGGTGTGATCGGGGGCGGGCGGCATGGCCACGGCACGACGTGGGCCGGCGTTCGGAGCAAACCCCGCTGGACCGTGCCCCGCGTATGGCTGCTCCATTGACGAGAACAGCTACTGGGGGTAGCAGCACATGACGAAGAAGACGCGCGTACGCGTCGCGCGGATAGCCGCGGGTGCGGTCATCGCCGCCGGCGCCGCACTCACCGCCGCGGGCGCGGCGCAGGCTGTCAGCGTCAGCAACAGCGGTGAGACCGCCACTAAGAGCTCCAGTGCCACGGTGAACGAGGACGGCGGCCTGCTCGGCGGCATCGACGCGGGTGCCGGCGCTGGTGGCGGGGACGCTGCTGCTGGTGGCGGGGATGCCGCTGCTGGTGGCGGGGACGCTGCTGCTGGTGGCGGGGATGCCGCTGCTGGTGGCGGGGACGCTGCTGCTGGTGGCGGGGATGCCGCTGCTGGTGGCGG
>NZ_JBIDAD010000021.1:0-75263 GCF_043202315.1 Streptomyces sp. NPDC048211
ACGTCCTGGAAGATCTCCCACAACGAGTCCGGCACCAGGCGCACAACTATGTCCATGCCCAGAGCAACGAGCGATCACCAATCAAGACATCGTCTAAGCAGAGAGGTAGAGGACTCGCAGGAGTCGGCGGTGGTAGCAGTGTGGTCGGTGCATGTTGCCGCTGATGCGACCGGAGTCCCGTGAGACCAGTGCGAGGCCGGCGACTCCGGCGGGGCGTCCCGCAGTGCCGAAGGCGTACATGTCCCCGCCGGTGCCGGCGATGAACTCCGCTCCCAGTAAAGGGCCTATGCCGGGCATGCTGAGAAGAATCTCCGCGTCCCGGTGCTCTCGAAGTCGGCGCAGGAGGTCTTGTGCGCGTGCCGAGAGCTCGGATGGATCTTCCATGGCCTCGACGCGCGCGCCGATATCGGCAATCTCTTCGTCCAAGGCCAACACGAAAGTTCATCTGGCCGGCAACAGCCACTCACGACCGTTAGACCTGCACGTCACTGCCGGTCAGGCCGGTGACGCACCTGCCTTCGAGGCGGTCATGGCCAGGATCCGCGTCCCGCGAAACGGACTTGGGAGACCGAGAAGCCAGCCAGCGGCCGTCCTCGCGGGCACGTGACGCCGCCAAGGCCCAGCAGCCCCTGCCCTCCACGTAGGCCTTGACGTGACATCGTTCGGCGGCCATTCCGAAGGCATCACCAAAGGCCTACGGGAGGCGGGCGTCGATTTCAAATGAACCACGACTGGCGGCCCGGAAGCGACCCTAATGGGTCTCGAAGTTGCCGCCAGCTCAAGGGGCGAGTCGAAGCGTACGTATCGGATCCCGGCAGGGGATAAGGGGCCAGCTGGGTTCATTCCTGTCACCCGGGGCGTGCCCCCATGGACATCCCGAAATCGACCTGGTACTCAATACACATGACGACGCATATCGGACTGGTTTCACAAAGTCTTAGCCTTGACTATCTCTTGAATCCGGTCACGGCCGCTGAATTCCTATGCGCTCACTGGGAAAAAGAACCTCTTCTGATCAACAGGAATGATGTTGAATATTATGCAAGCCTGCCGGGCTTGGATGATATCGAAGAACTCATCACCACGACATCGACAGGAATGGTGCGTTCGACGCAAGACGTAAGTGCCATCAGGAGCGACCGAAACGGAACCCTGTCCAAGCTAGACATTCCACTGAACGCCAACGGTATCCCAGATATCCAGGGTGCCTATCGTGCATATAGCGACGGATACACAATCGTTGTCAACGGTGTTCATCGTAGGTCCGCTGCGATCGCAGGCCTCAGTCGCTCCTTGGAGCGTACACTCCATCATCCGATCGGTGCGAATCTCTACCTTACCCCCCTCGATGGCCAAGGCTTCTCTCCTCACGTGGACACGCATGACGTGTTTATTCTGCAATTGCACGGGTCCAAGGAGTGGCACGTTGGAAGTCCATCCACGGATCTTCCGCTTGTTTCTGCAGGTCACGGCCCGCTTGAACTTACCGATTTCCGCAAGTTTACTTTGAATCCTGGCGATACCCTATATCTGCCGCGCGGATTTCCGCATGAGGCGCTGACATCGAATTCCTCCTCCCTGCATTTGACGATTGGAATCCATGCTTACCGCTGGCTGGACTTTATGGTCGAGGCCCTCGGCGTGCTGGCGGAGGAGGACATTCATTTCAGGAAAGCGCTGCCGCCGGGTTTCCTTGACAGTTCCCTGATGGCGCAAGTACCGGAACTCGTAAATCGCCTAGCGGCATCCCTGAAAAAAGATTTTCCGACTGAGCGCGCCAAGGTTCGTCTGGCCGCAAAGCTGCTCCGGAAGCCTATGGCTGCGGGCTCAGGGCATTTCCGGTCACTGGATTTGATTTCAAGCCTGACCGAAGAATCAGTCGTGGTTCGCTCCTCGGACCTCCTCTGCCGCGTCCGTGCCGATTCGGACGAGGTTTTGATCGAGTTCGCCACCAACTTTGTCTCTGGACCCCTGTTTCTGGAGTCAACATTCAAGTTTGTCGCTGAACATGAACGGTTCACAGTCCGTGAGCTAACCGGCGAACTTTCCACCGAAGACAAGATCGATATCGTGAGCAGGCTCATCAGCGAAGGTCTGCTCCAATGCGTCGAAAGAAACCAGGAAGGCGATAAATAATGGGCGATCATGGCCTTGCGGACTCGAGCGGCTCGACCCCGAACCAAAATCCGCCGGTGGGTCACGCGATCAATGGTGACGATGTGCGTGGATTGCGTCACTGGTACACGAGTTTGACCTTCCAGGATCCCCGGTTCGAGGATGGCAAAGGTCTGCTCAAGCTAGCTGCTTTGACGATGGTCCATGACGACCTCCGCTCACGGCTCGTCCATGACACCGAAAGCGTTCTCAGGGAGTTCCGAACAAAGCTGCCCCTACCGGAGGGCGTGACCTTGCGGTTTTGGGAGAATACGTCAGACACCCTGCACATCGTCCTTCCCCCTCGGGCGGGAGAGATGAGCGAGCGGCACCCTGAAGTGCGCGAGGTTTTGCGCTCACGAACACAACGGGACAGCGCCCTGACGAGGGGCGATACCGGCGGAGGATCATATTTCGGCGACGATTGGGCCCCGGCGGACGTCGGAGATCCTATCGATGATTTTGGGCACATCGACTATGGGGATCGGTCCAAAGATCACTGAGAATGATGGCGTTGGTCAGGTCGGGGCCGCTACGACGGGCGGGCACGCTTCTGCCGATTCGGCATGGCTCGTGCCGTGTCTTCGAAGGGAGAGCGTGTGACGTGACCATTGTGGGTGCGGGGCCGACGGGCCCGATGCTGGCCAACGAACTGCGCACCGCGGGCGTGCAGTGAGCCATTTCCAACCTGACGGGTGGTTGGACTGGCACCCCGGCAGCAGGCATGAAGAAAGCTCCTGGTATACGGGTTCACGACCAAGATCACCAGTCCGCCAGGAGTTTTCGTGTGCTTGTCTACCCATCCGGCATCGATCTGTCCAGCCGCACCCTGCGGCACCTCTCCGGACTCCTCGTAGGTCACCGCTGTCGGATCGGTTCCCGGTGGCGTCGGCTGACCTGTGGCCGGCAGGCCCTGCTTGTTCCGGCCCATCTGCGCTGTGGCGACACCTGTGCCCGCCTCGCGGCAGGTTTCCGCGTCGGGATCGCGACGGTCTACTGGTATATACGTGAGGCCGTCGATCTTCTGGCGGCTCGGGCGCCCACGCCGGAGCAGGCCATGACGACCGCGCGGAGGAAGGCGTACGTGATCCTCGACGGCACCGTGCTGCCGATCGGCCGCATCGCCGCAGACGAGCCCTCTTACTCGGATCTCCACGGACTACTACACCCGCCTGGAGCAGGGCAGGCTGCCTCCCTCGGGTCCGGTGCTGGAGGCGGTGGCCCAGGCTCGGCATCTGGACGACGACCAGCGGCGCTACCTGTTCGGGCTGGCCGGGAAAGAGGCGGCCAAGCCGCGCCGCAGGGCCCGACAGAAGGTTCAGCCCCAGCTGGGCAGGGTGCTGGACGACCTCACCGCCACGCCCGCCGTCGTGATGGGCCGCCGGATGGACGTCATCGCCTGGAACCCTCTCGCAGAGGCCCTCGTCACCGACTTCGCGGCGGTCCCGGAAAAGCATCGCAATTATGTTCGGATTCTTTTCATCGACCCGGTGATGCGCACCTTCACGCTGACTGGAAAGGCGTTGGCCGGACCGCGGTCGCGCAATTGCGCATGGAGGCGGCGAAGTACCCGGACGGCCTCCGTCTGACCTTCTTGGTCGGTGAACTGAGTGTGCAGGACGAGGACTTCCGCCAGTGGTGGGCGGCGCACCATGCGGCGACGCTCAGCGTGGGCACGAAGGTCCTGAACCACCCCATCGCCTGCGAACTCTCCCTGGGCTGGGACACCCTCACGGCCAGCACCGACCCCGACCAGCAGTTGGTCGTCTGGACCGCCGAAGTCGGCTCTCCTGCCTACGACGGACTGCGTATCCTCGCCTCCTGGGCGGCAGGCCAGTACCGCACCACCGCGGAACCCGCCGAATGAATGCCACGCGTGGAATTCCCCCGCGGGCTGTCGCCGGTCGTCTTCAGGGCGAGCACGCGAGGTGCCGTTGGCCGTGGCGCGGCGTGTCATGAAGAGGCACGACGCTGTGGTGCCTCACCGACGCCGCCGTCACGTCCGGTGTGGTGCGCAGCCGTTCGGCGCCGTCCGGCGACGCCACCGGAGGAGCGGCCGGCCTCACGCGCGGTCCCGTCCGGGCATCTCGGCGGCATCATCATGCCACCGCCCACGACAGGTGAATGCTTGTCAGCAGGTCGTGGGGTGTGTTGTCGTGGACGCGATCACAAGTGCGGGAGCGAAGGGGACCACCGATGACCCACAGGGTCGGGCAACTGCTGGCCATCAGCGACCTGCATATCAGCTATCCCGAGAACCGCGCCCTGGTGGAGGAGATGGTCCCCGAGTCCGACGACGACTGGCTGCTCGTGGCCGGCGACGTCGCCGAGACGGTGGCCGACATCCGATGGGCCCTCACAACCCTGGCAAGCCGCTTCCGTAAGGTCGTTTGGGCTCCCGGCAACCACGAACTGTGGACACACCCGAAGGACACCGTCACCCTCCGCGGCGTCGCCCGCTACGAGTACCTGGTCGAGATGTGCCGCGAGCTGGGCGTGACCACGCCCGAGGACCCCTACCCGGTCTGGGACGGCCCCACGGGCCCCGTAGCAGTCGCACCGTTGTTCCTGTTGTACGACTACAGCTTCCTGCCCGCCGGCTGCACCACCAAAGCCGAGGGCCTCGCCTACGCACACAAGACCGGCGTGGTCTGCAACGACGAATACCTGCTGCACCCCGACCCCTACCCGAGCCGTGAGGCCTGGTGCCGGGACCGGGTGGCCGCCACCGAGCGCCGACTGGCGGCGCTCGACGAAGACCTGCCCACCGTCCTCGTCAATCACTACCCCTTGGACCGCCACCCCACGGACGTCCTGTGGTACCCCGAGTTCGCCATGTGGTGCGGCACGGGGTCGACTGCCGACTGGCATCGCAGATTCCGGGTGGCCGCCATGGTCTACGGGCACCTGCACATCCCCCGGACCACCTGGCACGAAGGCGTCCGCTTCGAAGAGGTGTCGGTGGGATACCCCCGTGAGTGGCGCACCCGTCCGGGGAAGCCCGGCAGACTACGCCGCATCCTGCCCACAGGGGAGCACAGTCAATGATCGAGGAAGTACTCCCGGACGCAGTGGTGGCAGTGGAGAGCAGAGCGGGCGACGCAGCCGACCATGCGCCGCTCCACCCCGAGGAAGAGACGGTGGTGGCAAAGGCGGTGGAAAAGCGCCGCCGCGAGTTCACCGCGGTACGCGCCTGCGCCCGCCAGGCCATGGAGAAGCTCGGTGTCCCACCGCAGCCCGTCCTGCCGGGTGAGCGCGGCGCCCCCCGCTGGCCGGAGGGGCTGATCGGCAGCATGACGCACTGCGACGGATACCGTGCTGCCGCCCTCACTCGCGCCACCGACTTGGCCTCCCTCGGAATCGACGCCGAACCGCACGGCCCGCTCCCGGACGGCACCCTGGATTCCGTGTCCCTCCCCGCCGAGCGGAAGCGCCTGGCTGCGCTCGCCGCCGGCCGGCCGGCCGTGCACTGGGACCGGCTGCTGTTCAGCGCGAAGGAGTCCGTCTACAAGGCATGGTTCCCTCTGACCGGGAAGTGGCTGGACTTCGAGGAAGCGGACATCCACTTCCACCCTGCCCCGGGAACGTCGCCGCAGGGCCGCTTCCGTGCGGAACTGCTCGTTCCCGGACCGCTGGTCGGGGGACGACGGATCGGTTGCTTCGAGGGGCGTTGGATCATCCGCCAAGGCCTGGTCGTCACCGCGACCACGGTTCCCCACCCCTGACCGCCGCACCCTCGTGTTCACCGCTCGTACGCGGAAGAGCGGGGCCGGCAGGACTGCCTGAGCACGGCCAGCCCTGGCCCGCCGCGCACATCCCGCGTGGCGGCCGGGTCACTGGCCTGCATGCCATCAGAGGCCGGAGCGAAACAGCCCGTCAGGCGTTGGGCCGGCGAGCGTCGTGAACGGGGCGAGGGCTGTTCTGCCCTCCGGAGTACAGAACTACCCGCTCACGGGCAAGGTGGGGCAATGACGGACAGCCCTCGGACACCGATCCGGCGCAGCGCCAGGAGGGTCGCGTCGTCGGTGCGGTGGGGACCGTCCAGGCGGGTCACGAGCCGTTCGATATAGGCCTGGAGCCCGGCGTGGCCGAGACCGGGCGCGGCTTCCTCGAAGCAGCGTTCCGCCGCTTCGAGGAAGCGTCGCGTGTCCCGGTCCGGGTCTGCCGGGCGGCGCTCGGTGAGGCCGTCCGAGTACATCAGGACGATGTCACCGACCTCCAGCGGGGTTTCGGTGGCGCTGTACTCCGTGGCGGGCAGGACACCCAGTGAGAGGCCGGGGCCACCGGCGGGCGTCGGCAGCGGGGCGGCGCGGCCGTCGCGTAACAGGACGGGCCGCGGATGCCCGGCGCAGGTCCAGCGGAGCAGGGCGCGTTCGGGGTGGTAACGGGCGATGATCGCGGTGGCGGTCGACTCGTCGCCGTCGGCGCAGGCAACCTCGTTGAGCCACTGTGTCAACAACTCGACGGGTTCCTCGGTGTAGGCGAGCCCTGCGAGCGCGTACCTCAGTTTGGCCATCAGGGTGGCCGCTTCCAGACCGTGGCCGCGGGCGTCGCCCAGCGCGATCAGGATGCGGCCGTCGGGCAGCTTGCGGGCCTTGTACCAGTCCCCGCCGACTCCGGCCTCGCGTGCGTCGGGACGGTAGACGGCCGCCGCCTCCAGGCCGTAGGCGTCCAGCTCGTCCTGGAAGTGGGGCAGCACCGCTTCGCGCAGGACGTCGGCGATCTCCGCGACGGCTTCGGCGCGCTCGTGCTCGCGATGCGCTTCGCGTGCGGAGCGCTGTGCAGCCTTGCGCCGCTGCCGGTCCGCCGTGACGTCGATGAGGACGGCTCGCAAAGCCCGTACGAGGCTGCCGGGAGCGACGCGTACGGGCTCGGCGACCATGCGGAACACACGGTTGCCGCTGCCTTGAAGACGCAGTTCGCACTCGGCGGTGCGTTTGCGCAGGATTACGTCATACAACATCTGGTACAGACCGGGCAGGCTGTCCGACGTGGCGGCAGTGGCCAGGCCGAACAGATCGGGCACCGGAACGCCTTCCGTCAGGCCGAGCACCTGATGGAAGCCGCGGGAGGGCTCGACCCCATGGCCTCCGAGATTCCACTCCGCCCAGCACGTGCGCACCAGGCGCTGGGCGGCGGCAGCCATACGGAGCCGGTCGCCCCGTTTCAAGGTGAGCAGGAAATGGGCACCACAGGGCGCGACGCAGGCCTCGTCAGTGATGCGCATCGGCCCCGACGGGGTGTGCAGGAGCCATTCCACGGTTTCGGGGCCCTGGAGCGTGCCCTGCCGGAACGCGAGAGTCAGCATGCGGGGGATCGCCGTACGGGCCAGGGAGGGAAAGCGTTCGAACAGTGACACGGGACCGGTCCACCGGGGGAGGGAGCCCTCGGGGAGCCGGGAGTCCGCGAAGGCTCGGGCGGCGGCGTTGCGGGTCAGGTAGAGCACGTCCTGGAGTTCGCCATCGATATCGAACACGGGGGCCACCCATAAGGCCGCCATCGGGAGGGCGTCGAGCACTTCCTGGCCCGAGGGCAGGAGGGAGGGCGTCACCGGCGGTAGCCCTGGGGGCGTGCGGCCGGGGGGAAGGTTCGTCCGCTGGAGTTCGGAGTACGTCCTGACTCTTCGTCGCTGGGCCTCCAGCAACTGCTGGATCGCCTGCAGTTCCAGGCGGGAGCGCACGCGTCTCACCGAAGAGGGGTCGTTCATGGGCATAGGGGGCCTTCTCGGTGCGCGGTGTGCCGACGGTGCCGCAACAGTCGACGCGATCAGCCACGGGCGCCAGTCGGCTTAGGCCGAGTGGGGTTGCGTCCGATCGGGAATCGCACGGCCGGTGCGGCCTGGATGGAGAATTGCGCGCGCCCCATCGTCCGCAACGTGAAGGATGACCCTATGGCCCATCGGATCGACATACCCCGACCCGGCGATGCTGAAGCCATGGGCCGGGTGCAGATGAGGGCCTGGCTTCAGACCTACCCCAACGAGGAAGCGGGGATCGATGAGGCGTGGATCCGCGAGCACCGCGGGTTCGCTGTGACCGCGGAGGGTGTTGCTCAGTGGCGAGCGTTCATGGAGGAGGCGGTGCGACAGCCGGATCGCTTGTTCTGCCGTGTGGTTCGCTCCGGGTCGGAGATCGTCGGGTTTCTGTGCGGGCGCCGGGACGCGGTGGTCAACCTCGGGCCGATGTATCTGCTGAACGAAGCCCAGGGCCAGGGCACCGGTGGCCGGCTGATGCGCGAGTTCATGGCGTGGGCGCAGGATGCTCGCATGCGTCTGTGGGTGACCGATTACAACGAGAAGGCGATCCGCTTCTACGAGCGGTACGGATTCAGGACCACCGGCGAGCGTGAGCTCTGGCAAGGCAAGCTGCCCAACGTGCGCATGGCGCGTGAGCCCGAGCCGGGCGCCGAGAACAGCTGAGAGGGATTCTGGGATCGCACCGGTTCAACCGAATGGATACCAGACCGGCTGCGACGATGGGCCGGCCGTCAAGGCGACTGCTGCAATCTGTCGCCCTCCGGCCGGCGATCTTGACCGTTTACCGGCCGGCTTCGGCCGCACGCGCGGTCGAGCCGGCGGCCACTCGGACCGCAGGGCGGAACGGACGTGCGAGGCGAACGGCCCGCCGTGGTGGTTCGGGCGGGAACGGACCTCCGCTCCCGCCCGAACGGGCTCACCGCTCGGTCAGGAAGGGAAATTCCACCTCTGATTCGGTCCGTTGTTGCAGTCCCATAGGGCGAGCTGGGTGCCGTTGGTCGTGTTGAGCGCGGGGATGTCCAGGCACCGGCCGGACTGAGGGTTGACGAGGGCCCCGTTGCTCACGTTCCACTCCTGGTTCGCGGCGCCGTTGCAGGTCCACAGGTTCACCAGGGAGCCGTTGGCGGTGCCGTTGCCGACCACGTCGAGGCAGAGTCCGCCGGTCTTGACGGAGCCGTTGCCCACGGTCCACTGCTGGGCGGGGGATCCGTTGCAGTCCCAGATATCCACGACGGCACCTGCGGTGGTCGACCCGGTGAAGTCGTCCAGGCACTTGTTGCCGTCGAGGACCGAGCTGATCCGTCCCGCGCCGCCGGTGGGGGGATTGCCCTGACCGGGGGTGAGGGACAGGTTGTCGAACTGGTCGGTGCGGTAGCCCTGGATACCCAGGCCCGCCTGGCCGGTCTGGAAGGAGCCGTCGCTGACCGAGCCGAACTGGTTTCCGTCAAGCCCGGCGGTGATCCGGGAGCCCTGGAAGGTGAGCGACAGGTTGTGCCACTTGCCCGTTCCCAGGGCGGTGGTGGTGCCGGTGGCCAGGGTGTGGTTCGAGCCGTCCGTCTGCATCTTCTCGATCCACCACTGGCCGGTGTCACGGATGCGGAGGTAGTACGCGTTCATGTGCGACTGCGGACGCTGTTGGGTGTTGGCGCGGCCCAGGAGCTCGGTCGTGCCGGCGCTGCGTAGCATCACGTCGGAGCTGACGGTGTAGTTGGACCAGCTCGGATCGCCGATCAAGGTGTACGAGTCGGAGTCGTCCTGCCATTCGATCGGCTTGACCGGAGCCATCTGCTGTACGCACTTGCCCGCGCGGCCGGCGGCGCAGGGCTGGACCTCGAACGAGCCCTGCATGTCGGACATGTACGTGGCCTGGACGTTGTCGGCGTAGCTGTCGAAGTCGTCGCTGTACGGGAGCGCGAGCGGGTGCGCTGCCGGGGCCGTCGCGGTGCCCTTTCCCTGTCCGCCGAGGGTGCTGACCGTGTAGACGTAGCCGGGCTGCATCGTCAGCGAGTAGGAGCCGTTGTTCGGTGTGATGTCCTGGGTGTGGATGAAGGACGTCGCGTTGCTGGGGTTGTTGACCTTGGTCGCCCAGACATGCACGGTGCCGGTCGACAGGCCGCCCCGGACGGTGAAGTTGGCTGTCTGGGACCCGTTGGACGTCGTGGTTTCCAGGATCGTGGAGTAGTCGGGGCCGGTGTTCGACTTGACGGTGACGTAGGTGCCGTTGTTCTCGTCGCCGCCCAGGTAGCCCGAGGCCGAGTCGATGAACTTCCAGCCGGGTTCGGTGAACTGGGTGACCTGGGCGGTGGCCCAGGTGCTCGCGCCGATCTGGTAGTTGCCCGACCAAGGTGAGTTCGCGGTGGCGAGACCTACCGTGTTGTAGGGGAGGTTCGGGTAGATCGCGGCCATCAGCGGCCAGTTGAAGTAGCTGGTCATCCTTGCGTCGGTGTAGCCGCGGGTGATCGCGCGGATCAGCGCCGGGGCGCCCGTGTTCATGTCCTGCGAGCCGTTCTCGCTGTCCCACAGTGGCTTGCCGTTGTTCTTCGCCGCGCTGCTGCTGGAGCAGGTCCTGGCGTCGCCCCCGTCACCCCCGTTGCAGGAGTAGTGCGCGCCGATGATCGAAACGGCGTCGTTGAACGCCTGGTTGTTCGCCATGTCGTCGGCCACGCCCCAGCCACTGTCGTCCGCGACGAGCCGGACGCCGGAATACCCGGCGCTGTTCAGCGCCGAGCGCAGCTGGATGAACCAGTTGACGTCGTGGCCGCGCTCGTTCCAGCCGCCGAGGTACTTGATGTTCAGATCGTGCTGCTTGGCGCAGTCCAGCCAGGAGATCAGGTAGTTGATGGTGTCGGTGGACCAGAAGCCGCCGTTGATCCAGCCGGGTGCGGCCCAGGCGAGCCCGTACAGGCCGATGTCGGGGTTACGGGCCTTGGCCTGCTCGGCGAGCCAGAACTCGTAACCGGCATTGCAGTTGATGGTGCCGCGGGAGTGCTCGATCGACGGCTCGGATCCATCGGTGGAGTTCGCATCGCCGCCGATCTCCAGTTTCAGCAGCTGGAGATTGGCGCCGTAACCCGGCTTGAACATGTAGTCCAGGATCTGGGATCGCTGCGCGGCCGGATAATCCGTCAGCAGACGGGAGTTGCCGCCACCGCCACTGATGGCGCCGATGCCGTCGAAGGTCCGGCCGCTCTGGGCCCCGTCCACACTGATCGACGTGGTCGCGGCCTGAGCGGGAACGGCACTCACCACCAGGACGGCAGCGAGGAGCGTCAGCACCCATAAAGGGGCAAGTCCTTTGAGTCGTCTCATCACTGGCATCCTTCTTCCGGGCGGACTTCGGTTCAATGCGGTGTCATGTTCAGCTCTGGGGCAGCGCCTTCGGCGGGCAGGCGGACGCGCACAGGCGCGATCGAAATGTCTACGGGCGCAGTTCCTGCGAATCCGGGCTGCCGTGCGTGCCGCTCCGGGCTGCCGTGCGTGTCACCTGACAACGTTGTCCATCTGTGTGGGGGATGTGTCTTGGCGCAGCCTTCTGAGGGCCGGGAGAGTCCTGCAGGGATTCAAAGGGTGCAGGGAGAAAGAGGGGGGAGCGCTCTCCGAAGCTAGCCAGGCGGCATGACCGCGTCAACGGTTCGGACGCATGGTCGGATCAATCGGCCGTCGCCCATCACGTGCGGCCATTCCGGGGCGGCGCCCCTGACCTGGGACCGGTCGGTCGCCCCTGATCGCTGGTGGTGCCGGATTCCGCTCCGCCCCCGGCGTTGTGAGCCCTGCTGGCCAGTGGTCAAAGGCTGGAGGGGTGCCCCGCAGGGGATCGTTTCGTCGCCCGGCGCCCAGTGTCGTCGGATGTCGAAGGGGCAACACCCTTTGCTCCGACGTCTGTTGGAGTCTGTTCCTGATTTCGGTCGTTTGCGTTGACAAGTGTTGTAGCCGTGCCCTTTGCTTTCGGGGATTCACCCCCACCGGTCCGGTGACAGCCATGCTGTCCGTACCTGGAGTCGCAACGATGAAACGATGGCGCACTCTTCTCGCGACCTGTCTGCTCTTCCTGGGACTCGCCGCCCCGACCACTGCCGCGCACGCCGCCACGCCGGCTGCGGTGACCGACCCCGCCGCCCTGGTCAATCCGCTGCTGGGCACTTCCAACGGGGGCAACACCTTCCCCGGAGCCGATACCCCGTTCGGCATGGTCTCGTGGAGCCCCGACACGACCTCCCGTCCGCCCGGCGGCAATTACGCATATTCTGACAACGTTGTCACCGGGTTCAGTCTCAACCACATCTCCGGGCCCGGCTGCGGCGCGATGGGCGACATCCCCGTCCTGCCCACCACTGGCGGCATCGACGGAAACGCGACCGTCGGCTTCTCGCACGGCAACGAAACGGCAAGTGCCGGCGCGTACTCGGTCAACCTCAACAACGGGGTCAGCACCGAGCTGACCACGACCGCACGCTCCGGCATGGCGCGCTTCACATTCCCGTCGACCACGCAGGCCAATCTCCTGTTCAAACTGAACGCTGACAAGGCCACCAATCTGCACTTCAACAAGGTGAGCAGCACCGAGGTGAGCGGCTCCGTGGATGCGGGCCTCTTCTGTGCGTCGGCGCCGTCCTACACCGCGTACTTCGACATGGTCTTCGACCGGCCGTTCACCGGTAGCGGCACGTTCGACGGGGGTGATTCGGTCACGTTCGACACGACCGGCAACCGCACGGTGCAGGCCAAGGTCGGCCTTTCGTATGTCTCGATCGCGGGAGCCGCAGCCAACCGTCGGTCGGAGAACCCGAACTGGAACTTCGGCGCAACCCGGACCGCCGCGCACGACACGTGGAACAACGTACTCGGCAAGATCGCTGTCACCGGTGGCTCGTCCGACCAGCAGCAAGTCTTCTACACCTCGCTATACCACTCGCTGCTGCACCCGAACCTGCTCAGCGACAGCGACGGGAAGTACTGGGGCTTCGACAAGAAGGTCCACACGGTGTCCGGAGGGCAGAAGGCCCAGTACGGCACCTACTCGGGCTGGGACATCTACCGCACGCAGGCGCAGCTGGAAGCTCTGGTCGCACCCGAGCAGGCCGGCGACAGCGCCCAGTCCCTCGTGAATGACTACGCACAGGCCGGATTCTTCCCGAAATGGTCGCTGAACTCCGCCGAGACCCAGGTCATGAACGGCGACCCCGGCCCGGCGATCATCGCCGACTACTACGCCTTCGGCGCGCGGAACTTCGACACGGCGGCGGCCAAGGCGGACATGGTCAAGGAAGGCACCACGACCAACCCGATCCGGATGGGCCTGGACCTGCAGACCAAGTACGGCTATCTGCCGTCCGACGGTTCCTACCCACACGACTTCTACGGCTCGGTGGCCACGCTCCTGGACTACAGCGCACAGGACTTCGCGACCTCCGCGTTCGCCGGGGCGCTGGGGGACACCACCAACCGGTCGCAGTTCGCCAACCGCGCGCAGGACTGGAAGAACACCTTCAACGCCTCCAGCGGCTTCATGCAGCCCCGGCAGCTCGACGGCTCCTGGAAACCGGGATTCAACCCGACCAGCAGTGATCAGTTCGTGGAGGGCACGTCCTGGCAGTACACCGGGGCGGTGCCGCACAACATCCGCGGGCTGGCCGATGCCATGGGCGGAAACAGCGGATACGCGAGTTACCTGGACAGCGTGCTGTCCGACTTCCACGGCTCCGGTGGCTCGCACGCCGACCTGGGCAACGAACCGTCCATCGAGTTGCCGTGGGAGTACGACTACGTGGGCCAGCCCTGGAAGACGCAGAGGATCGTCCGTCAGGTCCAGGACCAGCTGTGGCCGAACGACCCGGCGAACTGGGGCGTCGGGAACGATGACCTCGGCACGATGAGCGCCTGGTACGTCTGGTCCGCCATGGGCTTCTACCCGGAGACCCCCGGCACGTCCGACCTCGCCCTGGGCAGCCCGCTGTTCACCCACGTGGATGTGACGCTGGGCAACGGCCGGCACATGGTCGTCAACGCTCCGCAGGCAGCCGGGAACGCCCCCTACGTGCAGAGCGCCGCCCTCAACGGCGCGAACTGGAACAATGCCTACCTGCCGGCCGGCTTCGCCACCGGCGGCGGGACACTCGATCTCGTGCTGGGCACCAGTGCCAACACCGGATGGGCCACCGCCGCCTCCTCCGCACCGCCCTCGTACAACGGCGACGGTGGTGCCAGACCTCCGGGGCCACCGGTCGGGCGTTCCGGTCCCGTGACGTCGGCGAACGGCGGCAAGTGTCTGGACGACGACTCCGGGTCGACGGCAAACGGCAACAAGATCCAGATCTGGACCTGCAACAACTCCGCCGCTCAGCGGGTCACGGTGGCCGCCGACGGTTCCCTGCAACTCCTGGGAAAGTGCGTGGAGGTCACCGGCAGCGGCGGAGCGGCCAATGGCACGCTGATCGAGCTGTGGGACTGCAACGGCGGCGGCAATCAGAAGTGGTCCCGCACGGCCTCGACGGGTGCACTGGTCAACCCCCAGTCCGGCCGCTGTCTCGACGTACCCGACGCGAGCACCTCCGACGGAACCCAGCTGCAGATCTGGGACTGCCACGGCGGGAACAACCAGAAATGGAGCCTGCCCTCCTGAAAGCAGGGCGCACTCCGCCCCGAGCGAGGGCAGACCCGTGCAACGAGGGTGTGCCGTCCGGGGCACCGATGCCATGACCACCGCGAGTCGTCCGTATGCCCGACATGGGCGCGGGCCATCCGACGTACACGCCGGAGAGCGCTCTTTCCTTCGTCAGAGCGGTCTCCGGCCGTGACCGAGAGGTTTCGGGAGTCCCTACATGAAGTCACAGAGATCCACTTCGGCAGCGCTGTTCGTGCTCATGGCAACGCTGTCCTCGTTTGCTGCCGGCGGAACGTCGCCTGCCGCCGCCGCAGCTGAGGCGACCGTGTGCAACGCGTACTGCGATGCGCGGGACCCTGCTTCGAGCCCCCAGGACCGCGTCCCGGTGACGGCCTCGGTCTCCGGGAGGTCGGTCGCGTTGCATTTCGACGACGCCGACGCGATGGGCTGGGCCTCCATCGACAAGGGCGGGTCCGGTGACTGGGTATGGCTGGACCGGTCCATGGACGGCGGCCGGACCTGGGCGTCCGGAAGCCGTCTCGGCGACACCGCGGTGCCCTCCGGAGGGACCGGGTGGCGAACCCAGATGTACAACGTGGACGACTGGAACACGAAGGGCGTCGGGGCGCTGCGGGCGTGCGGGCAGCCGGCCGGTGGCGCGATCGCGTGTACCCCGTGGGCGCGGACCACCTGGAACGCGGGCAGTTGGAGTACGGCGGCGGCCACGGCGCTGATGATGTCGTACGACCGGGGCAGCAAGCTGTTCGGCGGTAACGGCTGGTGGACGGCTGCCAATGCTCTGACCGCGGTCATCGACAACAGCCGGATCAGTGGCATGGGCAGTTACACCTATGCCATTGCCGAGACGTACGACAAGAACATCAACGCGCAGGGCGGTCAGTTCCGCAACGAGTACCTGGATGACACCGGGTGGTGGGGACTGGCCTGGATCGACGCGTACGACGTGACCGGTGACAGACGCTATCTGGACACCGCACGCGCGGACGCGGATCACATGCAGGCGAACTGGAACAGCACCTGTGGTGGCGGGGTGCGCTGGAGCACGAACGGCAACTACAAGAACGCCATCACCAACGAGCTGTTTCTGCAGCTCAACTCCGCCCTGCACAACCGCATTCCCGGGGACGCCACGTATCTGGACCGGGCGAAGAGCGAGTGGAACTGGTTCAAGGGCAGCGGCATGATCAACGGCGACCGCATGATCAACGACGGTCTCACCGACGCCTGCGCCAACAACGGCCAGCCCACCTGGACCTACAACCAAGGCGTCATCCTGGGCGCGCTGACCGAGTTCAGCAAAGCCACCGGTGACACCGGTCTCCTCACCACCGCACGCGACCTCGCCGACGCGTCGACCGTCAGGCTCCAGACCGACGGCGTCCTGCGCGAACCCGGCGAGGGCGACAGTTGCACGGGAGACGGCCCCAGCTTCAAGGGCGCCTACGTGCGCGGCCTCGGCGCCCTCAACCGGCGCCTCTCCGACCACCCCTACGCCCCGGCCCTCACCCGCTGGGCCGACAGCGCCTACGCCCACGACCGCAACCCTCTCGACCAGTACGGCCCGCACTGGAGCGGCGGCAACGCCACCACCGACTACGGCTGCCAGCAGAGCGCCCTCGACCTCCTCAACGCCGCCACAGGCTGAGAGCTGATCACTCCCTGAGTCATCCCCCCTGAGCCATCCGCACTCCACCTGACAAGGACTGGTGATGAAGAAGAGATCCTTCGCGACTCTCGGCCTGATGCTGGCGACCGCCGCCGGGATGCTCTGGGGCGGCACGCTGCCCGCGGCCGCGCGGTCCGCTGCACCGGACGAGCGGTCTGTCGCGGCGGCCTCCGCCTTACGCGTCATGCCACTGGGTGACTCGATCACCGACGGCCTCGGCAGCAGTACCGGAAACGGCTATCGAGGCCCGCTCTGGGACCGGTTGAGCGCCAAGGGCTACGCACTGGACTTCGTCGGCACGTCCCGGGCCGGCTCCATGGGGGACCCCGACAACGAAGGCCACTCCGGCTGGCGGATCGACCAGATCGCCTCCCTCGCGGATGCGTCGCTGTCCCGCTACCGGCCCAACGTCGTGACCCTGATGATCGGCACCAACGACCTGGGGCAGAACTACCAGGTGCCCACCGCGCCGGACCGGCTCATTTCCCTGATCGACCAGGTGGTGGCCGACGCCCCGGACGCGACGGTGCTCGTCGCGTCGCTGATCGTCTCCACGAACCCCACGATCGAAGCGAACAGGGGCGGGTACAACCAGCGCATCCCGGGGATGGTCCAGGCGAAGCAGGCAGCGGGCAAGCATGTCCGCTACGTCGACATGGGCGCTCTGACCACCGGTGACCTGGCCGACGGGCTGCACCCCAATGACGCCGGCTACCGGAAGATGGCCGACGCCTTCAACAGCGGCATCCAGGCCGCCGACGCCGCCGGCTGGATCGGCGAACCCGTCCGCACCGGCGGTCAGGTGAGATCCGCCGTCGCCGACAAGTGCATGGACGTCAACGGCGGCGGTTCCGCGAACGGCACCGTGGTCCAGCTGTGGTCCTGCAACAACACCGACGCGCAGTGGTGGACCGCGGGGTCGGGCGGAACACTCCGGGCCCTGGGCAAGTGCCTGGACGCCACAGGCCTCGGCACCGCCAACGGCACCGAGGTGGAGCTCTGGGACTGCAACGGCGGGACCAACCAGATCTGGCAGACCTACAACGGCGGCTACCGGAACCCGGCATCCGGGCGGTGCCTCGATGACCCCGCGTCCTCCACTGCCGATGGCACACAGCTGGTGCTGTGGGACTGCAACGGTGGCTCCAACCAGAAGTGGACGACCGTCTGACCCGTGTGGCGCCGCACCGACTCGGAGACGGTGGGATGTGCCCTCTCGCGATCGGGGGAGGACGGTCACCCGGCCTCCCCCGATCGCCTGTGAGGACACCATGACGGGGCGGCCTGATGGCAGGACAGCGCGATGACGGCCGGCAGCGGATGAAGCGGGTGCTCATGGACGGCGACGACGCGGTCGCCGTAGAAGCCGGCAAGGACGTACACGGCCGGCCCAGGGTGACCTCCGGCCACCTCACCATCGCCGAGGTCGAGGAAACCATAGGACCCGGTGCCCTGAACCCGGACGACATCCACCGGCGTCTTCGCCCCACGCGTCGTCGTCCTCACCCCACCACAGGCAAACGACAAACAGATCGAATGGCGCACGGTCTCCGTGCCCTCGGCACGAGCAACGGTGGCCCACTGAAGATCTGGACCAGTAACGACATGGCAGCGCGGGCCGCAGTCGAGCTCTCTGACGGCGACCACGTCAAGCGGGCGGTACACGGGGAAAATCCGGGGGAGCGGACGGCCGCGCGCTGCTACCGTCGAGCGCTATGAGCTGGCTTCCCGATGACTTCGTCCACCCCGTCCTGCTACCGCTGCCGGGTCGTGGTCAGCACCTGCGGCCGATTCGGGAAGCGGACACCCCTCTCGACTATCCGGCGGTGATGGGTTCGCGCGAGCGGCTGTGGACCATCTTCGGCCCGGCCTGGGGCTGGCCCGCGGCCACCATGACCTACGAGGCCGACCGGGCCGACCTGTTGCGGCACGAGAAGGAGATCGCCGCACACCAGTCCTTCAACTACGCGCTGCTCGACGCCGCGGAGACAGCTCTGCTCGGCTGCGTCTACATCGACCCACCGGAGAGGGCCGGTGCGGATGCCGAGATCTCCTGGTGGGTGGTGGACGAGCTGGTGGACAGTGAGGTCGAGCAGGCCCTCGACGAGCTGGTGCCGCAGTGGATCGCCGCCGACTGGCCGTTCGTGCAGCCGCGTTTCCTCGGCCGCGAGACCTCTTGGTCGGACTGGCTCGCACTGCCGGAGCACCCCGACGCGTAAGTACCGCTTTCCGCACTGGTCCTTGGGGCACACCGAGCGGACCACACCGCGCGCCCCTTGAGCTCTGCTGGAGGCGAGGAGCATCAGGGCCGCAGTGCCAAGGCTCGGAGCTGTGGTCCGTGAAGCTTGAAAGTGAAGCGGCAGGCTAATCGCGGCTCTTGAGAATCGGCTCCAGTATCTTCAGGGCTTCGTTCCGGACTCCCTCGTCGACATCGGCGACCAGCCCCTGTAGCTGCTCGACGAGACGGGCCGTGCCTTCCACCGTCGTCCAGAGGGGATTGCAGTCCACTGCCGCGCTGAGCTGGTCCAGGGCGTCGGCCGATGCCGCGCGGGCGAGTGCGGCCAGCACCGTGCGAAGTCCGCTGACGTCTCCCCGAGCGAGCAGCGCTTCGGCGGTTTCCCGGATCACTCCCGTGTCCTGGTTGTCGAGGAGGAGACGATGAAGGACGCGCGTGAGGCCCGTGAGCTCTGCTGATGCTGCCAGTCGCCGCCCTGCTGAGGCCCGCACCGACCATGAGACGGAATCTGCGTCCCTGATCGCCGTCACCTGCCGGTCGTCGGGCTCGATGGTTCCCATGGGCCCAGGATGGCAGGTGAAGGCAGCACCGACCTGGCATTTCTCTGCCCAGCACGTGAGGTGGACCATGACGTGCGCATGCATACTCCGCAGTGGCCGGAGGAGCGGCCGACCGCACATGGTGCGTTTGACCGCTTGATGTGAGTGCACGGCCGGCCCCGGGGCCGATGACTTTCCTCGTGGTGAGGGAAGGGCTCGTGGTCGCGACGGCCGTGCTGCCGGGCCCGTCATCCAGCGCGTCATGGCGTTGCGAAGCGCCGCGCGCGGGCCCACTCTTCCCGGCACACCCTTTGCTCAGGCTGGGGCAGTCCCCACCGGTGCGGTGCGTTCACCGGGCTCGGGCAATCAAGGGGAACACGACAGAAGCAGTGGCCCCCACAGGTTCATCAGCCCGCTCATCGCCATCGCGAGGACGGTCCCAGCCCTCGTCGTACGGCCGTGCGACCGGTAGCGGCCTCCATTGCGGCGGTTTCAGGCATTCCATCTTGGGTTGTGGGCGGCCCGAACGGTGGGCACCGGGAAAAGGTTCATGAATCGATTCATTCTGGACGAGGGAAAGTTAATCCCCCCAGTCGGAGTCGTCAAGAGTTCCGGGCCGCCGCAAGGCGCGTTGCCGGATCGTGTCTTCTCGGCCGCTTCAGGTGTCGCTGCGGCCCTTCCTGCGCATTTCAACGCCACTTCGAGACCCGTCCTCAGGGTGCGCGATTTCGAGGGTTCCGTACGGAGCACCTCTTGACGTGTTCGTCGGGGCGGGGCTAGCTTCCCGGAAACTCCACTGAAACATTTCATGCAGACGCTTTGCTCGGCACAAGCACGGGAGAGTTTTCATGACGAACCCCGAACCGGAGACGACTCCGGTACTCGCGCTGGAGGGGGTGAGCAAGTCCTTCGGTGCCGTCCGGGCGTTGCGCGGTGTGGCCCTGCGCCTCTTCGCCGGAGAGGCTCACGCTCTTGCCGGGGAGAACGGCGCGGGCAAGTCGACCCTGATCAAGGTGCTGGCCGGCGTGCACAGGCCCGACGCGGGAACGGTCCTGCTGGATGGCGAGCCTGTCGAGTTCCACGGTCCGGGCGACGCCCGCGACGCAGGCGTCGCTGTGATCTACCAGGAGCCGACTCTCTTTCCGGACCTGTCCGTTGCGGAGAACATCTTCGTGGGCCGCCGGCCGAGACGTTCTCTCGGCCGAGTGGATCACCGTGCGGTCCGGCAGGCAGCGGCCGACCTCTTCGACCGTCTCGGTGTCGACCTCGACCCCGACCAGCCGGCGCGTGGGCTGTCGATCGCCGACCAGCAACTGGTCGAGATCGCCAAGGCTCTCTCCTTCGATGCCCGCGTCCTGATCATGGACGAGCCGACGGCCGCGCTCACCGGCAGTGAGGTAGCCCGCCTGTTCGGCGTCGTCAGGACGCTCCGCACCCAGGGTGCGGCGGTCCTGTTCATCTCCCACCGCCTGGAGGAGATCTTTGCGCTGTGCCAGCGGGTCACCACCTTGCGTGACGGGGCCTGGATCTCCAGTGAGTTGCTGGACGGGCTCAGCGAGGAGGACCTCGTGCGCCGCATGGTCGGCCGCGACCTGGACGAGCTGTACCCGAAGCAGAGCACTGAACTCGGCGAAGTAGCTCTCGGCGTGCGCCGGCTGACGCGTGAGGGGGTATTCACAGACGTCTCCTTCGAAGTCCGACGGGGAGAGATCGTCGGCCTTGCGGGCCTGGTCGGAGCCGGCCGCAGCGAAGTCGCCCGCGCCGTGTTCGGCGTCGACCGGTTCGACGGCGGCGAAGTCGAGGTCCTTGGCCGGAAGCTGCGGTCCGGTGCCCCGAGCGTGGCGATGGCCGCCGGCCTCGCCCTCGTCCCCGAGGACCGCCGGGCGCAGGGCCTGGTGATGGACATGTCGATCGAGCGCAACATCGGCCTCACCGGCTTCGCCACGACCACACGCGGCGGTTTGATGAACCGAGCCGCCGAACGTAGTCGTGCGGTGGACTGGGCGGTCAAGCTCCAGGTCAAGTACGCCCGGCTCGCCGACGTCGTCGGCACCCTCTCCGGCGGCAACCAGCAGAAGGTCGTTCTCGCCAAGTGGCTGGCCACCACCCCCCAGGTGCTGATCGTGGACGAGCCGACCCGCGGGATCGACGTCGGCACCAAGGCCGAAGTCCACCGACTGCTGTCCGCGCTGGCCGCGGAGGGAGTTGCGGTGCTGATGATCTCCTCCGACCTCCCCGAGATTCTCGGGATGGCCGACCGGGTGCTGGTCATGCACGAAGGACGGCTGACCGCCGAGATACCCCGGTCCGAAGCGACCGAGGAGACAGTGATGGCGGCGGCGACCGGCCGTGCCGATCGAGGAAGGACCACGGCATGACGACGACTGCCGACCCGGTGCGGAGAAGGCCCGCACCCCAGTCCGTGGCCTCGCGACGACTCGTCGACAAGGTGTTCAAGGCCCGCGAACTGGCCGTTGCCCTCGTTCTCGTCGTAATGCTCGGTGCGACCCAGCTGTCCAACACCGAGTTCCTCTCCGAGCAGGGCATCAAGGACCTGCTGCTGAACGCGACCATCCTGGTCCTGGTAGCGGTCGGCCAGGCGGTGGTGGTGATCACCCGCAACGTGGACCTTTCGGTCGGCTCCGTCCTCGGCATCTCCGCCTTCGCAGCGGGCACGTACCTCCAGGACGGCGGCAATCCGCTGATCGCCGTCCTGCTCGCCGTCGGCCTCGGCGCGCTCTTCGGGGTCCTCAACGGGGCTCTGGTGAGCCTGGGCAAGGTTCCCGCACTCGTCGTCACCCTGGGCACCCTCTACATCGTCCGCGGCATCGACTCCATCTGGGTCGGCTCCCGCCAGATCACCGCCGACGCACTGCCCGCCTCCTACGTCGACTTCGGACACGACGGGATCCGGGTGCTGCCGTACCTCGCCCTGCTCGCCATGGCCGTACTGGCGGGAGTCGCCTACTACTTGCGCAACTACCACAGTGGACGCGACCTCTACGCACTCGGATCCAGCCCCGAGGCCGCCCGACTGGCAGGAATCCCGGTCCGGGCCCGGATCATGACGGCCTACGTGCTCTGCGGCGCCCTCGCGGGACTTGCCGGAGCCCTCTACCTGGCCCGCTTCGGCAACGTCGACGCCGCGACCGGCAGCGGGTACGAACTCACCGTGGTGAGCGCCGTCGTAGTCGGCGGCGTGGCCTTCACCGGCGGTTCCGGAACCGTCTACGGGGCCGCGCTCGGGGCCCTCCTGCTCACCTCCATCAACAGCGTGCTCCCGGCCATCGGCGTCAGTTCCGTCTGGGTCACCGCGATCAACGGTTTCCTGCTGCTGCTCGCCATCGCCGCCGACCGGGTCCTCGCCCTGCGGGTCGCCGCGGCGCTGCGAAGGAAGGCCGCACAGATGAGGAGCGCCCGCCATGCCTGACACCACGAAGACCACCGCCCCCTTTCAGCCAACGGCTCTCGCCCGGATCGGGGGAGCGGTCCGCTGGGACACCGCCGTCGGCACCCTGCTGCTGACACTCCTGATCTGTTCGTTCTCCTTCGTCGACAACTTCGGCAACGCGCTGAACCTCTCGTTCCTGATCGGCAACACCCTGCCGATCGCCCTGATCGCCCTGCCCATGACCATGCTCGTGGTCTCCGGAGAGGTCGACCTCTCCGTCGGCTCCACGGCAGGGCTGTCGGGGGCGGTGATGGGCGCGCTGTGGAACGCCGGCATGACGATTGAGGCGATCATCCCGCTGTGCCTGCTGCTCGGTGTCGTCTGCGGCCTGATCAACGGACTGCTCGTCACCCGGCTCGGACTGCCCTCCCTCGCCGTGACCATCGGCACCATGGCCGCCTATCGCGGCGTCGCGCAGATCGTCCTCGGCTCCGACTCCGTGACCGACTTCCCCACGCAGTACCTCGACTTCGGCGCCGGACGGATCGGCGACACCTTCGTCCCGTACGCCGCCATCCCCTTCACCGTGCTCCTTGCCGCAGCCGTCGTCGTTCTGCACGCCACCCCGACCGGCCGCTCCCTTTTCGCCATAGGCGCCAGTGAGGACGCGGCCCGGTTCTCGGGCATCCGAGTCAAGCGGCTCAGGCTCTCCATGTTCGTGACCACCGGACTGATCTCCGCGCTGACCGGCGTCTTCTGGGCCCTGCACTACGCAAGCGCCCGCTACGACAACGCCACGGGCCTCGAACTCTCCGTCATCGCAGCGGTGTTGCTGGGCGGCATCGACTTCGACGGGGGCAAGGGGACACTCGGCGGGGCCGTCGCCGGTGTGCTGCTGCTCGGCACGCTGCAGAACGTCATGAGCCTGATCAACGTCTCCGCCCAGTCCCAGATCGTCGTCACCGGCGTTCTGCTGGTGATCTCCGTCCTCGCCCCCCGCGTCGGCCGCCAGGTCGCCCAGGCCCGCGCCCGCAGGAGAGCAACCGCCACGGCCATTTCGCCCTCGGCCGGCACCTCCTGACTCCACACGCCGTATCACGTCACCGTGGTGCCGCACGCAATGCCGCACGCACTGCCCGCTGTTCAGCGCCCGCCCGATAGCCCTGCCGTTCGCGGCAGCGTCGAAAGGACTCCGCCATGTACGGTCCCACCGCCCGAAGCGCCCGGCTGACCGCCGCCCTTGCCGTGACCGCCGTTCTCGCCCTCGGCGTGACCTCCTGCTCGGGGACCACGAAGGATTCCGCGAACAAGGAGCCCGGCCCGGCGGCGGCCACCGGCAAGGCCGACCCGAACAAGGCCACCAAGAAGGGCCTCACCGTCGCCTTCCTGCCCAAACAGGTCAACAACCCCTACTTCACCACGTCGGACAACGGCGGCAAGAAGGCACTTGAGCAGCTCGGCTCCAGCTACAAGGAGGTCGGCACCAGCAGCGGCACCGACACCTCGGGGCAGGTCTCCTACGTCAACACCCTGACCCAGCAGCAGGTTGACGCCATCGCCGTGTCGGCCCAGGACCCGGGGGCTCTGTGCACGGCGCTGAAGCAGGCCATGAAGAACGGCGTCAGTGTCGTGACGTACGACTCCGACACGCAGCCCGGTTGCCGCCAGGTCTTCGTCTCCCAGGCCGGCGCGGAGGACCTCGGACGTACGCAGATCCAGCTGCTGGCGAAGCAGATCGGGGGCAAGGGCGAGATCGCGATCCTCTCGGCGGCCCAGACGGCCACCAACCAGAACGCCTGGATCGACTTCATGAAGGACGAGCTGAAGAAGCCCGAGTACAAGGACATCAAGCTCGTCAAGACCGCTTACGGCGACGACGACGCACAGAAGTCCTTCCAGCAGACCCAGGGCCTGCTGCAGGAATACCCCAACCTGAAGGGAATCGTTTCCCCCACCACGGTCGGCATCAAGGCGGCTGCTCAGTACCTGTCCGGCTCCAAGTACCGGGGCAAGGTCAGGCTGACCGGCCTGGGTACCCCGAACGACATGCGCGCATACGTCAAGAACGGCACAGTCGAAGGCTTCGAGCTGTGGGACCCCGCGAAGCTCGGTGCCCTCGCCGCCCACACGGCCGTAGCGTTGGAGTCCGGCCAGATCACCGGCGCCGAAGGGGAGACCTTCAAGGCGGGGGACCTGGGGTCGTTCACGATCGAGAAGGACGGCGTGGTCTCGCTCGGCAAGCCGACCGTCTTCGACAAGGCCAACATCGATCAGTTCAGGTTCTGACTCCATGACGAACGCGGGGCCGCTGAAGGGTGCGGCGGCCCCATACGGCCCGAGGCCGGGCTGCCGCGCCGTGCTCGCAATTCCTTCCGAGGGCGCCGACCGGGACGGTCGTCCACGGACGGCCCCTCCGGCGTCGACGCTCCGGCGGATCGGCGTCGGCCCGCCGGCTCCGAACGAGTCCAGCGGGCAGGTGTGAGGCGTGCGAGGGAGCCGCCCGCCCGCCCCGTACCCGATCCGCCGGGGGATGTACGCGGAAGTGCCGTGAGGCTCATGTGCAAGAACTGTGGTCCGTACCAGAGCCTTGACACCCCGATGGTTCACTTCTTAAATCACGTAGTGAACCAAGGCCCCGCCATCCCCCCCACGTGATGGTCGTGCCTGCTTGTCATATGCATGGCTAATCACGGTCCTCCATCCCGCACGGGAAGGAAATCTCATGAGCTCCCCCCACCTGACCAAGCGCCTCCTGGTCTCAGCGCTCTCCGTTCTCGCACTGGTCGCGACCACATCGGGTCTCGCGTCCGGCGCACCCCAGCCACTCGACGCGGCTCGGACGACCGCCGCACCACTGGGTTCCGCCGCGGCGGCCGCGACGTTCACCGATGACTTCGACGGTCCCGCCGGTTCCGCCGTGGACGGCGGCAAGTGGCAGATCGAGACCGGCGACAACGTCAACAACCACGAGGGGCAGTACTACACAGCGGGCAACAGCAACGCCGCGCTGGACGGCCAGGGCCATCTGGTCATCACCGCGCGCAAGGAGAACCCGAACAACTATCAGTGCTGGTACGGGACATGCGAGTACACCTCGGCCCGGCTGAACACCTCGGGGAAGTTCACGTCCACGTACGGTCATGTCGAGGCGCGGATGAAGATCCCGCGCGGGCAGGGCATGTGGCCCGCTTTCTGGATGCTCGGTGACGACATCGGACAGGTCGGCTGGCCCAACTCCGGCGAGATCGACATCATGGAGAACGTCGGCTTCGAGCCTTCCACCGTCCACGGCACCCTGCACGGCCCCGGGTACTCGGGTGCGGGCGGCATCGGCGCGGGCTACTCCCTCCCCAACGGGCAGGCGTTCGCCGACGACTTCCACACCTTCGCCATCGACTGGGCCCCGGACTCGGTGACCTGGTCCGTCGACGGCAACGTCTACCAGCACCGCACGCCCACCGACACCGGCGGCAACCCGTGGGTCTTCAACAAGCCCTTCTTCCTCATTCTCAACCTCGCGGTCGGCGGGGACTGGCCCGGCAACCCTGACGGCAGCACGACCTTCCCCCAGGAACTGGTCGTCGACCACGTCCACGTCACCACCAGCGACGTGGCACCGCCGGCCTGATCCGAAGCGGCAGGTGGCTCCCGGGTGCGACCGCACCTGACAGGCCGGTCCGGGAACCACCGTCCGCGCGCCCCGTCCGCGCGCCCCGTTTGTTCACTCTGGCCGGAGCGGGATCCCGCACGGCGGGGCATCGGACATCTGCGGCTGGAAGAACTCCACACTCTGCCGGCTCGTCCGCCCAGACCGGACCACCGCTGTGGGGCACCCTCATCTCAAATCTCAAAGATCGATGGTCAGTGGCGAGCGGCCGAGAGCGGCTCCGCGACCGGAGCCCGTGGCGGGCGCTGGATTCAGTGGCGAGAGATTCGGTACGTTGCCAACGACGATCGGCTTGTCTCCTGTGGTGCTGTCCCATGGCAGGCCGAGATCGATCTCAAGGACTGCGATGCTCTGTCCTCCGTCGAAGGGCGACGCCGTCGTGCCGGCCCGCACCATCAACGCCCTGTCATCGGCAGCGCGAAACCGATGCCATCTCACACATCCAGTCGTGGCAGTCGTGGACGTGCCCACCGCCGATTCGATGTCACTCCCAGCCACGCGGGGATTGAACCTTCCTTCCGCTCCGACGATCAAGGGCTCGGCCGGGCGAGGCCAGCGCCTGTGGTCCCCCCGGGGCCTACCGCATCCAGGTTCCGTCGGCCTCGGCATCGGGACGGGCCGATCAAATCGAGTGGGCGGCGCAGGCCGCGTGGCCGCGCTCCGGCGATCACCCGACAAAGGCGGTGCAGAGAATGTCGGGTGACCGGGGCCGCCCTCGCCGCACGATGGGGGCATGGATGACACGACCTTGGTAACCCGTTTTCTCCACGACGGCTTCGTGAAACTGGAGGGTGCTGTCGCGCCGCGCGTGGCCGCGGACTGCGCGCGGTTGCTGTGGCGGGAGACGGGCTGTGCCCCGGACGACCCGTCGACGTGGAGGCAGCCCGTGCACTGGGTGGCCGGTATGGCGCAGGGGCCGTTCGCCGCTGCCCCCAACTCCCCCGAGCTGCAGCACGCTTACGACCTCCTCGTCGGCGAGGGGCGCTGGGAGCCGCGCTACTCGCTGGGCACGTTCCCACTGCGTTTTCCGCATGAGGAGGAGCCGGACGACGCGGGCTGGCACATCGAGGGGAGCTACCTGCCGGAGGGCGAGAGCTGGTACTTCACCAATCTGCGCTCCAGGGGCCGGGCGCTGCTGATGCTCTTCCTGTTCAGCGAGGTGGGTGAGGAGGACGCACCGACCCGGATCCGGGTCGGCTCTCACCTCGACGTGCCGAAGGTACTGCAGAAGTACGGGGAGGACGGGGCGAGCGGGCTGACCATCGCACCCGATCTGATGGCGGCGTCCGGCCACCGGCCACTCGCCCTTGCCACCGGGTCCCCGGGCGATGTGTTCCTGTGCCACCCGTTCCTGGTGCACGCGGCGCAACCGCATCATGGGGTGCGGCCGCGCTTCATGGCGCAGCCGCCGCTGGTGCCGGCCGCACCGTACGAACTGGAGCGGGCGGACGGTGCCTACTCGCCGGTGGAGACGGCGATCCGCTGGGGCCTGGGGCAGGAAACCCCCGGACGAAGCGGGGGAGATGCCGACCACGGCGCCGGATAGGCGCGCCCAACGCGGCCATCGGTGCCAAACCGTGCGCCGCCACGGCATCTCATTGGGGCGACAAGTTGTGCCATGCGTGTCCGCACGTGCCCCTGCAGTACGTGTGCCTGCGGCGGGTGTCGGCGACGGAGAACACCGAGACAAGGACACGGAACGCTTTGACGTGTTCATCAGCCGGGAGGGCTGGGAACCCGTAGCGAGGTGGGTCCGTACAGATCATCACCGAAGGGTTGGCCGTGGGCTGCACGCCGGACCGGGCAACTCCTTCGCGCCCGTCTGCCGCCGTGATGTGGGCCTGCATCGCGTAGCCGTCGGCTTCCCGGAGTACCACCGGGGAAAGGGCGGAGAACCAGGATGTCCCCGCGTCCAACGTCCGGAGCTCCTGGGCGACCTCGTTGACGACTCGCTCGGCTTCACGCCGAAGCCGGGTCCCGTCCTCGCTGCCGGCCCCCAACATCTGCCGATCATTCCACAGCACCTCGGTCGACCGCCTCATCCTGATGTCCCACGGCAGGGCCGTCGCCGCCCACACCGAGAAGGAGACCATCGGCGGCACCATCGCCTGCGAGGTCGACGCCTCTCACTGGGCGAACGCCTTCGATACCGCCGGACTGCCCGTCACTCTGGCGGATGACGCGTCTGCCTGTTCCTCACCACTCTGTCCGGACTGATGCACGCCACCGCGATGCTGGGCACCGCAGGGATGAAGGCGAGGGAGGCGCTGCAGGAGTGGCTCTCCGCCGCCTACTCGATGGGCGACGTCCTGAGGGTCGGCGAAGGGAGACCGGCGCCGGGCTCGATGCCGGAGAGCATCCCGGCGACCTCGGCACGGTCACCATGATGGGTGCGACGTCCGACCACATCGTCGAGACCAGCACGTCACTCGGCCTCGACCTCGCGCTCCCACTGTCGGTGCAGGCCCACTATCAGCGCGCGATCAGGGACGGCCCTGGCGTCGACAACTGGACGCGCATCATCGACAGCATCTCCGCCTGCGCCGGGGTGCTCCGCCGACAGTCAGGAGCACGACGGCGCAGAGCGGGTCCTCTCCGTTCCGCGGGCGCAGGGCGTCGCGCACCATGGGGCGGCCCGCGACTGCCGTGGGTCGCCCGGCACAGGAGTCGGGGGGCTTGTCCAGGGGTCCGACGGGACTTGCCGCGTGACGGGTCGCGGAGCAGTCCTGCGCTGCGGTTCCCGCGTACGGATTTCCCCCGGCGCGGACCGGCGCGCAGTCACTGGCCGTTCGACGCCGCGGACGGCGTCCGGTACACGGTCGCTGACCGGGTCCCGGCATGTGCATCCGGGCCGGGTGGGGATGGAACCCGAGCGGGCGGCCTCACCCTCCGCAGCCGCGCCGCCCACCGAACCGGCCCCCGCCGGCACCGCCGCCGGTGGACGCGACGCGCGTGAGGGGATGAGCGACAAGGCCGTTCTACCGGTGCGACCAGGACAGTGGTGCCGTCGTTACGCAGCGCGGAGGGCGGCGTCGCACTCGGTGCTTGGGGCACGCTTCCTCGCCTCCTCTTCCCTTACAGGGCAGGGGTGTTGGAGGATTCACGCATGAATCCGCATACGACCGGACAGACCGCCGATGCGGCAGCCACGTACCTCGCGTCGCTCCACGAGCGGCTGGCGGCCGACGGCTGCACGATGAGCACTCCCCACTGGAACGACCGGCCGGTGGTGACCGGCTGCCGCGCCGACCGCAAGGTGCGCTGGTTCGGGACCAAGGCCGAACTGTTCGTCTTCGCGACCGCGGTCCCGGAGATCGACGTGAGCACCCTGGGGGAGTTCACGGTGTGGGCCATGCGCTATGCCAAGAGCCTGCGCGGGGGGATACCGGGTGCCCGCAACGCGACTCTGGTGCTCCCTGCCCTGGTGAGCGCGCGTGTCCGGCCCGAGGCGGCCCAGTGGGCGGCGCAGGATGCCCGGATCCTCGACACGACTGTGATCGGCAGGCCTCTCGCGGTCGAGACGACCGGTCAGGCCGCGCGGATCGCGATGTACCGGGGCGGGGTCGCCTGGGGCGGCATGTTCACCGGCCATGTACTGGAGAAAGCCGTCCTGTACTTCCCATGAGGAGCCGGTGGATTCCCTGCGCGCCGTTCCCGTGCGGGAGCTCGGCCCAGCAGCTCTCGGGGATGAGACGGGGTGGCCGGGAGCAGCGTGCGTGGCGATGCGGTTTCCGCCGGTCCGGGCGGTGCCGTCGGGTGTCGCGAGCGCCGCGTCGGGACACGCCGCCGCACGACCCGGTACGGAATTGCGCCCCGCACGGTCGGGGGCGTCCGTAGGCGTGTGCTGCCCGGCCGGGTCCGGATGCGGGTGGGCTTCAGCTGCCGGCCCGCTTGTCAGCCCGCTCGATTTGTCGCATCCCTGGAGTCGCCACCGGCTGGACTCGACGCGCGAAAGGTGCGCCGGTACGCGGACGGGGCGACCCCGGCCTCCGCGGCAAGGTGCCGGCGCAGCGACGTCGCGGTGGCGAAGCCGACCTCATGGGCGACCCGGTCCACCGACAGATCGCTCGATTCGAGCAGGTGCCGGGCCCGCCGCAGCCGCTGCTGGGTCAGCCAGCGGCCTGGGCTCAGACCGGTCTCCTCCTGGAAGCGCCGGGCGAAGGTACGGGTGCTCATCACCGCGTGCGCGGCAAGTTCGCCCAGTGTCAGCGGCAGTTCCAGCCGCTGCAGCGCCCAGTCGCGGGTCGGCCCGGTGCCGGTTTCGCTCACCGGAGGCAGCGGGCGCTCGATGTACTGTGCCTGCCCGCCGTCCCGGTACGGCGGTACGACGCAGCGGCGGGCGACCTGGTTGGCCACTTCGCTGCCGTGGTCCTGGCGTACGAGGTGCAGGCACACGTCGACGCCGCTCGCTGCCCCCGCGGAGGTCAGCACGTCACCGTGGTCGACGAAGAGCACACCGGCGTCGAGCTCGACCTGGGGGAACAGCTGCCGGAAGTGGTCGGTGAGCGCCCAGTGGGTGGTGGCCCGCCGCCCGTCCAGGAGACCGGCGGCGGCGAGCAGGAAGGCGCCGGTACAGATGGACACCAGCCGGGTGCCGGGGCGGACGCGGGACAGGGCGGCGAGGGCCTGCGGGTCCAGGGCCGCGGACGACGCCCTGGAGATCGCGTACGGAGGGATGACCACGGTGTCCGCCTCGGCCAGTACCTCGGGGCCGTGCCCGGGGGTGACGGTCAGGTCCGAGTCGGTGCGCACGGGCTGCCCGTCCAGGCTCGCGGACAGGACTTCGTAGCGGCCTCCGGCAGAGCCCAGGACCCGGTGCGGGATGCCGAGCTCGAAGGGGTAGACGCCGTCGAGGGCCAGGACGACGACCTTGTGGGCGTCGGGCCGCGGGGCCTGGCCCATCCACTTGTCCAGTTCGCAGACGCGGGCGGTGAGGTCCTGGGCCGCGACCGGTGCGGGGGGTCTGGGGCCGGCGGCCGGGTCGAGGAGCATGGCACGATTGTATCGGAGGATGACCTTCTTGCCATCGTGCGGGCCGGACCGTGCGGGCAAGGTGGAGACATGACTTCTACGGACATCTCTGAAGACCTCCCATCCCCGGCCCGAGCGGCTGTTGCCGCACCGGACAGCGCCCCCGTGATGCTCGCCCTGCACCAGACGGCCCTCGGCGGCCCCGAGGTCCTGCAGCTGACGGAGCTTTCGCGGCCCGTGCCCGGCCCCGGAGAGATCCTGATTGCCGTGCACGCGGCCGGGCTCAACCCCACGGACTTCAAGCACCGCGCCATGAGCCTTTTCCTGCCGCCCCCGCCGCGGACCCTCGGCTGGGACGTCTCGGGCACCGTGACCGAGACCGGCTTCGGCGTCACTCTCTTCCAGCCCGGTGACGAGGTGTTCGGCATGCTGCCCTACCCGTACGGGGCCGGTTCCCACGCCGAGTACGTGACCGGCCCCGCACGCGCTTTCGCAGCCAAGCCCGCCGGGATCGATCACATCCAGGCGGCCGCTCTGCCGCTGGCGGCGCTCACTGCCTGGCAGGCCCTCGTCGAGACCGCGGGCCTGCGGGCCGGGCAGCGCGTGCTGATCCACGCCGCGGCCGGCGGTGTCGGTCATCTCGCGGTACAGATCGCCAAGGCACGCGGCGCTCACGTCACCGGGACGGCGAGCGCGCCCAAGCACGAGTTCCTGCGCGAGCTCGGCGCGGACGCCTGTGTCGATTACCGCTCCGACGACTTCACCGACACCGAGGAGCCCTACGACGTCGTTCTCGACACCCTCGGTGGGGAGACCGCCACCCGTTCCGTGGGCGTTCTCCGTCCCGGTGGTGTCCTCGTCTCACTTCTCCCGGGGGCCGAGGACACCCGGGCCGTGGCGGAGAAGTCACAGGTCCGCGCCGTCGTTCTGCTCGTCGAGCACGACCGGGCCGGCATGCAGGCTGTCGCCGAACTCGTGGACCGGGGCCGGCTCCGTGCGCACGTCTCCGGCACCTTCCCCCTGGCCGAAGGGGGCCGCGCCCACGCCATGGGAGAGACAGGCCGCACCACAGGGAAGCTGGTCCTGAGCGTGCGCTGAGGCGGGGTGTCCCCGCATCGCCCCGGGCCACCGCTCGGCGACCGGCGGAGTCGTCGAACGTTGGCCCGAGGCAGCACCCAGCGGGGTGGCCGGGACGGACGGCGCCGAGCCGATGTCGGCTCGAATGAGCTGTTGCCACGGTCCCGTGGACTCCCCGGTGACAGCAGACCCGCGCTGCTCAAGAATCAACCGGCCACCGGCCGCGGGTCCAGTGGCCTCCCGCCCTCGCCCCCCGCAGCGGCCGCCCCGTTGCCGGGCCGGTGGCCGGCCCCGCGACCTGGCCCGCACCGCCCTGCGGTCAGCCGGTCCGGCCCACCCGGAACGTTGTTGTGTACAGGCGCTCCTCGCCCGGCTCCAGGAACGTCATGGACCCGTCCTCACGGGCCGCGGTCTCACCCTGCACATGATGGGTGGAGGGCTCGAAGCCCACGGCGTAGGCGCCCTCGCGCAGGTGCAGCCACTGGAAGAAGGACGGGAACTGCTCCTGGTCGTACTCCAGCTCGAAGTACATCCCCAGACGGTCGTTCACCAGCCGGGGCCGTACCGAGCCGTCGGCGTCCGCTTCCAGTTCGTGCTCGTAGACCTGCTCGACGAATCCGGACAGCGGTCCCGGCATCTCGGTGTGGGAGACGCCCTGTTCGGCGACGCTGTCGCTCTGCCACAGCGTGCGGCGCAGCGGCATCTCGTAGCGCGCGCCCTCGTCCAGGAAGGGCCAGCCGACGTTGACGTGGTACAGGAACATGTGTGGTGTGGGGTCGAAGCCCGCGTTGCGTACCCGGTCGATGAGCCGGATCTCCGTGCCGCCGAGATCGGCCTCGACGCGGCGGGTGAGGCGCAGGTGTTCGCCGAAGACCGCGGCCTGGCGGACCTCGCCCTCCGCCCAGAGGACGCAGCGGTCCTCGTCCAGCCACTGTTCGCCGTAACCGGTGAGCCGGGCGGGCAGGTTGCCGACCCGGCCGTGCAGTGCGTGGGAGGCGGTGGGGCGCGGCGGGTAGCGGTACTGCGAGGCGTCCACCTCGGCGCCGAACAGGGTGTGATCGAGGCCGGCGGTGAGCAGCAGCCCCGAGAAGCTGCGCATCATCGACAGGCCGTCGTCGTCGCGGTACTCGTGCAGGCCCGGGTGGCGGAACCCGGTCGCGGAGCGCCAGCCGAAACCGCGGCCCAGGAACTCCGCGCCGCCGAGGTCCATGGCCCGGTCCACGAGCACGTCGAAGGAGAGTCCGGCGCCGGTACGGAACTCCAGCGTGCGGATGCCGCGTTCGGAGCCGTCGTCCAGGACGACGGACCGCACGCCACCGGCGGCTGCGAGGTCGCCCGCGTGCCGGGCGAGGGTGTGACGGTCGTAGTCGCGTCCGTTCAGCTTCACGCCATCACCCACCCTCCGTTGACCTCCAGGCACTGGCCGGTGACGAAGGAGGACTCCGGTCCGGCGAGGAAGGAGACGGCCGAGGCCAGCTCCTCGGGGCGGCCGCGCCGCTTGAGCGCCTGATGGTCGAGCACATGCCGCGTATAGGTCTCGGGATCGTCGTGGATCTCCTCGGCGGCCGTGGGGAACGCCCCGGGGGAGACGCAGTTGACGCGGATCTCCGCAGGCCCGAGCTCGCGCGCGAGTGCGCGGGTGAAGGCGACGGCCGCGCCCTTCGTGGAGATGTAGGCGGCGAGCGAGTCCCAGCCCCCGTGCATGGTGATCGAGGCGACGTTCACGATCGACCCGCCGCCCGAGCCGGCCATACGGCGCGCGGCAGCCTGGGCGGCGACCCAGTAGGCGCGCTGGTTGACCGCGACCACGTCCTCGTACTCCGCCAGCGGCACGTCGAGGAAGGGCCGGCTCGGGTACACCGCGGCGTTGTTGACCAGGACGCGCAGGGTGCCCAGCTCGGCCGCGGACCGTTCGACGGCCGCCTCGACCGCCTGGGCGTCGCGCAGGTCGGTGGTCAGGGCCAGTGCGCGGGCACCCGACTTCCGCACCTCCTCGACCGTCTGCTCCAGCGATGCGGCGTCGCGGTCGAGGACGGCCACATCGTGCCCGTCGGCGGCCAGGCGGGCGGCTATGGCACGCCCCAGGGCGCCGCCGGCGCCGGTCACGAGAGCTGCTTGCGGTTGACTCATCGGTGGTTCCCATCTTCCCGGTGCCGTCCGGGCGCCGCGGGGCGGATCGAGGCGTTGACACTGCGAGCGGTGCCCGCATAGTGTGAATGTTAGCGCTGCCGGTAGCGCTAACAACAGAGCTTGGAACAACAAATGCGGCGACGGTGCGGCGAGTTCCCCTCCCTCTCCTCCCCTTTGCCTCCCTCCCCTTTCAAGGAGTTCCATGACGACGCCTGACAAGCCCGGGATACTCGCCGGGTACCGGGTCCTCGACTGCTCCATCGCGATGGCCGGCCCGTTCGCGGCCCAGCGGCTCGGCGACCTCGGGGCCGACGTGGTCAAGGTCGAGCCGGTCACCGGGGAGTGGCAGCGCCATGCGGCCGCGGGAGGCGCGGGCGGGAACCGGATCAACGTCTCCTTCCTCTCGCTGAACCGCAACAAGCGCTCCCTCGCCGTCGACCTCAAGGACCCGGACGGCAAGGAGGTGCTCCGCCGGCTCGTCGCCGACGCCGACGTCTTCCTGCAGAACTACCGCCCCGGCGTCGCCGACCGCCTCGGCGTGGACTACGCCTCGCTGGCGGAGATCAACCCGTCGCTCGTGTACGTGTCCATCTCCGGCTACGGCGAGGACGGGCCCTACGCCCAGCGCCCCGGTCAGGATCTGCTGCTCCAGGCGATGTCCGGTGCCATGCTCTCCGCGGGCCGCGCCGGCGAGGCACCGCAGGCCGCGGGCCAGTACCTCGTGGACGCCGTCACCGCGTCCACCGCCTTCGAGGGGGTGCTCGCCGCGCTGCTGCACCGCGAACGCACAGGTGAGGGGCAGCTCGTGACGGTGAACATGCTGGACGCCGTCACCACGCTCCAGATGCAGGAACTGTCGGTGCACACCGTGGGCGGCCTGGCGCAGAACCGCTCCGGCGAACCGCACGCGCATGTCTACATCCGCGCGCCCTACGGCGCCTTCGAGACCGCCGACGGCTACATCGTCCTCGCCTTCCCACGGCTGAAGACACTCGGCGAACTCCTCGGAGAGGAAAGCTTCCTGGCCATGGAGGACGAGGAGCACGGCTGGACCCACCGCGACGAGCTCTTCTCGCGCACCGCCTCCCGGCTCCGCACCCGAACCTCGCGCCACTGGCTCGGCGCCTTCGAGTCCGCGGGGGTGTGGGCCGGTCCGGTCTACGGCTACACGGACCTGGTCGACGACCCGCAGATCCGCCACAACGGCACCTTCGTCACCTACGACCACCCCACCGAGGGGCGTGTGAAGGTGCCCGGGTTCCCCTACAAGTTCTCCGCCACTCCGCCCCGCATCGACCGCGGCGCCCCGCTCACCGGCCAGCACTCGCGCGAGATCCTGGCCGAAGCCGGCCTCGGCCAGGAGGAGATCGAGGAACTGTTCGCCTCCGGCACCGTGACGGAGACCTCGTGACCTACGCCGGACTGACCTGGGACCACCCGCGCGGCCACGACGCCCTCGCCGCGGCGGCCGGCGACCTCGTGCGCTGGTCCGTCCAGCCGCTGGAGGGTTTCGAGTCCCATCCCGTCGACGAACTCTGCGCCCGCTACGACCTCGTCGTCCTGGACCATCCGCACCTGGGCGAGGCACTCGCAGCGGGCTGCCTCCGCCCGCTGGACGACCTCTTCACCAGGGAGGAACTGGACGGCTGGCGCACCGGATCGATCGGACCCACCATGCGCTCGTACGCGATGGACGGCAGTCAGTGGGCCCTGCCCCTGGACGCGGCCACCCAGGTCTCCGCGACCCGCACCGATCTGGCCGGGGAGCCGCCCACCACCTGGGAGGAGGTGCTCGGCCTGGCCCGCCGCGTGCCGGTGGCCCTGTCGCTCGCCGGACCCCACGCCTTCCTCACCTTCGCCTCCGTGGCGGTCGCCCTCGGCGAGGAGCCGGCCGCCGACCCCGGTGAACTGATCAGCGGCACGACGGGACGCGCCGTCCTGGACCTCATGGCCGGGATCGACGCCCACGCACCCGCCCGGACGCGCGCTCTCAACCCGATCGGGCTGCTGGAGCTGATGGCGGCCACCGACCACCTGGCACACTGCCCGCTGGTGTACGGCTACGTCACCTACGCGGACCGGCTGACCTTCACCGACGCCCCGGCCGCCCGGCCGGGGGGACGGCCGGGCTCCACCCTCGGCGGCACCGGACTCGCCGTCAGTTCCCGGTGCACCCCCACCCCGCAGCTCCTCGACCACATCCGCTGGCTGATGTCGCCCTCCGCCCAGTGCGGATTCCTGCCCCGGCACAGCGGGCAGCCGAGCGCTCGCGCCGCCTGGACCGACCCGGCGATCGTCGCCGCGGACTTCTACCGCCGGACCACCGCCACCTGCGAACAGGCGTGGGTCCGCCCCCGCCACGCCGGCTACATCGGCTTCCAGAGCGCCGCATCCGCCGTCGTCCGGGATGCCCTGGCCGGGGAGACCGGCCATCGGGCCGCAGTCGACCGGCTGCGGGCCCTCCACCGCGCGAGCCGGACCACGAAGGAAGCAGGACGAGCATGACCGCGACCGCCAGCACCCCGCCCGACCTCGGCACCGGACACGTCCTGCTCGACGTCGCCGACCGCGTGGCCACCCTCACGCTGAACCGGCCCGAGAAACTGAACGCCGTGACCCCCGAGATGTCCCGCGCCCTGGTCCGGGCCGTGCGATGGTGCGACACCACGGACGACGTCCGCGCCGTGATCCTCACCGGCGCGGGCGGACGCGCCTTCAGCGCCGGGTCGGACATCCGCGAACTCGACGGCTACCGCACCCCGTGGGAGTTCCGCAACCGCATCGACTACTGCGACGCCATCCGCGAGGCCCGGACGCCCACGATCGCGGCCGTCGGCGGCTACGCCCTCGGCGGCGGGCTGGAGACCGCGCTGTCCTGCGACATCCGGATCGCCTCAGGAACCGCGTCCTTCGGAGCGCCGGAGATCACACTCGGCTGGATCGGCGGCGGCGGCATGGCAGCCTTCCTCAGCCGCGCGGCCGGCCCGAGCAACGCGGCGCTCATGCTGCTCACCGGCGACCGCATCGACGCCGCACGCGCGCTGGAATGGCACCTGGTCAGCGAGGTGGTCGCCCCCGGCGAACTGCTCGACCGGGCCAAGGCCCTCGCCGCGGTCATCGCCTCCCGGGCCCCGGTGGCGGCGGAGACCGCCAAGATCAACCTGCGGGCGGCCGGGAATCTGCCCGAGGACCAGGCTCTCGCCTACGAACGGGACCTGCAGACCATCTGCTTCGCCACCGAGGACGCCGCCGAAGGCCGCCGCGCGTTCGCCGAGAAGCGCCCGCCCGTCTTCCGCAAAGCCTGAGAGGAACGAACATGACTCAGTGGCCCGACGCCGCCACCACCCTGCCCGACGACGGCACGGAAGGGGCCCTCGTCGGCCGGGTCTGGCGGCCCGGCATCGGCCCCTGCGTCGTCGCCGTCCGCGAGAGCGGTGTGCACGACGTGACGGGGGCCTTCCCGACCGTCCGCGACCTGTGTGAAACGCCCGACCCGGCGGCGCGGTTGCGCACGGCCGAAGGCAGGCGCCTCGCCGGCCTCGACGAACTGCTGGCCAACACCCCTCCAGAGAAACGTGATCCCGCACGCCCATGGCTGCTCGCCCCCGTGGACCTCCAGGCGGTCAAGGCCGCCGGCGTGACCTTCGTGGTGTCCATGCTGGAACGGGTGATCGAGGAACGGGTACGGGGCGACGCCTCCGGCGCCGCCGAGGTGCGCGAGCGGATCCGCGGACTCGTCGGGGACGACCTGGCATCCCTGCGGCCCGGCTCCGACGAGGCCGCCGCGCTCAAGGAACTCCTGGTCGCCCGGGGGATGTGGAGCCAGTACCTGGAGGTGGGCATCGGGCCCGACGCCGAGATCTTCACCAAGGCCCCCGTGCTGGCCGCGGTCGGCACCGCGACCGATGCCGGGGTCCTTTCCTCCTCGCGGTGGAACAACCCCGAACCGGAGATGGTGATGGTCGTCTCCTCCGCCGGGAAGGTGGTGGGCGCGACGCTCGGGAACGACGTCAACCTCCGCGATGTGGAAGGCCGTTCGGCTCTCCTGCTGTCGAAGGCCAAGGACAACAACGCCTCCGCCGCCCTCGGGCCGTTCGTGCGGCTCTTCGACGGAACCTTCGGGATCGACGACGTGCGGAAGGCGGCGGTGACCCTGACCGTCGAGGGCGAGGAGGGCTACCGGCTCGACGCGGTGTCCTCCATGGCCGCCATCAGCCGTGATCCACTGGACCTCGTCGGTCAGCTGATCGGTCCGAACCACCAGTACCCCGACGGTGCGGTGCTCTACCTGGGCACGATGTTCGCCCCCGTCGAGGACCGTGACACTCCGGGCCAGGGCTTCACCCATCACGACGGAGACATGGTCACCATCGCCACGCCCCGGCTCGGTTCACTCGTCAGCCGGATCAGGCCGAGCGACGCCTGCGAGCCGTGGAACTTCGGGATCGCCGACCTGATGCGATCCCTGTCCGCCCGCGGAGCGCTGTGACGCGTGGCGCGGCGTCCGCCCGGCCCGGCCGGGCGGACGGCACGGAGGCGGGTGCAATGGATATCGTCTCGGATGTGACCCAGCCACCCCGCCGCCCACGCAAGCGTTCCGCCACCCGTTCGGTGACCCTGACGGATGTGGCGGCGGCGGCCGGGGTGTCGGCCCAGACGGTCTCACGGGTCGTGCGCGACCCCCGGTCGGTGCCGGACGAGACCCGGGCCAACGTCGAAGCGGCCATCGCGGCGACCGGCTACGTGCCCAACCTCGCCGCCAGCAACCTGGCATCGAACCGCAGCCGCACGGTCGGCGTCCTGGTCCCGCAGATCAACGCGTCGGTCTTCGCGGACACCGTTCACGCCTTCTCGACCGCCCTGGCGGCGCACGGCTACCAGATCTTCGTCGGCACGACCGACTACCGACCGGAGCACGAGGAGGAGGTGCTGCGCAGCTTCCTCGGCCGGCGGCCGGACGGACTGCTCATGGTGGGAACCGACCACACCCCCGGAACCCGTGCCCTGCTGGCCGCCGCAGGCGTACCCGTCGTGGAGACCTGGGGCTGGTCGGACAATCCGGTGGACCTGCTGGTCGGGTTCTCCAACGCGGCGGCGGCCGCCGCGATGGTCGGGCACCTCGTCGAGCGGGGCCGGCGCAGGATCACGTTCGCCGGGCGGCACACCTCCGGCGATCCCCGGGCCGCCGAGCGGCTCGACGGCTACGCGACCGCGGTCCGTGAGCTGCTGGGGAGTCCTCCGCGCACGGTGGACGCGGGACCGGAACCGGTCACCATGGACACCGGCGTCACGCTCCTGGACCTTGCGCTGGAACGGTACCCGGACTCCGACGCCGTGATGTTCTCCAGCGACGTCTTCGCCGCCGGCGCCCTGCAGGCGTGCGTGCGCCGGGGGATCGACGTCCCCGGCACGCTGGCCCTGGCCGGGTTCGGCGACTTCGAGCTGGCACGGCATCTCGTCCCCTCGCTCACCACGGTGGCGGTGCCCGGCACCCTCATCGGCGAGCTGGGGGCCGAGTTGCTGCTGGAACGGATGCGCGGCACGCCGGTCGGCGCGCCGCACCGCGACGTGGGCTACCGGGTCGTCGCCCGCGCGAGCTCATGACGCGCGGGCGCGACCCGGGCCGCGGCGGCTCCCTCTGAGGTCCGGGCGCGGCCGGCGAGCGGTCGCCGCCGGGTGCTCAGCGTGCTGCCCAGAGCAGGCCCCGTTCGACCATGGCCGCGGTCTGCGGCACCTCCAGGTCGGCGACGCGGTGGCCGAGGGTGCAGACGAAGACCCGTCCGGCTCCCCAGCGGCGCGTCCACACGACGGGGAACTCGACCGGCTCGTCCCACTGGCCGCCGTCGGGGGCGAGGACCGAGGTGGCCAGCACCGTGTTCAGAGTGTCCGTCAGCACCCAGTAGTGCTCGGTGTGGACGTCGAAGTCCTCGATGCCCCGGGTGATCCCACCGTCCCGCTCCGGCAGGGCGGTGATGCGGACGGTGAAGTCCTGGAACCCCTCCGGGTGCCACAGGAACCGTCCCCCCACCATGCGCAGATAGCGGGCGGCGGCGACATTCGTCCCGATGACGCCGCCGTGCCAGCCGGCGAATCCCGTTCCCGCCTCCACGGCCGAGACGAGTGTGTTCTCCTGAAGGGGCGTCAGTTCGCCTCCGGACCATGAGTGGACGACGAGGTCGGTGGCGGCGAGCAGGGCCGCGTCCTCGTACACCGCCAGGTCGTCGGCGACGGTCACGTCGAACCCCGCACGCTCGAGGCGGGGGATGAACAGCCGGGTGCAGCCGACCGGGTCGTGCCCTTCCCAGCCGCCGCGTACCACCAGGGCGTTGCGCTGACTCACTTCGGATTGCCTCCGTACGGTGTCGGTCGTCCCTGTGGCCGGGGTGATTCCGCTCGGCGCTGCCGGTGGGACCGCGCCCGGTCGGTGCTGCCGAGTTTCCTCAACTCCCCGTCCTCAAGCGCGACTTAGGGGGTGGGGAGTACCCTGGAGCGAAGCGCTCCGAGCCTCCCGGTGGTCAGGCTTCGTTCGCTCCTCGGCCGGCCGTTCCCGTCGACCGGACCCCAGTGACATGCGTCGCACCCCGCCTTCGTTCGAAGCGTGTCGCACGGTGGTGACGGGCGAGTCCAGGCCCCGGAGTCCTGACCAGGCATGCCCGAAGTGCCTTGGGTGGGCGGCTGATCCGGCCCCGGGCGCGCCCTCGCCCTCGGAGTGGTGGCGTGTTCGCGAACCGCGGTCATCACTTATGATACGAGTGATGACTTTAGCATGTTCCGCTAGCCTTGAACCCTCGGACAGTGGGGACCGGGCACACCTGCACACATTGGGAGTCGCTGACCAGATGAGTAACCCATCCGCGGACGCCGTTGCCGTGTCCCCCCGTCAACGGCGTCGGCCTCCCCTCGCCGCCGCCGTCGTGCAGAGCCTGGCGACGGCCATCGTGCTCGGCGAGTACCCGCCCGGAACGGCACTTCCCTCGGCGGGCGTCCTGTGCGATCAGTACGAGGTGAGCCGCACCGTCATCCGTGAGGCGACGATGGCCCTCTCCGAGAAGGGCCTCGTCGCGACCCGCCAGGGCTGGGGGACGGTCGTGCTCGACCAGGAGCAGTGGAGTCTGCTCGACCCCCTGATCCTCGACGCGCTCTTCCAGCGGAAGGACCGGCTGGTCTTCCTCGACAACCTGATCGAGATCCGGACGACCCTCGAGTGCGCCATGTCCGCCCGCGCCGCCCGCCTCATGGACGACACACAGGCCGCGGTGCTCTCGGCCAAACTCGATGAACTCGCCGCCCTGCGGGATGACCCGGAGGCCTACTCCCGCGCCGACATCGAGTTCCACGAGATCATCCACCGCGCGTCGCGGGACGCGTTCGGGCGGGCCATCGTGTCGAGCATCCAGGGCAAGGCCGTGCGCTACCCCCAGTACAGCGGCGATCCCACGCGCGAGCACATCGAGCTGACGCACGAGGCGCACGCACGGATCGCGGCCGCGCTGCTCTCCCAGGACGCCGACGAGGCGGCAGACGCGATGCGGGACCACATCACGTCCTCGTGGGAACGCCGGCGACCGCTCGACACCTCCGGCGCGTGACGTACGCCGGGGCATCCGTGTGTGGGGGATGCCCCGGCGCGGGGTGACGGTGTCACCCGGCGGCTACGGGCGGACGGCGTCCGTGACGCGGTTCGCCGGGCGGCCGATGCCCTGGGCCGTGACGCCGCGGTTCCACTCCCGGACCCATGCGGCCCCGTACGACCGCGCCACCGAGCCGGAGGCCGAGAACTTCAGCGTGCCGAGGTCGAGACCGGTCTCCGCCACCGAGACCGCCAGGACGCTGTTGGTGTTGACCCGGTCGCTCCACCGCGACAGGTTGTACTGCGAGGCCGGTTCGGCGAAGTCGGCGTTGGTCTCGATGAAGCCGCAGCAGCCGACGATCACCGCGTGGTCGATCTCGACCCGCGACGGGACCCAGACGGAGCCGGGGTCCTCCCACACGGTCGCGCGGCTGCAACCGTCGGTTCCGGACGTGGTGTAGACGGCGGCCGTGCACTCCTCGCCCGTCGCGGTCACGCGCGGCACGTACCAGTCGGTGATCTCCGGGTACGTGATCGGCTTCCCGTCCGAGTACTTCTGCTTCCCGCTCGTGTAGTGCGCGTGCCAGGCCGCGACGGTCCGGGGGGTCGCGGTGTACTTCTCGTCCTCGCGGACGTCGAGGAACGTGTTGTAACGGCTTTCCAGCACCCAGCTGTTGGCCAGCGGAAGGCGCGTCTCGCCGTTCTTGTGATAGATGCCGCCGTGGCCCAGGTGGTCCACCCCGATGAACACGTTGTCGTTCGCGGTGTTGCTGTGCCCGGAGTTGAAGTTGACCCCGGACCTGGAGTCGCTCACGACATTGTGGTGGAAGCGGACTCCGGTCGCGCCGTCGTCCATGTACAGGGCGTCGTTGGAACCTCCGATCTTCTCGAAGTGGTTGTAGGCGATCTCGTTGCCGAGGTAGGTGAAGTCCCGCCCGGCGTAGACGACTCCCATGTCGCCCGCGTTCTTCACCACGTCGTAGAAGTGGTTGTGGTTGACGCGCATGTCGTTGCCCATGATCTGCACGGCCATGTGCGGTGCGTCGTGGACGTAGTTGTACTCGAACGTGTTCCCCACGCCGTACATGTAACCGGCCGGGGTGTACGTGGCGAGTTTGGAGAAGCGGGTGATCTCGTTGTGGCGGGCGACGTTGTTCCCGCGTGCGAGGGTGGCGCGGTCGCCGCCGCCGAGCAGTACGCCTCCGCCGCCGAGATCGTGGAGGTAGGAGTTCCGCACGACGTTGTCGTGCCCGCCTTGCAGGGTCTCGTAGTCCGGCATGCTGGTGATCGTGTCCGTCGTGCGCCCGATCCGGATCGCGTCCATGCTCACATTGGAGATGTCGACCCCGTCGATGAGGGTCCCGACGGCGTCCAGCAGTTGCACACCGCTGACCAGCGACCCCGTCATCGCCAGACCCCGGACCGTCACGCCCCGGGTGCCGTCGAGCAGCATGAAGTTCTTGTCGAACGTCTGCAGCGTGGTGGTCCTGCCCTCGATCGTGCCGTTCTGGGGCCGGTAGTAGAGGACGTCGTTGTCGTGGTAGCGGTCGATGTAGTACTCGCCGGCCGTGTCCATCTCGGAGAGGACGTTGAGCACCTTGACCTTGGTCCAGGAGTCCTGCGGGATGTACATGGAGGGGTACTTCGTGTACAGCTTGTCGCCGCTCCACGACAGGATGCGCAGCATGTCGTTGGCGTAGTTGTTGCCGAGGTAGCCCGAGAGCCACCCCTCCGTCTCGGACCTGGTGTTGTCGATGTCCTCGATCCAGCGCGGATCCAGCTGGACCGGTACGTCGGAGTACGCGCCGAATCCGCGGGTGCCCGCGTCATCCACCGTGGGCACCGCCTCGGGTGCCCAGTTCCGGTAGCGGTCGCCACTGGCGGCGCGGCCGCCGACGGTGAAGACGGACGGGGTCATGCGCCGCATCTCCTCCGGGCTCCAGGTGTCCCGCTGCCCGGGGTCGGAAAGGGTCTGCTTCTTGTCCTCGAACTGGGCGCGGGGCGTGGTGCCGGAGCCGTTCCAGTCGCTCTCCGGCCCGAAGCGGGCGTCCAGGTCCACGTTCATCAGGTCCCGGGGACCGTCGGCCTTCCACTTGGCTCCCGTGCCCCACAGATGGCAGGCGGTCTCCGTGGTGGCGCACGTGTTGCCGTTCGGGTACTCGGCCAGGGTCTGGGTGCCGCCGTCGACGACGAGTTCCGGGGCGAAGGGCTGCTGGACCCAGTTGAAGCCGTTCTTGTAGAGCGTGCCCGGGTCGATGCCGTGCGCGCCGAGGTCGAACACCCAGACCCCGTCCCGCAGTTCCGGGGTGTTCAGCCGGGTGTTGGAGGAGTACCGGGGCTCGGCGAGCGTGTCGTCCGAGAGGTCGGTGAGCCTTTGCCACCCGTCCGCCGGAAGTTCGTGCGACCCGGTCAGCGTGACCTTCTCATCGCGGTACGCGGCGTACGTCACCCACGAGTTCTCCTTGCCGCTGAGCCGGACCGTGTCGTCGAGGACGTATGTGCCGCCCCGGATGTACACCGTGCCCCGTGCCCCGGGCGAGGTACGTCCTGCCAGGGCGTCCCGTGCCGCGGTGATCGTCCGCAGCGGGGCGTCGCGGCTCCCGCTGTTCCGGTCGTCGCCGTCCGAGGCCGACACGTAGACCGTGAGGGCGGCGGAGGAGGCCGTATGCCCGGACGGCGCGGCCGACGCGGCGCCGGCCGACGGCACGCCGGCGCCTGTCACCAGCGCCAGGGCGACGGCGGCCAGCAGCGACCGCCTCGGTCGTCTCCCGATTCTCGCCATGGAGGAGCCTTTCGTTGATTCAGCGACTCCGGCCCGGGCGCGACAGCCGGTTCGTGTCGAGGCGTCCCGGCGTCCGTGAGAGGACGCCTGAGAGGGCGTCCGACAGCCCATGTGCCGCCCGGGTCAGCGCCGCAGGCAAACAGAACATGTATGACATGTGGAGACTATGACGCCCGTTGTCCCCGCACAAGCGTCACGACGCAACCGAGGGCCCTGGAGAGCGGTCGGGAGGGGGCGCGGCGGCGGGAGCCGATCCGTCAGTCCAGATGGAAGACCTCCTCCGCATCCACCCAGCGCTCCCCGGGCTCCGCCGAGCCGAGCGGCAACTGGCAGGGATCGGTGAGCGTCCACCAGCGTTGGGTCTCCGGGTCGGCGGCGACGGCCGCCATGTCGGCTTCGTAGTCGTCGCCGGTGTACTCGTAATAGGCGAACAGCGTGTGGTCGCGCAGGAAGATGGAGTACGAGGTGATGTGGGCGCGGGAGAGCGTGTCCAGGACCGGTTGAGGGACCGACCGGTGCAACTCCCGGTACCTCTCCTCCTGTTCAGGACGCAGCCGGATCACGGACGCGACACGGCGCGGGGTGCGGGACTCGGGCATGGCGGGGCTCCTTCGTGGCGCGGACCGGATCGGCCCGCGAACGGCCTGTGCCGGCCGGGCGCAAGGGCCGGGCCGGTCGGGTTCGGGGGAGAGCGGGACGGGCGGGCCGGCCGGGGGGTGATGTCCGGCCGGCCCCGCCATCGGGGATCAGCCCTTCACGGCTCCTGCCGCGAGGCCGCTCATGACATGACGTTGCATCACGACGAAGATCACCAGAATGGGGATCACGGCGAGCAGCAGCGTCGGGAACACCTTGGTGTAGTCCGTCGAGTACTGGCCGACGGCGGCGTACACACCGGTGGTGACGGTGTAGACGTCACTGCCTGGGCCGAGGATCATCTGCGGACTGGCGAAGTCGTTCCACACGCTCAGCGAGTTCAGGATGAACACCGTGGCGATGATCGGCCGCATCAGCGGCACGATGATCCGCCACAGCGTGTAGTACTTGCCGGCCCCGTCGATGGCCGCGGCCTCGTCCAGCGACCGGGGCAGCACCCGGATGTAGCCGAAGAAGACGAACAGCGTGAACGGGATGGTGGTGGCCGCCATGAAGAGGATGAGGCCGGGCATCGTGCCCATCAGTCCCACGGCACGGAGCACGAAGATGACCGGCACCAGGATCACCTGGGTCGGGATGAACATCCCCGCGATGAAGAAGAACAGCAGCATCCGGGAGATCAGCTTCGGTGTGCGGGCCAGTACGTAGGCCGCGGGGGCGCACACCACCATGGCCAGCGCGTTCACGCAGAGCACCAGCGCGAGCGTGGTGCCGTAGCCCTTGAGAATGCTGAAGTCGGGGTTGTTCCACGCGTCCGCGAGGTGCTGGAACGTCGCGGTGCCGAGGTCCAGGGTGAACGGGTTGCTGAGGATCTCCCGCTGACTCTTGAAGGCGTTGACCAACAGGAGGTACATCGGCACGAGCATGCAGATGGATGCCAGGGTGACGAATACGACGCGCAGGGCGGCGGCCGGAGTGGGTGTCTTCTTCATCCGATGGACTCCGCGTCGTTCTCGGCGCGCCTGCGCAGGAAGAGGACCGTGAGGGACAGGACGGCGGCTGCGAGGATCAGCAGCACGGCCTGGGCCGATGCCACGCCGATGTTCCGCTGGGGGAACGAGACCGCGAGGATCGAGTAGGCGAGGGTCTTGGTCGATCCCGCGGGACCGCCCCCGGTCAGCGACACGACGACGTCGTACGTCTTCAGCAGAGAGATGCCCGAGGTGATGACGGCGACCGTCACCGTGGAGGCCAGCGACGGCCAGGTGACGGCACGGAAGGTGTGCCACCGGCCGGCCCCGTCGAGCTTCGCCGCCTCCAGCAGATCCTCCGGCACCGCCTGGAGCCCCGCCAGATAGAGGATCAGCTGGACACCGAACAGGGACCACACGATGACGAGGATCATCGACCACAGGGCCCAGTCGGGGTCGCTGAGGAAGGGCAGGCTGTCGGTTCCCACCTTCTCCAGCATGGTGTTGACGACACCCTGCGGCCCGAGGATCGCCTGCCACAGGAAGCCGACGATCAGCGCGCTCAGGACATGCGGGTAGAACATGACCACCCTGCCGAAGGTGTTGAACCGGTTGGTTCGCTTCAGCAGCAGCGCGAGGCCGAGCGCCGCTGCGTTCACGGCGACCGCGCCCACCACGGCCACCACGGCGGTGACCGCCATGGTGCCCGTCATGTCGTCGGAGCCGAAGACGGTGCGGTAGTTGTCCAGTCCGATGAACTCGGGGACGCGGGTGGGGAATCCGTTGTACTCGGTGAAGCTGTAGTAGATCGCGTAGATCACCGGTACGACCAGGAGAGCGGCGTAGATCAGCACCGCGGGGACGACCATGCTGATACTGACGCCCGCGGCGCGCCATCGCCGCGGCTTCGGGGGGAGTGTGCGTGGCATGGTCAGCGGTTCTCGTCGGTCCACTGGTTGATGGCCTCCGCCGCGTCGGCCGGGCCGGCCCCGGTGTAGAGGCTCTGCGCGACCTCGGTGAACTTGGGGTTGAAGCCCGTGACGGGCAGCCGGACGTTGCCCTGGCCCTCGCCCACGGCGACGAGCGCGGGGGCGTCGTCGAGAATGCCCTGGATCAGGGCGTCGGTACCGGTCTGCTTGACGTCGGAGTCCTGGCGGAACACTCCGTCGGAGCCGAGCTGCGCCTTGACGGCCGCCGGATCGGTCACGAGGAACTCCACCAGTTGCTTCGCGCCGGCCTCGTCCGACGCGCCCTTGTGCACCATGTACGGGTTGGCCATGGTGGCGCCCTGCGGCCCGGGATAGCTCTTGCCGTCGGCGACAGGCGGGGAGAACACGCCCACCTCGAAGGGCAGCTTCCCGGCCTTGGCCAGCGTGGCGGCGAACCAGCTGCCGTTGGTGTAGAGACCTGCCTTGCCCGCGATGAAGTTGCCGTCCGCCTGCGACGGGTTGAGCCCGGCGTCGCTCTTGGCTATGTACCCGGCGTCGATCCAGTCCGCGTACATCTGGAAGGCGGGCTTGTACGCGTCACCGACGGTGAGCTTCTTGTCCGTGACGGCGCTCTGCCACTTCGGGTGGAGCTCGTTGAGAGTCGGGTGGTAGATCTGCTGGAGCTGGAGGCCGGTCTGGTAGTCGCCCGCGGTCTGCATCGGCGTGTAGCCGGCCTTCTTGAGCTTGCCCAGATCAGCGGTCATCTCCTTCCAGGTGGTCGGAGTCGCGGTGATGCCGGCCTTCTTGAACGCGGCCTTGTTGTAATAGACGAGCGACTGCGTCTGGGTGCCGACGCCGACCGCGAAGTGCGTGTCGCCGATGGCGTACGCGTCGAACATCGGGGTCCCCTTGGCCCAGGCCTCACCGCTGAGGTCGACCAGCTCGGGGGCCGTGTCGTCGTCCGGGAAGATGGACTGGATGACATCGGGGGCGGTCCCCGCGGCCAGTTGCTGGGGGAAGGACTCGGCGACGGACTTGCCGGTCGGGCCCTCGATCTTCACCTTCAGACCGGTCTTGTCCTCGAACGGCTTGACCAGCTTCTCCCAGTAGCCCCGGTCGAGGTTGTCGGTCAGGTTGACCATCATCCGGATCTCGCCGTCCTTGCCGCCGGACGTACCGGTCCCCGACGAGCAGGCCGCGAGGAGCAGCAGCGGAACCACGGCGGCAAGGGCGGCTCCGCGCGCCCTGCTCCCTCGGTTGGCAGACATCATTGTCGACTCTCTTCTCCTCGGTAGGGAAAACTGGTGATCAACGTTCGCTGGACTGCGGGGGGTGCGGAGACGGGGTGCGCTCCGTTGTCACAGCCGCCCCCGGTAGGGCAGGGGGCCGACGGCCGTGATGTCGGTGGGTGCCTCGTCGCCGTCGACGCGGTAGATGCCGTCGTTGGCGACGAAGAACTCCAGCGACTCCGGATACCGCAGGTCCTCGGGCAGTGGCTCGCGGTCGGTCCAGGCGAAGAACTCCCGGGTGAAGGTGTCCTTGTCCTTGCGGCCGTAGATGTGCAGGTCTCCGGCGGTCAGCGGTGAGCGCACGCACCAGTGGACGCCGGACTCGGCCCAGAAGGCGCGGTCGCTGATCAGTACCGACTGCCGGTCCCTGGGGGCCAGCACCTTGTCCCAGAAGCCGTCGCCCGGTCCCAGCCGCGCCATCAGGAACAGCAGGTCATGGGCGTGCCAGGCCGTGCTGGGCGCGATGTCGGCCTCGTTGTGCCATCCGCTGGCGGAGGCGAAGTAGCCACCGGGCGTCTGGTAGCCCGCGTAGGTGGCCAGGCATGCCTCGGTGAACGCCTCCAGCTCGGCGTCGGGGCCCTCGGCCAGCACCTCGTGGATGCCGTAGAGCGTCAGGCCCATGCCCGCGATCAGCATGGGAGTGTCGGTCTTGAGGGCGCGGTCGCCCTGGACGTACCAGTAGCGGTGGTAACGGACGGCGCCGGTCTCGTCGGTCCACGCCGAGCGGGCCACGTGCCGGCACAGCCGCCTCGCCTCGGCCAGCAGCTCCGGATCGCCCTGGGCGCGGTAGCCGAGCACCAGGGGGACGATCATGAGGCCGTAGTACTCGGCCGGCTCCAGGATGCCGCCCTCGGCACGGTCCCGCACGGTGCGGAACGTGCCGGAGCTGTCCGCGTCGGGCACGCCGCGGTGGTGGAACAGGCGCACCAGGGTGGCGAGGTCCTCGGGTATCTGCTCCGCGTACGTCTTGTCGTCGGCCAGTTCCGTGTACAACTGCTTGACCCACACCCGGGCGTATTCCTGGTTGCAGGTGCCGTCCTCACCGGCCCGGCCGCCCCCGTACATCTCGCACGCGTCGAGGTTGCGGCGTACGGCCGTGAGCGCGGCTTCCACCTCGGCGTCGGGCAGCAGATGACGTGCGTGCTTGAGAGCGAGGAGCACACCGAGGCTGCCGACGGCGTTGTGGATGAGCCCGGTGGTCGCCGACTCACCGACCTGGAAGCCGATGTGGCGGTACTGGCCGTCGTCCTGGAACTCCGTGGCCTGATAGCGCACCAGCCGCCGCAGCAGTTCGACGCCCCGCTCGTCGGGCTGTTCGGCCAGGGCCTGGGCGAGGGCCCCGACGGCCGGGCCGGCGAACGTGGTGTGCCCGCTGGTGAAGTCGAGGAAGGTGAAGGGGTTCGTGCCCCACACACTGTGGTTGTGGAAGCCGTTGACCGCGCCCTCCTGCGTGATCCAGCTGTGCAGCCAGCCGGCGAGTGCGGCCGTGTCCGGCTCGGTCCTGCGGTGTTCCATGGCGTTCCTTCCGTAGGGGTGACAGAGCCGCGCGGCATCCGGCCGGGTGGAGGCGGTGACGTTCATGTCCGTTTCTCCGCTGGCAGCGTCGCGCTGCTCACGGGAAGCAGGGACAGGGCGGTGAGTTCGTCCCAGAGGGCGTCGGGGACCGAGGCCGCCAGCCGGTCGGCGTTGGTACGGGACTGGTGGGCGTTCCGCGCGCCGAGGACCACCGAGGTGACCGCCGGGTGCCGCAGGGGGTGGGCGATGGCGGCCTCCGGGAGGCTGCTGCCGTGCCGCTCGCAGACGTCGGCGATCGCGGCGGCCCGGCCGAGCAGTTCACGGGAGGCCGGCCGGTAGTCGTACGTGGCGTGCGACGGTGGGCGGGGGGCCGCGAGCAGCCCGGAGTTGTACACCGCCGCGGCGACGACGCCCACGCCCCGCTCCAGGGCCAGCGGCAGCAGCTCGTCCTCGGCGGAGTGGTCGAGCAGGGTGTGGCGGCCGGCCACCATGACGATGTCCACGTCGCAGCGGCGGACGAACTCGGTGAGCATTCCGGTCCGGTTCATTCCGGCGCCCACCGCCTTCACCACCCCCTGGTCACGCAGTTCGACGAGGGCGCCGACGCCCGTCGTGGACGCCTCCTGCCAATGGTCGTCGGGGTCGTGGAGATAGACGATGTCGATGTGGTCCAGACCGAGACGGTCCAGACTGCCCTCCAGGGAGCGCAGGATCCCGTCCCGGCTGAAGTCCCAGCTGCGGCGGGACGCCGCGGGCACCACGAACCCGCCGTCGTCCCCGAGGTGGGCGGTCTCCGGACTCGGCACCAGCAGCCGTCCCACTTTGGTGGAGACGGTGTACTGGGACCGGGGACGGTGCGAGAGGGCAGCGCCGAGGCGGCGTTCGGACAGCCCCAGCCCGTAGTGCGGGGCCGTGTCGAAGTAGCGGACACCGCTGTGCCAGGCCGCGTCGACGGCGCCCGAGGCGTCCTCATCGCTCGTGACCCGTCCGAGGTTTCCCAACTGGGCTGCTCCGAAGCCGAGTTCCGTCAGAGCCGGGGTCCGGGCAGCGGTTCGGGTACGCACGCGCTTCACCGGACCCTGGCGCGCGCGGAGGCCGCGAGGTCCTCGGGGTGGGCGAACGGAAGGCCCGACGCGAACCGCTCCACCTCGTCGACGACGGCGTCTCCGATGCGGTGCAGCTCACCACCCATGGAACCGGCCAGGTGCGGGGTGAGCACGACGTTGTCCAGCGACCACAGTTCGCTGTCCTCGGGGAGCGGTTCCGGGTCGGTGACGTCGAGCACGGCGTCGATCCGGCCGCTGCGGAGCTCCGCGGTCAGGGCGTCCTGGTCGACGACGGCTCCGCGGGCGGTGTTCACGAGCGTCGCCCCGTCGCGCATGAGGGCGAGCAGGCCCGCGTCGATCTGTCCCCGCGTGCGAGGGGTCAGCGGCTGGTGCAGGGACACCACGTGGGCGCTTCGCATGAGGTCGTCGAGCGCCACCGGCCGGGCACCGAGGCCGATGGCCTCCTCCGCGGTGAGGGTGGGGTCGTACAGGAGCACGTCGACATCGAAGGAACGGAGCAGGGAGAGGACCGCGCGGCCCACGGTGGAGGCGCCGACGATGCCCACGGTCTGCCGGTAGTTGCCGGGTACGGTGTGCGTGGCCGGATGGTCCGGAACGCTCATTGACCGCCGGAACTTCCTGGCGGCGGGCAGTGCCCGCTTTCCGGCCAGAAGGATCATGGCGAGCGTGTACTCGGCCACCGGGACGGAGTTGGCGGCCCGGGCGTTGGCGGCGACCACCCCGCGGGCGGTGAAGGACTCGGGGTCCTCCAGGCAGGTCGCGGCGACACCGCCCGCGTAGACCACGGCCCGCAGCCGGGAGGCGTACGGGAGGTGGGCGGCGCGGACGACGGGTGCGTTCCAGCCCGCGACGAGGATGTCCGCCCCGGCCAGGGCCTCCCGTGAGCGGGCGGATTCCAGCTCGGTGAGAACGAGACCGGTGTCGATGTCGGCGGCCCGGCGCAGGCGGGCGTACGCGTTCTCGTCGAAGAGGGAGCCGGCCAGTGCCGGCGGGTTCATCGCGAGGACGGCACGTGGTCGTGTCACGGTGCTATCCCCTTCCGGGTGCTCCCGGCGGCGGTGTCGTCGGCGGGCCGGCCGTCGTGTCCGGATCCGGGCACGAGGCGCAGGCCGGCATCGGGCGGCCGGACGTGGGGTCCGGCCGGCTGGGCCCAGCCGGCCGTCTCCTCCAGCCGCGCGATCGCCGCCTCGTCGACGGTGATGCCGAGCCCCACGGAGTCGCCGAGGACGATGCCGCCGTCGGCGACCTCCTGGTCCACCGTGAGTCCCACCGGGGCCGAGGTGTCCTGCACTTCGGTGACCAGGTGGTTGGGGGTCGCGGCGGCGGCGTGGGCGAGGGGGTTGGTCTCGTAGCCGACCGGGCTGACAGGCAGGTCCTGGCCGTGGGCGAGGGTGGCGACCCGGAGGAAGTGGGTGATGCCCCAGACGCTGCCGGTCTGCACCACCTGCACGGCGTCCCCGGCCAGAAGAGGCCGGAACTGCTCCAGTCCGGTCAGGTTCTCGCCGGTGGCGACGGCGGTACGCGCGGCCCACCCCACGGCCCGGTTTCCTGCCACGTCCCATCGGCGGACGGGTTCCTCGATCCAGGTGAGGTCGACGTGGCTCTCGATGCGGGCCAGCAGCCGCACCGCCTGGTGTCTGCCCCAGGTCTCGTTGACATCGAGCATCAGGGCGGGGGAGCGGGTGGTGGCCCGCAGCACGTCCGCCACCGCGTTGAGCCGCGCGATGTCGCGGTCGGTGTCGAGTCCGCCCTTGATCTTGGCTCCGGTGAAGCCGCGTTCGGCCCAGCCGGTGTAGAGCGCGACGAGTTGTTCGTCGTCCAGGGCGATGTCCAGGCCGGAGGCGTATCCGGGAACGAAGCGGTCGGCGGCGCCGAGTGTGCGCCACAGTGGTTCGCCGGCCATCTTGGCCTTGAGGTCCCACAGCGCCATGTCGAAGGCGCCGATGGTGCCGAACACGGCGCCACCGTGGCCGGACTTGAACGTGTGGGCCAGCATCCGGTCGTAGAGGGCGGTGACGGCCCGGGGGTCCTGCCCCTCGATGGCGGGGAAGATCCGATGTGCCTCGGCGTGGGCCCCCAGGCCCACGCCGGTGAGACCGTCATCGGTTTCGACCAGGACGACCGGGACCTCGGTGACCCCGCTTGCGACGAAGCCGTTCGCGTCCCCGACGGGGCGGCCCCAGTGGTGCACGGTCCGCAGGGACCGGTATCCGGTGATCTTCATCTGCTCCCCCTCTGAGTGCTCGTTAGCAGCCCCCGGACGGAGGCGCGGGAGGCCTCCGGGGTGGCTGGTGCGTCCGTGGACCGGTGACCTGTGGTCCGGGAAGGCCGGGCGCGGGCCGCGGGGGATGGTGCCGGGGCACGCGGCTCGCGCTCGACGACCGCGCCGTCTGCTGATGGTTCGGGGGCGTTTTCTCTGGGCGCGGGCCATGGCGTCGCGCCGTCGAGGGGGAGGCCCCGCGCCACCCCTTCAACAGTCGTAACGTATCATACAAGTGACGACCTGGAAGCTTTGCGGAAACACCGAACTCACCTGTGCAGCAGGGTTCGTGGACGGAAGAACGCCATGTCGGAGCACCTGCTGAGCCCGGATCCGGCGCCGTCGGGTCAGCGTTCCGCCCCGCGCCGACGGGCTGTCGAGTCGGCGAGGTAGCCGTCCACCTCGCCTGCGGCGTGGGCGGCGAACATCGGACCTGCGGTCTCGGGATCCCCGTGGCGCAGGACCTCCAGGAGCTCGGCGTGGTGCTCGGCCAGCGCGCCCCAGCCGCCGTCGTAGCGGGGGTCGCCCAGCACGTGGAGATCCCAGAGACTGGACTCGATCACGCGCCACAGCCGGATCAACGCCTCATTGCCGGCGGCCGCGCACACATGCCGGTGGAACGACATGTCGGCGCCGCGGAACGCCGCGATGTCGCCCTTGTCCACGGCGAGGCGCAGTCGTGCCACATCGTCCGTCAGCAGCCGTGAGTGCTCGGCGCCGAGGCGGCCGGCCGTGCGCCTGGCCACGTACTCCTCGAACATGACCCGGATGTCCCTCACGTCCTGGGCCTGTTGCTCGGAGATCCGGGCCACACGCGTGCCCCGGTGCGGCTGGGAGGTCACCAGGCCCTCGTGCGCCAGACGCTTGATCGCCTCGCGCGGCGGCGCCTGGCCCGTGCCCACCCGGCGGGCGATATCCGCCTCCACGAGGGGCTGCCCCGGCGCGATTTCACCGCTGACGATCCAGTCCCGCAGCAGCGCGTACACCTGGTCCGAGGGTGGCCGCTGCGGGAGGCGTGACGGCTCCGGCGCCGCTCCCGCCGCGCTTCGGCCGCCTCCTCGCCGGCGCCCACTCCTCGGCGGCTGCGCCCCGTCGGGCAGTTGGGCGGCCTGCTCGCGTCGGATGCGCGCCACGGTGGACTGCGACAGGCCGAGGGTGTCCGACAGGGTGCGGGTGGACGGCACCGGAGTGCCGTCGCCGGCCTGTGCGAGCACGTCCGCGATACGCGCCTCCGCCTCCCGCCTCGTGACGCTGCGCGGTCGGCCCGAGCGGGGAGCGTCCCTCAGTCCGGCCATGCCCCGCCGCACGTAGCGGTCCCGCCACTTGGCCACAGTGGCGGGACTGACCTGGAACCGCTGAGCCACCTCGGCGTTGGTCAGCCCCTCGGCCAGGGCCAGGACGATGCTGCTGCGCAGACGCACGGCCCCGGGCAGCCGGCGCGAGTAGTCGGACAGAGCAGCCCGGTCCTCCTCGCTGAGCTGGGGAAACGCCTGCGGATCGGAAAATGTCATGGCTTTGCCACTCCACGGTTGGGTGAACTTATGACTCGGAGGGCCACGGGAAAGACGTCCCGCACGCATCAACTTATGGTTCGCTCCGGCGTATTGACGGCGACCGGGCGCGAACATCTTACTTATCGTGCTCAGCCAGTGACCCACGAGATCGCGCTCCGCGAAGCACCCCGAGGAGGAAACGCTGCGTGAACGGAGGACCGGAGGCGCGGGGCCCGGAAGAACCGGCGCCGTGTCGCCCGTCCGCACCTGAACACCGTCCCCGGCCCCGCACGGGACACCGGGAACCACCCGGGGACAACCGCCCCCGGCCATGACGGCCCGCGCGACGGCACCCCTGTGCCCGCGCCTGCCCGGGCCGAATCCTTCCTGCGCCCATACGACCCGGGCGGAGCGAACCTGCTCCCCGGTGACCGGCGGGCGATGACAGACCGAACGTGAAGCCGCGATGACGTGCTCGGACGTCGTCATCGCGTGCAGGAGCACGCCCCGGTGCGGCACGACCCGTGCCCCCGCCCGGCGGTCGCACGTCCACGGCCGAACGACAGAGCCACATAACGCACGTGGCAAGGAGACCTCATGCCCCTCACCACCCTCGTACGACAAAGGTCAAGACTTCCCCTGCTGCTGGCGGCCGGCGCCCTGCTGGTCAGCGGAGCGACACTGAACGTGCCGGATGCGCAGGCGCGGGCGACCGGCTGCAAGGCCACCGCTCTCTTCGTCGCGCCCGACGGGAGCGACCGGGCCAAAGGCACCGAAGCCAGCCCCTTCAAGACCATCGAAGGCGCCCGCGACCACATCCGCGACAAGGGCCTCAACCGTCCCGGGCGTATGCGTTGCGACATCAACGTCAATCTGCGCGCGGGCGACTACCCGGTCTCCACGACGATCGACTTCGACGACCGGGACTCGGGTGCCGACGGGCACCGGGTCGTCTACCGCTCCTACGACGGCGCGGGCAAGGCCCGCGTGATGGGGGCTGCCCCGGTCACCGGCTGGGAGGAGTACAAGGACGGCATCTACCGTGCGGACGTCGGCACGGACAAGCCCTTCTACACCCTCTTCGAGGACGGCAAGCGCGCCACCACGGCCCGCTACCCCAACCGCAAGTCCGACGACGAGTGGGCCCCCTACATGACCTCCGTGCTCTCCGAGCCTGAGAAGGAGGCCGTCCGTCAGTGGCTCTACTCCAGCCCCGGCGACTGGGACGCGAGCTGGAATCTCGACCAGGCCTCGGCCGTCGTCTGGTCGGGCGGCAGCTGGAGCTGGTTCACCGACACCGTCCCGATCCGGGACTGGAACCCGGCGAAGAACCAGATGACCCTGAAGTACTGGACCCGCTACGCCCTGATGAACTCCCGCGGCGGCTCCCGCTACTTCCTGCAGAACTCGCTGGACTTCCTGGACCAGGCGGGCGAGTACTACATGGACTTCAAGAAGGGCCAGGTGTACTACAAGCCGCGCGGCGACATCAACGACGTGACCGTCCTGCGGCCCACCGTGAAGACCCTGTTCAACCTGGCCGGGCCCAGCCCGGACCGGCGCGTGCAGAACATCTCCCTCGACGGGCTCTCCCTCCAGTACACCGACTTCGTCGACTGGTACCGCAACGGCTGGATCAGTGACGGCGACTCAGGCGAACCGCACAAGTACCCCGAGTACGACCGGCAGATCGAGATGCCCCGCAACCGCTTCGGCGCCGTCACCGTGACCAACAGCAAGGACATCACCCTGTCCCGGCTGCACATCTCCGACACCGGTTTCCACGCGGTGTACGCCCTCTTCGCCAACGACGGACTGACGGTCAGGGACAGCCTGCTGGAGAACATCGGCGGCGACGGCATCAAGGTGGAGGGCCCGTACCCCGGCGAGGGCAACACCTCCAACGGTCACCTGCTGACCAACAACTACATCACCCACTACGGCGAACTGGTGCCCGGCGACGCCTCCGGCATCGAGCTCATGAACACCGGTCACAACACGATCAGCCACAGCCACATCAAGCACAGCGCGCGCTACGGCATCAGCCTCGAAGCGCGGCCCGAGGTCGCGCCTGCGGACGACTACGCCCGCGACAACACCTTCGAGTACCTGCGCATCGACCAGGCGGGCCTGGACAGCGGTGACATGGGCGCCTTCTACACCTACGGCGTCAGCAACGTCGAACCGCACACGATCGACAACCACGTCCGCCAGATGGTCATCGGCGATGTGATTCCGGACGGTTCCATGCCGGACAGCGGAACCCGCGGTGTCCACATGGACGCCGGCGGCTGCGGCTTCAGCTTCGAGGACATCGAGGTCGGCAAGACCACCGACCAGAGCTACCAGAGCTACCAGTGCAACGACGTGAAGAACGCCAACTGGGAAGACGGCTACGACGCCTCGAAGATGGAGTACGACAAGATCGGTGTCTCCGCCGACTTCCCGTACCCGCTGCCCGAGGGCGACACCCAGTGACCGGTCACTGACCGGACACCGCCAGAGGTACGGGCCCGCCCCCGGGACCGGCGACGGCCCCCGCCCGTACGGGCCCGTACCTCCGCACCCCGGGGCGGGAGGCGGCCGCGCTCCCCGCCCCGTCACCCGCCCGCACCGCACCCCACATCTGGAGGCACCCCATGTCCGAGTTGTCCCGGCGCAACGTCCTGGCCGTTGCCGGAGCATCCGCGGCGTCGATGGCCCTGAGCGCCGGAAGCGCGCAGGCGGCCGGTGCGGCCGGTGACGCCGCGCCGGCGGCCGGCGGCTCCGTGCACGGACCCAACCCCATGCGCCTGTGGTACCGGTCCCCGGCGGCGGAATGGCTCGAGGCGCTCCCGGTCGGCAACGGCCGGATCGGCGCCATGGTCTTCGGCGGCACCGACACCGAACGGCTCCAGCTCAACGAGGACAGCGTGTGGGCCGGAGGCCCGCACGACTACGTCCGTCCCGGTGCCGGAACACACCTGGACGAGATCCGCCGCCTGGTGGTGGAGGAGAAGTGGAACCAGGCGCAGCGGCTCATCGACACCGACTTCATCGGCAGCCCCTCCGAGCAGGTCGCCTACCAGGTGCTCGGCGACCTCGAACTCGCCTTCGACACCGCGGGTGAGGTGACCGACTACGAACGCGAGCTGGACCTGGAGACCGCCGTCGTACGCACCGGCTACACGCGCGCCGGAGTCCGCCATGTGCGAGAGGTCTTCGCCAGCAGCCCCGACCAGGTCATCGTCGTACGGATGACCGCCGACACACCGGGAGCCATCGGTTTCACCGCGCGCTTCACCACTCCGCAGCGGGCGACCGTCGCCACCGTGGACGCGCACACCGTCGCACTCGACGGGGTCAGCGGCGACTGGTACGGCCTGCCCGGGTCCGTGCGCTTCCGTGCGCTCGCCCGGGCGCGGACCGAGGGGGGCCGCGTGTCCACCGCCGACGGCGCGCTGACCGTCGAGGGAGCCGACAGCGTGACCCTGCTGATCTCCATGGCGACCAGTTACCGCAACTACCTGGACGCCGGAGCCGACCCCAAGGACCGGGCCCGCCGCCACCTCGCCCCGGCGGCCGTCCGGTCGTACGATCACCTGCGCTCCCGGCACGTGGGCGACTACCGGCGACTGTTCTCCCGGGTCGCCATCGATCTGGGCCCCTCGGAGCGCACCGCTCTGCCCACCAACGAGCGCATCCCGCTCTTCTCGGACGGCAAGGACCCGCAGTTCGCCGCCCTGTACTTCCAGTACGGGCGCTACCTGCTGGCCTCCTGCTCCCGGACACCCGGTCAGCCGGCCAACCTCCAGGGCCTGTGGAACGACAGCCTCAACCCGGCCTGGGAGTCCAAGTACACCGTCAACATCAACTTCGAGATGAACTACTGGCCGGCCGGCCCCGCCAACCTGGCGGAGTGCTGGGACCCGGCCGTGCAGATGGTCCACGAACTGGCCGAGTCCGGTACCCGTACCGCCAAAGCCATGTACGACGCGCCCGGCTGGGTGCTGCACCACAACACGGACGGCTGGCGGGGGACCGCGCCCGTGGACGCCGCGCAGTACGGCATGTGGCCGACCGGTGGCGCCTGGCTCTGCCTGATGCTCTGGGACCACTACCGCTTCACGGGCGACCGGGGCGAGCTGAGCCGCAACTACCCGGTGATGAAGGGCGCGGTCGAGTTCTTCGCCAACACGCTCGTCGTGGACGCGAAGACCGGCTGGCTCGTCACCAACCCCTCGCAGTCCCCCGAGGTCACCCATCACCAGGACGAGGGCGAGAGCGTCAGCATCTGTGCCGGTCCCACCATCGACATGCAGCTCCTGCGGGACCTGTTCGACGCCTACCGGAAGGCCGCCCGGGAACTGGGCCGGGACCCCGGATTCGTCGAGCGGGTCAGTGAGATCCGCGACCGCCTCGCGCCCACGAGGGTCGGGTACCTCGGCCAGATCCAGGAGTGGCTGGAGGACTGGGAGGAGGCCGCGCTGGTCCGCAGCCGTCATGTGTCCCACCTCTACGGCGTCTTCCCGAGCGCGCAGATCAATCCGCGCACGACTCCCGAACTCGCCGCCGCCGCGGTGAAGAGCCTGGAACTGCGCGGAACGGCAGGTCAGGGATGGTCCCTCGCCTGGAAGATCAACATGTGGGCCAGGCTCCTGGACCCGGCACGGGCCTACAAGCACCTGGCGGACCTGCTCACCCCCGCGCGCACCGCCCCCAATCTCTTCGACCTGCACCCGCCGTTCCAGATCGACGGAAACTTCGGCGGGATCTCCGGCATCACGGAGATGCTGCTGCAGAGCCACGCCGAGGAGATCGCCCTGCTGCCGGCGCTTCCCGCGTCCTGGCCCTCCGGCTCCTTCCGAGGGCTGCGGGCCAGGGGCGGATTCGAGGTCGACCTCGCCTGGACGGCGGACGGGATCACGCACGCCGAGGTGCGCTCGCTGCTCGGCAACCCGGTGCGTGTCCGGACCCCGCACCCGGTGGACGTCGGGGGCGCCGGAGTCGACCGGCCGGAGGAGTGCGTGGTGTCCTTCGATACCCGCCGCGGCGGCCGGTACCTGCTGACCGCCCGGCCCACGGGGCACTGACGCGGGGGAGCGGGCCACCGGGCCGACGGCGCGACGACGAGCCGCGCCGCGGCCCGGCTCCGGGCTCCCCGGGGCCTGCGGATCACGTCTGCGCCCTCACGCCGCAGAACGGTCACTGACTTCCCGCACCGGCGTGGGCACTCAGGACATCTGCCCATCCGGCTCCGCGTAGGCACAGCGATTCGGCCGGTATGCCAACGCCCGCCCGGAAAGGGGGAGGACTGGGAGCCATGGACACCATGTGTCAGTTCGAGAATTGAGTAGAGACCTGTGAGGAGGAAGGTAAAGGTCGGCACTCCGTACGCCCCAGGCATGCGGGAGGTCGCGTCGCGCCTGACGGCTACATGATGACCGCCCGTTGCTGGGGGCGGGACGGGAAGCCGGCCGGGACCATCGTGCGTGAAGTGGTGCACGCACTACAGTGCGGTGTGGGCCGTGACTGGCGCTGAGGTGGAGAACCACCGGGGAGCGGTCTGACGAGATGTCATTGCCGTGCGCCTGGGCGAGTGGTCAGCAACGCCTGGAGAGCAATGATGCCCGCGACTCAGACAGCCCAGCTCATGGACGGCACCGGTCTCGCCAAATCCATCGTCGAAGGGGCTGCGGCCAAGGCGATGGAGATCTCGCGGCGCACGGGTTCCGGTCCCTGTCTGGCGACGGTGCTGGTGGGGGAGGATCCCGCGTCGGCCACGTATGTCCGCATGAAGCGCGCGCGGTGCGCGAAGGCTGGGATCCAGTCCCGGCATATCGGACTGCCGGCCACCACCACGACCGCCGAACTGATCGATACCCTCGCCGGCCTGTCCGGTGATCCGGAAGTCCACGGGATCCTGCTTCAGCATCCTTGCGGCCCGCACATCGACGAGCGAGCGGCATTCGAGGCCATTGCCCCGGAGAAGGATGTCGACGGGGTCACGATGCATTCCTTCGCCGCGATGAGCTTCGCGCTGCCGGGCTTCGTGTCCTGCACTCCCGGCGGGATCATGCGGCTGTTGGAGGCATACGACGTCGATCTCGTCGGCAAGCACGCGGTCGTGGTGGGCCGCAGTGCGATTCTCGGCAAGCCGGCAGGGATGCTCCTTCTCGCAAGGGATGCAACGGTGACGTACTGCCACTCACGCACAGCGGACCTGCCGGAGATCGTCCGGGAAGCGGACGTCGTGGTAGCGGCCGTGGGGAGGCCCCGGCTGATCCGGGGCGAGGACATCAAGCCCGGAGCGGTGGTGATCGACGCCGGATACAACCCGGGCAACGTCGGAGACGTGGGGTTCGAGACCGCCCGCACCCGCGCCCGTCTGATCACTCCCGTGCCCGGCGGCGTCGGACCCATGACCATCGCCGTCCTGCTCGCGCAGACCGTGGAAGCCGCAGCGAACCAACTCGGCTTCTGAGAGCACTGAAGCGGCTATGAGGAGCCGCTCGCCCTGGGGTGATCCGGCCGACCGGACTGGTGGAGAGCGAGCCAGATGCGGTCGCGGGTCAGGGGGAGTCGGGTGAAGCGGATGCCGGTGGCGTCCCGCAGGGCGTTGGCGAAGGCGGGGGCGACCGGGTTGAACGGGCTCTCGCTCATGGACTTGGCGCCCAGCGGCCCGATGGCGTCCGCGGTCTCCATGAAGTGGACCTCGGTGCGGGGGACGTCGGCGTACTGGGGGAGCCGGTAGCGGCGGAAGGCGGCGGTTTCCACTGCGCCGCGGGCATCGACGCGCACACTCTCGAAGAGGGTGGCGCCGAGTGCCTGGGCGACCCCGCCCTCGACCTGCCCCCGGCACTGCATGGGGTTCATGACCTTGCCCGCGTCAGCCGCGTGCACGCTGCGCAGGATACGGACTTCGCCGGTGCCGGGGTCGACGGCGACCCGGAACCACTGGGCGTTGAAGGCGACCGAGCGTGGGGTGCCGCCGAAGTGGCCGTCGGCGGCGAACTCGACCCCGACCGCCCGGCCGGCCGCGTACAACTCCTTCAGAAGGAGGCGTCCGCCCGGGTGGAGCACCGCCTCTTCCGCCAGCCGGCAGTCGGCGCGTGGGACATGCAGGTGGGCGGCGGCGAAGTCGAGGAGCAGGTCGGCCAGGGCGCGGGTGGCGCGCAGGGTTGCCTTGCCCGCGACCACCACGCCGGTCGAGGCGAAGGCCCCCGTGTCGTGGCGCACGACGTCCGTGTCGGACTGGCGGACGGTGATCCGCTCGACGGTGGTCGACAGTTCGCCCGCCGCGATCTGCCGGTGCACGGTTGTCGTGCCGTTGCCGAACTCGGCGGTGCCCACGGCGAGATCGAAGGCGCCGTCCGGCAGCAGGACCGCGCGGGCGTCGGCGAAGTGGCCGCCGGGCGGTCCGGTCGCGATCATCGCCAGCGCGGCCCCCTCGCCCACCAGCCAGCCGTGGGGTACGGGCTCGGTGACCTGTTCCGACCGGGCGCGGCGGACGATGCCCAGACACTGGTCGAGGCCGTAACTTGCGATGTGCAGGTCCTCCTCCTCGCCGCCCGGGGAGAGCATGGGCTCGCCCGGTCCGATGATGTTCCGTTCCTTGAACTCCAGTGGATTCAGACCGAGTCGGCGGGCGAGCTCGTCGAGGGCGGACTCTACGGCGAACATCACCTGACCGAGCCCGTAGCCGCGGAAGGCGCCGGCCGGGACGGTGTGCGTGTAGACGGAGAACGCGTCGACCTTCTTGTGCGGGGCGCGGTACACGGCCGTCGACTCGCCGACACTGTGGAACATCACCGCCGGGCCGTGATTGCCGTAGGCGCCCGTGTTGGAGACGACACGCAGTTGCAGCGCGGTGAGGGTGCCGTCGCGGCGAGCGCCGAGCTTCACGCGGATGGTGAAGGGGTGGCGGGTGGTGGCACCGTAGAACTGCTCGGCACGGGTGTACTCCAGTTTCACCGGCCGGCGGAGGCGCAGAGTGGCCAGTGCGACGATGTCCTCGACGAGCATCTCCTGCTTGCCGCCGAAGCCTCCGCCGACCCGGCCCGCCTCGACCCTGACCTTGTCTTCGGGCAGGTCGTAAAGGGCGCACAGGGCCCGGCGGGTGAGGAACGGGGTCTGCGTGCTGGACCGTACGACCAGTCGCCCGTCCTCGTCGAGCCAGGCCACCGCGCCGTGCGTCTCCAGACTGGCGTGCTGGACGCGCTGGGTGTGGAAGGTCTCCTCGTACACGGCGTCGGCGTCGGCGAAGCCCGCCTCGACGTCGCCGATCTCGCCGTGGGCCTCGCCGACGACATTGGCGAGCGGGCGGGAGATCCGGGCGGTCGTCGCGTCCTTGTCGTGGACGACGGGTGCGCCCGGCTGCATCGCATCCTCCGGATCGAGGACGGCGGGCAGGACGTCGTACGTCACCTCGATGCGGCGACAGGCGTCCTCCGCGGCGGCTTCGCTCTCGGCGACGACGGCGGCGACGCGCTGGCCGATGTAGCGGACGGTGTCGTCGAGCACGCGGGTGTCGTCGGGGTCCTCCGTGGGGTGTTCGTGGCGGGCGGTGGAGAAGTGCCGTTCGGGGGCGTCGTAGTGGGTGAACACGGCGTGGACGCCGGGGACGCGCAGGGCGGCGGTGGTGTCGATGGCTGTGATGCGGGCGTGGGCGTGTAGGGAGCGCAGCAGTTTCATGTGCAACAGGCCCGGGACGTCGAGGTCGAAGGTGTAACGGGCCGTACCGGTGACGACCTGGGGGCCGGCGGGGGCGGGCAGGTTGCGCCCGACGCTCTCACCGGCCTCCGGAGCCTCGACGTGGCAGACGCCGCGCACCGCGTCCTCGATGGCCCGGTAGCCGGTGCAGCGACACAGGTTTCCCTTGAACGCCCGGGGGAGGTCGGCGAGCTGCTCCTCGTCGAGCGCCGCCGTCGTCATGAGGAAGCCGGCGGTGCAGAAGCCGCACTGGAAGCCCTGAGCGTCCAGGAACTTCCGCTGTACGGGGTGGAGTTCGCCATCTGGTGCGGCCAGGCCCTCGACGGTGGTGACCGTGCGGCCGTCGGCGCGGAAGGCAGGGTAGAGGCAGCTGTGCACGGGCTCGCCGTCGACGTGGACGGTGCATGCGCCGCAGTCTCCGGCGTCGCAGCCCTTCTTCACGCCGAACCAGCCGCGTTCGCGCAGGTAGGTGCGGAGGCACTGGCCCGGTTGCGGGTCCTCCTCGTGGCAGCGGCCGTTGACTTCGATCCTCATGCCGGCACCTCCGCGAGTTCCTGGCGGATCTCCTCCGCGTACCGGTATGCCATGTGACGCCGCCACTCCGGTAGCCCGTGGAGGTCGTCGAACCACTCGTCAGCGGCGACGGCGGACCCGATCGCCGCCCGTAGTGACTTGGCTGTCGGGGGCAACGGGAACCAGAGCCGCATCGGCCGCACGGTGGCCGCGGTGATGGTGACCGCCAGCGAACCGTCGACAGGGTCCAGCGTGCCGATGACCAGCACTCCGGAGCGCCCCAGCCCGTACAGGGATGCCTGCCGGAACGCCGTACGGCAGTCCAGCGCGCGGGCCGGCACGGTGACGGACCGCAGCAACTCGCCCTCGGCGAGGTCTTTGAGCCCTGCGCCGGTCACGAAGTCGGCGACGCGTACCTGGCGCCGCACACCGTCCTGGGCGAGCAACAGGCATTCCCCGTCCAGTGAGGCCGTCAGAGAGATCATCGGGCCCGCCGGGAGTGCGTTGCAGAGGTTCCCGCCGACGGTGGCCATGTTCCAGATCTTGAAGGAGGCCAGGAAGGCCCGGCAGCACTGCTCGACGAGCGGCGCCGCGTCGGCGTCGAGATCCTTCGCGAAGCGGGAGAGCCGGGCGATGGTGCAGGTGGCGGCGATCTCCAGGGAGCCGTCCGGGCGGAGTTCCACCGGTGTCCAGTCCGTCCGGCTCAGGTCGATCAGGCGGCGCAGGTGCGGCTGCGGTTCGGAGAACAGATAGGTGCCGCCGCCGAGCCAGGCGTCGCCCGGCCGCCAGGGCGCAGGTTGCCGGGCGTCCCGGATCTCAGCCACCGTGTTCAGGTCCATGAGCGTCAGTCAAGCAAGCCGGCCGGGCGAAAACGACTGGTTCACCACACGGAAACACACGCTTTCCCAGCCCGTTTCATGGACGATCATCCAAGAGGCATAGCGCCCGATTAGCCTTGCACTTACGATGCGATAACTCGTATCCACCTGGTGAATGCGAGATGCCGGGCACGCGCCCCCGTGCCCGGCAACCGCACAGAGAGCCAGAGCACACATGCACGTCGAACACCTCCTCAACGACGAGTCCCTCGGACTGCGCCCGCTCTGGGCCGATGACGCCCTCCTGCGCAACGAGATCAGCGGCGTGACCGTCACCGACCTGGAGCAACCCGCCCGCTTCGTGCGGCCCGGCGAGGTGGTGCTCACCGGACTGGTGTGGTGGACACCGGTGAAGGGCCAGGGGCGGGCGGAGCGATTCGTCTCCGCGCTCAAGCAGGCGGGCGCCGCAGTGCTGCTGGCAGGGGAAGAGACACGCGGCTCGGTCCCCGACGACGTGATCCAGGCGTGCGCGCGGCATGGCATACCCGTGGCCGCCGTACCCGCGCATGTGATGTTCCGGGCCGTCACCGAACGGGTCTACCTGCAGCAGTGGGGTGAGCTGAGCCGTCGGCACGCACTGCCGGAGCACATCCGCGACCGGCTGAGCCGCCTCGTTGCCCAGAACGCCGGTCCGGACGCGATCCTCACCACAGCCTTCGCCCACCTGGCGGACGCGGCCGTCGCCTACGTCCTCACCCCGGCCGGCCGCACTGTCTCGGCCACGAAGGGCGCGGACGCACTCGCCGCCCACGAGGCCGTGAGACTCCTGGCCGATGGCACCGGCGTCACGGTCCCCGTCGACTCCGACACCGCCTCCCCGTACGAACGCTGGCATCTGTATCTGCCCGACGCCGCTCCGCCCCGCTTGTTGCACGAGGTGGCCGCGGTCCTGAGCCACTGCCAGAAGAGACAGGCCCGGCACCGGGCCGCTGAACACCAGGCAGCTGAGGACCTCGGCGCGCTTCTTGCCGGAGCCGACGGCGACGCGACCGGTGTCGAGGACAGGCTGCGGGCCGCTGGGCTGCCGGCCCACGGCCCCTATCGCGTCATCACCGCCGCCACGGGTGAGCGTCGGCCGGGGCGGGCGGCGGCGGCACTCGACGAGGCGCTCGCCTGCTCCGGGCCCGGGCCCGCTGCCGTCGGGCGCCTCCCGGACGGTACCGCCTTCGCGGTGGTGCCGGAGGCGGCCGTGGCCGTGCGACTCGCCGAGATCTGGTCGCGCGTTGCCGCCGGCGACCCGCTGGTGCCGTTGCACGGCGGCATCGGATCACCGGCTGCCGGTCCCGACGGCCTGGCCGGAGCCCTGGCCGAGTCCCGCTACGCTCTGGCCTCGGCCCGCAGCACCGCTCCGGACACCTCGCTCCTGACCGACGCCTCGGCCCTCACCAGCCTCGGTACCCTGCTGAGCGGCGTTCCGGCCGAGGTCCGCACCGTATACAGCCGCACCGTCCTCGGGCCCCTGCTCGACATCGGGAGCGCGTCCGCCGCCCCGCTCCTGGAGACCCTGAGGACATTCCTGGCCTGCGACGGATCATGGGCGCGCACGGCGGAAGCCCTGCACCTTCACGTCAACACCGTCCACTACCGGGTCCGGCGCATCGAGCACTTCACCGGCCGGGACCTGTCCCGGCTCACCGACCGCCTCGACCTGTCGACCGCTCTGCTGTGCCATGCCGATGGCGTCATGAGTGATCGGTGTGCACGCTCGTCGGCTGCAACCGCCCGGTGACCGAGGCTCCGACCGAGAGGCCCCACTCTTCGACCGCCTGGCGGGTGCCCGGCGATACCAGCCGGTGGGGACCGGATTGAACTGCGTCCTCCGACCCCGACCGGAGGCATAGCAGGACCGGATCGAGGAGATCCTGGGCCGCCTCCCTGACCGGGTCTTCGCGTGAGACGAACTCGGCCGGCAGGGCGCGGTGAGTTCCCCCGCGGTACGGCGTTCGCACCGGGCAGCTGAGCCCGAAGGGCTCGCCCCCCGGTGGCCTGGTTTGTCGCGCTGCGGTCGCCGGCCCTGCTGCGGGTCCGGAGCTTCAGCAGCGCACGGTCGAGCTGATCCGACAGCTTCGAGGGTGCCCGGGGGAGGGGGCAACGCGCACCGTCTGTCGGCCGGGTGGCCCTGGGGGTGTGCGGGATCTGTAAGCCCCCGTGGAGGCAGACGTTCGCGGGATCGGGTGTGTGCGGGACGGGAGGGTACGGCCGGCGCTTCGGTGAACCGTCTCGCACGCTCGGACGACAGCGAGCCATGCGTGCGAAGAAACGTGCGGAGTGGTCGTTACGAAGATGGGGTGGGCCGTGCGGGTGGTGCGCCGGTTGGCGCCCCGGGATGTACGCCGGGGTATGGAAGGGCTTGCTGTTGATGGTTGAACGGGTGGGTGTAGCGGTCAGTGAATGTCAGGGCCACGTCTGCCGCATATGCGTGCCGGTTGCAGATGAGAGTTGCGGAAATGTCCCTAATTGGTAACCGGGTCGGGTATGCCTGTCGCGGGCCGGTTGTTCGGCGCAGTGTTCTGGTTCTCGGCCCGGGACGGGTCGAGACGGTTCCGCCCGCTACCGGCTGCTGCCGGCTGGCAGGGCACTGTTCTTGAGGAGACATCACCTTGTCTGCTTCTTCGGCTACCCGCCGTATCGCCGCGACCGTGCTTACGGCCGGTGCTCTCGTTTCGGCCGTCGCGCTGCCGGCGTCCGCGCAGGACCATGACCGCCACCACTCCCAGGCCCGGGTCGTGATCAGCGACGTCCAGGCCGACAGCCCCGGACGTGACAACGGCTCCAACCGGTCCCTGAACCGTGAGTGGATCGAAATCACCAACCAGAGCCGCCGCGCGGTGAACCTGGACGGCTGGACCCTGCGCAGCAGTGACGGCAACCGCTACCGCTTCGACGACGTCCGCCTCGCCGGCCACGCCACCGTCCGCGTACACACCGGCATCGGTCGCGACACCCGCACCGACCTCTACCAGGACCGGCACCACTACGTCTGGGACAACTACTCCGACACCGCCACCCTGCGCGACGATCGGGGTCGCACCGTCGACACCGAATCCTGGGGCCGAGGCCGTGGACACCACCACCGCTGAACCCAGGACACGAAACCGAGGACAGTGAAGGGCTGACTGCCGCCCCACGGCAGACGTCTCTTCACTCTCCTCTCCAGGGGTCCGGGCAGCCGCCCTGCCCGGACCCCTACCCCGGCCGTCCCAACTCGCCGACCGGCCCGGAGCCCGGGCATCGTGTTCCGGCCCCCGAGGCCGCCGTCACCCGGAAGCCGCTTCTTCCGGGTCTTTCCGCTGGGTTCGTCGCCATACCGCCGGGATCGAGGCGGGCGTCGCGGACGCGACGGGTCAACTGGACCGTTGACGGCTGCGTGATCAGGTCGCAGCGCCTTCCCGAACGGGGGGCGGGGCGGCTGAACGTCGGTCTCTACGAGGCATGCCGGCCCGGTCCGCAGGCGTTGTCAGAGGTGATCACGTGCGCGCCCGCTGGTGATGTGCTCGTGTGGCCAGCCGCTCTCCTCGATCGGCTGCCCGTGCAGGGGTCCGCCGGTCAGCTCGCGGTAGTCGTGGCCGGGCCGCGGCCCTGGTGCCGGGGCCTCATGCTCGGCGCCGTACACCCTTGGTGCCTGTGTCATGCGGCCGGTCTGGCGCGGCGCGATCCCGCCGCCACCGATCGGCGCGACTTCACCGGCAGGGTGCACAACTGAAGGAATGCCATGTGTGGGGCGACGAACCGCGACGAGGGGTCTCAGCAGGTCGGGCTGCTGTGCCGATGTGAGCGAAACGGGGGTCACCTCTCCCTCGGCAGAGTGATCTTTGAGCGGGGGAGACCGTGCTGCCGCGGTGATGTTGGATTGGATCAAGTTATGAACTTTCGACGTGTTACCACGGTGCTGGGTGCGGCCGCCGCCGCAATCCTCCTGTCCGTCGCGGTTCCTGCCTCGGCGCAGGCTGCGGAGGGAACACTCACCATCGACGCCACCACGTACCAGGATCCGGCCGACGGCTGTCTGAACGTCGGCGGGCCTCCTGCGCCGAGGCACTTCGTCGCCAACGACACCGGCGTCCCGGTTCTTCTCTACCCGGGCACGGACTGCCAGGGCCGTCCGGATCGCCTTGTGCTGCCCGGGGACGGGGACTTCACGCGGTTTGAATCCGTTCGCGTCGGACTGCCCGACTGACTCGACAACGAGCGGCCGGACCCCGGTCGCTGAACCTCACCCAGGAACCGGAGGCGGGGCGCCCGTGCGTCAACTCCCGCGGGACGAGTATCTGGTTCGACAACCGTGGGGCGACGTCGTCAGCCGGTGTACAGAACTGCGCTGAACCCACCCGGCTCCCGACCCGGTTTGCACGACACCGGTGCCCTTGCGGCGGCACCGCCGTACCCGACATGCGAACGACAGACAGGCAGGAAGACACTATGGGCAAGCTGACCGAGGCCGAGGCCAAGGAGCTTTTCGACACGATCGACACGGACGGAGACGGAGAGATCCGACTGCGGGAACTGAGGGACTACGGCCAGGCACACTCCGGCACCGTCCAGGACATCAAGCTCGCCGACCTCGTGCGCGGCGCCGATTCCGACGGCGACCGGAGGATCACGCTGGCCGAGTTCACGTCCTTCCTCGCCTGATAAGGCGCCGTCTGCCCCGATGGGCAGGGACTACGTTCGGTGTTACAGACGCCGGCCTCCACGGCCTCGCAGTTTCGGCGCGGTAGCACGCACTGCGAGGGCGACGATCCCGCAGGGCGTCGGGTGCGGCGGTCGGCGCGTCGTGTCGACCGCCGCACCCCCGGTCTCCCTGATTGCCGGTGAACGGGAGGCGGCGTTCGGAGCGCGAGCATCAGACGCCGGCGTGCTCAGCCGGCAGTGCCTGGCGCGGGCGGCACCAGCGGCGCAGGGCCGCTGGTGCCGCCCGCGCTGTGGGTCTCAGCCGTAGAAAGGCCAGTTGCCGCGGATGGGCTTGGGGTAGCCGGGTCAGGTCGGTTCGGTCGCGGCCAGGTCGTAGCGCACGTACTGGTCGTCCTCGAACAGGTAGCCGACGGTCGGCCTGTCCCGGCGGTTCAGCGCGGCGTCGACTCCGCGGGTGAAGGAGTGCGGTAGTCCCGGCCAGTTCCCGGCGATCTCCCTTCGGCCCGGCCACCCCCTGGTCGGCCTTGAGGTCGTAGCGCACATACTGCCGGTCCCTGAAGAACCAGGCGATGTGTCCGTCGTCCTCGGACCGCAGCACAGCGTCGATCCGACGGTAGAACCTTTCCTGCAACTCGGTCGTCATGCGAAATCCTCCAGCATTGCCGTGACGGATGAACCGTGCCGTCGCGGCAGTCGGCCCGGTTCACCCGGGCCGGATCCGTCGGGCAGTCCACACCTGGAACTGCTCCCTCGCTATTTTCGGTACACCCAGGTCACACGATGGTGTGGCCGACTCTCAGCCGTCCTTGGGTTCCCTGGCCGAAGTCCGGGACGTAGTCGACGGTCTGCATCATGCCGAGGTCTTCGTGGTGGAGCTGGTGGCAGTGCGCGATGGTGCGACCGGTGAAGTGTTCGTACGTGACGAGGAAGGTGACGGCCTGGCCGGGGGGACCTCCGGCCAGGCCGATGGTGTCGTGCCAGACGGGTGATTCCAGCCGTTCGCCGTTGCGGTGGGTGAGGAGGACCTGGTTGGTGTGGAGGTGAAAGGGGTGGTTGAACGCGTGCACGGTCTCGTCGGTGCGGACGGTCCATCGTTCGGTGGTGCCCAGGCGCAGGGTGTGGTTGGTGTAATCGGGGCTGAACAGCCCGTGGGCCGGGTCGCGGGTGAGATCACCGTTCGGGTCGGCCGCCGGGGTCGCGTTACTGCCCAGGATGCGGAAGGCGTTGGGGAAGGCCCCTGGGAAGACGCCGGGATCGGCGTGGAAGACGACCTCCCGGTCAGCCTCGGGGTTGATGATGTCACTCTCGTCGATGAACGGCCTGCCTGCCGGCAGGGGGACGGGCAGCCCCATGGCCGGTTCGAGGGGCGGGCCCGTCACCTCGATCGTCATCAGCGGTCCGGGTACCGCCTCTGCCCGGAGTTCGTACCTCCCGGGCCGAGCGCCCCGGATCAGGACGTCGGCGCGGTTGCCCATGACCAGCTCCACCGTCTCCCGCCTGACCGGTTCAGCGAAGGTGACGCCGTCCTGCGCGATCTGGTGCACCGTCATTCGGCCGTCGTGTCCGGTGACGGTGAGACGCAGTGCGGTGAACGCGGTCGCGGCCACCAGCCGTCACCGCTGGACCGCCCCGGGGCGCAGGGTGATCGTGGGATTGACCGTCCCGTTGACGGTGAAAACGGACGGGACGCCCGCCACCCAATTGCCCGCAGTGAATGCGGGGACCTTGCCGTCCCTGACTTTGAGTTCGTTCATACAGACGACGACGTCGGCAGCCGCCTTGATCTCCGGGACCTCGTCGACATCGCCTTCGACGACGATCACACCCGCCATGCCCCCGACGATCTGCTCGGCGATGGAGCCATGCAGATGCGGGTGGTACCAGTAGGTGCCGGCCGGGTGGTCGTCCGGGACGTGGATGGTCGTGACGTACCGCGGTTCTGCGGCGCCGGCCGCGGCCTCGTCGGCGGTGCGCGGTGCGAACGCGCGCAGGACGTTGTCGGCGTACCCGGACGGGGAGACATGCATCCCGTGGGTGTGCAGATTGAAGCTGTTGGGGTGGGCGGCGTGTTGTGGCCGCCCTGGTGGGGCGGATTGGGCGGCAGACCGTTGATCTGGGTCAGCCGCAGAGTGTCCCCTCCGCGCAGACGCAGGGTCGGCCCCGGGATCGTCCCGTTGTAGGTGCGCGTGGTCACCGAGCCGTAGCCAGGAACGGCGACGTCGGTGAAGCGGACGTCGAGGACATGGTCGAGAACCCGCGAGGCCGAATTCGATCCGAGAGGCGTGACCACCAGGGGCTGCCGCGGAAGAGGTGCGGGCTGCGACGCCGTGGGCCGTCCGCTGAGGATTCCGCCGGTCGCCGCCGCGAGACCGGCGAAGGGGATGGCCTTGAGTACCGATCGGCGAGCAATTCCGCCATTTTGTCCCATGTATCAATAATCTAGATCAACTCGGCCTGAGAGGACCGGATGGCCACGCCATGCGGCACCTGAACGCATGGCGGCGGCATCATCGAGGTGGTGTACGGCGGGTCCGGGAACGCTGGTCGGGCTCCTTCTGTGCCGCATGTCAGGGGCCATCTCGTTGGACTTGTCTACGGGCCGGCCAGGGCGTGACACCCCCTACTTCATCCGCGTCGTGGAACGGCTCCGAGTCGCCCGGGTGGGCGCGGTGGGCGCTCAGGCACGCGGTCGGCCCACTCTGGCGGCACAAGGCGCCCTCGACGCGCTGCGGATATCCATACGTGGGCGGTCGCCAGATAGAGCACACCATCCCCGAACCGAAGGGCCGGAGTGCGCACCGCAGAAGGTGCGGCAGCAACGGCGGCCGGCCCACCGGTTTCGAGGACACGGTCGACAGGCGGCGCAACGAAAGTGAGCGACCCATCAAACACGATGAAGGACTTCCGGGCCGTGGCCACGCCACAGGTTCGCCAAAGGCGCCTGTGTCTTCCACGGGACCGTCATCGTCGCCGCGGTCAGACTCTGGCGCTGCTGATCATCCCCCGCCCCATCAGATCCCGCCGAAGGGACTGTCGATCACATAACGCCAGCAGCCGTCGAGTCCGCGTCGGGCCACATCCGTAGCGGTGCCCGACACCTTGCCTTCGATCTCCCAGTCCACGATCAACAGAGCGATGTCATCCGCGACATGAACGCGGCGTGGGCGTACGCAGATCGGCAGGCCGAGGCTGAGAAACGGGGCGTTCAGGCGGGCGATGTCGCCCGTACCGTACACGGCGTTCCCGGACTCGGGCACGAAGGCAGCCTCTGGCGCGTACAGCTCCTGAACTGCCTGAGCGTCACCGTCGTTGAAACGCTCGGCGAAGACGGCGGGCAGGTCCTGCGCGCGGGTCGGAAGCGGGCGAGCGGACTCAGCGCCGGGATATGTCATGGTGGCGTCTCCTGATTGCATACGTGTCGGGTGGGCGCCCGGAACACGGCAACGGTAGGAGACGCGCTCGTGACTCACCGAACGGTAAGCCATGTCTCGGCGGCTGCTCCGTCCCCCGGCCTGCCCGGCGACCGGCACACGCACGTCACCGCGCCCACACCGACCTGCCCCGTGGAGATCACCCTCGCAGCGCTCCACGGACGCTGGACCACACTCGTGGTGCGCGAGCTTCTGCGCCAAGAGCCTCTCCACTACAGCGACCTGGCCGCCTGCTTCCCCACGCTCTCCGACAAGGTACTCAGCGACCGGCTTACCCACCTCGTCTCGGTGGGCGTGGTGCAGAAACACCGCACGGCAGGGTGGCCGCCCACCGTCATATACCGACTCACGCCGCACGGCCGGCAGTTGGGCCCGGTGCTGCAGGCACTGTGGGACTGGGGCGCCGGCGCGCCGAATCAGGATCCGCCGGGCAGGTCCTGAAAAGGGGCTTCTGCTCGGAGCCTCTGTCCTGGCAGGAGTATGTCGAGCTGTCACGCCAGTTGTGAGCTGATGCGCGGGTGAGTCCTCGGCTCATGAGGTCGATCATCGCTGTGCTGATCATGGCTTCGGGGCGATGGCGGCGGGATTCGTAGTCGCGGCGAGGCGGCGGCGGTGCACGCGGCGGCCGAAGGTTCCGCGCTCCGAGCCGGCACGGACCTGAACTGCCGTCAAACGGGCATTTCTGCATGCAATGAGGGGATGGATCTCCCTTTCAGTCGCTCTCCCAGTAGTTCATGAACCAGTGCGTGTCGAAATAGCGGGTCATGGTGAACGGGTGGTGCGGGTCGACGAGGATGCGACACACAAACTGCGAGGCCGGGTAGTCGAAGGAGAGATCAATCTTGTTGTCGAAGGTCCGTACAACGACGGGCCAGCGGTTGGGGTCGTCGCCGTCAACCCGCCAGCAGTACAAGTCCTCGTGCTCCGTGCCCGCCCAGATGAGCAGGCCGTCCTCTCTGAGCTCCGTCCACGGCTCCTGGTTGAGACTCAGCCATGCGTCAAAGGCGCCCTCGCCGAACGTTTCGACCATGCGCTTGTAGTCGGCCGGGAGCGCGGTGCCCAGGCGCGACTCCACTTCCGCCCAGTGCGTGTCCGGGCGCTGGGCGGGCTGCGTCCAGCCGGTGATCCGTATGAGCCGGTCCACCCAGTCGATGTCCTCGTGCTCGTCCGTGGCGACCGCCACATGTTCTGGCACCTGTCTCTGAGCGACCGCCAGCACCGGCCGCACGATGCCCTCGTCGTCTCGCGCCGTGCCCGTTCCGACCCACTGATTGCCGTACGCCCACGCCCGTATCGTCACCGCCCGGTCCTTGAAGGGGGCGAGGAGCGACGTACCGCTGGAATCAGCGACCGTCGGGTCGGTGAAGCCGTCAAGGACGAGGGTGCGCGGGGCTCCGAACCTGCTGGCGAGAAGGTCGGTCAGAGCGTGCGGGTCCACATCGCAGGACAGGTACATGTAGCCGTCTGCCGAGCTGAGCCGAGCCAGCAAATCGTTGACGGTCGTCTGCGTGAGCTGCATGGCAGACAGTGAAGCGCACTGCTCTGACAACCGACGTGGTCAGACCCTTCCCCGGAAACGGGTATCTTCCGCGTCCTTTGGTTGCGCGACCCCGCCAGGATCCTGGCCCGTTGATTTGCCGGAACGAATCCCTCCCTGGCCATCCCTGACTAGTGTCCGTCGCATGACGCATACGGGGAAGGTTCAGGCGCGGCGGACGAGGCTGGCACTCGTCGGCGCGGCGGCGGCGGTGCTGGTGCTGGGTGTCGGCGGGGCGATTGCCGTGGCTGATGAAGATGGGGGACGCCACGGTTCGACTTCGGTATCGGAGGAGACACCGGGTGCGGAGACCGCCGGTGTCACGGGCGGCGGGGACACGGGCGGCGGGGACGGCAGCTCCGTCAGTGGTTCGGGTGGCACCGACGGGGGTTCCACCGATGGGGGCTCCGTCAGTGGTTCGGGTGGCACCGACGAGGGCTCCACCGACGGCAGCTCCGTCGGCACGAGTTCGGCGGGTTCGGTCGGGGGCGGCGAACCGTCGGGGTCCCCGACCGAACCCACGTCGCCTCCCACGGCTCCGCCGAGCCTGGAGGACATAGCGAAGCGCATTGACGGTCTGGAGAAGAAGGTGGATGAGCTGCCAACCAAGCAGGAGCTGGCAGATGCCCTTCGCGCCTTCGCCGACGCGTTGGAGCAGCAGGAGTAAGGCTTTGTAGGTGGTGTCGCAGGTCTGCCATGGGGTGGGTTGTCGGCAAGGGGGCAGGTTCGGGTCGGTTCGGGTCCAGCTGGTCAGTAGGTGTTGCGCCGGCCACCTGGACCGGAACCGAAGCCGAAAACGAGAGGACGGGACAGCCCTTACTGATCGTTTCAAAATGAGGTTCGGAGTCGTCTCAAGCAGATGATGCTGCAGGCGAGTTGGAGCAGTGCGAGGTGGAGGTC
>NZ_JBIDAD010000022.1:0-70858 GCF_043202315.1 Streptomyces sp. NPDC048211
AGCCGCGCCCGCAAACACCTCCTGGAGGACCAGCGCGAAAGCGTCGACGCCACCGAACACCGACACCTCCTCGAAGCCTTCGTCAGCGCAGCCCGCACCGGGAACATCGCCTCCCTCGAAACACTCCTCACCCCCGACAGCGCCGGCCCGGCCGCAGGTTCGGGCGTGCGGGCATCCCGGTGAACCGCGGCGCCGCCGGTTCGGCGAAGCGGGTCGGGCCCTTGGGAGCGCTCCCCACCCCGTGGGTGCGCGCGCGACCCGGAGGCCGGCACAGGGGGATCGGAGCCGGACGCCTTCCCGGTGATCGCCACGGGCGGCAGCCCCGTTCGCCGGCGGTTCTGCCGGGGTTCCGGCCGGTGCAGCGGGGTTGTACAGCTGTTTGTCCGGGCTGTACGCGCTGGTGCATGATGGGGACGACCCCGGGCTGATCAGGGTCTGGACCTTGATCTGTGGTGGTGGGCATGTCGGGCAGTGGTACTCCTCGGCGTGCGCCGCGAGGGCGGCACGGCGAGTGCGGGGCCCTGGACCACATGGTCGCCGGCGCCAGAGAGGGCCGGAGCCAGGTACTGGTTCTCCGCGGTGAGGCCGGAGTCGGCAAATCCGCCCTCGTCGAGTACCTGGTGGAGAGCGCGACCGGGTGTCAGGTCCTGCGGGCGGCCGGTGTCGAGTCGGAGATGGAGCTGGCGTTCGCCGGGCTGCACCAGTTGTGCATGCCGGTGATGGGCCGGCTCGACCGGCTTCCCGAACCGCAGCGCAATGCCCTGGCCGTCGCGTTCGGTCTGAGTGTGGGCCATGCTCCGGACCGGTTCATGGTCGGGCTCGCGGTGCTCAGCCTGCTGGCCGAGGCGGCGGAGGAGCAGCCGCTCGTCTGTGTGATCGACGACGCGCAGTGGCTCGACCGGGTCTCCGCGCAGACGCTGGCCTTCGTCGCACGCCGACTGCTCGCGGAGCGGGTGGCGTTGGGGTTCGCGGTGCGCACATCGAACCGTGCGCCGGGTGATGACCCGCTGTCGGCTCTGCCGGAGCTTGTGGTCCGGGGCCTGCGCGACGACGACGCTCGCGCGCTCCTGGACTCGGTGGTTCCGGGCCGGCTGGACGAGCGCGTCCGGGACCGGATCGTCGCCGAGACGCGTGGAAACCCGCTGGCTCTGCTGGAATTGACGAGAGGGCTCACCGCGGATGAGCTGGCCGGCGGGTTCGGGCGCCCGGACGCGCGTCCGCTCGCGAACCAGATCGAGCAGAGTTTCCTGCGGCGCATCGGGTCGCTGCCGGACGACGCGCAGCGGCTGCTGCTCGCGGCGGCGGCCGAGCCGGTGGGGGACGCGCCGCTGCTGAGGCGGGTGGCGGAGCGGCTCGACATCGGGGCGGACGCCGCGGGGGCGGCCGAGGCGGCGGGACTGATCGAGTTCGGTGCACGCGTACGGTTCCGCCATCCTCTGGTGCGCTCGGCGGCCTACCGTGCGGCCGGTCCCGGAGAACGCAGGGACGTGCACCGTGCGCTGGCCGAGGCGACCGATCCCGGCTTCGACCTGGACCGGCAGGCCTGGCACCGTGCCTATGCGGCGGTCGAGCCGGACGAGGCCCTGGCGGTCGACCTGGAGAGCTCGGCAGACCGGGCCCAGGCCCGCGGCGGGATCGCGGCGGCGGCCGCGTTCCTGAGACGCGCCGCCGAGCTGACGCCCGATCCGGTCAGACGCGGGACGAGGGCGACGGCCGCGGCACAGGCCACCTTCGAGTCCGGCGCCCCCGACACGGCACTCGCGCTCCTCGCCGGCACGGAGACGGGCCCGCTGGACGAGGCCCAGCAGACTCGGATGGCCCGGCTCCGCGCCCAGATCGTTCTCGCGCGCAGGCGCGGCGGTGAGGCGCTGCCGTTGCTGCTCGACGCGGCGGGCCGACTGGAGCGCTTCGATGTCGGACAGGCGCGTGAGGCGTACCTGGAAGCCATGGGATCAGCGGTCTACGCAGGCTGCCTGGGCGTGTCTCTCGGGGTGCGGGAGGTGGCCGAGATCGCCCGCGCCGCGCCGCAAGGACCGCGGCCGCCGCAGCTGACGGACGTTCTTCTCGACGGCCTGGCGGCATGGTTCACCGAAGGCTGCGTCGTGGGTGCGGCGCTGTTGCACTCCGCGCTGGCGGAGTTCAGGCGAGCTGCCGAACGCAACGAGGACGACATCATGCGCTGGCTCTGGCTGACATGGCTGGCGGCCGGTGACCTGTGGGACGACGAGACCTGGTACGTACTGAGCAGGCACGCGGTCCGGTCGGCCCGGGAGGCCGGCGCACTCAACTTCCTTCCGCTGGCGCTCTCCTACCGTGCCGCCGTGCACATACACGCCGGAGAGTTCGACATGGCCGGTACGCTGATCGGCGAGGCCACCACCCTCACAGAGGTGACCGGCAACGCGCCGCTCGGCTATTCGATGCTTCTCCTCCTCGCCTGGCGGGGCGAGGACCCCCAGGCGGCGGAGCTGATCGAGGCCGGTGTCCTGCAGGCGACCTCCTGGGGCGAGGGACGGGCGATCGGCGGGGGCCACTATCTGCTCGCGGTGCTGTACAACGGCCTCGGCCGGTACGAGGACGCCCTGGCCAGCGCCGAACCGGCCATGGAGTACGAGGACCTCGGGGTCGCCGGATTCACCGTCTTCGAGCTCGTCGAGGCGGGTGCTCGCAGCGGTGCCCACGAGGCGGCCTCAGCGGCCCTGCGCCGGCTCGAGGAGCTGGCCGAAGCCGGCGGCTCGGACTGGGCTCTTGGCGTCCTGGCCCGGTCGAGAGCGCTGCTCTGCGAGGGCCCGGCCGCCGACCTGCTGTACCGCGAGGCCATCGAGCGCCTCGAACGATGCAGGATCGCGATCCACCTCGCGCGCACCCACCTGGTGTACGGCGAGTGGCTGCGCAGCGTGAACCGGATCCCCGACGCGCGTGAGCATCTGCGCACCGCATACGAGATGCTGCAGGGGTTCGGAGCGGCGGCCTTCGCCGAGCGTGCCCGTCGCGAACTCCTGGCCACCGGCGAGTCCGTACGCCAACGCGCGGTCGACGCTCGTGATGCCCTCACCGCGCAGGAAGCGCAGATCGCCCGGCTGGCCGCCGACGGGATGACGAACCCCGAGATAGGTGCCGAGCTGTTCATCAGCGCGCGCACGGTGGAATGGCACCTGCGGAAGGTTTTCGCCAAGCTGGACGTCAGCTCGCGGAAGAAGCTGCGCGGGGCTCTGGCCCGAGGCTGACGGCGGGCCTGCGCGGAGCCGCTCGGGCCCTGGCGTGCCGCGTCGGCCGTCGGGGGCGCGTCGGCTCCCGTTTCCCGGACACCTCCACCGCGCGCTTCTGCGGTCCGCAGCCGCCGTGGTGCCGTGCCCGGCTGTCTCCGGGCGCGGGGCGCTACGGAGCGCGATCTCTTCACGAGGGTTGACGTGCAGCCGCACGCCCGGTGACCACGCGGGCGCGGGCATGGTCCGTTGGCTCTGCTGTGGTCGGGAAAGGTGAGTCATGATGAGCCATTGGCTCAATGAGCTCGGATTGATTTGAACCATCCGACCACCAGGTGCTGAAATAGGTCTATCAATGGCGCTGCGGGCTCCCCCGGGATCTCTGCGGCGCCTTTCTCATGTCCGGGCTGGTCCGTACGCGACGAGTCCGGCCGGGCCACAGGCGAAGAGGGCGGGACAACTTGCTGAAGACGGCGTTCGTCGCACACGATCCTGGGCGGATCCGGCTGCGGTTCGCGTCCCGGGCCGTCCTGGGCATCGGGCTCGCCGTCGCCCTGTGCGGAGCAGCCGGGCACTCGCTGGCCGCGGCCATCACCGGTGGCCTGGCGGCCCTGCTCGCACTGTTCACGGTGACCGATCCGACGGTGCGCGGGCAGGCGGTCACGACCGCGCTTCTCCCCGTCGTCGGTCTCCCGGTGCTCACGCTGGCCGCCGCGCTGCACGGTGTGCCCGTCGCGCGCGACCTGGCGTTCCTCGCCGTCGTGGGGGCGGGAGTGTACGCGCGGCGGTGGGGACCTCGCGGGCACTCGCTGGGAGTGTTCGCCTTCATGGCCTTCTTCTCGGCCCAGTTCCTGCACACCGTGCCCGGTCAGCTGCCCGAGCTGTACGGGGCCGTGCTGCTGGCGCTTGCCGCGTCGTCCCTGGTGAGGTTCGGGCTGTGGTGCTACGAGCGGCGGCTCGCGGTCCCCGTGGCAGCCGCTCTCCCGGCCGGGGCGGCCGGGCTGGCGAGGATCACGACGCGGCAGGCCGTGCAGGCCACGGCGGGGGCGGGGTTCGCCCTCGCCGTGGGGCAGGTGCTCTCCGATCAGCGTTGGTACTGGGCGGTCGGCGCCACCTGGTGGGTGTTCGTGGCCACGACCTCGCGAGGCGAGACCGTCGTGCGCGGGTTCAGGCGGTTCCTGGGGACGGTGCTCGGCATCGGTCTGGGCTTCGCCGTGGCCGTGCCGCTCCACCACGAGCCGGTCGTGGCCGCCGTCGTCGTGGCGGTGAGCGTGTTCGGGATCTTCTACACCGCGGCCGTCTCCTACACCTGGATGATGCTGGCCGTGACCGTGATGGCGAGCATGCTGTACGGGCTTCTCGGCGTGCTCGACACGGATCTGCTCGTGCTGCGGGTGACCGAGACGGCGGCCGGGGCGCTCGGTGCCGTACTGGCCGTGTTGTTCGTGTTGCCGGTGACGACGCACTCGGTGACCGAGGCGTGGGTGGAGCGGGCGCTGCGGTGCGTGCACACGTGTACGGAGCGGGCCGCTGCCCGGCTCGCCGGAAGCGAGGACGCCGATCCTCACCGGCACGTGGCCGAACTGGAGGCGATCCTCGGCCGGGTGCGCCTGTCGCTCGCGCCGCTGGTGCATCCGCTCAACCCGATGAAGGCACGCAAGCGACGGGCCCGGCAGGTGCTCGCGCTGCTCGACGACTGCGCGCGCGAGGTGCGGGGTCTGGCCTCCGTCGCCGCCGACCCGGAGGCCTCGCACGACGTCCGGCTCGCCGCGGCCTGCTGGCGTGTGGAGGCCGCAGTGGAGGCTCTCACGGATGCGCCGGCCGTCGGGCGGCGTCTCCGACTCGACAGCGCGACGGCCGCGGAGCCGACGGGCACCGAACAGATGTTTACTCACCTTCACGCGTTGGAGCGAGCGCTGCTCGACCTCGCCGTACCCCTGCGGAGGGCCGGCCGCGTTCCGGCCGGCGCCTGAGCCGACGGGCACGGCGGGGTGGGGCGAGCCGGGGGCGCCATGCGGCACGGCGCCACGAGGGACGCCGAGGCCGCCTCCACGGCTTCGTACGGCCCGGTCGGAAGCGGCGTTCGTCGGCACGGGACCGCTGAAATCGGGCGGAGCGGTGAGCCGGCACCGTCTCTCCGGCTCGGATCACCCGGGGTGGGACACCTTGTGGACGGTCGTGTCATCGGGCTTCAGCGGTCGCCCGTCCGCCGACCGGACTTCCAGAGCGCGAAGGGGCTGCCCCTGTCGGCTGTCGACCATCCGGGAGTGGGGTTCGCCGGGGGCGAAGAAGTTCTGTTCACCCCACTGCCTCAGCGCCACGATGACGGGGAAGAGGGCTTTGCCCTTCGGGGTCAGCGCGTACTCGCGGTAGGTGCTGCCGTCCGAAGCGGGGACGGATTCGAGGACGCCGCCGGCGACCAGGGCGCGCAGGCGTGCGGTGAGGATGTTCTTCGCCACCCCGAGGCTGCGCTGGAACTCCCCGAATCGACGGCTCCCGTCGAAGGCGTCTCGCACGATCAGCAGCGACCACCAGTCGCCGATCGCGTCCACTGACCGCGCGACGGGGCAGTCGCTGTCGTCGAAACGCGTCCTTGTCACCATGCCGTCCTCCACTCCCACTCTGGTTGCAAGATGCTACCAAATGACGCTACGGTCCCCACTGGTAGCAAGTTGAAACCAGGTGTGCGGAGGGGTGCTGAATGCTCGACGACCGTGAGGCAGCGAGATCACGGGCCGCGGTCCGTGGCGGTGGAGGCTCCGGGTTCGTCCTGTCCCGCGGCGTCGTCCTGCTGTTCGCCATCGCCTGTGGAACCGCGGTGGCCAACGTCTACTTCGCCCAGCCGCTCCTGGTGACCGTGGGCCACGACCTCGCGATGAGCCCGGCACTTGTCGGCAGCGTCGTCACCCTCACGCACGTCGGATACGGGCTGGGACTCTTCTTCCTCGTGCCGCTGGGCGATGTGGCCGACCGCAGACGCCTCATCGTGACCCAGCTGCTCGTCCTGGTGGTGGCGCTGGCGGCGGTCGCCACCGCCCGCACCTCGGCGATCCTGCTCGCGAGCATGGCCGCGATGGGGCTCCTCGCGGTGGTCACGCAGACGCTGGTGGCCTTCGCGGCGTCACTGGCCCCTGCCGACCGGCGTGGACGCGTCGTCGGCCTGGTGACCAGCGGGGTCGTCGTCGGGATTCTGCTCGCCCGCACCGCGTCCGGCCTCATGGCCGACCTCGCGGGATGGCGCTCCGTCTACCTCGCTTCAGCGGTGCTCACGGCTCTGCTCGCCCTGGTCCTGCACCGGGTGCTGCCGCGCCGCACCGACGCCCCGCCGGCATCCCTGCGTTACGGGCAGCTCCTGCGCTCCACGGTCACCCTGTTCGCGCGGGAACCGCTCCTGCGGCTCCGGGCCCTGCTCGGCCTGCTGATCTTCGCGGCCTTCAGCACCCTGTGGAGCAGCATCGCGCTGCCCCTCAGCAAGCCCCCGTACTCCCTGTCCCACACCGCGATCGGCGCACTGGGGCTGGTCGGAGCCGTCGGCGCCCTGGCCGCGACCGTCGCGGGCCGCCTGAACGACCGCGGACTCTCCCGGCGGACCACCGGCACCGCCCTGGCGCTGCTCACTGCCTCGTGGCTGCCCCTGGCCTTCACCCGCAGCTCGCTCTGGGCCCTGGTCGTCGGCGTGGTCCTCCTCGATCTCGCCGTGCAGGCGGTCCATGTCACCAACCAGACCCTGATCCATGCGTTGCACCCGGACGCGGGCAGCCGGTTGATCGGCGGATACATGGTCTTCTACTCGATCGGCAGCGCCACCGGCGCCATCGCCGCGACCTCCCTCTACGCGGCGGCCGGCTGGGGCGCCGTATGTGTGCTGGGCGCCGCGATCAGCTGCCTCGCCTTCGTGCTCTGGGCGCTCACGCGGCACAGCATCCCGGATCCCACCGCCGAGGCCGCAGTCTGAGGCCGGCCCGCGGCTGCCGGCGTACGGACCGACGAACCGCCCTCCCGTCCGCACCGCGTACCCCTGGTCCAGGGTCCGACCCGCACCCCTGGTCCAGACCAGGGGCGGGCACTGCTACGGTCGCCGCGGAAGATCACGGCGGCCGCCGCCGTCGCGATCAGTCGGCGTGAGAGAGGCAGTGCGGTGGACAGCAACAACAGTGCCGGGCGGGCATACATCGGGTCGTTCACCTCGGCGGGCGGACGCGGTATCACCGTCGCCGCCGTGGACGAGGAGACCGGGGCGCTCACCGTCCTCGGTGCGACGGACGCCGTACCCGACCCCTCCTACCTCGCGCTCGGCCGGGGCACCGGTCCCGGCGGCGCGGTCCTCTACGCGGTCAGCGAGACGGAGAAGGGTGCGGCGGTGGCCCTCGACATCAGTGGCGACATCCCGCGGCCCCTCGGGGAGCCCCGGCCGGTCGACGGCAACGGCCCCACCCACCTCGCACTCGCGGCCGGCCATGTCGTCACCGCCAACTACGGCTCCGGCAGTGTCACCGTCCTGCCCGTGCTCGCGGACGGCGCACTCGGCGCGGCCGGCTGCGTGCTCGCGCACGAGGGAGGCGGCCCGGTCGTCGAACGCCAGGAGGGGCCGCACGCCCACCAGGTCCTCCCCGACCCGTCGGGGAACTGGGTGCTCAGCGTCGACCTCGGCACCGACTCCGTACGGATCTGCGTGCTCGACCCGGACACCGGGAAGCTGCGCCTGCACGGGAAGACGGTGTTGCGGGCCGGCACCGGGCCGCGCCATCTCGCGTTCCACCCCGCGGGTGGTCACGCCTATGTGCTGAACGAGCTGGAGCCCACCGTCACGGTGTGCCGGTGGGACGCCGCGGCCGGGGTCCTGGAAGCCGTGGGCGAGACGTCCGTGCTGCCTGAGGAGGCGCGCGGCGACGCCGCAGGCCCGGCGAGCTATCCGTCCGAGGTCGTCGTCGCGCACGACGGCCGGTTCCTCTGGGCGGCCAACCGCGGGCACGACAGCATCTCCGTCCTCGCCCTCGACGCCACGGGGGAGCGGGCGTCCCTGGTCACGACCGTGAGCTGTGGCGGGCACTGGCCGCGCGACCTCGCCCTCGACCCCACCGGCCGGCGGCTCTACGCGGCCAACGAGAGGTCGGGGAACGTCAGCTGGTTCGCCGTGGACCCGGAGACCGGTGTCCCGGTCCCTGAGGGTTCTCTGGAGGCCCCTGCGGCCTCCTGTGTGATCTTCGCCTGACCGCACGACCGACGAGACGCCCCGGGGCCCGCGAAGGGCCCCGGGGCGTCCGTGCGTCACGCGTGGGCGGGGTGTGCCGGCCGCCCCGCTCCCGCGACGGACGGCGCACCCGGCTCGCGTCCGGGATCAGTGGACCTGGGCCCCCTGCGCCATCGCCGGGGCGATGCCCAGCGTGCTCATGTACATCGACAGCACCAGCTTGCCGATCGCCGGGTACGCGCCGAGCGGCTCGGCGCTCGCGCAGCCGGCCTCCTTCACCGCGGCGTCCAGCAGGCCGTCGGCCACCTCGGGGCCCACCAGGTAGGGGGCCACGGCCAGCTGCAGCGAGCCGGAGCCCTTCAGCTGCTCGGCGATCGAGGCGACCGAGCCCTCGACGTCGAGGGCGGCGGCCATCACGGGCACCGCGAGCCGTGCGGCCAGCAGCATGCCGGTGATCCCCGCGGCCTGCACGGCCTCCTCGCCGCCCACGGTGGCCAGCACGATGCCGTCGGCAGCCGTGGCCACGGTGAACAGCCTGGCGCGGTCCGCACGCGCGAGACCCGCCTCGGAGAGGCGTACATGCAGTGCCTCGGCGAGCAGCGGGTGCGGGCCGAGCACATCGGTCAGCTCGGCCTGGGCCCGGCTCTCCTCGATCGCGAGGCGTATCCGCTGCACCAGCGAGCTGTCGGGTCCCGCGAGCAGCGGCACCACGACGGCGGCCGGGCCCTCGGGCTCGGCGACCTCATGGCCGGCGGCCCTGGCCTGCTCGAAGCGCGCGACGCGCTCGGCGGAGGCATGCGCGACGGCGGAGGCAACGGTGGGGTACTCGGCGTCGTCGCCGTCGAGGTAACCGATCAGGGCGTTCAGACCGGGCAGCTCGGAGCGGGCGATGCTGATCACCTCTTCGGCCAGACTGCGGCTGGCCGAAGAAGGGGTACCGGGAACGGCGAGAACGAGCGCGGCAGCGCCTTCAGGTGCGACCACGGGCTCCGGGCGGCGGTGCCGTCCGGACTGGCGAGGTCGCGGCATTCGTACAGGCAGGCCGGAAGCGGGCCCAGTGGGGGTGCTCATGGCGCCGCATGCTACTGGTTTTGGGTAGCCCGCTGCTCGGGGAGGGTCCGGTCGCGCGTTGTCTGTCCGCATTTATCCGATGAGCGGCTTACTGGTTGACTGCCCTGCTCTGTCACCTCACGGCATGGCCGGTTTCCGGGGTGGATACGGTGACCCGGAGCAGCGTGGGATGGAGCGGCAGCCGGAGCCGCTCCGTGGCCAGCGCCTGCGCGATGCGCAGCGAACCGGTCAGCGGATCACCCGAACCGGGGACCGCCCGCGCGTGCGGAAGCTGCCGCGCCAGTTCCTCGCGCAACGGTACGAGCAGCGGCTCGCCCATCCGGAACAAGCCACCCGTCAGCGCCACTTCGCACTCCGCGTCGTCCGCCCCGGCCTTCGGGCACACCGCCGCGGCCGCTGCGGCAATGTGTTCGGCCGCGTCGCGGAGGATTCCTTCGGCGACGGGATCGTGGGCGGCACACGCGGCCACCTCAGGAGCGAACGAGGCGAGCACCGCGGGCCGGTCGGTACGCGGATAGAGCCGGCCGGGCAGTTCCGGCGCCGGGCCGAACACCGCTTCCAGCCTGGCCAGCAGGGCCGGGGAGCCGCCGCGGCGCCCGTCGTGGGCGCGCATCGCCGCGTCGAGTCCGGCCCGCCCGATCCAGGCGCCGCCTCCGCTGTCGCCCAGCAGGTGGCCCCAGCCGTCGGCCCGCCGCCACTGCGTCAGATCCGTACCCAGCGCGATCAGCCCGGTGCCGCCCGCCACGACCGCGCCGGGCCGCTGTCCGACCGCCCCGGCGTAGGCGGTCACCGCGTCGGCGGCGAGCGCCAGCTGCCGCAGCCCGAGCGCGTCCGCCAGGGCCGAGGGCAGTTCGGCGCGCAACTGCTCGCCGAGCGTGGCCATGCCCGCCGCCCCGATCGCCGCGGCTGCGATCCGGCCTCCGCCGCCGTGCCGGGCGAGCAGCTGCCGGGCCGTGGGCAGCAGTTGTTCGAGGAGGTGGGCGGCGTCGATACCCAGGGGCCCGGTCCGGACCGGCTCGGCGCACATCGCCGTGTCCAGGGGCGCGTCCCCGTCCACGGTGCCCAGCGCCACCCTCAGCCCGGAACCGCCGGAGTCGACCCCGAGGACGTACTCCCCGGGCGCGTGCCGGTGTGACTCCATGGAGCGGCTCCCGTAAGCAGAGGAATGACGGCGGCAGCCTATCCCCAGGTCCTTCGCCGGTCGTCCGTGGTGCCGCTGAGGACCGTACCGGCGGGCGTGCTCACCGAGGGGCGGGGGAGCCGGGGGAGACCCGCCGTTGCGCCGGTAGGGTGATCCATGTGACAGCGCGACCGTTGAACGAAGTTGTGGAGCCCGGCTGGGCTCGGGCGTTGGCCCCCGTGGCGGGACGCATCGCCGAGATGGGGGACTTCCTGCGTGCGGAGGTCGCGGCCGGGCGTACGTACCTGCCGTCGGGAGCGAACGTGCTGCGCGCGTTCCAGCAGCCCTTCGACGAGGTGCGCGTACTGATCGTCGGTCAGGACCCCTACCCCACACCGGGCATGGCCATCGGGCTCAGCTTCGCGGTCGCGCCCGAGGTCCGACAGCTTCCGGGCAGTCTGGAGAACATCTACCGCGAGCTGCACACGGACCTGGGGCTGCCCCGCCCGTCGAACGGTGATCTGACGCCGTGGACGCGGCAGGGCGTGCTGCTGCTGAACAGGGCGCTGACGACCGCACCCCGCAAGCCCGCCGCCCACCGGGGCAAGGGCTGGGAAGAGGTCACCGAGCAGGCCATCCGGGCACTGGTCGCGCGGGGCACCCCGCTGGTGTCCGTCCTGTGGGGCCGCGACGCACGCAATCTGCTGCCTTCGCTGGGCAGCTTCCCGGCGATCGAGTCCGCCCACCCGTCCCCGATGTCGGCGGACCGCGGCTTCTTCGGTTCGCGCCCCTTCAGCAGGGCCAACGAGCTGCTGGCCCGCCAGGGGGCGCAGCCGGTGGACTGGCGCCTTCCTTAAGGGCGGGCGGGCCTTCCGCCGCCGGGGCGCCGCTCGCGCTCAGCCGATGGCCGCCGCCCGGACGCACAGGACGTCCGGGAGGTGCGAGGCGAGCTGCTGCCAGCTGTCCCCGTCGTCCGCGCTCGCGTAGACCTCGCCGTTGCGGTTGCCGAAGTACACACCGGCCGGATCGGCGTCGTCCGTACAGAGGGCGTCGCGCAGCACCGTGCCGTAATGCGCGCCGTCCGGCAGGCCCGATGTCAGGGGTTCCCAGCTCTGGCCCGCGTCGGTGGTCCGGAAGACCCGGCAGCGGTGCTCGGCCGGCACCCGGTCGGCGTCGGCGTTGATCGGGAAGAGGTACGCCGTGTCCGCGCGGTGCGGGTGTGCGGCCACCGCGAAGCCGAAGTCGGAGGGCAGGCCCGCGCCGATGTCCGTCCAGTGGCCGCCGGCGTCGTCGCTGCGGAACACTCCCCAGTGGTTCTGGAGGTAGAGCCGGTCGGGATCGACGGCGTCCCGGCTGACCTTGTGGACGCACTGGCCGAACTCCGGATCGGGGTCGGGCAGGAAGACCGCCGACACTCCCTTGTTGGCCGGGGCCCAGCTCTCGCCGCCGTCCGCCGTCCTGAAGACCCCGGCGGTGGAGACGGCCACCGTGACCGCCCGCGGGTCCCGCTCGTCGGTCAGGACCGTGTGCAGCCCCTCGCCGCCTCCGCCCGGCACCCACTTCGAGCGGGTGGGGTGCTCCCAGAGCGGGCGCACGAGCTCGAAGGACTCGCCCCTGTCCCGCGAACGGAACAGGGCGGCCGGCTCGGTGCCCGCGTACACGACATCGGGTGCCTCGGGGCCCGCCGGGTGCAACTGCCACACCCGCTCCAGCGACGTCCCGGTGAACTCCGGGAACTTCACGGCCGGTTGCGCCGGCTCGACCCAGGTCGTGCCCAGGTCGTCGGAGTGGAAGACGGACGGCCCCCAGTGCGCGCTGTCGCCGCCCACCAGGAGCCGGGGAACACCGCCGCGCTTGTCGATGGCGATCGAGTAGATGGCCTGCGCATGGAAATGCGGATCGCCGAACTCCCATGCCCCGTCGCGTCTGCGGCCGATGAAGAGCCCCTTGCGGGTGCCGACGGTGAGCAGAACATCGGTCATGACGAACCTCCCGAAACGCCGTTGTGCCGGACAGGAGCCAGTCTGCACCCGGTCACTGACAGCGGCGCGCAGGACAGCTCCGGACACCGCCGCTTCCGCGGCGGGCGGCGGTTCCGCGCGACGGGAGCCCTCGCGCGGACGGTCCGGACGGGTCAGCGCCCCTAGGGCGTGTTGTGAGAGTCCCGTCTGGCTCGCGCCGCCTGGCACGGCACCTCGCCGCGTTGTCGGGGTCGCCCGAGTACGTCCAGTACGCGGGCGACCCTCCGCCTTGCGATGCACCGCACCGGACGCCGCGAGCCCCGCCCTCCGGGCGGACGACGCTACTTTCAAAACACGCCCTAGGCGCCCGCGGGGGCGGCCGTGCTGCTGCGCACCACCAGGTTGGTGGCCAGGTCGACCCGGGTGGTCGCGGGCTGCCGGCCGCGTCCGAGGTCGAGCACCAGCCGGGCCGCGGTCTCGGCCATCTCTATGAGCGGCTGGCGCACCGTGGTGAGCGGCGGCCCGATCCACCGGGTCAGCGGCAGGTCGTCGAAGCCGACCACGCTGAGGTCCTCGGGGATGCGCAGTCCCAGTTCGCGCGCGGCCTCGTACACACCGAGCGCCTGCAGGTCGTTCCCGGCGAAGATGGCGGTCGGCCGGTCGGCCATGCGCAGCAGCTCCATGCCCGTGGCGTAACCGGCCTCGTGCTGGAACTCGCCCTCGCGGACCAGCCCCGGGTCGATCGGCAGGCCCGCCGTCTCCAGCGCGGCCCGGTAGCCGTCCACCCGGGCGCGACTGCACATCATGCGCGACGGGCCGCTGATGACCCCGATCCTGCGGTGCCCGAGCCCGGTGAGATGGCGGGTGGCGGCCAGCCCGCCCTGCCAGTTCGTCGTCCCGACGGACGGGACGTCGTCCCCGGGATCGCCGGCCGGGTCGACCACCGCGTACGGGATGCTGCGGCTGGTCAGCTGCGCGCGCTGGGCGGCGGTGAGGTCCGACAGGACCAGGATCACCCCGACCGGCCTGCGGGCCAGCACGCCGTCCACCCAGGTCTGCCCCGGGGTGAGGCGCCCCGCGCTCTCCGAGAGCACCAGACTCAGGCCCTCCTCGCGCGCGACGTTCTCCACCCCTCGCACGACCTCCATGGCCCATGCGCTGTCCAGCTCGTGGAAGACGAGATCGATCAGCTGCGACTGGGTCGTGGAGCCTCGTCTGCGGCGGTAGCCGTGCAGGAGCAGCAGCTCCTCCACCTTGGTGCGCGTGCCAGGGGCGACGTCGGCACGCCCGTTCAGCACTTTCGAAACTGTCGGAGCCGAGACTCCGGCCGCTCGGGCGATTTCCGCCAGGGTGGCGGTGCCGTCCGACGACTCGCCGGCAGGCGCATTCTCCTGATGTGACTGGACGTTTGCGGGGCTCATACAGGGAATCGTAACTGCCCGCCGCCGACAGCGAGGGGTGGGGCTCCGAGGAAAATTCCCTCGCCCGGACCTCTTGACTGGCCCGAAACACGACCGTACGGTTCCGGCAACATTCGCAAGCAGGGCCGAAACATTCGACAGAGGTGCGGTCATGGGGTCGGGAATTTTCACTCAGAGTACGCGTGCGGCGAGATGGACCGCGGCTGGTGCGGCGATGGTCATGGCGGGCGTGCTGGCGGGCTGCGGATCGGACGGCGGCAGCGGCGGCGGTGGCGACACCATCACGGCGTACGTCTACGGCGACGACGCGGTCAAGGTGCAGGAAGCCGCGGTCACGGAGTTCAACAAGACCTCGAAGGTCAAGGTCAAGCTCGTTCCGGTTCCGGGCACCGAATACGTCAACAAGCTGCGGAGCGCCATGGGCTCCCCGAGCGCCCCCGACATCTTCTTCAACTGGGGCGGCGGCTCGATCAAGCCGTACGTCGACGCCAAGCAGCTGGTCGACCTCACGTCGACGGTGAAGAACGACGCCACGCTCAAGGACGGCTTCCTGCCGTCGATCGTCACCGCCGGCGGCCTCGACGGGAAGACCTACGGCATTCCCATGCGCGGCATGCAGCCCGTGATGCTCTTCTACAACAAGTCCCTCTTCGCCGAGAACCACGTCGAGCCCCCCAAGACGTGGGAGGACCTGCAGAAGGCCATCACCACCTTCAAGGGCAAGGGCATCACCCCGTTCGCCCTGGGCGGCTCCGACAAGTGGCCCGAGCTGATGTGGATGGAGTACCTGCTGGACCGGATCGGCGGCCCCGACGTCTTCCGGAAGATCCAGAACGGCGACACCTCCGGCTGGGGCGACCCGGCCGTGCTCAAGACGGCCCAGACCGTCAAGCAGCTCATCGACGACGGCGCCTTCGGCAAGAACTTCAACTCCGTCGACTACGGCAACGGAGGCGCGCCCACCCTGCTCAACAAGGGCAAGGCCGCCATGCACCTGATGGGCTCGTGGGAGTACTCGACCCAGCTGGGCAAGGCGCCCGAGTTCGCCAAGAAGGACCTCGGCTGGACGGCGTTCCCGACCGTGTCCGGCGGCGTCGGTGACGCGGCTAACGTGGTGGGCAACCCCACCAACTACTGGTCGGTCAACGCCCGGACCAAGCACAAGGACGCGGCCATAGCCTTCCTGAAGGCCATGGCGGCCAAGTCCTACAGCAAGGCTCTCGTCGACAACGGTGACGTCCCGACCACGTCGAACGCCGCCTCGATGCTGAGCGGCTCGCCCAACCCGAAGTTCGCCACCGACCAGTACGACATGGTCCAGAAGGCCCCGGACTTCACCCTCTCCTGGGACCAGGCACTGGAGTCCCGGTACGCCACCCCGCTGCTCACCGAGATCAGCAAGCTGTTCGCCGGTAAGTCGACCCCGGAGCAGTTCGTCGCCGCGATGAAGGCCGTCAAGTAACAATGTCCCCTGTCTCTTCGTACAAAAGGGTGCGCGGAGGAAGGAAGGCGGCCGCCGGTAACGTCGGCCGCCCCCCGGTCGCCTGGGCGGTGCCCGGCATCCTCTTCTTCGCCCTCTTCGCGATCGTCCCACTCGCGATCGCCGTCTACCTCTCCTTCTGCCACTGGGACGGGCTGAACTCCCCGACACCCGTCGGCGTGGACAACTGGACCCGGCTGTTCAAGGACCCGGAGTTCCGGCAGGCCGCGTGGCTCAGCCTGCTCCTCACCGCGATCAGCTGGGCGTTCCAGACCCCGGTGGCGCTGCTGCTCGGCGTCTGGGCGGCGGGCAGGCAGCGCAGCCGGGCCGTGCTCTCGGCGGTCTTCTTCATCCCGCTGCTGCTCTCCACCACGGCCATCGCCATGCTGTTCCACGCGCTGCTCGACCCCAACTTCGGTGTCATCAAGACGATCGGACCCTGGTTCGGCATCGATCCGAACATCATGGGCTCGTCCACCGGCGCACTGCTCACCGTGGCCTTCGTCGGCGGCTGGCAGTTCATGCCGTTCCACACCCTGATCTACCAGGGCGGCACCCGGCAGATTCCCCAGGTCCTGTATCAGGCCGCGGAGATCGACGGCGCCGGCATGCTCCGCCAGTTCTTCCACATCACCCTGCCGCAACTGCGCAACACCATCACGACCTCCTCGGTCCTGATGATCGTCGGCTCGCTGACGTACTTCGACACCGTGCTGATCATGACCAAGGGCGGTCCTGGCACGGACACCACCGTGCTGCCGTATCTGATGTACCGGACCGGCTTCCAGACCTACGACCTCGGCTACGCCGCGGCGATCGCCACGGCCCTCGTCGTGGTGGCCACCGCCCTGTCGCTGATCCTGGTCCGCTTCAGCGGCTTCGGGAACATGCGGTCCACCCGGGAAGGTATGTGACGAGATGTCAATCGACACCCGCCCCGTGGCACGCCCCACGTCGCCCGTGACCCGGAGCCGGCAGGCCGCCGCCCGGCGCCGCCGGAAGTGGGGCAACCCCCTGGCCGGCCTGGGCTCGCTGGTATGGCTGCTGCTCGTCATCGTCCCGCTCTACACGCTGGTCTCCTCGTCGCTCATGCACCAGGACGAGGCTCTCAACGGCGATCCGCTGGCCGTCCCTACCGACCCGACACTCGACAACTACCGCACCGTGCTCGACAGCGGCTTCTCCACGATGCTCACCAACACGGCCATCGTCGCCGTGGCCACGGTGGCCATCGTCCTGCTGCTCTCGGTGCCCGTCGCGTACGTCGCGGTACGGACCCGCAGCCGGCTGTCCTCGCTCGCCTTCCGGACCTTCCTGCTCGGCGTGGCCATCCCCGCGCAGGCGGTCATCGTGCCGCTCTACCTGCTGATCAGCAAGATGGGTCTGTACGACAGCCTGCCGGCCATCATCCTGCCGACCGCCGCGTTCGCGATGCCGGTGGCCGTGCTGATCCTCAGCGGCACGATGCGTGACGTCTCCGAGGAGATGTACGAGGCGATGGCACTCGACGGCGCGAGCCCTCTGCGGATGCTGTGGCAGCTGGCGATCCCCATGTCCAAGGCGGGCATCAGCACCGTGGCCATCTACACGGCGCTCCAGGCGTGGAACGGCTTCCTGTTCCCGCTGATCCTGACCCAGTCGGAGGAGAACCGGGTGCTCACGCTGGGCCTTTTCAATTTCATGTCCCAGTTCGGAGTCAACGTGCCGGCCATCCTGGCCGCGATCGTGCTCTCCGTCGTGCCTATCTTCGCCGTGTACCTGGTGGCGCGGAAGGCGCTGGTCAACGGACTGATGGGGGTGGGCGGCAAGTAGCGCTCCACGCCGCCCCGCACCACCGCACTCATGAGAGGAACCCCTGCCCCCATGGCAATCCCCGCTGTCCCGCACGCCCGCAGCACCGGAGCGTCCCCGGCCGTCGACGGCCCGTGGCGCGACCCCTCCCTCACTCCCGAGGAGCGGGTGGCCGATCTGGTCCCCCGGATGACCCTGGAGGAGAAGGCCGCCCAGCTGTACGGCATCTGGGTGGGTGCCGACTCCGACGGCGACGGGGTCGCCCCGCACCAGAACGACATGGTCGACCCGGTGGACTGGGACGACCTGACCACCCGCGGCCTCGGCCAGCTCACCCGGCCCTTCGGCACCGCCCCCGTCGACCCCGGCGTCGGTGCCCTCGCCCTGGCCCGCGCCCAGGGCCGCATCGTCGAGGCCGGCCGCTTCGGCATCCCGGCCCTCGCCCACGAGGAGTGCCTGGCCGGGTTCACCGCCTGGGGCGCCACCGCCTACCCCGTACCCCTGTCGTGGGGCGCGGCCTGGAACCCGGACCTGGTCACCGAGATGGCCCACCGGATCGGGGCCGACATGCGTGCCGTCGGCGTCCACCAGGGACTGGCTCCCGTCCTTGACGTGGTGCGCGACCTGCGCTGGGGCCGGGTCGAGGAGACCATCGGCGAGGACCCCTATCTGGTGGCCACCATCGGCACCGCCTACGTCCGCGGCCTGGAGTCCGCCGGGATCGTCTCCACGCTGAAGCACTTCGCCGGATACGCGGCCTCCGCCGGCGCCCGCAACCTCTCGCCGGTGCGGGCCGGGGCCCGAGAGATGGCGGACGTGATCCTGCCGCCCTTCGAGATGGCGCTGCGGGAAGGCGGGGCGCGTTCGGTGATGCACTCGTACGCCGAGGTCGACGGTGTGCCCGCGGCCGCCGACCCGGCCCTGCTGACCGGCCTCCTCCGGGACACCTGGGGATTCACCGGGACCGTCGTCGCCGACTACTTCGGCATCGGCTTCCTGGAGACCCTGCACAAGGTCGCCGCCGACCGTGCGGACGCCGCCCGGCTCGCACTGGGAGCCGGCGTCGACGTGGAACTGCCCACCGTGCGCAGTTACGGTGACGTCCTCGTCGCCGCCGTCCGGGACGGGGCGGTGGACGAGTCGCTCGTCGACCGCGCGCTGCGCCGCGTCCTGCTCCAGAAGTGCGAACTCGGGCTGCTCGACCCCGACTGGTCGCCGCTGCCCGTCGCGCTGAAGGGTGCGGACCCCGAGCAGGCCCGTGACACCGTCGACCTCGACCCGCCGGAGAACAGGGCCCTGGCCCGCGAGCTCGCCGAACAGGCCTGTGTGCTGCTCGCCAACCCCGGCGGCACGCTGCCGCTGCGCGACGCGGGGCGGATCGCCGTGGTCGGGCCGCGAGCCGACGACGCACTCGCCATGCTCGGCTGCTACTCCTTCCCCAGCCACGTCGGCGTCTCGCATCCCGAGTTCGCGATGGGCATCGACGTGCCGACGGTGCTGGAGTCCGTGCGCGGGGAGTTCCCCGGCTCAGGCGTCGACTTCGCCGCCGGCTGCGACGTCGACGGCACCGACACCTCCGGGATCGCGGACGCCGTCCGGCTCGCCGGTGACGCCGACGTCTGCGTTGCCGTGCTCGGAGACCGGGCCGGTCTCTTCGGCCGCGGTACGTCCGGCGAGGGCTGCGACGCGGCGGATCTGTCGCTGCCCGGTGTGCAGGGCGAGCTCCTCGACGCCCTGCTGGCCACCGGCACCCCGGTGGTCCTGGTGCTGCTGACGGGCCGCCCGTACGGGCTGGGCCGCTGGGCGGACCGGACGGCGGCCGTCGTGCAGGCCTTCTTCCCCGGTGAGGAGGGCGGTCCCGCGCTGGCCGGGGTGCTCTCCGGCCGCGTCAATCCCTCCGGCCGGCTGCCGGTGGGCGTTCCGCAGGGTCCGGGCGGTCAGCCGTGGACGTATCTGCAGCCGCCGCTCGGGCTGGTGAGCGGGGTCAGCAACCTGGACCCCACACCGCTCTACGCCTTCGGACACGGCCTGTCGTACACGACCTTCGACTGGGAGCCGGGCGATCCCGCGCCGGCCGAGATCGCCACCGACGGCTCCACCGACGTCGAGGTCACGGTCCGCAACACCGGGGAGCGCGAGGGCGCGGAAGTGGTGCAGCTCTACCTTCACGACCCGGTGGCCCAGACGACCCGGCCGCAGGCACGGCTGATCGGCTACGCCAGGGTCCCGCTCGCCGCAGGCGAGGCGGCCAGGGTCCGGTTCCGCTTCCACGCGGACCTGGCGTCCTTCACCGGCATCGGCGGCCGTCGGGTCGTCGAGCCCGGCGAGCTCGAACTGCGGCTCGCCGCCTCCAGCGACGAGGCCGACGTGCGCCGGACCGTGCGGATCCGGCTCACCGGACCCGAGCGCATCGTCGACCACCGGCGACAGCTTGTCTGCGGCACCTCGGTCGAGCCCGCCCCCGTACCGGAGCCGGCCGCGCGCTGACCGGCACCGTCCGCACAGCCGCACCATCCCTCCCGTGAACCTCTCCGCCGCCACTGCGGCCTCCCGCCGGCTGCGGGGAGGTTCACGAAACTTTCGAAGAATCTTCATCGAATGCGCGTCGATCCCAGCCGAACTTTCGGGGGCGACGCGCCTCTCACAAGGGATATGTCATGCGCAAGACAACCCAAGCCGCCCTGGTCGGCAGCGCCGCCGCGGCCCTGCTCGTCTCCTCCTTCAGCCTCAGCGCATCGGCCGCGCCGGAACATCCCGGCTCCCACGGGAAGCCCAGGCCCCCCGTCGCAGACACCCTGGGCAGCCTCGGCAAGCGGGCCGGCCTGCGCATCGGCACGGCGGTCGACATGGCGGCCCTGGCCGCGGACGCGCCCTACCGGGCCAAGGCGGCGGGCGAGTTCACCTCCGTCACGCCAGAGAACGTCATGAAGTGGGAGGTCGTCGAGAAGGAGCGGGGCACCTACGACTGGGCCGCCGCCGACGAACTCGTCGACTTCGCCGGAGCCAACGGACAGCTGGTGCGCGGTCACACCCTGGTCTGGCACAACCAGCTGCCCGCCTGGCTCACCGAGGGCGACTTCGGCGCCGACGAGCTGCGCGCCATCCTCCGTCAGCACATCACCGACGAGGCCGGCCACTTCAAGGGCCGGATCTGGCAGTGGGACGTCGTCAACGAGGCCTTCAACGACGACGGCACCCTGCGCGACAGCATCTGGCTGCGGAAGCTCGGACCCGGCTACATCGCGGACGCCTTCCGCTGGGCCCACCAGGCCGACCCCAAGGCCAAGCTCTTCATCAACGACTACAACATCGAAGGCGTCAACGCGAAGAGCACCGCGCTGTACAACCTGGTCGTGGAGCTGCGCAAGCAGCACGTACCGATCGACGGCGTCGGCATCCAGGGACACCTCTCCGTCCAGTACAACGCTCCGCACGACATCGCCGACAACATGAAGCGGTTCGACGACCTCGGCCTGGAGACCGCGATCACCGAGGCCGACGTCCGCATCCCGATGCCCTCGGACAGCACCAAGCAGGAGGCACAGGCCGAGGGCTACGACGTCCTGCTGCGGGGCTGCCTGCTCACCCGGCACTGCACCGACTTCACCGTGTGGGGCTTCACCGACACGTACTCGTGGGTGCCCGGCACCTTCGAGGGTGAGGGCGCGGCCAACCTGTTCGACGAGAACTACACGGCCAAGCCCGCCTACAGCGCGCTGCGCGACGACCTGAAGCTCGCCGCGGGCCGGGGCTGACGAACCGCGATGACAACAGGCACGGAGGAGGGCCGACATGACTGACAGCCTCCGGATCACCGGAGTGACCATCACCCCGGTGGCCTTCCGGGACCCGGCGCTGCTGAACGCGGTGGGCGTGCACGAACCGTACGCGCTGCGGGCGATCGTCGAGGTGGACACCGGCGAAGGACTCGTCGGCCTCGGCGAGACCTACGCCGACGAGGGCCATCTGCGCCGCCTGCGCGCGGCCGCGGAAGCCGTCACCGGGATGGACGTGTACGCACTCGGCGCCATGCACCGCAAGGTGGCGGAGGCCCTCGCCGGGGACGACGGCACCGGCGGGTCCGGACTCACCGGGATGATCACCACCAGCAGCGCCGTCGACCGGGTCTTCTCCCCGTTCGAGGTCGCCTGTCTGGACCTCCAGGGGAAGGCCGCCGGCCGTCCGGTCAGCGATCTGCTGGGCGGCGCGGTGCGCGACTCCGTGCCGTTCAGTGCCTACCTCTTCTACAAGTGGGCCGGGCATCCCGGCGCCGAGCCCGACGACTGGGGCGCGGCGCTGGACCCGGCCGCCGTCGTCGCCCAGGCCCGGCGCATGATCACCGAGTACGGCTTCACGGCGGTCAAACTCAAGGGCGGCGTCCGGCCGCCCGAGGAGGAGATCGAGGCGGTCCTCGCCCTGCGCGAGGCCTTCCCCGGCGTGCCGCTCCGGCTCGACCCCAACGCGGCCTGGAGCGTGCCGACTTCGGTCGCGGTGGCCCGCCGGCTGGAGGGGGTCCTCGAATATCTGGAGGATCCGACCCCCGGACTCGCGGGCATGGCGGAGGTGGCGCGGCAGACACCGATCCCGCTCGCCACCAACATGTGTGTCGTCGCCTTCGAACATCTGGCGCCCGCCGTCGAGCAGCGTGCCGTACAGGTGGTGCTCTCCGACCACCACTACTGGGGCGGACTGCACCGCTCGAAGCTGCTCTCCGGGATCTGCGACAGCTTCGGCATGGGGCTGTCCATGCACTCCAACTCCCATCTCGGCATCAGCCTGGCCGCGATGACCCACCTGGCGGCCGCCACGCCCCATCTCACCTACGCCTGCGACACCCACTGGCCGTGGAAGACGGAGGAGGTCGTCGAGCCCGGGGTGCTCGAGTTCGCCGACGGGTCGGTCCGGGTCCCCACCGGGCCGGGGCTCGGTGTGGAGCTCGACCGGGACGCGCTGGCCCGGCTGCACGAGCAGTACCTCGGCTGCGGTCTGCGCAACCGGGACGACACCGGCTACATGCGGCGGATCGACCCGGACTATGAGAAGAAGTCACCGCGCTGGTGAGCCGCCGGCCTCGCCGCGGAGCCGGCTCACGGCTCCGCGGCCCCCTCTCCGTACCCCTTCGCAGGACATCGAGGATCTCTCATGGCCACTCTCGACTGGGCCGCCCTGGGCGGCTACTTCCTGGTGATGCTGCTCATCGGTCTCTGGTCGCACAGGCGCGTCGGTGACGTCAGCGACTACTTCACCGGCGGCGGCCGGATGCCCTGGTGGCTGTCCGGCATCTCCCACCACATGTCCGGCTACAGCGCCGCCGTGTTCGTCGCCTACGCGGCCATCGCCTACAGCTACGGGATCACCGTCTACGTCTGGGCGTTCCTGCCGCTCGCCCTCGGCACCGGCGTCGGTGCCTGGCTGTTCGCCCCGCGCTGGAACCGGCTGCGGCGTCGGTACGCCGTGGCCTCGCCGCTGGAGTACCTCGCCAAGCGGTACAACGTCCCCACCCAGCAGGCGCTCGCGTGGAGCGGAGCCCTGCTCAAGGTCTTCGACGTCGCCGCGAAATGGGCATCGGTGGCGGTCCTGCTCAACGTGTTCACCGGTATGTCCATGACGGCCGGCATCCTGATCACCGGTGTGGTCACGCTGCTGTACTGCACCGTCGGCGGGCTGTGGGCCGACGCGCTCACCGACTTCGGCCAGTTCGTCATCCAGGGCTTCGCGGCCCTGGCCATGGTCTGGGTCGTGCTCGACCGGCTCGGCGACGGCATATCCGGCCTCGGGACGATCTGGCACCGGCTGCCGGAGGGGCACGGCCACCCGCTCGTGGGCCCGTACACCGCCACCTTCCTGGGCGCGTACGTCGTCGTGAAGCTCTTCGAGTACAACGGCGGCATGTGGAATCTGGCCCAGCGCTACATGGCCACGGACACGCCGAAGGCCGCCCGCAGGTCGGCCGGACTCTCCGCGGTGCTGTACGTGGTGTGGCCCGCTGTTCTGCTGTTCCCGCCGCTCGCGGCGGCCGTACTCCTGCCGGACATCACCGACCCGCAGAAGGTCTACGCGCTGATGGCGGAGTCGTATCTGCCGGCGGGCCTGGTGGGGCTCACCCTGGCGGGGATGTTCTCCCACACGATGGCCATGGCATCCTCCGACGCCAACGCGGTCTCCGCCGTCGTCACCCGCGACATCATCCCGGCGCTCGTGCGCGGCGCGAGGAACCTGCCCCCGGCGACGGGGCTGCTCATCGCCCGGATCTGCACGGTCGTCTTCATCACCATCAGCATGGTCGTCGCCATCGAGGCCGATCACTTCGGCGGAGTACTGGGCATCATCGTCGGCCTGGTCGCCGCCGTGATGGGGCCGATCTCCATCCCGATGCTGCTCGGTCTGCTGCCCCTGTTCCGCAGGTGCGGCCCGCGGGCGGCGCTGTCCTCCTGGGGGCTCGGGCTGCTCGGCTACGTCCTCGTGAAGTTCGTCCTCGACAGCGCCGACCAGACCCTCGTCATCGTCACGCCGCTGGTGACCTCGCTGGTGGTGTACGTCGTCGTCGGGCTGGCCGCCCCCGAACCCGACGAGACGGCCGACGCGATTACCGCCGCGGTTTCGGGCCCCGACGGCGACGAGGAGCCGGCCGCGGCGCCGCAGGCGCAGCCCGCCGTGCCCGGCTCCACCGGCTGACCCGTCCGGTTGCCGCACGGAGAACTGCCCGGGCAGCCATCCGCCCAATTTGTCATGTATATGAACAAATAGGAGAGCAGTATGGACGACAACGTCCCGCAGTACACCGGCCGCAGAGCGGTACTGGGGCTCGGACTGGGCCTCACCGCGCTCACCGCGACCCCCCTCGGCTCCCTCCTCGGTCTGGCCGGTGAGGCGTCCGCGAGCAGCCACGGCCCCGCCGTGCGGCCGACCGACCCCGGCGCGTACATCTCGTTCACTCCCCGGCGGGGCGCGTTCGCACTCGTCAGGAACGGGCGTGCGGCCCCGATCCTGGTCAGCGACCGCGACTGGGCCGGTGTCGTCCGGGTGGCCGGCGACCTGCAGAGCGACATCGAACGGGTCACCGGCGTGCGCCCCACGCTCTCGCACGGCGCGGCACCCAAGGGGCGCGAGATCACGATCATCGGCACCGTGGGCCGCAGCCCGCTGATCGACGGACTCGTCGCCCGGGGCAAGCTCGACGTCTCCGCGATCCGGGGCAGGTGGGAGACCAGCCTCCAGACCGTCGTCGACAAGCCGCTGCCCGGTGTCGACCGGGCGTTCGTGATCGCGGGCAGTGACCAGCGCGGCACGATCTTCGGCACGTACGACGTCTCGCGCGGCATCGGTGTCTCGCCCTGGTACTGGTGGGACGACGTCGCCCCTGTGCGCCGCGACGAGATCCATGTGCTGCCCGGCCGGCACACCCAGGGCACCCCGGCCGTGAAGTACCGCGGGTTCTTCATCAACGACGAGAACCCGGCGCTCGGCACGTGGGCACCGGCGTTCTTCGGCCCCGGCAAGGCCCCTGGCTTCGAGGGCGGCTTCAACGCCGACTTCTACGCCAAGATCTTCGAAGTGATGCTGCGCCTCAAGGCCAACTACCTCTGGCCGGCGGTCTGGGGCCGCGCGTTCGCCGAGGACGACCCGAAGAACCACGCCACCGCGAAGGCGTACGGGGTCGTCATGGGCACCTCGCACGAGGCACCGATGATGCGTGGTATCGAGGAGTGGAACCGGCACGCCGTCGCCGCCGTCCGGGACGGCGCGGGCAACATCACCACCCCCGGACACGACCCCTACGGCGGCACCGGCGAGTGGTCGTTCCGGCGCAACGCCGAGGCGATCAAGGCGTACTGGGCCGACGGCATCCGGCGGATGAAGGACGAGGACTTCGAGGGCGTCGTCACCCTCGGCATGCGCGGCAACGGCGACGTCAGCCTCCCCGACGGCGACGGCATCGAGCTGATGACCGAGATCATCGCCACCCAGCGGCAGATCCTGGCCGAGGTCTCAGGCAAGGACGTCACCACGATCCCGCAGGTCTGGACGCTCTACAAGGAGGTCCAGCGCTACTGGGACCGCGGCCTGCGGGTGCCCGACGACGTCACCGTCGTCCTCACCGACGACAACTGGGCCAACATTCGTAAGCTCCCCGACCTCAAGAACGATGCGCGCGAAGGCGGTTACGGCCTCTACTACCACTTCGACTACGTCGGGGTGGGTCGCAACTACAAGTGGGTGGACACCACTTCGCTGCCCAACATGTGGGACCAGCTCCACCAGTCCGTCGCCTACGGCAACCACGGCCTGTGGATCACCAACGTCGGCGACCTCAAGGGAAACGAACTGCCCACCCAGTTCTTCCTGGAGTACGCCTGGAACCCCGGGCGCTGGACGCTGGACCGGCTGCCGGAGTGGGAGGAGCGGTACGCGCGGCAGAACTTCGGCGAGAAGGAGGCGGCCGCGGTGGCCGGCGTGCTGCGCACGTACGCCCGGCTCCAGTCGCGGCGCAAGCCCGAACTGCTCAACCGGAGGATCACCCTCGACCCGGTCAAGGACCCCGCCACGGACAGCTCGGCGATCGTCTACGACGACCGGGCGACTCCGTTCAGCATCGTCGACTACCGCGAACTGGAGCGGGTCACCGAGGAATGGCGCACGCTCGGCGCCGAGGCCGAACGGGTCGGGCGCCGGCTGCCCGCCTCCGCCCAGGACGCCTGGTACGAACTCGTCGGGTACGCGGTGCAGGCCACCGCCAATCTGTACGCCCTGCGCGCGGCAGAGTTCACCAACCTGCACTACGCCGGACAGGGCAGGGCGCTCACCAACGACCTGGCGGCCGCCGCCGAGGCCCGGCTCGCCGACGACCTGGCCCTGGCCGACCGCTTCAACGCCCAGGTCGCAGGGGGCAAGTGGCAGGGCTTCCAGACCCAGCCCCACATCGACTACGGCGATGTGGAGCGTTACGGCCCGAACGCTCCCTGGCAGCAGCCCGAGATCAACAACGTCGCGCTCAAGGACGTGCTCTTCCCGGCGGTCAAGCGCATCGACCTGCCCGCGGGCGCCGAGATGGGCGTGGCCGTCGACGGCTCGGCCGCATGGTGGCCGCACGAGCAGAGCCCGGCCGTACTACCGGTCTTCAGCCCGTACCAGAGCCAGCCCGCCCAGTACATCGAGGTGTTCAACCGGGGCCGTGCCCCGTTCGACTACCGCGTGCGCACCGGTGCCTCCTGGCTGATCGCGGACCGCGTCCGGGGCCGCGTCGAAGGGCAGGACCGGATCACGCTGCGCGTCGACTGGGCCAGGGCCCCGAAGGGGGTCACCGAGGTGCCGGTCACCGTCACCGGGCCGGACGGTGCCGAGGTGGTCGTCACGGCGGTCGTCGACCGTCCCGCGCTGTCCCGCTCGCGGCTCGACGGCTTCGTCGAGGCCAACGGGTACGTCTCCGTCGAGGCCGACCACTACAGCCGGGCCGTCGACGGCGGTGGCATCAGCTGGCAGCGCATCCCGGACATCGGCCGGACCGGAGCCGGGATGGAGCCCTTTCCGGTCACCGCCGTCCGGCAGACCCCCGGCGGCGGCAGCCCGCGGCTGGAGTACCGGATGAGCCTGTTCACGACCGGTCCCGTCACCGTGCACGCGTACCTGTCGCCCCGCAACAACGCGCTGCCGACCGACGGACTGACGTACGCGGTCTCCTTCGACGACGCGGCACCGCAGTCGGTGAACGTCACCAAGGTGACGGGAGCGGATGACGGGACCATGAACGCGCAGTGGGCCCGCCACACCTCCGACAACGTCACCCTCACCAGTACGGTGCACCACATCGGCGCCGCCGGAGTGCATGTGCTGAAATTCTGGATGGTCGACCCCACGGTCGTGCTGCAGAACCTGGTGGTGGACACCGGCGGTCTCAAGCCCAGCTATCTGGGCCCGCCGGAGAGCCTCCGGCTGCACTGAGCCCGGCGCCCGGGGGCCGGGGCCCGGGCAGGAGGAGAGCGGAGCGAATGAAGAGCGGTAGCGACGACACCGGTGCGCCGGCCGAATACCTGGAGGTGACCCCCGTGGGCACGGGGGTCGAGATCAGGGCCGGCGCACCGACGGGGGAGCTCACCCTGATCTGCACCCCGGAGCGGGCCCGGGAACTGGCCACCGCTCTCGGCCTCGCGGCGGACGAGGCCGAGAGCGCGCGGTCGGCGGACCCGGTCACGGTCAGGGCGGACGAACTGCGCCGCGGGGACGTGCGCGACGGCGACCGCGCCATGACGGTGGACGCCGTACGGATCGACGGGGCCACCGCCCACGTCACCTGGAAGTCGGGGGCCGGCCGCAGCTGGAACCAGCTGTACGACGCCGGCGCCCGCATCACGCTCCGCCGCCGCGGCCGGTGACATCCCGGTCCGGTCGCCCTCGCGCGCCGGGCCGTATGCCGGTCGGCGGCCTCGTCCCGCCGCGCACCGCCGCGGGACGAGGCGCACCCTGGAGGGGAGGCTCCGGAGGTGAGCGCCATGACACAGACGGCTGTCGGATGGCACATCGAGCTGGAATTCGAGGAAGACACCCATCGCACGCGCGCTGCCGCTCTGGTGCGGCTGTCCGACGGGAGCGAGGTACGTGCCCACGGCTATGCAAGCCGACACCCCTCCGACTCCGAACAGCCCAGGGTGGGCGAGGAGATCGCGGGGGCCCGCGCACTCAACGAACTGGCGATGAAGCTGCTGACCAAGGCCCACGACGAGATCGACGAGGCATCCGGCCGCACGTCGTACCCGCTGACCTGAGCGGGGGTGTCCTGGGTTCTCCGTTCCGCCCTTGTACGAGAGGCATCGTAATTTGACGGACGTCGTAGTACGGGATGTATCGTACTAGCGATCCTTCCGTACCCGGCGAAACGGAGTCCGTCGTGAGTGCCCTTTTCGACCCCTTCACCCTGCGGTCGCTTGTCGTGCCCAACCGGGTATGGATGGCACCCATGTGCCAATACAGCGCCGCTCCGGAGGGGCCGGAAACGGGCGTGCCCACCGACTGGCACTTCGCGCATCTCGCGGCCCGCGCCACGGGCGGCACCGGTCTGATCCTCACCGAGGCGACGGCCGTCAGCCCCGAGGGGCGGATCAGCCCGGCCGACCTCGGCATCTGGAACGACACCCAGGCCGCCGCGTTCCGCCGCATCACCGACTTCGTCAGGGCGCAGGGATCGGTCGCCGGAATCCAGTTGGCCCATGCCGGCCGCAAGGCGTCCACCGCCGCTCCCTGGACCGGCGGCGGACCCGTCGGCCCCGAGGCGCACGGCTGGACGCCCGTCGCCCCCAGCCCGCTGCCCTTCGATGACGGATACCCGGCACCGCACGAGCTGACCGCCGACGAGATCCAGGCGGTCGTCGCGGACTTCCGCGAGGCCGCCCGCCGCGCGCTCGAAGCGGGCTTCCAGGTCGCCGAGGTGCACGGCGCGCACGGCTACCTCGTCGGACAGTTCCTCTCGCCGCACAGCAACCACCGCACCGACGCGTACGGCGGCAGCTTCGAGAACCGGATCCGCTTCGCCCTCCAGGTGGTCGACGCCGTACGCGAGGTATGGCCCGAGGACCTTCCGGTCTTCTTCCGGATCTCCGCCACCGACTGGCTCACCGAGAACGCCGAGGACGAGCGAGAGGGCTGGACCGCCGACGAGACCGTGCGCCTGGCCGGGGAACTCCGCGCCCACGGCGTCGACCTGCTGGACGTCTCCACCGGCGGCAACGCCCCCCGCGCGCGCATCGCCACCGGCCCCGGCTACCAGGTCCCCTTCGCCGAGCGCGTGAAGCGGGAGACCTCGCTCCCCGTCGCGGCCGTGGGCCTGATCACCGACCCGCAGCACGCCGAGAAGATCCTCGGCGAGGGCAGCGCGGACGCCGTGCTCCTCGGCCGCGAACTGCTGCGCAACCCGTCGTGGGCGCGCCATGCGGCCCGCGAGCTGAGTGGCACGGTCCATGCTCCCGAGCAGTACGGCTACGCGATCTGACCGCGCGCCCTGACGACCTGGTGCGCGATGGGGTGCGGGCTCCCCGTCCACTCTCCCTCGCACCCCAGGCATAAAGCGCCTCCGCCCTCCTCGCGCGTCCCGGCCGTCTCCGGGCCCGCGGGGAGGGCGGTTGCGTGCGTACCGTCCGGATCGCGGCATCCGTTCACCGCGCGTTCACCCGGGATGCCGGCCGGGGCATTCCCTCCTGCGCCCCGGGGATCTACGCTCGGCCGCGAATCGATCAACGTTGCCGGCCGGATCCCGGGCTCTGACAACGTTGTCCGGACTTTCCTGGAAGGTACCGCGACATGCCCCCCAGACCGCTGACCGCGACTCGGCGCCTCGCCGCGCGAACAGCCGCCGTGGTCATCACCGGCACGCTGGCCGCCGCCGTCCTGCCGCCCGCCGCGCAGGCCGCGGCGCCCGTCACCCGCCCCACCGCCTACGTGGACCCGCTGATCGGCAGTGCCAACGGCGGCAACACCTTTCCCGGCGCCACCCTCCCGTACGGGATGATCGCCTGGTCGCCGACGAGCACCACGGGCGACCAGACCAGCACCGGCGCCGCGAACGGCTACGAGTACGGCGCCACCCGGCTGCGCGGACTGAGCCTCACCCATGTCAACGGCGCCGGCTGCAACCCCGGTGCGGCCGGTGACATCCCGATCATGCCCTTCGTGGGCGACGTCACCACCTCGCCGTCCGCCGACACCAAGGACGCCGTCTACGCGGCGAACTTCTCGCACGACGACGAGCGTGCTGTCCCGGGCCGCTACACCCTCGGCCTCGACTCGGGCGCCGTCGCCGACCTCGCGGTGAGCCGCCGCGCCGGTGTGGCCGACTTCGGTTTCCCGGCAGGGAAGCCCGCCAACCTCCTCTTCCGGGTCTCCAATTCGCTCAACGGCAGCGAGGACGCCCAGGTGGCGATCGACACCGCGCACCGGAAGGTCACCGGATCGGTCCTCACCGGGGCCTTCTGCGGCCGGCGCGCCAACGGCGGCACCAACAACCGCAAGAGCTACTACCGCCTCTACTTCAGCGCCTCCTTCGACCGAGCCTTCTCCTCCACCGGCACCTGGAAGGACGGCACGATCGCCCCCGGCTCGACCACCGGCGGCGGAGGCGAGGGCTACGCCACGGGAGCGGACCGGGCCGGCCGCGGATCGGGCGGCTGGGTCGGCTTCGACACCACGTCCGACCGCGACGTCCACATGCGGATCGGCATCTCCTACGTCAGCCAGGCAGGCGCCGAGGCCAACCTGAAGGCGGAGATCGCCCCGCGCGCGGGGGTGGACGACGTGGCGGCCGCCGCGAGCCGGGCCTGGGACCGGGAGCTGAACTCCGTACGCACGGGCGGCGGCACCGAGGCCCAGCGCACCACCTTCTACACGGCGCTCTACCACTCCCTGATGCAGCCCAACCTGGTCAGCGACACCGACGGCCGCTACCCGGGGATGGACGGCCGACCGCACCGGATCGAGCGGGGGCAGGGAGCGCAGTACAGCAACTTCTCCGGCTGGGACCAGTACCGGGCCCAGATACAACTGCTCGCCCTCCTCAAACCGGAGATCGCAGGCGACTTCGCCCAGTCGCTGTACAACTTCGCCCGGCAGAACGGCGGTGTGTGGGACCGCTGGGTCCACATCAACGGCGCCACCCATGTCATGACCGGTGACCCCACCGCGGCCACGCTCGCCACGTTCTACGCCATGGGGGTACGGAACTTCGACTACGAGGGGGCGTACGCGTCGCTGGCGCGACAGGCGACCGTCCCCGTCGGCGACGGACTCTCGGACGCCGGCTGCCCGGGGCAGTGCACAGGTCAGCGGCCCAACCTGGCCCAGTACCTGGAGTCCCACTACGCGCCGCAGGACGTCTGCCACTGCTGGGGCGGGGCCGCCGAGACGCTGGAGGACGCGGTCGCGGACGCCGCGCTCGGGCGCTGGGCCGAACTGCTCGGGCGTGACGAGGAGGCCAGGGCCTTCGAGGAGCGCGGCGGCTGGTGGCGCAACGTGTACAACGCGCAGGCCACGGACGGGGCGGGCACCGACGGCTACATCCAGGCGCGCAACGTCGACGGCTCCTGGGTCGGTCCGTTCAGCCCGGGCAGCGACCGCGGCTTCGCGCAGGGCACCAGCGCGACGTACACCTGGATGGTCCCGCAGGACGTCCAGGGGCTCGCGGAGGCGATGGGTGGCCGGGACGTCGCGGCCCGGCGCCTGGACGGCTTCTTCCACAAGGCGGACGGGTCCTGGTCGGTGAAGGGCGGGGACGCGGTGCGCTACGACCCCACCAATGAGCCGGGGATCCACGCCCCTTGGCTCTACAACGCGCTCGGGCAGCCGTGGAAGACCCAGGAGACCGTCCGCGAGATCCTGAACACGGTCTACGGTACGGGCCCGCGGGGTCTGCCGGGCAACGACGACCTGGGCACCATGTCCGCCTGGTACGTCTTCTCCGCGCTGGGACTGTACCCGCAGGCGCCGGGCGGCGGCGAACTGCTGCTGGGCGCGCCGTTGTTCCCGAAGGCGGTGATCGACCGGCCGCACGGCAGGGACATCACGATCACCGCGCCGGCCGCCGACGCCGCCCATCCGTACATCGACGCGGTGACGGTCGACGGGCGCGCGCATGACCGCTCGTGGACGGACGCGAGTCTTCTCACCAGGGGAGGCTCGCTCGGCTACCGCCTGTCGGCCACGGCCAACACCTCGTGGGCCACTGCACCTTCGGGGCTGCCGCGCTAGCCGGACGGTGACCGTGTGCCGGATCGCCGCTCCTCGTACGCGGCGATCCGGCACAGACGCGGCGCGGCTCCGGCACCAGATTTTCTATCGTTGAAAATTCCCTGTGCATGACTGTTGTTTTGCGTTTGATGCTGTGGCTCAATGTTCGATTGTGTGCTGTGCCTCACAGGTTCGAGGCACTTCAGCTCTCTCGACAGGACGACGCCTTGAGACGACAAATGCCCCGCCCCCGCGCTCTGTTCCGAACGGCGGCCGTGGCCGCAGCGCTGCTGATCCCCGTCGGGGCCACTCTGGTCCCGGCCGCCGCTGCCACCCCCGCCGCAGCCGCCGGCGCCGCCACCGCGACCACGTTCAAGGCCGGCGACCCGGCCACCACCGCCCACGGCCTGAAGGGCGAGTACTTCAGCATGTCCGCGCCCGGCGCGCGGGACTTCGACAAGCTCGGCGGGGTCGCCCTCGACCCGCAGATCAACTTCCCCGGTCTCACCGGCACGTTCGAGTCCACCACCGGCCGGACCGAGAACACCACCGCCCGCTGGACCGGCAGCATCACGGCCCCGGAGGACGGCGACTACACCTTCGCCGCCAGCGGCGACAACGGCTTCCGGCTCTTCATCGACGGCCAGGTGGTCATCGACCACTGGGAGCCGGACTGGGACAACGAGCAGACCAGCAAGCCGGTCGCGCTCAAGGCCGGTGTGCCGCACACGTTCAAGCTGGAGATGTTCCAGGACACCGGCGGCGCCAACATGTTCCTGCGCTGGTCCAGCGCGACGCTCGCCCGGCAGATCGTGCCCGAGTCGGCCTTCACCCCGCCGGCGGACTTCGAGGTCTACCCCATCGGGCTGAGCGTCGCGGACGACGGCCTGAGGCTCCTCGCGACGTTCGAGGACAAGGTCACCGACTACGCGGCGCTGAAGGACCACCTCACCATCGAGGCCGACACCTCGCCGATCCCGGTCAAGTCCGTCGCCCCGGTGCCCGGCAACGCCAAGGCCCTGGCCGTCACCCTGACCGGGCCCGTTCTCAAGGGCCAGCAGGTCAGGTTCGCGTACGACGGTGAAGCGGGCCTCCTGGCCGGTGGCAAGGCCGTTCCGCAGATCAGCCGCACGGCCACGAACCTGTCCACGCACCGGCTGACCACGGCCTTCGGCGACAAGGTCGACCGCAACCACCCGCTGCCCGAGTACCCCCGGCCGCAGCAGGTGCGCGACGACTGGAAGAACCTCAACGGCCCGTGGGAGTTCGCCGGGGCGAAGGCCGGCGAGAAGCCCGTCTTCGGCAAGAAGCTCGGTGAGCGCATCACCGTGCCCTACCCGGTCGAGTCACAGCTCTCCGGTCTCGAGCGCCACGAAGACCACATGTTCTACCGCAAGCTCGTCACCGTCCCGAAGAACTGGGCCGTCAAGAGCGACCAGCAGGGCAAGGGCAACGGCAACCGCCTGAAGCTCAACTTCGGTGCCGTCGACTACCAGGCCACCGTCTGGGTCAACGGCAAGCAGGTCGCCGAGCACACCGGCGGCTACACCGCCTTCACCGCGGACATCACCGACGCGGTCAAGGGCAACGGCCCGCAGGAGATCGTCGTCGCGGTCACCGACACCACCGGCGCCGACCAGCCCACGGGCAAGCAGTCCGCCAACCCCGGCGGCATCTTCTACACCGCCTCCTCCGGCATCTGGCAGACCGTGTGGATGGAGCCCGTCGCCCCGGCGGCCGTCGACTCCCTGACGACCACCCCGGACATCGACAAGGGCCGGCTCGCCCTGACGGTCAACTCCGAGGACGCCTCGGCCTCCGCCCGGATCACAGCCGTCGCCCGCGACAAGAAGGGCAAGGTCGTCGGCAGGGTCACCGGCCCGGCCAACCGTGAGCTGAGCCTGCCGGTCGCGAAGCAGCACCTGTGGACGCCTGACGACCCCTACCTCTACGACCTGAAGGTCACCCTCGACGACGGCCGCTCCAAGGACGCCGTCGACAGCTACTTCGGTATGCGGTCCTTCGGTGTCGCCGAAGTCGGCGGCTATCAGAAGCTGGTCCTCAACGGGAAGCCGTTCTTCTCTCTCGCCCAGCTCGACCAGGGCTTCTACCCCGACGGCCTGAACACGGCCCCCAGCGACTCCGCCCTGCTCTTCGACCTGAAGGCGCAGAAGGACCTCGGCTTCAACTCCGTGCGCAAGCACATCAAGGTCGAGCCCGCACGCTGGTACTACCACGCCGACCAGCTGGGTCTGCTGGTGTGGCAGGACTTCGTCTCCGGCAACCTCACCGGCGAGAAGGGCCACAAGGCCTTCCTCGACCAGGGCGCCGAGATGATGAAGCAGCTGCACAACTACCCCTCGATCGGTGCCTGGATCGTCTTCAACGAAGGCTGGGGCGAGTGGGACCGCACCGAGACCGGCAAGATCACCGAGCAGGTCCAGGCCGCCGACCCCTCCCGCGTCGTCAACGCCCACAGCGGTGTCAACTGCTGCAACTCCAAGGGTGACTCGGGCAAGGGCGACATCATCGACCACCACGACTACAACAACACCGACCCGGCCTTCCCGGACGACAAGCGTGCGGCGATGGACGGCGAGCACGGCGGCTTCACCCTGCGGATGCCCGGGCACATGTGGCCCGGCGCGCCCACCGCGATCTACAGCGGTGTCGCCGACAAGGCCGCGCTGACCGCCAAGTACGTCGAGAACACCCGTAAGTACTACCTGGAAGCGGCCGGCGCCGAACTCTCCGGCTCCATCTACACCCAGGTGACCGACCTGGAGAACGAGCTCAACGGTCTCTGGACGTACGACCGCCGTGAGATCAAGGTCGACCCCGCCCCGGTGCGCGCGATCAACCGGGAGGTCATCGCCGCCGGCGCGGCCGCCGGCGAGCGGGACGAGATCAAGGGCGGCGGCGCCTGGTCCCTCGACGAGAACAAGGGCACCGAGGCCGCCGACAGCGGGCCGAACCACAAGAACCTCACCCTTTCCGAAGGCACGTCCTGGACGGCCGGCGTGCACGGCTCGGCGCTCAAGTTCGACGGTGACGGCCAGTACGCCGAGACCGACGGCCCGGTCGTCGACACCACCGGCGACTACACCGTCTCCGCCTGGGCGTCGCTGGACGCGCTCCCCGGCAACTACGCCACCGTCGTCAGCCAGGACGGCCGGCGCCAGGAGAACCCGTTCTACCTCCAGTACGGTCAGGGCGGATTCGCCTTCTCCACCCCGGGCGCCCACCGCGCCCGGCTGGAGATGACGCCCGAGCTCGGCCGGTGGTACCACGTGGTGGGTGTCCGCAGCGGTGACGAGATCAAGCTGTACGTCGACGGCAAGCTCGCCGCGACCGCGCCGGCCGGATCGGCGGACGTCAGCAGTGGCGCCCTGTCCGTGGGCCGCGCCAAGTGGGGCGGCGGGAACACCGACTTCTGGAACGGTTCGGTCGATCAGGTCGCCGTGTACGACAGGGCACTGACCGCCGACGAGGTGAGCGCCCTGCACGACACCGAGCAGCCGTAGTCGTCGGCTGTTCGTGACGTGTCGTAGAACAGAACACTGAGCCGCTGCCTGCTGCCGCCCCGTGCGGCAGCAGGCAGCGGCATCTGTGGATCCGGCCCGGTGCCCGCGGACGGGAGAGGCCCTCGACCGCAAGCCGGCAGCCTGTGCCGTCGAGGGCGACTGTCAGCTGCTTGCGGGGAAGGGCGGTCCGGGAGGCCCGGGGCCGGGCAGGACCGCAGCTCAGGACCACGGGTGGTAAGGCAGGCGGCCGCCTCGCCCCGGTTACGCCGCGGTGGCGTTCGGGCGACGAGCAGACGGAGGCCGAGATCCGCCGCGTCGAGGCCGGTGAGATCGCCTTTGCGCTCGCCCCACCGGCGGAGCCGGGGCCGCCCCGAGGCTCCGTACCGCCCGCTGCGAGGCCTCCGGCCCCACTCGCGGGTGAGCCGGAACCGGTCCTGCCCATCCGTGCTCGTTGGTGTCGAACGTGAGCACGAGGGTCAGGAGCCCAACGGCTCAGCCGGTGTCCAGGCACCTGAAACGGCAAAGGCAAGGAGAAAGATCTCTCCTTGCCGTACTCAACTTATAGCGCGTCGGGGGGCTTGCCGCAAGGCCCGGGTCACGGTGCAGAATCATCGGCCGATGCCACAACCTGCGGAAATGGAGCACGAGTGCGTGTGTTGTTGCCCGTGTACGGGGGACGCGGTGACGTCGAATCAGAGGTGCGGCCGGCAGAGCGGCCGCGAGCGCTCGGGGCGGTGCTGCGGGGATGGACGCCGCCCGACTCGTCGGAGGCGAGGGAACCAGGGATGAGGACGTGCTCGACAAGCGGTTCGACAGAGTGGGCGGCGCCGGTGATGCGACCGGCCGTCGCAGGACGACGGAGCACGGCAGCCTCGGAGGTATCGCCATGACGGAGCAGTACGTTCGGGATCTGGAAGAGGCCGACGAGACGCAGGTGGCGGTCGTCGGCGGCAAGGGCGCGCACCTGGGCGCGTTGTCGCGGATCGAAGGCGTCCGTGTGCCGGGTGGCTTCTGTATCACGACGGACGCGTTCAGGAGGATCATGGCGGACGCGTCGGTCGGCGACCGGCTGGACCGGCTGGCGGGCGTGGACCCGGACGACCGGGAGACGATCCGCACGCTCAGCGCGCAGATCCGTCGGACCATCGAGGGAATCGCCGTCCCGGAAGGTCTCGCGGCGGCGATCACCGGCGCGCTCGCCCGCCACGGCGAGCAGGCCCCGTACGCCGTCAGGTCCAGCGCGACCGCGGAGGACCTGCCGACGGCCTCGTTCGCCGGCCAGCAGGACACGTACCTGAACGTCGTCGGGCCGACGGCGGTCCTGCGCCACATCAGCCGGTGCTGGGCCTCCCTGTTCACCGAGCGGGCCGTGACCTACCGCCGACGGAACGGCATCGACCACCGTGCGGTCCACATGGCCGTGGTCGTGCAGAGGATGGTCTTCCCGCAGACGTCCGGCATCCTGTTCACGGCCGACCCCGTCACGGGCAACCGGACGGTCGCCACCGTGGACGCCGGCTTCGGCCTGGGAGAGGCCCTGGTCTCCGGCCTGGTGAACCCGGACGTCTTCAAGGTGCGCAACGGTGAAGTCGTCGCCAGGACGATCTCCGCCAAACAGCGTGCCGTGCACGCCCTGCCGACCGGCGGTACGCAGGAAGTGACGGTCGACGCGCAGCGGCAGAAGCAGCCCGCGCTGACGGACGAGCAGGCCGTGCGGCTCGTGCGGCTGGGGCGGCGGATCGAAGCACACTTCGGCCGCCCGCAGGACATCGAATGGTGCCTGGCCGACGACGGGTTCCAGATCGTGCAGAGCCGGCCGATCACGACGCTGTTCCCCGTGCCCGAGGCCGACGACGAGGAGAATCACGTCTACGTCTCCGTCGGCCATCAGCAGATGATGACCGATCCCATGAAGCCCCTGGGCTTCTCCCTGTGGCAGCAGACGGCCATGGTGGCGATGCACGAGGCAGGCGGGAGGCTGTTCGTCGACGTCACCGGGCGCCTGGCATCGCCCGTGAGCCGCGCCGGTCTCCTGGACGTCATGGGGAAGGGCGATCCGCTGGTCAGGGACGCCCTGGAGACCGTCCTGGACCGCGATGGCTTCGTCCCGTCGCTTCCGGACGCGGGACCCGGCGGACCGCCGGCCCGCAGTGCGCCCGCTCCGATCGCGACCGATCCGGCCGTCGTCACCGAGCTGATCGAACGCAGCCGGGAGTCCGTCGCCGCGCTGGAGCGCGACATCCGGACGAAGACCGGACCGGCACTGTTCGACTTCCTTCTGGAGGCCTTCGCCGAGCACAAGCGCGTCCTCGGCGACCCACTGAGCATGCAAGTGATCATGGCCGGGATGGAGGCCACCTGGTGGCTCAACGACAAGCTGGAGGAGTGGCTGGGCGAGAAGAACGCGGCTGACACGCTCACGCTGTCCGCCCCCGACAACATCACCTCGGAGATGGGACTGGCGCTGCTCGACGTCGCGGACGCGATCCGCCCGTATCCGGAGGTGGTGGAGTTCCTCCGGGGCGTCGAGCACGTCGGGGACGAGGCGTTCCTGGACGAGCTGGCGAAGGTCGCGGGCGGGAGCGGGGCGCGCGATGCGATCGAGGCCTATCTCGACCGGTACGGCGTGCGCTGCGTCGGAGAGATCGACATCACGAGGCCGCGGTGGAGCGAGCGCCCCACCACGCTCGTGCCCGTGATCCTCGACAACGTCAGGAACTTCGGGCCGGGCGCCGCCGAGCAGCGCTTCGAGCAGGGGCGGCAGAAGGCCCTGGAAAAGGAGCGGGACGTACTGTCCCGCTTGCGTGCCCTGCCGGACGGGGACCGGAAGGCGGACGAGACCAAGGGCATGATCGACCGTGTCCGCACCTTCATCGGGTACCGGGAGTACCCGAAGTACGGCATCATCAGCCGCTACTTCGTCTACAAGCAGGCTCTGCTGGCTGAGGCGGAGCGCCTCGTGCGGGCCGATGTGCTTGCGGAGAAGGAGGACATCTTCTACCTCACGTTCCAGGAGCTCCACGACGTGGTGCGTTCGAACGAGGTGGACGACGAGCTGATCCAGCAGCGCAAGGACGCGTTCCGGTCGTACCACGCGCTCACGCCGCCCCGGGTCCTCACGTCGGACGGTGAGGCCCTCACTGGCGCGTACCGGCGCGACGACGCGCCCGACGGAGCCCTGATCGGCCTGGCGGTCTCCTCCGGGACCGTGGAGGGGAGGGCCCGTGTCATCCTCGACATGGCGCAGGCCGATCTCGAAGCGGGCGACATCCTGGTCACGGCCTTCACGGACCCCAGCTGGTCGCCCCTGTTCGTGGGCATCGCGGGCCTGGTGACGGAGGTCGGCGGTCTGATGACGCATGGCGCGGTGATCGCCCGGGAGTACGGCCTGCCGGCCGTCGTGGGCGTGGAGGGGGCCACCCGGCTGATCCGGGACGGGCAGCGGATCCGTGTGCACGGAACCGACGGGTACGTCGAGATCCTGCCTTGACCGGCCGCACGGACAGGAGCAGCCGTGGCTCCGGGCCGGACGGAGCCGGCATGACCACCGTGGGGTTCGAGGAAGGGGAGATCCGGCGCCGCCGCGACGCCGACCTGAACGCGTGCGTCGCGGCGCTGGCCACCGTGCACGAGGCGGACCGCTACCCCGCCGAGTGGCCCGCCGACCCGGCGGGCTGGCTGACGCCCGATGACATCCTCGATGTCTGGGTCGCCGTGGCGGGCCCGGATGTCCTGGGGCACGTGGCGCTGACCCGTACGGACCAGGTCCTGGCGGCGGACGCGGGACTGCCGCCGGAGGAACTGGCCTCGGTGGCGCGGCTGTTCGCCACGGCTTCTGCCCGTCGGCGCGGCGTGGCACGAGCGCTGCTCGACACCGTGACGACGGCCGCGGCAGCCGAGGGCCGGCGACTGGTCCTGGAGGTGGAGGACGGCGGCAGGGCGGCCGTCGCCCTCTACGAACGCACGGGGTGGCGCCGTGCCGGCAGCCGCCCCGGCGACTGGACGACGGCCGACGGCCGGACGGCGCTGCTGCACACGTACGTGGCGCCGGCCTAGGCCCCTTCGTCCGGGTGGGCCGGGTCGGGGAGCGGGCCCGGGGAGCCCGCGGACCGACGGCCCGGACGCGGGAGCCCGCGGACCGACGGCCCGGACGCGACGCATGCGCGTCGGGTCCGGGCCGTGGCCGTGGGCGGGGGAGCAGGGGGTCAGGTCACGGTGCCCAGGGCGCCTCCACCGCCCAGGTGGTGTCCTCGGTGAACGTGGCCGGGTTGTCCCAGGCGTGCCCGCCGCCCGGCGTGGCCAGCCACACCTCCGAGGCGATATGGCGCAGATAGCTGCCGGGCAGGTTGGCGCTGGACAGACGTACGCCTCCGGTGCCGGCGATGGCGCACCAGGTGGCGTCGGCCTTGAAGAGCGCCGAGCCGTCGTTGGCGTCCCGCCGGACCCGGAAGTCCCGGTGCCGGAGGTACTCACCGGGATAGTTGCGGGACTCCAGCGAGTAGCAGTTGCTGTTGGCGAGCCCGGTGACGATCTTCCAGGTGGCGTCGTTCTTCAGCAGCGCGCTGCTCCCGCTGTCGACGACCTCGGTGAAGGCGAGCGCGTCCTGATGGCGCAGGTACTTGTTGGTGTACCCGGGCGTCGTGACGCGGAGCGACTTGTACTGCCCGGTGGGCAGCGTCACCGGCGGGGCCGGGTTGCGTGAGGCGTTGATGAGGGCCTGGTTGGCGGCCTTCACCCGGGCGGTGTCCACCTTGACGACCTGACGGTCGTAGGTGAGCAGCCCGTTCGCCTCGTTCTCGACGTCGGTGATCTCCGTGTAGACCGAGGCGGAGAGGCCGGCGGGCAGCTGGCCCACACGGATGCTGTCGAGCAGCCCGACGAACCGGTTGTTCAACGCGGAGACGCTCGCCTGGTCCTCGTAGCTGAAGCCGCCGCCGGGGAACCACTCGTGCCCGGGGACCTTGTAGCCGAGGCCGCCGAACTCGCCGAGCACGGCCGCGCGCGTCGCGGTCGGCGCGGTGTTGCCGGGGCCGACGTAGATGTGGTTGTCGACCACGTCCCCGTTGCCGCCGTCCACCGAACCGCAGCAGTTGACCCCGCTCATGTTGTTCACCAGCCGGGACGGGTCGTACGCCTTCACCTCGTTGGCGATCCTCGCCTGGTCGTACTGCCCCCAGCCCTCGTTCTGGTCGACCCACATCACGAGCGAGGGCGAGCTGCGGTGCTGGTCGATGATCGCGTGGAACTCGGCCTCCCACTGGGTGCGGGCCGCCGTGTCGGGACTCTTGCCGGTGTCCATGGCCGGCATGTCCTGCCAGACCAGCAGACCCAGCTTGTCCGCCCAGTAGAACCAGCGCTGCGGTTCCACCTTGATGTGCTTGCGGACCATGTTGAAACCGAGGTCCTTGTGCGCCTGGAGGTCCGACTTCAGGGCGGCGTCGGTCGGCGCGGTGTAGATGCCGTCCGGCCAGTAGCCCTGGTCCAGGGTGCCGGTCTGGAAGACGAACTTCCCGTTGAGGACCGGACGCAGCACGCCGTCGACCTTCGCCACGGCGATCGAGCGCATACCCGCGTAGCTGCCGGCCGAGTCCGTGACGGCCGAACCGTCGAGCAGCTCCGCCTTCACGTCGTAAAGGAACGGGTCCTCCGGAGTCCACAGATGCGCGTTCGGCACCGGGACGGAGATCTCGGAGCCGACCGTTCCGGTGGCCGTGCCGACGACGTTCCCGCCGCTGGAGACGGTGACCCGGGTGCTGCGGCCGGACGCGGACGCGCCCTGCACCTTCACCCGCAGCGTGCTGTCGCCGAGGTTCGGCGTCATGTCGAGGCGGGTGATGTGGGCCGCCGCGACCGGCTCCAGCCAGACCGTCTGCCAGATGCCGGAGGCCGCGGTGTAGAAGATGCCGCCGCCGTTGTGCGGCTGCACGTCATTGATGCGCTGCTTGCCGACGGCCTGGCCGCCCGTCTGCGTCGGGTCGTACACCGAGACCACGACCGTGTTCGTACCCCCGTTGAGCTGCGGGGTGATGTCGTACGCGAACGAGTCGTACCCGCCCTTGTGGGCGCCGACCTGGGTGCCGTTGACCCAGACCGTGGTCTGCCAGTCGGACGCGCCGAAGTTGAGCTCGACCCGGCGGCCGTTCCAGTTCGACGGCACGGTGAAGGTGCGCTTGTACCAGAGCTTGTCGTTCTCGGTGATCTTCCGCTGGATGCCGGAGAGCGCGGACTCCGCGACGAAGGGCACGCGGATCTGATCGGGGAACGAGGACGGCTGTCCGGCGTCCCGGCCGGTCACCGCGAAGTCCCAGATGCCGTTGAGATTGGCCCAGTCGGGCCGGGTCAACTGCGGGCGCGGGTATTCCGGCAACGGCTTGTCGACCGGGACCTGGCCGGTCCACGGCGTCGTCATGGGGGACGGCTTCGGCGTCCAGGAAGCGGCACCTGCCGGCGCGGAGCCGACTCCCACCAGTGCCGAGGACACCAGCGCCAGCAGTCCGGTCGTGGCGATCGCTCGTCTCCACCACGGCCTACGGCCGGGCACACGTAAACGGCTCATTCGGTTCGTCTCCTTCGTCGGGTGCTGCCCCGGTACGGGGAACTCCCCGCGCCGGGTGGCGCGGGGAGCGGTGCGGGACGTGCGTGGAACGGTCAGAGGTCAGACGAGCTGCCAGAGGTGGTCGTCGGTGCCGTTGTCGTCGAACTGGACGACGTGGGCGCTGTCGGCGGTGGACATGGTGTCGACGCCGAGGACCTTGCCGGAGTGGCGGTTGCGGATCCGGTACCAGCCGTCGCCGTCGGGGACGAGCTGCCAGAGGTGGTCGTCGGTGCCGTTGTCGTCGAACTGGACGACGTGGGCGCTGTCGGCGGTGGACATGGTGTCGACGCCGAGGACCTTGCCGGAGTGGCGGTTGCGGATCCGGTACCAGCCGTCGCCCTCCGGGACGAGCCGCCAGTCGTGGTCGTCGGTGCCGGTGTCACCGAACTGCACGACGTGGGCGCTGTTGGCCGTGGACATGGTGTCGACGCCGAGGACCTTGCCGGAGTGCCGGTTGCGGACGCGGTACCAGCGGTCGGAGAGCCAGGGCTCCGCGTCCGGAGCGGCCGTGGGGAACGAGGTGATGCGCAGCCGCGCCGCACCCATGGGGACGAGCGTGACCTCCTCCACCGGCTCCGTGCTGCGGGCCGGGCTGTCCTGGAGCGGCATGACGACGTGCTCGTCGTCCGCCGTCCACTCCGGGATCCTCCGCGCCTGCGCGGTCATGGTCAGCGGGGAGCCTTCGAGCGTGAACGGATTGGCGTCCTTCACGTGACGTACCGCGTGGTGGCGCAGCGAGGCGGCCGGCTCCCGGTCGTCGAGTACGAGGCCGTAGTTCCACGGACTCGTGGCGTGCACCGCGTACTCCGGGAACTGTTCGGTGCCGCCGATGCGCTGGTACTCCTCATCGATGCGCAGGGAGTACGTGAGCGGACCGCGGTCCACGCTCACGGAAGCGTGGTTGTGCTCCCAGGTGCGGACGGTGGTCTTCTGCGGGAAGCGGAGCGTCACCTTGTCGCCGTCGGACCAGGTGCGGTCGACCCGTGTGAAGGCCGGACCCGCGGGGGCGTCGACCGGACGTCCGTTGACCTTGATCTCCGGGCTGTCGCACCAGGCGGGAACGCGCAGTACCAACGGGAACGCCAGGCGCTTCGGTGCCTTCAGGGTCAGCGTGACCGTGTCCGTGAAGGGGTAGTCGGTCTCCTCCGCGAAGGTGACCTCGGTGCCGTCCGCGACCTTCGCGGTGACTTCGCAGCTCGCGTACATGGCGGCGGCGAGACCTCCGTCGGGTGTGGCGAGCCACAGTTCCTCGACGAAGTAGGGCCAGCCCATGCCGTAGTTGTGCGGGCAGCAGCGGTACTGGTCGACGCCGGGCAGGAACGCCTGCATGGCGAAACCGTTCTGGAACTGCCGGCCGCTCTTGGGGACGTTGTCCAGATCCACGCTGTTGGCGCTGCTGACGTAGTGGATCGCCTTGCCCGAAGGGTCGAGCGAGGCGGGGAGCGAGTTGAAGGCCAGATCCTCGCAGCGGTCGGCCCACAGCGGATCCCCGGTGATCCGGGTGAGCAGCTGGTGGCTGGCCATGAACTCGACGATCCCGCAGGTCTCGAAGCCCTGCCGGGGGTCGCCGTGCCCGGGACGCGCGTTCTCGTCCCCGGCGAAACCGCCACCGGGGAACTGCCCGTACTGGTCCATGGCCTTGCCGTACGTCCCGTACGTGTTCCGGGTGTCGTCGGCCGAGCCGCTGCGCAGCGCGTACTGGGCGGGCTCGCGGAAGCCCTGCGCGATGTTGACGTTGTGCAGGTTGACCAGGTTGTCGCCCCAGTCGGCCCCGTTCGCGTGGATCTTGTCGGCGAGGTCCAGCAGGAAGGTGTCGCCGGTGCGGTTGAACAGCCAGAAGACGCTGTCCAGGCCGTCGCCCCAACGCAGGGCTATCCAGCTGGTGTTGAAGGCACCGGGCCCCTGGGCGTTCATGTAGCGGAAGAACCGGCTCAGGAAGGGGATGACCCGGGTGTCACCCGCGTACTCCTGCCAGGAGCGCAGGGCCTGGATCAGCGGCAGGAAGGGCCAGAAGTCCGGGCCGCCGTTCAGGGACGTACGCAGCGCCTTCGGTCCGAAGAAGCCGTCGGCCTGCTGGGTGGCGAGAATCGCGTCGAACCAGCGGCGGACCGCGGCGAGTGCCTTCGCGTCACCCGTGACGATCGCGAGGTCGGTGTATCCCCGCAGCCAGTACGGGACCTCCTCCCAGCCGCCCAGGTCGGGGCGGACCCAGCCGGTGCCGGTGAAGTCCAGGAAGTGCGAGAACTCCTCGTAGCGGCCGCACAAGCCGTCCAGCTGGAGCTTCAGCTGTCCGGCCAGCCAGCCGCGCGCGGTGACCTTGCCGGGCGGGAGCTTCAGGAACGCGGTGGGGTGCAGTGGCGCGGCGTTGGGGGAGTAGTGGCCGCCGTGGGCGGGCTTCGCGCGGTGCTCGGCCGCCGTCGCCGTGGTGGCCCAACGGCCGGAGGCGGCCGTGGTGGCGGCGACGGTGGCCAGCGCGCCGGCCATGAGTTGTCTGCGGTTCAGGGGCATGGAAGGGCTCCTGCTCTGGGCCGGCCGGGCGGGGCTCCGGCTGGGGGGACGGCACATGACACTTCGGGGTTCGCCATCGGCCCGGTGGGACCGGCCATGAGGCTCACCTCACCCGGGCGGATGCGGGACGTGCGTACGGCACGGCACGCCGTCGCGACCGGAGGGCCGGCGCGACACCGTGCTTGCAACGTTGGAAAATTGGGTACCGGCGGTATGACAGCACGGTGTCGGGCGGCTGTCCAGGGGTGCGGCGGTAACCGGGCCGCAGGAGTAGTCCGCCGGTGCCGGGCAACTCCGACACATTTTGGAAACGCATCGACAACGCTCTTGCCGCCTGCGCCGCGGCGCCTATATAACGTTGTAAACCGAGCCGCCGAGAGGCCGCGCAGACTCTCACGACCGCAGTTCGTCCAGGTGGCGGGGTCGTGAGTAATGCAGTGACATCAGCCGCCGAGCGGCAGCCGATGCATCGTCCAGCCATGCCCGACCGCACGCCCATCGGCGTGCCGTCATCCCCGCCAAGGAGCTCCCGCGCATGATCATCCAGCGCCGAACCCGTACCCTCGCCGTGGCCTGCCTCCTCGCCGCCACCGCCACGCTGGCCGCCTCCGGCTGCTCCAAGTCGGAGACCTCGGACAACGCGACCGCCGACAGCAGCCAGGGCGCGCAGGCGGCTAAGTCCCCGGAGTCCTCTTCCGGTTCGGGCTGCTCGCTGCAGACCTACGGCGCGCCGAAGCTGGACCTGAAGAACGCGGTGGTCGGCTTCTCCCAGTCGGAGAAGGAGGCCAACCCGTTCCGTATCGCCGAGACCCAGTCCATCAAGGACGAGGCCAAGAAGGTCGGCGTCAAGAAGCTGCTCACCACCAACGCCCAGTCGCAGCTGTCGAAGCAGATCAGCGACATCCAGGACATGCTCTCCCAGGGTGCCCAGTTCCTCATCGTCGCCCCGCTGAACTCCGACGGTCTGGAGCCGGCGCTGAAGGCCGCCGCAGCCAAGAAGGTGCCGGTCCTCACCATTGACCGCAAGGTCAACTCGACCGCCTGCAAGGACTACGTGGCCTTCCTCGGCTCCGACTTCGTGGAGCAGGGCAAGCGCGCAGCGGACGCGATGATCAAGACGACCGGTGGCAAGGGCAAGGTCGCCATCCTCCTCGGCGCCTCGGGCAACAACGTCACCACCGACCGCACCAAGGGCTTCGTCGACCAGCTCAAGGCCAAGGCCCCCGGACTGGAGATCGTCGCGCAGCAGACCGGCGAGTTCGCCCGCGACAAGGGCCAGCAGGTCATGGAGCAGCTGATCCAGTCCAAGCCCGACATCACCGCCGTCTACGCCGAGAACGACGAGATGGGCCTCGGTGCCGTCACCGCGCTGAAGGCCGCCGGCAAGAAGCCCGGCAAGGACGTCAAGATCGTCTCCGTCGACGGCACCCGTAACGCCGTCCAGGCCCTGGTCAACGGCGAGTACAACGCCGTCATCGAGTCGAACCCGCGCTTCGGCCCGCTGGCCTTCGCGACCGCCCAGAAGTTCTACGGCGGCGAGGAGATCCCGGAGAACGTCATCATCACCGACCGCGCCTACGACGAGTCCAACGCCAAGGCCTCGCTCGGCGGCGCGTTCTGACCGGACCCAGCCCCACCCGCCCGGATCGCCGGCCGGCGCCGGCCGCGTACTGATCCGTACGCGGCCCCGGCCCGCACCGGACCTGTCGGACCACCCGCCGCCGTGACGTCGCCACCCGTCACGGCGGCCCCGGGCCCCCACCCTTGGAAGAGCGGAAGGCCAAGAACAGCCATGGCACCACCCGAAGCAGTACCGCAGCCGCCGCAGCCGGCCGCCGACGCGCAGGACACATCCGCGCCGGGCGCCGGTGGGCCGGATGCCGCTGCGCCGGTCACCGGCGTACCGCAGGCCCCCGCACCGGCCGCGGCCGTCCTCGAAGCCCGCTCGGTGAGCAAGCGGTTCCCCGGCGTCGTCGCCCTCGACGACGTCTCCTTCTCCCTGCGCGCCGGGGAGACCCACGCACTCGTCGGGGAGAACGGAGCCGGGAAGTCCACCCTGATCAAGGTGCTGACCGGCGTCTACCGGCCCGACGAGGGCGAGCTGCGGCTGGCCGGCGAACAGATCACCTTCGCCCGGCCGTTCGAGGCGCAGCAGGCAGGCATCTCCACGATCTACCAGGAGGTGAACCTCGTCCCGCTGATGAGTGTGGCGCGCAACATCTTCCTCGGCCGGGAGCCCAAGAACCGGCTCGGCCTGATCGACTTCGCCCGCATGCACCGCGAGACGACGGAACTGCTCGACGGCTTCGGCGTACGCGTCGACCCGAAGAGGCCCCTGCACACCCTCGGCATCGGCACCCAGCAGATGGTCGCGCTGGCCCGCGCCGTCTCGGTCAACGCCCAGGTCGTCATCATGGACGAGCCCACCTCCTCGCTGGAGCCGCGCGAGGTCGAGACCCTCTTCCGGGTCATCGAGGACCTGCGCGCACGCGGCATCGCCGTGCTCTACGTCAGCCACCGCATGGACGAGCTCTACCGGATCTGCGACCGCGTCACCGTGCTCCGCGACGGCCGCCACATCCACACCGGTGACCTCGCCGACCTCGACCGCATGCAGCTCGTCTCGATGATGCTCGGCCGCGACATGGCCGAGGTCCGCCGCGACGGCGTCACCAGCTTCGGTTCCGAAGGACACGACGCCTCCCGGACCCCCGTGCTCACCGCGACCGGCCTCTCCCGCGACCACCAGCTCCACGACATATCCCTGTCGCTGTACGCGGGCGAGGTGCTCGGCCTCGGCGGGCTCCTCGGCTCCGGCCGCAGCGAGACCGCGAAGGCACTGTCCGGCGCGCTGAGCCTGGACTCCGGCGAACTCAGCATCGGCGGACGCACCCTGCGCCGCCTCACCTCCGCCGGCGCCATCCGGGCAGGCATCAGCCTGCTGCCCGAGGACCGCAAGGCCGAGGGCATCGTGCCCGGCCTCTCGGTCCGCGAGAACATCGTGCTGGCCGCGATGCCCCGTCTCTCCCGCGCCGGCATCGTCTCCCGCGCCAAGCAGGACCGCGTCGTCGACATCTTCATGAAGCGGCTGCGGATCAAGGCCGCGAGCCCCGAACAGAAGGTGGGCGAGCTCTCCGGCGGCAACCAGCAGAAGGTTCTGCTGGCCCGCTGGCTCTGCCTCGAGCCCAAGGTCCTGCTGCTCGACGAACCCACCCGTGGCATCGACGTCGGTGCCAAGGCCGAGGTGCAGAGCCTCATCGACGACCTCGCCCGCGAGGGCCTCGCCGTCCTGCTCATCTCCTCCGACATCGAGGAACTCATCGAGGGCGCCGACCGCATCGTCGTCCTGCGCGGCGGCGCGGTCGCGGGCGAACTGTCGGGCGACGAGGTGGCCGAGAGCCATCTGCTCGAAGTGCTCGCCGACCACTCACCGGCGCCCGCAGGGAAGGCCCCGGCCGCCAAGGAGGACCCCCGATGACACAGGCCACAGTCTCCGCCCCCGCAGCCCGGCCGCTGGCCCGGCTCCGCGACCCCGCCTGGTACCAGGAGTACGGCGTCTATCTCGCCGTCGCGGTCGTCCTCCTTTTCAACGCCCTGTTCACCGAGCACTTCATGACCGCGGACAACCTCCGCACCCAGCTCGTGCAGGTCGCCCCCATCGTCATCGTCGCTCTCGGCATGGCGCTCGTGATCGGTACCGAGGGCGTCGACCTCTCCGTCGGTTCGACCATGGCGCTGGCCACCGCTCTGCTGCCGCTCTATCTCGGGTACGGGCTGGTGGCCGCCCTCGTCATGGCGCTGCTGGCCGGCGCCCTGGTCGGAGCGATCAACGGCTCGCTGGTCTCCCTCGTCGGGCTGCAGCCCATCGTCGCCACCCTCGCCCTGTTCGTCGGCGGCCGGGGTCTGGCCCTGGTCATGGCGGACGGTCAGCTCAAGCAGATCGTCAACCCCGACCTGCTGTCGCTGGGCACCGGATCCTTCCTCGGCATCCCTCTGGTCGTGCTCATCGCCGCCGTCCTCGCGGTCGCCGTCGCCTTCCTGGTTCAGCGCACCACCTTCGGCCGGCAGGTCGTCGCCATCGGCGGCAACCGGTCCGCCGCCGCCCTCGCGGGACTTCCGGTGCGGCGCGTGCTCATCGGTGTGTACGTGCTCTGCGGGGTCCTGGCGGCACTGGCCGGCATCCTCGCCACGGCCAGGCTCACCGCCAGCGACCCCTCCTCGCTCGGCACCCTCATGGAACTCTCCGCCATCACGGCGGTCGTGGTCGGCGGCACCCCGCTCAACGGCGGCTCCATCCGGGTCCTCGGCACCGTCGCCGGCGCCCTGCTGATGCAACTGCTGCGCGCCACCCTCGTCAAGCACGACCTGCCCGACTCCACCGCACAGATCGCCCAGGCGGCCATCATCATCGCCGCCGTCTACGTCGCCCGGGAGCGTCGGTCCCGATGAACGAAACCTCACCCGCACCCGCACCCGTGGCCCAGGCACCGCGCACGACTCCGACAGCGGCCGGCGGCGGCGCGATCCGCCCCGCGGCCGGGCAGCGCGTCGCCGAACTCCTCCAGCGCCAGGGCGTGCTCGCGGTCCTGCTGACCGTCGTGATCGTCGCGTCCTTCATCTACCCGACGTTCGCCACGCTGGACAACGCCCGGGGTGTGACCATCCAGGCCTCGTTCCTGGCCGTGGTGGCACTCGGCATGACCATGGTCATCATCACCGGCGGCATCGACCTGTCCGTCGGCTCCGTCTTCGCCCTGGGTGGTGTGCTCGCCGCCTGGGCCTCCCAATGGGGCTTCCTGGCCGCCCTGTTCGTCCCCCTCGTGGTGTGCGGTGCGATCGGACTGCTCAACGGCTTCCTCGTGGCCCGCGCCGGGATGGCACCCTTCATCGTCACGCTCGCCACCCTGCTGGGCGCGCGCGGCCTGCTCCTCGCGTTCACCGACGAGGGCGCCACCACCTACCTGGTCCCCAAGGGCTCCGCCTTCGCCGAGCTCGGACAGGGCAGCGTATGGGGCTTCGGCTACCCGATCCTCATCGCCCTGGTGCTGTTCGGCATCGGCGGACTGATACTCCAGCGCACCTCGTTCGGGCAGACGCTCTTCGCGGTCGGCGGCAGCAGTGACGCGGCGACGCTGATGGGCCTGCCCGTCGCCCGTACCAAGATCCTCGTCTACACGCTCAGCGGACTCCTGGCCGGACTCGCCGGCGCGCTCAACGCCGCCAGGCTCTCCTCCGGCGTCACCATCGTCGGCGTGGGCATGGAGCTCGACGCGATCTCCGCCGTCGTCATCGGGGGCACCCTCCTGATCGGCGGCGCGGGATCGATCAGCGGCACGCTCTGGGGCGTACTGCTGCTGGCCGTCATCCAGAATCTGATCAACCAGATCGGCTCGCTGAACTCCTCGTACCAGTCGGTCGTCAGCGGAGGGTTCCTTATCGTTGTCGTCGTGGCCCAGCGCTATCTGGCGCGCAGCCGCAGAACCACCTGAACCGGTGCCGGGGCCGCGGGCCCCGGCACCGGCAGAGCCGAACCGGCGGAGCCGGGCCACCGCGCGTCAACGCGCGACAAGTCGATTCAGGGAGTGCCGTGGGCGTCAGCCTCAAGGACGTTGCGCAACGGGCGGGCGTGTCCATCAAGACCGTGTCGAACGTGGTGAACAACTATCAGCACGTCACACCGAAGATGCGGGCCAAGGTGCAACAGGCCATCGACGAGCTCGGCTACCGGCCGAACCTCACCGCACGCCATCTGCGCAAGGGCCGTACGGGCATCATCGCCCTCGCCGTCCCCGAGTTCGGCAACCCCTACTTCGCGGAGCTGGCCGGAGAGGTCGTCGACGCGGCAGCCCGGCACGACTACACCGTGCTGGTCGACCACACCGGCGGACTGCGGGAGAAGGAACTCCTGGTCAGCCAGGGATTCCGGTCCCATGTGATCGACGGCCTCATCCTCAGTCCGATCCATCTGGAGACCGAGGACCTGATGGCGCGCACCGAGACCGCGCCGCTGGTGCTGCTCGGGGAGCGCGAGTACGAGGCCCCTTACGACCACATCGCCATCGACAACGTGGCGGCGTCCCGCGAGGCCGTGCGCCATCTCATCGACCAGGGAAACCGCCGGATCGCCTTCCTCGGCTCGCGCACCGGCCGCGAACGGCAGCCGGCCCACCTCCGGCTGCGCGGCTGGCGCGAGGAGCTCGCCGCGGCGGGCATCGAGGCCGACGAGTCGCTCGTCGTCGTCACCGACGGCTACGGCCGCGAGGACGGTGCCACCGCCATGGCGGCCCTCCTGGACCGCGGCGAACGGCCCGACGCCGTGTTCGCCTACAACGACCTCATCGCCATCGGCGCGATGCGCACCCTCTCCGAACGGGGACTGCGCATCCCCGAGGACGTGGCCGTCGTCGGCTTCGACAACATCGAGGAGAGCCTCTACGGGGCCACCACACTCACCACGGTGGCCCCCGACAAGGAGGCCATCGCCCGGCTGGCCGTCGACAGCCTCGTCGAGCGCCTCTCCGGCAACCCGGTGTCCGAACCCCGGCGCCCCCGGCCCGGCTACCGGCTCGTCGTCCGCGAATCCACCGTTCCCCGGCCGCCCGCGTAGGCGCGACGCCGGGCTTCCCTCTCCTGGAGGGGAGCCCGGCGCCGTGTTCAGGGCGCAGTACCTGCTTCGCCCGGCCGTCCGCTCGTCCCAAGGATCTCTGATGCCTCGCCCCACCGTGAACCGCACACCGTTCGGAGCCCACGGGCCCACGGACGTCGATGTCTGGACCCTCGACTCCGGAACAGGAGTCCGGGCCGAGATCCTCACCTACGGCGGCATCCTGCACCGTCTCACCGTGCCGGATGCCGGGGGAGCGCCCGCTTCGGTCGTGCGGTCGCTGGTCTCCCTCGACGACTACACGGGGAAGAACCCGTTCTTCGGCGCCCTCATCGGCCGCTTCGCCAACCGCATCGCGCACGGCCGCTTCACCCTCGACGGAACGGCGTACCGGGTTCCGGCCACCGACCGGGGCCACGCCCTGCACGGCGGCCCCGACGGCTTCCACACCCGCGTCTGGCAGGCCGAGGGGGAGGCCACCGACACGGCCGCGACCCTCCGGCTCACCCTGCACAGCCCCGACGGAGACATGGGCTTCCCCGGCGCGCTGGACGTCGCCGTCACCTACACCCTCGACAGGGCGGGCACCCTCGCCCTCGACTACACCGCCACCACGGACCGGCCCACCGTCGTCAACCTCACCAACCACGCCTACTTCGACCTCACCGGACAGGGCGACATCCTCGGGCACACACTCCAGGTGGACGCGGACAGCTACCTCCCCGTCGACGAGGACGGCATTCCGGAGGGCCCGGCCACGGCCGTACACGCGACCCCGTTCGACCTCACTGCCCCGCACGGCATCAAAGAGCGCCTCGCGCTGCCGGACGAGCAACTGCGCCGGGCCGGCGGCTTCGACCACTGCTGGATCCTTCACGAGCCCGGCACGCCGGCCGGCCTGCGCCGGGCAGCCCGGCTCACCGCCCCCGGGGCGGAGCGGGTCATGGAGGTGTGGACCACCGAACCGGGCATCCAGGTCTACACCGCCAACCAGTTGGACGGCACCCTGGCCGCGCCCGGCGGCGGGCGGCACGAACGTCACAGCGCCGTCTGCCTGGAGACCCAGCACCTGCCCGACTCGCCCAACCGGCCCGGCCACCCCAGCACCGTCCTGCGTCCGGACGACGTCTTCTCCAGCCGCACCGAGCTGAGGTTCCCGCACCTTGCCGCGGCGACGGACTGACCGACGCGCCACCGGCCGGGCGGATGCGGGAATGCGGGAACGGGGCCGCCTGTTTCGACGTCCATGACCTTTTTCGTGGACGTGACCGTTCGGGGCTACGAGCTCGATACGCAGGGCCATCTCAACCAGGCGGTCTACCTCCAGTACGCCGAGCACGCGCGCTGGGAGCTGCTGCGGGCCGCCGGACTGCCCCAGGAGAAGCTGCTCGCCGACGGAGTGGGGCCCGTCGCGCTGGAAGCCACGGTCAAGTTCCTCCGGGAGTTGCGGGGCGGGGAGCGGGTGCGGGTCTCCTGCCGGTTCGACTACGGAGAGGGCAAGACGTTCACGGTCGCCCAGCAGATCCTCAAGGAGGACGGCACGGTGGCGGCCGAGATCACAGGCGTGGCGGGCATCCTCGACCTGACGACGCGCAGGCTCGTCGCCGATCCGGCCGGCCGGCTCGCCTCACTCGCCAAGGACCCGGAGCTGCTGAGCGGCTGACTCGACGTCAGCGCACTTTCCGGCCCGCCGCCAGGGAGGCCACCGCCTTCCGGAGGCGGGCCGCCCTGACTTCGGGGGTCGATGCCGTCATGAGGCGCAGGAGCACCAGATAGCGGTCCGATCTGCCGAGCTCCTCGTAGAAGAGCCGCGCCGGCTCGTCCGCCGCCAGGGCCGCGGCGAGGTCGGCCGGGACGGTGGCCCTGCTCTGGGAGGGGTACGCGGCGTCCCACCGCCCGTCGGATCGTGCCGCCTCGACCTCGGCGAGGCCGGACTCACGCATCCGCCCGGCTGCGAGGAGCGCCTCGACCTTCTCCACGTTGATCTGCGACCACACGCTCCGGCGTCGGCGCGGCGTGATCCGCTGGAGGTAGTACACCTCGTCGAAGGACTTGCGCTGCCCGTCGATCCATCCGAAGCACAGAGCCGAGTCGATGACCTCGGCCGCGCTCACCGACTCCACGCCGGAATCGCGCTTGGCGATCTTCAGCCAGAGCCCGGTCCGGTCGGTGTGGTGCTGCTCCAGCCATGATTCGAGCTGGGCGGCCCGCGCGAAGGGACGTGCGTTCTCCGGGGTGTCCAGGGTGTCCGTCATCCGGCTGCGCCTCCTGAGGGGCCGGGCCCGTGCCCGGCTGCTGCGCCAGGCTAACCAGCCTCTAGGACGGATTCTGTCCTGAACCATCGAACTACGACGGGTCTCGTATTATGGTGAGCCCCGGACGAAGCGACGATGCGGAGCGACCGTGACCCCTGCCAGCGCCACCGATCCGGCAGCCGGCGCCCGCACGCTGGCCCATCCCTCGCGGGACGAGATCAGGCTCGAATCGGTCCTGCACGCGCTCTCGGACCCGGTGCGCCTGAGTGTGGTCCGCGAACTGGCCGCTGCCGAGGACGAACTCACCTGCTCCCGCTTCGACCTGCCGGTGACCAAGTCCACCAGCACCCACCACTTCCGCGTGCTCCGCGAGAGCGGCATCGTCCAGCAGGTCTACCGCGGCACGGCCAAGATGAACGGGCTCCGGCGTGAGGACCTGGAAGCGCTCTTCCCCGGGCTGCTCGACCGGATGCTCGAAGCGGCGAACCTCCAGGCGGACCGCCTCGGCGAGGGCTGACCGCCCGGAGCCGCTGCGGCCCGGCCCCCGCCCCGAGGCTGCTCCGGGCCCAATGTCCCGCGGTCACGCCTGGCTGCCGCCGCGCGCCGCTCCCATCAGCCCCGGCCAGTCCGGGATCTTCACCGGCCCTCGGCCGAGCGAGCGTCCCAGGGTCGCTTCCGCCCGTTCGATCGACAGCCAGCCGTCCCACTCCACCGGCCGCAGCCCCCAGGACCGGAGCACGGCCAAGGGGTCCGGGGCCGACGCGCGTCCCGTGAGCAGGGGTGCGTCCTCGATCAGCGACGCGACCGTCTCCTTCGCGCACGAACGGTTCGACCCGATGACTCCGGTGGGACCCCGCTTGATCCACCCCGCGACGTACTCCCCGGGAGACGGCACCCCGTCGCGCAGCACGCGGCCGGCCCGGTGGGGAACCGTTCCGTGCGCCGCGTCGAACGGAAGTCCGGGCAGGGGGATGCCCCGGTAGCCGACCGCCCGCAGGACGAGCTCGGCGCCGATCTCCTCGTACGTCCCGGTGTCGCGCACCCCGCCCTTGCCGTCCGGAGCCGTTCGGGCGAACCGGACGCCGGCCACCCGGCCGTCGCGTTCCAGCATCTCGACCGGGCGCAGGAAGAACCGCAGTCCGATGGTCCTCGGCCGGTCGTTACCGGCCCGGGGTGCCTCGCGCGCCCATCCGCGCAACACGTCGAGGTTCCGCCGGACCAGGGCCGGCAGCGGCGGGGCGTCCGGTGCGATGCCGCCGTACACCGGGTCCAGGGCGAGCTCCGCGGGATCCACGACCATCCGGGCCCCGGGCAGCGAGCCCAGCTCGCGGAGCTCCTTGGTGGTGAACCGCGCCTGGGAGGGGCCCCGCCTGCCCGCCATGTGCACCTCGCGCACCCGGCTGTCCGCCAGCACGCCGAGAGCGGGCTGCGGCACGTCGGTGGGCCGCAGCTCATCGGCGCCCCGGGCGAGGATCCGTGCCACGTCGACCGCCACGTTGCCGACACCGATCACGACGACCGAACGGGCACGGAGCGCGAAGAGGCCGCCCGCCGCATCCGGGTGGGCGCTGTACCAGGAGACGAACTCGGTCGCCGAGTGGCTGCCCGGCAGCTCCTCGCCGGGGATGCCCAGGGGGCGGTCCGTGGCGGCTCCGACGCAGTAGACGACGGCGTCGTAGAGCTCGGCCAGCCGCTCGGGCGGCACCCCGTTCCCGCCCACGGCCACATGGCCGACGAAGGTGACGCGCTCATGCTCCAGTACGGCCCGCAGACTCTGCTGCAGCGATTTGATCTTCTCGTGGTCCGGTGCGACGCCGTACCGCACGAGGCCGTACGGACAGGGCAGCCGGTCCAGGACATGGACCCTCACGTCGGGCACCGCGGTCTGAGCGACCAGGGCCTGGGCGGTGTAGACCCCGCTGGGGCCGGAGCCGACGACGGCGACACGAAGCACGGCGCACCTCTTCCCTGAGGGTGTCTCCAGCATCGCACCGGAGGGGCCGGTGAGGGAGAGGCGCGCCCCGTGCTCCTGTCGGCGGTGCGTCCTTATGGGGGGCTGTCGGGGGTCCGGGGGAGTCGTCGGGCCTCAGGAGGAGAGAGCGCGCATCCGGCTGATCTCGGTGGTCTGCTGGGCCACCACATCACCGGCCATCTCCTCCACCTGCACGTTGTTCCCCTCCGAGAGGACGTCGGTCGCCATGGTGACCGCCCCCTGGTGGTGCGTGATCATCAGCTTGAGGAACAACTGGTCGAAATCCTTCCCCTTCGCGGCCCCGAGCTTCTCCAGCTGGCCGGCCGTCGCCATGCCGGGCATCGCCGCGTGGTCGTGTCCGCCGGACTGCCCGGGCCGGCCGTGGCGGCTGAGCCAGCCCTCCATCGCGCCGATCTCGGGCTGCTGGGCGGCGGTGATGCGTTCGGCGAGTCTCCTGACCTGGGCCGAGCGGGACCGGGTGGGGACGAGTTCCGTCAACTCCAGCGCTTGTGCGTGGTGTTGGATCATCATCTGCACATACCGGACGTCGGCCGAGTTGGGAGTGTCCACCCCGGCCTCCTTGACGGCCTCCGACGGGGAGAGCGTCCGTGCGGGTTCGCCCGGTTTCCCGGGCGCCACGACCGAACCGGCCTGGTGGGCACCGGACTTCGAGCCGCTTCCACCGCTGCCGTCGTCGCAGCCGGCCGAGGTGAGCACGGCCGCCACGACGGCCGCGCCGAGGGCGAATCCGCGGAACCGCAGGGTCTGACGACGAATCAACAAAGCGACCTCCGTTGATACAGGAGTGGTTGCGCTCTGTCCTAGCACGTCAACGCACAGCTTTGATCAAAAACTTTCATTACGTCTCTGTTGCCATCTGTTGAGATGCCCATGGCAAGGACGATACTGCCGGAGTCCGTGAACCGGTCAACTACATACGGATCCATGGGAGGACGCAGTGACCTCGTTGCACACCACCCCGGTGCGGCGCAGACGTCTGGGCGTGGCGGCAGCCGCCGCCGGGCTCTTCGCCACTCTGCTGATGGCCGGGCCCGCGGCCGCGACACCCGACCCAGGTGACGCGACCGCGAGCCGAACCGAACTCTCCGCGAGTCAGGAGGCGGAGGCGACCGCCGCGATCGCAAGCGGTGAGGTACCCGGCGTGGACGAGATCGTCCACAGCAGCAACATCACCCACCTCGCCAATGTCCCCAAGGATGCCCTCCAGGGGCTGAACACGGACCTGGCCTTCCAGGGGAAGTACGCCTTCGCCGGAAACTACGACGGCTTCCGGATCTTCGACATCAGTAATCCGAAGGCACCTCGCACGGTCGCCCAGGTGCTGTGTCCCGGATCGCAGAACGACATTTCCGTCTCCGGGAACCTGCTGTTCCTCTCCACGGACTCCTCGCGCAGCGACAACTCGTGCACCAGCACCACCCAGCCCGCCACGGAGAAGTCGTCCTGGGAGGGCATGAAGGTCTTCGACATCAGCGACAAGCGCAATCCGAAGTACGTCGCCGCCGTCGAGACCTCGTGCGGATCGCACACCCACACGCTGGTTCCCGAGCGCAACAACGTCTACGTGTACGTCTCCTCGTACTCGCCGAGCGAGACCTTCCCCGACTGCCAGCCGCCGCACGACGGGATATCCGTCATCAAGGTGCCGCGCAAGGCACCCGAGGAAGCCCGCATCGTGAACTTCCCGGTCCTCTTCCCGGACGGCGGGAACCCGGGCGGTCCCACCAACCCGGGCGTCTCCAAGACCACCGGTTGCCACGACATCACCGTGCTGCCGTCCAAGGACCTGGCCGCAGGTGCCTGCATGGGTGACGGTCTGCTCTTCTCCATCAAGGACCCGGAGAACCCGAAGATCATCGACCGGGTGCAGGACAACGTGAACTTCGCGTTCTGGCACTCCGCCACGTTCAACCAGCGGGCGGACAAGGTCGTCTTCACCGATGAGCTCGGCGGCGGTGGCGCGGCGACCTGCAACGAGGAGATCGGTCCCAAGCGCGGTGCCGACGGCATCTACGACATCGTCGGCAAGGGTGACCACCGCAAGCTCGTCTTCCGCAGCTACTTCAAGATCGACCGTCCGCAGGCCGACACCGAGGTCTGTGTCGCCCACAACGGTTCGATCATCCCGGTCAAGGGCCGCGACCTGATGGTCCAGGCCTGGTACCAGGGGGGCGTCTCGGTGTGGGACTTCACCGACTCCTCCCACCCGAAGGAGATCGGCTTCTTCGAGCGCGGCCCCGTCACCACCGACCAGGTCACCACGGCCGGCCCGTGGTCGGCCTACTACTACAACGGCTACATCTACTCCAACGACATCGCCAAGGGCTTCGACGTCCTGAAGATCGACGACCGGCGGACCGACCCGGCGAAGCGGGTGCGGACGGACGAGCTCAACGTCCAGACGCAGCCGGACTACTTCGACCGCTGAGCCCTCGGGATCCACTGGGCCCGCCGATGGCCGGCCGCTGAACCCGGCGGCCGTCCGACCGCCGGACCGCGCTGCCGGTCCCGCCCGGGTTTCCGCCCGGCGGGACCGGCTTCCGCGCTCCGGGTGCGTTCATTGACCGATCCGCCCGGCCGGGCCATGCTGTACCCCCGCGCGGGCAGGGTCTCGTACCGAGCCCGTCGCGCGGTCCTCGGCCGGAGTGCCGGCCGGGGTGACCGGCTGGTTCCGGCGACGCAGGGGATCGCCGGAATCAGACGTCTCAGGCGGCCTCGTACCGGTGCGCCCGGCCGCCCCGCCATTCGACCCACTCGGGGCTGTCCAGGATCCGCTCTGGGTCGTCCAGCCCGGCACCCTCCAGGAACACGATCACGTCGTGATCCGAGTGCGCGAGGCCGAGAATCTGGACCCGCCCGTCGCGCTGCACGGTCACGCGCCGGCCGCCGGAGGGGGACGGCCGGAAGATCACGATCGGGGGAGAAGTCATGCCTCCAGGGTGCGACGTGCGGACGGCCGCCGCACAGGGAACCGAAAACCCGGCTCCGCAGCAGATCAGGCAGGCGCACCGAGCCTGCGCCGGTCGTTGGCGGTCAGGCGGTCAAGCGGTCAGGCGCTACAGACAGCGCAGATAGCTCAAGCGGCGCAGGCACTCAACGGCTCAAGCGGCTCAAGCGGCTGAAGAGGCTCAAGCGGCTGAAGAGGCTCAAGCGGCTCGGGCGGCTCAAGCGGCTCGGGCAGCTCAGGCGGCGGACCTGGCGTTTCCGCCGGTGGCCGCGGCCCACTCGACCAGCAGTCGCTGGTACTCCTCCTCGTCCTCCGGGGACAGGTATCCGCCCGAGCGCTGCCACAGATCGCGAATGTCTTCATTCACCACTGCGGCGGAACGCACGGAACCGGATGGGCACGGAGTCGGGGACATAGCTACCAGGCTAAGGCCCCGATGTGACAATCCGACCCATGGCGCGTCAGGGACATCTCTCACATGTCTGTCAGGCAACCTCGGCGGCCAGTCCGAGCTCCCGGAGTCCGTCCGGCCGCTCGTCCACCGGGGCATGCCGCACGAAACGCACGTCACAGCCCAGTGCGGACGCCCCGGCGTCCGCGTGCCGGTCGTCGCCGACCATCACCACATCGGTCGGATCCTGTCCCAGAAGTGTGCAGGCGGTGTGGAAGAGGCGTGCGTCCGGTTTGTGGACACCGTGCTCGAAGGACAGGACGTACGCCGCCACGTAGGCGTCCAGACCGTGCGCCCGGAAGACCGGCCTCAGGTCCCACCCGATGTTGCTGACCACGCCGACCGGGACGCCCCGGGCGTGCAGTGAGGCGAGCACCTCCGCGGCATCCGGATAAGGACGCCAGGCGGCCGGGGTCCGGTGCCGGTCGTACAGGGCGTCGTAGAGCCGCGGATCCGGCAGTTCCACCTGGCGGGCCAGGCCCGTGTACGCCTCGCGGTGCCGATGCGCGCTCTCGTCGCGGGATGCCCAGGCGGACGCCAGTCTCCCGGGCACGTGCTGCGGAGGGGGCCCGCCCGGCAGCGCACCGCAGGCCTTCAGCTCCCGTACGTACCGCTCGAAGTCGGCGTCGTCCACGCTCACCCCCTGCTCGGCGAGGGTCGCGGTGAGCCATGAACGGACGGATTCGATCCGGAACAGCGTCCCGGAGAAGTCGAAGAGCGCACCCTTGATCGGCATGGGCCGATCCTCGCCGACGCGGGGCGGGCGGGGCAAGGACGCCTGCTCAGTCCCCTTCGTCCGGGTGGTGGCGGGAGGCGTACCGCTCGTACCCGACCGTCGCGAAGGCGGTCAGGGACGCCCCCAGCAGCCACCCGCCCAGTACGTCGGACGGCCAGTGCACGCCCAGGTAGAGCCGGGTCAGCCCCACGCCGAGTACGGAGATTCCCGCTGCGGCCAAGGCCGTCCGCCGGATCCAGAGGCGGACGCCGTACCGGCGCAGGAGCCACAGCAGCAGACCGCAGCTCACGACGGCCGTCATCGCGTGTCCGGAGGGGAACGCCGCGTAGTGGGCGGAGTCCACCGGGTCGGGCCACCGGGGGCGCTCCCGGCCGACGGCGGCCTTGATGCCCTGCTGGAGAAGGCTGGAGACCAGAGTCGTCACCGCCACCCAGGCGGCGAGGACCCGGGCTCCGCGGCGCCACAGGGCGATCACGGCGACGGCGATCAGCGCGCGCATCGTCCAGGGGTCCCACAGCCAGTCCGTGAGGACCCGGTTCACATGGACGAGTCCGGGCTCGGCCACCGCCCGGCGGTGCAGGTCCTGGGCGATGTCGCGGTCCAGGCGCATCAGGGGAGGCCACCGCGCGGCGACCAGGCCCAGCAGGACCAGGGCGAGGGCCCCGCAGACGACCCCGCAGACGACTCCCGCCCACGGTGCCGGCGAGGGGGTGCGGGTGCGGTGCGCGGGGGAGAGGGGCGGGGAGTGCATGAAGGGATCCTTGCCGACGGGCGGGCGTACGGCCATCACGGCGCGGCGGCACTGCTCAGCGGGTCGTCGCCGGCTGGTGCCGAGTGGCCCCCGGCAGTGCCCGGATCGCCTCCCGGTGCGCCGGGGCCGCGGTCTACCCCAGTGCGCTGAGGGCCGGAACGAACGCCACCAGGAGCGGGATCGCCGGCAGGAGTGTGGCCGCCGCGGTCAGCCACAGCCGACGCCCCGCCGTGAGCCTGCCCGCGGGCGCCAGCAGCCGGTTCACCCGCAGCGGCATCTGCGCATCCGGTGTCGGGCAGGGTCCGAACACTCCACGGTCCTCGTTCAGTTCGACCAGGGCCAGCGCGGTGGTCAGCCGGCCGAAGCGCCGGGAAGCCGTGTCGTCTGCGGCCAGTTCGACGAGCCGGTGCATCTCGCCGCGGAACGCCGCGAACACCGGCACTTGCGGAAACCCGGAAGCCAGCGCCGCCGAGCAGTTGAGCAGCCAGTCGTGGCGCGCGTTCGCATGCCCCTGCTCATGGGCGAGCACCGCGTCCAGCTGACGTCCTTTCAACCGGCCCAGCGCAGCAGTGGTGATGACGAGCCGGGGCGCCGTGCCGGGCAGCCACCAGGCGTCGGGGCGTTCCCCCTCCAGCACCACCAGCCGACCGCTGCCGGGTTCCTCGCCGGGCATCAGCGGTGAACGCACCAGGAGTTCGGACCGACGCCGTCCGCGCTCCAGGCGTACCCGACGGATCTCGCGGGTGAGCATCGCGGCTGTCCACACACCACCGAGGGCCAGCAGCACGGCCATCACGGCCGACCACGGTCCGTAGGCCGCGAGAGCATAGGCCTCGACGACGGCGTGCGGAGCGGGCGCGAACACATGGCCGCGCACCGCCTGCCAGGCCGCGGCCGCGCTGAGCGTCATGGACAGCCCGAACGACAGCAGGACGCCGGCCACCACGCACTGCCAGACCCACAGCGCCACCACGGGCTCGCGCTCCGGCCATTCGGCCCGCGCCATCAGCCGCGGGGTCACGACGGCGGCCAGTGCACCGAGCAGCAGCAGCGCGAGGGAGACCAACATGGCGTCAGCCTATGAGCGGCATGGCCCGCACCGGTATGGGTGCGCTGAGCAAGTGACGTACGCCACGGTCTGCGGGACGCCCTGTCTCACAAGGTGAGCAGCATGGCGAACATGGCTATGCCCATGGTCAGCCGGCATGCCAGTGCCAGCTCGGGCCGCGCCCCCCAGCCGCCCGCCGGCGGTCCCCCGGCCACCGCGCTGCCCCCGGTCACTGCCCCACCCCCGGCAGTCGTCGCCTTCACCGGGATCAGCCGGGCGCCTGAGCGCAGCACGTACGCGGCGTAGTAGGCGAGGAGCAGCCCGGTCAGCAGGGGGACCCCGCCTGCGGCGGCCATCGCGTGCGACGCGTGACCGCCGTGCCCCGCCCCGCCCGGCCGCGCCATGACGACGGACATGTAGACCATCGCCGACGAGCCGACCAGGTGGTGCAGATGGTGACCGCTGCGGCGCGAGAACCACAGCGCGCGCAACGCGGCCACACCGAACAGCACGGCGTACAACGCCCATCCCCACGCGGGCGGTGCGACGACGGCGGCCGGCACCGCCATCGCGGCCATTCCGAAGCCCATCAGCGCCTCCGCGCGCGCCGTCCTGCGTTCCTCGCCGCTCCCGTCGTGCGCCCGCAGCAGGCAGTACGCGCCCGTGGCCGCGCACAATGCCATCAGCAGCCAGCCGGACATCGCGGGTCCGTGCACAGCAGAACCTCCCCCTGGGCGAACGTCATCGCCGTCGTCTAGTCGATGCCCGTGCCCGGACGCCCGTACGCGGCGCACTGGGGTAAAGGGGGAGCGCGCGGCGGGGGTGAATCGCTGAGGCGCGGTGCCGGCACGCCGGATTCCGGCCGCCCGGCGCACAGACCGGGCCCGCCCGGGCCGGCACCTGCGGATACGCTGCTGCCGCACGGCGACAGCAGAGAAACGGAGAGCCCCACCATGGACACCGCCCCGCCCCGCGACTCGGGCCAGCTGACCTTCCGCGACGCGACCGAAGCAGACGTGCCCGCGCTCGTGGAGCTGATCCAGTCCGCGTACCGCGGTGACTCCAGCCGTGCGGGATGGACCACCGAGGCGGACATCCTGCAGGGGCAGCGCACCGACCCGCAGGGGGTGCGCGACGTGGTGCAGGCCCCCGGCAGCCGGCTCCTCGTGGTGGAACGCGACGGCGATCCTGTCGCCTGCTGCCAGCTCGAACACCGGGGTGAGGCCGCCTACTTCGGAATGTTCGCGGTCCGCCCCACGCTCCAGGGCGCGGGGCTCGGCAAGGTGATCATCGCCGAGGCGGAGCGCAGTGTCCGGGAGAGCTGGGGTGTGCGCGAGATGCACATGACCGTGATCTCCGTGCGCGACGATCTGATCGCCTGGTACGAGCGGCGCGGCTATCGCCGTACGGGGCAGCTGAGCCCGTTCCCGTACGGCGACGAGCGCTTCGGTATCCCGCAGCGCGACGACCTCGCCTTCGAACTGCTGGTCAAGGACCTGCCCGCGAGCTGACCGAGACCTGCTGCGGGCGACGGCGTGCTGTCCCGGACCGCGTGGGCGGCGGCCACGCGGTGAAACGGGCCCCGCCGGGCGGCCACGCGGTGATCAGGGAGCCGCCGGGCGATTACGCGGTGAAACGGCCGGCGCGGCGGATCTCGGGGAAGTCGGTGGTCGCGCCGTCGAGCCCGAGCCCGCGGGCGAGCCGCAGATGGTCCTGGGTGTTCACCACCCAGCCGACCACCGTCAGGCCCTCGGCGTGGGCCTTCTCGACCAGTTCCAGCGTGATCCGCCGGACGTTGAGCACCAGCCGGGTGGCGCCCACCGCCTTCGCGCGGTCCACCACGTCGTCGCCCCAGCGGCTGGCCACGAGGGCGGTCCGCACCCCCGGCACCAGCTGTGCGATCTCGGCGATCGCCTCGTCGTGGAACGAGATCACCTCGACCCGGTCGACGAGATCGCGCCGCCGCATCACCTCGGCCAGCGTGCGGGCGGCGGCCGCATCCTTGATCTCCGCCTGCAAGGGGGACCGCACGGCGTCGAGGACTTCCTCGAAGACCGGTACCCGCTCCCCCTGCCCGGCGTCGAGTTCGCGCAGCTCGGCCAGGGTCTTCTCGGCGATCGGGCCCTTGCCGTCGGTCGTCCGGTCCACCTCGGCGTCGTGCATGACGGCGAGGGCGCCGTCCTTGCTCAGATGAAGGTCCAGCTCGATGAGGTCCATTCCGGCCTGCTCGGCGTGGACGAACGACCGCAGCGTGTTCTCCGGCTCGACCCCCATCACCCCGCGGTGACCGATGGTGAGAAAAGACAAGGGACTCTCGCTTCCGTCGACGGCTTCTCCCTGTGTGCCTACCCACACGGCGCTACCGCATGACCGCAGATCCGGCTGACCGGCCTTCCGTCGCGGCGTGGGGACCGGCGGTGCGCGGGGGCGTGGCCCCGTGACCCTGGACGCCGGCGGTGCCGAGCAGGAATCCGGTGATGACGGCGGCGACCAGGACGGCACGAATGCTCACGCGCGGGTTCTCCCGAGTGGGTACGAGGGGCGGACGCCGTCCGTCCTACCGGCAGCGGCCCGCCCGCCGCGAGCTGTGTCACTCATGCGTGGGCGTGTCCGGTGCGGGGTTGCCGGGCAGGTGTGCGGGTCGACGCCGCGCGTGCGTGCTGTTCCTGGACCGACGCGTCGCTGTCGGTGCGCATTCGTGTGCGGAAGGATGCGTCGGATCGCTGGATGGCAGGAAAAATCGCGGTGACCATGGGGGGTGGGCAGGATAATTTTCAGGTCTCCACTTGTCTTGGGGAACCGCGCGCGGATACGGTTACGTGACGCGAGGTTCTCCTGTGGAGGAAGTGTTATGACGGAAATTCTTGTGCACGACGTCGCCGACGGCGGCATAGCTTCCGCCCAGCGGGTGATCGAGCACCCGGCCTGGCCCGCGCTCAAGAATGCCGTGGAGGAGATCCGCCCCTGGCAGTCGAAGGACGGCTCCATCGACTTCGACGCCGAGGGCGCGCCCGCTCCGGCGGCTGCCGAGGCGGCCCTGGGCCGGGTGACCGCCGCGGTCGAGGAGCTTGCGCCGCTGCTCCCGCACGACGCCGCGTACCACCGTGCCCTTGTCATGGACCTGCGTCGCTGGGCCGACGGCGGATTCGGTGTCCCGGACTTCCTGGACTCGCTCCTGGCGTTCCAGCCTGCCAAGGACCGTGCCGACGGGCTCCAGCACCTCGTGGTCTTCGCGATGTACACGCAGAACGGCAATCCCGACCGCAACCTCGAAGCGGTCGTGCTCCGGATGGTCTGGCCCGAATGGCTCGCCGACCTGGAGGCGACCCGCTACGACAACCCGTTGTTCTGCGGCATCACCTTCGAGGACTTCACCTCCGGATACGACACCAACTCCGCCGTGCTCTTCCCGGAGACCATCGCCGTGCGCGAAGCCCCCGAGCGCTTCAGCTGGGGCGGCATCTTCTGCGATCGCGAGGCCGCCCGCTTCCGCCGCGTCACCGAGGCCTCCGTCGAGCTCCTGGGCGTCGAGCTGCCCGAGGACATCCGCGAGATGGTCGGCGACCAGCAGCGCTGTGAGCAGGCATTCGTGCTCTGGGACATGGTCCACGACCGCACCCACAGCCACGGTGACCTGCCGTTCGACCCCTTCATGATCAAGCAGCGCCAGCCGTTCTGGATGTACGGGCTCGAAGAGCTGCGCTGCGACCTCACCGCCTTTAAGGAGGCCGTGAAGCTGGAGGCCGACGGTTTCGGCCAGGGGCGCGACGTGCAGTACGCCGTGCTGTTCGACCGGATGTTCCGCTTCCCGGTCACCGGTGAGCGCGTGCGCAACTACGACGGTCTCGGCGGTCAGCTGCTCTTCGCGTACCTCCACAAGCACGACGTCGTGCGCTGGACGGACAACACCCTGAAGATCGACTGGGAGCGGGCCCCGCAGGTCACCAACCAGCTCTGCGCCGAGATCGAGAAGCTGTACCGGGACGGCATCGACCGCCCCAAGCTCGTCCACTGGTTCGCCGCCTACGACCTGGTCGCGACGTATCTCGCGCCTCACCCCGGATCCCGCTGGGCCAAGGGGCCGGACGCGCTGGACCTCTCCCAGCCGCCCCGCAAGCTCGTCGACGACGTGCTTCCGGACGAGTTTCCCCTGAGCATGTTCTATGAGGCGCTCTCCAAGAAACTGAAGAACGTGATCGCCTCCACCAAGGGGATCACCGCCGCGGGTGCCGGGCAGGCGGCCGCGTGAGCGCACGTCATGAGGAGGCGGTGGCCATGAACGGAAACGGCAAGGGCAGCGGGAGCGGTGCGCTCGAAGGAGCTGTCGTCGCGGTCGCGGGGGCGGCCGGTCCGGCCGGCCGGGCGACCCTGCTCCGGCTCGCCGAGGCGGGTGCGGTCGTCGTCGCGTCGGACGCGAACGCCACCCGGCTCGCCGAGGCGGTGGACGCGGCGCGCTACGCCCACGGCGGTGCCACCGTCACCGGCGACACGGTGGACCTGCTCGATCTCGGCGCCGCCCGTGAATGGGCCGACAAGACCGAGAAGGAATTCGGCAGGATCGACGGGCTGGTCCACCTCGTGGGCGGCTGGCGCGGCAGCAAGACGTTCGCCGACACCGACCTCGCCGACTGGACGCTGCTGGAGAAGCTGCTGATCCGCACCGTCCAGAGCACCTCCCTGGCCTTCCAGGACGGTCTCCAGCGCAGCGACCGCGGCCGTTACCTCCTGATCAGCGCGGCCGGCGCGAGCAACCCCACCGCGGGCAACGCCGCCTACGCGGCGTCGAAGGCGGCGGCGGAGGCCTGGACCCTCGCGCTCGCGGACTCCTTCCGCAAGGCGGGGGGCGAGGAGGGCTCACAGAGCGCTGCTGCGATCCTGGTCGTGAAGGCACTGGTGCACGACGCGATGCGCGCCGAGCGCCCGAATGCGAAGTTCGCGGGCTTCACCGACGTCAAGGAGCTGGCCGATGCCATCGCCGGCGTCTGGGACCGGCCCGCCCCGGAAGTGAACGGAAAGCGCCTGTGGCTGACCCCGCAACCGTAAGGACCGACGCGCGTCGTCACCACGACCCGCAGGTACGCGGATTCGCCAGTGACAACTACGCGGGGACCCACCCGGAGATCCTCGCGGCCCTCGCCCTCGCCAACGGGGGCCATCAGATCGCCTACGGCGAGGACGACTACACCGGTCACCTCCAGCGCGTCATGCACAGCCACTTCGGCCCCACCGCGGAGGCCTTTCCGGTCTTCAACGGAACCGGGGCCAACGTGGTCTCGCTCCAGGCGATGACCGACCGCTGGGGCGCAGTCATCTGCGCCGAGTCCGCCCACATCAACGTGGACGAGGGCGGGGCGCCGGAACGGGTCGGCGGCCTCAAGCTGCTCACCGTGCCCACCGAGGACGGCAAGCTCACGCCGGAGCTCATCGACCGGCAGGCGTACGGCTGGGACGACGAGCACCGGGCCATGCCGCAGGTCGTCTCGATCACCCAGAACACCGAGCTCGGCACGGTCTACACACCCGACGAGATCCGGGCCATCTGCCAGCACGCCCACGGGCACGGCATGAAGGTCCATCTCGACGGGGCCCGCATAGCCAACGCCGCGGCCTCCCTGGACGTGCCGATGCGCACGTTCACCAACACCGTCGGTGTCGACGTGCTCTCGTTCGGCGGGACGAAGAACGGAGCCATCTTCGGCGAGGCCGTGGTGGTGCTGAACCCGGACGCCGTCCGGGCGATGAAGCACCTGCGCAAGCTGTCCATGCAGCTCGCCTCCAAGATGCGCTTCGTCTCCGTCCAGCTGGAGGCACTGCTCGCCGGCGATCTGTGGCTGCGTAACGCCCGGCACGCCAACAGCATGGCCCAGCGGCTCGCCGAGGGTGTGCGGGCGGTGGACGGCGTGGAGATCCTCTACCCCGTCCAGGCCAACGCCGTCTTCGCCCGGCTGCCGCACGAGGTGAGCGAACGGCTGCAGAAGCGCTTCCGGTTCTACTTCTGGGACGAGAAGGCCGGTGACGTGCGCTGGATGTGCGCCTTCGACACCATGGAGGACGACGTCGACGCGTTCGTCCTCGCCCTCAAGGAAGAAATGGCCGCACAGGAGTAGCCTGCATGAATATGCGGCTGACCGGAAAGTGATTGACTCCGGTCAGCCGCTTACTTACGCTCGGCGGCCATGGAGCTGATACAGCAGGTCCCAGAGATTTCCGCATATCTTGCCGCCGACGATGCGATCGACCATGAGCACCCGCTGATCCGCGATACGGCGGCACGGCTGCGTTCGGAGGCGACGGACGCATACTCATACGCGGAAGCCGCGTACTGCTACGTACGCGACACCGTCGTGCACTCCTCCGATTCGGGTGACATGCGTGTCACCTGGCGCGCCTCGGACGTCCTTGCCACGCGAAACGGCATCTGCCATGCGAAGGCGCATGCCCTGGTCGCGCTGCTGCGCGCGGACGGCATTCCCGCAGGCCTCTGCTATCAGGCACTGGCGAACGACGACGGGACCCCGGGCCCGGTACACGGGCTGATCGCGCTGCGGCTGCCGGGCCGGGACCGCTGGGACCGGCAGGACCCGCGGGGCAACCGGCCCGGCGTGGACGCGCAGTTCTCGCTGGACCGGGAGCGGCTCGCCTGGCCCGTCCGGCCGGAACTCGGCGAAGTGGACTGCCCGACGCTCCATGCGGCGCCGCATCCGGCGGTCCTGCGCGCCCTGCGGACGGCCGACGACCGTGCGGAGCTCTGGCGCACACTGCCCACAGCGCTCTGACCGGGCGGGCTCGGCGCGCAGGGCGCCCCGTGGCTCGCGAGGCCCCGAAGAGGCCCGTCCCGGGGCGCGGAGCGCTGTCCTTGCCCCGGTGAGACGTTTCGGCCGTGGCCCGTCCGGGCCATCAGCCGCGCTCGCGGACCTCGGCGGCCGTCGGAGCCGTACCCCCGAGATGCGAGGGCACCCACCAGGTGTCGCTCGCGTCCTTCGGGCGCACCGGATAGGCGCGCTGGGCCGCTTCGAGGAGCTCCTGCACGCGCTCCCGCAGCCGCCGCGTGATCGCGCCCGCGTACTGGTCGGCGGGCGCCTCCACCGGCTCGCCGACCCGGATGGTCACCGGGATGTGGCTGCGCCTGAAGTTGCGCGGGCGCCCCTTGGTCCACAGGCGCTGGGTGCCCCACAGGGCCATCGGGATCAGCGGCACCCCTGCTTCCTGGGCCAGCCGTGCCGCACCCGACTTGAAGCTCTTCAAGGTGAAGGACTCCGAGATCGTCGCCTCGGGGAACACTCCGACGATCTCGCCGGAACGCAGCGAGGCCAGCGCGTGCTCGTACGCGTCCTCGCCCTGCTTGCGGTCGACGGGGATGTGCTTCATGCCGCGCATCAAGGGGCCCGAGACCTTGTGCCGGAACACCGACTCCTTGGCCATGAACCGCACCAGGCGCTTCTGCGGCAGCGCCGTGAGCCCGGTGAAGATGAAGTCCAGATAGCTGATGTGATTGCTCACCAGAACCGCGCCACCGGTCTTCGGGATGTGCTCCGAACCCTGGGTGTCGATCTTCAGGTCGAGCGCCTTGAAAAACGTACGAGCGGCGCCGATGACCGGCCGATAGACGAGTTCTGCCATCTGGAGAAGACCCTTCTTCAGCGCCTGGGGAGGGTTCTCCCGGCGGAAGTTACGCAGCCGTAGGTTTTCGGCATTGGGCCGATCGTGCCCCATGCGCGTCGTGGTGGCCAGTCTCGGCGGGCGCGGGGCGCGAGATTCTCGTCACGTGGAACGGAGGGGAATGTCCCGGCGCCCGCAGGTGCTGACCCTTTGCGTAGAGCTCTGACAGGAGGACGAGGATGGACGGGCGGATCCGTACGGACCGGCTTGATGCGGCCCAACTCGGTGCGGAACTGGGGGAAAAGGCGACACTCGTCCAGTTCTCCAGCGCGTTCTGCCAGCCCTGCCGGGCCACCCGCCGCACCCTCACGGAGGTGGCGGACATGGTCGACGGCGTCGCGCATGTGGAGATCGACGCCGAGGCGCATCTCACTCTCGTGCGCGCGCTGCACATCAGCCGGACCCCGACCGTCCTGGTCCTCGACGCCGCCGGCCTGGTCGTCCGCCGCGCGGTCGGGCAGCCACGCACCGTCGATGTCGTCGCGGCGCTCGGGCAGGCGATGTGACGGACCGTGATGCTTCTCCCACCTTGTGGAACGCTCTTGACTGCACCCGCCACGCATCGTCACTCTGACGCTATGCCGCCAGAACTCCTTCTCTACGGCCGGGTCCACATCGACCTCGCCCGCCACGCGAGTGCGCGCTGTCCGGATGCCTGAGCATCCACGGCCCCGTACCCCCGACGCGCAGAAGGACATCTCCATGACGGCATCACCCGGGACCGGCACACCCCGGACGGCATCCCCGGACCTCCTGCGTTCCGTGTTCCGGCAGCACGCCGCCGGTGTCGCCGTGATCACCGCTGCCGGAGACCGGCCGGTGGGCTTCACCGCCACCTCCCTCAACTCCGTCGCCGCCGATCCGCCGCTCATCTCCTTCGGCGTGGGTACCTCGTCCTCCAGCTGGCCGGTCGTCGCGGAGGCGGACCACGTCGGCGTTCACATACTCGGCGAGCATCAGCGGGAACTGGCCGCCACTTTCGCCCGCAGCGGCGCCGACCGGTTCGGCCCGGCCACCGAATGGCGCAGTGGTCCGGAAGGCGTCCCGGTGCTGGACGGCGTGCTCGCCTGGCTCGTCTGCCGGGTTGTGGCACGGATTCCGGCGGGGGACCACCGCATCGTCATCGCGCAGGCGATCGCCGGCGATCCGGCTGAGGGCGGCAGGCCGCTCGTCTATCACCAGGGCAGGTTCACGGCTCTGCGAGACTGAGATCTCCTTGTGGCACCGGGGTGCCGGGCGTAGGCCAGATCACAGTGCCAAGCGCTTGCTTAATGGGCACCCAATGGGTGTACTGGCGAGTAATATTACGGTCGGAGCATGGGTCGCCCCGACCGGAAATCGCCCCATCAGGCGCCTATGCTGCGTGCAACAAGGCAGCCCGGAAATGACGATGCAGTAGGAGAGCCGGCGTGAGCTTGAGGATCGTTGTCTGTGTGAAGTACGTGCCCGACGCGACCGGTGACCGGCATTTCGCCGATGACCTGACGTTGGATCGTGAGGATGTCGACGGTCTGCTGTCGGAGCTGGATGAGTACGCGGTCGAGCAGGCGTTGCAGATCGCGGATGCGGCGGACGATGCGGAGGTCACCGTGCTGACGGTGGGTCCGGAGGATGCCAAGGACGCGTTGCGCAAGGCGTTGTCGATGGGTGCGGACAAGGCTGTTCACGTCGAGGACGACGATCTGCACGGTACGGATGCGATGGGTACGTCGCTGGTGCTGGCGAAGGCGCTGGAGAAGACGGGGTATGACCTGGTGATCTCGGGGATGGCGTCGACGGACGGCACGATGGGTGTGGTTCCGGCGCTGGTGGCCGAGCGTCTGGGTGTGCCGCAGGTGAC
>NZ_JBIDAD010000023.1:0-62714 GCF_043202315.1 Streptomyces sp. NPDC048211
CCCGCATCATCTTCCTCGACGAACCCACCACCGGCCTCGACCCCCGCTCACGCCACAACATGTGGCAGATCATCCGCCGCCTCGTCTCCGACGGCGTCACCGTCCTGCTCACCACCCAGTACCTCGACGAAGCCGACGAACTCGCCGACCGCATCGCCGTACTGCACAACGGAAAGATCGCCGCCGAAGGCACCGCCGAAGAACTCAAACGCATCGTCCCCGGCGGACACGTCCGGCTCCGCTTCACCGACCCCGCCACCTACCGGTCCGCCACCGCCGCCCTGCGCGAGGCCACCCCCGACGACGAGGCCCTCTCCCTGCACATCCCCAGCGGCGGCACCCAGCGCGAACTGCGCGCCATCCTCGACTGGCTCGACACCGCCGGCATCGAGGCCGACGAACTGACCGTGCACACCCCCGACCTCGACGACGTGTTCTTCGCCCTGACCAGCGCCGCCACCCTGCCGAGCCAGACCGACCAGCCCAAGGAGACAGCCCGATGAGCGCCCTCGCCCTCGCCGTCCGCGACTCGTCCACGATGCTGCGCCGCAATCTCCTGCACGCCCGGCGCTACCCCTCGATGACCCTGAACCTGCTCCTCACACCGATCATGCTGCTCCTGCTCTTCGTCTACATCTTCGGCGACGTCATGAGCGCCGGCATCGGCGGCGGAAGTGCCGACCGGTCCGCCTACATCGCCTACATCGTCCCCGGTCTCCTGCTCATGACCATCGGCAGCACCACCATCGGCACCGCCGTCTCCGTCTCCAACGACATGACCGAAGGCATCATCGCCCGCTTCCGCACGATGGCCATCCACCGCGCCTCCGTACTCATCGGGCACGTCGTCGGCAGCGTCCTGCAATGTGTGGCCAGCGTGGTCCTCGTCGGCGCCGTCGGCGTGGCCATCGGCTTCCGGTCCACGGACGCCACCGCCCTGGAGTGGCTCGCCGCGTTCGGGCTGCTCGTCCTCTTCGCCACCGCATTCACCTGGATCGCCGTCGGTATGGGCCTCATCAGCCCCAACGCCGAAGCCGCCAGCAACAACGCACTGCCCATGATCCTGCTGCCGCTCCTGTCCAGTGCCTTCATCCCCGTCGACACCATGCCGGGCTGGTTCCGGCCGATCGCCGAGTACCAGCCCTTCACCCCCGCCATCGAAACCCTCCGGGGCCTGCTCCTCGGCACCGAGATCGGCAACAACGGGTGGATCGCCATCGGCTGGTGCCTGGGCCTCACCGTCCTCGGCTACTTCTGGTCGGTCTCGAAGTTCAACAGCGACCCGAGCTGACGACGCGGGCACCCACGACCGGATCACCCTGCCGGCAGGTCACGGTGGGTGGTCACGCTGATGGGAGGCCGCCGTTGGTCCCCGGCGCCTCCGGCACGGCTCCGCGGCGCTACTCGGTCTCTCGTTGCGGTTCCTCCACGGGGAAGTGGATCGGGCTCAGCAGATACTGCGCCCGCTCGGGGTTCGGCCGGTTGAACAGTTTCGGGGCGATGGCCGCGCGCAGCTCGGCGATCAGTTCGTCGAGCTCCCCCGGGCTGAGCCAGAGAGCATGCTGCCGGTAGCCCACCCGGTCGGCGACGGGGTCGGCCCCGTCGCGGTCGAGATAGCCGTCGAACTCGGCGAGCAGCGCCGTCATCGCAGTGGCGAAAGCCTGCCGGTGGTCGTCCGGGGTGAGGTCGCGGACCGCATCGGAACCGATCACGGCACGGTCCCGGCGCAGCCGGTAGTGGCGCTGGACGGCACCTCGCACCCTCTGCTCCTCAGCCACCTCCAGGACCCCTGCTGCCGCCAGGAGGTCGACATGGCGGTACACCGTGGCCTTGGACGCCTCGGGGATCCGGGCACAGATCTGCGTGGTCGTCATCACCCTTCCCCCACCCATCGCGTGAATGACCCTCAGCCGGATGGGGTGGGCGAGCAGCTTCAGGGAGTTCATGCCCGCACTTTCTCATGGCTGCTACCTTTCTCAATCATGCGAACGGATGAAGTGAAGGCGCTCGGTGTGGCTCAGGGCTTCGCCGCGCTGCTGCGGGCGGAGCGTTTCGCCGAGATGGCGGAGTTGTTCGCGCCTCCCTTGCGCGCTGCCGTGTCCGCTGAGGCGTTGCGGCTCGCGTGGGCGGCCGAGTCGGCAGGGCGGGGCGGGCCCGGGAAGATCGGAACGCCGGTCCGGGCGCCCGGTGACGCCGTTCCGGTGCGCGTGCGCATTCCCGTGACGTGCCCCGGCGGAAGCTTCACCGTGGTGACGTCGGTGGGCGACGACGGACTGCTGCACGGTCTGCGATTCGATGCCGACGGTGGCGGCGCGTGGCAGCCCCCGCCCTACGCGCAACCGGACCGGTTCACCGAGCGGGACGTCGTGGTCGGCACCGGGCCGCTCGCCGTGCCGGGAACGCTGAGCCTGCCCGCAGGCCCCGGGCCGTGGCCCGCCGTGGTGCTGCTCGGCGGCGGCGGCGCGTTCGACCGGGACGAGAGCAGTGGCCCCAACAAGCCGCTCAAGGACCTTGCTTGGGGACTCGCCTCACGGCAGGTGGCCGTGCTGCGGTTCGACAAGATCACCTTCGCGCGGCCGGGCGGTCTGCCGCCGGACTTCACGATGGCCGACGAGTACCTGCCGTATGCGCTCGCCGCCGTCCGGATGCTCCGCCGGCAGCCCGGGGTGGACGCCGGCCGCGTCCACCTCCTCGGCCACAGCATGGGCGGCAAGGTGGCACCCAGGGCCGCCGCAGCAGACCCGTCGCTCGCCGGCCTCATCCTGCTCGCGGCGGATGCCCAGCCGATGCACGAAGCGGCCGTACGGGTGGCCCGCCGCCTTGCCGCCATGGCGCCCGGCCCGGCCATGGACGCGGCAGTCGAGGCGCTCACCCGGCAGGCGGCTCTGGTGGCGGACCCCGGTCTCGGGCCCGACACACCGTCGGAGCTGCTGCCCTTCGGCTTCTCCGGCTCGTACTGGCTCGACCTGCGGACCTACGATCCGGTGGCCACGGCGGCGGGACTCTCCTGCCCGATGCTGATCCTTCAGGGCGGCCGGGACTACCAGGTGACCGTCGCCGACGACCTGACGCACTGGCAGCGGGCACTGGCGGAGCGGCCCGACGTGGTGATCCGGGTCCATCCGGACGCCGACCACTTCTTCTTCGGCGGCCGGGAGCCGTCCGCCCCCGCCCAGTACGCCCGGCCGGGTCACGTCGACGTCACGGTGGTGGACGAGATCGCGGACTGGCTGGCGCGGCGCTAGGGCTTGTATCGAGTCGTGATCAATCCGTGGGACTCTCCCGCGCGGTGCCGGGCCTACTGATGGATCGCTTTCATGACGCGAGCGCAACTGAGCGATGTGGAACGGGAGTTCATCGCGCCGTATCTACCGACAGGCAGGTGCGGCCCGTACCCCGAGCGGCTGCGGCAGCAGTTCGAGGGGGTGATCTGGCGGTTCGGGCCGGGCGGGCAGTGGCGGGAGATGCCGTCCGAGTTCGGCCCCTGACCCACCGTCCACAACCGTTTCCGCCAATGGCGGGACGCCGGGGTCTTCGAGGCCCTGATGGAGGGCCTGATCGCCGAGGCCGCCAAGAGGGGCGAGGTGGGCTTGTGGCTGGTCAGCGTGGACTCCACCACAGCCCGCGCCCACCACGACGCCGCCGGGATGCACCTGGACGACGAAGTCCTGGCCGCCTTGGAGAAGGCCGCCGCAGAGGAGGAGAAGGCCCGCCAAAAGGGGGTAGCACGGAAGGACAAGCCGGACATGACACCGAAAGCGACCCCGCCCGCGAAGAACGAAGACGCATCCGGCGTCGGCACAGGGTCCGACTGAAGGCCGCGCGGCTGGGACGCTCGCGCGGCGGGCAGACCAGCAAGGTCCACGTCGCCGTCGGCCGCAAGTGCCGCCCACTGGCGATCATCCTGACCACCGGACAAGCCGCCGACAGCCCTCAGTTCATCCCCGTGCTGCAGAAGATCCGGGTGCGCGGCCCCCTCGGGCGTCCGCGCACCCGGCCGGATGCGGTCGCCGGGGACAAGGCGTACTCCTCCCGCGGTAACCGCTCCTACCTGCGCGAACGCCGGATCAAGGCCGTCATCCCGGTGAAGAGGGACCAGGCCGCCAACCGGAAGAAGAAGGGCAGCCGGGGCGGCCGCCCGGTCGGTCACGACGCTGAGCTCTACAAGGCGAGGAACACCGTCGAGCGCCTGATCAACAAGCTGAAAGCCTGGCGCGGCATTGCCACCCGCTATGACAAGACCCCCGAGAGCTACCAGGCCGGCCTCCACCTCCACGCCTCCACGATCTGGGTCGAAGAGCTCACGCGGAGCACGTGATCACGACTGGCCGAGGCGTACCCTGCGCGAGTGCTCGATGGTCTCGCGGGCCACGCGGACGAGGGCGGCGTTGTCCGGGGCAGGAGTGCCATCGGGAAGGTGGAGCACGTCTTCCAGGCCGATTCGGATGCCCAGGCCGCGGGAGGCCCCGAGGCGGAGGATGGGCCAGGCAGCGCCTTCTTCGCCGTGCAGGAGGACTGGCGTGGCGGCTGATCCGAGTTCGCCCAGCAGTCCGGCAGCGGTGTGGACCGCATCTTGCGGGGCGGTCTCGGTGATCTCGGCCAGGATGCGCAGGACTCGGTGGGATTCGGGCCAGTCCAGGAACCGTCGCGCCGCGGGAGTACCGGAGTAGATGCCGGCTTCGATACCGACCTCCCGATCCAGCAAGGCCGCGGCCACGTCGGTTGCGCCGTCCTCATGCCAGTTGACGGAGGCGTGGTCGGGGAGCACGTTCCAGTCCCGGACCTGCGCAGCGCGGGCCTGAGGGTCCGCCGTGGCCCACGCGCCGGTGGTGACCCCGACGGGGACGCCCGGGACTGCGGCCCGGACCGCGTTGAGAGCGGCGGCGACGGCGGCGGCGTCCAGCGTGTCCCGGCCGTCGCGGTCCTTGGGGTGCAGATGGATGTCCTCGGCGCCGGCGGCGACAGCCTCACGGGCAGCTGTCGCCAGTTCGTCGGGGGTCACCGGGAGATGGGAACACTCGGCGCGGCTTCGAGCGCCGTTGAGACATACCTGCAGCATGGTGTCATCTTCGCAGGTCGCGACTGGGACGTTTCGAAGCAGGTGACCGGACTCAGACCTAGTTCGACTCTCACGGAATGATCACGACTCGATACGCGCCCCAGTGCGGGGCCGGGCCGGCGCGACGGACCCGGGCCATGGCGCCGGGCCGGTCAGGACGTACGTACCACCTGCCCCCCTGCCACGCACGTGCCGGCGCCCATGCCACCGGGGCGAGCGCGGGGACTCGTCCGGGCCGTGTTCACCGGCTGCCGGCTGTCATCTCCGCGCGGAACGCCCGGATCAGCTCACCGTCCGCGCCGCGCCGCCGACGCCCCGCGCCGCCAGTAGTTCGGACACCCGGTCCAGCGGCAGCGCCGGGACGTGATGCCCGGCGCGGCCGGTCATCGCGTGCGCGCCCGTGAGCACGTTGAGGACCGCCTCCTCCACGGACTCGACCACCGCGCCGTAGAAGCGGTCCATCCGGCCCCATGGCACGAAACGCATGGACTCGTACGGGGCGCTGCCGTCGTCCTCGGGGAACGTACTGGTCAGGGCGCCCGAGTTGGCCGTGGAGAAGGCCAGGAAGATGTCGCCGGAGAAGTGGCTGCCTGTGGTACCGGTGCGGGCGAGGCCGAGGGTCGCCCGCCGTGCCAGCGCCTTGCACTGGCCCGGCAGCAGGGGTGCGTCGGTGGCGACGACCACGATCACCGAGCCGGCCCCGGGCGGGACCTGGCGCTCGCCGTCCGGCTCCGGCCCGGGCCCGTCGGGCAGTTCGCGGCCCACCGGGACTCCGGCCACCACCAGTTCGCGCCGTGCGCCGAAGTTGGCCTGCACGAAGGCGCCCACGGTGTAGCGGTCCTCGCCGTGGTCCACCACCCGCGAAGCGGTCCCCGAGCCGCCCTTGAAGCCGTAGCAGCGCATGCCCGTACCGCCGCCGACGCACCCCTCCTCGACCGGTCCCGAGGACGCCGCCTCGATGGCGTCCGCCGCGTGGCGGGGCTCCACCGCCGCGCCGTGGATGTCGTTGAGGTGGCCGTCCCAGGTCTCGGTGACCACCGGCAGCAGCCACTCGGGGGCCATGTCGCGGCGGTTGGCGCGCACCCATTCGACGACGCCGCGGTGGACCGGGCCGACCGCGTAGGTGTTGGTGATGACCACGGGGACGGCGAGCGATCCGCTCTCCTCGATCCAGGCGGTGCCGGTCATCTCGCCGTTGCCGTTGAACGAGTGCCAGCCGGCCGAGCAGGGCGTGCCCACGCCGTCCCTGCCGCGCGGGAGGAGGGCGGTGACTCCGGTGCGTACGTCGTCGCCCTCGCAGAGGGTCACATAGCCCACCTCGACGCCGGGGACATCCGTGATCGCGTTCCAGGGGCCGGTTTCGCCGGTGAGGGGCAGGCCCAACTCGCGTGCCCTCATTCGGTTGTCGTCCACTGGTTCCTCCCGCGCGCTGTCGTCACCGTGCGGGCAGAGGCTACGGGAACACCGTTGGGCCCGGAACAGCGCGGGCAGGGTGCGCCGCCCGTCAGGCCCTGTCGCTTCCGACCGGCTCGGGGACGACCTCGCCGTGACTCAGCCACGGCCGCGCGAGCAGAACGAGGCAGACGCCCGCCAGGGCGAGGGAGATGAGAATGACGGCAGCCATGGGAGTCGCGCTGTCCTCGCCGAAGAGGCCGACGAGGGGCGAGGCCGCGGCGCCGAACAGGAACTGGAGTCCGCCGATGAGCGCCGAGGCGGCACCCGGTGCGCTGCGGCCCAGGCTCTGGCCGATGCTCATGGTCGAGGGGAAGATCACCGCGATGCCGGAGATGGCGACGAAGAGGCAGATCCAGCTGACGGCCAGGTTCTCCCCCGCCACCGGCGGGAGGACGAGCAGGGCCACGGCTCCGATGCCGGAGATGCCGAGCCCGGCGACCAGGAGCGTGTTCAGCCGGACCCGAACGGAGAGCCGCGCGAAGGTGACTCCGGCGATCAGCATGCCCACGGCGTTCGACGCGAAGATCAGCGAATAGGCGGTGGGCGACACACCGTGCACGTTCTGGAAGACGAAACTGGAGCCGCTGATGTAGGCGAACAGGGCCGCCGAGGTGAAGCCGAGCACCAGGACGTACCCCATGAAGGCGCGGTGCTTGAGCAGCGTGCCCATGGTGCGGAAGGTGCCGCCGAGCCCTCCGCCGTGCCGGCGTTCGGGCGGCAGCGTCTCGGGGACCTTCTTCACTACGGCGAACACCAGCAGCGCGCCGAGAACGGCGAGGACGACGAAGACGGCACGCCAGGTCGAGAGCGACAGGACCGCGCCGCCGATGACGGGCGCGGCGATCGGCGCGATGCCGAGGATCTGCGAGAGCAGCGCGAAGTAGCGGGGTACGTCCGCCCCGCGGAAGCAGTCGGTGATCACCGCGCGGGCGAGCACCATGCCGGCCGCACCGGCGAACCCCTGGAGGAAGCGGCCGGCGGTGAGCAGTTCCACGTTCGGTGCGAGGGCGCACAGCAGGGAGAAGAGGACGAAGCCGGCCGATCCGGCGAGCAGGAGCCTGCGGCGGCCCCAGCCGTCGCTCAGCGGGCCGATCAGCAGCTGGCCCACGACCATGCCGACCAGGAAGGACGTCAGCGTGAGCTGCACGGCCGGACTGCTCGCGTGCAGCGTGGTGCCCATCGAGGGGAATCCGGGCACGTACATGTCGGTGGCCAGCGGGGCCACGGCGGTGAGCGCGCCCAGTACGGCGATCAGCGCACCGGCCTGCCGGGGGGAGACGGACGGGGCTGACGGCTGCGGGCCGGACGAGGTCCGGGCAGCCCGGGACACCGCCTCGTCGGAGGCGGGGGAAGGGGATAGCATGAACAGAAAGATAACTGATGGTTCACTGGTTAACAAAGGAGTGCTGGTGCAGTCCCATCCCGATGGTGTCCGCGACGACTGGGTCCGTCACAATCCTGGGCTCGACGCCTCCGCCATGGAGGTCGTGGGCCTCGTCAAGCAGGTGTCCGCGCTCTTCGACCGTGCCCTGGAGCCGGTCTACGAGGGCGCTCCCCTGACCATTCCCGAGGCCGATCTGCTCATCCCGCTCCGCCACGCGACCGAGCCGGCCATCGCCCGCCGGCTGGCCGACAACATGGGGATGTCGCGCGCCGGGGTCAGCAAGACGCTGGCCAAGCTGGAGAAGCGCGGCCACATCGAACGCACTCCGAACCCCGCCGACCGGCGCGCCGCATTCGTGACGATCACGGAGTCGGGAAAGCAGGCGATCGACCGGATGTTCCCGCTCCAGCTCACCACCGAGGCGGAACTGCTGGCCGGTCTCGGCGAGGACCGGGCCAGGGTGGTCGACGCCCTCGCCCTCCTCGCCGAGGTGATGGAGGACGGCCTGGCCAACGGCGGACGCGGACGCGACATCGGTCTCGGCCTCAGCAAGCTCCGCGGGCCCCAGGACGACGCGGCCGAACGGGAGTAGCCGAGGCACCCCCGGGGGCAGACACCCGCCCGTCCCCCGGCCGCCCCGGGGTCCGCCCCACCCGCGTCACCTGTTCGGGCCACGCCGGTCGCCGTTCCGCGGCGGCCGTTCGACGATCGGGATTCGGTCGAGCGAGGGGAGAGGTCTGTCATGGACCCACAGGACGGTTACGAGTGGCAGTCGCAGCGGACCGGATACGTACCGCCCCAGAACCGGCCCCGGCCGCAGGCCCCCCGTGTCGACGCGGGACGGCTGTGGGCGGGCGGTGCCATGACCGCCGTCGTGGCCGCGCTCACCGCCGTCGTCGGGGTGCTGCTGATCCGCGGTGTGCTGGGGATTCCCGTCTTCGCGCCGGAAGGTGACGGTGCGATGGGCGACGCCTCGACCGGGGTGCTGGCCACGGGCGCGGCGCTCGCCGCCCTGGTGGCCACGGCTCTGCTGCACGTGCTCATGCTGGCGACACCGCAGCCGGGCACGTTCTTCGTGTGGATCGTCTCGCTCGCCACCGCCGTCATGGTGCTGCTGCCCTTCACCACCTCCGCCCCGCTGGACGCCAGGATCGGCTCGGCGGCGCTGTATCTCGTCATCGGGATCGCGATCGGCTCCCTGCTGTCCGCCGCCGGGCGCAGCGCGATGCGCCCGCAGTACTGACGGGCTCAGCACGAAGCGCCCGCAGTACGGACCGGCTCAGCTCTCCTCGGTGAGCTGCTCGTCGAGTTCGTCGAAGAGCAGCTCGCTGTGGTCGATCTGGCCCGTGCGGTACGCGGAGCGCGCGACCAGGTGCGCTGCCACCGGTCCCGTCATCAGCTGGAAGAAGCCGATCAGTGCCAGCGTCGCGAGGTCCATGCCGCTGCGCAGCCGCAGCGCGACCCCGGCCAGCACCAGCAGCAGGCCCAGGGACTGCGGCTTGGTCGCCGCGTGGCTGCGGGACAGGACGTCCGGCAGCCGCAGCATGCCGATCACGCCGAGCAGGCAGACGGCCGCGCCGATCAGCACCAGGACCGCGCCCGCCGTGTCGGCGATCTGAAGCCAGAGACTCACGGTGCCTCCTTGCCGTTCCGCCGGTCGCCGTCCGTGCCGGGGCGGCCCGGCGGCCGGTCGCGTACCGCGATGAAGCGCGCGATGCCGACCGATCCGGTGAAGCCGAGGAAGGCCAGCACCAGCATGATCGGGAAGTAGAACGGGTCCCGCGCGAAGGCCGACTTGGCGCCGAGCCCGGCGATGATGAGCGCCGCGCAGACATCCAGTGAGAGCGCCCTGTCCAGCATCGAGGGACCGCGCCGGATACGGAGCAGCAGACCCGCCCCGGCGACGACGATCAGCACGACGGCCGCGGTCAGCAGGACCCGGTCGACGGTCTCCGGTGCGCTCATGCGCCCTCCTCCTGGTCTCCCGGCCGCTCGCCGGTGTGCGGTGCGGACGGGGGCGGCCCGGCGACCCGGTCGATCTCGTCGCGGGTGCCGAAGGCCCGGACGGTCAGTTCCTCCATGCGCCATACGGAACGCCGCGCCGCGACCAGTTCGGCGGGCCGGTCCGCGTCGAGGACGTGCACGAAGACGGTGGCGGTGGCACGGCGCACCTCGACGACCGAGCCGCCCGGCACGTTCGACACCGCCACGGCGGTCGCGGTGAGCATCAGGTCCGAGCGGCAGCGCAGGGGCACGGCGATGACGGCGGGCCGGTGGGGGTGGTCCGCGAAGATCTGCCGGGTCACCTTCACGCCGGAGGTGTACATGTCGTAGAGCAGATAGGCGGCCAGCCGCAGGATGCCCCAGGGGTGCAGCCGCAGCCCCAGATCGACCTGCGGCAGGGGGAAGGCCAGACAGACGACCACCGCGACCACCACACCGGTGAGCACGTTGGCCCAGTTCAGGCTGGACCAGAGCAGGACCCAGATGACGGTGAGCCAGGCGATCAGCGGGAGGTCGAGGACACGCGGCCGGCGGGTGCCGAACTCCAGGCTGAGGGGTGGCAGGTTCTTGTTCCGGTAGGGGAACGTGATCAGGCGTTTCACCGGCCGAGCACCGCCTCGATGTAGGGGACGCGCGCGATGAGTTCGGCGGCCGACCGGTCGGTGTACGAGGTCAGCGGTCCGGCGAACACGGTGAAGGCGAGGCCCAGTGCGACCGTGGCGGCGGTGGCCCAGATCATCAGGTGCGGCAGCTTGGTCGTGGTGGTGACGGCATGGCCGTGGAGGGTGGCCGCGACCGCGCGCCCGGCCGGCTCGTGGCGGGGGCGTACCCCTTCGTCGCCGGTGCCGGGCATCCGGTCCGGGCCCTCGTCGCTGTCGTCGTCGCCACTGTCGTCGTCCGACTCCAGGACCGTGCCGTCCGCGGCCTGGCCGGGAGGTGCGGCCCGCCAGAACGCGAGGTTCCAGACCTTGGCCATCACGTACAGGGTGAGCAGGCTGGTCGCCGTGGACCCGATGACGAGGATCCAGGCCCAGACGCTGCCGTCGGCGACACCGGCCCGCATGAGTCCGAGCTTCCCGATGAAGCCGGAGAGCGGGGGGATGCCGGCCAGGTTCATCGCGGGTACGAAGAAGAGGACGGCCAGCAGCGGAGCGGCTCTGGCGAGGCCGCCCAGCCGGGTCAGCTCGGTGGTGCCGCCCCGGCGTTCGATCAGTCCGGCCACCAGGAACAGCGTGGTCTGGACGGTGATGTGGTGGACGACGTAGACGATGGCGCCGCCGTACGCCTGCCGGGTGGCGAGGCCGATCCCGAAGACCATGTAGCCGATGTGGCTGATGAGGGTGAAGGAGAGCAGCCTCTTCAGGTCGGTCTGTGCGACGGCGCCCAGGATGCCGACGACCATCGAGGCGAGTGCAGCGGTCATCAGCAGGTCGCCGAGCCGGTTGCCGGGGAAGAGCAGGGTCTCGGTACGCAGCATGCAGTAGACGCCGACCTTGGTCAGCAGCCCGGCGAAGACCGCGGTGACGGGGGCGGGCGCGGTCGGGTAGGAGTCGGGGAGCCAGGCGGCGAGGGGGAAGACCGCGGCCTTGATGGCGAAGACGGTCAGCAGCATCGCCTGGATCAGGGTCTGGACGCCCAGCGGGAGTCCGGCGAGGCGGCCGGCCAGCTGGGCGAAGTTGGCGGTGCCGGTGGCCGCGTACGTCATGGCGATGGCGGTGAGGAAGAGCATCGAGGAGAACAGGGAGATGATCACGTACGTGGAGCCCGCCCGGATCCGCGGGCCGGTGCCGCCGAGGGTGAGCAGGACGAAGCTGGCGACCAGCATGATCTCGAAGCCGACGTACAGGTTGACGAGGTCACCGGCGAGGAAGGTGCAGGAGACGCCGGCGACCAGGATCAGGTAGGCGGGGTGGAAGACGGCGACCGGTGTCTCCTCGTCCCGGTCGGCCATGCCCTGGCCCAGGGAGTAGACGAGGACGCAGAGGGTGACGGCCGAGGAGACGGTCAGCATCAGTCCGGAGAGCCGGTCCGCGACCAGGGTGATGCCGAGCGGCGGGGCGAAGTCGCCGAGGTGCACGGTGAGCGGGCCGTTCGTGTCGGCGCCGATTATCAGGGCGACGGAGAGTCCCAGTACGGCGGTGAGTACGGCGACGCTGATGAAGCGCTGGAACTGTTTGAGCCGGGTGCCGAAGGCGAGGCTCAGGCCGGTGGCGCAGAGCGGCAGCAGCACCGGCAGCGGGACGAGTGCGTTCACCCGGTGTCTCCTCGGTTCGCGTCGTCGGGGGCGGTGGGGGTCTCGGGCCCCTGAGCGGACTGTTGCGCCGCGTAGTCCTCCGGGTCCGCGCCCAGGACGTCGTGCCACAGGTCCCCGCTCGCGTCCCGGCCGCGGGCCTGGAGGGCGCGGTCGGCGCGCAGTCTGGCCCGCAGGCGGCGGCGCTCCTCGCGGTAGCGGCGGCGGGCCTCGGCCGTGCGCTCGGACTCGGCCCGGTACTGCTGGCGCAGTTCGTCGCGCTCCCCCAGGACCTCGGCGCGCAGCACGATGCGCCGGTCCTCGTCGTCGTCGTGCACCTCGTCCGTGCCGGTCAGCTGGTGGCTGCGGTAGGCCATGGCGAGGAGGAACGCGGTGGTGGCCAGCGTGATGACGATCGCGGTGAGGGCGATGGCCTGGGGCAGCGGGTCGGTGACCCGGCTCAGGTCGACGCCGTAGAGCAGGGGTTCGCGGCCGGCCGATCCGGTGGCGGACAGGACGAGCAGGTTGATGCCGTTGCCCGCGATCACCGCGCCCAGCAGGATCCGGGTGAGGGGACGGGTGAGCATGAGGATGCCGCCGACCGCGCACAGGACCGCGGCGGTGGCGAGGAGCGAGGCGCTGACGGTCATGGGGTGGCGCCTCCCGTTTCGGGGGCGGGGCCGGCCTCGCGCCCTGCGGCCGCCTGCTCGGCGGCGGCGCGCTCGATCTGGCGGTCGACCTTGGCTCCGAGGGCCCGCACGATGTCCAGCACCACGCCCAGGACCAGCAGATAGACCCCGCAGTCGAAGATCACCGGGGTACCGAAGTGGTAGTCGCCGATCAGCGGGAGGTGTCCGTGGTGGGTCCAGGCGTGCAGGACCGTGCCGTCGGTGAGGCCGAGCAGGGCCACTCCGGTGGACAGGAACAGGCCGAGGCCCGTGAACAGTCCGGGCTGCAGGGGCGCGGCCTCGGCGAGTTCGAAGCGGCCGCCCGCCAGGTAGCGGGTGATCAGCGCGACCCCGGCGACCAGTCCGGCGACGAATCCGCCGCCCGGCATGTTCTCGGCGCAGAACAGCAGATAGACCGAGAGCACCAGGATCGGGTGGAACAGCAGCCGGGCCACCACCTCGAACACGACGGAGCGGTGCTCGGGGGCGAGCGTGGCGCCGGCCGCCAGCCAGCTGCGCTCCGGCGCTCCTTCGTCGCCGTGCGGCAGTCCCGTCAGCCGGGTCGTGGTGTCCGACCAGGCGGTGAGTCCCTGCAGCTCGGGCGGCGCCGCCGCTCCCTCGGCGCGGCGGTGCAGGTAGATCAGGCTCGTCACGCCGATCGCCGCGGCGGCCAGAACGGCGGACTCCCCCATCGTGTCCCAGGCCCGCAGGTCCACCAGGATCGTGGCCACCACGTCCTTGAGGCCGTGGTGCGCGGTCTCCTCGACCATGGCGGCGCCCGCCGGTTCCGCGGTGCGCGCGGCCGCCGCGACCCACACCACCACACTCAGGGTGGCCGCTGCGGCCAGCGCCACCGGGATGCGGACGGCACGCCGCCAGGTGCTCATCGACTCCTGGAAGTGCACCGGCATCCGCCGCAGCACGAGCACGAACACGATCATCGACACGGTCTCCACGCAGAACTGCGTGAGCGCCAGGTCCGGTGCACCCTGGACGACGAAGAGCAACGCGGTCCCGTATCCGGTGAGTCCGGCCAGCACCACGGCCTTCATGCGCCGCCTGACGGTCAGGCAGAAGAGCGCCGCCGCACAGGTCAGCGCCGCGACGGCGCCCTGCAGCGGTACGTCCCAGAGCCGCGGTGCCGGAGCGCCGCGCCAGGGCCGGTCGGCGCCGAGCACGGCGAGCTGGCCGGCGAGCATCACGAGCAGGGTGGTGGCGAGGTAGACGGAGAGCGAGCCGCGCTGGACGAAACCGGTGATCTGGAGCGAGAGCCGTTCGAGGCCGAGCAGCAGATGGCCGAAGACGCTGTCCGCGGTCGGCCAGGCGATCCGCCGGGAGAGGCGGGTGACCGGGCCGCGCGCGGCGAAGAGCACCGCACCGCCCGCCGTGGCGACGGCCGACAGCAGCAGCGCGGTGCCCCAGCCGTGCCAGAGCGCGAGGTGGTACGGGTGGGCGGAGGCGGGGAAGGAGTCGGCGTACGCGCTCAGCAGCCGGTCGGTCCACCCGACGCCGGGGCCCAGCACCAGTCCGCAGGCGGCGAGCAGGCCGGGCGGGGTGAGGAAGGCCCAGCCGACCCGGTGGACCGGGGTGTCGGCGACACCGGGCTTGCGCCAGAAGGCGCCCCAGACGAAGCGGACGGTGTACGCGACGGTCAGCATCGAGCCCGCCACCGTGACGGCCAGCGCCCAGCGGTCCGCGGTGTCGCCGTGCATCAACGCGTCGAAGGCGGCCTCTTTCGCGGCGAAGCCGAGCAGCGGGGGCAGTGCGGCCATGGAGGCGGCGGCGATCACGGCGACGGCGCACACGTGCGGCAGCGACCGCCCCACGCCGGAGAGTCTGCGCAGGTCCCTGGTGCCCGCGGCGTGGTCGACGATGCCGGTGACGAGGAACAGCGGCGCCTTGAACAGGGCGTGACCGAGGATCATGACGGCGGCGGCCAGCGCCGCATCGCGGTTGCCGACGCCGGCGAGCAGGGTGAGGAAGCCGAGCTGGCTGACGGTGCCGTAGGCCAGGACGAGCTTCAGGTCGTGGAGCCGCAGGGCCCGCCAGCCGCCGAGCAGCATCGTCGCGGCGCCGAGGATCATCACGACGGGCCGCCAGACGGGTACGTCGGCGAAGCCGGGAGCCAGCCGGGCAACCAGGTAGACGCCGGCCTTGACCATGGCCGCGGCGTGCAGGTACGCGCTGACGGGTGTGGGCGCGGCCATGGCGTTCGGGAGCCAGAGGCTGAACGGCCAGATCGCCGATTTCGACAGGGCACCGCACAGGATCAGGACCACGGCCACGGAGACGGCGAGGCTCGCTCCTGGCGGGTCGGCGACGATCGCGGAGACGCGGTAGGTGCCCGCCACCTGACCGATGATCAGGAAGCCGACCAGCATGGCCAGTCCGCCGAAGGTGGTGACGGTGAGCGCCTGGAGTGCGGAGCGACGGCTGTGCCGCTGCTCGCTGTCGAATCCGATCAGCAGGTAGGAGAAGACCGTGGTCAGCTCCCAGAACACATAGAGCGAGATCAGGTCGTCACTGAGGACGAGGGCGAGCATGGCACCGGCGAAGGCGAGCAGGTTTCCCGCGAATCCCGCCAGTCGCGGGGTGTCGTCGCTGAAGTAGGAGGCGCAGTAGAGCAGGACGAGCGTGCCGACGCCCGCCGCGAGCAGCACCATGAGTTCGGCGAGCGCGTCCAGGCGCAGGGCGACGGAGACGTCGTACGCGGGGATCCAGGTCCACGACCAGCTGACCGAGGCGCCCGAGGCGGCGGTGTCCCACTGGGCGAACGCCCAGCAGGTGGTGGCTGCGGGAGGCAGCGCGAGGACCACGAAGGCGCGCGCGCCGAGCCACCGCACCAGCGGGCGGGCGCACGCGGCGAGGACGAAGTGGCAGATGACGAGCGCGGTCATGCGGCCTCGCGGCGTGCCCCGCGCCCGTCCGGCGAGGAGGCCCGGGGCCCTGCCACCCGTGCCGCACCGGGCGATGCGGCACGAGGGTCTGCCGCACGGCGGATCACGGCACGGCGGGTCACGGGCACTGTGGTGGTCGCGGTCTCCGCACGACGGGACACGGCACCGGAGGTCGCCGCGCGACCGGTCGCGGCACCGGGGGGTGTGGCACGAGAAGGCACAGAACAGACAATGAGCACTAAGTACAGATATATCCCCGGCCCCGCTTCACCCGTACGGCGCGCCGCGCCCGCTGCCGCGCACTGGGATCAGTTGCGGCCGACCCTCCTCCGACCCGCCCCGGACGGACGGGCGGGAGTGGAGCCGACGAGTGTGGACACATGGGCACGGATACACACGGACGCGGGCGACGGCGTCTGACGCACCGGGCGGTGATGGGCCGTCATCCCCGTTCCCGTGCGGACTCCCCCACGCCTCCCCTCATCGACGCGACCGCCCCGTGCAGCCGACGCCGTAACGTCACTTTCCGGACAGCTCCGCGCGTTGATGGTGATTCTGTGAGTGATCGGTGTTGCACATGTGAGCCCGCTTCCTTTCCTTTTTTGCAGTGTGACTAATATCTATCTGTCGAAGTTTCCAACGGATTTGGCCAGTCGCGAGGCTGGCATCACGTCAAGGAGCATGCCCTGCGCACGCGCGCGTCACGGCGGAGCGACTCGACCACAATGTCGCTGCGGACGGCCCTGCTCGTCTTGGCCATCGTCCCCGGTGTAGCACTGGCCGCCCTCTGGGCCGTCACCAGTGGTCAGACTCTGCTCGACTTCCAGAGGCAGGCAGCCCAGGGGCAGTTGGCCCAGAAGGCCGGCCAGCCGTCCAACATCGTCTACTACAACCTGCAGGAGGAACGGCGGCTCAGCGCCGAGGCTCTGGCCAGGCACGGAGGTGTCACCGACGCACTGCGCAAGCAGCGCGGGCTCACCGACGAAGCGATCGCCGGCTTCCAGTCCCTCTCCGACATCGCCACCGACGACGCCCCCGACGAGGTCCGGGAGGCGGTCGTCCAGGCACGGACGGCGATCACCCAACTCCCGGCGCAGCGCACCCTCGTCGACGAGGGCGACAACGACCAGCAGAAGGCCGTGTACCGCTACTACACGGACCTGATCTCCGTCGACCTGAAGCTCTTCACCGCGCTCAGCCATGTGGACAACGGCCAGATCACCACGCTCTCGCAGCCGCTGGTCGACCTGTTCTGGGCCAAGGAGATGATCTCGCGCTCGGACGCGCTGCTGGCCCGTGGCTGGCCCCAGGGCAAGCTGAGCACGGAGGACCTCCAGGAGGTGCGGCAGGCCGTTTCCGGCCAGTCCTTCCAGTACGCCACGAAGGTCGTCCCCTACCTTCCGGCGGACGAGAAGGCCATGTGGGAGGAGATCGCGGCCAGTTCGGCCTGGAAGACCAAGACCCAGGTGGAGACCGAGGTGCTGCGGCCCGCCGATCCGGACAGCTCCGGCTTCGTGCGCCTCGGTGCCCAGGAGAAGACCTGGCGCGGCGCGATGGACGAGGTCACGCCCCAACTGGTCAAGCTCATGGAGCACCGCACCGATCTGGTCGTCGCGAACGGCAAGGACAGTGTCATCTCCCTGCTGATCCGGATCGTGATCACCACGGTCGTCGGCCTGCTCGCCGTCGTCGCGGTCATCTGGATCACCTGGCGCCTCACCCGCAACCTGCGCCGCCGGATCGGCCGGCTGCAGGAGCGCGCCGAGGAACTGGAGAAGTCGCTGCCCGACGTCGTCGAGCGGCTCTCCAAGGGCGAACGCATCGATGTCGAGGCCGAGGCCCGTGCCATCGGGCACGACCGCAAGGCCGACAGCAAGTCCGACGAGCTGACCCAGCTCGGTGACGCGCTCGACCTGGCACGCACCAGTGCGCTTCAGGCCGCCGTCAAACAGGCCGACCAGCACCGCGGCTTCGAGCGGCTGCTGCAGCGCATCGCGCGCCGCACCCAGCAGCTGATCGGCCAGCAGCTGAAGAAGCTGGACGAGCTGGAGCGCAAGCACGAGGACCCCGAGGTGCTGGACGGCCTCTTCGACCTCGACCACCTCACCGCCCGCCTCCGGCGCTACGAGGAGAACCTCGTGATCCTCGCGGGCGGCTCCCCGCACCGGCGCTGGCGCAAGCCCGTACCGCTGCTGGACGTCATGCGCTCCGCCCAGGGCGAAGTGCAGGACTACCGGCGCGTGGTGCTCGATCTGGACGGCGCGCCATGGCTCTCGGAGCGGGCCGTCGGCCCGGTCTCCCATGTGCTGGCGGAGCTGATCGAGAACGCCCTCACCTTCTCCAAGCCGCCCAGTCCCGTCGAGGTCAGGGCTGCCCGGGTCAGCCGGGGCCTGGCCATCGAGGTCGAGGACCGCGGGCTCGGCATGGAGGAGGACCAGCTCGCCGAGGCCAACGAGCTGATGAACAGGCCGCCCCGGATGGACGTGCTGGCGCACTCCGACGACATCCGGCTCGGTCTGTACGTGATCGCTCGCCTCGCCGACCAGCACGGCCTGCGGGTGGAGTTCCGTCACTCGGCCTTCGGCGGCACCCGGGTCGTCGTGCTCGTCCCCGACGCGCTCACCGTCCCCGGTCCGCACTCGGGTCCGGTGGCCGTGCCGTCCCCCGAGGACATGGGCGCCGAACCGGCCCCGGTCCCCGCCCCGACCCGCGACGCCGACGCACTGCCCAGCCGCGGTCGCGGTCAGGCGCTCGCCGGGGTCACGGCACTGCACGCCGCGAGCGCACCGTTCGAGACCACCGGTGCGCCGTACACGGTGGCGGACGAGCCCTTCCCCGACCGGGAGGAGCAGCCGCAGCCGGCCCCCGCCGACGACCTGTTCGGTAACCTGGGGACCGCGTACACGCCCTACGCCGGAGGCACGACGGGGAGTACGTACGACCTCGGCGCGCCGGCGTCCCCGTACGGCGGCGCGGAACCGAACGGGTACGGCAACCGGGGCGGGTCCGCGTACGGCGGCTCCCCCCAGGACCCGTACGCCGGTGCCGAGGAGCCGTACATGAAGGCCGAAGGCCAGTACCCGGTTCCGCACCAGCCCTACCGGACGCCCGAGGAGCCGTACATGACTGCGCACCAGTCGCTCCCGGGACCGTACGGGGCGGGCGTCCCCGACCGGACCGGCTTCCCGGTCCCCGGGCCCCGGCAGCCGGAACCGGCCGCCGGACATCCGGGGCGGCTGCCGGTGGCCGAACCCGACCATCCGGCACCCCCGGTTGCGGGCACGACCGGCCGGGAGAGCGGGCCGGGGCGGCCCGCGCTGCCGGCGGCACCCGCCGCGGAACCCCCGTTGCCGCGCCGGGTACGACAGGCCAGCCTCGCGGACGAACTGCGGATCGACCCGGCCTCCGGGCCTGCCGCGCCTCAGCCGCCGAGCCGGTCCGAGACCCCGGTGCCCCGGCCGGCCCCCCGCCGCGCCGGTGCCGCCATCGGAGCCTTCCAGCGTCGGTCCCGCGCCGCCCGCGCGACCGACGAGCCGCCGACGCAGCCCGCCCCTCCCGCACCCCTCCCCACGAGAGAAGAACGGCCATGACACGCACAACCGCCACTCACCAGGACCTCGACTGGCTGCTCGACGGTCTGGTGGACTCGGTGGCCGAGACCCTCAATGCCGTGCTGCTCTCCGACGACGGCCTGGTGGTGAGCCACTCGCGCACCGTCGAGCGGTCCGACGCCGAGCGGCTGGCCGCCATCTGCACCGGCCAGCAGAGCCTGGCCCGCGGTGTGGGCCAGCTCTTCAACGGTGGTGGCGTGCACCAGGTGATCGTCGAGCTGTCGGATCTGTGGCTCTTCATCATCTCGGCCGCCCAGGGCACCCATCTGGCCGTCGTCGCCTCCCAGGAGGTGGACGCCGAGATCATGTCGCTCGCCATGCACAACCTCGTCCAGCAGGTCGGCCAGAAGCTCACCACTCCCGTGCGGAACGACTTCAACGCCTTCGGCGGCGGGGACGGGCCGCGCCCGTGACCCCGCCCTGGGAGGACGAGGAGGCCGATGAGGGCTGGGCGGACGGGGAGGACGGGGCGGGCACCATGGTGCGCCCGTACACCATCACCCGTGGCCGGACCGCGCCCGAGCGGGACGACCTGACCCTCATCACCGTGCTGACCACCGCGAACGACCCCCGGGACGGGCACGGCGCGGCGGTCCATCCGGGCAGGCTCCAGCCGGAGCACCGGATGATCCTGGACCGCTGCCGGCACCCTGCCGCCGTCGCCGAGGTCTCCGCGGACCTCAACCTCCCGGTCACGGTGACCAAGATCCTGCTGGCGGACCTGGTCGCCCAGGGCCTGCTGCTCGCCCGTGCGCCCCTTTCGGTGGCCCGGGCGGCCGGCGGCGCCGACATGGGAATGCTGGCCGCCCTTCGCGACGGACTCGGGAGACTCTGAGCCAAGATGACCATCAGTCAGGCGGCCCCCGCCGCCGTAAAGATCCTTGTCGCCGGCGGCTTCGGCGTCGGCAAGACCACCCTCGTGGGCGCCGTCAGCGAGGTCGCGCCCCTGCGCACCGAGGAGTTCCTGACCAAGGCCAGCATCGGCGTCGACGACCTCGCCGGTGTCGGACAGAAGGACACGACCACCGTGGCCCTGGACTTCGGCCGGATCTCGGTCAGTCCGGAGCTCGTCGTCTACCTGTTCGGCACGCCGGGCCAGGAACGCTTCTGGTTCATGTGGAACGACCTGGTCAACGGGGCCCTCGGTGGCGTCGTGATCGCCGACACCCGGCGGCTGGAGACCAGCTTCGCCTCGATCGACTTCTTCGAGAGCCGGGACATCCCGTTCGTCGTGGCGATCAACTGCTTCCACGGCCACAACACCCGCACGCAGGAAGAGATCAGGGCCGCTCTCGACCTGGATCCGCATGTCCCCCTGCTGGTAGGCGACGTACGCGAGCGGCCCTTCGGCCGCGACGTGCTGCTGGCCCTCGTGGACCACCTGATGAGCCTGCCCGTCGCGGCCGGCTGATCCCCCTCCCCCGACACCTCGCACTTTTCCCGCACTGGAGAGATCCGATATGGCAACACCTCTGCGCGTCCTGATCCACGGCGGCGGCATCGGCGGACTGACGCTCGCCACCGCCCTGGCCCGGCGCGGCCACACCGTCGAGGTCGCCGAACTGCGCGACGAACTGGAGGCCCTGGGGGTCGGCATCATCCAGCCGTCCAACGCCCTGCACGTCATGCGGGAGATCGGGGTCCTCGACGACTGCCTCAAGGCGGGCTTCGAATGGGAGGTCCTGACCATCGCCGACCCGGCCGGCAACACCCTGGCCGAGATCCCGCAGCCCCGCATGGGCGACGCCCCGTCGAACAACGGCATCCCGCGCCCCGCGCTCGCCCAGATCCTCGGCGCCGCGGCCACGTCGGCCGGGGCGACGATCCGCTTCGGCGCGACCATCACGGAGCTCACCGACGACGGCGAGGGCGTGGACGTCGCCCTGTCCGACGGCTCGGCCGCGCGCTGGGACCTGGTCGTCGGCTTCGACGGCATCGGCTCGCCGTTGCGCACCCGGCTGTACGGAGACCGGTACGTGCCGGAGTACACCGGCTTCGCCAACTGGCGTGTCACCATGCCCCGCCAGGAGCAGGTCAAGGGTGTCGTCATGGGCACCGCGGGCCAGGCCGCCAAGGCACTGCTCACCCCGATCACGGACGAACTGATGTACCTGGGAACGGTGTTCGCCGAGGCCGAGGACTTCCGGCCCGACGCCGAGAAGGCGCACGAGCAGCTCAAGGAGCGGCTGCCGATGTTCTCCGGCCCGGTCGCCGAGGCCCTCGCCGCCGTCAGCGGACCGGAGGCGGTCGTCTACTCGCGCATCTCCCAGGTGACCGTCGAGGAGCCGTGGCACGTCGGCCGGGTGGTCCTGGCCGGTGACGCCGCGCACGCGAGCACCCCGCACATCGCGCAGGGCGCGGCGATGGCCGTGGAGGACGCGCTGGTGCTCGCCGAGTCGCTGGACTCCGAGGCGGACGTGGCGGCCGCGCTCGACGCGTGGGAGGCGCGGCGCCGCCCCCGCGCCATGTGGGTGCAGGCCATGTCGCGTGCCGTGCTCAAGCAGGAGACGGGCGGCGAGACGACGCCCGAGGAGGACGAGCTGCTGAAGGTCGGCATCCCGGGTGCGGCGCACGTGCTGGTGCAGCCGTACTGATCACGGGCCGAGCGCTTTGAACGCGCCGCGGACGTCCCGTCCCGGCCCGGGTTCCCGGGCCGGGACGGGGCGTTCGTGCCGTCAGGGCAGGACCGCCACCCCGTCGATCTCGACCAGTGCCTGTTCGTCCCAGAGCCGCGCCGCTCCGATGACGGCCATCGCCGGGTAGTCGCGGCCGGCCAGCCGGCGCCAGATGCGGCCCAGTTCGGCGGCGTTGGCCCGGTAGTCGGCGACGTCCGTCGCGTAGACCGTGACCCGGGCCAGGTCGGCCGGGGCGCCGCCGGCCGCGCGCAGGGCGCCGAGGAGGTTGGTGAGCGCGGTGGTGAACTGCTCGGGCAGGGTGCTCCCGGTGATGTCGCCCCGCTGGTCCAGGGCGGTCTGCCCGGCGAGGAAGACAAGTTGGCTGCCGGTGGCGGTCACCGCGTGCGAGAAGCCGGTGGGCGGTGAGAGCTCGGCGGGGTTGATCCGGTGGATCGGGCTCATGCGGACGGCTCCCGGTTCGCGTACAGCTCCTTGGCGATGATGGTGCGCTGGACCTCGCTGGCGCCCTCGTAGATGCGCGGGGCGCGGACCTCCCGGTAGAGGTGTTCGAGCAGATGGCCTCGGCGCAGGGCTCGGGCGCCGTGCAGTTGGACGGCGGTGTCCACGACGTACTGCGCGGTCTCGGTGGCGTACAGCTTCGCCATCGCGGCCCGGCGGGGCACCCCCGGCTCGCCCGCGTCGTACGCCGCGGCGGCCGCGTACACGAGCAGCCGGGCCGCCTCGGTGCGGGTGGCCATCTCCGCGACCTGGTGGGAGACGGCCTGAAGGTCGCTCAGCGGCCCGCCGAACGCGGTGCGGGTGGCGGTGTGCTCCACGGTGGCGGCGAGGGCGGCGCGGGCCATGCCGAGGGCGAAGGCGCCGACGCTGGGCCGGAAGAGGTTGAGGGTGTTCATGGCCACCCGGAAGCCGCGGTCCGGTTCGCCGAGCACGTCGTCGGGGGTGACGGGGACACCGTCGAAGCGCAGGGCGCCGATCGGGTGCGGGGAGAGCATGTCCAGCGCGGTGCCGGTCAGCCCCGGACGGTCCGCGGGGACCAGGAACGCGGTGACCCCGCGCGCTCCGGCACCCTCGGTCGTCCGGGCGAAGACGGTGTAGAAGTCCGCCTCCGGGGCGTTGGAGATCCAGCACTTCTCACCGGTCAGCCGCCAGCCGTCGGGCGCGGGTGCGGCGTCGAGGGCCAGAGCCGCCGCGTCCGACCCCGCCCCCGGCTCGCTGAGCGCGAAGGCGGCGACGGCGCGGCCCGCACGGACCTCGGGAAGCCAGCGCTCGCGGTGGGCGGGGGTGCCCGCCTGGACGATCGGGTACGTCCCGAGGCCCTGGAGCGCGAGGGCGGTCTCGGCCTCCGTGCAGCCGCGGGCGAGTGACTCGCGCAGCAGGCACAGGTCGAGGGCGCCGGAGCCGAGCAGCCGGTCCAGCAGGCCGAGCTCGCCGAGCGCCGTGAGCAGGGGGCGGTTGACGTGCCCCGGCTCGCCCTTCTCGGCGAGCGGGCGCAGCCGCTCACCGGCCAGGGTGCGCAGTTCCTCGCACCAGGCGGTCTGTGCCGCATCGAGCGAGAATGCCGTCATACCGGCGCCTCTCCTGTCGAAAGCCCCGGGCCGTCCCTCACGGGCCGGCTCCGTTTATCGCGGACCGTTGACTACCGTCACCCAAACGATACGCTCCAAGGGCGACAAGGGGGCGATCCTTCATGGACCCGAATACCTCAGCGCACATAGACAGCTTTGCCGGAGAACATCTGCCACCCGCCGACCAGTGGCCGGAACTGGTCTTCGACCTGCCCGAGCTGCACTATCCGGACCGGCTCAACTGCGCGGCCGAGCTCCTGGACCGGACGGCCGAGCGGTTCGGACCGGACCGGCCCGCCTTCCGTACGCCCGACGGCGCGGTGCTGAGCTACGGAGAGCTGCGGGACCTGGTCGACCGGATCGCCCATGTCCTCACCTCGGACCTGGGGGTGGTACCCGGCAACCGGGTGCTGCTGCGCGGCCCCACCACACCGCACCTCGCCGCCTGCTGGCTGGCGGTGCTGAAGGCCGGCGCGATCGCCGTCACCGTACTGGCCCAGCAGCGGGCCGCCGAGCTCGCCACGATCTGCTCGATCGCCCGGATCAGCCACGCGCTGTGCGATGTGCGGTCGGTCGACGATCTGATGAGGGCACAGGTGCCGGGGCTGCGGATCACCGCCTACGGCGGTGACGCGTCCGACGACCTGCTGCGGCTGGCCGAGGACCGGCCGGGCCCCTACCGGGCCGTGGACACCGCGGCGGACGACGTGGCGCTGATCGCGTTCACCTCGGGAACCACCGGCCGCCCCAAGGGCTGCATGCATCTGCACCGCGATGTCCTCGCCGTCGCCGACACCTTCTCGCGGCATGTCCTGCGGCCGGTGCCCGACGACGTCTTCGCGGGCAGTCCGCCGCTCGGTTTCACCTTCGGGCTCGGCGGCCTGGTCGTCTTCCCGCTGCGGGCGGGTGCCTCGGCCCTGCTGCTGGAACAGGCCGGTCCCAAGCAGTTGCTGCCCGCACTGGCCGCGCACCGGGTCTCGGTGCTGTTCACCGCCCCGACGGCCTACCGGGTGATGCTCGACCAGCTCGACGTCCACGACCTGTCCGCGCTGCGCCGTTGCGTGTCGGCGGGCGAGAACCTGCCCGTCGCGACCTGGCACTCCTGGTACGAGCGGACCGGTCTGCGCATCATCAACGGCATCGGCGCCACCGAGCTGCTGCACATCTTCGTCTCCGCCGCCGACGAGGCGATCCGCCCGGGCACCACCGGCGTCCCGGTGCCCGGCTGGCAGGCCCGGGTGGTGGACCGGGACGGCCGGCCGGTGCCGGACGGCGAACCGGGACTGCTCGCCGTACGCGGACCGGTCGGCTGCCGCTACCTCGCCGACGCCCGGCAGCGGGAGTACGTGCGGCACGGCTGGAACCTCACCGGCGACACCTACGTGCGGGACGCGGACGGCTACTTCCGCTACGTGGCCCGCGCCGACGACATGATCATCTCCTCCGGGTACAACATCGCCGGCCCCGAGGTGGAGGACGCGCTGCTGCGCCATCCCGAGGTGGCGGAGGCCGCGGTGGTGGGCCGACAGGACGAGCTGCGCGGCAGTGTCGTGGCGGCGTACGTGGTGCGGCGCGAGGGCTCCGCCCTGTCGGCCGACGCGCTGCGCGCCTTCATGCGGTCCGAGCTGGCCCCGCACAAATGCCCCCGCCTCATCACGTTCCTGCCCGCACTCCCCCGTACCGCCACCGGCAAGCTGCAGCGGTTCCGGCTCCGCGCGGACGAACCCGGTGCGGACTCCGGTGCGGCGGACCGAGAATGATCACATGGTCGAACCGCACACCCCCCGCTCGCTGATCGTCACCCTCTACGGTGCGTACGGCCGCACCCCGGGCGACGCCCCGATGCCGGTGGCCGAACTCGTCCGGCTGCTCGGCGCCGTCGGTGTGGAGGCCCCCGCGGTACGGTCTTCCGTCTCGCGGCTGAAGCGGCGCGGGCTGCTCGTCGCGGCCCGGACGCCGGACGGGGCGGCCGGATACGCGCTCTCGGCCGACGCCCGCCAACTGCTCGACGACGGGGACCGGCGGATCTACCGGCATCCGGACCCGCGCGTCGAGGACGGCTGGGTCCTCGCCGTGTTCTCCGTGCCGGAGGCCGAACGCCACAAGCGGCACCTGCTGCGCTCACGGCTGTCCGGGCTCGGCTTCGGCACGGCCGCCCCCGGGGTCTGGATCGCGCCGGCCGCGCTCCACGACGAGACCCGGCACACCTTGGAGCGCCTCGGCCTCGCCCCGTACGTGGAGCTGTTCCGCGGGGACCACCTGGGTTTCGCGGCCACCGGGGAGTCGGTGGCGCGCTGGTGGGACCTCGACGCCGTGGCCCGGCTGCACGAGGCCTTCCTGGAGCGGCACGAGCCGGTGCTGCGGTCCTGGGAGGCCCGCCCGGACGCGCCGCCGGCCCCGGAGGCGGCGTACCGGGACTACCTGATGGCGCTGGACTCCTGGCGGCAGGTGCCGTACGCGGATCCGGGGCTGCCGAGGGAACTGCTGCCGGAGAACTGGCCGGGCGGCAGGTCGGCGGAGGTGTTCGGGCTGCTGCACGAGCGGCTGCGGGATGGCGGGGCGGAGTTCGTCGGCGGGTAATCCGCTACCCCGCCGGCGGCCCTCCCGGCAGAATGCCTCTGCATGACCTGGACCTTCACTGATGATGTCGAGGCCTTCCTCGACGCGGCCGGCGCGGCGCTGGCGGCGCGGCCGGCCGAGAGCACGGTCATGCTGACCGTCACCGCGGCCCTGCGCCGCCACGGCCCGCATGCCTATGGTGATCACGACCCGGTGTTCGGCTGGTGGCGCGGTGCCGACGGGGAGGTGGCGGGGACCATGCTCAGGACGCCGCCCTACCCCGCCTCGTTGATCGCACTCGCCCCTGAGGCGGTGGGGCCGTTGATGGCCGCCCTCCCGCTCACCCACGTCAACGCCGACCGGCCCACGGCCCTGGCGGTCGCGGCCCATTGGCCGGGGCACCGTGTCGACGAGGAGCAGCGGCTGTACCGGCTGGGCGAGCTGGTCCCCCCGTCGCCGGCTCCCGGCGGCCGGGCGAGGGCCGCGACCCCTGCGGACCGGGAGCTGCTGCTGCGCTGGTACGCCGCGTTCGCCGTCGAGATCGGCGGGCCCTCGGCCGGGCACGGCGAACGCCACGGGCGGGTGGTGGACGAGCGGACGACGGAGGGCCGGCTGACGCTCTGGGAGCACGAGGGGATCCCCGTGTCGATGGCCGGCATCTCACCGCAGATCGCGGGCACCGCCCGGGTCGCTCCGGTCTACACACCGCCGGAGCACCGTGGCCGAGGGTACGCGGCGGCGGTGACCGCCGAGGTCAGCGCCGCGGCCCGGGCAGCGGGCGCGGAAGAGGTGCTGCTGTTCACCGATCTCGCCAACCCGACGAGCAACGGCGTGTACACCCGCATCGGCTACCGGGCCGTCTCGGACCGGCTGGTGGTCAGCGCGCAGGAGGGTGGGGGATGACGTGACCCAGCCACTCCGGCTGGTCGTGGCGAACGTCGTCCTGTGGCGGCGGTACGGGGATCTCGGGCAGGAACTCCGGCCCGGCACCGAGGCGTTCCGGGGCGGGGCGAAGGTCTACGTCGTCGACACCCACCCCGGGAGGGGCACGCGCAGCTGACCGCGGTGGGCCGCGGCAGGCACACCGGGCGCTGGATCACCATCGACACGGGAACCCGCCATCTGCACACGTTCAGAGTCCTGTTGGTCTACATCCCGGCGGTTCTGGAGCGGTGCGGCCCCCGGCCTCGGACCCGCGAGGAGGCCGTGGAGCCGGCCGCGCTGCTGGAGCGGGTCGCGCGTCACGAGCGGGCACGCTCATCACGGCGCCCCGCATCCCGATGCGTGCCTCTGCCACGCGTGCCTGCCGCTCAGCCCAGGGTGAGCCGCGGCTTCGGCGCGTCCGTGCGGCCCGTCGGCGGGGTGCGGCTGCCCGTGCGGTACGGCAGCGGCCAGGGAGCGCCCGGTCCGGCGTAGCCCTGCTCGGCCGCCGCGTGGAGCGTCCAGTGGGGGTCGTACAGATGCGGCCGGGCCAGGGCGCAGAGGTCGGCGCGGCCCGCGAGCAGCAGGGAGTTGACGTCGTCCCAGGAGGAGATGGCCCCGACTGCGATGACGGGCACGCACAGGACGTTGCGGATCCGGTCGGCGTACGGGGTCTGGTACGAGCGCCCGTACTCGGGCCGCTCGGAGGGGACGACCTGGCCGGTGGAGACGTCGATGGCGTCGGCGCCGCGCGCGACGAAGGCGCGGGCGATCTCGACGGCGTCCTCACCCGTCGTGCCGCCCTCGGCCCAGTCCGTGGCGGAGATCCGGACGGTCATCGGCCGGTCGTCGGGCCACCGCTCGCGGACCGCGTCGAAGACTTCCAGCGGGAAGCGGAGCCGGTTCGCCAGGGTGCCGCCGTAGGCATCGGTGCGGTGGTTGGTGAGCGGGGAGAGGAATCCGGAGAGCAGATAGCCGTGGGCGCAGTGGAGTTCGAGGAGGTCGAACCCGCAGGTGTCGGCCCGCTCGGCGGCGGACGCGAACTGCTCCCTGACGGTGTCCAGGCCGGCCCGGTCCAGGGCGTGCGGGATCTGGTTGACGCCGGGAGCGTACGCGAGCGGGGAGGCGGCGGCGAGGGGCCAGTTGCCGCCGGCGAGCGGCTGGTCGATGCCTTCCCACATGAGCCGGGTGGAGCCCTTGCGGCCGGAGTGGCCCAGCTGGACCCCGATCGCGGTGCCGGGCGATCCGGCGTGCACGAAGTCGGTGATCCTGGTCCAGGCGGCCGCCTGCTCGTCGGTGTAGAGGCCGGTGCAGCCGGGGGTGATCCGGCCCTCGGGGCTCACGCACACCATTTCCGTCATGACCAGCCCGGCGCCTCCGAGCGCGCGTGCCCCGAGGTGGACGAGGTGGAAGTCGCCCGGGACTCCGTCGGTGGCGGAGTACATGTCCATGGGCGAGACGATCACCCGGTTGCGCAGCTCCAGGCTCCGCAGCCGCAGCGGGGTGAACATCGGCGGGGTGCCGGCCGCGCAGCCGAACTCGTCCTCCACGGCCGCGGTGAACGAGGCGTCGCGCAGCCGCAGGTTGTCGTGGGTGACGCGGCGGCTGCGGGTGAGGAGGTTGAAGGCGAACTGGCGGGGCGGCTGGTCGACGTAGGTGCCCAGTTCCTCGAACCAGCGCAGGCTGGCCGCGGCGGCGCGCTGCGTCGACGCGACGACGGGGCGGCGCTCGCTCTCGTACGCGGCGAGGGCGTCGGCCAGGACGGGCTGTTCCTCGACGCAGGCGGCGAGGGCGAGGGCGTCCTCGACGGCGAGTTTGGTACCGGAGCCGATGGAGAAGTGCGCCGTGTGGGCGGCGTCGCCGATGAGGACGGTGTTCCCGTGCGACCAGTGCTTGTTGACGACCGTACGGAAGATGAGCCAGGAGGAGTTGTTGGAGCGCAGCGGCCGGTGGCCGAGGGCGTCGGCGAAGATCTTGGCGCAGTGCCGGGTCGACTCGGCAGGATCGCAGGTGTCGAATCCGGCCGCGCGCCAGACCTCTTCGCGCATCTCGACGATGACGGTCGAGGCCTCGGGGGAGAAGGGGTAGGCGTGCAGCTGCATCACGCCGTACGCCGTCTCGGCGGTCTCGAAGCGGAAGGCGTCCAGGGCGAAGTCGGCGGCGAGCCAGATGTAGCGGCAGCGGTGGGTGGTGACGGTGGGCCCGAAGGCGTCCGCGTGCGCGTCGCGGGTGGGGCTGTGCACACCGTCGGCCGCGATCACCAGGTCGTGGGAGACGGCGAGTTCGGCCGCCGGGGGCGCCTCTGTGCGGAAGCGGAGGTCCACCCCGAGCCCGGCACAGCGTTCGTGGAGGATCTCCAGGAGCCGGCGGCGGCCGAGTGCGGCGAAGCCGTGGCCGCCGGAGGTCTGGATGTGGCCGCGGTGGACGATGTCGATGTCGTCCCAGCGGACGAACTCGCGCTGGAGGGCGGCGTGGACGGCGGGGTCGGCGTGCTCGATACCGCCGAGGGTCTCGTCGGAGAGGACGACGCCGAAGCCGAAGGTGTCGTCGGGGGCGTTGCGCTCCCAGAGGGTGATCTCGCGTTCCGGGCCGAGCCGCTTGAGCAGGGCGGCGGCGTAGAGCCCGCCTGGTCCACCGCCGATCACGGCGATCCGGTGAGGTGCGTTCGCCTCTCCGCCGGGGTGCGGGGAGGCGGGGCGGCGGGCTTCGGGGGGCGGGGGGCCGGGGCGGCGGGCTTCGGGGGGCGTCACCCGGATCACCGGCCCTGCCATTTCGGCGGCCGTTTCTCGGTGAAGGCGGCGTGGAACTCGGCGTAGTCCTCGCCGTGCATCAGCAGGGCCTGGGTGGCGGCGTCCATCTCCACGGCGGCGGCCAGCGGCATGTCGAGCTCCGCGGTGAGCAGTGCCTTGGTCTGGGCGAGGGCGAGCGCGGGTCCGTCCGCGAGGCGGCGGGCGAGCGCGGCGGCCTGCTCGTCGGCCCGGCCCTCCTCGGCCAGTTCGCTGATCAGTCCGATCCGTTCGGCCTCGGGGGCGCGCACCGGCTCCCCCAGCATCAGCAGCCGGGTGGCGTGGCCGAGCCCGACGACCCGGGGCAGCAGATAGGCCGCGCCCATGTCCCCGCCGGAGAGTCCGACGCGGGTGAAGAGGAAGGCGAACTTCGCCGAGGGGTCGGCCACCCGGAAGTCGGCGGCCAGAGCGAGCACGGCGCCCGCTCCGGCGGCGACCCCGTGCACGGCCGCGATCACGGGGAACGGGCACTCCCGCAGGGCCCGTACGACCTGCCCGGTCATCCGGTTGAAGTCCAGCAGCTGGGCGGTGTCCATCGCGAGCGTGGCGCCGATGATCTCGTCCACGTCGCCGCCCGAGCAGAAGCCGCGCCCCTCACCGGCCATCACCAGGGCGCGCACGGACCGCTCCCGCGTCAGCTCGGCCAGGAGGTCGCGCAGATCCGCGTAGGCGCCGAAGGTCAGCGCGTTCAGCTTCTCGGGCCGGGCGAGGGTGACGGCGGCGACGCCGTCCCGCGTGGTGACCCGCAGATGGCGCCAGTTCTCCGTGGGGGACGCGGAACTGGGAAACGGACTCATCGAGGGTGGTCCCCTTCGGCCGTCGGGCTGCTGCCTGACCCCGAATTTATCACTCGTACGTGACTTCCGTCATGAGTACGCGATAAGCGGAGCGTGAATTCGGAGTGACGAACGTCCCCTTCCTACCGGTCGGCAGGCCCTTGCCCGTGTCATGGGGATTCGTATGGTTGAAACCAAGAAGTTTTGAGCTCCGGAACCCTTGAGCCCAGGACTGTCCACGCTCTCCCGAACGGAAGCCCTGCCGTGCCGTCCGATGCTCCCGCGCCCCCCACCTGGCGCATCGCACTGCCGCACTCCGCGGCAGCCGTGCCGATCGCCCGCGCGCTGATCCGTTCGGTGCTGGCGTCCATCGACGGGGACTCCGACACGGCCTCCGACAGCGACACCGCCGAACTGCTGACCGCGGAGCTGGTCGCGAACGCCGTCGAGCACACTCCCGGCGACGAACCGATCGAGCTGGTGGTGGAGCTCCTGCCGACCGGCTGCCAGGTGGAGGTGCACGACGGAGATCCGGCCCCGCCGGGTGATCTCTCCCGTCCGGAGCCGGACTGGACACCCGATCCGTGGCAGGAGCACGGCCGGGGGCTGCTGCTGATCCGCACCCTCAGCTCGTCCTGCGGCCACCGCACGACGGAACGCGGCAAGGCGGTGTGGTTCACCCTGCCGTCCGGCCCCCGTCCGACGCCCTGACCGTAGGGATCGCCCAGCCGCCGGCCCCTTCAGCCGCCGGCCCGGCCCGCCAGCCGTGAACGGCTGCGCCCGTAGCCGGCGTACACCCCCGCGCCGACCACCAGGAACACCGCGAACTGCACCCAGGTCGACCAGCCGGTCCCGTACATCAGGTACACGCAGAAGGCGACGCCGAGGAGCGGGCTGACCGGGTAGAGCGGGACCCGGAACGAGCCCTTCACCTCCGGATTGCGGCGGCGCAGCACGATCACGGCGACGTTCACGGCGACCATCGTGGCCAGCGTCCCGATGGTGGTCAGGTTCACCACCACGTCGAGCGAGGAGAAGGCCGCCGGAACGGCGAAGACGACGGCGACGATCCAGGTGTTGGCGACCGGTGTGGCGGTGCGCGGCGAGACCCGTTCGAAGACCCGCGGGACCAGGCCGTCGCGCGACATGGACATCAGGATGCGGGTCTGGCCGTACATCACGGCGAGGACGACGGAGGCGATGGCGACGACCGCGCCGAACGCGATGATCCCGCCGCCGACCGTCGAGTCGGTGACCTGGTCGACGATCAGCGAGAGCGCGGCCGGCTTGTCGGAGACGGCGTCCGGGCCGAGGGCGCCGATCGCGGCGAGGGCGACCGCGCAGTAGAGCAGCGTGACCAGGCCGATGCAGATCATGATCGCGATCGGGATGTTCCGCCGGGGGTTCTTGACCTCCTCGCCCGTGGTGGTGATGGCGTCGAACCCGATGTACGAGAAGAACGCCAGCGAGGCGCCCGCGGTGACGCCGCCCGCGCCGTGGGCCATGAACGGCGTGAGGTTGCCGTGCTCGAAGGCGGTGAAGGCGATGACGCAGAACATGATCAGGATGGCGATCTTGAGGACGGCCATCGCGGCCGTGGCCCCGGCACTCTCCCGGATGCCGCGCACCAGCAGCGTCGCGGCCATCATCACCACGAGGACGGCGGGCAGGTTGATCGCACCGCCGTCGCCGGGACCGGCGGAGAGCGCATCCGGCAGCTGCCATCCGAAGAGACTGTCGAGCAGTTCGTTGACGTACTGGCTCCAGCCCACCGCCACCGCGGACACGGACACGCCGTACTCCAGGAGCAGGCACCAGCCGACGAGGAAGGCCGTGCGCTCGCCGAGGGTGGCGTAGGCGAAGGAGTACGAGCTGCCGGAGACGGGGATGGCGCTGCCCAGCTCGGCGAACGAGAACGCGGTGAAGATGCAGGTGACGGCCGCGAGGACGAAGGACAGCACGACGGCGGGGCCGGCCTCGGCCACGCTGTCGGACAGACCGACGAAGATTCCGGTACCGACGACCGCGCCGACCCCGAAGCACACCAGCTGGAAGAGTCCCATGGTGCGCTTGAGCCCGTGGCCCTCCAGGTCGGCGCCGGACTCGGCGATCAGCTGGTGCGGGTCCTTGACGCGGAGTGGCGGGCCGGGCAGGCGCAGGGGGCTCACGGCGGTGGTCTCATCTCTGGCGGTACAGGTGGGGGGTGGTGCTGCGGCGACGGCAGTGGGGGCCGGTCGCCGGGCACGAAAATGGGGTTCGAGCGTGCGAGCTCGAACCCCACCAACGGGGACCATAGTAGGCGCCCCTGCGCATGTTCACCCAATCGGGTGCATGATCATGCGGTATGACCAGTCAGTGCTTCGCCATCGTGGCCACCAGTACGGCCTTGATCGTGTGCATCCGGTTCTCCGCCTCGTCGAAGACGACCGAGTGCGCGGATTCGAAGACCTCGTCACTGACCTCCAGCTCCGTCAGGCCGTGCCGGGCGTGGATCTCCCGCCCCACCTTGGTGCCGAGGTCGTGGAAGGCCGGGAGGCAGTGCAGGAACTTCACGTCGGCGTTGCCCGTGGCCCGCAGGACGTCCATGGTGACGGCGTACGGCGCGAGGGCGGCGATGCGCTCGTCCCAGACCTCCTTGGGCTCGCCCATGGAGACCCAGACGTCGGTGGCGACGAAGTCGGCGCCGCGCACCCCTTCGGCGATGTCCTCGGTGAGCGTGACCGTCGCCCCGCTCGCCGCGGCGAGCTCACGGGCCTGCGCCACGACAGGTTCGGCGGGCCAGTAGGCCTTCGGCGCGACGATCCGTACGTCCATCCCCAGCAGGGCCCCGGTGACGAGGTAGGAGTTGCCCATGTTGAACCGGGCGTCGCCGAGGTAGGCGAAGGCGATGCGCTCCAGCGGCTTCGCGCTGTGCTCGGTCATCGTGAGGACGTCGGCGAGCATCTGTGTGGGGTGCCAGTCGTCGGTCAGCCCGTTGAAGACCGGCACACCGCCGTAGGCAGCCAGCTCCTCGACGGCGTCCTGGCTGTCACCGCGGTACTCGATCCCGTCGAACATCCGGCCGAGGACGCGGGCCGTGTCCTTCACGGACTCCTTGTGCCCCATCTGTGAACCGGAGGGGTCGAGGTAGGTGGTGGAGGCACCCTGGTCGGCGGCGGCCACCTCGAACGCGCAGCGGGTGCGGGTCGAGGTCTTCTCGAAGATCAGCGCGATGTTCCTGCCGCGCAGCTGCTGAACCTCGGTCCCCGACTTCTTCGCGGCCTTGAGCTCGGCGGCCAGGTCGATCAGGCCGCGGAACTCCGCGCCCGTGAAGTCCAGCTCCTTGAGGAAGTGGCGGCCTGCGAGATCTATGGCCATGGTGACTGCTCCTGGGTCGGACGGGGACGCATACGGTAACCCTGGAAGTCTATACGATGCAATGCATCGCTATACAGAGCTTCGACGGGGCTCCGGTACACCGGCCGGCCATCGGCGCCGCGCCGCCCTCCTACACCGGGTCCCGGACCACCGGGCAGCTCATGCAGCGGGGCCCGCCCCGGCCCCGGCCCAGCTCACTGCCGCGGATCTCGATGACCTCGATGCCCTCCTTGCGCAGATGGGTGTTGGTGGTGGCGTTGCGCTCATAGGCGACGACGACACCGGGTTCGACGGCCAGCACGTTGCAGCCGTCGTCCCACTGCTCGCGCGCGGCCGCGTGCACGTCCTGGGTGGCGGTCAGGACACGGATCGACTCCAGTCCCAGAGCCTCGGCGATGGCGCGGTGCATGTGCTCGGGCGGATGGTCGGTGACCTTGAGATCGCGCGGTCCGTCCCCGGGTTCGATGGTGTACGAGCGCAGCATGCCCAGGCCCGCGTACTTGGTGAAGGTGTCCCCGTCGACCATCGTCATCACCGTGTCGAGGTGCATGAAGGCCCGGCTCTTGGGCATGTCGAGTGCCACGATCGTGCGGGCCGACCCGGCATCGAAGAGGCCGCGGGCCAGCATCTCCACCGCCTGCGGGGTCGTGCGCTCGCTCATCCCGATGAGCACGGCGCCGTTGCCGATGACGAGGACGTCGCCGCCCTCGATGGTGGAGGGGTAGTCGTCCTGGCCCTCCGACCAGTGGTGGAAGGCGCCCGCCTCGGGGCTCGTGAAGAGCGGGTGGTGGCGGTAGATCGCCTCGAAGTGGACCGTCTCGCGCTGCCGGGCCGGCCAGCGCATGGCGTTGATGGAGACGCCGTCGTAGATCCAGGCCGAGGTGTCACGGGTGAAGAGATGGTTGGGCAGCGGTCCGAGCAGGAAGTCGTCCAGGTCCATGACGTGGAAGCGCACGGACGTCGGCTCGCGGAACCGCTCCAGGAACTCCCGTTTGGTCATTCCGCCGACGAGTGCTTCACAGAGATCCGCGGTGGCCAGCTCCTCGAAGGCGGCCCGCAGATGCTCGGTGGCCAGCGGTCCGTACTCCTTCTCCTCGAAGACCCGGTCCAGCACGAGCCTTCGGGCCACCGGAATCTCCAGCGACTCCCGGAGCAGGTCACCGAAGAGGTGCACCTCCACTCCGCGGTCGCGGAGCACGTCCGCGAAGCCGTCGTGCTCCTGGCGGGCCCGGCGCACCCAGAGCACGTCGTCGAAGAGCAGCGCGTCCTTGTTGGCCGGGGTGAGCCGTTTCAGTTCCAGATCGGGGCGGTGCAGGATGACGCGGCGCAGCCGCCCGGCCTCGGAGTCGACATGGAATCCCATGCCCTCATCCTCACCGCGCGGGGCGCCGTTCACCCGGCGAATCGCCAGTCGGTTCTGCCGGCGGGCCCGGACCTCTGCGGTCCGGGCCCGCCGGTGCGGCGCTACAGCCGCGGGTCCACCGGCTCAGACTCCAGCGCCAGGACCGCGAACACCGCCTCGTGGACCCGCCACAGCGGCTCCCCCTCGGCGAGCCGGTCCAGGGCTTCCAGGCCCAGGGCGTACTCGCGCAGGGCGAGGGAGCGCTTGTGGCCGAGGAAGCGTCCGCGCAGCCGGTCCAGGTTCTCCGGGCGGGTGTACTCGGGACCGTAGATGATCCGCAGGTACTCCCGGCCCCGCACCTTGATCCCGGGCTGCACGAGACGGTCCTTCCCGTCCCTGACGAGCGCGCCGAGCGGCTTGACGACCATGCCCTCGCCGCCGCGGCCGGTCATCTCCAGCCACCAGTCGACGCCCGAGCGGACCGAGGCCTCGTCGGCGGTGTCGACGACGAGGCGCCGGGTGACCTGGAGCAGACCGGTGGGGTCGTGCTCCACCAGCCGGTCCAGCCAGGCCAGCTGCTCGTCATGGGGTACGGACGCGAGCGAGCGGCCCTGCACGGCGAGGATCTGGAACGGTGCGAGACGCACCCCGTCCAGCCCTTCGGTGCTCCAGCAGTAGCGGCGGTAGGCCTCGGTGAACGCGGCCGCGTCCTCGGCCCGCCCCCGCTGCCGCTCCGCGAGCGCGCCGACGTCGACGCCGCGGGCCGCCGCTGCCGCGAGCGCCCCGGTGGCCGCGGGGAGGACCGCGCCGGAAGCGGCACCGACCGCGGCGTACTGCGAGCGCAGCAGTCCGGCCGCCTTCAGGGACCAGGGCATCAGCTCGGCGTCGAGCAGCACCCAGTCGGTGTCCCACTCCTCCCACAGCCCGGCGGCGGTGACGGCCGCACGCAGCCGGCCCAGCACGGTCTCGGTGAGCGCGGCGTCGTCCAGGAACGGCCGACCGGTGCGGGTGTGCAGCGCACCCGTCGGGCCGTCCTTGCCGGCGTCACCGGCCCCGAAGCGCTCCCGTGCCGCGTCCGCGTCCCGGCAGACCAGGGCGACGGCCCGGGAGCCCATGTGCTTCTCCTCGCACACGACCCTGGCCACACCGTCCGCCCGGTACTGCGCGAACGCCTCGGCCGGGTGCTCCAGATAGCCCTCCTCATGCGAGGTGGCGGTCGGCGCCATGGTCGGCGGAAGGTAGGCGAGCAGCCTGGGGTCGACGGCGAACCGGCTCATGACCTCCAGCGCGGCCGCCGCGTTCTCCTCCCGTACCGCGACCCGGCCCATGTGCCGGGTCTCCACGACCCGGCGGCCCTGCACATCGGCGAGGTCCAGCGGCCGGCCCTCCCGTCCGCCCGGCGCCTGCGTGGTCAGCGGCCTCACGGGCTCGTACCAGACCTGCTCGGCCGGCACGTCGACGAGCTCGCGCTCGGGCCAGCGCAGCGCGGTCATCTTCCCGCCGAACACGGCCCCGGTGTCCAGGCAGATGGTGTTGTTGATCCAGGAGGTGGTGGGCACGGGGGTGTGGCCGTAGACCACGGTGGCACGGCCTCGGTAGTCCTCCGCCCACGGGTAGCGCACCGGCAGTCCGAACTCGTCGGTCTCGCCCGTGGTCTCGCCGTAGAGCGCGTGCGAGCGGACCCGCCCGGACGTGCGCCCGTGGTACTTCTCGGGCAGACCTGCGTGGCAGACGACGAGCTTGCCGTCGTCCAGCACGTAGTGGCTGACGAGGCCGTCGATGAACTCCCTGACGCGCTCCCGGAATTCCGGGTCCCTGGTGTCCTCCCGCTCCAGCTGCTCGATGGTCTCGGCGAGCCCGTGCGTCTGCTGGACCTTGCGGCCCTTGAGGTAGCGGCCGAGCTTGTTCTCGTGGTTGCCGGGAACGCAGAGCGCGGTGCCGGCCGAGACCATGGACATGACGCGGCGCAGCACGCCGGGGCTGTCGGGCCCGCGGTCGACGAGGTCGCCCACGAACACCGCCGTGCGTCCTTCGGGGTGCGAGCCGTCCACGTAACCGAGCTTGCCGAGGAGGGTCTCCAGCTCGGAGCTGCAGCCATGGATGTCACCGATGATGTCGAAGGGGCCGGTGAGGTGGCGGAGGTCGTTGTACCGGCGCTCCAGGACCACTTCGGCGTGCTCGGCCTCCTCCTCGGTACGCAGGATGTGGACCTTGCGGAAGCCCTCGCGCTCCAGGCCACGCAGCGAGCGGCGCAGCTCACGGCGGTGGCGCTGGACGACGTGGCGGGGCATGTCGGCACGGTCCGGGCGGGCCGCGTTGCGCGCGAGGCAGACCTCTTCGGGCAGGTCGAGGACGATCGCGATGGGCAGCACGTCGTGCTCCCGGGCCAGCTGCACCAGCTGGCGGCGGCTCTCCGACTGGACGTTGGTGGCGTCGACGACGGTCAGCCGTCCTGCGGCCAGGCGCTTGCCCGCGATGTAGTGCAGGACGTCGAAGGCGTCCCGGCTGGCGCTCTGGTCGTTCTCGTCGTCCGCGACCAGGCCCCGGCAGAAGTCCGAGGAGATGATCTCGGTCGGCTTGAAGTGCCCGCGCGCGAAAGTGGACTTGCCCGAGCCGCTGGCGCCGATGAGGACGACGAGGGAGAGGTCGGTCACGGGCAGGACGCGCCCGGTTCGCCCGGCGCTGTCACGCGTGCTGTCACTGGTCCCGCTCATGCGGCTTTCGCCTCCTTCTCGGCCCTGCCGGCCTCGGCCGGCGCGTCGGACGTGTCGGTGTCACCGGCCGCGGTCATCGTGAACACGGCCAGCTGGGTGGGCGGACCCACCTCGGGGTCGTCGGGGCCCACCGGGACGAACTCCACCCCGTACCCGTGCCTGCGGGCCACTGCGCCCGCCCACTCCCGGAATTCGGCCCGGGTCCATTCGAAGCGGTGGTCGCCGTGCCGGACGTGCCCGGCCGGGAGGGTGTCCCAGCGGACGTTGTACTCGACGTTCGGCGTGGTCACGAGCACCGTGCGGGGGCGGGCCACGCCGAACACCGCGTACTCCAGGGCCGGCAGCCGCGGCAGGTCGAGGTGCTCGACGACCTCGCTCAGCACCGCCGCGTCGTACCCCTTCAGCTGCTTGTCCGTGTACGTGAGCGAGCCCTGTCTGAGCGTCACGCGGGAGGCCTGCCGCTCCCCCATCCGGTCCAGCTTCAGCCGACGCGAGGCGATCGTCAGCGCGCGCATCGAGACGTCGACGCCGACGATCTCGGTGAAGCGCACGTCCTTCAGCAGGGCCTGTACCAACTGCCCCTGACCGCATCCCAGGTCGAGTACCCGGCTCGCCCCGGCAGCGGTCAGCGCCGCGACGATCGTGGCCCTGCGCTGCTCAGCGAGCGGCACCGGCCGCTCCTCGGTGTCGGCCGTCTCGTCGACGGCGTTGTCGATGCTCTCGACGTCGAGGTCGTCGGACTCCGCGAGCCGCACCAGTTCCAGCCGCTGCATCGCCTGCCGGGTCAGCCCCCAGCGCCGCGACAGATAGCGGCTGGCGATCAGCTTCTGCTCGGGGTGGTCGGCCAGCCAGCCCTCGCCGGCCCGCAGCAGCTTGTCCACCTCGTCCGGCGCCACCCAGTAGTGCTTGGCGTCGTCGAGGACCGGCAGCAGGATGTACAGCTGCCGGAGCGCGTCCACGAGCTTCAACTCGCCCTCCAGCACGAGCCGTACGTACCGCGAGTCCCCCCACTCGGGGAACCGCTCGTCCAGCGGTACGGCCACCGCCTCCACCCGCGACCATCCGAGCGGCCCGAAGAGTCCCCGCACCAGCTCGGCACCACCACGGGCCGGCAGCGCGGGCACCTCGATCCGCAGTGGCATCGGCGCCGCCGCGCGCTCGGGCATCGCCTTGCAGGTGCCGCTCAGGGCGGACTTGAAGACGGTGCTCATCGCGACGGAAAGGAGCGAGGACGCCGCGTAGGGACGGTCGTTGACGTACTGCGCGAGCGCCGCGTCAGGGGCGCCACCACGGCCCTTGCCCTTGCCCCGCCGTACCAGCGCCACGGGATCCACCTCCAGCAGCAGCGCCGCCGTGCAGCGGTCCGCGGACGCTTCGGGGTAGAAGACGTGCGCGGTGCCATGGGAGGTGGAGAACGTCTGCGCCTTCTCGGGATGCTTGTGCAGCAGGAAGCCGAGATCTGTGGCGGGACGCTCCGGGGTGCCGGTGGTACTGATCGTCAGGAACACACGTCCGAGTATGGTCCGGTTCACTCCCCCTCACCAGGAATTTTCGCCTCATCCGGGCTCTCCTGTCCCTCCTGCGCCGAGCCGCGCGGCCAGCTCCGCGATGGTGGCAGGGCCCACGCGGCAGCAGCCGCCGACCAGCCGCGCTCCGGCGTCCTGCCAGGCCCGGACCCGGCCGGGGTCGAACGTGGCTCCCCCGACCCACCTCCGTCCGTTCGCGTCCCAGCGTTCGCCGCTGTTCGGATAGACGACGACCGGCTTACCGGTCGCCTCCGCCGCCGCCCCTACCGCCCCGTCCACCTCGACGGGGTCGCAGCAGTTCACTCCTGTCGCCACCACCTGCGCCTCTCCGTCGACGAGGGCGAACGCCTCCTCCAGCCGTTGTCCGGCCCTGGTCCGGCCTCCGGCCACGGTGTAGGAGAGCCAGACCGGCAGCCCGCACTCCCCCGCCACCCGCAACAGCGCCTGTGCCTCATCCACATCCGGGACCGTCTCCAGCGCCAGCACATCAGGGCCGGCGGCGGCCAGTGCCTCGATCCGGGGGCGGTGGAAGCGCTCCAGCTCCCGGACCGTGAGCCCGTAACGGCCGCGATACTCGGCACCGTCCGCCGTCGCCGCCCCGTACGGGCCGACCGAGGCGGCGACCCAGACCTCCCGGTCCACCGCCCCTGCCGCCCGGCGGGCCAGCTCCACGCTGCGGGCGAAGAGCCCGGCCGCCTCCGCCCGCCCGATCCCGCGCTGCCGGAATCCTTCGAAACTCGCCTGGTAACTGGCCGTGATGAGCACCTGCGCACCCGCCCGCACATACGCCGTGTGCGCCGCCTCGATCTGTCCCGGCCCGTCGGCGAGCAGCCGGGCCGACCACAGCGCGTCGGACAGATCGCAGCCCTGCGCCTCCAACTGGTTGGAGAGTCCGCCGTCGAGCAGGACCGGGCCCTTCCCGAGCGCTGCGGCGAGAGCGAGGGAGGGCCTCCCGGCAGGACGGCCCGAAGGGCCGCCGGAGGGCCCTGGCGCTCCGGAAGGCACGGACGCTCCGGGAGGGACAGGCACTCCGGGAGGGCGGCCGGAAGGGACAGGCGCTCCGGACGGACGGGCGGGAGGCACAGGCGCTCCTCTCTCAGTCGAGCTGGGACTGGACCTGCGACGAGATCAGCTCCAGGTGCTCCAGGTCGTCGAGGTCGAGCACCTGGAGGTAGATGCGCGACGCTCCGATCGCACCGAACCGGCCGATCTTGTCGACCACCTCGGCGGGCGATCCGGCCAGTCCGTTCGCCTTCAGCTCCGCCACGTCCCGTCCGATGACGGCGGCCCGGCGCGCCACCTCGGCGTCGTCCTTGCCGACGCAGACGACCAGAGCGTTGGAGTACACCAGGTCGTCGGGCCCTCTGCCCGCCTCCGCGGCCGCGGCCCTGACCCGGCCGAACTGCTTCTCGCTGTCCTCCAGCGAGGCGAACGGGATATTGAACTCATCGGCATACTGAGCGGCCAGCCGCGGCGTCCGCTTGGCGCCGTGTCCGCCGATCAGCACCGGCACCTTGGCCTGCGCGGGCTTGGGCAGCGCGGGAGAGTCCGTGAGCTGGTAGTACGTGCCGTCGTAGCTGAACGTCCTGCCGACCTCGGTGGCCCACAGACCGGTGACGATCGCCAGCTGCTCCTCCAGCCGGCCGAACTTCTCCTTGGGGAAGGGGATGCCGTACGCCTTGTGCTCCTCCTCGAACCAGCCGGCTCCCAGGCCCAGTTCGACGCGGCCACCGGACATCTGGTCGACCTGCGCCACCTGGATGGCGAGCACGCCGGGAAGCCGGAACGTCCCGGCCGTCATCAGTGTGCCGAGGCGGATCCGCTTGGTCTCGCGCGCCAGCCCCGCCAGCGTGATCCACGCGTCCGTCGGGCCGGGGAGGCCGTCGCCCTGCCCCATGCGCAGATAGTGGTCGGAGCGGTAGAAGGCATCGAAGCCGAGGTCCTCGGCCGCCTTCGCGACGGTGAGCAGTGTGTCGTAGCTCGCCCCTTGCTGGGGCTCGGTGAAGATTCGAAGATCCATGCATCCATCCTGCACCTCCGGACGCCACGCGTTTCTCTCCGGTCGCCCTCCCCGCGCCGTCACGCCCCGGCGTCCCGGATGCCGGACACTCAGCCGGTGTCGGCGGCGGGTCCCACCGGTCCGTGCAGCACACCGTGCGGGCCGTCCCGCTCCCGGCCGCGCTCCAGATCCTCCTGGCGCTCCCGGTCGCGCTCGTCGAGCAGCCGGAGCATGCCGTGCACCCGGTCCGTCGACTCGTCAGCGGCGTCGATCGCCTCCATGCACTGCCAGTACAGGCCCTGCTCATCGGTCTCGCACGCCACCCCGACCAGGGCTATCCCCACTTCCCCCAGCAGCACGCCGAGCCCGGTCAGGGCCACTCGCGGATCGGCGACCTCGGAGAGCTGAGCGGCCCGCGCCACGCCGGCCCGGGCCGCCGGGTGGTCCAGCGCGCCGTTGCTCCGCCCCCCGATCTCGCTGAGTCCGCTCGCCTCGCCCCGTAACTCCTTGGGCCCGCTCGCCGCCAGCCGACTCCCGATCGCCTGCGCCAGCGCCTGGGCCTGCCAGGCCTCGGCGATGATGTCCGGCGTGCCCCGGCTGTGCGCCAACGCCCTCCGGATGACTGCTACAAGCCGCTCCGCTTCCATCCCCTTGCCCCCGTTCGATCCGAAAACCCGCTCACCTCTTCCATTACCCACAGTGAGGGTGCTGGTACCGAAAGGCCAGAGGATTTCGGAAATCTGTGGACACGAAGCCGCATGTGAACAAGTCGATCACTCCGAAGAGTGACGGATGGGCGGATCCGGTGGCGACGGCACCGGGAAGCGCCCCTCGTTCCGCTCGATCTTGGCCGCCAGCGCCGCCAGCACATCGATGCCCAGCACCTCGCAGAACTGCAGCAGATAGGCGAGAACGTCCGCGACCTCGTCCGCGACCCGGGGCGCCGTACCGGGGTCCTCCATGACCCGGGCCGACTGCTCCGGCGTCAGCCACTGGAAGATCTCCATGAGTTCGGCGGCCTCGACGCTCAGCGCCGACGCGAGGTTCTTCGGGGTGTGGTACTGCTCCCAGTCCCGGGCGGCCGCGAATGCGACGAGCCGTTGCTGGAGCGCCTGTACGTCGAGTTCTGTCACGCCCCCAGGTCTACCATCGCCGCACCGGCGGCCCCGCGGGACAGCCCTGCAAGACGCGGGCTCCGTGGGTGCGGCCCTGCGGGACGAAGGCCCGGCGGGTGCGAACCCCCACGGGACGAGCCCCGCGGTTCCCGAAGCGGCGGCCCGGGGTGCCGCGGCCCGGTCCTGGTGCCACGGCCACCCCGCCGGAAGACCGGCTACACCCCCGGAACGCCCGCCGCCGTCACGCCCTCGACCTCCATGCCGATGGGCGACAGGAGGAAGACATTGCGGTCGACGCGATGCATTCCGCTGCCCAGCCCGAACACGACCCCGCTGGTGAAGTCCAGGATCCGCTTGGCCACGTCGGTCTCGGCGCTGGTCAGGTCGAGGAGTACCGGAATCTGGGCGACCAGGTACTCGGCGACCTCGCGCGCATCCGCGAAGATCTGGACCCGCAGCACCACCATGCGCCGCTGCTCGGCGCTCTCCCGCTCGTCCGAAACCGTGCGGTGATCGACCCGGGAAGGCCACTCGTTGCGACTGCGCAGCGGTACGACCTGGGCCAGCCCCTCCCACTGCTCGTCCGTGACGTCATACCTGTCGTACCTGCTCACCGGACCACCCCGTCTGTGCATCGGTTGGCGTTGCGCCGGCTGCGCTCACTGTTCATCGGGCAATTCTCTCGCCCCTCACCCGTTCGGCCTACCAGCGACACGGTTCAGAGGGCGATCGGAACCGCCGAATGCCCGGCGGACTCCCGCTCCGGGCCCGTGGACGCCGTGGTGTCCAGGGGGGCGAAACGTACCGGAAGGTGCACCAGGGCCCGGTGGAACGGGCCCGGTCGCCAGAGGAGTTCACCCACCGGAACAGCAAGTTCCGCATCGCACAGCTGACTCGTGAGCTGCTCGATCGCGGTCATCGCGATGAGCAGGGCGGGCTGCTTCGCGGGGCACCGGTGGGGACCTGCCGACCAGGCGAGATGGGCGCTGCCCCCAGACCGGACGACGGCGTCCGAACCGGACGCCGGCGACTGGGTGTTGGCCGCGCCGAAGGAGACCAGGACGAGCTGTCCGGCGCGCAGCCGGACCCCGTGGAACTCGGTGTCCTCACGCGGGTAGTGCGCCGCCAGATTGACGATCGGCGGATCCTGCCACAAGACCTCGTTGATGGCCTCGTGGGCGGTCATCGCACCCCCGTGCAGCGAGCCCGCGTACCGCTCGTCGGTGAGCATGTGCAGGATCGCGTTGCCGATCAGGTTGGTGGTCGGATCATGGCCCGCACTCATCAGCAGCGTGATCTGACGCACAGTCTCGTCGTCGTCGAGATGAGCCGGGTGGGCGAGGAAGTACGAGGTCAGATCGCGGCGCGGCCGGGCACGCCGGTCGGCGACGAGCCGGGTGACGACGTCGACGAGGTCGGCGTACGCGGCTGCGGCGCCCTTCCCCGGGTTCATCATGCCGGCGGCGCCGTCGACGAGGCGTTCGCCGTCCGCGGGATCGACGCCGAACCAGGTGACGAAGACGTGGAGCGGCAGCCGCCGGGCGTACTGCGCGATGAGATCGCCGCTGCCGGTGGCGGCGAACTCGCCGATGAGCTGCTGGGCGACCCTGGCCACCTCGGCGCGCAGGACGTGCGGTTCGATCAGGGCCAGGGTGTCGTTGATGGCGTCCCGGTATCGGGCGTGCTCCGCGCCGTCGCTGAACAGCGCGGTCGGGCGGTGTCCGAGCACGGGCAGCACCGGGGAGTCCGCGGGCACCGTGGCCTGCCAGGCGCGCGGGTCCTTGCTGAAGGTGTGGGTGTCGCGCAGCAGGTCGACGGCGGCCTGGTAGTCGGTGACGAGCATCGCCTCGACCCCGGGAGCGATCCGGACCGGGGCGAGGGGGCCGTCTTCCCGCAGTCTGCGGTAGTGGCCGTGCGGGTCGGCGGCGAAGTCGGGGCCGTACAGCGCCACGGGCTGCGGCGGCTGCGGATGCGGTGTCATGACGGTTCCTCGGGCTTCGGGTCCTCGGGCTTCGGCAGCCGGGTCAGCACGTGTTCGGCCAGCGCGATCAGGGCGTCGATGCTGCCGCGTCGCTCCCGCGCGTCGCACTGGACCAGCGGGGTCCCGGCGGCGAGGTCGAGGTGCTGACGCAGGACCTCGTCGCTGTGGGTGGGGGCGTCGGGGAAGCGGTTGACCGCGACGGCGTACGGCAGCCCCTGCTCCTCGACCATGTCCATGACGGCGAACGAGTCGGCGAGCCGACGGGTGTCCACCAGGACCAGGGCGCCCAGCGCCCCGCGCGCGATGTCCTCCCACAGCGGCAGGAAGCGTTCCTGGCCGGGGGTGCCGAACATGTACAGCACGAGATCGTCCGGGACGGTGAGGCGTCCGAAGTCGATGGCGACCGTGGTCGTGGTCTTGTCGGGGAGTCCGGCGGTGTCGTCGAGCGAGGTGCTGGACTGGGTCATCGCCTCTTCGGTGTGGAGTGTGGGGATCTCCGAGAGGGTACGGATCAGGGTCGTCTTGCCCACGCCGAAGGGACCCGTGACGACGAGCTTCATCAGGGTCCGGGCGGTTGCCGGCAGATAGCCGACGTCCGTCCGGTCAGTGGAGGGAGCGGAGTCCAACGAGCAGCCTCTCGACGAGCGACCGGTCGATCTCCCCGGCACTGGGTATCGGCGGTCGCGTGAGCAGAAGTCCGGCGGCCGCGAGGTCCGTGGCCAGGAATACGGTGGCGCTGACCGGCAGGTCCAGATGGGCCGCGCACTCGACGACGGTGAGGGCGCCGGGCTCCAGCAGTTCGCACAGCCTGCGCTGCTCGGAGCCGGTGTCCTGCGGCAGGTCCTCGTCGGTGCGCACGAGCACGGCGAGCCGGTCGAGCGTGGGGCCGGTGGGCCGTGGCCGGCCTCCGGTGACGAGGTAGGCGGGGATCAGGCGGCGCCCTGGGCCGGCGGTCATGGCCGGGCGGCGGTGCCCGGTTGGCGGGCCGGTGCGTGCATCGCCCGCGTCAGCGCGGTGACCTGCACCTGCATCTGGTAGGCGATGTCGCCGAGCTTGGCACCGGGTTCGGCGAACAGGGCGAGCGTGGTGTTCTTCCCCGCCGGTACGACGATGGCGAAGCCCAGGTCCGACTCGACGACGGTCTGGGCCAGTTGCGGGGCCTCCGCGTTGGTGAAGGCGGTGGTGAAGGCGCGGGCCGCGGCATGCAGCGTGGCCGTCATCGCGGCGACGCGTTCGCCGGACGCACGGTCGAGTCCGGGCGAGGCGCCCTCGACGAGACCGTCGCCGGTGGCGACCACGGCGTGCTGGACTCCGGGCAGTTCAAGCAGCGGGGTCAGCACCCATGCGAGGTCACCGGTGGTGGGGCTGGGGGCGCTCACTTCTCTTCATCTCCTTGGTCGTCCTGGTCGCCCAGGTGGTCGTGGGCGTCCGCATCCGGTGCGGGGGCCCGCCCGGCGACGCTCCTGCCGATCAGGGTGCCCTGCTGGAGTGCCGCCCAGGAAGACTCGGCCTGTTCAGGTGTACGGGACACCTGTCCGGCGGGCGGGGCGGCCGGGGCCGCGGCGGCCGGCGCGGGACGCGGCGCGCGCCGCCGTCTGCTGGGCAGCCCCGAACCCGCAGCGGCGGGCTTCGGTTTCTCCGGTCCGGGTTCCACCGGGATGACCGGCCGCTCCGGGACGGGGGCCGCCGAGACGGGCACCGGGGCCAGGACGGAGAGGGTGTGGTCGTCCTCCAGCACGGTCAGCAGATGGGCGGGGACGCGCAGGATCGTACGCATGCCGCCGAACGGCGATTCCTCGATGTGGCAGTCGAAGCCGTACTGCACCACCAGTCGGCCGACGACCGCGAACCCGGTCTGCGGCGGGTCTCCCAGCTCGGTCAGGAGGACCTCGGAGGACCCGGCCAGCAGGGCCCGGGCCCGGTCCAGCGCGTCCTCGTCCATGCCGATGCCCGCGTCGTCGACCACCAGGAACGCGCCGCGGCCGCCGCTCTGCTGGACCGTCACCTGCACGTCGGTGTCGGGGTGCGAGTAGGCGGTGGCGTTGGCGAGCAGTTCGGCGAGCGCGATCGCGAGGGGCTCGGCAGCCCGGGCTGCGAGCGCGAGCCGCTCGTCGCGCAGGTGGTTGGCCACCTTGATGCGCTCGTAGCCGGCGACCCGGGACTGAGCGCCCAGCACGATCTCGACGAGGGGCGAACGCTGCCGGGCGAGGCCCGGCCACGCGTCGCACAGCACGGCGGTGGCCTGGGTGCGGCGCAGCGCGAGTTCGTTGCGGAAGTCGAGTTGCAGGATGCGCGGGTCGTCGTACTCGTGCTGGAGCTCGTGAAGCAGCTGCTGGGACTGGTTGAGCAGGGACTGGATCTTGGCCGAGGTGCCGCGCATGGCGGCGCGGGCGGCCGCGTCGACGCGCTGCCGTTCCTCCATGACCGCGGTCCTGGCCGCCTGCACGGCCTCGGTGAGCAGCCGGGCCGCGCCGCCGTCGACCTCGGCCGCCTCCCGCAGCCCGGGAACCTGGGCGCTGGGGTGGGAGAGGGCGAGCGCGGCGGCCGGGATCCGCTTGCGCGCCAGCTGCCGGATCTCGTCGACGAGGGCCGCGGTACGGACCTCGGCCGCCTTCGCCTGGCGTTCGGCGAGCTCGGCGTGGGCCACGGCCAGCTGTTCCGAGCGGGCGGCCCGGTAGGAGCGTGCCGTTGCTGCCACGGCGGCTATGACGGCGATCACCGCCACGATCCATGCCATGCCGTTACCGCGTTTCTGTCGTCGGGTCGGTCCTGTGCCCGGGGCGGCCGAAGCCGGTCCCGGGGCCGGGGTGGCGGAGGACCGGGGGGTCAGTCGGCCCGGCCTGCCGTCTCACGGGCCTGCTCCACTTCTTGCGCGACCGCTGCGACGTCGGTCATGACCTGGAGCACGCCGGGGAGTTCGGAATCGTCGAGCTGCCGGTACTCGCTGCCGATCGTGACCACGAGGCGTTCGGGGAGGCCCAGTTCGGGGTGGCGCCCCTCCCGGATCAACCGGCGGGCCGCTTCCAGGGCGGGCACCCCGGCGGCGTGGAAGGCGTGTGCGCGCTCCCGCACGTACTCCAGGTAGACGATGTGGTCCCGCACCCCGGCCCGGTCCAGCACCGGTCCGTGGCCCGGCACGACGGTCTCCGCGCCGGTGGCCAGTATCTGTTCGCAGGCGGCGATCACGTTGCTCAGCGGGCCGGCCCAGTGGATCGGGTGGTCGCCGGGCTGCTGCGGGGTCGAGGAGAAGATGATGTCGCCGCTGAACACGGCGTCCTGCACGGGCAGGTGGACCATGAGGTCGCCGGTCGTGTGCGCGGACGGCAGGGCCGTGATCCGGACGGGGTACTCCCCCAGAGTCAGTTCGAGCTCTCCGGTGAAGTAGGTCGTCGGCCGGACCGGGTCGGTCTGCGACCAGTCGAAGGGGCCGAAGTGCCGCGCGAGGTAGGCGCCGAGCGGGGTGGCCGGATCGCTGCCGTTGACCAGGGCGTGCTGCTGCTGCGGCGTGGGCTCGTAGTGGATGTGTTCCCGGGCCTCGCGGGTCGCGATGATCTCCGCGTCCGGAAGCACTCCGGCGCCCCAGAAGTGGTCCCCGTTGGCGTGCGTGACGACCACCCGGTCGATGGAGACACCCTCGGGGAGCAGCTTCGTGCTCTCGGCCAGGAACTGTCCCGCCAGCACCGTGTCGTACGGGGTGTCGATCCAGAGCGCGCCACGGGGTGACACGAGCAGGCCGCAGTTGGCCAGGCCCCAACCCCGTTTCGGCGGGAGCCATGCGTACAGGCCCCGGCCCAGGTCAACGACGTCTCCACCTGTGATCGACATGGACGCGATTATGCCGACCGCGATCCGGTCGCGCGTTCGAACCCGGCCATGAAGGCCCACCGTTGGCGCAAAATCGACGGTTGACCGGTCCGGCGATGTCCGGCCGGTGACCGTGCGAGAGCAACCACACCGGTCATCTTCGGAAATGACCAGAACATTTCCGAAGAAATAACCCTTCTATTCTCGCCCGGTCACGGATGCACGGCACCACGTCGTCAAACCGACAGCGGCCGATTACCCACTGAGCATGGCTGGAAACAGACGCCGAAAGCCCCCGGGTGAGACCGCTGGCGGCGGCCTGCCGGGGGCTCGTGGCTCACGGTTCGGACCGTTCGGCCCTGCGGGCTAGTAGGTCGCGGGCACGTTCCACTGCTGGTTGGCACCGCCGTGGCAGTCCCAGAGCCCCAGAGCGGTCCCGTCCGTGGTGTCGCTTCCCGGGACGTCGAGGCAGCGCCCGGACGCCTTGTTGACGAGTGCGTGCGTGGAAGCGCTGTACGTCCATTGCCGGGCCGGGTCGGTGACCGCGCCGCCCGCGCCCGTTCCGGCACAGTCGCGTACGCGCACGGCGGCCCCGTTTCCCGTGCCCTCCGCGGTCAGGCAGTAGTCGGACGGAAGCCGCAGGGTGCCGTCGGCCGCTCTCACCCAGGCCTGGTTGGCAGCGCCCGAGCAGGAGTACAGGTCGGCCGCCACGCCGTCCGCGACTCCCCCGAAGGCGTCCAGGCACTTCCCGGCGGGCCCGGTCACCGGGCCGCGTACCGAGTTGCCGACGGAGAGGTTCTGCACGGTGGAGCCGGCGGCGACGTCGATCCGGGTCGCGCAGGCGTTGTCGCTGCTCGACGTGGAGGAGACCGTGCCGGTGACCGTACCGCCGTTACCGGTGGGCACCCCGAAGCGGGCGTCGCTGAACGGCTGGTCGTAACAGGTGGCGCGAGGGTTGTTCCACTCGAAGTACTCGGTCCAGTCGACCATGCCGGAGGATGAGATGGCGGTGGCCGGGGTCTTGATGCTGCCGAGCTTGTACGAGGCGCCGGTGGCGGTGTCCGCGACGGTGGCGCCGAACCAGCCGTCCCCCTCGGCCGCTACCCCGAACGTGTAGCGATGGCCCGCGGTCCAGTCGAGGTTCATCCGGCAGCTCATGCCTTCGCCCTCACCCCCGAACTCCTGGCACCAGCTTCCGGTGGAGCCGGCGGTCGCCTCGGAGACATCCCAGACGGAGAAGAGGAACGTCCGCTTCGACCCTCCGTTGGACTGCATCCCGAAGTAGGCGCCACTGCCCTTGTCGAAGCCGAACTGATGGCTCCAGAAGATGTTCGCCCGGTACCCGGGGTCGTGCAGGACCGTGGTGGACCAGGTGACGTCGGTCAGCGCCGGAGCTCCGGCGAAGGAGTAATTGGTGTAGGTGCCGGGCGTCGTGCCGAGCTCCGCGGCCCGGACGGGGGCGGTGGTGCCGGCTTCCGCGGCCCGCGTGGGGGCGGCCGTGCCGAACAGTGCCAGGGCGGCGGCCAGTGCGGTGGCCGTGACGGCAGCGGCGATCGTGCCTGATAAGTGGCGCAGGGTCATGCGTTGCACCTGCTTCCGGTGGGGGGAAGGGGGATCGTTGCTCTTGCACGCACCGGCCTCCATGGGGCCCGGTGCATCTGTTGCGGTGAAACCCGCCGGGCGGGGCCGCGGCCCCGCCCGGACTCTCCCGGTCAGGTCACTGGGTTCGGACCTGCCCGCGTTCGAAGTACGCGACCAGCTCGGGGTCGAGGGCCGGCACGTCGTACGGTGCACCGCCCTCCCGCAGGGAGCGGGTCGCGAGGACACCGGCGGCGACGCTCATCCGGGCGGCGACCGGCGAGGTGTCGGTGACACCCCCGTCCCGCACGAACCGGCAGAACTCCTCCATGATCCGGGTGTCGCCACCGCCGTGCGAGCCGCCGGCCTCCGGCACCCGGTAGGTGATGTCGGCGTCGGCGCGGTATCCGCTCGGGCCGGTGTTCCAGACCTTGACCTCGTCACCGGGACCGTCCCCGAAGTTCTCCAGCCGCCCCTCGGTGCCGATGACGGTGTAGTTGCGCCAGTAGTCCGGAGTGAAGTGGCACTGCTGGTAGGCGGCCACCACCCCGTTGTCGAGCTGCATGTTCATCACCGAGACGTCCTCGACGTCGACGATGTGGTGCAGGTCCTTGCGGGCCGTCGGCGGCCAGTCGAACTCCCGCAGCCAGTTGTCCGGGCGCGGGGTGTCCGCCTCGCGGCGCGGCAGGCCGCCGTAGACGAGGAGGTCGCCCAGCGCGTTGACGCGCCGCGTGTAGCCGCCCGCCAGCCAGTGCAGCACGTCGATGTCGTGCGCGGCCTTCTGGAGGAGCAGACCGGTGGTCCGGTTCCGGTCCGCGTGCCAGTCCTTGAAGTAGTAGTCGCCGCCGTAGCCCACGAAGTGGCGCACCCAGACGGCCTTGGGCTCCCCGATGTCGCCACGGGCGATGATGTCGCGCATCAGCCGCACGACGCCCATGTGCCGCATGTTGTGACCGACGTAGAGCCGGGTACCCGTCTCGTACGCGGCACGCAGGACGTTGTCGCAGCTCTCGACGGTGATGCCCAGCGGCTTCTCCACGAAGACCGCCTTGCCCGCGCGCAGTGCGTCGACGGCGATGGCCTCGTGGGTGTCGTCCGGCGTGGCGATGACGATCGCGTCCAGGTCGTCCCGGTCGAGGAGCAGCTTGTAGTCCTCGACGGCGACATCGGTGGCGAAGGCCTCGGCCTCGCGCCGGCGCACCTCGGGGTCGAGGTCGCAGACGGCGGTGATCGCCGATCCCCGTCCGGGGTGGTGGGCGGACGTCGCGATGGAACGGCGCAGGCCGAGCCCGATGACGCCGAGTCGCAGGTCTGACACGGGAGTCCCTTCTGTACGTACGGTCGTGCGGGCGAAGGCGGCCTGCGACGGCGGGCGGCACGGCGTCCGGGACCGGCGGCGCGGGAGAGCGCGCCGCCCGGACGGACGGACCGCACCGGTGCAGGCAGGCCGAAGCCTCCTTCGCGGCGACAGCCTCATAGTTCACGACCGCGCACCCTCATGGCAAGAGTTGTTCGTTTAGGGGTGCTGGCGAACATCTCTTGACATTCATCGAGCGCTGTCAGCGCTCGGGAGAGCCCCTGAGGACCGGACATCGGGCGCGACGGGGCCCGGAAACACGGCGAACCGCAGCGGAACGGGCCGCCGCGAGCAGGTCAGACCGCGATGACGGTGACGCCGGCCTCGGTGAAGCGCGCGGTGGCCTCCGACGTGACGCCCTTGTCGGTGACCAGGAAATCGACCAGCCCCAGGTCGCAGACCCGGGCGAAGGCCCGCTTGCCGATCTTCGACGAGTCGGCGGCCACCACCACCCGCTGGGCCTGCTGGGCGAGGAGACGGTTGATGCTGGCCTCGCCCTCGTGGTGGACGTACGCGCCGCGCTCGGTGTCGATCGCGTTGACGCCCAGCACGGCTACGTCCAGGGTGATCTCACCCAGCACGCCGCTGGCCAGCGGGCCCGTCAGCTCGTACGACTGGGGCCTGGCCACGCCGCCGGTCACCACGATCTTGATCTGCGGCCGGATGACCAGTTCATTGGCGATGTTGAGGGCGTTGGTGACCACCGTCAGGGTCGGCTGACCGGACGTCCCGCCCGCACCCTCGCCCACCAGGTCGGACCGCACGGCGAGCGAGCGCGCCACCTCCGTGATGGTGGTACCGCCGGTCAGTCCCACCACCTCGCCGACCGCGACCAGTTCGGCGACGGCGCGGCCGATGGCCTGCTTCTCCGGAGCGTTGCGCCCCGTCTTGTAGCGCAGGGCCAGCTCGTAGCTGACGCCGTGGGCGACCGCGCCGCCACGGGTCCGGGTGAGCAACTGCTGCTCGGCCAGCTGGTCCAGGTCACGGCGGATGGTCGCGGCCGACACGTCCAGCGTCCTGGCGGCGTCCTCGACGTCCACCCGGCCGTGCTTGCCGACGAGTTCCAGCAGTTCGTTCCACCGGGCATCCCTGGACAAGACAACTCTCCTTACGGGCCCGGCCTGCGGGCACCCGTCCCCTGGGGCGCGATCACCGGACACGCGCAAGCGTCGCACAAGGCTCTGTCGAGTCAAGCCGCGTGCACGCTCAATGCTTGATAATGCTTACTGAGGGCGAGTAACGTGCGTAATCGAGCATCCCATCCCCAGTACGGAGTGCAAAAGTGTCATTTGTCGAGATCGAGACAGCCAGCCAGCCGGACTGCTGGCGCCGCGCCGCAGACCTCGCTCCGAGCCATGCCGCCGCGCTGCCCGCCCCCGGCGAGCGCATCGCCGTGGTCGGCTGCGGCACCTCGTTCTACATGGCTCAGGCATACGCCTCGCTCCGCGAGGAGTCGGGACAGGGTGAGTCCGATGCCTTCGCAGCCTCGGAGTTCCCCGCCCGGCGCCGCTACGACCGGGTCGTCGCCCTCACCCGCTCGGGCACCACGACCGAGGTGCTCGAACTGCTCGACCGGCTGCGCGGGACCACTCCCACCGTGGCCATCACCGCCGACCCGAACACGCCGGTGATGACGTCGGCCGACGCCGTCGTGGTGCTCGACTTCGCGGACGAGCAGTCCGTGGTGCAGACCCGGTTCGCCACCACCGTGCTCACGCTGCTCCGCGCCCACCTCGGCCTGCACACCGACGCCGTGGTCCGCGACGCGGAGGCCGCACTGGCCGAGCCGCTGCCGGAAGAGTTGCTGGACTGCACCCAGTTCACCTTCCTCGGCCGCGGCTGGACGGCCGGTCTCGCCAACGAGGCGGCGCTGAAGATGAAGGAGGCCTCGCTGTCCTGGACGGAGGCGTACGCCTCGATGGAGTACCGCCACGGCCCCATCAGCATCGCCACCACCGGCACGGCGACCTGGACGTTCGGCGCCGCCCCCGAGGGACTGCGCGAGCAGGTTCTCGCCACCGGCGCCCGCTGGGTGGAGAGCGGCCTGGACCCGCTGGCGGACCTGGTCCGTGTCCAGCGCCTGGCCGTCGCCCGCGCCGCCGCCCGCGGTCTGGACCCGGACAGCCCGCGCCACCTCACGCGTTCGGTGGTTCTGGCGGAGGCCTGATACCGGCACCGGCCGGACGGCGGGCCCGCCCCGGTTCCCGGCGGGGGCGGGCGGAGCCTGCGGTCCGTCGCCGGCACCGCCTGCCGCGGCGCCGCCACCGGGCAGTGGGCGCAGGCCTGTCGCGGGAGGCGACCACTCGATGGGACCCTCCCCGCGGTGCGCCGGGGAGGACCGGCCGCCCGTCCCGGGGTGGCCGGTCTCCCCGTACATCCGCTCACCCGCACCGAAGCGGGAACGCCTCCGGCCACCCGGCACGGGCCTCGGAGCCCCGCACGCCTCAGGATTCCTCGAAGTAGGCGTCGAGGACCGCGTCGAAGCCCTCCGTCCACTCCTTGAGGTCACTCCTGGCGGGCGCCTCGACCTCCGCGTTGAACCAGCGCCGGGTCGACATGTGCACGGTGATCGTGAACCGGCGGCCGAACCGGGCCGGCTTGAGTTCGACGGCGCCGATCTCGTCCCAGTGGAAGTCGGCCTCCTGGTCGTCCAGCGTGAACCGGATGCCCTCCCGGTCCGCGGAGATCGAACCACGCCGGTCGCTCACTTCGAACGACGGGCCCTCCGCGGCCCCGTCCTCGGACGAAGGGCGGTCGACCGCCCCGTCCTTGTCCTCGTTCTCGTCCTCCTCGTCGTCCGACGCCGGAACGGCGTCGGGCTCGCCGTCGGGCACCGCATCCTCGAATGCGGCCTCCACGACGGCATCCTCGGGCGCGGCACCCTCGGGTGCCGGCTCCTCGGTCTGCTCCGGTTCCTCGTCCGCCTTCGCGACGGTTCGGGGGGCCGTGAGACCAGGGATGTACGCCGGGTCTGTCCCTGCGGCGTACGCGGGCTGAGTCTTCGGATCTATGCGCTGCTCCACGGCGGGCAGTATGGCCGACGAACCTGTACGGGGCCAGTGAGGCAGTCGTGTACCGGGCCGGGGACACGCGCGGCAAGGGGCGGACCCACCCGCTCGGCCCGCCCCTCCCCCCGTCCCCTCCCGGCCCGTCGGTCAGCCGGTGGTGCAGGCCTCGTCGCCCAGGGCGAACGCGGCCGGTGCGCTGTTGCCCCCCGTCAGGGTGCCGGTGAAGCCGAAGCCCACCGAGCCTCCCGGCGCCACCTTCCCGTTCCAGGAGATGCTGGCGGCCTTCACCTTCGCCCCGTCCTGTGTCGGTGTCGCGTTCCACATCTGGGTGACCTTCTGCCCGTCAGCAAACGTCCAGCCGAGCTGCCAGCCGTCCAGGGCCGCGGTCCCGGTGTTGGTGAGCGTCACATCGGCCTGGAAACCGCCGGACCACTGGTTGGTGACCTTGTACGTCACCGAACAGGCGGCGTCCTGCGGCGGGTTACCCGGGTCGGTCCCGGGGTCCGTACCCGGGTCGGTGCCGCCCCCGTCACTGTCCGAGGAGTCGCCGTACATGATGCCGCGCCCGTTGGTCGATACGTACACCCGCCCGTAGATCCGCGGGTCACCGGTGATGGAGGCGCCGATCCAGCCCCACTGGTGTGCGTCGTCGTTGATCCGGGTCCAGGTCGCACCCGCGTCCGTGGAACGGAAGACACCGCGCACACCGCCGATCTTCGCGGTGACGAAGAGCGTCTGGTACGAGGCTCCCGCGGCCGCCTTGCCGAAGCCGACCGAGTCCGCCTGCTCGACCCCGGACAGCTTGGTGAACGTCGCGCCCGAGTCGGTGGAGTGCCACAGCCCGTAGGCCCCCGTCGCGCTGCCGCCCGCGAGCCACACATCGCCCTCGGTCCCCGGTACGGCCTTGAAGCGGACGTTGCCCTCGGCGGGCAGCCCGCTGGACGCCTTCGCGGTGAAGGTGGCGCCGCCATCCGTGGACACGTAGAAGGTGCCGGCCTTGTACCCGTAGAACTTCTTCGGGTTCTTCCGGTCGGACTCGACCGTCGCCCCGGCCGGGATCCCGGTGGACGCCGACCACGCGTTCCCGTACCCGGTGGTGTGCTGCACGCCCACACCCTCCGGGCTCCAGACGAAACCGCCGGCGTCGGCCGCGGCCGCGACCGTGCCGCCGCCGGTGACCCCGGAGGGCTCGGAACCCTGGAACCAGTTGGACCCGTTGTCCGTGGAGAAGCCGATGTGCGGGGCGGCGTCGGCGCTGCCGACCCGTACCACCGTGTTGGGGCTGCTCTCCGCGAAGTCGAGGCTGGTGGTCGAGGTGAGGTTGGGCGAGGTGAACATCATGGCCGGCACGGCGTTGAGATCGGTGTGCCGGAAGCCCCCGATGTCGCCGAGCGCGCTGAGCAGCGGGGCTCCGGACGGCGGGCTCGCCAGGTCGTTGACGGCCGTCTCCTCCAGGCCCTTCACCATCGGGGTGATCTTGAACTGGCTGCCAGAGTCCCAGTTCTTGAGGTTCTCGGTGCCGTAGATCGTGGCGCCGGTGCCATACATCATCCGGTTCGAGTCGAACGGGTCGATCTCCAGCGCCTCCGTCATCCAGCCCAGCTTGGGCGAGGTCTCCGGCGGCGTCGGATTGGCACCCCAGGTCAGCCAGGGCACGGACGAGACGTCCTGGGTGAAGCGGTTGGTGCGGTTCGGATAGCTGCTGTAGTCCCAGGCCTGCGTCCACGTCGCCCCGCTGTCCGTGGAGCGGAAGATCTGGGTGTCCGGCCACCAGGAGCTGTAGGCGGTCGCCATCAGGGTCCCGGGCTTCTGCCGGTCCACGGACAGTCCGCTGAACCCGTAGTAGGTGTCCGCCTCGGCGACCGGACTGACGTCCTTCCACTCACCGGTGGCCGTGGTGTAACGCCAGATCCGTCCCTTGCCGCCGTCGTACGGGCCGCCGGTGTCGCTCAGCGTCAGATACAGATATCCGTTGTCCGAGTCGAGCACCCCCTTGTGGGCCAGGTATCCGGTCGGCTGCCCGGCGATCCGTGACCAGGTGACGCCGCCGTCGGTGGAGCGGTAGACCGTGTTCTCCTTGTCGGCGACCCCGACGTAGATGTCCTTCGTCGCACTGCCCGCGCTGCCGGTGCGCTCGTCGAAGGTCACCCAGACGATGCCCTGGTTGTCGTTGCCGTATCCGCTGGTGTCGGTGGGGTCCTGGGAGTAGTTGCCCGGGTTCGGGAAGGCCGTCACCTGCGACCAGGTGACCCCCGAGTCGGTGGAGCGCCACAGGCCCTTGCCGCTGGGCGCACCCAGGTACAGCACGGAGTTCTTGTTCGGGTCGACCGCGAGGCGTTCCCCCATGCCGCGGCCCGGCATGTTGCCGCCGAGCTTGAAGGGGAGGGTGCTGGCCTTCCAGCTGGCGCCCCGGTCCGAGGAGCGCAGGACCGCGCCGTTGGTCGGGTCCCAGCTGTTGGTGTACGTGCCCACGGCGGCGTACACGTTGTCCGGGTCGGCCGAGTCGGAGGCGAGGCTCACCACGCCGGACCAGCCCCAGTGGTCCCAGTCCACCCAGTCGAGCAGCGGCGTCCACTGCTTGCCGGCCTGGTCCCAGCGGTAGGCACCGCCGATGTCGGTGCGGGCGTAGGCGAGATTCTTCTCCGACCGGTTGAAGACGATGCCGGGGACGAAACCGCCACCGTCGATGCGGACGTTCTTCCAGTCGTATGTGTCCGCGGCCAGGGACACATCGGATGCCTGGGCGACCGGGGCGGCATCGTTGGCTCGCGCCGATGCGGGGGCGCCGGTGGCGAACAGACCGGCGGTGAGAGTGAGTGCCGCCAGGAGGGCGGCAAGGGGTCTAGCGCTTGAGCGCACGGAAACGTCCTCTCCGAACGAGACCGCCGACAGCGGCGGTACGGGGCGGGTGCGGATGTGGGAGCGCTCCCATTCGCGTCCCGATGGTAGCGGGGCGGACCCTCCGGGAGAAGGTGGTTCACAGGGGTTCATCGGATGACTCGGCGACTCGCGGAGAGACCATTGCGGCAGCGCCAGGCAATTCACCCGTAACACCGCCGACGCAGCCCCGGAAGTCCGCCCACCGCCCCAATGGCTTTGCGGGGAAACGGTGTTGGAGGTATCGCTCCTCCTTCGGGCAACGGGGCCCTGACCGGACGACCCTCGCTACGGGACAGCCGTTAGGGTATTTCAGCAACGCCGCGCGCGTGCGGGGTGCCGGGCGTCGCCGGCCAGACGGGACGTCCGGGACACACTCCGGCGTTCCTCCGCGCACATGAACGCAAGGGGGACTGCGGATGAGCGGGGCCACGGTGATCGACGCGGTGCGGAGTGGGGACGCGGACGCCGTGCGCAGGCTCCTGGAGGCGGGCGCGAACCCGGAATCGACCGACGCGCAGGGCGTCCCGGCGCTCTGCCTCGCCATCGCCGCGTTCGACGAACCGGTCGCCTCCGTCCTGACCGAGGCAGGCGCCGATCCACGACGGCCGCTCCCCGACGGAACCACTCCCCTGCTCCGGGCCGTCGACTCCGGCACGGTCTCGGTCGTCCTCGCGGTCCTGCCCGGTCCCGGGGAGCCCCTCGACGAGTCCGTGCGGGCGGAACTGCTGGCACGCGCGCGGCACTGGCACGAGGCAGGCGTGGTGCCCGAGTTGCGGCGCAGAACGGGCGACCGGGGCACGCCCCGCCGGATCCGTGTGCGGGACGGCGGCTGGTGGACCGACTACGACGAGATCACGCTGGGCGGGCTGACCGTGCGCGACGGGCACGCCGCAGTCCTCAGCTGTCTAGAGCAGTGGTTCGGGCAGCGCCAGTCCATCGACGAACTGCTCGCACGCGCCCTCGCTCGTCCGGATCCCGGGCACGCCGACTGGTCCGAGTCCGTGGACGTACTCGCCGGCCGCAACGACGAGGAGACCTGGGCGGCCGCCGCGGGGCTGCGGTCCCACCCCGAACCCCTGCACCGGCTGTTCGCCGCGGACGTCCTGCGCGGCATCGTCCGCAGCGAGGCCATGGCCGATACGCAGCCGGTCGTGTTCGAACAGCGGGCGCCGGAGATCTTCGTCCCCTGGGCCGCCGAGGAGACGGACCCGGCCGTCCTCCGTCTCGTGCTGCGCGCCCTGTCCGAGTCGGACTCCCCGGACCCGCGCGTGGAGGCGGTGGCACTCTCCTACGTCGCCCACCCGGACCCGGAGGTACGGCGCGAGGCGGCTTCCATCCTGCGGTAAACCGCAGTTCCGGCGTACGGAAGGCCCCACCGGGCACGGCGGCAATCCGCATACCGCCGCAGGTCAGTGACTTCTAGCGTGACCAAGGAGTCGTGGTGTCCGTGCCGCGGCCGCCCGCCTTGGAGGACTCGCATGGATCGCGTGACGCTCGCCCTTCCCCAGGAACCCGCCGACGGGATCGCCGGATGGGCGGCGGACCTCGTCGACACCATGGGCGGGCCCGGAGCCGGCCTCGCCATCGCGCTGGAGAACCTCTTCCCTCCCCTGCCGAGCGAGGTGATCCTGCCACTGACGGGCTTCGCCGCGGGGCGGGGGGTGATCTCCTTGGCGTCGGCCCTCTTCTGGACCACGCTGGGTTCGGTTGCCGGTGCGGCCGCTCTGTACTGGATCGGGATGCTGTTCGGCCGGGACCGGATGCATGCGCTGTGGGCGAGGCTGCCGCTGGTCAGGAGCTCCGACCTGGAACGCACCGAGGCGTGGTTCGGCCGGCACGGCACGAAGGCCGTCCTGCTCGGGCGCATGGTGCCGGTCTTCCGGAGCCTGATCTCCGTACCGGCGGGCCTGGAGCGGATGCCGCTGCCGGTGTTCCTCGGGCTGACAGCCGTGGGGAGCCTGGTGTGGAACTCCGTTCTGGTGATGGCCGGTTACTGGCTCGGCGACCAGTGGGACACGGTGGAGACCTATGTCGGGCTGCTCTCCAAGGCCGTACTGCTCCTGGTCCTGGCAGCTCTCTCGCTCTGCGTCGTGGTGCGCGTCAGGGCCGGGCGGACGCGGCCCCGGCACCGCCGTGCCCGCTGACGTGCGGAGACCGGCCCCGGCACGCTCCGGACGAAAGGCACTAAGGTCGGTGAACGTGACGGGTGACGCGGCAGACACGTTCTCCTCGCATCCCTCCGCACAGCCGGATGCCCCGCCCGGACCCGACGGCCGTTTCGCCGTCCGGGTGTCCGGAGTAGCGGGAGCGCTCCTCGGCTGCCTGACCGCGCTGGCCGGCCTCCTCTACTTCGCCGGGGCCGGGGCACTGCTGGGTGCCTTCCTGCTGTGGCCGCGCACCCGCGGCCGTGCGCGGACCCTCCTGGTCGCCGGGGCCAGGAGACTGACGGCTGCCGAGCGGTGGCGCCGGGCCGTCTTCTTCCATGACCGGTTTCCCGAACACCGCGCGTCCGACCGGCAGGTCCTGCGCTACCTGGCCTCCCGTACCTGGGCGGGGCTGCTGTGCGCGGTGGTGACCGGGCTGCTGGTCTTTGGCCTCGTCCTGGCCGGGCTGCTCGCGGCCGGGGTCGCCCGGTCGACGCCGGGCTGGCAGGAACTGCTCACCCAGGTGGTCCTCGGCTCCGTGCTGCTCTTCCTGGACGTGCAGGGGCTGCTCTCGCTCGCCGCACTGGATGCCCGGCTCGCGCGGGAGTGCTTCGGGCCCGGTGAGCGCGAGCTGCTGGAGCGGCGCATCGGCGAACTCGCCGCCAGCCGGGCCGCGGTGGTGCGGGCGGTGGACCGCGAGCGGCGACGCGTCGAGCGCGATCTGCACGACGGCGTCCAGCAGCGGCTCGTCGCACTCGCGATGCTGCTCGGCCGGGCCCGCCGCGCCCGCGACGCCGACCAGGCGGACGCGCTCCTGGCGCAGGCGCACAGGGAGTCGGGCGAGGTGCTCGCCGAACTGCGCGAGGTGGCCTGGCGGGTCTATCCGACGGCGCTCGACAGCCTGGGCCTGCGGGAGGCCCTGGGCGGGGTGGCGGAGCGGTGCTCCCTCCCCGTCCGGGTGGCGTACGACGTGTCCGGACCGCTGCCGACGTCCGTCGAGACGGCCGCGTACTTCGTCGTCTCCGAGTCCGTGACGAATGCCGCCAAGCACTCCGGCGCCGGGCACATCCTCGTGAGCGTCACACGACGGGACGAGGTCCTCACCGTACTCGTCCGCGACGACGGCACCGGCGGTGCGGACCCGGACGGCGGCGGACTGGCCGGGCTGCGCGGCCGGGTGGCCGCGCTCGACGGCATGCTGGGCGTCCACAGCCCCGCCGGGGGCCCCACCATCGTGACCGCGGAGCTGCCGTGCGTGTGGTTCTCGCCGAGGACTCGACCTTGCTGAGGGAAGGACTGGTCCGGCTGCTGACCGAGGAGGGTCACGAGGTGATCGCCGCGGTGGGCGACGCCGGGGCCCTGTTGTCGGAGGTGGCCGCGCAGTCACCGGACGTCGTCGTCACCGACATCCGGATGCCCCCCACGCACAAGGACGAGGGTCTGCGCGCCGCGGTGGAGATCCGCAGCCGGTGGCCGGGCGTCGGCGTGCTCGTCCTGTCCCAGTACGTGGAGCGCGCCTACGCCGCCCAGTTGCTCGCCACGAACGCCGAGCGGGTCGGCTATCTCCTCAAGGACCGGGTCGCGCAGGTGGAGGAGTTCCTGGACTCGCTGGAGCGGATCCATGCGGGCGGGGCCGTCTTCGACCCCGAAGTCGTACGGCAGTTGGTGATCCGCAGCGCACACGGCGACCCGTTGTCACGGCTGACCCCGCGCGAGCGCACCGTTCTGGAGGCGCTGGCCCAGGGCTGCACGAACGCGGCCATCGCGCAGAAGCTGCACATCTCGCTCAGCGCGGTCGAGAAGAACCTGAACGCGGTCTTCGACAAGCTGGGGCTGGCGCACACCACCGGCTACAACCGGCGGATCCTCGCCGTGCTGCGCTATCTGGAGGCGTGAGCGCGGCGTCGGCTCACGTCAGTACCAGTCGCCCATCCCGGGCGGATCGCACAGTTCGAGCACCACCTCGCCCGCCTCGGAGGTCCTGCCGTCGACGGGCCTGACGCGGTCGCCGACGCTCACCAGGTGCGGTGCCGCACCCACGATGCGGCACCGGTACACGAAGCCTTCCGGGAACCGGACCAGGGACTCGTTGCGCATGACCCGCGAGTAGCGGTTCACGACGCTGGACCGCACGACGACACCGTGGCCGTCGCTGTGTTCCGATTCCAGATCGCTCGACGCGCAGACGGGGCACAGGAGTTTGCGGAAGGAGGCGGTGCCGCACCATCGGCACACCTGGTAGACCAGACCTTCCGTGCTGTGGGGCCCCGCTCCTGCACGAGCTGTGGGTTCCACGTCGATTCCGGTGATGGACACGTCTCGGCCTCCCGCGCTCGACTCGGTGCGCCGCACCTCCGGCGACGGCACATCGGCACCGTATGGCACTTAGTTCCATGAAGTAAAGGAACTGAGTGCCGGGAAAGGGTGAACCGCTGAGTGAACTACCTCTCAGTGGTGTCCCGTTCCTCGCCGAGGGCCGATTCGATGCGCTGCACCACGCGCCAGATCGGGGCGCCCTTCGGCGCGACCATCACGATCACGTCGTCCTCGGTTGCGGGCGCCGGCGGGCGTTCGGCGGCCGATCCCCACACGGCCCGGACGAGTTCGAGCGCCCGGTCGACCTCGGCGCCCGCATCGCCCCGGCCGCCCGAACGCAGCCAGGAGCGCAGGCCGTTGTTGTGCGCCGCGACGACCGACGCGGCGATCACCTCGGCACGCAGCGCCGCGTCCGGGGAACCGGCCCACCGCCGCTCCAGGTACCCGGCCATGGTCCGCTCGTAGCGGCGTACGACGGAGAGTTCGTAGGTGCGCAGTCCGGGCACCTCGCGGGTGAGCCGGTAGCGCTGCACGGAGAACTCCGGCTTCTCCGCGTACATCCGCAGGACCAGCCGGGCCGCCTCGCACACCGCGTCCACCGGCTCGCCCTCCCCGGCCGCGTCCAGGAACGCGGTCATGTCCGCGAGGCACCGCTCGTGGTCGGGGAAGACCGCGTCCTCCTTCGAGGGGAAGTAGCGGAAGAACGACCGCCGCCCCACGCCCGCGCTGGCGACGATGTCGTCCACCGTGGTCCGCTCGAACCCGCGCTCCAGGAAGAGCGCGAAGGCCGCCTCGGCGAGCACGTCACGCATGGGGGGCTTCTTGGCCGGCCCGCGGTCATCGGTCATGCCGGAAACGTAGCACCGGAAGCGCATATCCGGCACTGGGTACCTTTACGAAGGGTACTGGGTACCATAGGATCGCCGAAGAGACACCACGAAGTACAGGGAGAGCCGGCGTGAGCTTGAGGATCGTTGTCTGTGTGAAGTACGTGCCCGACGCGACCGGTGACCGGCATTTCGCCGATGACCTGACGTTGGAT
>NZ_JBIDAD010000024.1:0-60113 GCF_043202315.1 Streptomyces sp. NPDC048211
CAGGCACAAGATCAGCAGACACCTACCAGATCCTGCCGACCCAACACCCAACTGCCAAGCCACCACACCGATCTCATTCTGAAACGATCAGTTAGGCAAGCACCCATCGGGGCGGGTGTCCGGGGTCGGCCGGGCACGTGAAAACGTGCAGGTCCCGGTCCCGGCCGAAGCGGAGCCGGGTGGGTTGGGCAACGGATTGGCCACCCCGGATCGATGCCTGCCCCGTCAGGAGCGGGTCACGGTCCTCCAGTGGCACCCAGCTGTGCGAGCCGCCGTCCATTTCGTAGCCCTCGGCCGTCAGCAGCACCTGCATGGGGGTTGCGCAGGACGCGCAGCCGATGGCTATCGGACCCGTCGACGTCCAGCTGGGGAAGCCGCCGACGCGCCAGCCGGGAGGGATCGACAGGTCGTACTGGTAGCTGAGGGCGTCGGGGCCGTGTTCCGCTGCCTGGGCGTCGTCCCACGCGTCGATGCTCGCGATCAGCGCGGCGGGCAACGTGTCGTCCTCCGCCCAGGGATAGGTGTCCACTTCCTCAGGGTGCAGGACACATGGCTCGGGGAGTTCGTGTTCCCATCGAAGCATGGGCACATGGGGCGGGTCGGCGAGGAAGCGTTCCGCGCCCTCGGTGTGCCTGGCGTGTCGCCACCGCAGACGGTAGCGGCGCTCCAGGTACGGGCCGTGGGTGAACGGACAGCGGAAGAGTTGCACAAGGTCCGCACCGTCGGGCCCGAGGGCAAGGCCGGGGATGTCACGGCGGAAGAGCTGGGCCAGTGCCACGAAGGGCACCGGACCGTCCCGCCCGGGAGCTCCTCTGGAGGACCAGGGCCGGCTCTGGGGCCAGACCCCTGCGGCCCTGGCCCTGCGGATCTCCTCCGGTGCGTACCCCTCGCTCTCGGGCTGGTGCGGCTCGTGGCAGAGCGGCCATGGTTCGCCGTCCGGCCACAGCATCGGCCCGCCGACGTGACTGTCGTGCATGCCGGGCCGCCCCGATCTGGGGTGCAAACGGGTCGTCCGAGCTCGGTAGGGGGCCAGCTCCGGGAACAGGGACTCCACGGACACCGGTCTGGCCGGCGTGGTCCTCGTCATGCGCAGACCGTATGCGGTCGCGCAATCGACGCGCGAGCGGGTTGCCGCAGGACCGGTACAACGAGGCCGACGGTTGGCGCCTCCCGCCCGTGCTCAGCAGGCCGAAGACCGTACCTCGGCTGCCGGCCTCACCTCGTCGTTCAGGGAAGCAGGCGTCCGCTGCTCCCTCCTGCGCCCCGACCCCGCCCAGCGCGGCCGGCTCGTGGAGATCCGTGACAACCCTCTCGATCGGATCGCTGGAGCCGATGGCGAAGGCCGGCTCGGCGAGATCGAATGACTCCGGGACCGGGGAGGGCGATGCGGACGGCCGAAGAGCACAACGTCGCGGGGTTATGTGTCGTGGAGTTCGGCTTGGACGCGGCGGGAGGGCCGGAAGGTGTAGAGGTCGAGGATGTCGGGCGGATCGGTGACGCCGGGGCCGCCGCCCCTGACCCAGGCGGTGATATCGGAGGTGGCGTCGGGGTCGTTGACCAGGCCGAGCCAGACGGGGCGGCCACCGTTCTTGCGGCCTTCGGCGGAGGGCTGGACGACGATGACGTTGGCACGCTCGCACGCGTCGAGGCAGTCCGTGACGCGTACGGTCGCCGTGCCGTCGAGGGCCTGGCGGAGGTCGCGGAGCTGTGCGGTGTGGTCGGGGCCGGGGACTTCGGGAGTGCCGCAGCAGCAGCCGCGGCAGACGGTGACGGTGGGGCGTGTCGTCCCCGGGGCGGGGGCGGCATGGCGGGCGCGTTTGTTCATACGTTGTCCTTGGCGAGGCGGGGCCAGGCGGCTTCGCGCAGCAGGCGCAGGCCGTTGAGGCCGACGATGACGGTGGAGCCTTCGTGGCCGGCGACGCCGAGCGGCAGGGGGAGGGTGCCGATCAGGTCCCAGGCGACCAGGACGGTGATGAAGGTCCCGGCGATGGCCAGGTTCTGGACGACGAGGCGGCGGGCCTTGCGGGAGAGGCCGATGACAGCGGGGATGGCGGCGAGTTCGTCGCGGACGACGACGGCGTCGGCGGTCTCCAGGGCAAGGTCGGAGCCTGCCTTGCCCATCGCGATCCCGGAGTGGGCGGGGGCGTCGTTGACACCATCACCCACGACCAGCACGCGGCGCCCCCGGGCTTCCCATTCCTTGACGGCGGCGGCTTTGTCCTGGGGCAGCAGTCCGGCGCGGAGCTCGGTGATGCCGACCTCGGTGGCCAGCTTGCGCGCGGCGCGTTCGTTGTCCCCGGTCAGCAGAACCGGGGTTCGGCCGCTCAGGCGGGTGAGGGCGGCGACGGTGGCAGCCGCGTCCGGCCGCAGGCGGTCCGCGACGCCGAGCACCCCCACCGGCACCTTGTCGCGCAGGACGAGGACCGCGGTCCGCCCGGCCTCCTCCAGCTCGGCCACCACGGCCAGGTGGACCTGCTGGGCTGCACCGTCCAGCAGCCGGGCGGGCGCCCCGACCGTGATGGTGCGGCCGTCGACGGTGGCGGTGATGCCCTCGCCGGGGGTGGAGGTGAAGTCTCCGGCGTCGGACAGGCGAAGGCCGTGTCCGCGGGCGGCGGCGACCACGGCCCGGGCGAGCGGGTGCTCACTGGGGTGCTCGGCCGACGCCGTCAGGGCGAGCAGCGCATCCTCGTCCAGTCCGCCGGCGGGCAGCGGGCGCAGGTCGGTGACCTGGGGGGTGCCTTCGGTGAGGGTGCCGGTCTTGTCCAGGGCGACGGTGTCGATCCGGCCGAGGCGTTCCATGACGACAGCGGACCTGGCGAGAACACCGCGGCGTCCGGCGTTGGCGATCGCGGACAGCAGCGGGGGCATGGTGGACAGCACCACCGCGCACGGCGAGGCCACGATCATGAACGTCATCGCCCGCAGCAGAGCCGACTGGAGTCCGTCGCCGAAGGCGAGCGGGATCGCGAAGACGGCCAGCGTCGCGATCACCATGCCGATCGAGTACCGCTGCTCGATCCTCTCGATGAACAGCTGGGTCGGAGCCTTGGTCTCGGAGGCTTCCTCGACCATCTGCACGATCCGGGCGATCACCGAGTCCGACGGGTCCCGCTCGACCCGCACCCGCAGGGCGCCGGTGCCGTTGACGGTGCCGGCGAACACCTCGTCGCCGGTCTGCTTGGCCACCGGCAGCGGCTCGCCGGTGATGGTGGCCTGATCGACGTCGCCGGCTCCCACCAGGACTCGGCCGTCCGCGCCGATCCGCTCGCCGGGCCGCACCAGGATGACGTCCCCGACCGCGAGGGCCTCCGTGGCGGCCATCTCCTCGGTGCCGTCCGCGAGGAGGCGGGTCGCGGTGGAGGGCGCGAGGTCAAGGAGTCCGCGGACCGAGTCCGCGGTGCGGGCGGTCGCGACGGCCTCCAGGGCACCGGAGGCCGCGAAGATGACGATCAGCAGCGCCCCGTCCAGGACCTGGCCGATGGCGGCGGCGCCGAGGGCGGCGACCACCATCAGCAGATCCACGTCCAGGGTCTTGTCCTTCAGTGCCTTCAGTCCCTCCCACCCCGGCTCCCAGCCTCCTGTGATGTAGGTGGCGGCGAGCAACGTCCCCCACACCCACACCGGGGCGTCGAGCAGGTAGAGCGGGAGGGCAGCCAGGAACAGGGCCAGCGAGGAGACTGCCCAGCGGGGTTCCGGCAAGGCCGACATCCGGGTGCGCCGCTTCTGCGGAGCCGGGCGCGGGCCGACCGGGGCCGGTGAGGGGCGCTGGCCCAGGATAGAAGACATGACAAAACAACCCTTCACGGGCGGATGAGGCAACACGCGTCACGATACAGGAATATCTGAACAGGTTTTCAGGTGTCATCGGTATGATGGCCACATGGGCCACAAGAACGACAGCGCCAGCCGCGCCACCACCCGGGAACGCCTCGACGCCGCCGGCACCGCAGACGTCGCCGCCACTCTCCAGGCCCTCGCCACCCCCTCCCGGCTCTACATCCTGGCCCGTCTCCAGGAAGGTCCGTGCTCGGTGGGCGATCTTGCCGAAGCCGTCGGTATGGAGGCCTCCGCCTGCTCCCACCAGCTCCGCCTGCTGCGCAATCTCGGGCTGGTCACCGGCGAGCGTCAGGGCCGCTCGATCGTCTACGCGCTTTACGACAACCACGTCGCCGAACTTCTCGACCAGGCCCTCTACCACGTAGAGCACCTGCGTCTCGGCGTCCGCGACGTTCCGGCCCGCGCATCCGAACCGGACGCTTCCGGACAGTAGGGCCCCCGCCCAACACCCCCTGACCGGTCGCTGGTTCAGTCCTGCTCGGGTCCTTCGCTGTCGTCCCCGTTCCGGTGTGTCCGGGTCGCTCGGCGGACGCAGGGCGTCGATGGCCGGGACCGGGCCGTGAAGCTGCAGCGGGCGAGCAGGTTCAGCTGCGGAATGCGGCCTGATCGACGCTGCGGGACCAGGCTCGATCACTCCGGGGTCCGGAAGGTCTGGGCCGACCAGGGCTTCGCCGGCCGCCTCGTCGACCGGGCCGCCACGATCCTCGGCCGCGAGCTGGAGATCGTCCGCAAGGACCCTGAGCAGTGTGGCTTTCAGGTCCATCCCAAGCGGTGGGCGGTGGAGCGAACCTTCTCATGGCTCACCGCCCACCGGCGCCTCGCCCGCGACTACGAGGCCAGCCCCGCCTACTCGGAAACCATGATCCGCTGGGCCATGATCGGCTCATGGTCCGCCGCCTCACCCCGGGCCGAACGGCCACACGGCCAGGCCCCAAACCGCTGATCCGCCTGCGGTAACGCGCGAGGACGCCAGTACTGTGCCGCTATGCGTGACGATGCCGATCGAAGCGGGCCCTGGGACGGTGCATGGGTGCGTGCCCGTGTCGCAGCCATGGCCCAGAAGATCCTGAGCGTCAGCGCTTCGGGGCTTCCGATCATGGATTCCGGCTTCGGCCCCCACTGGCCGAGGAGACGATCCGGATGTTCGAGGTGCAGCACGCTGTCCGACTCCCCGCTTCCTATCGGAGCTTCCTCGCGGATGTCGCCGACGGAGGAGCAGGCCCGGACTACGGGCTCGTTGGTCTGATGGAGGAAGTGGACGACGAGGGGGCTCTGTACGACGTCCGAGAGGAGGACCGACGTGCAGGCTTCCTGTCCACGTCGTTCCCGCACACCAGCGAGTGGCCCGGGCTGGGAAGGGAGGGTAACGCCAACTACCCGGTCGAAGGGAGTCTGGTCATTGCCGAGGTGGGCTGCGGCATGTTCCACCGCTTGGTCATCACGGGGAGTAACGCTGGTCAGGTGTGGCTCGACGACCCCGATTGGGGTGGCTTCACTCCAGGCCCGGACTTCCGCGATTGGTACTCGGCTTGGCTGGCTACGACCTGACCGCTACGGTCCGAGCCCGTGCAGAGGAGCCAGTCGGCAGATCTCGAACGCGGTCTCAGCACGGACCCGGCCTGTACCGGGTTGCAGCGCCCGATGACATCAGGTCGGCACGTGCGCCCTGGGCACCGGACGGCTGGGCGGGGATGGGAACGGTGTCCGGGGTCATCACACCGCTCCCTTGACCAGAGAGGCGAGGACAGCGGACGCCTGCGGGGTGTCGTCCGCGCCCTCGACGTCCTCGGTGAGGTATCGGGCGGATGGCGTGAGGATCAGGCCGACGTCCCAACCGCGCAGTTGGGCCGCGGGTATCGCTTCCGAAAGAGGCCCTGGCTCACCGCCCCAGGTATCCGTGGGCGGCAACAGAGGGCAGAGTCGTCGTGCATCACCCCCGTAACAGAATGATCCACTTTCTTGTGCGGCCCGCGTCCACGCCTGTGAAGTGGGCTGATGCACTTTCCGACGGCCGACGGTCCGTTCTTCCGCCATCTGCGCGTGTGGCACGCCGTGGTGGCCTCTCTCGCCGTAGTGGCGGCGGTGGTGGCGTTCCACGTCCTTCTCCCGTCCGACGACGACGTGCGCTCGGTACCCGGCAGTCCCTGCCGGCCGGTCGATTCCGCGCGTGATGACACTCTCTCGACCCCCGACCTCGACGGTGACGGCTTCGGCGATCTGGTGCACGAGATCTCCCGGTCGTTGAAGGTCGACGTGGTCGTCGTGCCCGGTTCCGAGCGCGGTCCGGACCACGACCGCACGACCGTCCTCACCCAGGACGACCTCGGTGTGCCGGACGACATCCAGGTGGGCGACGACCAGTACCAGCCCACGGTCGCCGACCTGGATGAGGACGGCCACGCCGACCTCGTCGTCAGCAGCGCCGCCCTGGTCCTGTGGGGAGGCCCCAAGGGTTCGCGGGCCGACGGGCCTCACGGGCGCGTCCCGTTGCCGGGCAGCGGCTACCACACCGCGCCGATCGCCGGCGACTTCGACGGGGACGGCCACACCGACCTCGCGGTCTCCAAGGACTCGGGCGAGGGGCAGGGCGAACTGGTTGTCCTCAAGGGACCGTTCAAGCGCTCGGGTGCCCCCGCCCTTACCGTGAAGATCCCCAGCCCGGTCCACGAGGGCGCGACACCCGTACTGGTCGCCGGGGACGCGAATGACGACCGCGCCACCGATCTCGCCCTCTACGACTCGCCGTGGGATCCGCCCCTGCTCTTCACCGGCGGCGCCCATACCGCAGCAGGCCTGAGCAAGGAGCCTGAGCGGCTGCCGGAGGGCGAGAACGTCGTCTTCGGCGACTTCGACGGCGACGGCCGGCAGGACGTCGCCGTCGGCCGGAGCTTCGTCGACAGCTACGACGAGGTCGACACGCCTCACCGGCGCGGCAGGGTCAGCGTCCGCTACGGGAAGGAGCCGGACGAGTGGGTCACCGTGGAGGGTGGCGACTTCAAAGAAGGCTTCGGCAGCAAACTCGCCTCCGCAGACTTCAACGGTGATGGCTGCGACGACCTGGCCGTCCAGCTCACCGCGAAGAAGGAGGAGGGGGACGCGCGGATCGAGGTGAATGCGGGGCGGCTCTGAGTTCGGGCTCGGGTCAGAACCCTGGCGTGCCACCAAGCGCTCCGTGCCGGGGGACGACGGCGCCGGCGACGGCACGCTCTTCGACACCGGCGACTGGGACGGCGACGGCCGCGCGGAACTGGCACTCTTCGGCGGGGAGAGATGGTGGATCACCGACGGCACGGACCACGACGAGGCATCCTTCCCGCTCACCCCACGCAGGAACCAAGGTGCGTAGACACCTGCTCGTTGTCCCGGGCGTGAGACAGCCGGCCGTGGGATGCCGGGCGGAACCGGTACGTGCACGGAGGTTCACGGCACTGGCCCTTCTGGCATGGCCGCTCGCACGCGATCATCCTGTCCGCCGGACTGGACCCCGGCTCGTGGGTGAGCGGGACAGCCCTTAACGACACAGCTCAGCAGTCGAACAAGGTCCACGCTGCGGCCCGTCCGACAAACCCTGGAGGGCTGGGAATTACGGACTGCGCCGGCGTTCGCTCGTGTGCTGCGCGCGCCGGACGACGTCTTCGAAGGCGTACAGCGCCGCCGAACCACCGGCAGGCTCCGGCAACGAGATGCCGGATACCCGTGCCGTCTCGCGGTACACCGTCGGCGGCATCCCGAACCGTGCCCGGAATCTGCGTGACAGGTGGAACGGGCTCGCGTATCCGCAGGCGTGTGCCACCGCTGCGACCGTCGGCTTCGGACACCGAGCGAGTTCTGGCGGGGCCCCGCTTGGCGGCGCTGCTTCCCGCCTTTCCGCCCATCGCCCGCGACCGATGCTGGCGATGGCGGCCGGCTTCTGCGTCGAGCGCGGGGCCGATCCGGCAGTCTGCGCCGAGCCGATCCTCGGCGGCGTCCACCGAGACCTGCTCGACGCTCTGGAGTTCGCCCGCCGCTGGGCCTCCACCGGCGCGGCCGAGGACGAACTTCCGGAGCCGGACGAGAAGATCATCGACGAAGCACTCCTGGCCCGTCTCGGCGGCGACGTGCACGAGGCCACGCAGTTGGCGCTGGCCTGGTGCTCGGTCGAGGAGTGGCAGCCACCCGCGTTGGCCGTGCTGTGTCGCAGCGCCGAGGTGCGCAGCCGGCATGCATCCGTGATCCTTCCCGCCTGCCGCGACCTGGCAGCCCTGGAACGGCACGACCTCAAATGCCTGGCCTACGCGCTGTCGGTTCTGGACGACGAGCCGCTGGTGGTGCTGCACCGGCCCACCGGGACCGGGTTCGAGGTGCGCATCGGCGGCATCGGGGACAACTTCCAATTGCACACGCTGCTCGGCCACGTCCTCGTCGGCGGCGGCCATGTGCCCGGTACTGCTCCTTCGGCGGAGAGCGTCCGCCTGGCCACGGATCCCGAGCCCGCCCGGGGGCGCTCCCAGGTCGCCGCGATTGGGGTCTTCGAGCTCCTCGCCCCGGACGGCGAGCGGATCTGGAACGAAGGGCTGCCCGACGACATCCCCGTAATGGAGGGGCGTCGCCTGCTCGTGCTCGACGAGCCGACATACCGGCGTAGTTGGAACGCCGACCGGTTCTTCCCTCATCTCCCGGGCACGGTCCAGCTGATCCGCGTCCTGACCGCGGATGAGACGCGGACATGGTTCGCCCGCACGGCGCTCGGCAACGGGACCCGCCGGCACTCCTGACTCGGTTGGCCGGGCCGCCACCGCTTCGGGGCTGGTGGGGCCAGAAGCCGCAGTTCGGAACTGGTCCTCTCCAGCGAACAAGCACTGCCAGGGCGCTGTCGGAACCGCGGTTCTGACTCACTTTCCGTGCAGGGCTGACTGGGCGTGATGTCAGCCGTGTGGAGTGGATTGGCCGGTCTTCTGCTGCCGTGTCCTGCTGGGAGTCCGCCTTTCCGTTGGGCCGCGCGAGCCCACGACGACTCGACCTAGACCTGTCGGCGAGCCCATGATGACGAGTGCTGTTCTGGGGCTCGTGGGACACCTGGTCCGTGTGGAACGCTGAGGTGATGACCATCAAGCCAACGGACAACGCGGAGTCGCTCGCCCTCGGAGCCCTTGAGTGGCTGCTCAAGGCCGGGCGCGACACGGACGGCGGTTTGGGCTGGCCGGACAGACTCATCGACGATCAGGTCACCCCGGTTCTGTACAGCGGGACATCGGGCGTTCTGGCGACCCTCCTCGACGCATGGCTGTACTTCGCCGACGACCGGTACGCGGACGCGGCCGTGCGCGGTGCGCGGAGCGTCGCGGCCGCGGTGGAGAACTGGGAGGCCAGCGGCCTCTATACGGGCGTGGCCGGAATGGCCGTTGCCCTGCGAGGTGTGCACCGCGTGCTCGGCGACTCCGCGGCGGGAGCTTCCGCAGACCGCGCTCTGCACATCCTGCGGTCGCGTTACGACGGCACGGCCTGGAACGACTGCTACGAACTGATCGTCGGTAACGCCGGCATAGCGCTGGCCGCGCTGGAGTGCGGCGACGTCGACCTCGCTTGCCTGGCCGTCGAACGCTACCCGCACACCGCCGAAGCCACCACCGCTGGTGTCCAGTGGGAAGGTCGGACCGGCGCGGTCCCACGCATGCACCACATGTCGCACGGCACCCTTGGCATCGTGTACGCGCTCGCCGCCGTGGGGCGGGCCGCTGACCGCCCCGATCTCGTCGACCTCGCACTGGCCGGTGCCGCTGACGTCGTCTCCCGCGACGAAGCCGGTCCGGACGGCTTCCTCGTCCCGCACTCGGACCCGCAACAGCAGCACGAGAAGATAGAACGGCACAGCTACGGCTGGTGCCACGGAACGGCCGGCGACGCCCAGGCGTTTCGCCTCCTGAGCGACATCGTGCCGGATGACCCCGCGTGGCCGGCTCTCGCCGACCGGTGCTGGCACACGCTCGTCAACTCGGGCATCCCGCAACGGATCCGCCCCGGCTTCTGGGACAACAACGGCCGCTGTTGCGGCACGGCAGGCGTCCTTGCCCTCGCCGGCGACCGGCAGGTCGAATGCGGCGACGGCGGAGACTTCGCCGACGTACTCGTCGCCGACCTGGCGGCCCGGGCGGGTACCGACGCCGACGGAACGCACTGGTCCAACGTCGAGCACCGCGAAACCCCCAGCGTCCTTCCGCCGACGACGGGCTGGGCCATGGGTAACGCAGGCATCATCCGCGAGCTTCTCCGCCACGCCCGCATCACCACGAATCGAGACCCGCGCTATGCGGTTCCCTTCCCGGACCAACCGCAGACCGCGTCGCTGTGACCGCAGTTGGACTGGGTGCGCGCGGAAGACTCGTAGATTCGATCAGCCGGTGCCGGACCCATGCACGGCCTCTTCCCAGAGAGCCAGCCCTGCGCGGAGGAGTTCACGCACAGCCGCGGTCTCCTCGCCCGTCCAGGCTCCCTCGCCGGTGGTCGGCCCGAGAGCTTCGCCGCCGAAGATCTTTTCATAGGCGCTGTCCTGGATCGATCCTCGGGAGGGAAGGGGCGGGTCAGCCTTCAGGCTGTGGGAGAGGTCGTCGAAGAAGTTCCACGCGTCCAGCAGCAGTCCTGCCTGGGCCGAGCCAAGGCCGAGGTGCTCGACCCACTGTCGTACGACGCCCAGATCGAGAGTGGCTGCGCCTTCTCGGACGAGGTCCCAGCCCTTCTGATCGCAGTATTCCTGCAGCGTCTTGAGGTCATGGAACGCGAGGAGTCTTCCGAGGCCGTCAACCGCGAGCTCATCGCGGGCGTCGCCCTCTCCGGGTTGCCAGATCAGCGTCAGGACCCCTCTCCTGGTCGCGATCCGGTACGGATAACAGTCAGTCATGCCGAGTCTCCCTGGTGCTGCTGTGGCCCCCGCCGTCTGAGGGCTGTCCCGTAATCCCTGGTGGATCAGCGCGCGGCGTCGGATACGGTGCATCGCAAGGCGGAGGGACGCCCGCATACTGGATGTATTCGGGCGTTCCGAGAACGCGGCGAGGTGCCGTAGCTGTCGTTGTGCGCCTGCCATGGACTACGGGACAGTCCTCAGTCATTCTGCCTGGAATGATCGTCGTGGGGTGACTTCGCATCAGGTGGAGCCGCGGGGTGCGGAGCCGGCAGATCCGGGGCGGCGGGTCGCCGCGTGTTCCGATCGATCCCGACGACGGCCTCCGTGGCCGCCCCACGAAGAGTTCCGGCACGGGCATCACCCGGGAGAGCGCTACAGCCGGTCGGTTGCCGGCAGACGGCCCGTGAGCAGGTCCACGATCGCCGCGTGGACGTCTGTCCACGCACGGGCGGGCGGATGCCCGCTGACCGTCTGCGACAGCCCGAACATGCGGCAGGTGGCGCATCCTCACCGGACGCGCCACCTGGCGGGCGCCGCGCTGGAACGCGGTGTACCCGGACCCTGTTTCATGGTGCAGCCATGGCGCCAGGGAGCCTCCGCCGACAGGTGCCGGAGGTAGCGTTGAAAGGACCATGGCATTCCCGGACCTGGTTGAGCAATGGCACCTGGACGAAAACGCACAAAAAAAGCAGTTTCCATCTTCCCACCTGCTCATTTCGCAAGTTCGGAATCGTACTCGGCCATCCGTTCGCCATCTCCTGGGGATTAGGCCCTGGACGATCGTGCATCAAAGACCTGACTCGAGAGGCCACTCATTGTGATTGTCCCGATGCCGGTGAGAGGATCAGTCCCGCCGACGGGCCGACCTGGAAGTCGCCGCCGGCGTTCACGGTGCAGCCAACTCCCCACGCCTACACAGGGCGTGACACCAAAACAGGCAGGTAGACATGCGTTCCATTCCCTTATGGCAGGATCCCGTCCCCCGACCCGCACATGACGGCCTCACGGCGTCGGAGGTGCGCCTCGTGATCGTGGTCGTGGTCGTGGCCGCAGCTCTCGCGGCCCTGGGCATGCCGGTAGCGGGCGCCCTGGCCTTCGTGGGCGGAGCCCTGGGCATCGCCGCCCACTCCGTCCAAGCCCTGCGCGCGTCACAGGCTCCGCCACCCACCGTCGCCTGAGGCATTAATGGGACGGCGTGAGAACGCCGTTGCCGCCGAAACCCGACAGGCCGAGGCGCTCGCGTTATGGCTCCGTGCCCAACGCGAGCGTCGAGGTCTCACCTATGCGGCAATGGCCCTACTGACCGGTCACCAGTTCACTGCGTCGGCGCTTTCCCGTGGTGCCTCCGGGCGCACGGTTCCCTCCCGCCGCCTGGTGGTCTCCTTCGCGGCCGCGTGCGAGGCCGATCCCGATGAGGCGGTGCGCCTTTGGAAGGCGGCGCGCAGAGCCAGGGAGGAACGTCGGCGTCAAGCAGGCATCTCCCCGGAGTTCCGCGACCTGGCGACCTCGGTGCGCTCGGTGATGACCCACCCCGACGTCGTTGACAGCTTCGGCAAGCTCCACGACGTCATGGTCGAGATGCGGGCGCGCAAGGGACAGCCGTCTCTGAACGAGTTGCAGACGATGGCCGGGCGTACACGGGACGGACGCCACAGGCTGCCCAAGAGCAGTCTCAGCCTCATCCTCAGAGGCGAGGCCGTCCCCTCGCGGGAGCACCTCACGGCGTTCATGGAATCCCTGGAGGTTCCCCCGAACGGCGTGCGCCGCTGGCAGCAGGTCTGGGACCGCATCTCCAGAGCCGAGAGGCCGCCTGCAGCGGCCAGGAAGATGACGTTCCCGGTGGATGCCCCGCGGGGTGAAAGCCCCGCCCGGGCTGACGCCGCGTTCCATGTGCTCGAAGACGAGACCACCCTCGACTTCCGGCGCGGGCAGATTTCTTTGAAGACCATGTTCGCCACCGGCCCGCGTGGACAGCATGGCCCGCGAAAGGCTCACCCGCCGGCCGGGACAACCCGCTCCGGGCTGCCCGTCAGGACGCCATACCGCTATCCGGTCTTGGTTCGAGCCGGCGGAAGTCCTACGGTCGGGATCCTTACCCTGCAGCCCAAGGAAGCACCACTGGAGCTACCCCCGGAAGCCCGCAGCCCTCTTTCTGTTGCCCCGCAGGTTCAGGTCGAGACAAGCGGTGTGCCGCCTGCCCGGTCGCCTCGTCCCGCTGTGTTACGTAGTTTCGGCCGGGCGATCGAGCGCTGGCGCCCGAAGAGCGCAGCATCGGACCACACCCGCTGGCCCAACTTCTGACGACCTGTCCAGAGGTAGGCCGTGGTCCTCGCAGGCATGAGCGACTACGAGCAGCAGCCAGGCGCTGGGCGCGCAGCTGCGAGCGGCCATGCCGTCCGAGGCCCCGCAGGTGCCTGGACGGGCGGCGCAGGTTGCACGGGCCTGACGAAGGCGGCCGGCATCTCGGTCCCGCGGCCCGTTCGGTTCCGTACGGAGGAAAGGCTGTTCAGCAGAGGTGGTCTCATCCTCCACGGGGCTGACGGGACTGAACCTTGGGGTTATCACCTACATACCCGGAGTCGTGTACGCGCGGGCGTGCACATACTCACCCGGCCGCCTAAGCGCTTCTTCGCCGTGTCCCGAGAGTTGCACCTGTCGGCGGGCAGCAGGCAACCAGGCGGCGAAGTGTGCGCGATCCCACGGGGAGGCGATCTCGCCAGGGAAGCCGAAGTCGTCCGGCTGGAGAACACAGGGGACCTCGACTACGTTTTCCAGGCCCTCGACACGGTCACCACCCGCCGGGGGATAGCCCCGCTACGGACGCGACGGCCAGCTCGTCGGCTGCACCAGCCTCGCCCCCTCCGCACCCCGGCTCCTTGACAGTGGCCTGTTCGCCTGACGCACGTTCTGCCTCTTGCCCCACGACCGACCCAGCTGGCCTGCCGGTCTCGACCGCCCCTACACGGCCGGCTCAACCCTCGAAGCCGTCGACCCCCGGACCATCGACGGGGCTGTTCAGCGCAAGGAATCGGAAAGAACGGCGAGCTTCGCGACCAGCCCGATGCAGCCGGAGGCCGCCGGGTTCGAGAGTCAGGGGCTGCTGGGTGCTTGCTCAGCCAGCGGTGACTCGGTCGGCGACTGAGAAGTCGGTTTCGCAGTCGGGGCAGGTCGCGTTCCCGAAGACGTAGGTCAGCACGTGGGCGACTTCGTGTTGGCCGTCATTGAGTGCCATTTTGTGGAGACGCGAGCCGATGCCTTCCAGGAATTCGGGGCTCGTCGGGCGGAGCGGGCGGGTTTCAACCGTGCCGTCCGAGAGGGCATAGTCCTCGCTGGTGCAGAAGAACTCGCGTTCGCCAAGGACGATGAACAGGTTGCTTTCGCATTCTGGGCAGGAGACTTCGTATTCCTCGTTCCCGATTCCCCAAGCCAGGTCCTCGCTCCATCCCGCGACGCCCTCGAAGTCGAGCATGGACTCCAGGAGGTCGACGTACTCGGTGCGGTCCGTCGCGGTTCGGAGATGGCGATTCACCGATGCCAGCAGGGTCGCGATCTCCGCCGAATACTTCGTGTGGACGTGGCCTGCTCCATGTGGCTGCTCCGAGCCCGCCATGATGGCGCCGGCCAGGGCCAGAGCGTTCACAGCTTGCTCCCGGTCTTCGTTCTCGGCCATGTCGGCCAACCAGGGCAGTGCTGCGAAGCTTGCCGAGTAGACGCTGCCTTGATGACAGAGCGCAGACCACAGGTTGTCCCAGAGGCCCCCCTTGGCCTCGGACGCGATGCGCGCCAGCAGGATGGGTATGTCTTCGGCGGAACCGTAGGCGTGGGTGAGGCGCGTCCAATCTGTCATGCCGGGGATCTAACCATGCCCGTGACTGCCGGAATCGAAGAGATGGCTGCTCGCGGCGTGCGACGTGGTCCGGCGCGTGTGCGGCATGCCCTTGTCGGCATCCGACCGCCAGAACGGCTGCGAAGAGATGCCCACAACCGCGGAGAGCGTGCTGACAGCAGACCGACGTTGCATGGAGCCATGCGAGCGAGCGATCTCAGCAGACCCCTCTTCCTGCCCGAATTCCCATCTCGCCCACGCACAGAAATTCCATTGTCCCTTCGGACCAAGGCATTGGGCTCATCTCACCGAAGGTTGAACGAGTCACGCAACTGACAATGGGTTGGTCCCGTTCGCGAAGGTTCGGTCAAACGAACGAGGCAGGTCAGCGGGTGCCCGTTCTAGATTTCTACGCCAAGTCGCCCCCAGCGGCAACGTACTCGGAGCCGGAATCGGCACCAGCCTTGGGACTGGGAATTGGCTGTGGGGCCGGTCTGCCTCGATGTTCCCAGTGGCGTCCACCTCCGGGAAGATCCAACCGGTAGCTGTGCGCGCGTTCTACCTCGCTCCCGCCGCGAGCGCCGCACACCGCCCCGGCGCCCTGCCCGCTGCCCTGGGCGCCTGATCCTCGCGGGGACCAACTGGCGGCGAACCGCTTTGCCGCAGCCATGGGACGGTCTGACCTACGGTTCGGCTTGCTTGCTGACATGTGGTCGATCTCAACGGCCCTCCCTCGTACCCAGGAAGACCGCGAGACCGACGACCCGGCGTGCCTGCGGTCTGCCTTATTGGCCGACCACTCACGGCGACTCACGGTCACGAACGGGCAGCATGCACACGCGAACGGCCCCCTGGCCGATGTTCCTGGTCAAAGGCCCTCGACCTGCGTGGTGGGGTGTGGGAATCGAACCACGGTGACTCTCGCCACGACGGTTTTCGAGACCGCTGGCGGTCAGGGCACCTCGTTCAAGGTTCCTTCGGCCAGACGGCTACGAGACGCGCATCCGTCGGTCGCCGAGGATGTCCGATGCCGCTGCGCGGAGACCCTTGACCGCCTGGTACAACAGGTGCTCCCGTTGGGCAGCGAGTGCGAAGTCCGCAGCCTTGCGGGTTGGGTCACCCGCATGCGCATCACGCACCATTCGCCCCATGACCTCAGCCAAATCGTCGGCCGCATGCACCGCGCGATAAAGCGCCTGCACCACGGATGACGGACCTTCGAGGATGACGATCTCGGCAGCCCGGTGAACGTCGCGAGCGTGGACAAAGTACCGCTCCATGTTCTCGTCAATGTCCCGCAGGTTCGGGCGGTCTGCCTGCAGCGCGTCGCGTACCACGTCCAGGGCGGCATCACGGTCGTACACCGCGGCCAGGTAGTTCGCGTAGGCGTCCCGGCGGTGTTGTCGGCGCCATTGAGCGAACTGCGAGCGCGCAGCCACGCGCCCGGTGACCATCGCGGAGCCGAGGGTGGCGAGTGATCCCACAACGGCGCCCAGCAGTGCAGTCAGTCCAGCATCCATGGCCCAATTCTGCCGATGCCATCGGTTCCGCACCGAGCTACAGCAACTTCAGCAATCGAGCACACCCAGCAGTGCCCCTACGAGGCCCACGCACGGCCTGTTTGCCCTTCACTGACTGCTCCGCACAGAGCTACGGATCAGAAGTTCCCCGTGCCACGACCGTGCCGGATGGGAAGACGGCTCACGGAGAACTGCGGCTGCCGGCGGGGCCGCGGCGGGGTGGCAACGAAGCCGGCTGACCGCAGCTCAGAACCTGAGGCGCCCCACCTTGCTCCGTGAGTAGCCCGCGCAGGCCGTCTGCCAGGCCTGCCATGTTACACGCTTCCTATCCGGGCACGTCCCTCGGGAATGGGGGAGAAGGGTGAGATCTCCGAGATCGCCCACCCGTACGTGTCCGGCAGAGCCTTGCAGTCACCCGGCAGCCTGGCTCCTGGCGCGACTTCGGCAGCAGCCCAGTCGATCTGCTCGCCGCCTGCGAAGTCTGCTGGTACGAGATCGAGCAGTTCGGCGACGTCGGGAAGAATGCCCAAGGCGAAACCCCTTGAGTTCAGTGGGCAGCAACCATAGTGCCGCATCAGACAACGTTCGCCCTGCTCGCGGGGCGAGGGGAGCAAGGCGGTCGGGGCTGGTGATGAAGGACAGTGCCTCTATCCTGTGCGGCGTGGCTGATGATGAGCAGATGGAGCGCTACCGGCACGAGACCGTGGAGCTGACGGTGGGGGGACTGCGCGAAGCCCTCGACGGACTGCCTGCTGAGGCTCCAGTGCGGGTCGACGTTCCGCTGCGTCCCAGGTCGGGTGAAATGCGCGAGTCGGTCGACTCGGGTATCAGCCACTTTGTGGTCAGCGGAGTTGTACTTCATGACGCTGACCAACTCAGGCAGGATGAAGTGGTCCTGCAAGCAGACTTCTCTTCGGAGTGGTACGTCCGTCCTGTCGAGCCGGGGTCTGCGGACTGATCCACCGGAGCATGGAGTTGCAGCTCAGGCGACGTTCGCCCGGCGACCACCCCGCGTAGGCGCTCGTCCTGGGCGTGCTCGTTCCTCCCGATGACGCAGCGGCGGGCGCCTCGGGTATCTGTGAAGCCGAAGAGGCGTTTCTTGTGCGCCTGGTCAGCTGAGTGGGGCGCCGGGCGTGTCAGCGTGTGAGGCCGGCATCGCGTGCCAGGAGTGCGGCTGTACGCGGTTGGTGACGTTCAGGGCGGTCAGGATGCGGCTGACGTGTGCTTTGACGGTGCTTTCGCGCATGCCTAAGGGTTGTCCCGCAATTCCTGGCGGGCGCACGACGACAGCTACGGCACCTCGTCGCGTTGTCGGAACGCCCGAATACATCCAGTATGCGGGCGTCCCTCCGCCTTGCGATGTACCGCATCTGACGCCGCGCGCTGATCCACCAGGAATTGCGGGACAACCCTTAGCCTGTGGGCAATGTCGGCGTTGGTGTCGCCCTTGGCGAGCAGGGCCAGGACGTCCTTCTCGCGGGGCGTGAGAGGCTCGACGAGATCGCGTGCGGCGGCGGCCTGTGGGTGGTTGGTGTGGTGGTAGCGGTCGATGAGGCGGCGAGCCGCGCTGGGGTGGATCATGGCGGAGCCTGCGGCGACGAGGTGGACGGCGCGCAGGATCTCGGCTGGGTCGGTGTCCTTGAGCAGGAAGCCGTCAGCTCCTGCGGCGAGGGCGTTGTAGACGTATTCGTCGAGGTCGAAGGTGGTCAGCGTGATGACTTTCGGCGGATGGGGCAGGGCGCGCAGCCGTGAGGTGGCGGTGATGCCGTCCATACGGGGCATGCGGACGTCGACGAGGGCGACGTCGATGTGGTGGGCGGTGGCCCTCTCGATGGCTGCCAGTCCGTCGGCGGCCTGGGCGACGACTTCGATCTCGTCGTCGCTGTCGAGAAGGTCGGTCAGTCCGAGGCGTACGAGGGCGTCGTCGTCGACGACCATGGTGCGAATCACGTGCGGGAGCCGTTCTGTTCGGTGTTGGGGTGGGGGATGCGGGCGGCCAGTCGCCAGGTCCCGGCGCCGCCTGGGCCGGCGTTCAGGTGGCCGCCGAGTGCTTCGACGCGTTCGCGCAGGCCCACCAGGCCGAACCCGGAGGGAACCGCCGGAGCGGCGGGGCTGCCGGGAGGGTTGGTGACCTCGACGAGAGTGGCGGGTGGGCCGTAGTCGATACGGACGCGGACGGGTGCGTCGGGGGCGTGCTTGCGGGCGTTCGTCAGGGCTTCCTGCACCAGTCGCAGGACGGCGAGCCGGTGCGCGGCGGGGGCCTGTTCCGGCTTGCCGTAGATGGCGGTCTCGATGTGCTGTCCGGCGGTCCGCGCCTGCTTGATCACCTCCGCGGCATCAAGCAGGACCGGTACGAGCCGGTCGGCTGAGGGGGGAGGTGGGGGCGCTGCGCAGGGCACCCAGGACGTCACGCAGGTCGGTCAGGGCGTCGGCGGAGGCGTTGCGCAGCAGGGTGAGGCGCTCGGTGACCTGGGCGGGCAGGGGATCCTTTTTGGCGGTCAGGACGCCAGTGTGCAGGGCGATCAGGCTGAGGCGGTGGGCGAGCACGTCGTGCATTTCCGCGGCGATCGCCGTCCGCTCTGCGTCGCGCGCGGCCTGCTCGCGCAGTTTCCGCTCGATGCGCAGGTGCTCGACCTGCCCGGCCAGGGCCCCGACCAGGCGGCGGCGACTTCCTGCCCACAGGCCGAGGGTGACTGCCAGCGCCAGCAGAAGGGCAGGTCCGTAGGAGCGGGGAGTCAGCAGGCTCAGCGCGGGATCCACCAGAGCGTTGGTGATCAGTGCGACAGCGGCGCCCGCGACAGCCAGCCACGTTCGGCCGCGCGAGGCGAGATGGAACAGGGCGACCAGCAGCGGCAGCACCGGGCCCCACAGCCCTGCAGCGGCCACCGTCACAGCGGTCACCGCCAGAGGCCGGCGCCGCCGTCCGGCCAGCGACAAGCCCGCGACTGCGGCGGCGGCCACCGACGGCTCGCTCAGACCCTGACCGGACGAAATGGCGGCATCCCGCATCGATGACGCGGTCACCAGGAGGACCATCACCACATCGGCCCACGTAGGCCACCGCATCACGCTGTTCCTGTTCACCCCGCCACCCTAGGCAGCCGGGCTTCACCCGCCAGCCGCCGACCAGCCACCGGAACCCCCTACTTTCGTAGGGGAAGAGCGCCGCACAAGGGAGGATTCATAGAGGAAGGGCGATTCGTAGCGTCGAAGTCATGGACGACTGGACCACCTCACACGATCGTGTCCTCGAGCAGCGCAACGCCGAGGGCTGGATGTTCCTCATCGAAGCAGCACGAAGCTTGCGCACCACCGGCGCCATCACCCCCAGCAGCAAAGCCCTGGCCCGCCTGCTCACCGACCCGGTGGACGAACACGGCTCGCAGCCTCTGAACGTCCTGGAGGTGGGAGCGGGAACCGGATCGGTCACCCGCACCCTCATCCGTCGGCTCGCCCCGGGCGGCCGGCTCGACATCGTCGAGGCCAACCCCCGCTTCGCGGCCCAGCTGCGCCGACTCGTCCGTTCCCATCCGCACCTGGGCGACGAGCAGGAGCGGGTCCGGGTCCACCACGCCCTCGTCGAGCAGTTCGAGACCGACCGCCACTACGACGTGATCGTCTCCGGCCTGCCCTTCACCAACTTCACCCCCACCCAGGTCGAAACGATCATGAACCGGTACCTGGAACTGCTGGAGCCCGGCGGCACGCTCACCTACTTCGCCTACCGCGGCACCCGCTACGCCCGCGCCCTGACCGCCTTCCCCGCCGAAGCCCGCCGCCACCGCGCCGTCGAAGACGTCCTGACGGGCTACCAACGCCGGTACGCCATCGGCCGCTGGAGCGTGTGGGGCAACCTGCCCCCGGCAAGGGTCTGGCAGCTGCGCCGACCTGCCCACCCAGCCACCTCCGCAGCCCCCGCGAAACCGCTGACCCTCATGGGCGGCGCGAGCCGGTGAACACGCTGATCGGTCAGGTTCCCGCGCTGACCGCCTACGGAATCCTGGCCGCCGCGGTGCTTGGCGAGTCCTTGCTGCTGATCGGTGCGTTCGTTCCCACCCTGACCCTGCTGCTGACCGCCGGTGCACTGGCTCGCACCGGCGAGCTGAACCTGATCCTGGTCATCACCACCGCCTCGTGCGCGGCCGTCGCCGGTGACGCTGTCGGCCACCGCACCGGACACTTGCTGGGCAGCCGTCTGCGCACCGGCCGTCTCGGCCACCGCATCCCCAAGGCCGCCTGGCAGTGCGCCGATGCCCTCATGACACGACGCGGCGGCCAAGCCGTCCTCCTCACGCGGTTCGTCCCCGTCGTACGCACCCTGGCCCCGCACCTGGCAGGCGTCACCCGGATGCCCTACCGCCGCATCGCCCCCTACAGCCTGCTTGCCGCGCCCTTGTGGTCCGGCGCCGAAGCCGGTGCCGGATACGCTGCGGCCACATCCGTTCAGCGCGTCAACGCCCTCGGCGGCCCTGTACTCGCCATCACAGCCGGCCTGGCTGCCGCCACGATCCTGACCGCGGCCAAGATCCGCCGCCGCAGGCGAACTCGCCCCGCCGGCCCCGATGCCGAGAAGGGACGCAGGTGCTCCTCGAAGTCGACGTGAAGCCACTCGCACCTCGCGGCACGGCCTCTTCGGCCGCAGTCGCGACGAGCGCGGCTCCGACTCCACTCGACTGGTGATGCTTCGCGACTGCGTGTCCAGGGTGAATGCATGAGCTCCACCGTCCCAGACCACGTTGACGAAGCCGATCAGAGAGCCGTCTTCCCGTACACGGATCCAGCCGAGGCTGTGGCGCTCAAGTCGCTCTTGCCAGTCGGTCTGAGTGACCGGGTGACCGAAGCCGTCGACGTGCAGAGCGTTGAGGGAGGCGTTGTCGAAGTCGCCTCGCCATTCGTGTTGAGTCGTCTGAGAGGCGGTCTGGACGGGTTCAATGGTCGTCCGTGAGCGGGAGGACGGGGCGTGGCAGTGGCTGACGCCAGTCGTTCAGCGTCGTGAGGAGGACCTGGCGGGCGAGAGAGCGTATGTCGTCCCACACCGGATCTGCGGCCAGCGCGTTGCCCCAGAGGCCGGCGCGGGAGGGGGCGTCGATCTCGCCGAGCCGACGGCCGATGGCCCGAAGGTCGCGCAGGTCGCCGGGCGCGAAAGCGCCGCGATCGGCGAGTCCTTCGGAGGCGCGGCAGAGCAGCTCCAGTTCTTCGACGACGTCCTTCGTTTGCAGTTCGCGCCCGCCCAGCCAGACAAGCTGATCCGGGGTATCGGCGGCCAGAAGGGCCATGAAGCGCAGCGTCCAAGTGCGCAGGTGTGCGTCGCCAAGAGCGTTCATCCATGCAGGATCTCACCAGGCTCCCGCAACCGTGTTCGATGACGTTGTCGTGGATGATGAGCACCCGGGCCTGGTCGGGGTCGTGTTCGGTCATCCGTCCGCCAGCCTGCCGCAGGCGGAGTTTGGCGCGGCCATCGGTCGCCGACGACGATCGTCGCCTCGGCCAGGAGCCGTCGGTCCCACACCTGATACGCGATCTCAGCGAGCACGTAGGCGGCAGCCGCGCCGGCCGCCCACGCGGCGTCGGCATTCGCCCACAGCACCAGGACGAACAGGCCGGCACAGCCGGCCGTCACCGCTGTACGCCGCAACCGCGGAACGGTCCGCATCCCCTTGTCCGCCGCGTCCCAGCGGAGACGTTCGCTGATGACCATTCCGTCATCATCGGTATTGCCCGGCGCCCTGAAAACCCTCGCGACCCCAGCCGGATTCCGGCACACGTCGGCGCCGAGGCAGAGTCGGAACGTGGCGGATCGGGGGTGGCGTTCGGCCGTTCGCGCCGCGTCCCACGCGCTCACGCCCGCTCAAGCCGTGGTGGCATCGCTGACCAGCGCCGCTGCGTCCCCCTCGGCACAGCAACCGCCCCTCCTCCTTACCTGGCCTGGCTCTGCGCATGCTCGGCCGGACCGCTGCGGGCGGTGCGCGTCGCCGGCGCGGGTACGGGGCGCCGGTGGCGGTTCTCCGTACCCGCAGCACCCCATGCCGCACGTGCCGCGGGGATGCGGCCCATCCGCGCGGTGCAGGGCGCCAACCTACGCGTCAGCCGAGGTCCACCACCACCAGATTGCTGCATGTGGATTCGATGATCTTCTTGGTGCCCCACTCGCCACCACAGGCCTCGAACTTCAGCGTTCCGTACTCGTAGAAGTTCTTGTTGAGGTAGCGCGTGGTGATGTAGCCCGAGGTGTTCCAGACCGTGCCGGAGCGGTACAGCGAGCCGTCGAGCAGGTACATCCGCCACCGCAGGGCCGCGGAGTGGCCGTCCTCCTTGACGTCCTTGATCCGGAACCAGTCGCCGTCCCAGGTGAAGCAGCCGTCGCTGGCGACCACGTTGGCAGATGAGCACTTCCAGGTCGGGAAGCCGGAGGGGCCGTTGTAGTCCGTGGCCGCTTGGTTTCCGTCCGCCGCGACTGCGGGAGATGCGGCCAGCATCACGAGAGCGGCGGCCGACCCCAGAAAGGCCGATACGCGGAACTTGGTCATACGAGTGCCTTCTTGTCTTCTTCGGTAGCGCGGTTGGACCCGGCGCATAGCCCCGATCTGGTTGTCCTGCCGATCAACGCGACGCTGGCGCAGGGAGGTTGCCGGGTCATGATCATCGGCCACCTTGTCACTTACGTCACAGGTGTCAATGGAGATGATCAGACCTGCTCATGCGGAACAATTGATTCCCTGCCGTATCGTCGTCATCCGCCCGGCACGACGAACGCGGTTTGGACCACAGCGCCGGGAGCAACCGGTGCCCGACCCGCAACTGCTCATTCCCGAGGAGAAGCTCACCGCGCGACGCAGCTGCTGTGCCTCCCGCGTAACATCGCGATCTGCGGCTCCACCCACTTCATGGCCGCGATGCACGAGGCCGACCTGCGCGACCAAAGCCGGAAGGATTGTCGTCGAACCGAGCTGTGACTTGAAGTCGCCGCACGCACTGTGGTGCGATCCTGTCGAGGCCAAGGCGCTGAAGGAGCGACTCGACGATCTGCACCGGGCGAAGATCCGGCTCGCTGGCGAGATGCTCGTCGGCGACGTTTGATCGTGGCGTGGACACCCATGGAAAACACTTCTCCATCAGGGCATCAAGCCAGGTCAGCGGCATGTAGGACGTCGCAGCCCGATGGGTGACGCTTGCATGCTCGACCTACCGTCACAAGACACCAGCCCGCGGGCGGGCATCGGAAGAGCCGTCGCACACCGCGGCTCCAGACAAGCCCTATGCGAGTCGCCGGGCACAAGGCGCTTCGGACCGCCCGCGGGCGGTCCGAAGACACCCTGCTGATGCGGGCGTGACATTTGACGAGCCCTTAGGCTCTCCAACAGGTCCTCGAACACGCCGGCGTCACGCCACTGACGGAAGCAGTTGGAAACGGTCGACCAGGCACCGAACTCCTGCGGCATCTCCCGCCGGTCTTGAACCGCCCAATCACACCCTCGAACTGCTGCCGCAGCCGCTCGGGATACGGACCGTACACGCCAACCGGCAAGCGCGACCCGATGAGCTCCCACTCCTCGTTGATCAGTTGCGCACGCGTCACCCAAAACGGTCTACCTCATCAGGCTCCGCGATGCGGGCGAGTCCCGCCGATTGATCGCGACTGGATACGCGTCCTAACGGGCGGACAGGGAGGGGGTCACAGGTAATTCCCGGTGGGCACGGTTCGGACACGCCGCCTCCGCCGGCGCCGGTGCATGTCGAGGCGCGTGGCGGGGCGGGTGGCTGGCCGGCTGTAGTCGACGGGGATGCGCCGCATCCGGGAGGTGGGGGTGGCAGCCGACGGGGTACGTACTCTCGTCGCTTCCATACAATCTCCCCAATGAAGAGACAGGTGCGGTTCACAGAGCAGGTTGCCCGGTTTCGGGACCACTACATGCCGGCCACAGACCGGGAGACGTTCCTGCGTCTCGTGGACAGGATTGTCTCCGACCCTGAAGGTGCCGACAGCCATCTCGCCTTCACCAATGACACGGTGACGCGCGAAGTGCGGGAGGACCACGTGATGATCAATTACGTTGTGACGAGCTACTTCGTGATCATCATTGATCTGGACATCTACGACTGGGCGCGTGGCTTCAACGAGGTGTGACAGCCCGTTGGAGCTCAGGAGGTCTGAAGTCATTTGCTGCCCTCCCCGACCCTATGACACGGCGGCAACGGCGATCCAACCCCTCTGCCAGGACTGGTCCATGAGCAACCCGAGGTCGCGTCGCAGTCAGCCGGCATGTCCGGTGGGACGGCGAGTTGGACGACGCCGCGCGGGCTTTCGTCCCGCCAGTGGCCGCCTCGCCGGTCGACGACGCTGTCGCGGCCCGAGCACCGACGAGAAGAGGCCGACGACGAGAACAGCTGACCGCTTCCCAGCGGTCAGGCCGTTCTGGTTGCTACTCGGCCTGCAGGACGAAGAACAGGAAGCACAGGAAGCGCGGCGCGTCCGCGATGGCCTCAGGGAACATCTCACGGGCGGCTGGATCCGGATCCGGCTCGCTGATGACCGTTACCCGGAAACCGGCCCCGATGAAAGCCTCGATCATCGCGTGCAGCGGCCTGTGCCATCTGCTCACCAGGGCGGTCTGGCCGCCCACGGTCCACTCTACGGTCCATTTGGTGGTGTCGAAGTAGTTGCACTCGGCCTCGCAACCGGCCTCGCGGTGGATGAGGTTGACGGCAAAGGGATGGTCGACAGACGCGATCAGCCGACCGCCGGGCCTGAGTACGCGTCGCAGCTCGGCCAGCGCCGGCCCCCAGTCCTCCAGGTAGTGCAGCACCAGGGACGCCGCTACATCATCGAACGTGTCATCAGCGTAAGGAAGCGGGCTGCCCAGGTCCGCCATCTGCAGGTCCGCACCGTCGCCGAGCCGCTGCCGAGCCAGCTCCAGCATCCCCGTACTCGTGTCGAAGCCACTCACAAGGGCGCCACGGTCGCACAGCGCGGCAAACAAGGCCCCCGAGCCGCAGCCGGCATCGAGGATCCGCCGGCCGACCACGTCTCCAGCGAGGGCCAGCATCGCGGGCCTCTCGTAGTAGGCATTGACCAGGTTGGTTTCATTCGCGGCGGCATACGCCTCGGCGAAACCGTTGTAGTCGCTGGTCTTCGACGGATCCACACCCACCGCGGACGGCGAGACCAGCCTGGTGGAAATCGCGTGCTCTTGGCGCTCGCTTGAGATCATGGTGCGGGAGACGTGCGCTGCAGCAGATCGGTTCCTGGCTGCGGCCGGCTGCTGCGCTGCGTCGTCGCCGAGGAGCCCCACGCGGGCCCAGGGCAGGTACGCATCGCAGTGGGGGCGGCGGGCGTGAGCCTTGTTGCCCTTCCAGATCGTTATCGGGGGCGGAAGCAGGCAGTCCTCGCCCGGCGACGGGTAGGTCAACGGGGCCGGGAGATCGAGCCACCCGTATCCATACGCGTGCTGCCGCATGCGCAGTGGTCTGATGTTCGCCAGCCACCACCGCATGAAGGGCGGCGCCCGGCTGCCTGGCGGGCACGCCGAGCAGCCCGGCGCCGCTTCGACACGTACGAAGAAGAGGAGTGACCCGGATACGCCAGAAACCCGCCGGAACTTGATCCTGGCCTGCTGAGTGCCTGACGCTGTCGGGGACCTGGGCGATGACGGTCGGCGATGCCCTCGACATCTCAGTCTCCAAGATCCCCGACCTCGTCACCCGCGATCAGCTCTGCGTCTCCTCGCGGCGTCCAACGGCGGCCGCATCGGGTACGACGAGCAGCTTGCCGGTGGTACGCCGAGCCTCCAGATCGCTGTGGGCCTGGGCGGCCTCGGACAGTGCGTAGCGGCCCGTTACGGTGACCTCAAGCGCCTTGGAGCGTACCCACCCGAACACATCGGCGGCCCGTCGGAGCAGTTCGGACCGATCGGCGATGAAGTCCCCGAGGCTGGGCCGGATCAGGGTCAGCGAACCGCCGTGGGCGAGCCGAATCGGATCGAACGGCGGCACGGCACCACTTGCCGCGCCGAAGAGCACGAGATGGCCGCGGGGTCGCAGGCTGGCGAGGCTCGCATCGAAGGTGTGCGCGCCGACGCCGTCGAAGACAACCGGTAGTCCCTGACCGCCGTTGAGCCGCTCCACCTCGGCTGCGAGATCGTCGACTGCGGAGGAAAGGATCACCTCGGCAGCCCCGGCACGCTTCGCCAGCTCGGCCTTCGCCGTGGTCGACGTCGTGCCGATCACCCTGCCGCCGAGATGGGTGATGAGCTGGGTCAGAAGCAGCCCCATGCCACCGGCAGCCGCATGCACGAGCACCGTGTCGCCTCCCTGAACCGGGTAGGCGTCCTTGATGAGATAGTGCGCGGTCATGCCTTGGAGGAGCACGGCAGCGGCTGTCTCGAAGCCGATATCGTCGGGCAGCGGCACCAGCCGGGAAGAGTCCACGACGGCCCGCTCGGCATACGTGCCGGGAATCTCCACCCAACCGACCCGGTCCCCGACTGCGACGTCAACGACGCCGGGTCCCACTTCGACGACCGTGCCGGCGCCCTCAGAGCCCGGGGTGAAGGGCAGCGGGAGGCTGTACCGGCCCTCGCGGTGGTAGACGTCGAGGAAGTTGACCCCGGATGCGGCGACCTCCACGACCGCCTCGCCCGGCCCCGGCCGCGGCTGGTCCACCTCGGCCTCCTGCAGCACCTCGGGACCGCCCACTTCGTACACCTGAATTGCTCGCATTACTCTCCAATGATCGGCTCATCCCCAACAACCCCGTTGGTGGGGATCCGATTCCCGGCAGACAGACCAGCCCGCCGCCCCGGTGCCCGAGCTCGCCAAGGCCCTCAACGTCCCCACCCGGCCCGTACGCAAGCACGGCACGGCCTGGGCGGACGCCGACCTCGTCGTCCACGCTGCCCTCTCCCGTGCTGCGTATGGGGCCGGACGCCGACGTGCAGGAGGGGCACACGGCGCTGGAGATCGGCACCGGGACCGGCTACTCGACATCGCTCGCCTGCGAACGCTTCGGCTCCTGCGACATCACGTCCATAGAGGTCGACGGCTGCCGCCCGGAGACGGCGGCGAGCGCGCTGTACGAGCTGGGCTCCACGCCGACGCCGGCGGTGACGGACGGTCTGTACGGGTACCGGCCCGACGCATCGTTCGACCGGATGGTGGCCGCCTGCTCCTTCCGGGCCGTACCGCCCGAGCTGCCGCCCCAGAACCGGCCGGGCGGGATCTGCTCACCTCGTCGGGCTTGCTGTACGGATACGCCCACGGTCGGACAAGGTGCGCTACACGCTCGCCACTCCTCGCTCACTCACCCGGCCGGCGGAATCCTCTCCGACTCGTCGCAGAACGCCTTCCTCCTTGGCGAGGGCTGGTCCAGATACCGCTTCACCAGGTCGATGGCGTCCAACACTCGGCCGGTAAGCAGTGTTGTTGTACTTCGCCGTGCTGACCGGTGGTCACGCCCAGGTCACCGTCAGGCCCATGGTGGCCGGGCCAGGGGGTGGTGGCCGGGCCCGGCCACCACCCCCCACTACTCACTGCCCGTACGCGACCAGCAGATCGGTAGCAGGCACGACCACGAGCCCGCCGCCCGCACCGAGACCGGTCAGCGGCTGGGACACGTTGTGCTCGTCGGGCTCGTCGATCGGCGCGCCGACATCGGTGGACCAGACGGACTGACCGGTGGCGCCGTTGAGCGCCCACAGTTGACCGCTCCGGGAGCCGACGTAGACGTAGCCGTTGACCACGATCGGCGCTGTGCTGATCTGGCCGTCGCCCTCGAACTTCCAGCGAGTGGCCAGGGTGCGGCTGTGCCGCTCCTGGAGGATGCCGCCGTCGACGAAGTAGCCTTGGCGGCCGTCGAAGGCGGGCGCGGGTGACCAGCCGTTGGCCTCGTAGGTCCCGCGGACCTCCCCGTCTGCGGTATTGAGGACCGAGGGAGTCATCCCGGCATCGTCGCGAACCCAGACACCGCCGTCGGCGAGAACGGGGGTGCGCCCCCCTCCGCCGGAGCAGTCCGTCTGGTGGTGCCAGATCGGGGCGCCCGACTTGGGGTCAAAGGCGTATGTCTGCTCACATGCGTACGAGACGTAGACGCCGTTGGCCGTGACGGCGGGTGAGCTGTTGTCCCCATTTGCAACGGGCTGGGTCCACATCACCGCACCAGTGGCAGCGTCCACCGCGTACAAGGTGCCGCCCGAACCGGCGCCGCCCGTGTACACCACGCCGCCGGCGAAGGTGGGCGGAGAGGTGAAGGAGTACTGGTCGGGCAGCTTGACGGTCCAGATCTCCTTCCCGGTGGCCGGGTTGAACGCCGTCAGCACTCCGTCGTAGTTCTGGGCGAAGAGTCGGCCTCCCCCGTAGGCGAGCGCGGACCACCAATAGGTGCCACCGAGGTCGACGGGGTTCCAGGCGTTCTCGCCCGTGGCTGCGTCAATGGCGTAGAGAGTGGTGCCGTACCCGTTCGGCGAAGCGGCGGTGGCGAAGACGCGCCCGCCGGCCACGACGGGGTAGGAGACTTTCCCGCCCAGGTCGCGGGACCACTTCTGATTGAGCGGCGGCGCGCCCACAGCGGGGTCGACGAGGCTGCCGTCGTGCCGGGCGTTGATCTGGTATGTGGTCGAGACTCCGGCAGGCGCCGACTGCGCGCCAACCGGCGACACGAGCGCGGCAACCGATAACGCGGCACCGAACAGAACGGTGATGGTTCTTCGAAGCTTCACTCGGACATCCCTCATCATTCGGCATCGCCATGGCGATGCACTCAGGGCGGACCGGCCCCCGGGGACTGGTGGCCGCGTTCAAGCACCCATGATCCTCCAACTCGTCTCAACCACCATTTATTTTGCAGTAGTTGCGAAGAGCCATGGCTGCCCTCCACTCTTGCTCGGCGCGCGGGACCCGAAGCCTCACTCGCCGGCGTGCAGCCGCTGCCGCCGCCGGCACTGATGCCGACCTCAAGCTCGACCGGGCCTGCCTCGGGCGAGTGGACGCGCCATGAGCTGACTGACGGGTAGGGGCGCAGCGCCTCCCATTCACGGACGGTCCGTAGAGGACGCGTTGGACCGGTTCCACCGAGCCCTGGGCGCGCATCTGGCCAGATGGGCCAAGGAGAGCGCCGCTTTCCCGGACAACGTGCTGTCGGAGGGACGCCGCTGGGGTGCGTTGTGAAAGTGCTGGACACAGAGTCACGTTGAGGACTGTGACCAGCACGAGAGCTTCTGTGGTGGCACGTGGCCGGTCAGTGCACCAGCAGGTCGATCACGCCCGTCAGGTCTTCCTCTGCCCCTGCCCTCGGCCAGACGGCGGCGCATCAGCTCGAAGTAGGGGGCGAGCAGTTCCGGGCTGACGCCCTGCTGCTCGGCGGTGCTCATGAAGGTCGGCCACCTGCATGGCGAGGTTGGAGACGACGCCCTTGGTGTAGTCGCCGCTGCGTAGCTGGTCGGCGGTCCGGCGAGCCGCTGGGGCCATCGCGACGAGCCAGTCGGTGAGCAGCGGGGCAGGCGCCGCGGGGGCGATGTCTTCCTTGCGGATCAGGGCGAAGGCGTGGCCGGCCCTGGCGAACATCCCGTACATGGCGCTGAGCAGGGCCACGTCGTGCAGGGGCCGCGAAGCCCGCGTCCTCGCCGGCGTAGGTGGTGCCGGCGGGGACGACCAGGGTCTGCTGGTGCCGCTCGAACAGCTCCCGTGAGCCGCTGTAGAAGACGTAGCCACCGGCCTCGGGGGCGCCGATCATCGGCGGGACGGTCACGAGCCCGCCGTCCAGGTAGCGGGCGCCGCGCTTACGGGCCCACTCGGCACGGGTGCGGGCCTGGGCGGGGGTGCTGGTGGTCAAGTTGACCAGGTCCCTGTCGGCCAGGTCGGCGCCGGCCAGCACCTCGGTGACCGAGGCGTCGTCAACAGGCAGGCCACGACTAGGGTGTTCGCCGCGACTACGGGGATCGTCTTGCTCATCGAGGCGGGGCTCATCTGCTACGAGCATTGGGGATCCGGCGCGAAACGGAGCCGGGAGCACGACCTCGGTCCGGACAACACCAGCGGCGGAGGCGGCTGACGCCCACGGTTCCGCCGAACCGCCTCAGCCCGAACCTGCCGCCGATCCCAGGACCGCGCTGCAGCCAAGCATCGGACTACAGCCTGGATCTCGCCGGACTCCCCTCGCGATAGATCGGTGCCTTGGGTTACGCGTTGCCGCTTCGGGTTGAGGACGGACGCGGCGATTGACGGCATTCGATACGGGCTGCACCGGGACTTGCGGAAGACCGGCCACGACTTCAACCGTGCGACACCATGCCCGACCGAAGCCCGTGCCGCGGACAGCACGCGGTTGACGGTCTGTTGGGTGGGCATGAGGGCACGGCCTGACGCGCGTCTGAGGGGCGCCCTCACGCCCGAACTTGAAATGCAGTGGGCTTCGACGAAATGGGGGTCTGTCGGTGGAAGTCTGGCCCCGTGTTGGGCGGTCCTCTGCGTTCGTCCGGAGTCGGGTGCCCTCCTACTGGTGCCAGGTCACCGCGAGGCATTTGCTGAGTGTGATGACGACGGCCAGGGCGAGAGCCGGGGCGGTGTAACCGGCCAGCGCCAGGGCAACGGCGCCCACTCCGAACCAGCCGGTCTCGAAGACCACCCGTGTCGCGCCGCGCATCTTGTGGGAGGCGTCGGGCGCGCCGAACATCGACCACAGCGCGATCATGAGGGCAGGGCCGCCGATGCCGGCGACCAGTCGCAGCGCCCATCCCGTGCCGAGCGTGAAGCCCCAGGTGGCGACTGATCCGATGACGGCCAGTTCCGACAGGAAGATGATCAGCAGGTTGAGCGATTTCACACCGCGCTCCCGAGGGCGGGTGTGACGGTGCGGCGGATCAGCCACCAGGCGGTGCCGAGGTGGGTGGCCGCCGCGAGCGTTGCGCCGACGGCCATCCCTGTGACTCCCTGGTCGATGCCGATATAGAGATCGCCCAGCTGTGCGGCGCCGGCCACCGCCAGTACCGGGACGAGGGTGCGGTGTTCCCGTCGGAGCAGGTGCACGAGCGCTACGGCCAGGGGAACGGCACGGACTGCGTACGCCTGGGCGTACATCTGAAGCCCGGCGTTGGGCTCGGTGTCCGCCGAGAGCACGAACGTGGGGTGCAGCACTCCGATCAGGGCCGAGACGGCCGAGCCCACAGCCATGACCGTATTGAGAACGAGCAGCGCGCGCCGCATTCTGTCACCTCGTGAATCATTAAGTCAGTGAATGATTAATCGATGATACGATGTGGGGTGTGAAGGATGTCAAGCAGGAAAAGCTCACCGACACCGTGGCCTTCCGGCTCGGCACGCTCGGCGCCATCACCGCCGACCGGTTCGCCGAAGGGATCGCCGTCCACGGGCTCCGGCCCAAGCACGCCGGGCTGCTCGCTCTGCTGGCCAGTGGCGCCGCGGCCTCTCAACAAGAGATCGCCCGTGCGATGAGAGTGACGCCCAGCCTGGTGGTCGGACTGGCCGATCACCTTGAGGAGTTGGGGGCGGTAGGTCGTGAGCGGGACGCTGGTGACCGCCGCCGTCAGGTATTGACCCTCACCGACCGCGGCCTTGAACTGCTGGCTGCCTGCACGGGGGTCGCGCACACCCTGGACGAGGAGTTGACCGCCGGTCTCGGCGACGCACCGGCCGCAGCCCTGCGCGAGGCCCTCGCCGTATTGGCGGCCCGGTCCGGCCTGCCCGGATAGCGGTCGGCTTCGTGCGGAGCCGAGTACCCATGGGGCCTGGGACGGACCGGCGGCCGCGGCGGCTGGGACGGGATGCTGCTGTCGTGGCTCCGCTCGTCGATCGGCCCACCCTTGAGTCGAGTAGGAGCCCCCGGTGGCTCGACCTCATCTCGACTGTGGAGAAAGCGCGTTGACGTTCCCCGGAAGGTGGTCAATCGTCGCGGCCTATGCTTCAAAGTGAGATGGGGGATGACCGGGCCGCTCAGAGCTATGACACCCCGGGAACAGGCATGTTCGCCGAGGATGTGCTGGGGCCCGCGCGTCGCCCGCAGACCCACTCGCCGCAAGGCGGGCACCGAACTCGTACGCGTCCGCGCGACGGCCTGCTGAATACCCCACCGGCCGAGCCTCCAGGCCGACAAGCTCCAAGATCAGTCGCGGGGCAGCCCGTTGGCCGAAGAAGAGCCAGTTGCCTTGGATGGGCTTGGGGTAGTCAGTGTCGGTGCGGTCGGCTGGCAGGTCGTAGCGGACGTACTGGTCGTCCTTGAGGATGGTCGACGGGCTGGACGCTGAGGTGCACAGGACGACATACGGTCCTGAGCGAGCAAGGAGGTCGCAGGCCGGGCTGCGGTCAGTCGCGGGCGTTCAGGATGACCGACGCCGGCGTCGCCACCTGGCTCACCGACCCGGACGACCTCACGCCCTGACCGAGCGTCCGACACATCACGGCCGCGGGGGATCAGCCATGACGTCCCCGGGGCCGGTTGAGTTCGCGTTGTCCAACGATCGCGCGGCCTTGGCGTCACGACATCGCCAACCGGCTGTCAGTACCTCCGCTCGATATCGACGAGCGATGGACCATCGTGCGACGCCTACTGAACGACGGTTCGGTCGAGCTCAAGGCCCGGGGCGCCGGCCTGCTGGTCCTGCTCCATGCCCAGAAGGCCCCCATGATCTGCCAGCTCACCACCGCACACGTGATCCAGAACGCGCTGGGCGTCGCCCTGAGGTTCCAACAGCTTCCCTTTGAGCTACCCGAGCCCCTCGACAGCCTTGTTCTCCATCTCGTAGACCAGTGCCGGGACCATCCGGCTGTCGGCAACGAGCACGATGCTCCCTGGCTCCTTCCGGGCCAGCGGCCGGCACGACCGTTGATCGCGCGCCGCCTCGGCGCCCGGCTTCGAACGACCGGCCTTCCACCTGGAGTAGGCCGGAAGGCAGCTCTACTCCCTCTCTCCGCGCAGATACCTGCTGCCGACCTCTATCGGCTCCTGGGGATCAGCATCGCCAGCGGTCAGTTCTGGTCGGCAGGAGCCAGCAGGAACGAGTACGCAGCCGAGCCGGCTCGGCGACTATGAGCTTTCCCAGAAGAAACGTCCTTTGCGGTGATCAGGGCTGACGAAGGCGAATCCGTAGCCGTAGCCGAAGTTGAGGAAGTACGGGTCGCCCTCGGCTTGGCCGCCGTCGCTGATCTTGAAGAGGAACTGCCAAGGGGATTCGAGCCGCGCGTAACAGTTGGGGTAGGAGGCGGCACCACCGAGGTAGTCATGCAGGTCCTCCCCGCCGGGAAGATCGACGTCAGGACCGTCGCCACGCATACTCCGCTCCCAGGCTGCGTGCTCATCAATCGAACGGTCGACCTCTGGTGATACCAGTTGGAGATCGACGTGCCACTCGACTGGGAGCTCCGATTCGTCGGGCCCCCAGCGCCAGAGCGTCCGACCGCGCGCTCCGGGCGGCCCGAGGACTGCGAAGGAGGGGATACGGCCTCCGGGCTGAACCAGCAGGACGCCGTCTCCGGCCTCCGGGTCCATCCCACCCATACAGATGTCTTCTTCGTGGAGAAAGAGGTAGGCCAGACGGAGCTCATCGCCGAGGATGGGGAACTGACCGATGAACACCAAGGGGACCTTGGTGCGCGGGTCCACGGGCCACGTGGGTTCGGAGAGCCAGACAGGCTCTCCGCCGAGCTTCGCCACTGGATCAGTGATCGGTCGCCCGGGCGCCCGAAGGACTATCCGCCGGCGCGGCAGGAAGGCGGCGTCGTACGGCCCATCCGCCTGTCCTGTGGGACGCGTGATCATGCCGTGGACCCTACGACACCGTGCTGACTTCGCTGACCTGAGGGACCAGCGCAGTTTCGTCCCCACTCAGTAGGCGCCGTACGTGCACTGGGCTGAGGGGGCCGGTGGTAGCCACTGGGGGAGGCCGCGGCCAGCCTTGGACCGGTCGTTGGCCGCTGTGACAGTGACCAGCGACCGCTCAACCCCGAGGCCGTTGGCGTACTGCTCGTACTGCTCGGCATCCCAGTTCGATGCACCGACTGGCGGGGAGCGCCATTCCAACTGCGCTGTATTCGAAACTGCCAGTGGTATCGGCGGATGTCAGAGGACGCCGCTATGGTGCGTAGCCGTGGACGCTACTGATCTTGACTACCGGGCCCGGACGCGGTCCGGCTGTATCCCGCCCGAGCTGGTCTCTCGGCTGCTCGAACGCGGCCACCTCGACGTGGTGGAGTTGCAGGCCGGACGCGGGGAGTGGTTCTGCGCGCTTGTGTGGGCGCGGCGGCTGGGCGAGCGGGGCCGTCAGGCCGACGCACTGGAGGTACTCGCCCCGTACACCACTACGGGCTGGTGGACGGCCGTGGTAGCGACCGCCGAGCTGCTGGAAGGCTGGGGCCGGAGCGAGGAAGCGATCGAGACCGTCCGGGCCCGGATGGCTGTCGGGCATCCGATGGCGATGGAGGCCTACACGCGGCTGCTTGCCCGGCACGGCCGCGCCGCGGAGGCGTTCACCATCCTGCTGCCGCACGCTGATGACTGGGCGCTCGCCACCGTCCTGGTCGACGTGGCCGCCGTCGCTGGCCGAGACGAGGAGGCCGCCGCGCTGCTCGCCGCCCGGATACGGGCCGACCACTGCTGCGACGGTCCGTGGTGCTGCGGCCTCGACCCCGACACCGCGATCGGCCTACTCGCGACGATTCGCGAGCGCCAGGGCCACATCGACGAGGCCATTGCTCTGCTCAGGCGCCGGCAGATTACCTCGGTCAACTGCCGCGATCAGCTGGCCGACCTGTTGGCCCGGCACGGCCGGATCGAGGAACTGCGCGCTTACGCGGCGACCGAGGGACATGAGGAGGCCGTACAGCGGCTGGCAGAGCTCCTGGAGGAGCGTGGTGACGTTGAGGGCGCGATCGCTGCATACGGGCAGACCGACGGACCCGCGGCCTGGGACCCGAACTCGGCTTACAAGCTCGCGCAGCTCCTGGCCCGGCACGGCCGGGGCGACGAGGCAATCGCCGTGATGCGCGCCCAGGCCGACGCCCACCACGGCGACGACTGGATTCTCCACACCCTGTCCGAACTATGCCTTGACCAGGGCCGTCCCTCCGACGGTCTGGCCCACCTCGACGCCCTCGCCGCCACCCGCGGGGGCGAGGTTGAGTGGGAGCTGTTTTGGATGCGGCTGCCGCTGATTGCCGCCTGCAGCGGGGTCGATGAGGCGGTTGAACGGGCCCGAGACCACCCCGAAGGCACCACTTGGTACGCGGCGGAACACATTGCTCGGCTTCTCGCCGACGCCGGGCGCACCGAGGAAGCCATCGCCGTCCTTCAGCAACATGACCGCAGGAACAGCCACGACCTGGCCGGTTACCTCATCGACCTCGGCCGTATCGACGAAGCCCTGGCCGTCCTTCAACAGCCCCGCCCCCACACGCCCGCTATTCCGACGACAAACTCATCGTTGGAAGATCCACCTTTCTGAGGCCCCGCCCGGTCCGGGCCTGTTGGGATCGCGGCCCGTCACCTGGAGACCGGCGTGCCCATCGCCTAGGGGTTGACCTGCGCCGTTGCTATTCGGCTGGGTGGGTTCCGGTTCGACGGGCTTCGAGGTAGGCGCTCCAGTCGGTGGCGGCGCGTTGGCGCCGCTGCTGGGCGGTAACGATGTGGAGGCCCAGTAGGGGGGGCGAGAACTGCGGGTGGAAGATCCTGGGCGAGTTGGACCAGCGCGGTTGTGCGGGCTGGCTGGATGGGGATGTGGTGGGCGGCCAGGCGCCGGGCGAGAGCGGTATCGGAGACGTGCTGGCTGGGCCGGAGGCCGGGGAAGAGCGATCGGTGGGGTGAGTTCGCGGCCCAGTCGGAGGGCGGGGGTTGGTCCGCGAGTTCGGCCAGGAGGCTGGCGAGGGCTTCGGGCAGACGGATCGGGGTGTGGCCCATGAGAAGCACCCTCTGGCAGTCCACCGTGCGCAGGGAAGCGGCTGGCAGGGCCGCGACCCGTGCGAGGTGCTGGCCGAACAGCAGGAGGACGGCGGACGCGGCCTACGCCGAACTCGCCGAGCTCGTTCACGGCATGCGGTCGCTGCGCTCCACCATCCCCTCGACCCCCACGCCGCTCGCCCAGCCCCTCCACCGCCGCCCAGCCCAGTGACAGTCGGCAATGCCCTCAGCTCGACCGGGACGCGGTACTGCAAGATGGACAGGGGGCGGGCCTGCTGCTTCTGGGGCTGGTGGGTAGCGTCCTTCTGGTGAATCTCAACCTCTTCAACGATGTGCCCGACGGTCTGACTCGGCGAGCTCGATCGTTCGTCCAAGCGGACGGTGTCAAAGTCGATGTCATGCACGTCGAGGACTACAGGCAGTGGTGGCTTGAGCGAGACATCCCGGCGGCGGTCATTGACCGGATGGCGGCTTATGAAGAGCGCTGGGGCGGTCTGGTCCTGCCACCCGCATCCAAGTACGACGGCGGCCCGAGGTATCTCGAAGCGGACTCCCCTGAGGGCTCTGAATCCGAAGGCTGGTGGTTCGAGGCCGGGATGCAGCGGACTGCAGTCCCGTACTCGTTCATGATCGGGCCTTCTGGCGAGTTCGGCATTCACGCAGGTCGGTGGGTGCCGCTCCACGCCACCGTCGAGGGCTGGGTGGAGTCGCTCGCACTGACCCACCACGCGTCTATCTGGGCCAAGCAGATCATCAAGGTCACCGGCGACGATGTCGATGGCATCGTGCTGGACGGATTCGAGCCGGTGCACGAAGTGATGGGCCTGGCCGACACCTGGTGGCGAGGAGCCGACTCCCTGGTGGCGGTCTATACAGGTGAGGCCGAGGCCCTCTCCTTTCCCCGGGGCCGCACCGCGTTGATCTATTCCGGCCTGGATGAGTGGGGCCTGCGAGGAGGCGTCGAGGACAGCACCAGCTGAAGACATCAGGAGTGATCCGGAGTCTCGCCGGCGTCTGACCGGCGGGCCACCTGGGCTGGAGGCCCGAACCTTGATCGTTCTCCTGAAGGGATGTCCCGCTACAGCTGCGGCCTGTTCGACACAGGGTCTGCTGGCTGCAATGGTGGCGCCGTAGCCTTGGTCGTACAGGAGGACATCGTTGGACCCGAATCCCATCTGCTGCTTCTGCTTTCAGATCATCGATCTAGATCAGGACAGGGCAGCGACCGCGCTCACGCTTGGCGCCGTCTATGCGGAACGAGGCGGTCATACGCGGCAGAAGGCCTACTCGCACTCAAGCTGTCTGCGCGAGCGAGTCGACCCGAACATCGACCTCTGGTGGGAGCTCTGAAACCCGGCTGACCTCCAAAGCTGCCGATTTCAGATGCGATGGTCTATCTGCGCCTCGTGTGATCACCGCGTCGGAGCACTCTGGATGGCCTCCGTTCACTGGGCTGAGCCCGTGACGGTTCGGCAAATTGGTGGCGGCTCTACGGCGTTAGGGTGCGGACGCGGTCCGCAAGGGCCGACCGTGGACCCTGCCTCTGGAGGACCGGACCCTGCTGGTCGCGGCATACTGGCGCACCAACCTCACCATGCGCCAGCTCGCTCCGTTGTCCGGGGTGTCGAAGGCGGCGGCGGACCGGATCACCGACCACCTCGGACCGATGCTCGCTCTCTCCAGCCCCGTAAGCGGTTCGCCAAGGGCACCGTGCTCATCGTGGACCGCACCCTGGTCTCCATCCCCGACCACACCATCGCCCGGGCAGTCGAAGAACTGCCGGCACTCCACCAACCATCAGGTCGTCATCGGCGCCGACACCCGGCTGGTCGTCGTGGTCGGCCAGCCGGGTGGCAGGCACAGCTGATCGGCCTGTGGACAACGAGCTGTTACGCGTCAGGCGGGCTCAGCGCGGTGAGACGTGCCATCTCCTGGACGGACAGGTGAATGGCTCCCGCCGCCACGTTCTGTTGGAGGTGGTGCGAATCTCCGGTCCCGGGGATCGCCAGTACATGAGGTCCCTGCTGCAGGGTCCAGGCCAGCCGGATCTGTGCAGGGGATGCGCCGTGTGCGCGGGCGACGGCGTGGACCTCTTCGCTGACACCGGGAACGGGCCCCGCCTCGCGGCCGGAGCCGGCGATCGCGAAGAACGGGACGAAGGCCAGACCCCGGTCGCCGCAGAGTCGCAGCACTTCCCGGTCCTTGGCCGCCGCGCCGATCCCGTACGGGTTTTGCACGCAGACGACCGGGGCGATGGCTTGGGCCTCGTGCAGTTGCTCGGACGTCACATTGGAGATGCCGAGGTGGCGGATCAGGCCTGCGTCGCGCAGTTCTGCCAGCGCACCGAAGTGCTCGCTGATCGACTTGTTCCGCCGGCTCGGTGGTACCCGCAGATTCACTACATCCAGGTGATCACGGCCCAGTTGGCGGATGTTCTCCTCGACCTGGCCCCTCAACTGCTCCGGGTCCGCCCACCACCACGCTCCGGAAGGATCCCGGCCGGGCCAGACCTTGGTGGTGATCACCAGGTCCTTCGGATACGGCGCGAGTGCCCGGTTGATCAGTTCGTTGGCCGAGCGAGTCCCGGAGAAGTAGAAGGCGGCGGTGTCGATATGGTTCACGCCCAGTTCGACCGCCCGCCGAAGTACGCCGATCGACGTGCCCCGGTCCCGCGGCACGCCGCGGTCGAAGGGCTCGGTCCCGGTCAGACGCATCGCTCCGAACCCGACGCGATTGACTGTCAGGTCGCCGAGTTGCCACGTGCCGGTCGGTGGCTCGGTCATGGGTTCTGAGGTCATGGCATGTCTCTCTTCTTACGAGTGATCGGAACGCAGCGGACATGAGGAAGCGGCGCGTGGCACCGGTTTCAAGCTGCTCGGTGGATGAGTGACTGAAAGGAGCTCGCCAGGTCCGGGACAGGACCCGGGGCATGAAAAAAGCCTCCTCGACGGATGAGAATCCGCACCGAGAAGGCTCGCCTGCTGAGCAACACTCTAGCAGTACGTGGGATGGCGCTGCCCGACGGGGTCGCGCGGCCCGGCGGACACACCGGCCGTGCCCGCGTTTGTTCGTTCCATCAGAACAACTTGTGCGGGTGGCCGCCTGCCACAGGGCCCGCCCGCCATCGGCAGGCGTTCTGCTGCGTGCCGCTCTGTTCGCTCCGGCGGTGTCCTGATACCGCCCATGGGCGGTCGCTGGGAACCCGCGGGCCGACTTCGAGAACACTGTCCTCGCGCAAGCCCCGCCCAGCACCTCGCAGCGGCGATCACCATCGGTGACCACTTCTTCGCCTCCTCGTCATCGACGCCCGACTACGACGAATATCACCAGGCGATGCTCCGGCACCTCCAGGTGGACGCGAGTGCGCTGCTCCTCGCCAAACTCCGCCGCAAGGTTCCGACCCCGGTGTTCCTGGAGACGCACCCGGACGTCATGGAGACGCCCTGCTTCGCGGCCCTCCAGCCGACCAGGTAGGTGCAGACGGCGAAGCCGGCGGGCGGCATCGATGTGGCCGTGTCCTTGTCAGCCTGCGTTCGGGCGGCTCAGCGAGCCCTTGGCAACGGATGCGTCGGCGCTATCGGCGTCCTCGACATGGCCTTGGGTATCGACCGTGAGGGCAGGCGCCCGCCCGTGCGACGTGATGAGTCGGGCCGAAGTGACCCGAGAACATGGGTAGGTTCGCACTACATAGTATGTTCAAATGGCTCTGGAAAGAGCGTTGTTGTGTGAACCGAACGTGCCATCGCGTGAAGGAGATCGTGTGTTCCCGAACGGGTCATTCGAACAGGGAAAGCCGCACCCGGCGCGGGTCTACGACAGCCTCCTCGGTGGCAAGGACAACTACCCGGTGGACCAAGCCGTCGCGGAAGGCATCGCCCAGCGCTGGCCGGAAATCCAGCGCAGCGCGCAGCAGAACCGGGCATGGATGGCGCGCGCCGTACGGCATATGGTGAAAGAGGGCGGTGTCACACAGTTCCTGGACATCGGCACCGGCATCCCCACCCGGCCCAACCTGCACGAGATCGCTCAAGGCATGGCGCCGTCGGCTCGGATCGTCTACGTGGACAACGACCCCGTGGTGCTGCGGCACGCCGAGGCGCTGCTCACCCCGGTATCACCCGAGGGCCGATCGACCTACCTGCAAGCCGACCTGCGTGACCCGCGCGCAGTACTGGAATCGCCTGAGGTGACCGAGACACTCGACATGACACGTCCGGTGGGCCTGGTCCTGGCCGCGATCCTGCACTTCCTTGACGAGGACGAGGACCCTGCGGGCGTGCTGCGGGTTCTCGTGGACGCTCTTCCGGCCGGCTCGTATGTCGCGTTGTCCCATGCCTGCGGTGACGCAGATCCCGTCCGGGCAGCGGAGGCATCGGCCTTCTACCGGCAAAACAAAGTCTCCAAGCCCGTGGTGCTGCGCACGCAAAAGCAGATCGAGGAATTGTTCACGGGACTGGAACTGCTGGAACCGGGCGTAGTGACCGTCGACCGCTGGCGCCCGGACGCATCGGTGTCCGAGGGGCCCGACGACATGGGTTTCCGTGGCGGCCTGGGCTTCAAGCACGGAACTGCCTGAGGCGTGAGAGGCGTCGCCGACCGACGGTTGGGGCTGTGGGGGCCGACTCCCGCGAAGGCGTGACCGTCCTCCGTCCCCGCCACTTGCGCACCGTGTTCACACTGATCTCCAGCTCCCGGGCGATGGCGCCGTTGGCGAGCCCGTCCGCTGCCGCGAGCACGATCCGGGCCCGCAGACCAGCCCGTGACCAGCCTTACGACTGAGTGACCGCAGAAGCGTTGCCGGCCGGCCCCGATGTGCGGCCCAGGCCGCCCAGATGCATGTCCGCGGCATGCGGCGGCCTCGTACGGGGAGGTGCGACCCTTCCCGACGCCGGTCGCTCGGGCTGCTGGCGGCCTACCGCTGGCAGCTGGCGACGATCACAAGCAGGAGGAAGGCGATCCCGAGTATCGGCAGGCACCCGAGGGAGTTGGGGTTCTTCTGGTTGATCTCGACGATGCCGCCGAGTGCGAGTCCGGGGTGGTTTTCGGCGTAGTGGGCCGCCGCGAGATCGCCGACCTCGGATTCGGCGGCCCACCGGGTGGCGAACCTGCATTCGCCGCACCGGTATCGGTGTGCCATGTCAACTCCTTGGTGCCGTTGGACATAGAGGATGAGGGAGGAGGGCGTGAACACAGAGCCGCCGGCGTACGAATAGTCCGCCCGGAGGGCGGGCTCGTAGGCAAGGAAGGGACAGAGGCGTGAGTGCGCGGCAACGCGTGTGCTGGACGGGCGGCCGGTGTTGCGTGCCCCCGTCGCGTCGGCCGCGTCCCGTGAGACGGGGCCGACGCGACGTGCACACCGGCCACGTCCGACGGTGGTGCCACGGTGTGGCGAGGGGAGACACCGCGCGGGGGCGCTGTGTGTCGGCGTCAGTCGCGCTGTGGTGCGTCCTCGCACAGCGCCGCGTCCAGCAGCTGCCCTAGCTGCGCATCCGGGTGCTGGCCGACCTGTACCAATAGGTTGGTGACGAGGGAGACGTAGCGGCCGTCGTCCATGGTCAGGGTGAAGGTCTGGTAGCCCGGGACACCACCGGAGTGTCCCCGTGCCGTACCGCCGCAGGAGGGCTCGTACGTCTGGAGGCCCAGGCCGTAGCCCGTGCCGGTGTTCACCTGCCGGACGGTGCGCATCTCGGCAACGCTCTTCGCGGAGAGGACCTTTCCGGTGTTCAGTGCCTGGTAGAAGTCGCTCAGGTCCTCCAGCGTGGAGACCATGGCTCCCGCGCTGCTGTACAGCGAGGGGTCGTACGAGACCGCCGGCACCCACAGGTAGAAGGAGCCCACCCGGACGCCGTGGTAGCCGTTGACGGCCGGCGTGGGCAGGGTGCGGTCACCGGGTGCGGGGAAGAGGGTGTGGGGCAGACCGAGCGGTTCGATGACGCGTTCGGTCACGGCCTTGTGCACCGGCTGTCCCGTCAGCTTTTCGATGAGCATTCCGAGGATGTAGTAGTCGGTGTTGGAGTAGGTGAAGCCTTCACCGGGAGCTGAGACCGGGGGCGACGCGTCCAGCGCGTACCGCACCAGCGTTGACAGGCTGAAGGTGCCGTCCGGGTTCGACGGAGGCGTCTTCAGCCCGGGGGAGGGGGAGTAAGCGCCGAGACCGCCGGTGTGCTGAAGCAGATGGCGCACGGTGATACGGGTGCCGTCGTAGCCGTTGCCGGTGACGACACCGGGCAGGTAGTCATCGATCGGCGCGTCCAGGGAGACGCGGCCCTCCTCGGCCAGCTGCAGCACCACCACCGCTGTGAAGGTCTTGGTCTGACTGCCGATACGGATGTGTTCGTCGGCCTTGATAGGCCGGTTGGCGTTGATGGTTCCCGTACCCGCCGACAGGGTCCAGGACTCGCTGCCGTTACCGGCGTGGACGGCAGCGCCGGGCCCCGCCGCCGCCTGGAACGCCTTGAGCGCGGCGAGCGTGTCGGAGTGGTCGGACTCGGTGGTGGCGGCGTGTGCCCCCGAGCTGGACAACGTCAGTACCGTCGCGCACACGGCGCCGATGACGGAGGCCATTTTCGTACCGTTTCGGGTAGTCATGCGGTGTCTACTCCTCGGAGAGGTCTCGATGGGTCGGGTTCGTGCCGGTCCTGCCGGCTCATTCCTTCGCGGCGGCTTCGAAGGCGGCCTTCAGGCGCGGGATGTAGTCCGCGTAGGCCGGGCCCCAGCACCCGTAGGTGTGGCGGCCGTCGCACTGGGAGGACAGGGAGGCGCCGTTGCCGTAGTCGACGAGCCGGCGCTGGGGATGCCGAGCTGGTCCAAGCGGTTCTTGACCGTGCGAGAGGCCGTCGCGGTGTTGGCGTCGATCACCCCCCGGTCCCCGGTGTAGAGGGTGACCTGGGTGTTCCTGAGCTTGGACAGGTTGGCCGGGGCGGCCGGGTCGTAGGCGTTCCAGCGGTGGTCCGCGCCCAGGACCGCATACGGCGAGCCGAAGACGGCGTCGCTGTCGACGTACGGTCCGTAGGTCGGGCAGCCCTGGCTGCTCGATGTGCTGAGCGCGCACCAGGCGCCGGGCAGGTCGAGCTCCGTGGCGAGTACGGCCGCGCGGACCGTGGCCATGGAGAAGTCGATTCCGCCGGAGAGGGAGGAGGCGTGGCCGAAGAGGTCGGGTCTGGTCTGGGCGTAGTGGAGTGCGCCGGATCCGCCCATGGACAGCCCGGTGACGGCCCGGTGTTCGCGGTCAGGGAGGGTGCGCACGTTGGCGTCGATGTAGGGGACAACCTGTTCGAGGTGGAAGGTCTCCCAGTTGGCCGCCCCCACGGCAGTGTTCTGCATGTACCAGTCGGCGTACCAGCTCTTGAGACCTCCGTCGGGGACCACGGTGATCATGGCGTCGGAGTGCAGGGCCGGGGCCGCGGCGGCATCGTCCACGTTGCCGCCGCCCCCATGGAGGAAGTACGTCACGGGCCATCGCCGGTCAGGGTCGTCGGCGTACCCGCTGGGCAAGAAGATCCGGATACGGTGCGGGCCGGCCACCTTCGGTGTGGTGACGGTGATCGTGAAGTCGGTGCTGGAGCGTACGTCGGTGCCGTCTGCGACCTGACTCAGGCCGAAGCCGTCCGTGAAGTCGACGCCGGGGGCGGCCGGGGCATCCGCCCAGGCGGCCGGTCCCAAGGACACGGCCGGGAGCAGTGCCGCCGCGAACAGGACGCCGACGAGGCGACGGTGGCGGGCTGATGGAGGTCTCAAACCGGTGCTCCCTTGTGTGAGGTGACCGGCGGTCCGCCGGCACGACCACGATGCGGGCCGTCGGGTTCGGAGAACAGGGCATGTGCAGGTCAGGGGGAGGTCATCTGTGACCGGTCATCCGTGACCGGTCGTCTCGATACGCTCGGGCGGTACCGGTGTCCATGGAAGGTGGGAGTCCGGAGTGACCAATGAGTTAGGCACGCGGATGCGTCAGCTGCGCAAACGCGCTCACCTCACCCAGGAGCAGCTGGCTGAGCTGGCCGAGGTGAGCGTGAGCACGATCGGCCGGCTGGAGAACGGCAGGCTCCCCGAGCACCGGCTGAGGACGTTGCAGAGGGTGGCGGAAGTCCTGAACGTGAAGCCGGAGGAGTGGCAACGGCTGACCGCGACCCTGGACGGGCAGCCGGCCCTCGCCGATCCGGTCGAGGTGCTGATACCCGCCGGTACGCGGGGGGAGCCGGCCTCCGCTGCTCAGCCCGAGGAGCTGGTACCGACCGGCCAGCCGGGGGAGCCGGCACCCGCCGTTCCGCCCGTGGCTCAGCCGGGGCCCCCGGTACCCGCCGCGCCGCTTCCCGGCCCCGGGCCGGCCATGTCGCCCGCCGGCCCGCTCGTCGACGCCGCGGCCTCACTGGCCCGCGAGGTCGGCCGACGCTGGCAGCGGGAGGAAAAACACCGTCGCGTCCACGACCCGTTTCCGCTGCCCGTGCGATACCAGCCCGCTCCTGCCGCCCTGATGGACCGTCCGGAGAACGTCCAGCGCCTGCAGCCGGGCGTCCCTGCCCGGGAGCTGGACCTGAACGGTGACCTGCGGACTGTCGCCGACACCTATCGGAGTATCGAGTCGCAGCGACTGGTCATTCTCGGTCGCGCCGGCTCGGGGAAGTCCATCCTGGCCATCAAGTTCGTCCTTGAGCTGCTCGCGGCCCCGGCTCCCTCCCTCCGGGTGCCGGTCATTCTCAGCATCGGATCCTGGGACCCGCTGTCCATCACGCCGCGGGACCTGCTGGTCGACCATCTCCTACGGGACCACCCGCATCTGGCCCGTACGACTCCCGAGGGTGCGACGCTGGCCGCCGAACTCGTCGACTCCGATCTGATTCTCCCCGTCCTGGACGGTTTCGACGAACTCGCCGAAGCCCTGCGCGGCCCCGCGCTGGAAGCACTCAACGCCACGTCCCACCCCGTAGTCCTGACCAGCCGCCAGGAGGAGTACGCCCGAGCGGTCCGCGACGTGCACGCGCCTCTGGTGCTGGCAGCCTGCGTCGAACTCGTCGACCTGACCGTCAAGGATCTGGCCGAGTACCTGCCCAGGACCGACCGCCTCGGTGACTCCCTGGGCAGCCGCGGAGTCACAGGCGTGTGGGGTGACGTCCTGGACGAACTCCGGGGCCGTGACACCCCGGCGAGCAGCCGGCTCGGACAGGTCCTGGGAACGCCCCTGATGGTCACCCTGGCGCGGACGATGTACAGCGAGGTGCCCGGCAACGACCCGGTCGAACTACTCGACACCGCGAGCTTTCCTACCGGGCGCCACCTTGAGGAACATCTGTTGGCGAACTTCGTGCCCACGGTCTACCGGCACCGCACCCCCGAACGGGCCGACCCTGCCTCCGGACAGCGCAACCGCGACCCTGAGCAGGCCGAACGCTGGCTCGGCTACCTCGCCCACAGCCTGACCACCGGGGCCCACGAGCATGGAGACCTTGCCTGGTGGCGGTTCGGCTCGTCCGTACGGCTGCCGATGCGCATCCTGTACACCGCGCTGATCGGCGGGCTGTGCATGTTCGCGGCCAACTGGCTTGTCATACTTTTCACCGTTTCCATCGGGTACAGGCGCTTCGTGCAGGCGCCGGCGATGGTCGAGGTGACGGTGTTCGGGCTCTGCTCTGCGGTCGTCTTCGGTCTCGTGCACTATGCCCTGGCCGCGATGGGCCGTGCCGTGGCCGTTCCGACCCAGGTACGACTCAGGCTGGCGGCCGTGGCCCCCGGGGTCGAGCACAGACCGGTTCGTGAGATCCTCACGCGCTTCGGGGTCGGGCTGCTGGGCGGCTCTGTACTGGGAGTCGCACATGCCTGGACGAACGCGCTGTTTCGCGCGTTGGCCGGAACCTCCCCGCACGTGGATCTGATCAGAGCGGCGATACAGGACACGCTGGCCGCGGGACTGATCTTCGGTCTGACGGCCGGCTTGGCCTTCGGACTCATCGCAGCGTTCGAGGCGCCCGTGGACATCGCGGCCGCAGCCACGCCGATGCGACTGCTGTCCGTCAACCGGTCGACCGCCACCCGGCAGTTCCTCGTGCTGGCTGCCGCTGTCACTGTCGGCCTCGCTGTCTGCGGTTATGTCGTCGTCGGCCTGCTCCAGCAGGTCCTGCCCTGGACGCTGCTGTGGCCGCTGGACGCGGCTCTGCTGCTGGGGGCGGTCGGCGGGCTGGGCGGCTCGGCGGCGTACGTGCTCGCACTCACGGCGTGGGGGCAGTGGCTGACGGTGGCCCGGTTCTGGTTGCCGCTGACGCGCAGGCTGCCGTGGGACACCGCCGCCTTCCTGGACGACGCCTATCGCCGGGGGGTGCTCCGGCAGGCCGGTGCCGTGTACCAGTTCCGGCACATCCGGCTGCAACAACACCTCGCGCGCGTCCACGGTCGCTCCGGCCGCGTCACCAGCCACGTGAAACCGGGCCCGAGGCGCCGCGCAACCGATGAGAGGGCGTCGTCGGAAGGCCGTTGAGGGTCCGGGAGCGAACTGCCGGCCCCGCCGGGCCCGAAACGCGCGCCCGCATCCATCAGAGCCCGACGTGGTCGCTCCCCTCCCCGACTGGGCCCGGAGCGCGTTGGGTCTGCCGCGGCTGCCGAGGCCGCTACAGGCGTGCGTGCCCCAACGGGACACGCCCTGACCGCGGTCATCCGAGGGGGCATCGCCCACTGCGTGATCCCGCGCACGGTTGTCGACCGGAGCGGGATCACAGGGCGGCGTCATGCGTCATCGAAGGCGGCGTGCACGCACTTTCCTCCGGGCACGAACTCGGTCGATATCCGGGCCCCCAGGTCACCGATGATGTGAAGGCCCATCCCTCCGGTTCCGCAGCTCAGATCCGGGGCGCGTGCGGCCGGTTCCGCGCACGAGGTATCGGTCACCGCGATGTCCAGAGTGTGCGCGGTGGTGGTCAGGGTGAGGGCGCGTGGGCCGGGGGTGTACCGGACCGCGTTGGTGACCAGTTCGGACACGACCAGCAGAACGTCGTCATGCCGGTCGGGGTCCAGCGAGGGCTGTGTCCGGTGGAGGTACGCGGATGCTGCCCGGCGGGCCTGCGACGGGGCTCCCGGCCCGGTCGCAAGGGGGATGGTGTGCGTGCCCGGCCGGACCGGCGCGGTGCTGCGGTGCGTGACTGTGGTGGTCATGGCAGTGTCCGAAGAGTGCGGTGGCCCGAGGTTCCGCCCGTTGGCACGAGCCGCGCCCGGGGCGGGCCGGCTCGAAGTTCGGGCCTCAGGCCGTGAGGGGCCTTGCACAAGAGATTCGTAGGCACCTGCGGAATTGTTTGGGGTGGTGTCGAAATCGAACCGGAAGACGCGCGCGAGGAGTACGTCTCTCCGTCGCGTGACAGGGCGGGGCAGCGAAGCCCGCATCCCGCCTCAGACGGGGAGATCGACCGCGCCGAGAGGCTCGGTGCTCGGCTGCGAGGAGCCGCCGCTGGGTTCGACGGACAGCGCCACCGCGGTGGCATTGTCGACGGGCCCGTCCAGCAAGGTCAGCCCGGGTATGGGGCTGTTGCCCAGCAGCCCGGCCGGCACGGGATTCCCGTCCTCGATGAACCAGGCCTCATAGGTCTTGTCCGCCGCGAGGGGCGGTAGCCCGGAAACGGCAAGCGTGGCCGCGTTCTCGCTGCGGGAGAAGGCGACTGCGGCCGTGCCGCCGTCACGCATCTCCTCATGTTCGAGTCTGACGTCGGGCGCCGTGAGCACGCGCGCGACATCGTCCTGCTGCTCGTGGACCTGTTCCGCCGTGGTTCTGGCGTCCTGGGCCTCCTGGTACTGCCACGTGGCGATGCCGAGGCAGGCGAGCACTGCCGCCACGCAGGCCGCCAGCACGACGCGGGGCGGCTGCCGCGAAGGGGCGTGGGCCCTGCTGCCCGCCGTCGAGGCGGCGGGCACGGGCTGGGCGGCGGCGGGCGCGCGTGGCGGCGGTGCCGTTTCCCGGGTTCTGACAGGTGCCTCCTGCGGCGTGAGGGCTACCTTGCGGAGGAGCTCCTCTCGCCAGTGGGGCGGCGGAGTCACCGCCGTGGCCTGTCCCAGCAGCGCGGCCGTGGCGCGGAGTCCGGCGACCTCCGCTTGACAGGAAGCGCAGCCCCTCAGATGCCGCTCGAATGCCAGGCGCTCGTCTTCGGGAAGGGCATGCAGCGCATAGGCGCCGCTTGCCTCGTGTGGATCCATGACGTTCACGTCCTTCCTCCGAGGCAGGCGCGAAGCCGGAGCAGCCCGTCCCGCAGGCGGGTCTTGACCGTGCCCAGCGGCACGGACAGCGAGTGCGCCACTTCCTTGTACGTGAGCCCTTCGTAGTAGGCGAGGGCGACCGTCTCGCGCTGGAGATCGGTGAGCCGGTGAATGCACCGCCGCACACGCTGCCACTCCAGATGGGTCTCCACCTGCTCGGCAACCGGGTCGAACCGCGCATCGGATTCCAGTAGCGCCGCCCTGCGCTCGCGGTCCGCTCCGGCCTGCGACGACCGCACACGGTCCACAGCGCGGTGGTGCGCGAGGGTCATGATCCAGGTCATCGCGCTCCCGCGGTCCGGCTCGAAACGCCCGGACGTGCGCCACACCTCCAGCAGCACGTCCTGGACCACTTCCTCCGACTGCGCCGGGTCCCGCAGAATGCGGTGGACCAAGCCCAGCACGGGTGCGGCGGTCCGGTCGTACACACCGGCGAAAGCCTCCTGGTCGCCCGCGGCGGTCCAGAGCAGCAACTGGTCCAGATCAGCCTCGTCGGTACGCTGTCCGGCATTCCCTCCGTCATCGGCGGCTTGCACCTGGATACCTCGCTGACGTGTCGACACCGAGAACAGGGATCATTCCTGGGCGATACAAGCACTCACCGGCGCCGATGGCGATTCGTGTGCATCAAAGCGGTGAACGCGCATGATGCTGGGCCGGGTGTGCGGTGTCGAGCGGATCTGCGCCGAACAGCTCCTCGACCCAGTTGTCCTGGTACACGGTGTCGAGATAGCGCTCGCCGAGGTCGGGGGCGATGGCCACCGACGTGAGACCCTGCCCCTCGTGGCGCGCCAGCCAGCCGACCGCGCCGCTCACGACCGTGCCGGTGGAGCCCCCGAAGAGAAACCCGCTCCTGGCCAGTCGACGGCAGGCGCGGATCGTGTCCGCCTCCTCGACCCGGACCACCTCGTCCACGTACGAGTCGTCCAGAAGCGGTGGCCGCATGCTCATGCCCAGCCCGGGGATCATCCGGCGGCCAGGGGCGCCTCCGAACGCCATCGAGCCGACGGTGTCGACCGCCACGATCCGTACGGGGCGATGCCAGGCACTGAAGTACCGTGCACAGCCCATCAGGGTTCCGGTCGTCCCGGCCCCCACGAACAGCACGTCCAGCCGGGGGAACGATCGGGCGATCTCCGGTGCTGTCGTCCGGTAGTGCGCTCTCCAGTTGGCCGGGTTGGAGTACTGGCTCAGCCACACGTAGCGGTCGTCGGAGGCGCACAGGCCCCGGACATGATCCAGCCGGGCGGCGAGAAAGCCGCCGTTGGCCTCCTGGCCGGCCACGATATGAACCTCGCCACCGAGGGCCTCCATCATCAGCCGGGTGGCCAGGTTGCACCGGGAGTCCGTCACGCAGACGAACCGGTAGCCCTTGCTTGCCGCGATCATGCTCAGGGCCACGCCGAGGTTGCCGGAAGAGGACTCGATGAGTACGGAATCGGCTGTCAGGGAGCCGTCACGCTCCGCCGAGGCCACCATCTCGGCGGCGGCCTTGAGTTTGATCGAGCCGGCGAAGTTGAAGCCCTCGCACTTGAGGAGCAACGCCTGTCCGAAGATCCGCTCGATGTCCACATAGAGCTCTGCTTCGTCGAAGGCCTGGGGAACAGTGATGACCGACACGGTGAACTCCTCTGACGAATACGTCCTGCGTCCTGTGGTGGGGCGGCCGGGCCGTTCATCCGTAGCGGCTTCGTTCGTGGAAGAAGCCGTCGACGGTCCGGAGCTCTCCGGCGCGTGCGACCCGGTCGTAGACGAAGCCGCCGACCGCCAGATCGAGCACCCCGAGACCGAACGGCGAAAAGACCGCCGGCCGGTTCCGCGGCACGGTCACCCGCCCGGCCGTCACGTCGTCCAGCGTGCCGTGCACGAAGTCCCGGCTGCCGGTGAGCTGCTCGGTCAGATGGGGGGAGGTGCCCGCCCGGAGGCAGTGCTCCACGTCGTCCACGATGTTGGTGGAGGCCAGCAGGATCTCGGGGGCGAGATCGCGCAGCGACACGTGCAGCACCACGGGGTTGTGGTCGAACCACCCCGGATCCTTGACATGGGGTTCGCCGGCGACGGTCGCGAAGACCACGAGATCGCTGGTACGGATGAGCTCCTCCGGAGAACGGTGCACGGTGACGGGTGCCGAGGCGCCGGACTGCTCCATGTACAGCCGGAAACCTGCCGCGCTCTGCGCCGACACGTCGTAGAGCCCGATGGCGTCGAACGACCATCCCGTGCCTTCGAGGAACGTGTGGATGTACCGGGCGATCAGACCGGTCCCGAAGAACCCGACCCGCGTGGCCCGTGGACGGTCGCGGCTGAGGCCGCAGGCCGCCGAGACCGCGGACGCGGCCGTTCTCGTGGCACTGATGATGGAACTCTCCAGGCAGGCGAACGGATAGCCCGTGCGGGGGTCGTTGAGGATCAGCACGGCCGAGGCGCGGGGAACCCCGGACCTCACGTTCGCGGGAAAGCTGGAGATCCACTTCAGCCCGTCCACCGGCGTCTCGCCGCCCAGGGAAGCGGGCAGCGCGATCATCCGGCACGCCGCCCGGTCCGGGAAGCGGAGGAACGACGAGGGCGGGTTCACCGTCCGGCCGTCGGCGTGCAGCCGGTAGGCGGCCTCGACCACCTCCACGATCTGCTTCTCACGTCCCTCAAGGGCGTGCCGGACCTGGCCGCCGGGGATCACCGCGAACGACGGCACGGTGACGTCCTCGTCGGCGGATACAGAAGCGCTTCGGTACGTGTTCATGGCGGTCACACCTCGATCGTCGGTGAGCAGGTGTCCGGCCCGTCCGGTGCGGCCATGGCGACGACGACGTCGCGCGGCCCCTCGTAGGCGTCCCTGCTGTGTGCGGTCCGGATGTTGTCGATGAGGAGCAGGTCACCGGCCTGCCACGGCGGTCTCACGGTGCGCTGCGCGTACGCCGAGTTGATGATCTGGACGACGTCCTCCCCGATCGCCCCGCCGTCGCCGTAGCGCGTGTTGAACGGGAGACCGGCGGGCCCGTACTCGTCGACGAGGTACTCGCGCACCTCCGGAGCGAGCGTCCACTCGTTCAGGAACGCGATTTGATTGAACCAGCACCGCCGCCCGTCGGCGGGGTGCCGGACCACCGCGCTGCGCCGCTGCTCGGTGCGCAGTACTCCGTCGGGCTGCCAGGCGTACGCGATGGCGTGGGCGTCGCAGTAGCGCTCCACCTCGTCACGCTCGTCGGTGCCGAACGCCTCGGCCACCGTTGCTCCGATCTCGCCGTTGTAGCTGCGGGTCAGGAGCCAGCCCTCGCGTTCGAACCGGTCCGTGAGCGTGCGGGGCAGGGTGCGGAGCACGTCCGCCGCGTCGGCGAGGCCGATGGTCCCGCCCGTGATGGGCTCCGAGAGACAGGCGAAGAGCAGCACATGGGGGAACCCGAGGGTGTAGCTCAGCTCGTGGTGCATGCACATGGGTTGGTTCGGTGGCCAGGCGGAGGACGAGTGGACACCGGGGGAGTGACACTGCCTGGGGGCGAAGGCCTCCTTCTCGACGACCGGTTCGACGCCCAGTTGCCCCAGGACGGCGGCGACGTCGCCGGGGGTGCGCAGGTCCAGACCGCGCACCAGGACAGCACCGTGTGCTCTGAGCGCCGTGTGCAGCTCGTCCCGGGCTTCTGCCGCCCAGCGGGCGGGGTCGTCGAACGTCGGCGCTCGCATCGTCGCGGGCATGCCCGGTCCCTGTTCCGGAGCGAGCGGTGAGACGGTCCTCTCCGTGGAAGTCATCGTGAGCTCCTGGAGGTTGTAGTGGTTTCATGGATGGAGCGTGCGTCGAGGAGTGCGGCCAGGTCGGTGAGCACGGGATGACGCACGAGGTCCTTGAGCGAGACCGCCCGGTCCAGCGCGATCGCCACTGCGACTGCCGAGAGCGAGGTTCCTCCGCGGTCGAAGAAGTTGTCCCGCCTGCCCACACCGGCCGCCGGGACATCGAGCGCCTCGGCCCAGAGCGACGCCACACGCCGTTCGGTGGACGTTCGGGGCAGGTCGTCGGGACCTTGCGGACCTGCCGTGTGCGCCAACCCTTCGGCAAGTGAGGTGAGTTCGGCGCGGTCCGTCTTTCCGTTGGCGGTCAGCGGCAGAGCCGCCAGCCAGTGGAAGGCCGACGGAATCATGTACGCCGGCAGGCCGGTGGCGAGCCGGTCCCTCAGGGCTTCGGCGCGCAGCGGGCGTTCACCGCTGTAAAAGGCGGTCAGCTGTCGTTCCCGCCCTGCCCTTTCGGCGACCACCACGGCGCTGTCGCGCACGCCGGGTTCGCGGAGCAGAGCGTTCTCGATCTCACCTGTCTCGATCCGGAACCCCCGGATCTTGACCTGTGAGTCCCTGCGGCCGAGGAACTCCAGTTGCCCGTCGGGCAGCCAGCGCCCGTAGTCCCCTCCCAGATGGAGCCGCTCGCCCGGATGGAACGGATCGGGCATGAAGGCCGCCCGGGTCCGGTCCGGGTCGTTGATGTACCCCCGGCCGACACAGAGCCCGGCGAAGGCGATAGCTCCCGGGGCGCCCAGGGGCACCGGGGAGAGATGGTCGTCGAGGACATAGACGCGTACGTTGTTGACCGGACGGCCGATCGGCACGGTGTCCGTCTCCGGCACCCGGTTCAGTACCGAGTGATTGGTGTCGTCGGAGGTTTCGGTGAGCCCGTAGGCGTTGACCAGTGGCTTTCCGGGGAAGGCGCCGAACCAGCGCTGGACGAGTCCCTTCTTGAGGGCTTCGCCCGTGACCGATACACAGCGCAGGTGGGGAAGCGCGCGAGGGTGCCGTTCCAGGAAGGTCAGGACAGCGTCCAGGTAGGTCGGAACCACCTGCAGAACTCCTGCCCGGCCCTCGTCCAGTGCGTCGACGAAACGGGGTACGTCCAGGACCGCGTCCTGGCCGACCAGCAGCGTGCAACCCCCTACCGGCAGGGCCGCCAGGAGCTGCCACACCGAGATGTCGAAGCACTGGGGTGCGGTCTGGGCGACCACATGGCCCTCCCCGATTCCCAGGTCCTCGATCTTCGCGAAGAGGTGATTGAGCATCCCCGCGTGCTCCACCATCGCGCCCTTGGGCTCGCCCGTGGAACCGGAGGTGAAGATGACGTACGCGAGATCGTCGGGGCCGACCCGTACACCGGGGTCGGACTCGTCGTGGTTCTTCTCGCGGAGCGTGACGATGCATGAGGTCCGCACCCCTGGCAGCGTGTGCACGGCGCGGTCGAGGGTGGTCGTGCTGCCGGGTTCGGTGAGGACCAGGCCACAGTGCGCGCGTGTGAGCATGGCGGCGATACGGGCGGCGGGGAAACGCGGCTCGATGGGCAGGTAGACGCCGCCGGCCTTCAGCACCGCGAGGACCGCGACCAGCCAGTCCAGGTTCCGTTCGGTCACCACGGCGACGACCTGCTGCCGGCCGAGCCCCGAGTCCAGCAGCGCGTGTGCCAGCCGGTTGGCGCTGCGGTCGAGTTCCCCGTAGGTCAAGCGCCTGTCACCGTGGACGGCCGCGACCTTGTCCGGGTCGGTGTGCGCCCGCTTGGCGAAGAGTTCGTGGAAGCGAAGGTCGGGGAGGGGACGCAGCGGTCCGGCGAGTCCGTCGATCTGGTGGCCGAGCTCCTCGGGCGAGAGCAGGCTCTGCCCTTCGTGCGATGCGTCGGGATCGGACGCGATCAGCCTCAGCGCGGTGAGGTGGTAGCCGGCGATTCTGGTGGCGGATGCCTCGTCGAAGAGCTCGGTCGCGTACCGCAGCCGGAGTACGCCGCCGGTCGCGTGGCGGATGACTTCCAGCTGCAGGGCGGCCTCCCGAACCGGCTTGCTGCCGCCGGTCGGATCGAAGGTCACCGCGCGGTCGGTGGCGGGGAGAACCGGCTCATCGTCCGCAGCGTCACCCGGGACGTTCACGTCGGCCAGCAGTTCCGACTGCTTACGGTCGGCGTGGAGGACCAGCGAACGCCAAGAGCGACAGCTGGTGCTCAGCCGGCACGGAAGGGCACCGTCGGCTGCGGCTGTCAGATATCCGGTGGTGACGGTGGTGTCCCCGGTCAACGAGGCCAGCACCCTGGCGTGAGCGGCCAGAGCCGGAGCGGTCGGGCTGACGCCCATGGACCTCGTCAGCCGGTCGAGTGCGGTGACGAGCGTTTCCGGGACAGCTGCCTCGACCACCGAGGTGCCGGGCACCGGGTCGCACGTCCAGCGTGCCGGTGACGTGGCGCCTTCTGCGGCGAGCACATCGTGCCGGCAGGCCGAACCGGTGGGAGTTGCGGTGTTCATCGGGTCGCCTCCTCGCCCCGGGCCGTGTCCCGGGCGATCTGGTGCGCTGGATTCCCGCCCCACAGGGCGTTCGCGGGCACTGATTCCCCCTTCATGAGGAAGGAGTCGGGCGCGAGTACCGCTCCGTCGCCGATCGTGACGCCGTAGTGCACGAAGGCTCCGACTCCGAGGGTGGAGCCTGCACCGACCCGGGAGCGGTCCGACTTGAAGGCTCCGTCCTCCTGCGAGTGGCATTGGACGACACTTCCGGTGTTGAGCGTGCAGCCGTCCCCGATCGTGACCATCGTGCGTTCCGTGAGGTAGCAGCCGTCGTCGAAGACCTGGCGCCCGATGCGCACACCGAGCGACCGCCAGATCAGCCCCTTGAAGGGGGTCCCGTCGAAGGCCTTGAGGAATAGTTCGGACGGCACCTTCCAGAAGCGCTCACGGCGCCAGAAGCGGAGGTCGTAGATCGAGCAGAAGAGCGGGCCAGGTGGGCGGGAGGACGTGACCGCTCGTTCCACGAGGATGAAGTAGGCGGTGCTGATGAGCAGGACCAGTACGTTGCTCAGTGCGACGGCTATGGCACCGGCCGATGTGTACAGCTCTGCGGAGGCCGAGACGACCAGGGTGACCAGGAGCGCGTAACCCCACCTGACCAGCAGATACAGTCCCATGGTGGCCGCGTTGTGCCGGTTCTTGGCGGCCAGGTGTGCGGTGAGTCCGCCACCGTACCGCTTGAGGCCGACTTCGTCGTCCCGCCGGACCGACCGCGGTATCTCGAAACTCGGCGAGCCCAGCAGCCCGACGTCCTCCCGGATCCGTCCGTCCACAGGGACCATGACCTTGGTCGCCAGGAGACAGTTGTCTCCCGTCCGCCCACGGGAGGGGTAAGCGATCCTGTTGCCCAGGAAGTTGCGCGCTCCGATCGCGGTGCGAGAGACGCGGAAGGACGTGGCGGAGTACTCCGCGTTGTTGACCGAAAGTCCGTCGGCGACCATCGTCCCTGTTCCGACCGCAGTCAGGTACGGCGTCTCGTGTTTCACCTCGGTTCCGAAGTTGGATCCCGTCTGCTCCACGCGGGAGAGGTCATACCCGAGGAGACGCAGGTAAGCGACCACAGCGGAACTGTCGCCGAACAGCCGCGTCAGGAAGGGCCGGTTCGTCAGCAGAGTGATCGCCCGGTGCACTCCGTAGTGGAAGCCGTACAGGGGATAGACCCGGTCAGGCACGAGCGTGCGCGCGAGCAGCCGGGGCAGCAGGGCGAGTACGAGAAAGCCGAGCGGCAGAACCACGAAGAGCAGCGCGAAGGAAATGAACGCGGCATCCCGGTAGAAGACCCACGTGGTCAGGACCGAGGGCCCCGGTTCCAGCACTGCGGACAGTTGCGGAGCCTCGGTGAGCAGCAACCCCATGCCGCCTACAGCCAGCGGCAGATAGACAAGCAGCGCGATCAGCAACTGCGAGACGCTGTGGAGCGACCTGCGCAGAGCACCGCAGGACGCTCCTTCCACCACCGGATACTCCCCGTCGGCGCGCCGGGCCGGTGAGCCGTGCCAGTGCTCCCCCGCCGGTATCGCCTGCCCGCTGTGGAGAGCGGACGCATGCGCCAGCCGGGCGCCGTCGCCGAGCGACGTCCCGATGTCGAGCACCGAGGCCTCGGCGACGAGCGCGTCCTTCCCGAGCGTCACGGGTCCGGTCTCGATGATGCCGCCGCGGGCGCGGTAGCCGGTGAAGTAGCAGTCCTTGCGGATGACCGAGAAGTCACCGAGGGACAGCAGGTCGGTACAGAGCGGCACATGGCGTGAGAAGACAGCGACGCCCGTCCCGATGCGTGCGCCCAGCGCCCTGAGGTAGAGCGTGTAGAGCGGCGACCCGACGAAGAGGACCAGCGGGTTCGAGCGGACGAGCGTCCTGACGATCCAGAGCCGGAAGTACGCGGAACTCCAGATACGGATCCGACGAGGCTTCCAGCGTCCTATGAGCACCCACTTGACCAGGACCGGCACGGCGCACAGCCCCACGAACGTCACACCACCGAAGACGACCGAGCGAAGATACACATCGAGACCGCCGGAACCGGCGGAGATCCACGTGTAGCCCCGGACACCGCCGAACGCGACGAGGCACGAGTAGAGGAGGAAGGAGAGCAGTTGCACCGCGCCGCACACGACGTACCCCGAGCGGCGCGAGGGAGCAGCCGTTGCCGCGGTGGACGGAGAGCGACGCGGGGAAGGCGGACCTGCTGCTGGGGGACCGGTGGGCGTCAGCGCGAGGGCCAGCTCCCGGACCGTGCTGTGTGCGTAGACGTCCCGCATGGAGATCTGCGGCAGGTCGGAGCGCTTCCTCACTCGCGCGCAGAAATGAGCCATCACCAGCGAGTCGGCACCCAGGTCCCGGAAGAAGTCGCTGTCGACCGAGACATCGTCCCGACGCATGACGTCGGCCAGAACCGCGGCGAGCACGGCCGCAGCGCCGGCGGCCTGCTCGGCGAGGAGGGGGTCGGGGAAGTCGTCAGTCGGCGTGGACGGGACGCTGACCTGTGTTCCGGTCATCGGTGGCTCCCTCGGAAGGCTGCGCACACGCCGATCCCGGCTCCCTGTGAGCCGCACGTGGGCGCTCTCTACCCAGTGTTCGAGGCAGGCAGAGGGAAAGTTTGCCCCTCCGGAAAAAGAAATCCCGGCACCTTCATGAGGCTCCGCTGCACGGGGCATGTGAGCGACGTTCAGTGATGTGCGCATCCCATTTGGTGTGCGAGGTGTCTCGGCTATTTCTGCCGTCAGGCCCGCCTTCGCTGCGTTTCCGTCGCGCGTTTTCCCTTCGCGCCATGCTCCCGTCGGACGTTGCTTCCACTGTGCTGTCAGGGGTGCGCCGACGTTCTCTCGCAAGGTATGCCTGACATGGCATCGTGATGCGATGTCAAGGGGCCACTCATCGTGGCGTGTCTCCTGGTCCCTCCTCGAAGGTGAAAAGTGGTGCTCCGCTTCCGCGCCGGTCCCAAAAACCGGCCCGCGCAGACTCGACGCGCATCCATTCCACCGCCGGCAAAGGATCCTTCGTTGCGCATCACGGCAGCCCGGTGATATCCGCCCACGGAATAGGTATTTCCCTTACCGCGTCAGATCGTTCTGCTCAGACAGAACCGGATTCATGAAGCTGAGGGGAGCAGCCCGGATGCCGACCGGTGTACGGCGCTGCCGCGGTTTTCCCGCTGGGGGCGATACCGTCGTGCAACATCCCTTTCGGACTCGACCGGGAAGATATTCCCTTGCACTGGCTTTTCGGCGATCAGCTCGGGCCCCACTTCCTGACCTCCGGGGAAGCGGGCCCTGCTCATGAAACCCCTCTCCTCATGATCGAGGCACGCTCTGTCTTCCGGCGGCGGCGCTTCCACCGGGCCAAGGCCCACCTCGTGCTGTCCGCGATGCGCCACCGCGCGGCAGAACTCGGCGACCGCGTCACGTACGTACGTGCCGACACCTACCGGCAGGGGCTGGACCGGGCGACACGGGGACGGCCGGTCAACGTCCACCACCCCACGTCGCATGCCGCCCTGCGGCTGGTCGAGTCCCTCCCACACGTGACGGTGGGTCCCGCGCGCGGGTTTCTCGTACCGCCGGGGGACTTCGCCGCCTGGGCGGACGGACACCATGGCAAGCACCTGCGGCAGGAGGCCTTCTACCACTGGGTACGTCGGGGACTCGGCCTGCTGATGGACGGCGACGGTCCGGCGGGAGGACGGTGGAACCTCGACCACGACAACCGGGAGCCGCCGCCCCGCGATGCCCGCACCCTCCCAGTCGCCCGGCCCTATCGGCCCCGTGAGGACGAGACCGACGAGGAGGTGCGTCACGATCTCGACCGCTGGGAGCGCGACGGGGACGTCAGCTTCGTCGGCCGGGACGGACCGCGGCTGTTCCCCGCGACTCGTGCGGAGGCCCGGCGGGCTCTGCACCGCTTCGTCGAGCACCGCCTCGCCACGTTCGGACCGTACGAGGACGCCATGCTGGGCGACGACCCCGTCATGAGCCACAGTCTGCTCTCCTCGTCCCTGAACCTCGGCCTGCTTAACCCGGCCGAGTGCATCGACGAGGCGGAAAAGGCATGGCGCGAGGGCCGGGCGCCGCTGAACAGCGTGGAGGGCTTCGTGCGGCAGATTGCCGGCTGGCGCGAGTACGTGTGGCAGCTGTACTGGTACTTCGGCGACGATTATCGACGCTCCAACACACTCCGGCACACCGACCCGCTGCCGGACTGGTGGAACAACCTCGACTCGGATGCTGTCCGGGCCAACTGTCTGCGGACCGTCCTGGCCCAGGTACGGGACACGGGATGGACGCACCACATCCCCCGGTTGATGGTCCTAGGAAGCTACGCACTCCAGCGCGGCTGGGACCCCGCCGCCGTCACCGACTGGTTCCACCGCTCTTTCGTCGACGGCTACGACTGGGTGATGCTCCCCAACGTCATCGGCATGTCCCAGTACGCCGACGGCGGCCGGATGACCACCAAGCCCTACACCTCGGGCGGCGCCTACATGAACCGCATGAGCGACCTGTGCGGTCCCTGCGACTACCGGCCGGGCGAGCGCACCGGTGAGCACGCCTGCCCGTACACCGCCGGCTACTGGTACTTCCTCGATCGCCACCGCGACCTGCTGGCCGGCAACCATCGCATCGCCCAGCCGGTGCGGCAGCTTGACCGGCTCGCGGACCTTGACGACGTACGCCGACAGGAGGACGCGCGGGGCGACGAGCCGCCGTGAGCGCCGTATGCCGCCACCCGCCTGCCTGACCGGCGAAGCGTTCGCCGCCGTCGTGAAAGCGGCCCCGCGAACCGGGGATCCCGGCCGATCGGACGTGGGGGCGTCGGCAGAGACGCCGCAGACAGCCGCCGGGACCCCGCAGTACAGATCGGTACGAAGTGTCCTTGGCGCCGCGCCGACGCGTTGACGTCAGCCGGCTGCGCCGTTGACGTACTCGTTCAGCGCCTGCCCCGCCCGCAGGGACGTCCTGCGACTTGCCGTCGGCTTGAAATGCGCCGAAGCCCAGTAGTGCCATGGTCTCTTCCGCTCCTCAGGCCCTGGGCGATGATCCCGGGCTGCTCCACCGTGCCAAAGAGTGCGTCAATGACGAGCTCGATGTCCTGAGGTGTCAGAGCCGAACCGGCCTCCGCCACTTGGGGTGCGGCGGCCGCGGCCGAAGCGCCTTCGTCCGCATACAACCCCCGATCGTTCGGGTCTGAGGCGCGCCGCCGCTGCTGAGGTCGCAGTGCCGCCGCCCGGTGCGGGAGAGGTGCTGTGCGGGGTCGCTGCCCATGTGACGCCTTCAGGCCGCCCCGCAGCGCACGTCACTACCTCACTCATAGGCAGCAAGAGGCGGGCAGTGCGCGACGGTCGTCTGTTCGCGTGCTGCGACTCCTCGTACTCCGCCAGTGACAGGCCCGAGGCGAAGAAGGTGGGTGCCCACTCGCCGACGAAGATGCCCCATCGGTCCGTTCGCTCCCTTTCCCTTCCTCTCCACGCGCATGGCCCGCGGTCGCTTGCACGCTGGCCCCGCAAGGTACTGGACACGATGTGTTGCGGCGGGGGGGGGGGGGGGGCCCCCCCGGGGGCCCCCCCCCCCCCCCCCCCCCCAAAAAACCCCCCCCCGCGCGTTGTTGTTGGGGGGCGGGGGGGGGTTTAAATGAAAGCGACCAAATG
>NZ_JBIDAD010000025.1:0-58418 GCF_043202315.1 Streptomyces sp. NPDC048211
ACCCAACCACCCGGGCGGGGCGCGGCTGTTGATGGAATATCAGCGCCCGAATTGCTTTCCCCCACTCACGCGAGGAATAACGAATTGGGAAGCTGCGGACCCGAGCCACAGAACGGTACCTCAGATGTCGGAAAGCTCGAATTCCGGCGTTCGGAGGTGCCTGAGCCGAGCGGCCCCCAGGGCCGGGCGGCGGAACCCGCCACGGAGGCCGGCCCCTCCTCCTGATGCTTGTTCGTCACGGTTGGCGCCACCCGAGACTCAGAGCCCGCTGGTGCCGACCACGACCCGCGCGGAGCCCGCGGAGCCGCACGCGAAGCCGCCTCAGCCACGTCGGGTCCGGCCGGCACCTGGCGACGGCGGGATAGGTGCGTATAGAGCGATCACGCATCGTCGCAGGTCAGTGGCCATGTGATGTATCGCTGAGGGCTATTTGAATGTCAGATCGGGACGCACCTTTCCCCTAGAGGGGAAATGATCAGGTGCCCGATCGAGGTGGATTCGGCGTGGCGGGTTCCCCTCCAGGGGAAACGCCCACTACGGTCAGGGCGCGTACATCGTTCCCCTCTAGGGGAAAGCCCGAGGTGAGGAGCGGTATGGGCCGGGCAAGGCCAGCAGCGAACACTGCCACCGGCGAGTACCTCCAGCTGGAGCTGCTCGACAAGAACGACAAGCCTTTCGCGTGGAGCGGCGGCGGTCGGCACGTCAACGCCAGCAAGAAGCTGGGCGCGGCGCTGTACGCGAAGGACAGCGGGTACACGAAGAACGACAAGCTGGTCTACGGCTTCTACCTGTTCAACTCGCCGCCCGGGGACGAGCCGCTGCGGATGAGTTTCCGTGAGATCGGCGTCGACCTGGAGTTGCGTCCGAACGCGGTGAGCAAGTCCGTGGGTAACCTTCATCGTGGGGGCTACCTCCTGGAAGCGGAGAAGGTGGGCCGGGTGAAGTTCTACAAGCTGAACCCGCGGGCCGCTTACGACGGCTCCTCGGGGCAGCAGCGGCACGCCACGCAGCACGCGCGCCACCCGTCGACCACCTGCCCGCCGGAGAAGAAGGAGGCGTCATGACCACGCAGATCGCCGAGCCGTTCGCCCCGCGCTTCATGGAGGCCGCCGAGCTCAACGACCTCCTCCTTCGCTCCCAGCTCAAGCAGGGCGCCGACCTGAAGGTCCTGATGTTCTTCGCCACGGCCGTCCCGATGGGCGACCCGGTGCGCAGCACTGCCACGGACATCGGCAGGCTGGTCGGCCTGAGCACCACCAGCGCCTCGCGCAGCATCGGCCGGCTCGCTGAGAACGGCTGGCTCCAGCTCGCCTACACCGCCGTCGGCGTGAAGTTCTACCGTCTCGGCACCAGGGCCACCGGCCTACCGCCGGCACCCGAGTCCGAAGACGACGCCGACGCGCCCCTGGCGACCGTCCGGCACCTCCACGCCTCCTGACCCGCCCGGCTGGGCACCACGGCGCTGCACCCCACGGTGCGGCGCCGTTCCCATGCGTGCAGCCCAGAGCGATACATCGTTCCCCCAGGAGGGAAACCGCAGCTAGGACGGCCTCCCAGCGCCGTTTCAGGGCCTCTCCCGAACGCGCTGACCTGCGACAGCGCTAGACCAGAAGGCCACCGCGATACATCGTTCCCCTCCAGGGGAAACCCTCCTCGCTGCCACGCGTTTGCCCACGTCAGCGGCGTGCGCGGTGCGACGTCGGTTTCACTAGTGCTACCGACATGTTCTGGAGGAGCAGAACAAAGTCCGTGTTGAGCGGAGCCCGCCGCGAGCAGGCGCGTACATCGTTCCCCTGGAGGGGAAAGCGGCAGGCCGTCGCCTCGTACGGTGGCGCTGCTGCCACCAAAAAGTGGCAGCAGCGCCACACAACGGTGTTGTTGGTCAGTGGGCTCTGACCATGCAGCAGCCGTGCATAGATCACGGACGGAACATGGCAGAACTGCGATGTTATGCAGCCGCCAGATCGCAGCGCCGCACAGCGCTGCTGCCCTCCGCTGCAACCGCCGGGACCGGCCCCGCTGCACGAGCAGCACCCGTGTGCCGCCTGGGTCGGGCGAATGTTGCACCGCGAGCCGGAAGACCGGAGCAGCACACGGTCTTGCACCCCTCCGCCGCCCTTGCACCCTTCACCACCAGGAGCAGCAGCCCGTGCAGCAGGACGGGCAGCAAGCGGGAGGGTGCAAGGTGCTGGCCGGTGCTGGAGATCCCGCCAGGGCTTCGCCGGGAGACCGCTGGGGGGGCGAGCGGGCCAGGGCCGGGCACCGTCTTGCACCCCAATGTAGTTAGGTACTTGTAGTACCTATGTGCGGGTTGAACTCTCCCCCCCTGAGAGCGGAGCTCGCGGCCGGAGAGCGAGAACACCGGCGCTGGAGACGAGCCGCAGCAAGACGGCCAGGGAGCTACGGAGTCACCCCGGACCGCGCGAAGCGCTGTACGCCGCTGTGACGGCACGAGAGACCCGTGATCACCGCTCGGGAGCCTGGAAGCGATCAAAGCGCCGCAGGAGGCCGCACAGCGTCGGGAAGGATCATGCGGGCCCTGGGGTGACGGGCGTAGTGGCCCGACCGTGCGAATGCTGCGCACCCACCAGAACCGCCGACCGAACATCCGCGTCAGCGAGGTCTTGCGCAGCCTCTACTGCCGGTACTTCGCCTACGGCGGGTGAGGAGGAGCGCGCTCGTCATCTGGTCAGTCAGTCCTAGGTCTTCCTCATTACGCGAGCGATCCCTCACCAACCGGCGGACCCGATCCCTCACCAAACGACGGACACGCCGATCCGCTGCGGACTGTCCTCGCGGTCGGCGCCGGCTTCTTCGACCCGGGCGAGCAGCACGCGGTCGGCCTGGTCCAGGACGTCGCGGGTCAGACCTCGATGAAGGCGACCACAACCACGGTTTTCAACGCGGTCACCCAGTACACGAGCCGGACGCGTTCGACGTCGTCGACGTACTGGCGCAGCCGCGGGCCGCTGCTGTCGCCGGGCAGGAGTTCGCCGGCGTCGGGGTCGACGGAGATGACGACCAGGGCGCGGTCCAGGGCGTGCAGCTCGGCTTCGCTGGTGATGGTGTCCAGCTGCTTGGCGGCGGAGTCGGAGAACGCGATGCGGGCGCGGCGCGGGCCGTGCGGTGTGGGCATCAGGCGACGGCCGGGCGCTGGGCGGCGAGCCGGGCGAGGTGGGCCTCGCGCAGCTCCTCCCACGGCGTGCAGTCCTCCACCGAGGGCAGGCCGTTGGTGGCGATGTCCTCCAGGACGGCGGCGAGCTGGTCGGCGCTCTCGCGGGTCCGGGCCGCGTACGCGCGCAATCCGTCGGCGGCGGCGGGCTCCAGCTGCTGCCGGACGGTGGTGTCGGCGGGGGCCGGCTGTTCGCTCATCGAGGGCCTCCAGGGCGCGAACGGGCGTGTGTCACCACGGTATCGGCCGTACGGCGGCCGTGGGGCCGCTCGGCTTCACTCAGGCACGGGCTGCGCGGCCGCGGCGACTTCGACCTTGGCGCACCAGGGTTCGCCGGCGCACTTCCCGCCGAAGCCGGGGTTGGCGCAGGTGCACTCCGGTTCGCGCTCCGTGACCTGCGTGATGCGGTAGAGGCCCGGAGTCATCGTGTCGATGCGCAGCTTCTGGACCTTCGCCGTGGCCTCTTGGATCGAGGCGGCGTGGGTGGTGTAGATCAGGGTGGTGGCGCCCGGGTGGGACGGGTCGGTGCACCGTGCCACGACCTGGTATTCGTGCTTCGTCGGCACGGTGCACTGGCTCGGGTCGGCGGCGGTGCTCTGCAGGGCCTGGGCATAGAGGGCGGCGGTGGCGCTGTCGGTGCTCACCCGGCGATTCTTCCGCACTCCACGGGCCGCCCGGGGACGATCCCGGCGGCTCGTACGAGGGCGCGCTGTCCGATGACACAGATCAGCTGAACAGTGACACAGGTGAGCGTGTCCACCTGGGGAAACAGGGGGTCGATGACACAGATCGGCCCACTGTTCAGGCGGGCGAGGGATCGCGGCCGGATGCGGACCGTAGCCGCTTGGGGAGGGGTGTCACGCTGATCGGCGAGGTGGCCCAAATCCGGGGCCGGGCCCGTGGTTCCGGGCCGGATCGTCAGCGTGACACCCCGACGTGACAGCCGGATCGGGGTGCGTGACACCGGTCAGCGTGACAGCGTGACAGTCACCCTCGGTGATCGCGGATGCGGTGCTACGGGCGGGCGCGGGTGAGGAACGCGGCGAGCGCACCGGCTGCTTCGGGCTCGGTGGTGGCGAGCCGGGCCGCGAACGCCAGCTGGTCCATGTCGGAGTCGGGGACCAGGCGGGCGAGTTCGGCGAGCAGCGCGGCGTGCGTGAGGACCGACGGCGTGAGAAGGCCGGCGGCTTCCTCGCGGGCGGCCGGGTCGCGGTAGTGCCCGAGGTGCGCGGCCAGGGCGTGCGCGAGCCAGGCGTCGACGTCGGCCTGGACGTACCCGCCCGCTCGCCGGGTGAGTTCGTCCCGGACGGCTTCGTCCCCGGGACGGGGCTCGGTCTGCTCCAGCGTGCCCAGCTCGCGCAGCGCCTGGAGCTCGTCGGCGCGGGCCGCGATCCGCGCGGCCTCGCGCAGTTCGGCTTCCCGGGCGGCGGCGGCCGCGGCTTCGGCGGCGAGCTCGGCACGGACGAAGCCGTCGGCGTCCGGGTCGTAGACGGTGCCCGGGGCGGCGTCGGCGAGCAGCTGCGCGATGCGCTCCCACTCCGCGAGCTCCGCCGGGCCGCGGACGTCGTCGGCCAGGTCCTCGTGCCGGGACGCCTGCCGGGCGTCGAACCGCGCTTCCTCGAGGGCCGCCGCGACAGCGCCCGCGTCCATCCCCTTCGCCCGGCGCCGTACGACGCGGCGGCCGATGCGGGCGGGGTCGACCGGCTCTCGGGGCGCGGCGACGCGCGGGGCGAGCGGGCGACGGGTACCGCCGCCGGGCGGCCACATCCTGGTCATCATCGGCCTCGCATTCGTGGTGAGGAATCAGAGCGGGCCGCCGCCAGAGCGCTGTACGACGACCCGCCGGATTGTTTTATAGCAGGCCCGGAATTCGACCGTGTCAGAACAGGAACTCGATGGCCTGAACGTGCGTGAAATCCGCGCGCAGACCATCGGCGCGGGTGCCCCATTCCGTGAAATACGACTCGGTGATGGCCTCCGCGACGATCGGATGCAGATCCTCCTCCGTCGCTCCTGCCTCCTGGAGAGCCAGGATCTGCCGCGCGTAGGTGGGCGAGATCGGAGTGGTGATGGTGCGTATGCGGCCGTCGTCGGAGCTGCCCGTGCACGTGAATCCGAAGTACGCGGTCACCTCCACCATCATCCCGCTGAACGTGGACGCCTGTTCGCGCGCCTGTGCCCTGACCTGCGGTTGCCACTCGGATTCGGTCTCCTCCACCAGGGCGGCCTGGAGGCGCTTCTGCGGGGTCGTCAGCTTCCCGGCGCGGTAGCGCTCCACCGTGCGGCGCGAGACGCCCAGGCGCTCAGCCAGGGCCTTGGTCGACCCCTTCGCCCGCGTGAGGAGGAATTTCACCTGAGCCTTCGCGGATTTCGGCGCGGGCCGGGTGAAGACCTTCCGCTCAGCCCGCGCGAGGGCCTCCAGGACCTTGCCGCGGCTCGGGGCCGGCTGCTGCTGCTCGTGATCGCTCATGCCTCCCAGGGATCACGGATCGCCTGTGGACAGATTCCGGGCGGCCTCCCCACGCGAGCGAGCCCGGACCAACTGGTCCGGGCTCGCGGGCTGTTCGGGGCGCGGCTGCTACAGGTCGAACTCGAGGTGTTCGACGTCGGTGAACCGGACCTCCTCCAGGGAGCCGGCGCGGCGGCCGCCGTCCTGGAAGTAGACCTCCTTGAGTGCTTCGGCTGCGATCTCCTGGAGCTGGGCGTCGCTGGCGCCGGCCTCCTGGGCCTCGAAGAGACGGGCGGCGTAGACGGGCGGCAGGGCGACGGTCAGGTGCCGGATGCGGTCCTGGTCCGTGGACCCGATCGGCGCGGTGTAGCCCATGCGGGCGCGGGCGTCGATGACGATGCCGCCGGTCGTCGCGGCCTTCTGCCGGGCCTTGGCTCGGATCTGGGGCTGCCAGCGCTTGGTCACCTCGCGCTCCAGGCGGGCGGCGAGGTCGGCGCGCGGCTTCTTGGCCTTGCCCGCCACGTACCGCTCCACCTGCCGCTGCGACATGCCGAGCAGGTCGGCGACCGCCTTCGTGCCACCGAGCTGCTTGACCATGTACCGCATCTGCGGGCCCGCGGACTTGGGCGCCGGGCGGGTGAACGCCTTCTGCACCGCCTTGTCCAGGCCGTCCCCGAACATGCTCATCGCCTGTCTGCTCCCCTACTCGCCGTTGTCGACGTCGGTGACGGTGCCGTCCTTGATGTACCGGGCGAGGTTGAGCTCCGGGGCGTTGAACCGCTCGCGGACCTCTTCGCCCCACAGGACGTCCTGGGTGCCCTCCCACTTGACCAGGCCCGGGTTGACCCCGAGCTTGAAGCCGCCAGGCAGCGGCTTGCCCTCCCGGTAGGGCAGGAAGTCCAGCGGGCTCGGTCCGTTCGCGGCGTAGACGACGCAGTCGGACAGGATCGCGATGGGGTACTGCCCGGTGAACGCCGCGTGCTTGACGATCTTCCGGTGCAGGTTGATCCGGGTGCGGGAGATGACCCCCGCGCGGATGTGGGGATTCCACGTCGGACGGGACAGGGCCCGCCACGGCTCCCCCGGCCGCCAGCCCTCCCCGCGCGGGCGCTCGCGCAGCTTGCCCAGGCCGCCCTTCACCGTCGCCTTGACCGCAGAGACGACGATCGCCAGCTCCGGGTCACGGGCCTTGTAGCCGTTCATCGCCGCGAGGAAATCCTCCGGGGCGAGGTCGGCGTCGACGCCGAGGTCGGCCATCGTGGCGAGGTAGGCGTCCCGCAGCCGGTTGTACCAGCCGTCCAGGTAGCGGCCGTTCTCGCGCCGCACCCACGCCTCCAGCGGGCGCACCTCGTAGCCGAGCTCCACCGCATAGGCCACGGTGGGCGTCGCGTACCAGGCCGGCCCCTCGGGCCGCTCGCCCTTCGGCGTGAACGGCGAGGGCAGCAGGCTGCCGTCCAGCTCCACCCACTCCTTGCCGACCTTCACGCGGGACAGGTCGACATGGCTCAGGTCCACCAGCCACGAGCCGGGCAGCTTCGGGTCGAACACCGGAGCCTTGACGTGCGTTGCCTCACCGAGGCCGACGTTCAAGCCGTTGGCGCCGGCCGCGAAGGCCATGTTGACGTCGATGCCGACCAGGTGGCGCAGGGTGCACTCCGCGTCGGTCATCGGCCGTGCCCAGTCGTACGCCTCCTCGAACAGCTTCTCGCCGGGGCCGCGCACGTGGAACCGAGGCAGATCCTTGAGGACGGGGTGGCCGTCGGGGACCTCGCACGGCGGCCAGTTCATCGGGTCGATGGCGTCCTTGCCCAGGCTGCCGGGGTTGTGCTCGGAGTGCCGCTTGCCGTCGGCGTCCGGCTCGGAGGCCCGGGTCGGCGGGTGCAGCGCGGTCATCAGCTCCAGGCCGGTCACGGCGGTGGAACCGCGCGGCGTCATCACCCGCGAGGCGTACACGCCCAGGACGCGGGCGAGCTCCGCCGGCGGAAGCTGCCCGGCCTCGCCCCAATGACGGGTGTCCAGCGCGTTCCACGACGGGATGCACAGCTGCACGCAGGCCCGCTCCGACCCGGTCGCCGGGCGGTAGATCCTCGCCCACGGCCCGAACCCGCGCTTCGTCAGCTTCCACTCCGCACGGACCAGCTGCTTGATGACCTTGTGGCCCTCGGGCAGGCGCCCGGCGAGCCGCTCCTCTTCCGTGAGGGTGGCCGGGAGGCCGTAGCGCTCCAGGGCCGCCTCGGTGAGGACGATCAACGGGTCGGCGTCCTTGCCCGGCCCGGACAGCTTCGGCTGACCGAGCTTCGCCTCGCGCAGCGTCCAGTCGACCAGGGACGGCAGGGACTTGGCGGGCACGTCCAGGACCAGGCCGCCGGTGCAGTACGCCAGCACCTTCCCGTCGTCGTCGACGTCCAGGACCGCCAGCGGGCCGTTCTCGAACCGCGGGTTGGCGCCGCCCGCCGGGGTACCGGCCGGGGCAGCCTTCCGCGTGCCGGGACGGCGCGACGTCGGCGTGCTCCTGGTGGTGCTCGCCGGGCGGGACGCGGCGGCCGGAGCAGCGGCGACGGGAGCAGGGGCAGGGGTCTGGGTGTTCTCGGGTGCAGTCATGACCGCAGCCTCGGGGGCCGGGCCTGTGGACAGAGTCGGCGCTTCCGCCGGGGCGGGCGCGCCGGTGAACGTGGCGGGCACCGGCGTCGGGTAGAGCTCCGCGAGTTGCTTGAGCAGCCGGGCGTACGCCTCACGCTCCGGGCCGCGCGGCTCGGTCGGCTTCTTCGTCGACTCCCAGGCGGACACCGTGGCCCGCCGCACCTTCAGGGCGCCGGCGACGTCGTCCAGCGTCAGGCCGTGCGCGGTGCGCAGCCGCTTGCGCTCCTCCGCCGACGGCAGAGCAGAGCGGGACGCGACCAGCGCGTCGACCGCGTCGAACATCTCGGACATGGAACACCTCCTGACCCACACTCTACCCCATGAACCGTAAGGTTCGCGTACTTCTACCGTACAAACACCGTACGCATTATGTTCGAGGGGTGGAAACGCCGCGCGGCGCCCCTGCTCAGCAGGGACGCCGCGGGCGGGCCGGACGGCTGATCAGTCCGACTGAAAGAGGTCATGGTTTGCCGAGGTGGTCTGCCACCGGCCGTTGGCAGAAGGGAGACCGGACACGGGGCGAACGTAGGTGTCGTAGACCAGGAACGCGACGACCTGACGCCCAACACGGGACGGGCTGTCCTTCTTGCGAAGCCTCCAGTTCCCGCCCGGCAGCACGCCGCGAACCTGCGGTTCCTCGTATCGCTCCACCCGGCGGAAGCCCGGCCGGTCCTTGGCGACCACGAGGCGCCCTTCCTCCTGATCCAAGACGAGGGCCCTGCCGTCGTCGTCCCAGGATTCGACCCGCACCTCCAGTTCGTCGTCCTCGCCCTCAGCAGCCTCGGAGTCGGTGAAGTAGGCGTAGTAGCGCACCCGTTGAGTGTCCATTCGATGATGGTGGCCCCTGTTGAACTGGGCACGGAGGAGATCCAGTCAATCCGCCTCACGCGGACGCCTGGAGTGGAGTCGGCTGCGGTAGCACGACCGCCGTCCCGGCCTCCCGCGCCGCGCGCTCCGCACGGGCCCGGCGCAGCGCCGCGGCGTGGGAGGCGTCGGCTTCACGGCGGCGCTGGGTACGGGCCTGGTCGATCGGGGCCGGCGCATCGTCCGCGACGACGTCGGTCTCGGGGAACGCCCGGCGGGACAGCTCGCGCATCGCCCGGTTCTGCCGCTCCACGGCCTCCGCGATACCCGGGTCCACACGGGACGGCACGGCGGCCTCCTGGTGCGCGGCGAGCGCGCGGCGGTAGCCCTCGCACGCCGTCTCCCTGGACTTCGCCGGACCGGTGGGCGCGGGGGCCGGGTCTGCCGGAGCGACGTCGGCCGGGCCCGGCGCGGGGACGGCGCCGGGCGCCAGGACCCGCAGGGCACGTACGACGGTGCGGCCCGCTGCCTTGTTGGCGGCCGCGATGACCCGGGCCTGCTCCAGGCGGGCCTTCGTCGCCCACGCCGACGACTCCGGGCACACCGTGAGCTGGCCGGAGTCCGGGTCGTACGACACGGCGGCGACGTGCCCGGCGAGCTCGGGGGCGATGGCCGCCCACCGCTCGCGCAGGGAAGCGCCGGCGGCCGGGAGCTCCCAGGCCCGCTCGGTGACCAGCGCGCCGATCGCAGCGCCCAGGCCCATCGGCTCGCGCCCGTCGCGCCGCACCGCCGTACCGGTCCGCGGCTTCTTCTTCGCCTTCTGGCTGGCGCCGTTCTTCCGGGCCGCCTCCATCGCGGCCCGCAGCGCGACCCGGGCCAGGTCGACGCCGGACACCTCGCCCTCGCTCATGCCTGCCCCCAGGTGGTGTGTCCGAGGACCAGGTGGTGCGTGCCCTCCAGGCGCTGCGCTTCATCGACCAGCCTGTTGCTGAACAGCCTCCTGGCCGACGTCTCGCCGTACTGGTCGATGTGGTCGAACACCACCTGGTGGTCCTTCATCCCGCGCACCCGCCAGTCGCGGACCTGCTCGGGGGTCAGGTCCTCGAGGACGAGCTCCTGCTCCTGGTCGTCGCCGTCGACCGGGTCGGGCGCGGCGAGCGGACGCGGCGCGGGCAGGACGACCGGCGCCATCGGCGCGGCCGGGGCCTCGAAGGCCGGCTGCGCGGCCGCGGCGTCGGCGCGGTGGGCCTTGGCGGCGGCCTGCTGCTCGCGGATCTGCGCCCACCGGTGCTCGCGGACCCACGCCTGGGCGGTGACGTCCTGGTGCAGCTGCTGCTCGGTCGCCGCGCGGCGCTCGGTCTCGGAGGCGTGCGGCATCGCGGCGTCGACGGCGGCCGCGACCGCACGGCGCTGGTCGCGGCGGTCGACCTGTCGGTCCTCGCAGCGCGGGCAGTCCCGGCCGGAGTCGAGCAGCGCGCCCTCATCGCACCGGGGCTCCGCACACAGCCGGATCTGCGGCAGGCCCCGGCCGATCAGCCAGCCCACCGGGTCCGTGATCGGACCGCCCAGCCGCATCTGGTTCTCCAGGCGCCGGGCGAGGCGGTCGGCGAGGATCTGCGGCGCGTCGGCAGGACCGGCGAACCCGACCACCCGGGCCAGCTCGGTACGGACCTTGGTCTCCATCAGGCGTCGGACGGCTGAACTCTCCAGGCGAGCCCAGACCAGCCGGACCGGGGCCAAGACGGCCCGCAGATCCGGCGACGGCAGAGCCGCCCTCCCCTGCTGCTGCCTGCCCTGACCCGCACCATCCACGACCCGCACCGGAGCACCGGCCACCGGCCCGCGGCCGCCCTTGATGCCTTCAACGACCGGGGACTCCTTCGGCTGTTCCCCGCGGAGCGGGCCGCCGTCCTCGCGCACGCACGCGCGGTCCGGCAGACCGTGGTTCCCGCCACGGCCTTCGCCGGAAAAGCCACCAGAGAGCGCGAGAGAACCACCAGGAGTAACCCCAGAAGCGTGGAGAGCGTGGTGCTGTGCAGTTGCGGCGAGGTCTGCCGATCCGGCGATTCCGTCGTGCCCGGCGCCCTCGATCCCAGTCGCCCCAAGGGTCTCGCCCGTCTCGCCGGACTCAAGATCTCCGGATGCAGTACCGGCGAGGTCTGAAAACACGGCGTCCGTGACCCGGCGGGCCTCCCGTACGGCGACGCCGTGGGCCTTGGCGACCGGCACCAGGCGCACCCGCGACTGCGCGTTCAGGCCCGAGCCGGTCTCCTTGCGCACCACGTCCGCGACGCCGTGCTCCTGGAGGCGCTTGAGGACCTTCGCCCCGGCCGCCGCCGTGCAGCCCAGCAGCCGCGCGACCGTCGCCGCCGGACGCCCACGGTCGGTGTCGACCGACCCGGGGCACAGCTGCAGCCAGCCCGCCGAACCCGTCGTCAGCACCATCAGCAGCAGCCCGAGCCGGTCCGTCGCCGCGCCCCGGCCCGTACGACCGGCGAGCAGCCCGGCCGGGATCACCGGCTTGTCCTTCGGCGCCCACCCCGGACCGAACAGCACGGTGATCAGGCTCAGCAGCACCGCCAGCTCCGAACGGGACAGCGCCAGTGCGTGCCGCCGGTCGCCGGCCTGCTGCGCCCGGTACATCGGGATCACCCAGCACTCCAGGCCCGTCGCCCACCCGATGCTGTTGGTCGCGACGTTCGAGCCGAGGAACCCCGCAGCGCGCAGCTCGGGCAGCACCGTGTGCGCGACCGTCGACTGGGAGACCCCCAGCCACCGACCGAGCTCCTCAGCCCAGATCGACGTCTCGAAGTCCTTGCGGGCATCCGCCTTCGCGGTCAGCACCACCGAGGCCAGCCGCGCGCCGTCCGACGCACCGGCCAGCGCCGGGGACGTCACGAGCGCGCGCACCGCGGCGAGCAGCCGGGCCCGCATCGTCTTCGACAGCTGGAGCGGGTTACCCAGCTCCAGCCGCGCGACCGGACCGGCCTGCGCCGGAACCGACCGCAGCCGACGACGCGACGCCCCGCCGGCGAACTCCGTGCGCGGGCTCGGGAGCACGGCGGCCGACGCCGCCACGGCACTCATCGGCTCACCCGGATGGACGAAACAGAGATCATCTCGGCAGCCTTGCGCAGGTCGCCTGTGGACAGATTCCGAGCAGCGGCGAAACCTCCGCTCCCTCCCGCCTGACGGGCAGGAACTTCGGATCGCGTCCCGCCACACGGGAAGCCGCCCGCGAGGACGGTCCCGTCGACGGAGTTGTGGACGACGTCCGCGAGCGGGTGCACGAGCCGGGCGGCGGGTGCCGCGACCGGCCCCAGCGAGACCGCTCCGAAAGCCTCGCGCTTGTAGCTTCCTACCGGAAGACCCTCTTCCTGTACGAACAGGAAAAGGAGGGAGGAACCGTACGCCGATCCCGTCACACGGGACGACCGCCGCGCCTGAACCGGGGTGAAACGGACAAGGTCAAGCTGACAGAGGGACACCACTTCGGGCACTATGAGAACGACCTGCCTTCCATATAGCTGGACGGACCAGAGCCCCTCGGGGCTGGACCGACCTTCCTTGGATGTGTCAGGGGCCGCCCCCTTCGTGAGAAGAGGGCGGGCACCGATCGGGTGGGGGGAGATTTCTCCGTCCCTCCCGGTCCTGCTGAACCGCGTGGCCCCTGTGGTGGGGGCACCGCGGGTCGTGCGGGTTGGTACTGATCTGGCTGTGGTGGCCGTGGTTAGTGGCCGGTGGTGCTGGTGGCCCTGGTAAGGGGCCGACTTGGAAATGTGCGGCTCGGTGAGCCGCGGCTCAGGACCAGCTAGGAACTGGGACCTGGGCGACCGACACGGTGGTAAGCCGGTCGGTAGACGGGCCGCGCGAGGCCAGCGGGAGGTTAGTCCGCTTCTTGGCGCGCGCGGCCGATGGCCACTAGGTCATCCCGACCCCCTGGATTCAGAGGCCGGCGTCGGCATGCCCTCATCCGCTTTCGCGGCCTCGGGAAAGCGTTCTGCGAGGCCCTTGAGGAGACGCAAGTAGTTCTCCCGGTGCGGGCGTCGAGGGCTGGTCTGGCCCAACTCCCAGCGTGTGACCGCGACCCTCTTCACGCCCACGGCGTCCGCGACGTCCTGCTGAGTGAGGCCGGCCGCGAGGCGCAGTTTCGCGCACACCTGCGGAGACGGCAGGGCCTCGGGCAGGCCGTTCAGCAGAGCGTCGACCCGCTGCGAGCGGTCCGAGTCGGACATAGCCACGCCTTCCATGATCGTTGTAACTACGAAAGATACACGATCTGATCTCCGGCGGGGGCGCGCCGCTACCGCGGAGAGCGAGACGTTCAACGTGCCCCTCCCTCACCCAAGCCCGGCAGGTGGGAGTTGGTCGCCTTCGCGGCCGCCGCCAACTCGGGCAGCTCCACCACGACCACTCCGGCTTCCACCAGCTGTTCGTAGCCGACGCAGTCGTCGACGAACAGCGAGGGCTCACGCCAGGCAATGACGACGCGTGGGATGCCGGCCTCGAGGATCCGCCGCGCGCACGGGGTACGCGGCGAGTGCCGCTGCGAGCACGGCTCCAGCGTGCTGTAGATCGTGGCCCCGGCAAGGCGCGGGTCATCCGCGGGCAGCTTCGCGAGCGCGGCCTCTTCCGCGTGCTCGTGCGGGTCCGCCTCCCGGGAGTAGCCGGACGCGAGCTCGCTGCCGTCCTTGCCGACGATGACCGCGCCGACCGAGTAGGCCCCTGCGGCCGGCGGGCACAGCGCGGCAAGACTGATCGCGCGGTTCATCCAGCACAGGTCCTGGTCTCGGTCGGGCACGTACATCAGGCAGTGCGCTCCTTCGGGGCGTAGCGGACGAAGACGACGTCGTCGATCGCCCGGACCTCCAGCACCTTCATCCGGGCGGTCGACCCGCCCGGGTAGTCGGCGGCACCGAGGAAGCGGGCCGCTTCCGGCTGACCGACCAGCAGCGGCGCGATGGCGAGGTGGACTTCGTCGGCGAGGTCCTGCGCCATGAGCTGGGTGTGGATCGTGCCGCCGCCCTCCACCATCAGCTGCTTGATGCCGCGGCGCCCGAGCTCCTCGAGGACCAGGCCCCAGTCGAGGTCCGGCCCGACGCTGACGACGTCGGCAAGGTCGCCGAGCGTCGCGCGGACCTTCTCCACCGCGCTGTCGACGGTCACGACCAGCTTGTCGCCGCCGTGGTGCCAGAAATTGAGGTCGGCGGACAGGTCTCCGGTCCGGGTGACCGTGACCTTGAGCGGGTAGGCCGGCTTGCCGTCGGCGACGCGCTGAGCACGGCGTTCGTCGCTGTTGACCAGCAGGCGCGGGTTGTCCCGCCGCATGGTGTTGGCGCCGATCAGGATCGCGTCGCTTTCGGCGCGGACCTGGTCGACGCGGTCGAAGTCCGGGGCGTTGGACAGGCGCAGCCGCTCGGGGCTGGTGTCGTCCAGGTAGCCGTCGACCGACATGGCGGCGGACAGCACGACGTACGGGCGGGCAGTCATCTGCTCAGACTTCCGTTTCTGTCTCGTGGGCCAGGGTGGAGTCGAAGGCGGCGCGGAACTCGGAGACCGGGGCCTCGCGCTGCCAGGGGATCAGGGCTGTGTCGAGCCGGGCGAGCTCGTTGGTGATCCGGCCGGAGCCGGTGTCGGCGGCGACGGTCAGCGCGTGCATGCCGACCGTCGCGGCCCGCTCCGGATCGCGGGCGCCGGCCAGGGCCACGGCCTGCCGCGCCATGTAGACGCCGCGGTCACGGTGGTAGTCGCCGGGCATCAACTGGATGGCGTGGGCGAAGGCGTCGGCGGCCTGGTCGTGCTTGCCGAGGGCCTCCAGGCCCTGCGCGCGGTGGACCTCCACGTACGACGCGTTCAGCCACACGCCCCACGGGGTGGGATCGGCGGAGGCGCCATCGAGGGCGTTGCGGACATCGTCGATGGCCCGCTCGCTCTCGTCGGCGTCACCGCGCAACGCGTGTCCGTATGCCTCGTAGGTGCGGGCCACGGCGGCGAGCCGGCTGCGGGGCCGCGCCATCCGCTGGGCGGCTTCGGCCAAGTCGACGACGTCGACCAAGTCCGCTGTGTCACCAGCCAGTTGTGCCTTGCGGGCCATGACGTAGGTGGTCAGGTCCGTGTCGCCGACCGTGTACGACCACTGCATCGCCCTGTCGAGCCAGTACGACGCGGCGTCCGGGTTGCCCAGGTCCTGGTGAAGCCAGGACAGGAATTCCCCGTACTGCGTCTGGAGCTCCATCAGGTCGCGCCGGTCGGTGCCCTTCGCCTCCCGGCGCAGCTGCTGGATGACGTCGATGTAGTCGCGCGTGGTCTTGAGGGCGTGGCGCGGCCCGAGAAGGTTGTCGCCGTCGATCAGATGGCGGCGGGCGCGGCGCAGGTGCTCAACCGGTGTCGAGCCGTAAGCCGACGCAGCCCGCGCCTTGCGAACCAGGCCCGGCACGCCGTCAGAGTCCGCGGCCGCCGGCGAGCCCATGCCAACCGCCGCAGCGGCTCCCAACCCCACCCCCGCGCGCAGTAGTGCACGCCGTTCCAGAGCCACCCAGACCACCGACCCATCACGTAGACGACACGGGACCGAGATCCCCTCACCGTCCGACGCTGCCTGGTCAGCCACCGCCAAGGCCAGGTTCACCGACGACTTGGCCACATGAACGGGCGGATTGGCCACATGGTCACGCTCGTCACCGATCCGCTCCCAGAGGCGGAGCAGCATCCCGCTGGCGTCCAGGGCGCCGTCCAGGAGCGCCGCCTGGGTGCGGTCGGCGGGGCGCTCCGCTCGTTCGAATCGCCCCAGGTGGGCGTGGTCGATGCGGGTCCGCTTCGAGAGTTCGCGGAGGCTGAGACCTCGCGAATTCCGCAGCTCGCGCAGCTGGTAGCCCCAGTTGTGTAAGGGGGACACCCAGGGCGTCAACTCCCTCGGTTTCTGTGCCATCCCGCCCCAATCCTGTGGCTGATGTGGCCAGTTCGCCCGGCCACATGTCAGATCTGGAACTTGTAGCTCCCCGGGCTTAGAACCGAAGCAACGGTTTCCGAGCCCAGCGAGGGGGTGTTGCTCAGTGAGTGCTGTCGGGCAGTTCGGTCTCCAGTTCAGGTCCGCCACCACGGCTGTAGTTGGCCGCGCGCTGGAACAGGGCTCCGCTGCTGCGGTCGGCCGCTTCCACGGTCCGGACGTGCACGAATCCACGGTCGCTGTAGTACCGCTGGAGCTCGTCGTTGGAGCGCCACGCATCCAGGCGAAGCAGCTGCTTGCCCTGCTGGAGCGCTTCCCGTCCAGCCCAGTCGAGCATGGCCGAACCAAGGTCCTGTCCTGCTACGTCGCGACGCACGACCATGCGGTGCACGTAGAGCGCGGGGTCGCTGGCCTCGGATGGGGTCCAGAAGTCAGGGTCGGCGTGCTCGTCGACAGTGATGGTCGCGACCGGCGCACCGTCTGCTTCGACGATCCAGCACTCGCCAGCTTCGATGTTCGCCTTGATGCGTTCCTCGCGGGGCGGGTACTGCCACTGGTCGATGCCGCGCTCGTTGAGCCACGAGGCGGCGTGTTCCCAGAGGTCGATGACCGTACGCAGATCGGTGGCGACGGCAGGGCGGATCGTCAGGGCGTCCGCGACCGGTGGCCGGCTGCGTTCGTAGGTGATGACGTGCCGGTCACCTGGCAGGACGTTGACCACCGCGCGGACGGGCCTTCCATCCTTGGTGAAGCCGGTGCACAGGTGCACGGCGACGGGCGTGCCGGGGCCGAGCTGGAGGCGGTCAGCCTCTTCGGGCGTCGGCATCCGGACGTGCAGCTCATCGAGGGCACGGACCTGCTCGTGCCCCAGTTCCGCCAGCACGACGTTCGCGCCGCGGGCAATGTCGTCCGGGTTCATGATCTCGCTGTTCTGGACCAGGGACAGCGGGAAGTGGGAGTCGTTCGTGTTGTACGGGATGCCGTCGACGAACCGGACGCGCCGGCGAACAACCACCAGCTCGCCCTCGTTCATCTGGAGGCGCTCGCGGACGTGTCGCGACGGCGTCTCCACCTTCACCTCGATGTACTGACTGGCCTCCCGGCCTTCCTCGTGCATCTGAGTGAGGAACTGGTCCATCTCCGGCGACAGTGGACGCTTTCGGAACTCGCCCTGCGGTCGGTACACCATCGGTCGCCGACTGCGGACGAAGTAACCGCGGGGCCGGTCACTGATGATGAGACCTTCGTTGACCAGGACTTTCAGCCCCTGCACGGCCGTCGAACGAGTGGTGTCCCATTCGGTCGCGATCTCTGCTTCGGTCGGCAGCCGGTCACCCGGGGCCAAGGTCCCGTCGGTGATCTGAGCGCGGAGTTTGTCCGCGATGCGCTGATAGAGGGCCCGTGCCCTGCCGCTGACTGCCATGGGAGATGTCTACATGCCCGCGAATGACTAGTCAATGTAGGCGAAGAGCTTGACCTCGTGTCGCGCACCGTGCATGCTTCATTGCGTCGGGCATTGAGTAGTCAATCTAAGTCGACTACTTGAAGTCCGATCTGACCAGCACCATCGCAGCAGATCGCCACTTCGGTGGCCGGAGTCCAAAGCCCTAGCCACATCGGGGCCCGAGGCACCTCTAACTCCTCCGCCCATGGTCTGCAGCGAGCACCACCCCGCAGCGCTGATGCGTTGTCCGTCCTCCGGGACCGCCGGTTCGCCGTGCGGCCTGGAGGGCGGAGAGAGCACCTGCGACGCACCCTGCCCCTCCGTACGAAGGAGCCCTCATGGCTACGCGAACCCGTGACCTCGCCGCTCAGAAGCGTCCGCGCCGGGCCCGGTCCCGCGCCATCAGCACCCTCCCCCCGCTCGTCGTCTCCAGCCTCAAGCCGCACGAGGTCGACTTGGCGTACTCCACGCTGGTCTGCCCCACCTGCCGCACCTGGGTGCCGATCAGCACGCCGCACAGCTCGCGGCCCAAGCTGGTCCCCCACCACACGGAGAAGGCCGGCACCGAAGACCCGATCCGCTGCCCCGGCAGCCACCGCCTGGTCACCGTCAACCTCACTGTCGACCAGTGGTTCCAGCGACTGGAAGAGGGCCTGACCCAGACGAACGGGCGACGCTCCACCCGCGTGATCCGCAAGCCGAAGACGGGTTCGACCCCCGCCGTCATGCAGATCGTCGGCGGCACCGTCGACGACAAGACGGCCCGCAAGCTGGACGAAGCCCACGTCCGCGGCTGCTCCAGCTGCTCCATCAAGGACGACAAGGGCAACATCCTGCGCGCCGCCGACCTCACCGCCCGGTGCACGGACGGCCGCCGCCTTGCCCAGCTCGCCGCGCACACCAAGCGCCTCGCCCCCGCCCGCCGCAAGGCGCAGATGGACCGCGAGGACTGGAACGACCGCCGCGCGTGGGGCCTGCGCCTGCTGCACGAGCAGCAGTGGCAGAACGCCTCGGAGTCAGTCTCCGACGCCGACCTCCGGCGCGTCCGCGACACCCTGGCCGCGCTGATCCAGACGCTCAACCCGCGGAAGGCTGACGCCCCGCAGCTCACCGACTGGGAGCGCGCCGACCTGATGAGCGCGATCACTCTCCTGGCGACGCAGGAAGAGCAGCTCACCCGGTAGGACCCCACGACGAACGACCACGGCCCCGGCCACCCCGCAAGAGGGGGTGGCCGGGGCCGTGGCTGCTCGTACGAACGGCCTGAACAGCACGACAGCCCCGGCGACTTGAGACCCCCGGGGCTGTCCAGGACCTGAATCGGAGGACCTGATGCGAAACAGCATCGCACGCCCGCTCGGCAACACGGACTCGGACCCGGACATGGACGAGGCGCTGCGCCGGGCGAGGGGCGGCAAGTGATGAACGCGATCACGAGCCTGACCGACGCGGAGCGCGAGGACCTGTCGAAGAAGAACAGCGAGCAGAACAAGCGGTCGGAGAACAACCGCCGCTGACCGATCCCCCGGCATTGCCCGTCGGCCCCGCCCGCTCACCCGGGCGGGGCCGGCGGAGAGCGTCGGGAGCTCACCCCCGCTCCGGCCATCCGGCCGCAGACACGCGAACAGCCCCGGGGATTGCGCCCCCGGGGCTGTCGAACGGACCTTCTGGGAGGCCCTGATGAACCGCTCCATCGTACGCACCCCCTACTACGGCGCCGTCGCCACGAGTGACACCGAGGCCCCCCGCGCGCTCTGCGCCGACGAGGACCCCGAGCTCTTCTTCCCGATCGGCGATACCGGCCCGGCGCTGCTCCAGGAGGACGAAGCGAAGGCTGTCTGCCGTCGCTGCCCGCTGATGGAGTCCTGCCTCCAGGGCGCGCTGGAGCGAGGCGAGAACTACGGCGTGTTCGGCGGCCTCTCCGCGAAGGAGCGCCGCTCCCTCAAGCGCCGCGCCGCCCGCAACCGCACCGCCTGACGGGAGCGGCGGGCAACTTCCGGCCCGCCCCGCAGCACCGCCGCACAACGGCTGTCCGCACCACGGGCGGCCGGTCCCTTCGCACGTCTCGGCCCGGGAAAATCCCGGGATCGCTTCCTCCCCGCAGGAGAGCCCATGCGTAGCAGCACCCAGCTCGGCACCGCGACGACCGGCACCACGCTGCCGGACTCGCTGTGCACGCACACCCCGAAGTGCCCGTCGGCCGCCAGCCCGGACCGGGAGGCCGCGCACGTCGTGGCCGCTCACCCGGAGCAGGGCTGGAGCCTGCTGTGCAACGCCGTACTGATGTTCGAGGACACCGGCGAGCTGCTCCCCGACGGCCGGGTCGTCGCCCCGCACCGCCCCTTCGCCGCGGTCTGACGGCTGCCTGATCCGCCCGTACCGGCCGCCGAACCCCGGCGGCCGGGACGGGCGGTGACTGGGAGCCGGACAGCCCCGGCCCCACCGGCCCCGGCCGGTGTACGCGATGTGAGGAGAGCACGTGACCCAGCCCCAGACGCAGGCCGTACAGCCGAAGGCCACCTACATCAAGGGCGACATCGTCCTGTTCCGCGACGTCGAACGGTTCTGGCTGGGCAAGCCCGGCCACACCTGCGTCGGCAGGGTGGAACGGTCCTGGCGGCACGTCGACACCGGCAAGGTCCTCTACGACCTGACCGAACTGGGCAGCCTCAGCTACCGCGCCGGAATCGACCCCGACTACATGCGGGCCCTCCCGGCGACGGACGCGATGCACGACATCGACACCGCGCCGCTGAACGAGACGGACACCGGGGCGATGACCCCGGCCGCCGTCGCCTGGCTGCGCCAGCACCTCGTACAGGACGCCGCCGCGCTGCCCGCCCGGCGCTGACCACCCAGCACAACGGCCCTCCAGGCCCCCGGCATTAGAGCTGCCGGGGCCCCGGAAGGCCTGGTCACGACCCTACCCACCGCCGTAGATCCACGGTGCCCCTCTGCACGGAGGCGCCCGGAAGAGAGGAACCCCGTGGCCACCAAGCCCGCCACCCGCCGCAGGCGCCAGCCCGCGGCGACCACGAAGCCCCGCAACGGGCGCGCCAAGGCGACACCGCCGCCGGCCTCCATTCCCGCCCAGGCCGCCGCCCCCGAGGAGACGGTGCCGCTGGTGCACCCGGAGGCCGACCCCGTCCTGGCCGACGCCGCCGACCGCGCTGCCGACCTCCGGGACCTGGCCGCCGACGACGCCGCGCGCGTCCTCGCCGACAGCGAGGTCCGCGCCGCTGAGCTCCTGGACGGCGCCCGCTCGGAGGCCGTCTCGATCACTGAGGCGGCCATCACCGAGCGGGCCCGCGTCCTGGCCGACGCGCAGACCGACGCCGACCGGGTCCGCACGGACGCCGCGACCGCTGCGGTCGCCGACGCCGACCAGGTCCTGGCCGACGCCGACGCAAAGGCCAAGCAGCTGCTCGCCGACGCGCACGCGGAGGCCGACACCGTCACGGCGACGGCGTCCGGCGAGGCCGACCAGGTCCTCGCCGCCGCCAATGAGGCTGCCGAGCAGTTGCTCGCCGACGCGCGCCACCAGGCGCAGGAGGTCACCACCGCGGCGGCCGCGCAGGCCGACATGGTGCAGGCGGAGGCCGCGCAGGTCCTCGCCGACGCGGAGACGAAGCGCACCGAGCTGCTGGCGGCGGCGGAGCGCACCGCTGCCGAGACCCGTACCCGCGCCGCCACCGACGCCGAACAGCTCCTGGAGCGGGCGCGGGGCGAGGCCGACCGGATGCGCGAGAGCGCGGACGACCAGGCCGCGCAGGTGCGGGCCGGGGCGGAGAAGATGGCCGCCGGCCTTCGTGCCGACGCCGACCGCGCCCTGGACGACGCCCGCACCTCCGCTGAGGAACTGCGGGCGGCGGTCGACAAGGACGTCGTCCGGCTGCGCGAGCAGGCCGAAGCCGACGCGAAGACGGCCCGGGAGGCGGCGGCCAAGGCCACGGCCGACCAGGCCGCCGCCGCCCAGGCCCGAGCCGAGGCGGACCGGGTCCTCGAGGCGGCGACGGAGCGCACCGTGCAGCGGGCCCGGCGCCGGGAGATCCGGACCGAGTCCCGTGCCGCGCGGCGCAAGGCACGAGCCGACGCCCGTCCCGCCGGCGGTGTCCCGCCGCTGTCCGGGCAGGAGCTGGTCCTGGTCGCCGGGATCGTCCTGGCGGCCGCGGTCGTCTCCACCCTCGGTCTGCTGTCCTCCTACACCGCGCTGGAGACCAAGGCGACGGGGTGGGGATGGGAGTGGCCGTGGCTGCTGCCGGTCGGCATCGACGTCGCCATCCCGGCCTTCACCGGCGCCAGCCTGGTCCTGATCCGCATGGGCATGGAGCTGCGCTGGATCCGCTGGGTGCCGCGCGCGCTGACGGCGGTGACCGTGTACCTGAACTGGAACGCCTCGGACTCCGCGTCGGGGCGCCTCGGGCACGCCGCCCTCACGCTGCTGTGGGTGGTGTTCTCGGAGATCGCCTCCCACGTCTACGCGACGCGGATCGGCGCGGTCACCGGCAAGGTGCGGATGGAGACGGTGCGGCGCTCGCGCTGGATCCTCGCCCCGATCCCCACCGCCCGCCTTCGCCGCCGGATGATCCTGTGGGAGATCACCTCCTACGAGGAGGCGCTCACCCGTCTCCAGGAGCAGACGTACCTGCGAGCGCAGCTCAAGGAGGAGTACGGGTGGCGGTGGCGGAGCAAGGCTCCGCTGGAGCAGCGGATGGCGCTCAAGCTCGGCTCCGCGCCCGCCGCGCTCGCCGACACGCTCACCCCCGAGGACGCGCTCACCGTCGAACGGGTGGAGGAGAGCGAGCACGCTCGCCCCGACGCGAGCGCGCTCACCTCCGGGGAGACGCGCGGCGAGCGTGAGCGCCCGGCGCTCACCTCCGGCGCTCACGAGGGTGAGCGCGCCACGGAGGAGACGGACGCTCAGCGAGCGGACGGCGCGCTCACGCGCAGCGAGAGTGACGCGCTCACCGAGCGCCGCCACGCTCGTATCCGCCTGCTCTACACCGAGCTCGGGCGCCGCCCGCAGTGGACCGAGATCCGCGACGCGCTCACCGACGCGGGCCTGTCCGACGAGCCGGTCTCCCGCCCGACCGCTCAGCGTCTGCGCGCTCAGGTCGAAGAGGCCACCCCGGGCGCGTAGGTGAGCGCCCGGTGAGCGCCGACGCGCTCACCCCTCTCGGTAGAACCCCTGCCGCTCATGGTCGTCCCCGGTCCGCGCCCACGCTCCCGAGCGTGAGCGCGGACCGGTGGCGGCCACGGCCGGCAGGCCGGACATCCCTTCACCGCATCCCGAGCGCGGTGGAGCGCACCTCCCTGGCCCTGCCGATCGGTTGCGGGCCCCCTTTCCCCCTCCCATCCCCGCCGGGCGCGCCCGGAGAAGGAGAAACCGCAGCTCATGGATATCAACGCACTGTTCACGGATGAGGGCCTGCGGGCCTTCACCGCCACCGTCCGCGACCAGCACGTTCGCGACGCCCAGCAGTACGGGCAGATCGCCGACATCGTGCGCCGGCGCCTGGAGCAGACGCCCATCGAGGGCGACCGCTGGATGGCCAAGAAGATCCGCGCCTGGAAGGTGTCGCGGCAGCTCAAGGCCATGCAGAAGGCGTCCGGCGAGGCCGCGAGCAAGGCGGAGGCCCTGTACGCGACCTACGTCAACGAGGTCCTGGAGCTCCCGCAGCGCCGGGCGGTCGCGGAGGCCAAGAAGCTGGAGCGCAAGAACAGCCGCCAGACCGCCGTCGGCGCCGCCGTCGCGAGCTCGCTGAACAAGACGGTGACGTCGCTCAACTCTCCCCAGGAGCAGGCGCCGGACACGGTCCCGCAGGCGAGGCCGGCGGAGTTCGTGGCCCCGGACAACCCCTGGAACCAGTGGCCGATGGCGGCCGGTGGTGAGCGGCCGACCAGCACGATCAACGACTACTTCCCGAAGGGAGAAGGGCGTTGACGACGCCTCGGCAGACGCAAAACCGCGCGAAGCACTGGAACGCGCGGATCGCGGAAGCCACGACCGACAAGGAGCGGGCCGGGGTCTGGTACGACGCGTGCCGGACCCTGGCGCTCAAGGCCGAACGCGAAGGTCGTCCCGAGGTGTGGCGCAAGCTCACCGAGGAGTTGCACGACTTCTTCAAGAACAACGGAGGGTGACGAAGTTCTTCTTCATCACCGCCTCTTCCTCGCCGCCTGGAGCACCCCAAGGCGCGCGCGTGCCGTGCGCGCGCGAGGGTGCCCCAGGCGGTGACCGTCTGTCAACTCCGAGAGGGAGACGTCATGGCCGACGACGACGGCCCCAACAACTTGATCCACTTCCCACGCGTGGGCTACACCGCCCCCGCTGAACCCCCTGCGGAGACGCCCGCTCCGGCCACCGCCGACGTGCCGTTCGCGGCCACCGCCGACGTCTCCCCGGCCCCCGCAGACGCCCCCGAAGCGTTTGCACCCGCGATCCGCACCTCGCCCCTGGACACCATCTCGGCGCTGCCCGAGCCCGGTCTGGGGACCCCGTTCGCCGCCGACTCCGAGTCCGCCGCGGCTCCGGCCCAGGCGGGCGCGATGGTCCCGGCGACCTTCCGGCCGGAGGGTGCGCAGCCCGCCGCGCCGCGTCTGGGATCGCTGTCCCTGGCGGCGATCCTCGCGGTGTCCCTGGCGGCCATGCGCGGCATCCACTCCGCTGTCGCGACGGGCCGGGCAAACCGGGAGCAGCGCGAGGCGGTCGCGAAGACTGCGAGCACCGCCAAGGACGGCTCCTCCGGGGGCGGTTCGAAGAAGCAGGTGCAGCCCAGCCACGAGTACGGCCGCAAGATGCTCCAACGTGGTCCTGGCGGGCCGGGAGGCCGCTCCGGCGGCTCCGGTCCGGGCAGGTCCGGGCGGGGCGGCAGCGGCTCGTACAGCGGCTCGGGCGGCCGGGGGCGTGGCGGGTCGACGACCCGCTCACCCAGCGGTTCCGGTGGTGGGCGCGGCGGCGGTGGCTCCGGGCCCGGCCGCTCCAACTCCGGCTCCGGTGGCGGCAAGGGCGGCTCGGGTGTCACCCCGCTCAAGCGCACCTCGCAGGGCGGCGGCGTGAACCTCAAGAAGAACCGCGGCCCCGGCTCCTCCGGGTCGGGCGGCTCGGGAGGTTCGGGCGGCGGCAAGGGACCGGGCAGCGGCGGCGGTGGCGGCGGGCGCAAGCGCTCCCCCAACGGCGCCGGTGGCGGTTCCTCCACCACGAACCGCAAGCGCGGGCCCGGCGGCACCGGGTCCGGGGCCGGCGGTTCGTCCGGCGGGCCGGGCAAGAAGCGCGGACCGGGCTCCGGGACGGGCCCCGGCACCAAGAGCCCCGGCAAGGGCACAGGCTCGGGCGGCAAGACCACGCCCGGCACGACCAGTTCGAAGGGTCCCGGCACCGGCAAGGGCACGGGCACCGGTCCGAAGAGCGGGACGAAGAAGTCGCCGCGCGGTACGACCGGCCCGTCCGGGATCCTGCGGAAGAAGCCCGGCACCACCACCTCCGGCACTGGCCCGAAGACGAAGCCGAAGGGGAAGGGCAGCAGCGGCGCGGGCACCACGGCACCCGGCAGCAAGCGCGGGAAGGGCAAGACCCGTTCCGGCAAGGGCCGGACCGGCCCGGCCTCGGTGCCCAAGACGCCGGGTGGGAAGTCCCGCAAGGGCAAGAAGCTCACGCTCACGCCGGGCATCGCGCACGGCACGTTCGCGTCATCGGTGAAGCAGGACTGCCGCTGCCGCAAGTGCCGACGCTTCCGCAAGGAGTACAGCCGCAAGGTCCTCGGGGCGATGAAGTCCGCGGCCCGGGGCCGGACCACCTTCGGCGAGGCGGTGCACGAGACCGCTGAGAAGCGGCTCAGGCGCCGCCGCAAGAAGATGGGCCCGCCGGTCGTCACGAAGGTCAAGGTCAGGAAGCCGAAGAAGAAGACCGGCCCGAAGACCAAGACCCCCAAGCCCGGCAGCACCACGCCCGCCGGTCCCGCCGCGAAGGCGCCGGCCGGTCCGGCCGCGAAGGCGCCGACCCGCCGCACGCCCTGGTCCACGGCCAAGGCGCGGGCCCGTAAGCGCGCCCGGATGCGGACCACCACGGTCCCCGGGCCTCGCCCGGCGCCGACGCCCGGCACGACCACACCGCCCCCGACGCCGGGTCCGGCTGGTCCTCCGGCAGCTGCACCGGCCCCGGCCGCTGCGGTCGCCGGGGCCGTCACCGCTCCGGCCCCGCCGGGCGGCGGCACGGTGCCGGGCACCGGCGCGCCGCGCCTGTCGCCGTTCGAGGCGATGGGCATGGCGACGTCGGTGGCCGCTCCGTCCGGTCCGATCACGGTTGAGCGGGCCGACTCCCCGGGGTCCGGCCCGTCGACGTCCGGCGCGGGTACTCCCGCTGCCGGTCCCCCGAGCACGAAGGAGAACAGCGTGAGTGACGCCTGGCTGACGAAGTGGGGCAGCGGCAGCGTCGCGGACATGGACGCGCAGCACGAGACCGAGGTCACCCTCGACGACACGCTCGACGTCCTCGAGGAGCTCACCGCGCAGTCGTTCAAGGCGCACGAGACCTGCAAGAAGCTCTCCGTGAAGGCGCGGCAGATCCGGTACGAGCTGGACGAACTCGCCGCCGACCTGCGCTCCACGCACAACGTCATCGGGCGTCTGACCGGCGCCGCGATGGCGAAGCTGGCGGAGTCCATGGAGCTGTTGGCCCGCAAGGCCGACGAGATGGCCATCAAGTCCCTGACGGCCGCGGAGCTCTCCGAGAGCGCGGAGAACGCGATGTTCGACGCCTACCGGCCCCTGGTGCAGGCGACCGAGGACGCCGGCCTGCTCGTGCCCGCCGCCCGCGTCCACAACGAGAACTGAGAGGAGATCAGCACGTGAGCGACAACCTCCCCGCCATTCCGGGCATGAACAACGGCGTCGCCAGCACCGGCGGCGGCGCCAGCAACGGCAACGGCTTCCTCGCCCTCGCGGGCCGGACTGCCAAGCTCGCCGCCTCCGCCCTCTTCCTCAAGGAGGGCATGCACCTGCTCCGCTCCCACATGCAGGCCAACGCGAATGCGGCCATGCGCCTGTCGGAGATGTGCGGCCAGGCCGAAGTCGAGCCCCAGTTCACCTCGATGATCGAGGACACCTCAACCGCCCTCACCGGCGTCGCGGAGGCGTCCGGCGAGATGGTCAACGCTGCCGACGCCGTCGACACCGATGCCCGCGGCTTCAACGGCGCGCACGAGCGGGAGTACCGCCCCGGCTACGAAGCCTCCAACGGCTCCGGAGTCCGGCAGGCCAAGCCCGGCTTCTACCGGCGATCCGGCCGTCGCAGCTGATCAACCCCACCCCGCAACAGCAGGGGCCGGACCCGGATCTGTCGGGTGCGGCCCCTGCTGCTGCCCGCTCCCTGAACGGAGGCAGTGATGAGCACCATCGACCAGGCGGCACCGGCCGTCGACACCGCCAAGCGCGTCCCGGGCCACGTCATCTACCGGCGCGTCCTGGCCGAACGCACCTCCTACGCCCTCGCGGCCGCCGGGATGGCCGTCGGCCCGCAGCTGGACGACAGCGCCTGGTCCTACCTCGCCTCCGGCGGGATCGGACTGGGCACCCTCGCCTGGCTGTATGCGAAGACCAAGGACCCCGATCAGGGCCTGGACGTGCTGACCCGGGCGCAGCGGGCGATCCCGTTCCTGACGGCCGCCGGCACCTACGTGGCGAACCTGATCACCCCCGGCTTCAACTGGTGGGAGGTCGTCGCCCCCGCCGCGTGGGCGTCCCTGATGGGCTGGATGGCGCCGCTCACCCGCAGCGCCGGCCTGGTCCTGGAGCTCACCGAGCATCAGGCGCAGGCCGGCCCCGCCCGGGAGCTGACGTACACCGAGTTCCTCGCCGCGAAGTGGGCGCAGGCCACCGGCGACGGCACCCGCCTGGTGTCCATCGCGCCGTTCCGCGCGGACCGGCCCGACTTCGAGGCCATCGTCGTCGCCCAGGCCGGGAAGGCGGTGCCCACCTTCACCGAGGTGCAGCTGGCCGCCGCATTCGACTTCCCGGTCGGCACCGTCAAGATCCGCCCGGTGCAGGGCTCCGGGCCCGGCCGGATGCGGCTGGTCGCCCGCCCCACCTCCGAGGACGTTGAGGCTGTAGCCGAAGGCATCCGGGGCCTGTGGGATAGCGCGGTCTCTGCCCCGGGCAAGGCCGCCCCCGGCGTCGACCTGGTCAACTACCGGGCGGAGCCGCACCGCATCGTGCTGCATGTCGCCGCCCCGCCGGGAAAGGAGATCCACCTGCCGCACCGGGCGATCTGCTCCGCGTTCGGCATCGATGACCCCTCCCGGCTGGTCATCGAGACCGACGGCATCCGACAGGGCGTCGTCTCCATCTACAAGACGAACCCGCTGATGAAGGTCCGCAAGGCCACCGTCGAAGACCTGACGATGGACTCCAAGGGCCGTATCACCATCGGCGTCTGCCACGACGGCAAGCCCGCCCGGATGCGGCTGTGGGACCCCGAACTGGGCGCACTGCGCGGCATCACCGCCGGCGTCACCGGCGCGGGCAAGTCCGTCCTGCAGAACCTGATCCTCGCCGCGGAGAAGCGCTCCGGCGTCGTCTCCTGGGTCGGCGATGTCCAGGGCGGCATGTCGCTGCCCGAGGCGGAAGGCCGGGTCGACTGGTTCGCCAAGGGCCCGGTGGAGACGCTGCTGATGCTCACGGCCGCGCACGCGGTCATGAAGTACCGCGAGCGGATCTCCAACGAGATGGGCCGCGGCGACTTCGCCCTGAACCGGCCGTGGCCGCTCATCAACATCACGCTGGACGAGATCAACCGGCTGCTGTCCCACCCGGACGAAGCGATGCGCAAGGCCACCGCCTACCTCATCGCCGACATCCAGAAGACCGGCCGCAAGGTCGGTATCGGCATCCGGCTCGCCGTGCAGTCCCTGCACCTCAAGGACCTCGGTGACGACGACGCGATCCGCCAGCAGGGCAAGGTCGGCGCGCTGTTCCTCATGCGCACCGCCTCCTCCTCCACCAAGGAGATGGGCCTGGACGGCATCGCCCCGACCGGCTTCCAGATGGAGAACATCCCCGCCCGGATCTACGAGGACGGGCAGATCGAAGCCCTGTTCTCCGGCAAGGACGACGAGGACGGCGAGTCCACCGCGGGCATGGCGTACATGTTCCTCGACGGGCGCGCCAAGTTCATGCGCACGTTCTTCGCGAAGAAGGTCGACGGCGTCTACCCCGACCTGATCGCCCTGTACGGCGACGAACCGGCGAACGGACTGACCGAGGGCGAGGCCAAGGCCGCGCAGGCCGGGGCCGCGATCTACGGCGTGCGGCACACCAACCCGTACGCCGACTGCGAGACCCTCGCCCAGGCGTTCTCCGACGCACCCGGCAGCAAGCCCATGGCCGGCCCCCCGGCCGCCGACGCCGATGCCGACGGCGATGAGGCACCCGCCCCGTTCGACGCGCCGTTCGGCATCCCGTTCGGGGACAGCGGTCCCGACCTCGGTGAGGAGCCCGGCCTCCAGGACCAGATCCTCGAACTGCTCGCCGACGGGCCCCAGCAGCTCAAGGACCTGCGCGCCGCGCTGCCCGGCTTCCAGCCCTCCAGCGTCAGCAACGCCTGCACCCAGCTCAAGGCGAAGGGCCTGGCCATCTCGCGCAAGCGCGGCCACTGGCAGCTCGCCGACAGCTGACCCGCACCCACCACCCACTCACCGAAGGAAACCGATACCCGTGGCCCTGTCGATCTCCCTGGTCCTGCTCCTCGGCATCATCGTCTTCATCCTCGTGCGCACCGGCTACCAGCGGATCATGCCGGGCATCGCCGTCGCCCTGTTCGGCTTCTTCCTCGCCAGCACCGGCATCGCCCCCACGATCACCAGCGCCGTCTCCTCCGTCACCGGATGGATCAGCAGCTTCTGACCAGCCCGCCCGACCCCGCCGAAACGAGAAGGAGAACACGACGATGAACCGACCCCTGGTGCTCCTGGTCGACGACGCCGCCGACGTCCTGGCGGCCAGCCCCGAGGCCCGCGCGCTCGTCAACGAGCTGCTTCGCACCGGCCGCCGCAACGGCCTGGTGGTCCGCTCCGAGGGCCGCCAGCCGCTGCCGCACTGGCAGTACCCGACGCCCGGCGCGCTCGAAGCCGCCGCCGACCGGCAGCAGTAGTCCCGCCCGCTCCCCCGCCCCTGCGCCCTCCCCGCCCACCCGGCGGGGAGGGCGCCCCGCGTCTGCCCCGAAACGGAGATCACCGTGGACTTCGACCACATCACCCGCCCGCTCACCGACGCCGAAGCCAAGGCCGAAGCCGAGCGGATCATCGCCCGGTCCTTCCAGACCGAGACGCCGCCCGTGCGGCACATGCCGACGTCGTTCCGCGACGACACCCCGCTGCCCGCGTACGGCGACACCCCGCCCGTCCATCAGGACGACAAGCGGATCGTGCCCGCGTGGGCGGCCGGGATCGCGGTCGCCTCCATCGGCGTCGGCGCCGGCATCACCGGCATCGGCTGCGGGGCCTGGCTCGTGCTCCAGGGCCTGGCCTCCGTCACGCTCTACGGCGTCCTCATGGTCACCCTGCCGTTCGCGGGCGTCGCCATGGTCGCCACCGCGATCGGCGGCGCGATCAACAAGGCCCGCAGCGCCGTCACGAACAACGTGTACGAGGCGCCCGTCGTGCAGAACACGCAGATCAACAACACCAGCAACCAGCGCGGGATGTTCTCCCGCACCCGCAACGACGTCCGCTGACCCGGGCGCCCTGCCTCGTATCCGACACCCCGCCACTCGCGCCGGGCTTCGGGTGCGGGACAGGCCGTCCGGCCTCGCGGTCAGTCGTAGTCGATCCAGATCCGGCCGTCGCCGTCGACCTCGGCACCCCGGATCTGCCCGTCGACGATCGCCCCGTTGACCGTCACCTCGACGTCGTACTCCACGTCGATCCACAACACACCGTCGTCGTCGGTGAACGCGGGCCAGATCGTCCCGTCCGTGTCCACGACCTCTTCGAAGACGACTTCCTCCGGCTCATCGCGGGTGAACCACCCCATCGCAGCCGCCTCCCCTCTCCGGTCCTGTCGCACACAGCTTGGCCCACTCGCACGCTCCGTGAACACCGCATCGACAACAAGGAGTTGCCCCGTGCAGTCCAACGACAACACCCCCGGCCAGAACCGCCAGGAGCTCGCCTACCTCCCCGTGCCCTTCCCGAAGGCCCCGCCCAAGCCGCCGCGGTTCGCCGCGCTGCGCGACGGGCTGCGCGACTGGTGGACCCGGGCCTGGGACATCGACGGCGTCCTCTACGAGATGTGGCAGGACGTCCTCAGCGCCCCCGAGGACGGCCCGCGGCACATGGCCCCCTGGATCCGCGCCGTCCTGATGGCGGCCGGAGTGTCCTTCGTCGTCCTGATGGCCAAGGCCGCCGGCGAAGTCGTCCTGGACGCGCTGCACCAGCTGCTCACCGCCGTGCCCAAGGTGCAGGTCGGCGTCGACACCTCCAGCGGCGTGGCCGCCGTCGTCGACCAGCCGGTGCGCACGTACATCGCGCAGCACTCCGCCGGCCTCGCCGTCGAAGGGTCCACCGTCTACACGCTGTGGCTGCTCACCGGCATCGTCGGCCTGGTCCTCGGCTACCTCTCCCGGAACAACGGCGTGCGCGCGATGTGGACCGCGTGGGGCGCGGCCACCGTGTTCATGGTCTGGACGACCACCCCGGCAGCCAGCCGCCCCATCGCGGCCGGGCTCGCCGTCCTCGCCTGGACGTTCCTGTCCGCGTTCGCGATGCGCGGCCTGACCCTGCGCCGCCGCGTCGTTGCCGGGCGTCCCGCGAAGGTCACCGTCAAGCCCGAGATCCACGTCCCCGTCCAGCCCCCGGCCCCGGCCGCCGAACAGCACCCGCACAGCGGCTGCCCGTTCCGGGACTGACCTCCGGTCGCTCCGCCTGGTCCTCGCCCACCCCGTTCCCGGGTGGGCGAGGGCTGGACAGGCCGACCGGCCACCTCGCGCCCCGCCGGCACAGCACGACGTCGGCGGGGCGCGGCGCTTGCTGTCCACCGACATCAGGAGGAACCGCTCGTGCTCATTCCCCGCCCGCGCCGCCGGATCGGCCGGCCCCGCCCGCAGCGCCCCGGCCCCCGCTATCCGCACCGCCCCCACCAACTCCCCGGCGCCTGGAGCCGGTGATGCCCCGCCCCCGGAAGAAGCGCCGCCGCGAGATCAAGCGCGTGCCGCGCAGCACCGCGACGCTGGAGGAGTTCGACCGGCGCGCTTGTCCCGAGGGCCTGGTCACCCGGCGACAGTTACGCGAACTCGGACTGAGCCCCGGCGGACACGGACCGGTCGCGGTGCTGCGCTGCAAGGGCTGCTCGTACCGACCCGCCCAGGCGTGCATCCATCCCACCCGGGCCTGGCTCTACAGCGTGGCGCTCGCCCGGCCCAAGCGCACGCCGACGTTGGCGCAGGAAGAGGCGCTGGACCGGGCGATGGCCGCGAGATCTACGTGCCCGGAATGCAGGCGTCGGTACTACTTCTGCCTCCCGCTGCGTACCCAGGGCTGCTGCGACCCCTGCGCCCGGGGCTACGAGCCCAGCCCGGACACCTACTTCGCTTCCACGGCTCCGGTGACCCACCGGCTCGCCGCCTGATCAACGATCCCCTCGAAGGAGAGTCACCGTGCCACTGTTCACCCGCACCGCCCCCGCTCCCGAGACCTGGACGCCGGAGGGCACGGTCGTCTCCCAGCGCTACCGGGCGCTGGAGGGCGCGACCGTCCTCGTCTACACCGCCGTCACCGACCGGGGCACCCCGCGCTTCGTCGCCGCGTGCCTGGGCTGCACCCACCGCGCGGACCGCAACAGCGCGGGCAACGTGATGACGGAGGCGGAGGCCGCCAGCGACGCCAACGCGCACGCCGCCGCCTGCCGAGCGGTGCCGCGCGGGGTGCCCGCCCGGCCCGACGACACCGAGGCCGCGAAGCTGATCCGCACCCGGCTGTGGGCCCGCCGCTACGGCAACACGCCGCACCAGGTGCGCCTGTCGGACTTCAACGGGCTCCGCGTCGACCTCCAGCGCCCCACCGACTGGATCAAAGACGTGTTGAGCGACATGGCGCAGGCCGACCCGGGCTTCCTCGTTGCGACGCCCACCGACTCCGGGCAGGGCTTCCGCTTCACCGTCCAGCCCTTCGCCCGGCCGTGACGGTGCGCGCCCGGACCGCCGTCCTGGTCGCGGCCGCCGTGCCCGTCACGGTCGCCGCAGCCGCCGCCGTCCTCGAGGCCGGCCACTGGCGGCTGTACGCCGACCGGCACCGCATCGAGCTGAGGCCCCAGCCCCGCCGCTCCTGCCCCGACTGCCGGAGCGCGGGCGGCTGGTGGGTCGGCGGCGCGAACCCGGAGATGGAGGCATGCGACTGCTGGGCAACCCGGCGCGAGCTGCGCATCCGGCTCCTGCCCGTCCCGGCCTGGCCGGACGAACCGCCGTTCTGAACGACCTCCGCCCCGGCCACGCAGGCCGGGGCGGAGCCCGCTCACAGGGTCGGCCGCAGCATCGGCAAGAGGCCGGCCGCCCCGCTCCCCTTTCACCCGAAACCGAGATCAGGAGAGCCCCAGCATGCACCGTCTGCCCCTCACCACCGAGCGCCTGGCCCTCTTCGGCACCCTGCTGGCGACCTTCGGCGAACTGCACCCTGCCTGTGACCACTGGATCCAGGGCAGCAAGACCGCATCGAGGAAGCGGCTGTACGGCAAGGACCTGGTCCACGCCGACGGCTCCCCCGCCGCACCGGACTCCAGCCGCCCGACCATGACCACCAGCACGCTCGGCAGGCGTGCCGTGGCCTGCCACGTCGCCTCGTACACCGCCGTGCAGCTCGGGGCAACCGTCGCGATCACCCGCGCGTTCGGCTACCGCGTCACGCCGACCGCTCTGCTCGCCGGCGCGGCCATCAACGCCTCGACGCATGCCGCGATCGACCGCGGGGCCTTACTGCTGTGGCTGGCGAAGAAGACCAAGAAGACCGGCTACATCGAGCACTGCCAGGCGGTCCGCCTCGACGACGACGGCGCGGTCACCAAGGAGATCAACGGGCCGGGCAGTGCGTGGATGGAGCTGGACGCGGCACTCCACCGCGCGATCGGGATCGGCGCTGCCGCCGTCACCACCTGGCTCACCACCCGCCCCGGCGCCCGCCGGTGAGCCGCACCCGCATCGAACGCGTCCGCGCCGCCGTCGGCATCGCCTCCCTGGCTCTCCAGCAGATCGAGGACGACCTCAGCGCCGACGACGTCGACCAGGAGGAGCTCGCCGCGATCCTGCGCGAGCTCATCGAGGACACCGACCCGCCCGGCGGCTTCATCCCGGCCCTGGCGCAGATGGTCACCGTCGCCGCGCGCCGTGCCGAGCAGATCGAGCCCGACCGCGACGGCGACGCCTCCTGCCCGCTGCACGAAGCCGCCGCCCTGATCACAGACAACGCCGGGCAGCGCCTCATCTGGGCAGCCCGCGCCCTCCACCCGCAGGGAGGCAGCTGAGATGGCGAACACGAAGGCGGAGAACCCGCCCCGGGGGCAGTGCACGCAGTGCTGGTACCACGCGTACGCCAGCCGTCAGGCACACGCAGGGCTCGGCCCGCGCCAGGACTGCCCGCAGTGCGTGGACCACATGAACAACGGCCACCCCGACCACATGATCGTTCGCTGACGGCGCTGCGCGACGCCGCCGTCCTGCTCACAGACAACGCCGGGCAGCGCCTCATCCGGGCTGCCCGGCACCCCTCATCCGCAAGGAGATCCGTATGACCGCGCCGTACTACCCGCAGATGCCCAAGAACAGCCTGGTCGTCCTCATCGGCCCCTCCGGAGCCGGAAAGACCACCATCGCGAACACCTGGCCCGCCTCGCAGGTCCTGTCCCTGGACGCGCTGCGCGAGACGGTCAGCGACGACGCGGGCGACCAGGACGCGACCGGCGACGCCGTCGCCGCCCTGCACCTGCTCCTGGAGGCGAGGATGCGCCGGCACCTGTTCACGGTCATCGACGCAACCAACGTCACCCGCGCTTCCAGGGAGCCGCTGGTCGCCGCCGCCAAGCGGCACGGCATGCTCCCCATCGCGCTCATGGTCGCCACGCCCGGCATGGTGTGCGTGGACCGGCAGGGCGCGCGGCCGGTCAACCGCCGCGTGCCGGAGGAGGTCGTCATCCGGCAGCGCAAGGACATGGTCGACTCGCACCACCGCGGCCTCAAGTCGGAGGGCTTCATCGAGGTCGCCTACTCCGAGAGCCTCTACCAGCTGCTGCCGTTCCTGGAGCGGCTCAGCGAGAGGCGGCAGGCCGACCTCGGGCTGGACGATGGCGACGGCCTCGGTGATCTGCTGCTCCCCCGCCGGGTGTTCGGCCCGGAGATCCTGCCGCTGTGGCGGTGGAAGGACGGCTCGAACATCGCCGGCGGCGACCGCGTCGCGGAGATCCGCCTCGGTCAGATGTACCTCACCCTCGCGTTCCGTCCGAACGTCGACGGCGAGGGCGACTACGGGTTCGACGTCGCCGTGCCCTGCCCGCATGACGACGAATGCACCGGCCGCGCCTGGGTGCCCGCGTACAGCGTTACCTGCCTGTTCCGCGCGCTGAACGGCGACCTGGACGACGACGAGGACATCGTCTGCACCGTCCACGGCCCGAACACCGGCGACGACGACCAGGACGACGATCCCGACGGCCGCGCCGACCTCGAAGAGCAGGCCCTGGAGGCGATCAGCGGATGACGACCAAGGCTCCCGCGTGCGGCTGGGACCAGGCCGTCTTCCGGTGCGGCCGGTGCGGTGTCGAGCACACCGCCACCACCGAGGACGACTACCTCAAGGCCGTCGGCGCTCACGGTGACGCCCACGCCGTGTGGGACCGGCTCAACCCCATCGAGCGGTCCGGCTTCGCTTCGATCCTGCGCACCATCCTGTCCGCGCCGGAGCTCGCCGCGGAGCTCCTGGCCCTCGCCGACCGGCAGGCGGCGGGAGGCGGGGACCGGTGAGCCGCGCCGCCGACGGGCCGCACCCGCACCCGCTCACCCCGGCCGACCTCCCGGCCGGTGACGACTGGGTCCGCGGCTGCCCGGACTGCCACCTCCCGATCCAGGGCGGCGGCGCCGGACTCACCGCGCACCGCCGCACGGTCCACACCAACGCCGGTGACTCCCGGCGGCCCATCACGATCCATCTGGAGTTCTGACCCGCCCCGCCCTCACCGGCGTGACGGACGTTCCGTGCTGCCCCGACACCGGCCACCGCGCCGGGGCCGGGGCGGTCGCGGTGGTCCCTCACCACGATCACGAGAGGAGATGGACGTCATGGACCTGCCCTACTTCGAGGTCGACGTCCCCGCACACAGCAGCCAGAGGCCCGGCCTGGAAGGCGTACACGTCTTCACCGGCCGGGCCGACAGCCGCAGCGCCGCCGTGCAGGCCGCGCACGAGGTCTATGACGCGGCACGCGCCGCGTCGGAGGCCGGACTCGAGATTCCCCACGGGCGCCCGGACGGCTGGTGCGCCTGCGGATACCGGTCCGGCTGGGAGCTCGACTGGACGGCCGCGAAGGCCGGCCGCTGGAGGAGCCCGTACAGCTGGCTCAACTCCAGGCCCATCGACCTGTAGCTCTGCCCCGGGACAGCCGCTCTGCTTGACCGGCTTCGACGACTGTCCCGGGCCCATCCATCCCGTACGAGACGAGACGGAGAACCCAAGTATGTCCTCGCTCCTGCGCGTTCAGGGCCAGATCGGCCAGCGCACCCTCTTACTGACCACCGCCGCGCTGCCGTTGACCGGCTGGGCGGTGCACGCGGTCGCGCTGCACAAGCAGCTCGCGAAGACCCGGCGTGACCCGCTGACCGGTCTCCTGCGCCGTGACGCGTACACCGCCCGCGCCCGCCGGCTCCTGGCCCGCCACGGCGACGACACGGCCGTGGTCATGATCGACGCCGACCATTTCAAGGCCGTCAACGACACGATGGGCCACCTGGCGGGCGACGCGGTCCTCGCGTCGATCGCGGCCCGGCTCACCGCATGGGCGGGCCCGCGCGCCGCGATCGGCCGCCTCGGAGGCGATGAGTTCGCCGTGGTCGTTCAGCTGACCGCCGCAACCCGCGAGCAGCGCCTGGAGCAGCTGGTGCGGATGCTGCACACGCCGGTCGTCCTGGACGACGGCCGCACTGTCGACGTCGCCGCGTCGGTCGGCGCCGCGACACCGGACGTGATCGGCGTACGCGATCTGGCGCAGCTCCAGAGGGCGGCCGACGCAGCTCTGTACGACGGCAAGCACTCCGGTCACGCGGTCCTCGCGGCGGCGCAGCACGCCACGGTGCCGTCGATCAACGGCCGCCGTTCCGGGCGCCCGGGTACAGCGGTGTGGGGGCGAGCCGCATGAGCGTCGCGACCCTGCCCGAGGGCGACTGGATCCGCGGCATCAGCATCAAACAGCCGTGGACCACCGCGATCCTGACCGGCGCGAAGACCATTGAGAACCGGCCCCGGGCATGGCGGACCGGCTGGGTGCTCCTGCACGCGGGCCTGGAGATCGACCGGCCCGCCCTGCGCCTGCCGCTGGTCGCCCGCACGATCCGGGGCCGCGAGCTGGTGACCGGCGCCGTGATCGGCGTCGCCCGGATCACCGACTGCCACCAGGACCCCGACGGCTCCCCGCCCTGCACCGAGTGGGCGCAGCCCGGTAAGTGGCACCTGGTGCTCGCCGACGTCCAGGAGCTCGCCCTGCCCGTTCCCGTCGGCGGGCAGCTCGGTCCCTGGAAGCCGACGCCGGATCTGCTGGCGCAGGTGTTCCAGCAGTTGCCCGACTTCCGGCCGTGACCCGCAAGCGAGACAAGAAGCCGCCGTTCGAGCCGGGCTGTGTCCCGGCTCCCGGCGGCCTTCTCGACTGGCGCGACAGCCAGCACTACGACCACTGGCAGATGCGCCCCTGCGCGCTGTGCGAGCAGCCCACACCGCTGCGCTCCCACTCCGGGGAGCCCGCTCACAAGGTGTGCGCTGAGTCCTGGATCTCCGAGCACCCCACCGAGGCACGCCTCGGGAGGTTCGCCTCCGACGTCCAGCCCAAGCGCCGGCGCGACGACAACCACGCCTGACTTCTACCTCCAGCTGGAGGCACCCCATGAGCAGCACCGACCGCGACGTCGACCACGCCCTCGCCTATCCCGAGCCGCCCGCGTCCCCGCTCTGGCACCGCCACCGCCCGGCGGACCGGCCGCTCACCGACGCCCAGAAGCGACGCAACCGCGAGCTCCTGGACATCGCTCAGCGCACCACCCGACCCCGCTCCCCTCGCCCCACCCAGACCCTGGCGGAGGCCAGCTGATGGACACCAAGCACTGCACCGTTGACGGCTGGGTCGACGCGATACCCGCCCCCGGCCCGCGCGGCAACGCCACCTTCGACCTGATCGTCCGGCCCGCTGCCGTCAGTGCCGTCGATGCGGACCTCACCGACGCGGAGATCACCGCGCAGGACACCCCCGACACGATCGTGTCCTGCACCAGCGGAGATTCCCGCGTCACCCACGAACTGCTGAACGGCGTGCAGCCCGGCGACCTGCTGCGCGTCACCGGCACCCTTGACCAGCCGCAGACGCCCGGCGAGCCCGCCCGGCTCACCATCGGCGCACTGGAGGTCCTGGACACCGGGCTCATCCCGGTCCTGCGCGACACGGTGATGGACCGGTACGGCGACTACTGCGTCATCTTCGAGGCCGACCGCGACCAGGTCCCCGTCTTCACCGCGAGCGGGCAGTGGGTCGGCCTCGCGGACAACCCCGACGCCATCGCCACCCTGATCGACATCCACGAGCGCGTGAACGGCGGTGACGCGTGATGCCCGCGACCACCGCGCAGACCCGCACCGTCCTGGAGCGGTTCCCCGCCGGCCACCCCCGCGGCTCGTGGCCCGCCGACGAATACGCCGCCGCCCAGCGCGCCCAGGGCCGCGACGCGCACGTCGTGATGGACCTCGGCAGCGACCAGTTCCTCGTAGTCACCGACACCACCCACTGACCCGTCCCACCGAGAGGCGCACATGACCGAGACCGAGACGTTCGAAACGATCCGCTACACCGCCGACGTGGTGGCCCTGACTCCCGACGGCAACGTCCTGCTGATCGAGCGCGACTGGCCGCCGTACGAAGGCCACTGGGCTTTTCCGGGTGGTCACGTCGACCCCGGTGAGACGAGCCGCGCGGCGGCTGCCCGCGAGCTGTCGGAGGAGACCGGCGTCCAGGTGGCCGCCGACAACCTGCGCCCGATCGGCGTCTGGGACGCCCCCGAGCGCGACCCGCGCGGCCGGTACGTCACCGTCGCGTACATGGCCCTCGTTCCCGCCGACACCGCGATCGTCGCCGGGGACGACGCCCGCACCACCCGTTGGTGGCCCCTGGACGACCTGCCGGAGCGGCTGGCGTTCGACCACACCGACATCCTCAGCGCGGCCGTGGCCCTCGCCCCCTGAGACATCGGAGCGCCGCGCCCGACCTTCCCGGCCGGGCGCGGCGCTCCGCCATTCCTGCCCCTCACCCAGCGACCCCGGAGGCACCTTCGTGGAACCCATCCGCCTGATCTCGTTCGGCTACCTGCACCTGCCCACCGGCCCGGACGGCCAGCCCGTCCCGCCCGCCGCCGACCGGATCGAAGACGTCCGCGACCGACTCCGCGACCCGGCCGCCGCCCGCGACATCCTCGACCTCGACGGCTTCCACCCCCGCGTCCAAGACGTCGTCCTGAATACCCCCGGCGCCCGCGAGCTCCTCGCCAACCTCGCCGACTACGCAGACCTGCCCGCCGGCCCCCGCCGCATCGGCATCGGATGTGCGGGAGGCCGGCACCGTGCATGCGGCCTCACGGAAATCCTTGCCCGCGAACTCCGGGCACGGGGCCGTGAGGTCGAAGTCGAGCACCTTCACGCCCATCTGCCGCGCGTGCTCAAGACACCCCCCGCCGCCCCTGCCACCGTCTCTGAGGAGGAGATCGCCCGATGATCCGTCACCTGTTCCGCCGTTGTGGCAACGCGCCCGGCGACGTCACGCCCGAGGACCAGGCCGTCGTCGACCAGTTCCGCGCGATGCTCACCGCCGTACGCAACCCGCAGCCCTGGGCGCCCGGCCACCCGCAGGACATCGCCGTGCGGGTCGGGCCGTTCGTGGAACGCGCGCACACCCGGCCCGGCGACGACCACGGCCCCGACGTGATCGCCGTGGCCCTGGTCCACCCCGACACCCCGCACGCCGCGGCCTACCTCCACGGCCGCCAGCTCGGCTACACCGAACGCGGCTGGCTCCGCTGCGAGACCAGCGCGATCCTCGGCTTCTGGCAGCCCGGATACGCGATGCTCACCCACGCCGCCGCGAACCTCCCCCTGCCCGACGACGTCGGCATGGAGCTCGCGCACTACGCCCTCTACATCGAGGCCCGCCGACGCGACGACAGCCTCGACGGCTTCACCCTGCTGCGCGTCGGCCCGTACACCCAGACCCGGCACGCCCAGCAGGACTACGACCGGCTCACCGCCGCCCTGGAAGGCCGGGAGACCACTGCGGTGCCCGGGTTCCGCGTCTCCGCGCGGAACGCGCCGTTCGACGTCAGCGACCACCAGCTGTTCGTTGACCCGTACGAGGCCGACGCCGTGGCGCTCCTGGACGCCGCCGTCGCGGGGGTGAGCGCATGACCGCCCCGGCCCTGTACGAGATCGAGACCAGCGAGGGCGACGACGGCACCACGCACCCCGTCGAACAGCTCTGGACGCCCTGCGCCGACGACGCAGCCGACAGCGGCTTCGTCGCCCATCGCGGCCTGTACGTCACCGGGATCGACGACCCGACCGAGGATCACCTCTACCCGATCGCGTTCATCGTCCTCGGGCACCAGCGGTGGGCCGACGCCATCGAGGCCGCCGCCGCGTACATGTCCCGGATCCACGGGTGGAGGAACCTGCACCTGTACCCCGGCGACGACCCCTCGGAGCTCATCCCCCGCATCCCGCGCGCCGTCCAGACCTGGGGCGTGTTCTTACGGCACCCGCACCCTGATCACGGCGGTTGCGGATGCGAGTGGGACGACACCTGGCGCATGGTGTGGGCGCCGGCCACCGAACCCGGGGCCGTTCCGATCACCGCCATGCGACACCCTGCCGCCCCGGCAACCGCCGCCAGCCTCCCCAACCCCGATGAAGGCGCGCCCGCGACCTTGGCGGCGTGACGCTCAGCACCTCGAAGCCCTGCACTCCGTCAACACGGGGTGCAGGGCTTTTTTCGTTTCAGGGCCGATGTGGTCGCGACTTGTGATGTGGCGCCTGTCCTCGGGGAGCGGGAGACGTGGCAGCATCATGCGGAAGGTAGCCACCGCATGAGGAGAGACCCCGCCGTGCTCATCGCCAACATCAGCCCACGAAGTATGGGCAAGACGACCGACACCGGCATGATGGGACACGCATTCCACGAAGCCGGATACCGCGTGCAGCTGTGGGACGCGGACGAATCCGAGCACCTCACGCAGTGGTCCGAACTCGCTGGCTTCCCCTTCCCTGTCGAGAGCAACGCCTCCGCCAAGTTTGCTGAGGAGTACACGCCGCTCGGAGAAGACGGGATCGACATCGTCGATGTCGGTCACACCGAGAACCACCCGCACATCGCCGACAGCGTGCTCAAGGTGGCCGACCTGGTCATCGTCCACATGGAACCTTCCATGGCCGACTACCAGCGTGTCCACCAGCCGCGCACTTCTACCCCGGTCAAGACCATGGTCGGCCGCTCCGCGTTCGACAGGCCCTCACGCACCGCCCCGCCGATGTGGGTGCTCCTCAACCGAGTACGCCCCAACGTCCGCAGCGAGGGTGAGATCCGGGGCCTGCTCACCGACGCCGAATACAACGTGCTCACGGTGAAGATCCCGGTCCTGGACGACATCAAGCAGGCCACAGGCTTCCCTGTCGAGAACGCGGCCAGGGGACCGTTCGGTGAGCTGGTCACCGAGATGCAGGCACGGGGGCTGGTCAAGAGTGCCTAAGCGTCGCGACTTCCGAGCGGCGGCCGACAAGGGCGCCCAGCAGTCTCCCGCCAGCAGCGCGACCGCCACGTCAGAGAGCGTCGTCGTGCCTGACCGGCCCGCCGATCCTCCGCAGATGCGCGCTCAGCCCTTCACGATGGAGCACTGGGGGCTGTCCCTTCCGGACGTCGACGCCACGCCGGAGACCGCGCACGGACCGCTTGATGAGCAGGAGCAGCGTCTCCTCGCCGAGGCTCACCGGGCAGTCGACAACGCGCGCACGGCCCGTTGGATGCTCGGCTTCTCCCTGGAAGTGGTTCGACGGCGCCGCCTGTACCGCGGCGACGGCACCCGCACCTGGGAGCAGTACCTGAACCTGGAGCACGACGGCCTCTCAACCAGCGAGGCCGACCGCCTCCAGAAAACCTGGCGCCTGGCGCAGACCGTGCAGAAAGAGCTAGGCCGGCCCCTGCCCGACAGCCACCTGCGCAAGCTGCAGCCGTACGCGGAGCGCACCAACGACCAAGAGGCCGCGCGCGCCTACACCGAGCTGTACTGGGCCCACCAGAAGGGCGGGGTCCGGCTCGTAGCCAACCAGGTTCAGCAGCGAGTGAAGAAGGCAGTGGCGGCAGCCAAGGGCGTCTCCGATCCGGCTGAACGCAGCCAGGCCGTCAGCGCCGCCTGGACGGCCGCGCCAGAAGTGGGGATGCCTACCCAAAGGGTCGAAGCGAAGGGCGAGCAGGGCGACACGTCCGGCCGGAGCTCAGACCCGGTAGACGCTGCACTCCAGCTGCTGGACACGGCGCGGCAGGTAGTCGAGAACGCCACGGAGGACAAAGCCGCGCGCCGCGCCCGCAGCAGCGAGGAAGCCCAGCGTCAGCAAGACGCCATCCGTCGCATCGGTCGCATCCTCAGCAAGGTGAAGGTTGAAGCCGACACCGACATCGTCGACGGGGAAGTCGTCGTGGACGCCGAACTCGTTGAGAGCTGATCCCCGTCATTGAGCGGGACTTCCCCAATTGGGGAACTCCCGCGATTTTTGGGGACGTCGGGACTCGGGGCCGGTTTCCCAAGTTTGGGAAACCGGCCCCGTCGCGTGTCGGGGCGCCCATCTCAGGGCCCGGTGAGGATGTCGTGGGTGCCGATGCGGCGCCAGATCACGTGCGGGACGCCAGGGTGCAGCGCGGGACCGTACTCCCACGTGGCGCGTCCTGCGGGGCCGGTGCCCATGGACCAGGTCAGTTCGTAGATCCCGGTCGCCCGTTGGACGCGCTTGACGCGGAGGCCGGCGCGGAAGCGTCCTCCGGTGCGCAGGTCGTGGACGAAGGCGGTCACGGCCTGGCGAAAGCGGCGGCGCTGTTCGGGAGTGAGGCGGTCCAGGTCGGCGGTGAAGCGGGGCAGAGCCTCGTACGTGGGCACGGCGAACTCCTCCGGGAAGCACAAAGCCCCCGGCCGGTGGCCGGGGGCAGTGGTGGCTGTTCGTGTTGAAGGGCGTCGGTGACGTGGCGCGGTCAGGGGTGGTGGGTTGTCGTGCGTTTTCGTGGCTGGTGGTGCTCGTGGGTCGGCGCGCAGCATTCGCACGGCCGGGGTCAGATGCCGTAGCGGGCGTGCATCAGATCCGCCCACTCCTGCGCGCGGGTCATGTCGCCAGCGCAGCCCTCGCAGTGGGGCACCATGTCGGTCCGGCTGGGGTACGGCGTGTTCGAGCGGACTTCGACGACCGTGCGCAGCGTGAGCGGGCGGCGGCACAGCGGGCAGAGGTCTCCGTGGAGCAGTTCCTTGGTCATGCGGCGGACTGTGCACACGTCGGCGGCTTACCGTCTCGGGCTGGTGTGACGGCCCGCCTGGCGGGCGCCACGGTAAAGATCTGGTGATGGCCTCCCGCCCGGCGGGAAGCACCCCGGATCACGCTTTTACGCAGGTCATGGGCGGTGTTCTATGGCCCGATGCTCAGCGCGAAGAAGGTCGGCCCGGGTGGGTGGCGGTACTACTTCCGCAGCGTGATGGTCGGCGACGGCCGCCGCCCTGCGGGCAAGCCGCTGCGCGCCGCCCAGGACGAAGCCGGTGTTCCGCCCGGCGTCTGGACGGGGCGGGGACTTGCCGCGGTCGGCCTTGCGGCCGGGGACGTGGTGACCGAGCGGCAGGCTGAGCTGCTCCTGGGGGAAGGCCGGCACCCGGACGCCGACCGGATCGAGGGCGAGCTCCTGGCGCAGGGGGAGAGCCCGGCCCGCGCCCGGCGGGCGACCGTGCTGGGCAGGCCCATCGAGCACAACCAGTCGCCGGAGACCGAGGACGCCAAGGAGCGCTCGCCGTGGCTGGCCCTGGATTTGGTGTTCCGGGCGCCGTCGACCGCGCAGATCTCGTGGGCGCTCATGGATGACGAGCACCGCCTGGTGCTGGAGCTGTGCCAGGACATCGCCCGGGACAAGGCGCTGGCGTGGCTGGAGGACTCGGTCGCGGAGATCCGCTGGGGGAGCGGCGGCAAGCACCGCAAGCCGATCCGGGACGGGCTGATCGTCGCGGTGTTCCGGCACTACGAGTCGAGAGCCGGACAGCCCCTGCTTCATGACCACGGCCTGGTGTCGATCCGCGCCCGGCGGCCGGACGGGAAGTGGGGCAACTTGTCGGCGGACTCGATGCTGGAGAACATCGTCGCGGCCGGAGCCCTCTACTCCTTGTTCTTCATGGAGGAGGTGTCCGCGCGGCTCGGGTGGGCGTGGGAGCCGCGGGAGGTGACACCCGGCCGCCGTCCCGTCATGGAGGTCGCGGGCATTGATCAGCGGCTCATCGGCTGGCAGTCGACCCGCCGCCAGCAGATCCAGGACGCGCTGTCCGTCTTCACCGCCGACTACGAAGACGAGCACGGGCATGCGCCGGGGGAGCAAGCCGCCTACGCGCTGAGCGGGAAGGCCGCCGACCGGACACGCCCGCCGAAGCCCGAGACGCCGCGGTCGCTGACCGAGCTGCGCAACGACTGGAGGGAGTCAGCGATCCGCAAGTTCGGCGTCGACGTCGTCTCCCGGCTCGCAGTGCGGGCGCGAGCGGCGGCCGCGACGGTGTGGGCCCGGGTGCGGCCGGTGGTCGACGTCGTCCTGGCCGCCGTCAACGTCACGGCCGTGGTGTACGTCATGCGCGGTGCGTTCAAACGACGGCACCTGCTCGCCGAAGCCCGCCGCCACCTCGCCTACGTTCTGCGCGGCCGACCGCACCAGCCCGGCCTGGACGAACGGATCGTGCAGGCGGTCGTCGACGACTACACCCGCCCGGTCGGCCGCCGGATGATGACCGCCGACCTGCGCGCCCTGTACCCGAGCGACACCGAGGACCAGGCCGTGCTTCGCCCGCTGACCCGCAAGCGCACCGCGCCCCCGTACGAGCGGGCCCGCCTCGCCGCCGGCGCCCTGGCCGCCCGGGTCCGCGCCGCGCGGCGTGCGGAACGCCTGGGCTCCCGCCCCCTGCCGTACGCCGTCGCTGTGCCCGGCGCCTCGAGGTCGCACCCGCGGCCGTTCCGCACCGGACGGAAGGACGGCCGCCTCCGGGAGCCGGAGACCGGCGTCGACGCGGTGGAGCAGACCCGCCAGACCATGGAAGCCGCCGCCGCCAAGGTGGCCGCCACGATCCAGGACAGCAAGCGGGCGCGCGCCCTCGCCCACGGACTTCGACCTCAGCCCGCCCCGGCGACGACCCCGCCGCCGCAGCACACCCAGCAGCCCGGCATCCAGCACGCCCCGGGCCGGAATCCAGGAGGAGTCGCATGACCACCCCGGAAGAACTCCCCGACCCCGAGGACGCACTCGCCCGCGCCCGCGCGGCCCGGCCGGAGATGGCCGCCGCGCTCGACGAGGACCAGGAGCCCGAGCTCGACGAGGACCTGGGGTGGCAGCCGGTCTGGAAGCGGCCCCGGAAGTTCAAGTCGAAGGCGGACAAGAAGAAGGAGCTGCGCAAGCAGCGGGAGCGGCTCCGGGACGCCGGGAAGCGCCGTTTCGCCGCCGGGCAGTCGCGCAGGCCCCGCTCCCGGCAGAACCGGATCGGCAACGCGGCCGCGCGCCGCGATGCCCGCGCCCTGTCCCGGGTACGGCACTCCAACGCCTGGCTGTGGTGACGATGCCCGGCATCGTCCACCGAGTGGAGCCGATGGCGATGCACGACATCGAGTGGGCTCCACTCAGTGGGCTCCACCCGATGGGCTCCACCGAGTGGGCTCCACTCGGTGGACTCCACCCGATGGACTCCACCGTGGTGCGCACCGGATGACGATGGACGCCACTCTGATGCGCACCACGATGTCCGCCACCGCACCCGGTGCGCACCATCCGACGATGTCCGGCGCGCACGTGCGCACCCGGTGCACCGCACCCGATGTCCCGCACCGCACCAGTGCGCGCACCGCAGGCCCACCCCTTGTCCAGGTCGCGGCGGGCGCGCATCGCTCCTGGACCAGGTTCGCCACCCAGCACGTTTCCCCTAGTCAGCGCCGGTCTGAGCTGTCGGACAGGTCGCAGTCAAGGGGGTGTGTGATATAGGAGCCCGCCCGGCCGTGGCGCGCGCCCGGTGCGGTGCGGCGCGGCCGGTGACGCGCACCGCGATGGGTGGTGCGGTGCGCCGGTGCGCGCACCACCGACGCCGGCACCGCACCTGGTGCGCACCGGGTGCGCGCGGTGCGGTGCGGGGTGCGCACCACCGGCATCGGGTGGTGCGCACTACACGACGGTGAGGCGCACCGGGTGCGCTTCCATCGCCTGCTTCATCCCTGCGGCCTCCAGCTGGCGCAGGACGTCGGCGACGTCGCCGTGGTCCTCGGCGAGGATGTTCTCGGTGAAGCGGGTGATGGTGTCGGCGATGCCCGGTGCACCGGCCAGGCACACGCTGTGGCAGAGGAGCTCCAGCAGCAGCCGCCCGAGCGCGGCGGCGAGGAAGGAGTGCGCGCACGGCTCCCCGTCGTGGTCGTCCTCGGCGGTGATGGGGATGAAGACGCGCGCGGCGACGTCCAGGAGCAGCCGGTGCAGCTCCGGGCCCGCGTCGTCGGCGACCGCGCAGGCGGTGTCGATGTCGCCGGCCTGCATCGCCCGGATGTAGGCGAAGGCGTCGGCGACGTCGGCCGGCTGCATCGGGGCGAGCGACGCGGCGACAGTGTTCTCGGGCATGGGTGGCTCCTCATCGTCGGGCCGCCCCGCGGATCGCGGCGGCCTCGAAGACACCCTCGAACCGCAGCCCTGTGGACAGAGTCCGAGCACCGACGGTGAGCAGCCGCCGCCCGGCCCCTCACGACGTTTCCCCTTGACCTGGTCCGCTACGTGCGACATACCGACCATTTCAACGGGGGAGAAATCTCCGTCCCGGCACGCTGCGCGACGGCTCCGGGAAAAGACGCTGCCGCCCGGGACGTGCCGCTGGAAGACTGCGGGGATGACCACGCAGCGGCTGCCGTTCCCGGTCCCGGACGACCGGGCCCACTACTTCGTCACCTGCTACGCCGACATGCACGACCTCGTTGAGGACCTGGTCGTGCCCGACGGCGCTCCCGAGGCCGCGGCGACGGTCCTGCGTACGGCGCGCGAGCTGCTGCGCCAGTCGTACTACTGCTACGAGTTCTCCACCGTGGCGGTCATGCACTCCCTGATCGCGGTGGAGATCGTGCTGCGCGACCGGATCCCGGACGCGGGCAAGAAGCCGCTGCACGGGCTCATCAAGCAGGGCGCGGTCGACGGCATCCTGACGGCCCGGCAGGCGGAGTACCTCGACTATGGTCGGCAGATCCGCAACGGGATGGCGCACGGCCAGACCACGCACGCGGTGATGCCGCCGGCCATGGCGGTGCCGATGGTGACGACGTCGTTCGCGATCGTCTCCGAGCTCTGCGCGACGCCTACCGGGTGATCACGGATCGGTAACGGTGAACGGTGGATCGTCACACCGTCGACTTTCGCGACACCTCTAGCAAGTGACGGGGGGATTCCATCCGGCCCCCCGCGCCACCTGCGTGAGGAGCTTCGCCATGACGTACACCAGCAGCGCCCGGCAGCCCGACCCGGAGCCGCGCCCGACCTGGACAAGGGGTGCTGAGCGCCTTCCGGGCGGCCCGGAATCCAGTGCCGTGAACGGTGCCGTGAACGATTCCAACGTCGTGCCCATCACCGCAGCTCACACCGCCCGTCAGGGTGCCTCCCGGCACGCTGACACCTCTCTCCCTTCCCCTGAGACGTCGGCGAAGGGGAAGAGGTCCACTCCCACGGCCGGGAAGGTACGGGCCGATGCGCTGCGGATGCTGGGGTGTGTGCGGATAGCGACGGTTCGGCAGATGGCTTCGGTGATCACGGCGGAGGAGTCGGACGGCCGGTCGTACGTGCGCAGGGCGATGGTGGAACTGGCGGAGCTCGGGCTGGCGGAGACGAACGGCAAGCACGGCAAGGACAAGATCTGGAACCTGACGGTGGCGGGACAGAAGGCTCTGGCTGACGGCAACGAGCTGCCACCGCGCCCGAAGGCCGGCACCGGAGCGAAGGCGGTGAAGGCCGGGTTCGGTCCGCACGGCCTCGCGGTGACCGACACGATCCTGGCCTACGGCGGTCGGCGCTCGCTGACCGACTGGCAGGTGGAGGTGAACCACGCCATCAAGGAGACCGGCCTGAGCTTCAACACCGACGCCGTCCTCGCGTGGCCGACCAAGACCAGCGAGGTCCGCCTCTTCGAGCTCGACAACGGCACCATGTCCCAGGCCCGCCTCGCGAAGGAGGTCTGGGACTACGAGCGCTACGCCGGGCACCGCGTCTGGGAAGGCGCCCGCGGCACGATCGGCGGGACGTTCCCGTTCTGGCAGCGCCACCGCTACACCCGCTCGAAGACCTTCCCGCGGCTGCATGTCGTCTTGGCGGGGAAGGCGGAGCACCTGCTCGACAACCGCCTCCAGGCGCTCACCGCCGACGTGCGGGGCATCGCCATCGCGGTGTGGGCGAACACCCTGCCCCGGCTCCAGCGCGGCGAGCCCTGGTACGAGATCGGCGTCGACGATCCCTACCGGCGCCGCGAGCGCTACCCCGAGCCCGCCGGCCGCTGACGTCCGAGCCGGGCAAGCCCTTCGGCGCGAGGGGCTTGCCCGGGGCGGCGAACCGGCTACGCCATGGCGGCGGCCACGGTCTCCAGGACGGCGCGCTGTTGCGGGGCGAGGGGTACGTCGATCCCGCGCAGTGAGCGGAGCGTGGTGCCTTCGGCGCACAGCCTGCACAGCCCCATCACCGGCATCGGACCGGCGCCGATCAGGGTGTGCGAGGAAGAGCTCTCGTAGACGGGCCGGTAGCAGCCGGGGCACAGGCGGCAGTCCTCGAGGTCGTCCGCCGGCGGCGCGTCCGGACCGAGCACCGGCACGATCCGCAGGAGGTTCTCCCCGGCTTCCGCCCACAGCCCCATCGGTCGCTCCGCGCTCCGCTCGAAGACAACGTCGCCGTCCGGGCCGTCGGAGGTGCGGACCCGGGCCAGCGTGCCGACACCTTCCTCCGGGTGGTCGGGCATGAACGCCAGGACGGTCCTGTAGCCGGGGCCCTCGGTCACGCCGAAGACGTGGCCGCGCCCGGCCGCGAGGGCCGCGCCCACCTCGTTCAGCCCGCCGTCGACGTCGTTGCGCAGGCGCAGCGGCCAGGAGGCCGGAACGCCGTCGATCTCGGCAGGGGAGGACGTGATCAGGATGCCGTTGCCGGACTGGCGAACGTCCAGGTGCTGCATTCCCTCGGTGGAGTGGAACGCGGTGCCGAACCACTCCGTGGTCGGCTGGCCGCTCTCGCCCCGGGGGCGGCGCGGCTTGTGCTGCTTGTGACGTCCCATGCTGTGCCTCGCAGACGTGGCCCCGTGCGCGGGCCGATCGGTCCGCTGAACCCACCAACCGGCAGCACGCCGACCGGGCTACGCCAGGGGCTCGCCGTTCACTCACCCGGCCCACCCGGCTGTCGGATTGAGCACGCTGTTGACCGAACGTGGGACCGAGCGGCCCCCGGTCTTGACCGAGAGTGCCGGTGCGCGAGACGGTCGGCGCAACTAAGCGCAACCGACTCGACACGGGAGAGCGCCATGACGTTACGGTTCGTCGGGATCGACCCGAACACGGGAGGCGGTGGGTCGCCGACGGTGTGGGTGGAGGAAGAGAGCGCCGACCTGGTCCTCCAGGGTGCGGAGGCCGAAGCGTTGTTGAAGGCGATGATCGGCGGGACCGAGTGGGTGCCCGGCCACGCGGTGGGCGTCCCGCCGCACGAGACGGTGATCCGTATCCCGGTCCGGATGGCGTCGATTCTGAGGGAGGCGTGTGATGTCGCAGAGCAGCGTGCCGGACTTCGCTGAACTGCTGAGGGGCGCTCAGCACAGCGCGGTGCATCTGGAGATGCGCGACAGCTACGGCGTCGGTGACGAGGCCGAAGAGATCGCGTTGTTCGCCCGGACCGGTCAGATCGACCTGGACCCCACGGCCCGCTGGTGGCCCGAGTGGCTCGGTCTGGTGAAGGAGACCCTGGCCCGGGGCGTGGTGATGCGCCGCGCGCGGATCGTCTCCGAGCCGGTGACGGACTACATCCGGTGGGAGCACGCGGCCACCGTGCTGAACGTGGGCGCCGGCGAACAGGTCCGCTGGCTGCCCCGCCGCAACGCCTCCGACATTGCCCTGCCCGGAAACGACTTCTGGCTGATCGACGGCCGCCTGGTGATGTTCCATTTCTTCAGCGGCGACGGCGACTGGGTCGACCCGGGCTGCGAACTCACCGAGGACCCGGCCGCGGTGAGCCTGTGCGCGTCGGCGTTCGAGACGGTCTGGGAGCGCGGCATCCCGCACGAGAAGTACACCGTCTAGGCCCCTGAACGACGCCGTGACCGCCTCTCCATCGTCCAGCGCACAGGCAGCCCGTGAGGCCCTCGCCGTGCGGTTGCAGCACCTGCGCAAGGACGCCGGCCTCACCGGGAAGGACATCTCCGCCCGGTGCGGCTGGCATCCGGCGAAGACGACCCGCCTGCAGAAGGGCGCGGCTCCGCCCTCGGACGCGGACATCCGTGCCTGGTGCGCGGCGTGCGGCGCGGACGACCAGGCGGAGGACCTCATCGCCACCGCCCGCGCGGTCGACTCGATGTACCTGGAGTGGCGCCGCCTCCATCGCAACGGGATGCGCACGGTCCAGGAGGGCTGGTACGCCCTGCACGAGCAGACCCGCGTCTGCCGCGTGTACGTCTCCAACGTCCCGCCCGGGTTCTTCCAGACCACCGCCTTCGCCACCGCCCTCATGGGCCAGATCACCGCCTTCCAGGGCACGCCGAACGACGTCTCCGAAGCGGTCGCCGCCCGGGTGGCGCGCTCCCGGTTCCTCTACGAGGGCGGACACCGCTACGTCGTCCTCATGGAGGAGTCGGTCCTGCGCTTCCGCACCGCCGACCCCGACGCGATGCGCGGGCAGCTGCGCCACCTCCTGGCCGTGATGCCGCTCGCCTCCGTCTCGCTGGGCATCATCCCGTTCACCGCGCAGCGCACCGTGTGGCCGCTCGAGGCGTTCTACCTCCACGACGACGACGTGGCCGTGGTGGAGACGCTGACGGCGGAGATCAAGGTGACGCAGCCGCGCGAGCTCGCCGACTACGCGAAGGCGTTCGCCGGCCTCGCGTCGATGGCCGTGTACGGCGACGCGGCCCGCGACCTGATCCGGGCCGCGATCGACGCCCTGGAGTGAAGCTGCCGCAATTACTCGCAATCTCGTTGAGGCCAGTCGCCAACGCTGCGTAGCGTCGAAGTCACCGACGGACCACCAGCCGGAGAGGCGGGGCCGCATGCGCGCACACACCGACACCACCGCCCCGGCCCCGGAGGGCCGCGGCCTCCAGCCGCCCGCCTACGGCGTTCCCTCCCCGGCACTACTGGCCCGCGCGGACCGCGGCTTCGCCCGGTTCCTCGGTCAGCACGGCGAGGACCAGGACGACGGGGACGGCGGCGGCGAGGACACCCAGCGGTGACCGCCGGCCACCCGCGCGAAGACGCCCCAGCAGCGAGGCCCGCCATGCACACCAGCAGCCACACGGTCCTGTACGACCCCCACGGGCTGATCGAGGCGGAGCTCCCGCTGGATCGCGAGCCGTACGAGTGCCTCGTCAAGGCCGTCCTCGCGTGGACCGGCGAGGACACGCTCGCGGAACGCGACTACGAGCAGATCGGCCTCCAGCTGACCGGCCACGCACGCGCGGTCGCCTCCGACGTCCGGCGCCGCGCGAACCAGCTGCCCAAGGACAGCGGGCCCCGGGCGCTCGCCGACGTCGTCCTGCGCGAGGCGGAAGGCCGGCTGTCCGTCCCGCTGGAGGGCACCGTGCGCTGTGTCCAGAACCGCGCCCGCCTGGTCCGCGCCCTCTACGAACGGCTGGACCGGCTCGAGGCCGCGCTCGCCCCGGAGAGAGTTGCGCCGACCGTCGGCTGACCCGTGTCCGCGGCCGACGGCCGCGCGGAAGGGTACAAGTACCGGTATGGCGCGGGAACGGATCCGGTGGCCGGCGGTCGTCGACCGGGCCCGGGAGATCGTGGACAGCTACGAGGGCGGCGTCACGCTGCGCCAGGTCATGTACCGCCTGGTCTCCGAGGGCGCGCTGCCGCACACGGCGCCGATGTACCGGCGGCTGTCCGCGCAGCTGGCCAAGGCCCGCCGGGAGGGCCGCTTCCCCGACCTGATCGACACCGTCCGGGAGATCCACGTCCCACCCGCATGGGAGGGCGCAGACGCGTTCGTCTCGGAGATGCCCGACTGGTTCCGCCTCGACCGCACCGAGGGCCAGGAGCACGCCCTGTACGTTGCGGCGGAGAAGGACACCCTGCGCCAGCAGCTGACCGGCTGGCTCGCTCCTGCGGGCATCCCGGTGCTGGTGGTCCGCGGCTTCGGCTCGCAGTCGTACGCCGACATCGTCCACGACCGGGTCACCGCCGACCCGCGCGACGGGGTCCTTCTCGTGGTCGGTGACTTCGACTGCTCGGGTGAGGACATCGAGCGCGACTGGGTGGTGCGCACCGGCTGCTGGAGCCGGACGGAGCGGGTGCTGCTGACCTACGACCAGGTCCGCGCCTACGAGCTGCCCGCGACCGAGGGCAAGCAGGGTGACCCGAGGTGGCCGGCCTTCGCCGACCGCTACGGCTTCGACCCCCGTCGCCCGGTGCAGTGGGAGGTAGAGGCGCTGGAGCCGGCCGAACTCCAGCGCCTGGTCCTCGCCGCCGTCGACCCGTACATCGACCGCGACGTCCTCGCCCGGCAGCTCGCCCGCGAGGAACAACAGCGCCGCGCCCTTCAGGAGTTCGTCGGCCGGTGGGGCGCGGCGTCCGAGGGGCCGTCCTAGCGCTGTACGGGGGCCTGCGCGGCTTGGGCGAAGTGCAGCACGACTGCCTTGGCCCCGGCGGCGAGTTCGTCCGACAGGTCACTGCTGCGCGGGTCGGTGGGGTGGTTCTTCACCCAGATCATGGAGAACTTGATGATCTGGTCGATGTCGCTGGGACGCAGCAGGATCGCGTCGCCGGTGTGGAGCGGCTCGGGCTGCCGGTGCTGCCACAACCGGTAGAAGCGGCCCTCGACGTCGTTGAAGCCGAGGTGCCGGTCACCATGCGGGTTGATCAGGTGGGTGGTGAAGGGCAGATCGCTCGGGCCCGGCTGCCAGGGCTGCTCCTGCTGGCTCAACATGTCCTCCGTCGATACGCGGTGATCACAACGGTGCCGAGTGTGTCAGCGCCGGGCGGGGGCGGTCCGGGCTTCCGGCCACTTCGCCCACCCCGGGGCCGACGGGTCAACGGCGGCGACCGACCGTGCCGCGGACGAGGACGTAGGGAGTCACGCAGAAGGCAGCGACGTTGCAGGCGACAAGCAGAGCGATGAACAGCCAGTAGGAGAAGCCGTGACCGTCGGAGGCGGCAACGAGCGACCCGGAGGTGAGGCTGATGAAGATGCCGGTGACGGCGAGCCCGGCAGCCCAGCCCAGCGCGCTCATGCCGAAGCCGAGACCGATGAAGGACCAGAACAAGAAGGGACCGACAAGGACCGCGATGGCCAGGAACACCGGCGGGGTGACATCCCGGTCGCCGATGAAATCCGTGAGCTGAGGGACGGAGATGAAGGTCCATAAGCCGGTGAAGGCGAGGCCGATGACGACGGCCACGATCGTGATCACGCGGTTGGCACGGCTGGCGGAGGCGGCGTTCGCGGCGTCAGTCATGAGGCAGTGGACTCCATCTACTACGGCGGGCGAGGTGATCGGATCCATCCCGGTATAGCCGACGCGGACCACAAGGGGGCGCGCTTCCGCGCAAGGCGTCCGGGACCCGACCATGGGGCCGACCGCGCTGGTCCGCACCCGATCTGCCGCGCCAGGGGCGGGCGTGTCCGAAGTGACACGCAATTCGAACAAGCGATCTAATGCGGGGATGGACGCGACCGACTTCCCCGACGACCTGGTGCAGACGCAAGCCGCCTGGAACGCCACCTACGACGCGCTCGCCGCACCCCGCCCCCGCGACACCACCACCCTGCGCCGCCGCCTGCTGCTCCTGTCGGTGCGGCTGTGGTGGCACCCCTACTGGGAGAGCGCGCCCTCGGTGCCGGCGGCGCGATCCGAGCTGCGCCAGCTGGCTCGCGCCCAAGGAGCCGTCCGGGCCGCGTGACCGTGCGCCTCGGACGACCAGGAGCACGAGGTTGCGGCAAGGGTTGCGCCTGGCTGTTGCGCTGGAGGTTGCGACAGGGGTTGCGCCTACTGTTGCGCGACTGGACGGACCGGCTCCGTGTTCGTGCAGGTCACCACGCGGTTTCGTCGTGGTCGGGGTGCTGACATCCCCGTTGCGGCCGCTCTGCCCATGTCCCCTGGCTGGAGTGAAGGAGTAAGGGACGGGCGGGATGGGCGGTACGGCCGCGGCCGGGGACCAGGGCGCGCTCAGCCGGTTGCGCGGCGGCCGGGCCCGCCGCGCCGCACCCGCCGTAGACCCGGCGGCCGGGCCGGGACGGAAGTCGCCAGCACCCTGGTGCTGTCCTCCGGGCGCTGAGCCCCACCAAGGGGTGAGGCGGGAAGCTCCCGCCGGAGGAGGCACTGCTGTGATCGTTCGACTCGTGGGCGGCCCGCTCGCTGGACGCGAGCTGGAGACCACCGACGCCCCGTGGGCCGGGGACTGGCTCACGGCCGGTGACGCCGACTGGGGCCTGTACCTCCCGGTCCACCGCGACGCGGTGACCGGCGTCGTCCTGGCGGAGGTCCGGGTCACCATCCCGCGCCGCCGGTAGCGGCCGCGTCCTGACGTGCGAAACCCCGGGCCCTGACATCGGGCCCGGGGTCCGGTCAGAGCCGGGGCGGTCAGTAATCGTCGCGCTCGGAGTTCGGCCCGTACCGCTCGATGAGGTCACAGGTGCAAGTCCCACCCTCGTAGCGCGCCTTGTCGCACTCCTCGTGGTGGTCCCACGGCTGCCGTTCCGTCGGGGCCGCCGACGGAGCGGGCTGCGCCGGGGCGGCCTCGACCGCCAGGACCGCGCCCGCCCAGTCCATGCCCAGCGCGGCGAGGGCGGCGAGCTGCTCAGCCGTGAGCTTGTCGCGCCTCGACTTGGTGTTCGACAGCCACACCCCCAGCTTCACCGGCACCGGCTCCGCCTCGCCGTCGACCGTGATCTCCACGACCGTGCCGCGCGGGACGGGCCGCTGCCCTTCCTGCTCCACCCACTGCGCCAGGGCGGCCAGCCCCCGCTGGAATGCCGCCTCAGCCTTGCTCCCGGCCTTCCCCGGGCCCTTGGCCGCGTCGGCCGGCGCCGGGGCGATCTCCTTCGGGGCGGCGGCTGTCACGGAGAGGGAGGCGCCCCGTACGCCCAGCGCGGTCAGCCGCTCGCGCTGCTCGGGCAGGAGCTGCGCCCAGGTGCCCGGCTCCTGCTGCCGCCACCTCCAGGTGCCGATGTCGTCGCCGTCGTAGACGACGCCCGGTGCGATGTAGGGCAGGACGCCATCGGCGTCGACCAGGTCGGCTAGCACCCGGTAGTGGCGCTGCCAGCTCAGCGGCCACGGGCAGTCCCAGTCCGGGTCGATCTCCGTCAGCTGCGCCGCGCGCGCGGCGGCCCGCTGCGGGTCCTTGCCCAGGCCGCCCTTCCGGCGCAGATTCGCCATGTGCTGCCCGATGGGCACCATCGCCTCGCCCTCGCCCCACACCGCGTCCTGACGCGGTGCGAGGTGCCCGGTGGCCCGGCGGTAGGACCGCAGGGCGGCGAGCTTGCTCTCCCACGCCTCCTCGCCCGGCTCCCACACCATCCCGGCCTCCGGCGCGTCCAGCAGCGTCTTGCGCCGCTCCTCCAGCTCCCCGGCCCGCAGCGCTTTCCGCTGTTGGTGGACCCAGCGGCCAAGCGGAAAGGACTTCGTGACGCCGACTTCGACCTCGACGTCGTAGGGAACGGCGTGGACGCCGGTGATCTCGTTCTCCTTCCGCCAGCGGATGAGAGCCTGGTATCCCTCCAGCCACACCAGGGACTCCGGCCGGTAGACCCGCGTACGGAGAAACGCGGCGATCGTCGCGGCGTCGCGCGGGCTGGAGAAGTGGAGCAGGGCGGCTTCGGCGGCGGCCTGGGTGTCGTCGTCCTCCTGGTCCTCGCCGTCGCCCGCGCCGCCGGCCCCGACGATCTGCCCGTCTTCGTCACGCTTGACGTGCACCTTGCGCTTGCCGCTCGTGAGCGCCCGGGAAGCGAGCTGCTCAACGAGTCGGTCATCGTGCGAGCGCAGGCCCTGGAGGACGGCTACAAGGGGGCGAAACGAGGCGCTGGCGACCATGTCGGTGGGGTCCTCGTTGGGCTCCAGGAAGACCGGCACGATGATCCTGGCGACCTTCGTGGAGCCGTCGCGGTTCAACCTGAGCGCGCGGCCGATGTTCTGCACGATCTCCACCTGTGAGCCGCGGGTGTCCGCGAAGCAGATCGAGTCGACTCCCCGCTCGCCGGTGATGTCCACGCCCTCACCGAGAACGCGAACGCTGGCGAGGAAGGCGCGGTGCACCCGGCGCCCGGTGGCGTCGATGCCGTTGGCGAACTGGCGCAGCGCTTCCCGACGTTCGGCTACGAGGTGGTCGCCGCACAGCCACGCCGACCAGACGCGGTCCGGGGGTACGTGGCGGCCGGCCTCCAGCTCGTAGAACTCCGCGTCGATGGAGGACTTCGGGAGCTTGTCGGCGGCGGCCAGGTCGGCGTCGGAGGCGTCGTTCAGGTACAGCGCGGCAGCCGTCTCGGGCAGTTTGTCCGCGAACGCGCGGGCCTCTTCGACCTTCTGGTGGAACGTCATGACCGTACGGAGGTTGTACGCGGCGGCGTGCTCCAGGAGCACGGTCTGCAACAGGGCCAGGCGCCGGCCCCGCTGCGCCTCCTCCGACTCCCCGAGGACAGGCGAGGGATCGCGGATCTCCAGGACGTCGATCTCGAATCCGGCAAGGATTTCGCGCTCGATGGCCTCGCTCAGACCGAGCTCTGCGAGCCACGCGCCGTAGGTGCCCTCTGGGTCGTCCGACATGGTCGCGAGCTCCACCTCCTGGCCGTCCGCGCCCTTCTGCGGGCGGGCCGCGGCGAGGATGCGCGGGGTCGCGGTGAGGTAGAGCCGGAAGTCCGCCGGGATCCGCTGGTTGTCGTGGATCGCCGCCCACGGCCGCCCAAGATCACCAGCGGTTCCGTGGGCCTCATCCACGATGGCGAGGTCGAACCGGTCCATGCGCTGTCCGTACAGGCGCTCTCCGCCCGCCAGAGCGGCCTCCAGCGGCCCGCGAACCTTTCGCTGGCCCTCGGGTGCGTCGATGTCCTCGCGGTCCACGAGAGAGGCGTACGTGGCGAACACGATGACCGGCCCGTGCCCGGCCCACAGGGCCAGCTGGATCGGGTTGGTGGTGGTGCGCACCCCGAGCTCGTTCAGGACCGCGTCGTTCTCCAGCGAGCACACCGCGACCATCGGGGCCCGGTGGCCCACCGCCCGCCACGCCTGGGCGGTCTGGGCGAGCAGGTCCAGGGTCGGCACGGTCACGAGGATCCGGCCGTCCGCGAAGCTCTCCAGCGCGCACGCGGCGGCCGTGATCGTCTTGCCCGAGCCGGTCGCTGACACGATCGTTCCCCGGGCACCCTGCGGGGGCACGGATGACCTTGCAGGGAATCCCACCCACTTCCTAAACGCGGACCGCTGGTCTACCTGGTGTTCCTTGAGTCGAATCGCTGACATTCCGTGCCTCCCCTGGAGTTGAATTCCTGCGGTCTTTCAGAGGGCCGCGTGCGGAATGCAGGCCGCGCCCATGTCGTTCCAGATCGACGTATCCGCCTTGTGCCAGCCGCCCGGCTTTCCGTCCTTGAAGGGCGGCTTGTCGTCCGGGTCGTAGTGACCGGCATCGAGCGTGCAGACGACGTAGTCCCCATCGCTGTTGACCGTCCGGGCCGTGCACAGACCGCCGGCCTCGCCCAGCGCCTCCAGGACCTGGCGGCGCCTGGTGGTGTGCGGGTACGTGGCGGGCAGTACGGCTTCCCGGACGTACCGCTCCAGCCGCACCAGGTCGACGCGCTCACGCTGCCTCACGTCCGCGATGTGTACGGCCAGTTCAGCGGCCCCGGCCGACCGACCGCCGCGCCGGGACCACTCCCGGTCCGCGATGCCCACCAGGGCCTCGCTCACGGCCGCCACGCCCTTGTCCCAGCCGTCCTCGAACTCAGCGCCACGAGGGCGCGGCGCCATGCCGTCCAGCTCCACCACCTGGCACTGCGCCCCTGCGACCGCCCCGGCCTCCAGCGCGGCCACCAGGTCGTCCGCCTCGCTCGCGGGCACTCCCTGCGCCTCCAGGAGCGCGAACAGCCTCAACCGGGCGTTCACGCCTGCCGTCTGATACTGGCTCACCCGGCGTACAGAATCGCTGCTCAGAGCGGGATCGAGTCCGGTAGATTCGTGGTGACCGGTCATCTGCGGTCGTTCCTCTCGGAATTCCGGGGAGGTTCCCGGGTGGTTGGGG
>NZ_JBIDAD010000026.1:0-56697 GCF_043202315.1 Streptomyces sp. NPDC048211
CACACGATCCGCCGGATCAGCGACGCGGCATCGACCGACCCCTCGGGACCGATCTCGATGACCCCGCCCCCGTCGAGCGAGAGACGCGACCGCAGAATGTCGTGCCGGTCCAGGACCGCACCCACCGTCGCCGCCAACCCGTCCCCGTCGATACCGAGCGGGAGTTCGGCCTGGAGCGACATGGAGAACCGGTCGTAGCCGCCGCCGAGTTCCCGCATGTACGTCGCGATGGGCAGGAGGGGGAACGAGCCGGTGCCGCCGCCCTCGAACTCCTCCAGCACGGGGGCGGCCGCGCTGTCGCTCGCGGCGACCTCGGCGAGCGCGGCGACGGTCCGGCACTCGAAGATCTGCCGGGGCGTGACCTCCAGCCCCTGGGCGCGGGCCCGGGAGACGACCTGGATGGAGCGGATGGAGTCGCCGCCGACGGCGAAGAAGTCGTCGTCGACACCGACCCGGTCCAGACCGAGGACCTCGGCGTAGACGTCGGCGAGGATCCGCTCGGCCGCTGTGGCGGGTGCCCGGTAGGCGCCGCCGGTGAACTCCGGCTCGGGAAGGGCCTTGTGGTCCAGCTTGCCGTTGGGCATCAGCGGCAGGCGGTCCAGTACGACGAACGCGGACGGGACCATGAAGTCGGGCAGGTGCTGCGAGGCGTGGGTGCGCAGCTCGGCGGCCTCTATGCCGGAGCGGAAGTCGTGGACGTCGTTGTCGCTGGTGAAGGCGGGAACGACGTAGGCGACCAGCTGCTTCACGCCGGCGCCATGGGCTGCTTCGCGGGCGACGACCGCGGCCTGGCCGACGGCGGGGTGCGCGACCATCGCGGCCTCGACCTCGCCGGGCTCGATACGGAAGCCGCGGACCTTGACCTGGCTGTCGCCGCGGCCCGCGTACTCCAGCTCGCCCTGCGCGTTCCACCGGGCCAGGTCGCCCGTGCGGTACATCCGCGACCCGGGCGGCCCGAAGAGATCGGGAAGGAAGCGCTCGGCGGTCAGATCGGGGCGGCCGAGGTAACCGGCGGCCACCTCCCCCGCGATGTAGAGCTCTCCCGCGACACCCGGGACGACGGGCCGCAGGCCGGGGCTGAGCACGTAGGCGCGCATGTTGCCCAGCGGCCGCCCGATCGGCACGTTGCCGGTCCCGTCCCAGGCGTCGTCGGCGGCGATCGTGAAGGTGGTGGCGTAGAAGGACTCGGTCTGGCCGTAGGCGTTGACGATCCGGATGCCCGGCCGCAGATCCCGCAGACGGGTGACCAGAGAAGCCGGCAGCGCCTCACCCGCGAAGACGACCGTGTCCAGCCCGGCATGACTCGCGAGCTGGTCCAAAAGCTCCGCGAAAGCCGACGGAACCGTGGAGACGATATGCCCGCCCCAGCCCTCACGCTCACCCAGAACCAGAACATCCCGGACGATCTCGATCGTCCCGCCATGACACAGACTGGTGAAGATCTCGAAGACCGACACATCGAAGTTGACCGACGTACCCGCGAGCGCCGTACGCCCCGGACCCGCCCCGATCAGCCCCGCCAGCCGCGACACACCATTGACCACATTGCGATGAGTGACAGCGACACCCTTGGGCGTACCACTGGAACCCGAGGTGTACATCACGTACGCCAGATCACCCGGCCGCAGCGCGTCGCCCGGGCCGGCGGGGCCGTCCTCGCCGTTCTCCAGGTCGACATCGTCCAGGTGCAGGACGGCTGTGCCGGTGTCCGGGAGTACGGATTCGGTCGCGGCGTCCGTGAGGACCAGCTGGGGTGCGGCCTCGGTGAGGATGTGCGCGAGACGGTGGCTGGGGTACTTCGGGTCGACCGGCAGATACGCCGCCCCCGACTTCAGCACCGCCAGCATGCCCACCACCAGATCCGCCGACCGCGGCAGCGCCAGCGCCACCACCGACCCCGGACCCGCCCCACGCCCCACCAGATCCCGCGCCAGCCGGTTCGCCCGCGCGTCCACCTGCCCGTACGACAGCTCCACACCCTCGAAGACCACCGCCACCGCATCCGGAGCCAGCGCCACCTGACGCTCGAACAACCCGGCAATCGTGGTGTCGGCGATGTCGGCCGCGGTGGCGTTGATCTCGGCGAGCTGGCGGTGCTCGGCCGGCTCCAGGAGGTCGATGCTCCGCACCGGCGCCGAGGAATCGGCCACCAGAGCCCGCAGCACCCGGACGTACCGGGCTCCGATGGACTCGACCGTGGCCCGGTCGAAGAGGTCGGTCGCGTACTCGATGGTGCCGCGTGCCCCGTCGCGTTCGTCCGGGGCGACGTTGAACTCCAGGTCGAACTTGGCGGTCTTGGTGCCGAGCTGTTCGAAGTCGAGCCGGGTCGTCAGTCCCGGCAGGTCCACCTCGGCCCGCGTGATGTTCTGCCAGGCGAAGAAGACCTGGAAGAGCGGGTTGTAGGCGGTGGAGCGCTCGGGGCTGAGCTCGTCGACCAGCATGTCGAAGGGGACGTCCTGGTTGTCGTACGCACCCAGCGCCTTGTCCTTCACCTGGTCGAGGAGGTCCTCGAAGGTGGGGTTGCCGGGCAGCTGCACCCGCAGCACCCAGGTGTTGACGAAGAAGCCGATGAGATCGGCCAGCGCGTCGTCGATGCGGCCGGCGATCGGGGCGCCGATCGGGATGTCCTGACCGCCGCCCAGGTGGTGCAGCAGCACGCCGAGCGCCGACTGCAGGACCATCGAAACGCTCAGGCCGCGGGTCCGGGCCAGTTCCTCGACATCGGCCCGGAGCCCGGGCTCGATGCGGAACTCGACGTGGTCGCCCGCATGGCCGGCCACCGCCGGGCGGGGCCGGTCCAGGGGAAGGTTCAGCGGCTGGTCCATGCCGGCGAGCTGCTCGCGCCAGTAGGCGAGCTGCTCGCACAGGAGGGACTCGGGGTCGTTCTCGTCCCCGAGCAGATCGCGCTGCCACAGCGTGTAGTCGGAGTACTGGACCTGCAGTTCCTGCCAGCCCGGCGCGTCGCCGTCGCGGCGGGCGGTGTAGGCGGTCGACAGGTCGCGCAGCAGCGGTACGGCCGACTCCCCGTCCGCGGCGATGTGGTGGAACAGCAGGACCAGCACGTGTGCGTCGGGGGCGTGCCGCACCAGATGCGCCCTGACCGGCATCTCCGCGTACAGGTCGAACGCGTAGGAGATCAGTTCCCCGACGGTCCGATCCACCTCGTCCGGTGACACCGGCACGACCGGTACCTCCAGCGCCGCCTCCTCGACGGGCAGGACCCGCTGGTAGGGGACTCCCTGCTCCTCGAAGAGAACGGTACGCAGGACCTCGTGCCTGGCGACCACGTCACGGATCGCCGCCGTGAGCGCTTGTGTGTCCAGGTCGCCCGTCAGGTGCAGAGCCAGGGGGACGTTGTAGGTCGCCGAGGCCCCTTCGAAGCGGTCGAGGAACCACAGACGGCGCTGTGCATAGGACAAGGGGATCACTTTGGGTCTACTCCTTGGTCATCTTGCGTAGACGGGGCCGGCTCTTGGTGGTGCCAGTGGCCTGGACCTGACCCGAAAGCTCCGCAATTGTCGAATACTGGAAAATCGTCCGAATCGTTGTTTCGAGCCCGAGGGACCGGCGCATCCTGCCGATCAGGCGGGTCGCCTTCAGCGAGTTGCCGCCGAGGCTGAAGAAGCTGTCGTGGATCCCCACCCGCTCGACGCCGAGCACCTCGGCGAACAGCGCGCACAGCGCCTCTTCCTGCGGCGTGCGGCCGGGCACGTGACCCCCGCCCGCGGACTCGGCCCCGGGTTCGGGAAGTGACTGGTGGTCGACGCTGCCGTCGGCCGCCGCCGGCATGTCCTCCAGGAGGACGAAGGCGGCCGGCACCATGTGCTCCGGCAGACGCCGTGTCAGGAACTCGCGGAGTTCCCCGGTGTCCACCGGCCTGTTCCGCCGGGCGACGACGTAGCCGACGAGCTGCTCCTCGCCGTCCGTGTCCCCGCCGCGGAGCGTCACCGCCGCCTGGGAGACCGAGGGATGCGCGGCCACTGCGGCCTCGACGTCCTCGGTACGGAAGTGGTGGCCGCGGATCCGGGCCTGCCGCCCGCCGTGGCCGGCGTACTCCAGGGCGCCCTGCGTGTTCCACCGGGCCAGGTCGCCGGTGCGGTACATCCGCGATCCGGGCGGCCCGAAGGGGTCCGCGACGAAGTTCCGGGCGGTCAGAGCCGCCTGGCCCCGGTAGCCCCGGGCGACCTCGCCGGCGATGTACAGCTCGCCGGTGACGCCGGGCGGTACCAGCTGCAGTGCGGGGCTCAGCACGTAGGCGCGCACGCTTCCGAGTACGGAGCCGAGCGGGGCCGGTCCTTCGCCGTGCCATCCCTCCGCCGCGGCGAGCGCGGTGGCCCGGATGGTCTCGGCCGGACCGTAGGCGTTGACCACACGCACTCCCGGGATCTCCTCCCGGACGCGCTGTATGAACGATCCAAGCAGCACATCACCCGTGAACACCACTGTCCGGGCAAGGACCGGGGCCGTGGACCGGTTGAGAACCGAGGCGAGTAGCGGGGCGACCGTGCTGATCACGTCGCCGCTCCAGCCCGCCGTGCCGAGGGCGTCGAGGTCGTGGACGAGTTCGGCCTGTGCTCCCGCGCACACCGTGCCGAGAATCTCGAAGGCCGCCGTGTCGACGTGGGGTGACGTCGCCAGGACCTTCGCGCCGGGCGTGATGCCCGCGGCGGCGGTGAAGCGCCGGACGGCTTCGGCCAGGGCCCGGTGGCTGAGCGCCACCCCGCCCCGGGCCATCGGGCCGTAGCGCACGCAGCCAAGGTTCTCGTCCCGGAGCGGGGCGGCCAGGTCCGGCTCGGCCGGGTCGGTGTCCGGGCCCGCGGTGCACTCCGGGTCGTCCGGATGGATCAGCGGGATGTCGGTGAGCGCGAGTTCGGGTGCGGCGGTGGACGAGGCGAGGATCAGCTCGGGCGACGCCTCGACGAGGACCGTCTCCCGTTGTGCCGGAGTCTGGTCGGGGCTCAGCAGGGCGTAGCCGGCCCCTGCCTTCAGGGTCCCGAGCAGTGCGATCGCCAGCTCCGCGGAGCGTTCCATGGCCAGCCCGACCACCGTCTCGGGTCCCGCGCCCCGGCGGATCAGGCCGTGGGCCAGTCGGTTGGCGCGGGTGTTCAGCTCCCGGAAGGTCAGCGTGGTGTCCCCGAAGACCACCGCGATCGCGTCGGGTGCGGCGGCCGCGTGCTGCTCGAAGAGCGCCACCACCGTCCCTGAGCCCGGCCCGGCCGTGCCCGCGTTCCGGGACGTGGGCACGGGTGTCGTGGTGAGCAGCGCGTGCTCGGTGGCCAGCAGCAGGTCGACGGTGCCGATGCGGCGGTCGCCGGTGCCGGTGGCCAGCTGGCCGAGGACGGACCTGAACCGGTCGGCGATGTCCTGTGCGGCCTGCCGCTCGAAGAGGTGCGGCTGGTACTGGAGGGTCAGTCGGCCGTCCTCGACGATCAGTGCCAGTGGGTAGTTCGCGCCACCGACCGAATCGAGACCGGTGATCTCGAACCCGGCCGCCGACGTCGCCTCGGCGATGTCCGCGGGGTCCGACGGGTAGGACTGGAAGGCCACGATCGTGTCGAACAGGGTGTCCATGCCGGCGCCCTGGTGGATCTCGGTCAGGCTGTGGTGGTGGTGGTCCAGGAGCGCGGTCTGCCGGTTCTGGAGGCCGGTCAGGAACGCGGCGAACGTGCTGCCCGGCTCGCAGCGGGCACGTACCGGCACGGTGTTGATGAAGAGGCCGACCATCGACTCCACGCCCGCGAGCGTGCCGGGCCGTCCGGAGACGGCGGCGCCGAACACCACGTCCTGGCGCCCCGTCAGGGCCGAGAGGAGCACCGCCCAGGCACCCTGGACCAGGGTGTTGACCGTGACGCCCAGCTCCGCACCGCGGCGGGCGAGTGTGTCCGACTCCTGAGGTGTCAGTACGAGCCGGACTTCGCCGACGCCGCTGTCCGCCTCCTCGGAGCCGGCGGCGGGTGCCACGGTCGTCGCCCCGTCCAGGCCGGCGAGTTCGTCGGCCCAGGCGCGGGCGCTCTCCGCCTGGTCCTGCCGCGCGAGCCAGGCCAGGAAGTCCCGGTAGCTGCGGACCGGCGGCAGTGCGTCCGCGTCGTCGCCTGCGGCGTAGAGACGGAGCAGGTCTTCGGCGATGAGCTGTTCCGACCAGCCGTCGATCAGTACGTGGTGGGCGGTGAGGACCAGTTCGGCGCGCTCGGGGCCGCGCCTGACCAGTGCCAGGCGCAGCAGCGGCGGGATGGCCAGGTCGAAGCGGGCTGCCTGGTCCTCTGCCAGGAAGCGTGCGAACGCCTCGTCCTGGTCGGCGTCGGCCAGGTCACTGAGATCGATCTCCCGCCAGGGCAGTTCGACGTCCCCGACGACGATCTGCACGAGGTCGCCGGAGGTGTCGGGGGCGAAGGCCACCGCGAGGTTGGCGTACCGGTCCAGAAGGGCCTGCCCCACCGCCCGCATCCGGCCGGCGTCGACCGGCCCGTTCAGGTGGTAGACGGTCTGCAGGTGGTAGGTGTCGGTGCCGGTGTCGGCCAGCATGGACTCGAAGAGCATGCCGGACTGCATCGGGGTCAGCGGCCATACGTCCCTCAGCCGCGGGTAGCGCCGGCGGAGGGCTTCGGTGTCCTGTACGCCGAGGGCGAGCAGTGGCGTATCGCTGCTCTCGTCGGTGGGCGCGGTCTTCCCGGCGGCCTCGGCGAGCCGGGCGACGGTGCGCAGCTGGAGGATCTGGCGGGGGGTGATCGCCCAGCCCCGGAGCCTGGCCCGGGTGACGGCCTGGATGGCGCGGATGGAATCGCCGCCCAGGGCGACGAAGTCGTCGTCGACGCCGACCCGGTCCACGCGCAGGACATCGGCGTAGACGGCGGCCAGGATCTCCTCCCCCGGCGTTCCCGGTGCGCGGTAGGCGGGGCCGGACAGGCCGGGCTCCGGCAAGGACTTGCGGTCGACCTTTCCGTTGGGAGTGAGGGGAAGCCGGTCCAGGGGCACGATCGCCCGGGGGACCATGTACTCCGGGAGACGGTCCGCGGCGAGCCGGTGGAGTGCGTCGAGGTCGGTGCTGCCGCCGTCCTCCACGACGACGTAGGCGACGAGCTGATTGCGGTGCGCCAGTACGGCGCTCTGCTGCACCGAGGGGTGCGAGCGCAGCACCGCCTCGATCTCGCCGAGCTCCACCCGCAGCCCGTTGAGCTTGACCTGGAAGTCCTTGCGGCCCAGGAGTTCGATCAGGCCGTCCTCACCGAACCGCGCCATGTCGCCGGTGCGGTAGAGGCGCTCGCTCACTCCGGCGTGCGACCACTGCAGGAAGCGCTCGGCGGTGCGCTCGGGCTGGCCGAGGTACCCGCGGGCCACCCCCGTACCGGCCAGGTACAGCTCTCCGGGTACGCCCGGGGGCACGGGCTGGAAACCGTCGTCGAGGATGTAGGTGCGCTGGTTCGCCATCGGACGGCCGTACGGGATGCTCGTCCAGTCCGGGTCGGTCTCCACCACCTCGTAGATCGTGGAGTGGATGGATGCCTCGGTGGCGCCGCCGAGGGTGAACACGCGCATCGCGGGGGCGACCTCGCGGACCCGGCCGGGAAGCGGGACGGGGATCCAGTCCCCGCCCAGCATGGCGGCGCGCAGGTGGCGCAGCGGCTCGGCCCCGCTCTGCTCCAGGTGGTCGGTCAGCAGGTCGAGGAGGGCCGGGGCGGAGTTCCAGATCGTCACGCCGTGCTCGACCAGGAGTTCGGTCCAGTGCGCCGGGTCCTTCGTGCGTCCGGAGGAGGGGATGACCACGGCGCCGCCGGCGGCGGTGACGCCGAGGTACTCGTAGACGGACATGTCGAAGCTGGGGGACGACAGGGACAGGACCGAGTCGTCCGGCCTGGCCAGGAAGCGGGAGTTGAGGTCGGCGATGTTGTTGACCACGCCCCGGTGGTGGAGCGCGATCGGCTTGGGCGCACCGGTGGAGCCGGAGGTGTGGATGATGTAGCAGAGGTGATCGGGGGTGGCCACGGGCTCGGGGTTGTGCGTGGGGCAGGCCGACAGGTCGGTGCCCCCGGCGCCGAGCATGACCAGGGGGGCGTCGGTCCCGGGCAGGCGCGAGGCGAGTGCGTCGCGGGTCACGATGACGGCGCACGCGGTGCCCGTGACCATGCCGGCGATCCGCTGGGCCGGGTAGTCCGGGTCGAGCGGCACGTACGCACCGCCCGCCTTGAGGATGCCGAGCATCGCTATGAGCAGTTCCGGCGAGCGTTCCAGGCAGAGGCCGACCCGTGCGTCCGGCCCGATCCCCAGGGAACGCAGGTGGTGGGCGAGGCGGTTGGCCGCGGCGTTGACCTCACCGAAGGTGAACCGTGTGCCTTCGTGGACGGCCGCGGTCGCGTCCGGCCGCTGCCCGGCACGGGCTTCGAAGGCGTCGTGGAGGCAGCTGCCGTCCGCCAGGTCCGCCCCGGTCCGGTTCCAGTCGACCAGCATGCGCCGCAGTTCGGCGTCGGTGAGCAGGCGGAGGTGGGAGACCGGTGTGTCGGGCCGGCGCAGCGCGTCCTCGAGGAGGGTTCGGTAGTGCGTGAGGATCCGGCGTGCGGTACCGGGGTCGAAGAGGGAGCTGTCGTAGTGGAGTTCCACCAGCCCGTCGCGGACGACGAGCCGGAGCTCGTAGGGGGCCGCGCCGTCGACCAGCTCCACCGGACCGACGAAGGCCAGTGCGAGGGGGACGGTTTCCGCGGCGGGTGCGGGCCCGGTGGTCACGGCGCCGGCCAGCTCGCGCAGGGTCCTCGGGCCGGTGACCTGGATCCGCGCGTGGGTGGTGCCCGAGCTGTCGGTGCGGTCGTATCCGATGCCTTCCTGGCCGGTGTAGCGGTGGAGCAGCGCGGCGAACGCGGCCGCGTGCGCGGGCTGCCGGTCGAGGCCGGGCACCGCGGCGTACGCGTCGAGGCCGCAGGTCTCCACCGCCGTGCACCTCGGCTGCGCGCCGGGGCGGCGGGGCCGGTCCGTGGGCAGCAGAACGGGCGGCTGCGCCAGGTCCGTGTCCTGGTCGGTGTGGTTCACTGTCCGGCTCCGATCAGGGCTGCGGGGGCGCGGTCACCGGCGTCGAGGACCAGCGGGTAACGAGCGCACAGCTCCCCGACCTCCGCGCGGATGCGCACGACCTCGGCCGGGTCGATCAGGTACTCGGTGTCGCTCATGGGGGTGGTGGCGGTGATCACGGCGTGCAGCAGGCGGGCGCACTCCCGCATCTGGAGGGGGGACATCCCTCGCTGGGCGAGGATGTTGGTACCGAGCCGCAGGCCACTGGTGACGAGCGGCGGCTTCGTGTCGCCGGGGATGCGGTTGCGGTTGGCGAGGATCCCGCACTGTTCAAGGGCCCGCTCGGCGACGACTCCGGTCAGTCCGCGGTCGATGATGTCCAGCAGGACCATGTGGTTGTCGGTGCCGCCGGTCAGGACCCGGTAGCCGAGGACGGACAGCTCGTAGGCGAGCGTGCCGGCGTTCTCCACGATCAGCCGTGCGACGTCCCTGAACTCCGGGCCCGCCGCGAGCGAGAAGGCCCGGGCCTTGGCGGCGATCGTGGCCGGGCTGGGCGTGCCCTGCGACTGCGGGAAGACGGCGCGCTGCATCAGCCGGAACAGCGGTGTGCGTCCGTCGGGTCCCGGGGCGCGGTAGTCCCTGCCACTGAGGATGAGGCCGCCGCGAGGACCGCCGAGCTGCTTGTAGGTGCTGGTCGTGGTGATGTGGGCGGCGTCGATGGGACTGGGGTGCTCGCCGGTGACCACCAGGCCGGCGATGTGGGAGATGTCGGCGAGGAGATAGGCGCCGACGGAGTCGGCGATGGCCCGGAAGCGGTCGAAGTCGACCGTGCGGGGGTAGGCGCTGGCGCCGGCGATCAGGACTCCGGGCCGGTGCTGCAGGGCGAGTTCGGCGACCTGGGCGTAGTCGATGCGGCCGGAGCGGTCCAGGCCGTAGTGCACGGCGTTGAAGTGCCGTCCGGTCACCGAGGCCGGCGATCCGTGGGTGAGGTGGCCGCCCGCGTCCAGGTCGAGCCCGAGGAGGGTGCCGCCCGGCGGGATGAGCGCGGTGAGCACGGCCAGGTTGGCCGAGGAGCAGGAGTGCGGCTGCACGTTCGCGTACTGGGCTCCGAACAGGCTCTTGGCCCGCTCGATGGCGAGCAGTTCGACCTCGTCGAAGCGGGCGGCGCCGGGGTGGTAGCGCGCCGCGGGGTAGCCCTCGGCGGTGACGTTGGACAGGGCCGCTCCGCCGGCTGCGAGGACCGAGGGGTCGGCCACGCTCGCCGAGGCGATCATCGCCAGAGTCGTGTCCTGGTGGCGCACCTCGGCGTCCAGCAGACCGGCGAGCTCGGGGTCCGAGCGGTGCAGGGACTCCATGCCGATCTGCAGATGCCTGGCCTGCTCCCCGCCTTCGAACCCGTCACCCTGAAGGGGGGACGGCGCCCGCCCCGCGTGCCACTGACCGGCCATTTCCTACGCCTCGTCTCTCGTTCGGTACTGCCCGGAAGGAAGGAATCTACTTTCGGAACATCGCCGCCGAGCGGGCTTTATCCGACCCCGGCAGGAACGGTGGAATTGAGAATTACCCTAACTTCACCGCGGGTCGGCGACAACGGCGTTCGAACCCGGGAAACCGGGCAGCACAAAAGCGCTCTCCCCTTCGACAGGAAAAGGGGAGAGCGCTTTTGGGGAATCATTTTCGGCACCAGGAGCAATTGGTCCGAACGGAATTCGAGGAGACCTGTCCGCGGCGCCGCACCGCCGGCTATCCGGCGGCCACGGGCTCCCCGCGTCCGGCGGAAACGAACACCTCCGCCAGACCGGCGACGGTGGGGTTCTCGTACAGCTGGTTGGCCGTCAGCGAGACACCCAGCTCCTCTCCGACCCGCGCCAGCAGCCGGGTGGCGCGCAGTGAGTTGCCGCCCAGGTCGAAGAAGGAGTCCTCGCGTCCGACGGAGCTTCGGTTGAGGACATCGCCCCAGATCGCGGCGATCCTGCGCTCCAGTTCGGTGGCGGGCGCCTGGTAGGCACGGCGGCTGCCGGGCCTCTCGGGCACCGCGTCCAGCAGCAGTTGCGTGGTGTCCACGGCGCCCGAGGCGTCCACGGGGATGCGGGGGACCTCCACCAGGCGCACCGGTACGGGGATGTCGCGCAGGACCGGTTCGAGGGCCGCGTGCACGGTCTCGGCGTCGACTCCCTGCGCCGTGTAGGCCACCAGGACCTCCCGGGCGCTCAGTTCGTCGGTGGCGAGCTCGGCCAGGATCGCCGGATTCTCCAGGTCCAGTCCGATCAGCAGGTAGTGGTGCGGCATGGCCGCGGCCGAGAGGAACGCCCGCAGCCCGTCGTCCGGGTCGATGGCACGGAATCCGCGCTGCCGTGCGGGGGCCGTGGACTGCCCGCGGTTCATGCCGACGTCCTTCCACATGCTCCAGGCCAGGCACCGGACGTCGCGGCCGCGCTCGTGGCGCCAGTGGTCGGCGAAGCCCACCAGGAAGGTGTTGGCGGCGGAGTAGGCGCCGAAGGAGCGTCCGCCGAACTCCCCGTTGACCGAACCGAAGAGCACGAGAGCTGCCTTGGGCCGGCTCTCCAGGACCGAGGCGACCGCCAGTGTGCCGGCGACCTTGGCTCCGTACTGGGTGGTGAAGCTCTCCCGGGAGGCCCTCGCCAGCGTGTGCTGCTCCAGGTCCGTCCACTGCCCCGAGACGTCGGCCGCCGCCAGGTGCAGCGCGCCGTCGAGTGTGCGGTTCCACCGGGATTCCGCCGCGGAGACCGCCTCGGCGAGCGCGGTGGCGTCGGCGATGTCCGCCTGGACGTACATCACCTCGCCCAGGGCGGACAGTTCGGCCAGGGCGTCGGCCTTCGCGCCGGTGGCCGCGGAGCGTCCCACGAGCAGCAGCCTGGTTCCGTAGGCCGCAAGGAGGTAGCCGGCGATGTCGTGGGCGATGGCGCCGAGCCCGCCGGTGACCAGGTACAGGCCGCCGGACACGATCGCGGGGGCGCTGTCCGTCTCGGCTGCGGGTACCGGGCGCAGGCGCGGCTGCCAGCGCAGGCCCTCCCGGGCGGCGACCACGCCGGCGTGGGAGCGGTCGGCCAGCTCGGCGGTGACGGCGGCCGCCCACTTCCCCCGGTCGGCCGGCAGGTCGAGCTGGCGCACCGTGATCCGGGACAGCTCGCTGACGGCGGTGCGCACCAGGCCGGGGAGTGCGCAGACACCGAGGTCGACCCTGTCCCACGGGCGTACGTGCACCGCGCCGGTGGTGAGCAGGAGCAGCAACGGGCGGGGCGTCTCCTGCCAGTCCGCGCGGTCCAGGGCCGCGGCCAGTGCGGTCACCCGGGAAGTGACCTCCAGGAGCCGGGCGGTGGGGTCGGTCCGTCCTCCCCCGGCCGGGAATCCGGTGACCACGACCGTGGAGATGTGACCGTGCCGGGCGGTGACCTCGTCCAGCACCCGGCTGATCTGGTCGCTGTCGCCCGGTGTGACGCGGAAGGCGACGGGGCTCTCCTGGGCGAATCCGTCTCCCTCGCGGACGACGACCGTGCGGCCGCGGTCGAGCCCCAGCAGCGGGAGGTCGCCGGGCTCGGCGAAGACCAGCTGGACGCCGTCGGCGGCGGACCTGTCGGAGGCCTCCTCCAGGCGTGACCACTGCCGGCGGAAGAAGGTGGTGTCCGGCTCCTCGGTGTCCTCCTCCTGGCCGATCCGGTCGGCGAACCGGCCGGCGCGCAGGTCGGCGACGAGCGCGCTGCGCTGGATCTTGCCGCTGGCGGTCTTGGGGAACTCGGCCACGGTGACGGGGACGATGAGGTCGGGTGCCAGGCCCACTTCGCGGCCCAGTCTGGCCCGTACGTCCTGAAGGGTGCGGGTGAGGGAACCGGTGTCCCAGCGAGTGGGGACGAAGAAGACGACGAGCCGGTCCGACCCCTCCCCCGGCTCGCGCATACCCGCCGCAGCCGAGTACGTGACGCGCACGCCCTCGGCCTCCTCGATCACGCTCTCCAGCTCGTGGGCCACGTAGTTCGCGCCGCGGACCACGATCTGGTCCTTCTTGCGCCCGGCGATCACGAGCTGGCCGTCGTGGACGAAGGCCAGGTCACCGGTGCGGAACCAGCCGTCGGAGTCGAAGGCGGCCCGGTTGGCCTCGGCGTTGCCGTGGTAGCCGCGCATCATCGTCACGCCGCGGATCTGCAGTTCGCCGATGCGGTCCTGGGGGAGGACCGCTCCGGCGGCGTCGACGACCCGGACGGTCACCCCGGGCAGGGGCGCTCCGACCGTGGAGAAGGCCACCGCGTCCTGGCCGCCGCGCTCGCTCCCGCCGGGAAAGACGAGGTCCCCGTCGAAGGAGGAGGGGGCGACGACGACCGTGCCGGCGGTGCGGTCCTCCCTGCTCTGCCGGGAGTACGTGACCCCGGAGCAGGTCTCCGACATGCCCCAGGCGGGAGCCATGGCGTCGGCGCGCAGGCCGTGCGGCTTGAGCAGTTCCAGGAAGCGGTGGCTGTTCGCCGCGATCACGGGCTCGCCGCCGTTGGCGAATTCACGGACGCGTGAGAGGTCCCACCGCCCCCGCGCGATCTCGTCGGCGTACTCGTTGAACAGGTTGAAGGCGAAGTTGGGCGCCCAGGTGTTGGTGGCGCCGTAGCGTTCGAGGAGGTCCAGCCACATCAGCGGGTTGCCGAGGAAGTCCTCGATCTTCCCGTTGACGTGGAGGCTGCGCAGGAACACGTCGCGAATGTTGTAGAAGACCATCGTCACGTGGTCCAGCGGCATCCAGATGACGCTGACGTCGTCGCTGGTGTACCCGCGGCCCTGGATGACCGACCAGCTGCGGGCGGTGACGGAGGCGTTGGTGTGCTGGACGCACTTGGGCACGCCGGTACTGCCCGAGGTGAGCAGGTTGATCACGGGGGTGTGAGGCCCGCCGGCATGCCAGTGCGAGTCGGGTGCGTGCCTGGCCAGTGACTCGACTTCGAGGACCCGCACCGTCGACTCGTTCCAGAGCGTGCGCACCTCCCGCAGGTCGTGCGCCGTGGCGGCGTCGGTGAGGACGACCGGCCTGTCCAGCAGGTCCCATGCGTTGCGGAGCTTGCGGTTGGCCTCGTTGTGCGCGGTGTAGGTCGTGGCCACGGCCACCGGGGTGGGCACGAATCCGCCGAGCACGCACGCCCAGAACGCGGTCATGTACCCGCGGTGGTCGTCGAACTGGAACAGCGCCGCGTCGCCCGGCTCCAGCCCGGCGGCCCGCAGGCCCGCCAGGACGCGCTCGGCTTCCGCCAGCAGGTCCGCGTAGCTCTGGAACTGCGGTTCACGGCCGGTGCGGACGTACACGGTTCCCTTGTCGGGCGCATGCTCAGCGGCTTGGCGCAGTGCCTCCTGCAGGGTGTTCGCGCCGCCTTCGGGAATCCGCAGGCTGCCGCCGTACAGCTGGGAGGCGGGCTGCGCGGAGCGGGGCGGCGGGGAGGCCGGAGCCACGCGGGCCGTGGGGGCGGCCGGGTCGGGCTCGGGGGTCACGGTCCGCGCGCCCTGGCGGACCACGGCGACGGACTCCTGGACGCCGGGCACCGCCCGTACCGCGGCGGCTATCCCCGCGACGAGGGATGGTTCCAGGCCTTCGGAGGTGCTCATGAGACGCTCCCTGCTCTGTCGGATTCCAGCAGCACCTGGCTGATGTCCTGGATCAGCTCGGCCGGGTCGTGGAGGAAGTAGAAGTGGCCGCCCGGGTAGAGGCGGAGGCTGAACTCGCCGTCGGTCTGGTCACGCCAGCCGTCGAGGGTGTCGAGGGGAGCCCGCGGGTCGGATTCGCCGCTGATGACGGTGATGGGGGCCTTCAGGCGCGGCCCGGGAGCGATCCGGTGGTGCTCCCACAGGTCGAAGTCGGCCCGCAGCGTCGGCAGGAGCGCGTCCATGACGTCCTCGTCCTCGGCGATCTCGGGCTCGATTCCGCCGAGCCGGACGACTTCGGCGGCGAGGTCGTCGTCGGAGAGGCCGTGGAGTTGCGTGACCCGGCCGGCGGTGCCCGGGGCCGACTGGGCGGAGAGGAACAGGCCGCTGGGCTGGGGGCCGCCCTTCGCCTGCAGGGCTCTGGCCAGTTCGAAGGCGAGCACGGCGCCGCCGGAGTGGCCGAAGAAGGAGAACCGCCCGTCCATGACGGGGCGCAGCGCCTGGGTCAGCACCTTGACCAGGGGACCGACCTCGGTGACCGGGGCTTCCGCGATGCGGTTCTGCCGGCCGGGCAGCTGGACGGCGGCGAGTTCGATCTCCGGCGGAAGCAGTGCGGCCCAGTCGGCGTAGGCCCCGGCACCGGCACCGGCGTGCGGGAAGCAGATGAGGCGGTGGCGGTGGCCGCCCTGCCTGGCACGCCAGATGTAGGGGCTCTCGGCGATGAGTTCAGGGTTCCCTGTCATGCCTCACACCTCGCCACGGCTGAGAGTCCGGCCTGCACCGGGAACATCAGGTCCCGTGTACGCCGCGAATATGTCCGCACGGCTCCTCCAAGAAATATGTGCTGCGGTGAGTAAGACTTCTGCGCCGTCCAAGCTCTGCACGGAATTCACTGGGGCATTCGTCGGAATTGAATGGACCAGCTGGTGAAACGTTTTCGGCAGAGACCGACGATGCTCGTCATTTCGCCGGGCCGGCCGGGGTGCCGTGGTGGCGCATGCTGCTGAACGCTTCCTTGCGTTCCGGTTCTCTTTCCCTGACTGGCTTTCACCTTGGTCTCCGATGGGGGCACGGGCTCCGGGGTGAGCACGCCGCCCCGGATGCGGAGGGCTGGGCGGTTTCATGGGCACCGCATCTCGAGTTCGTGGGCCAGGCGCAGCCAGTGGTCGGCGCACCGGCGGGCCGCCTGGGCCAGCATTCCGGCGCGGTGTCCGGGGACGTTCTGGGCCAGGCGGCTCCACTTCGCGTCGTCGCCGATGGCGTGCAGGCTCAGCAGGTGCAGGAGGGTCCGTCCGGACTCGGTGCGCAGCGACGGGTCCTTGCCCATGTTCGGCAGCATCAGGCTGATGGCGGCGGCAGATGTCCGGGTGCCGGCGCGAAGGCCCGCCGACCGGGAGACGGAGGCCGCGGCCGCGGAGGGAGCCTTGCGGGGTCGGGGCGCCACGGGATCCTGGCCGAGGCGGATGCGGTCGCGGACGTCCTTGGCGGTGGCGGTGGCGATACCGGCGCGCTGCGCGACTTCCCGCAGCGAGGCGTCGGGGTGGGCCGCGATGATCTGGCTGGCCCGCAGCCTTCCCTCGGTCGCGTGCAGCGGCCTGACGCGCCCGTCGCGGCCCATTCTGGTGTTCGACTGTTCGCCTTGGGTGGTTGAACGGCGGCGGATGGCCGCGATGGTGCTGGCGGCGAGGCCCGTGTTGGCCGCGATGCGCCGGTCGGACCACTGCGGCCGGGCCGCGACGATCCGGGTGGCCGCGGCCGTACGGTCGGCGAGGGTGAGAGGGAGGCCGTGCGCGACGTTGAGTCTGACCGCGAGGGCGAAGGCGTCTTCCGGCTCGCCGTCGAAGAACTCCACCTCGACTTCCTTCTTGCCGCGCAGTTCGGCGCCGCGCAGGCGGTGCATGCCGTCGATGACGCGCATCGTGGGCCGGTGCACGAGGATCGGTGGCAGCGGGGCGTCCAGGTCGGCCAGGAGCCGGACGTGGTCGTCGTCCTCGCCGTTGGCCCGCGGGGAGTCGGAGGGCAGCAGTGCGGTGATGGCCACCGTGGACCGCTGCCCACCCGGCCGGTCCGCCGGCGCGATGACGCTCGCTGGGGTCCGCGGGCTCTCCGGGAGGACCGATAGTGGAGTGCTCATCGGTACGCCTCCCACCGCGTGGCCGTGCCGCCGTTCGCGATGTGCTGCCGCGGCGCGTCCGGCCCTCGGGTGACGGGCCGGATGCCGATGGCTCCGGCGCGGTTGTCCGAGACCTTCATGACGTGGTGGTTCCTCCCCGGTGGCCGCCCGGATCCCCGTAAGTACCAGGCGTGTTCGGTGTGTCGGGCGGCGGACCGAGCCACGGGGCCGCCCCGCGTACCGCGTGGGCACGACGGTCGGGACGCTGCACTCGTGGGGACCTCTTCGCCGGTTGCGGGAGAGCGGCGTGCGGCACCGGTACACCCGTACGGGCGGTGGTGAGGACCGTGCGGCCGTGTGGACGTTTCCCTCAGGGCCGGTCCGTTCATCGCGTGCGACTTGACGCGCAGCTTCAGCAGGTGCACCGCGGCTCCCCCTCGATGGTCACGACAACCTCGACTCGAAAAAAAATACCAGTGTGCGGGTTTTTTATCGACCCCTCGGCGCGGATTCTTTGGGAGGTCCGTCTGCGGGGAGGGGGAACGCGCTGCTCCCGCAGCTGCGCCTCGGGGGAATTCGACGCAGCTGCGGGAGTGCCTCCCCGGCCGGAGCGAACAGGTGAAATGCCTGTTCAGAAGGGTCGCCTGACGGGGCGTAAGCCGTGTTCACGCCGCCGTGTTCGAGGGGCGGAGCTTGACAGAGCCAACCAGTCACCGACCGTCCCCGACCGGGGACTGACGTCAGGAAACCATACTCAAGTCCCGGTTTTCAAGCCCCGGAGCGGCCTCCCGCACTCACTCCCCCGCACCCCGTCCTCTCGCCGGCGCTTCGGCCACCGCACGCCAACACCGCGCCTACCTAGGCATTTCAAGCCGTACAAGGAACTCCTGGGGCGCCTACAATGAAAAAACCGCTATGCTGGTTTTATAAGCTCACGGTGCAGCCCGCTTACTCAAGGAGCACCCATGACCCAACAGGAACGTGCCGTTCGCACACGCCACGCCCTCATCTGCTCGGCGGCTGAGGAGTTCGAGCGGCACGGATACATTCAGGCGAAGCTGTCCGACATCAGTGCCAGTGCGGGCGTGAGCCCCGGTGCCCTGCACTTCCACTTCGAGAACAAGGCCGCCGTGGCCGCCACCGTCGAAGCGTCGGCCGGCGTGAGTCTGCGCCGTGAGGCATGGCTTGCCCAGCGGCCCGGCATGAACGCGCTGCAGCGTCTGACGAACACCTCGCACGCCCTGGCGGAGCGACTGCGCCGGGATGTCGTGGCACGCGCCGGGTTCAAGCTCAGCTACGAGGCCCCTCACGACTCCGGGCCCACCCTCCATCAGGAGTGGCAGGTATGCGTGCGCCAGCTGCTGGCGGAGGCGTCCGACGAGGCTCTCCTGATCGACGGCATCGAATACTCCGCGGCGGCCGACGGCATCGTCGCGGCCACCACGGGCTTCGAGATGCTCGGGCGGGACGACCCCGCGTGGTTCTCCGCCGCGACACTCACCGCGTACTGGCGGCTCATCCTCCGGTCCGTGGCACGCCCCGAGATCCTGCGCGCACTGGAACCCGGTGGCTCGCCGACGCGCGTCGAAGGGCACCGCTCACCCATCGGGTACGTCGCGCACGACTCGTCCTGATCCGGCCGGCCCGGGAGCCGGGAAGAAGCCTCGGTCCGCTGCGGCCGGGGTGCCGGACGGCATGAGGCGGCCCGCGACGCCGCCCGCCTCAAGTACGGGAAGCAGCAGGCCCCAGAGGTGCGTCACGGTGTCCGCGCGGGGGACGGGCGGACTCTGCGTCAGGACGCCCAGGCCGAGCGTCGTGGCCACCAGGGCGGCCGCAACGGCATCCGCGGGAGCATCCTGCCTCAGCGCACCCTCCCCGCGGGCACGCTCAAGGGTCTCCCGCACCCAGGATGCCCAGAGACGACGGGAACCGGCCGACGCACCGGACTCGTGGAGGCTTCGCGCGGCATCGAAGCCGACCCGCAGGAGCACGTCCTCCCCGAGACCTCGGACCAGGTCGTGCGTCGTGTCGATCAGGAGCTGCAGAGAGCCGCCGGGAAACCGGCCCTCGTACCGGCCGGTGAGCCGGGTGAGCCGCTGCTCGGCCGCCTCGGCGACCGCATGCGCCAGCATTGCCTTGCTGGCGAAGTGGAAGTGGAGGGCGCCGTTGCTCACTCCCGCGCGGGAGCTGATCATGGCCAGGGACGCGAGCGAGAAGCCCTCCCTGTCGAAGATCTCGGCGGCCGACTCGACCAGTGCCTCACGCGTGCGCAGCGCGCGGTCTTGCTGAGCCATCCGGGCCCTCCGTTGCTGCGGATGCGGGGCGTGCGGCCATCGAGCCGAAGCCGGGCTCCATAGGACTCGATCCGAGCAGATTAACAAACCGCGAGCACGGTTTTCCGGTCCTCCTCGCAGCCTCTCCGCGCACCGGGCGGCAGGTGCTAATTGTCCGTTAAGACTCCTGACAATCACCGCACGGCCGCGGTACTCCGGTAAATTCCGTGCCGCTGTCGCGCCGCTGACCGGAGCGGCAGTGCCCGCCCCGCGGCGCATATCCGAGACAGCAGGTCTCGGACGAGGAGCCCCGGATGGTGCGCCCGATACGTACGCAAGTGGTCGTAGTCGGGGGAGGACCAGTCGGCATGTTACTCGCCGCCGAACTGGTCAGGTACGGCGTGGACGCACTCGTCCTGGAACGGGAAGCCTCCACATCGAAGAGGCCCAAGGCCACCACGCTGCATGCCCGCACGGTCCAGACACTGGCCCGCCGGGGGTACCTGCCGGCCCCGGAACCGTCCCGGCCGTCGGGCACGGTCAGCAGCCCGTTCCACTTCGCCGGCATCCCGGGGCTGCGCATCACCGCGCCCGCCGCCGAACCCGAACCGGTCCTCAAACGGACACAGGCCGATATCGAGCGGCTCTTCGAGAGCCGCGCCCGCGCCGCCGGGGCGCGCGTGCTGCGTGAGCACCGCATGGTCGGGATCCGCCAACTGCCGGACCGGGTAGCCGTGCTGGCCGAAGGGCCGCGAGGACCCGTGGACTACGAAGCGGACTACGTGGTCGGCGCCGACGGCGCGCGGGGGACCGTACGCGAACAGGCGGGCATCCTCTCCGACACGTACGACGCCTCGGTCTCGGCCATGATGGGCCTCGTGCGCCTGGACGACCCCCACGCCCTGAGCGCCGGATGGCACCGCACGGCGAACGGCTGGGTCGTCGTCGGAGAAGCCGCCGACGGCGAGACGCACATCCGTACCGCCAACTTCACGCAGCCCGGCGCCGACCGCGGCCGTCCTCTGTCGCTGGAGGAACTGCGCAGGGAGACCTCGCACATCATGGGCCGGGACATCGCCATGAGTTCACCCCGCTGGCTCAGCCGGTTCAGCGATTACGCGCGCCTGGCCCGTGCCTACCGGGAAAAACGCGTGCTGCTGGCGGGAGACGCCGCGCATCTTCACTTCCCCATCGGGGGGCAGGGCTTGAGCACCGGGCTCCTCGACTCCCTGAATCTGGCCTGGAAGCTGGCGGCCACCGTGCGGGGATCGGCGAGCGAGAGCCTGCTGGACTCCTACGAGACCGAGCGCCGGCCCGCCGCAGAGCGCGTCATCGCCAACGTCCGCGCGCAGGTGTCCCTGATGAACCCGGAGGTCCGGCTCGATTCGCTGCGGAGCCTGATCAGCGGGCTGCTCGTCGACGACCGGGGCGGGTCCCATCTCGCCGGGATGATCAGCGCCCAGGACACCGTGCTTCCGGCGCGCTCCCCCGCCCCTTCGCCGTGGGAGGGGAAGTTCCTGCAGAACATCGCCCTGACCACGGAGTCGGGACCGGCCGACGTGATCAGCCTGCTGCAGGAGGGCCGGATGCTGCTGCTCCTGTTCGGCACGGACGCGGCCGGACAGCACGAGAAGGCCGCGCGGCGCTGGGGCTGCTCCCTGCGGGTCGTACGTGCCGAACCGGTGGCAGTGGTGCCTTGCGAAGCCCTGCTCGTGCGCCCCGACGGCTATATCGCCTGGGCCTCCGACGGCGGAGGCCTGGACGAGACCCTGGCCGCGTACCTGGCCGTGGAAGGTGACGTCCGCTCCGCGGGGTGACCGGTCCGGCCCGGAGCGGGACCGGTCGAGGCGAGGCCCGTCGTCAGCTCGCGGTGGTGGCCACCGGTTGCCGCTCTTCCAGCGACTGGGTGCCACCGGCCTCCCGGTAGACCGCAGCGCCACGGCCTTCGGACATGTCCACGGTCGCGAGCACGGAGGACAGCACGACGTTGGGCAGGATGTGGCGCAGCAGTCGCGACACCCGCTGGTCCAGGTCCTGGTATCCGCTGATGATCTGCGACATGGCCTGGACACCGGCGAAGGAGCCCACCAGCACGTCGGCCGTCTCGGACGGGACCACGTGGGGCAGCAGCTCCCCCTGCGCCTCCTCCAGAAGCCTTCCGACGACCTCGGCCCAGCGCAGGAAGGGTCCGCTGCGGTCGAGTTCGGTCGCCTGCTGGTCCAACGACAGGCGCACCCCGGCCCTGACCATGGGGTCGGTCTGCAGACGGTACGCGTGGAGGGCGACGGTATCGACGATCTCCTGGACCTTGCACTTGCGGGTGGGGACCACCAACCGCTGGTCCTGCTCCGCCAGTACACCCTCGGCCAGGTGGTCCTTGGACTGGAAGTGGAAGTACAGGGCCCCCTTCGTCACGCTGGCGGTGGCGAGGATCTCAGTGATGGTGGCGGCCTGGTATCCACGTTCCTCGAACACCTTCGCGGCTGCCGTCAGGATGGTCTGGCGGGTACGAACCGCCCGGTCCTGCTTGACCACTGTCTCCCTCCCTTCCCGATGTCGCTGGGTCCCGTGAACCCCTACCTGAAAAAAACCGTCAAGTATGTATCTTACAGGCTGACGGCATGTCCTGTCAGTGGGGAGCCCCTTTCGGAGAATTTAGTGGACCGCGTCGCCTGTTCCCGCGCGGGCCCGAAAGCACCCGCGTGTTCCTGCGCCCAGGAGCGGAACGATCTCGGCTCACCGCCCGTCACCGCCCGGACCGTGTCCAGCACTTGCGCCTTGCTACCGGCCTTCTGGCGCAGCGCGCTGTCCAGCAGGGCGTCCGCCATCGAACCGGAATGGCGCCGCAGCAGCGCCGCACGCGCCTGGGGCGGTTCCATCTCCTCGAACCGCAGCCGGCGGCCGAGCACCTCCGCGAGCTGCTCCACCTGTTCCACGGCGCTGAGCGGCTGCGGCCCGGTCAGGGTGTAGGCCCGCCCGGCGTGGCCGTCCTCGGTGAGGGCGAGGACGGCCACGTCGGCGATGTCCCTCGGGTGCACACAGGCGTTGGGGGCGTGTCCGTACAGCCCGCGGACCAGGCTCTCGGTGCGAACGGAGGAGGCCCATGACAGGACGTTGGACATGAACGCGCGGGGGCGCAGCAGGGTCCATTCGAGCCCCGAGGAGGTCAGCGCCGCTTCGCAGTCGCGCTGCCACCTGGTGATGAGGTCTTGGGCACGGACGTCGACGACGGCGGCCGCCGACAGCTTCGTCACCCGCCTGACCCCGGCCCGGCGCGCGGCGCGCAGGAACACGACGTCGTCGTCCCCTCCCACCCGGCTGGTCACCAGCAGAGCACGGTGCACACCCCTGAGTGCCTTCCCCAGACTGGCCGGGTCGCGGTAGTCGGCCCGTACCACCTCCACGCCCTTGCGCGGAACGGCTACCCGGGACGGATCCCTGGCCAGGACGCGGACCGCGCAGTCGGCAGGCAGCCGCTCCAGCGCCAGGCGCCCCACTGTTCCCGTTGCTCCCGTCACAAGAATCATCTGTCCCCCTGGATACGAGTTGCCTCTGAAGGGTGCAGGGCGCTGCGTCAGACGTGGACGCCGCGGGCGGTGACGGTGGCGTCGAAGAGGGGCTGGCCGTCCTGCCGGCCGGACACGAGGACCAGGCTCTGCCCCGGACCCGCGGGGAGCTCGTGCGCCTCGATCGTGCAAGGGCTGTCGAGCTCGGCGTACCGCTGGAACCGAGCGGTGACCCGGGTCGGCAGTAAGCCGTAGGTGTCCGGCGACGTGCGGCTGAGTACGGCGATGGTGGCCTGCCGGGCGGCTTCCACGAGGACCATGCCGGGGATGTGGTCCACCGGGTGGTCGAACAGGATCGGGTGGCGCGTGTCCACTCTCAGCTGCCAGGTTCCGGCTTCTCCCAGCGGCGAGAGCACCACGTCGGTGGGCGACATCCGTCCGACACTCTGCGGGGAGACCGGGGCGCAGAGCCGCAGCGCAGGGCGACCGCCGGACAGCCGGCTGCCGCGGACGCGCCGGTAGACATCGGGGCTGACGCAGGTGTAGGCGGCGGTGCCCGTGGCCACGACGTGCCCGTCGCGACGGATGACCACCTCGTAGCGGGCGCCGGCGTGGCCTTGGCGCCGCTGCTTCACCTCCGTGTAGGTGACCTCGATGTCCAGCGCGGCGGGAACGCCCTCCAGCCCCAGGTGCTGGGGCTGCACGGCCACTTCGAGGTCGTGCATCAGGAACTGGTGACCGGCCGGCACGTCGAACTCCGCGTGAGCCAATAGCGAACCGACTTGGCGGATTGTTTCCGCCACCATCATCGGGTCGTAGTGCGTGCCGTTGACCGGGGTGAAGAAGCTGTGGCCCCGGGGCCACTGGGCCGTGACCGCGAAGCGCGTGTCCTCGTGCCGCTCCCATCCGGTGAGCAGCACCTCCGCGACAGCGGCTCGGTGCACCAGCTCCTTGGGTACCGTGGAAGTGAGTGGACCATAGCCGGACAGGGCGGGCGAACCGTTCACGCCGCCCGACGACGGCCGGTGGGTCGGGATCGCGTACCGGAACATGTCTACCGTTGACATCTATCCCCCAGAGTCGCGGTTTGGTGAGCGGTCGGACGCTTCGCATCGCCGCCGGAACCAAAGATACGTACCCCCCGGTTTTATCTCTAGCCCGCTTCGGCCAAAGCATGGGACGAGATGTGGAGGTGCATCCTCCGCAAGGGCGGGAAGCGAACCGCCGGCAGCCGAAGGCGCTTTCGGCGACCACCCCGGCGCCCGCACCTGCCGGCCGGCCCGTGCGGGACGGCGCCCTCGTACGAACCGATCTCCCAGGTCCGGCGGTGTCCGAGACCCCGGAGGGCGTACCGCGGAGGCTTCCCCACGCCTCCCGCCGCGGCACCGGGGGTGCCGCGGAAAGCCCGGCGCCACCCGGCCGAAACGGCACGTCCGGCGGGCGGTTTCGGCGTCATCACCTGCGCCGACACACTCCCTCCCACCGGCCCCTTGACGCGTTCCTAACGCGGCGGCCCCCGTCCCTCCCTCGACAGAAAACCGGGCCACCGTTATTTTCTAGTTGCGCAACTGCAAACCAAGGTGCGGATGCTGGACCGAGCGGCCGCACGTGGCCGCAGCACCCCCTGCCGGGAGAGGCCGGGCGGGGCCGCGCCACTGAGCAGTACACCAAGCACGCCCCGGGGGGATGGCATGCTCGCTACCAGGTATCTCGTTGCGTCACCAGGCGGCACCGGCTGCCTGAAGCGGTGTCAGGGGCCGGGTGCCGGACACCGCTCCCGCCCCGGAACCTGGCCGCTCCCTGACGGAACGTACGCATCCGACGTCACCGCGGCTCCACGGCACGCGGGCATCCGACGTCGCGTCGGCGCCTGCCGCCCAGCCACCTCTCGCACCGGACCCACGGATCTCCGAGCACTACGGAGCCCATGTCCCTCTGCTGTCCGAGGCGCACCCGCCCCCGGCGCATGCGGCCACCACCGCCAAAACCGTGTGGTGGAGACAATTCCCGCACTGGGTCGCTTCGGTCGCTGAGAGGACCATTCCATGCCCACTGACCTGGGGTTACCGAGCAGCGACCCGATAGACCGAGCAGTCACCGACACGGCTTTCGCCCGGCCTTCCACTCCCCTGGCCACGGCGTTGTGGTGCGCGGAACGCAACTGGCCCGTCCACCCCCTGGCCCCCGGCCGTAAGACACCGGCGGCGAACTGTGCCGACTGCCAGTCGCGCAGCCACGCACCCGATCAGTGCCCGTGCATCCCCGCCGGTCGGTGGTGCCACGGCTTTCACTGCGCCACCACCGACCGGGCCCGCATCGCCGCCTGGTGGGGCCGGCAGCCGCGGTTCGGCGTGGGAGTGGCCTGCGGACCGGCCGGACTCCTGGTGATCGATGTCGACTCCCACCTCGCACCACCCCCCGAGCACGACCGGCTCCTGCCGGGCATTCACATCCCCCCATCGATTTCCCTGAACGGACTGCGGCACGGCTTCCAGAGCCTGGCCCTGCTCGCCGCTCTGCGCGGGCAGGACGATCCCGCGCAGGACACCACCACGCTGCGCGTCCGCACCCCTTCCGGCGGGCTGCACCTCTGGTACGCGGTCGACAGCAACGACGCCTGGCAGTGCTCGACCGGGTCCGGCACCAGAAGGGCGCTGGCGTGGCAGGTGGACGTCCGGGCGCACGGCGGATACATCATCGCCCCCGGCACCACCACAGCCGCCGGCACCTACACCGCCTGTCTCCCGGCCCGGGCCCCGGCTCCGCTGCCCCGCTGGCTGGCAGCGGAGCTGGTACGTACGGGGCACCGTGCCCCACCACCCGCCGCCCGCACCGCGGCATCCGTACCGGGCCGCGCTCGCGCCGCGGTCATCGCGGCCGGCGGCGGAAGGAACGCTGCCGCCAGAACACTCTCCACCGTCCTGAGCGCGGTGCTGGACTGCGGCGCCGTCACCGAAGGCGCCGGGTTCAGCGACAAACTCAACCGGGCGGCCTTCACCGCCGGCGGACTCGTCGGTGCCGGACGCATGAACCTCACCGATGCCGAGAGCGCACTCCTGGCTGCCGCCGCACAGGCGCGGCCCGGCCAGCACCGCCGGGCCGCGCGGATCATCCACAGCGGCCTGGTCGCCGGCAGCCGGCGGCCCCTCGACCTGGGAGACCGCTCGTGAACGAGACGCCCTTCGCTCCGGAAGGGCTCTTTGATCCGGTCGAGATCGCCCGGCAGATCATGCAGCTCGCCACCCCCGAGGCTCCCTCCGAGAGAGCCTCCCCCGTCCCCGCCGACGAGAACGGGCTGCTCCCCGACACCCTCAGCGACCGCGGCAACGCCAAACTGTTCGTTCAGCTCTACGGGTGCGACTTCCGCCACGTACCGGGGCTCGGCTGGTTCAAGTGGTCGGGCTACCGCTGGACGGTCGACGAGGACGACGCCGTCATCTGGGCCGCGGGCGAAATGGCCGAGGCGTTCGCCGAGAAGGACTCCCGCGCCCGGCACAGCGACAGCGCGCTGCGCCGCCACCGTCGCCGCGCGCTGTCCACCTCGGGGATGAAGGCCATGCTCACGCAGGCCAAGGCCGCACCGGGCATGGTCCTCAACGCCTCACTCCTGGACGCCGACCCCTACGCCCTCTGCACACCCGAGGGCGTCGTCGATCTGACCACCGGCATGCTCTCCGCCCCCGATCCGGAGAAGCACTACCACTCCCGCGCCACGAGCGTCGCGCCGCGCCCGATGGCGACCCCGCGCTGGGAGAACTTCCTCACCGACACGTTCGGCGACGACAGCACCGGCCGTCAGATGATCGACTTCCTGCACGAGCTGCTGGGGTACTCGATCACCGGCGACGTCGGCGCACAGATCATGCCCTTCCTCTACGGGCAGGGAAAGAACGGCAAGTCGGTCCTGTTGGACGTCATGGTGAAGCTCCTGGGCGACTACGCCGACGCGGCCCCACCCGGCTTCCTCATGGCCCGGCCCTTCGAAGGACACCCGACCGATCTGGCCGAGCTCCACGGGCGTCGCATCATCGTCTGCTCCGAGCTGAAGCCCGGGGACCGTTTCGACGAGGCCCGGGTGAAGCTGCTGACCGGTGGCGACCGGATCAAGGCCCGCCGGATGCGGCAGGACTTCTTCTCCTTCACCCCCACCCACAAGCTCTGGCTGCTGGGCAACCACCGCCCCGAAGTCGGCACCGGCGGGTACGCGTTCTGGCGTCGGATGAAGCTGATCCCGTTCGACCGGATCGTCGCCGACGACCGCAAGGTCGACAACCTCGCGGATCTTCTCGTCTCCGAGGAAGGACCCGGCATCCTGCACTGGCTCATCACGGGGGCCCGCCGCTATCTCACCGGTCCGCGCGACCTCACCGGCCCCCAGCAGGTCCGTACCGCCACCACCGCCTATGCCGAGACCGAGGACCACATGGGCAGATTCCTCACGGAACGCTGCTTCCTGGGACCGGAGGTGCGTGCGGAGCAGAGCCGGCTGTACAGCAGCTACAGAGCCTGGTGCCAGCTCGAAGGGGCGTCCCCCGTCTCCTCCCGGGCCTTCGCGGCCCGGGTGCGCGAGACCGTGGGCATCGCCACCCCGAAAGACATGGTCTTTTCGAATCAGCGCAAGTTCTATCCCGGTATCGGGCTCAACGCGGAAGCGGGAGCAAACTCATGAGCGCTCTGATCGATCCCGAGCAGATCGCTCACGAGAGCGACCTGGTCTGGCTGGAGGACGTCAGTTCCCTGAACTACGTACGCCAGAGCCTGGACCGGCTCCCCAACCGGCGCGGGAAGCCGGCGTACCATCGCGGCGGCAGAATGGTCGGTTACGCCCTCCTCGGCCCGACCGCCCACTCCTCGCACACCTCGGGCACCTTCCTGCGTCGCGTGTTCTGGCTCCTCCCCCACGACCGGGACAGTGCCCCCGACGGCCTCTACGCATATGGAGCCCCCTCCGAGGCAGTCGATCCCCGCACCATCGCGCCCCGGATCAAGGGCTACAAGACACAGCGCTCCGAGGGCGGGCCCGAGTCCGCGGCCATGCGGGAGCTCGGCATCACGCTTCCGAAGGTCTGAGACCGGCGCAGCCCGGGGCGGAGCTACGCAGCTACTGAGTCGCTCCACCCCGAGGCCGGAGAAACGCGCAGGTCACAGGGGTCAGCCGAGGGGACAGCGTCTCAAGCGACGCAAGGCCGGGATTATGAGCCCGGCCCTTCGCCTCCGTGCGGAGACCGTGCGCGTCATAGACAGAGGCCTTCGGTCGCTTCGGTCGCTCCTCAAGCTCCTCCGCGGTGCGGGAGCTGCGTCTTTGCCGCCGGACCGGTTCAGCTACCGATTCCGTTCGGTAGCTGAGGACCGGTACTCCCCCGTCACTCAGCCGAGGATGAGGGCCAGCGCTTCGTCCCGCACCCTGGCGCAGGTCCGGGCGTCCCGGGCTTCGACGTTGAGCCGCAGCAGCGGTTCGGTGTTCGAGGCGCGCAGGTTGAACCACCAGTCCGGGGTGATGACGGTCAGGCCGTCCAGCTCGTCGAGCTCGGTCTGCGGCCGGCTCTCGTACGCGGCCCGGACCGCTGCCAGACGGGCGTGCTGATCGTCGACGGTGCTGTTGATCTCGCCCGACGCGGCGTACCTGTCGTACTGGGCGACCAGTTCGGACAGCGGTCTGCTCTGGCCGCCGAGCGCGGCGAGGACGTGCAGAGCGGCGAGCATCCCCGTGTCGGCGTTCCAGAAGTCGCGGAAGTAGTAGTGCGCGGAGTGCTCGCCTCCGAAGACCGCCCCGGTCCTGGCCATTTCGTCCTTGATGAAGGAGTGCCCCACCCGGGTACGGACGGGCTTGCCTCCGCTCTCCTCGATGACCTCCGGCACCGCCCAGGACGTGATCAGGTTGTGCAGGACCGTGGCGCCCGGAGCCTTGGCCAGCTCCCGGACGGCGACCAGCGCGGTGATCACCGAGGGGGAGACCGGCTCGCCCCACTCGTCGATCACGAAGCAGCGGTCCGCGTCCCCGTCGAAGGCGATGCCCAGATCGGCGCCGGACTCCCGCACCCGGGCCTGCAGGTCCACGATGTTCTTCGGGTCCAGCGGGTTGGCCTCGTGGTTCGGGAACGTACCGTCCAGCTCGAAGTAGAGAGGAACGAGATCGAGCGGCAGCCCCGCGAAGACGGTCGGTACGGTGTGGCCGCCCATGCCGTTGCCGGCGTCCACGACCACCTTCAGCCGGCGGATCCCGGACAGGTCGACCAGCCCCCGCAGGTGCTCCGCGTACGCGCCGAGCACATCGCGCCGCTCGATCGCGCCGACCGGCTTCAGCAGGGGCGGCGCACCGGAGACGGCCCAGCGTTCGACGAGCTCGCGGATCCGTGCCAGGCCCGTGTCCTGCCCGACCGGGACCGCCCCGGCCCGGCACATCTTGATGCCGTTGTACCGGGCCGGGTTGTGCGAAGCGGTGAACATCGCCCCCGGCAGGCCCCAGGACCCGCTCGCGTAGTACAGCTCGTCCGTGGAGCACAGCCCGATCTCGATCACATCCGCGCCGCGCAGCGCGACGCCCTGGGCGAAGGAGTGGGAGAGCCCGGGCGACGAGGGCCGCATGTCGTGCCCGACGACGACCGCCTGTGCACCCGTCACCTCGACGAAGGCGGACCCGAACAGCTCCGCCAGCGACTCGTCCCACTCGTCCGGGACCACACCGCGAACGTCGTACGCCTTGACGATTCCAGACAGGTCGGGCACGGCGGTCCTCCGCAGGTGTCAGTTCGGCGACCGCGCCTTCCGCGAGCCGGTATCCGAACCTACGGGCCGCGTCGCGGGACACCGCACAACCGGCGAGGACCGGATGAGGCTTCGGCAAGTGCCCCCGTCCTGAGGCGACTTGTGTCCCCCCGGCAGGCGCGGGGTGCGCACGGAAACCGGGTCCCGCCGGGCCGGGCCGGTCCACGGCCCTGCCCGGCGAAACCGCAACGGACAGCCTCAGACGGCGCTCCAGCCGCCGTCCACCGACAGGCTGGCACCGGTGACGAACGACGACCGGTCACTGCACAGCCAGGCCGCCGCCTGGGCCACTTCCACGGGGTCGGCCATGCGCTTCTGGACCGATTTCTCGACGAAGGACGTTTCCAGGTCCGGGGCCTGAGCCAGGACCTCTTCCATCATCTCGGTGCGCGTGCTGCCCACCACCAGGGCGTTGACGCGGATGCCCTGCTCGCCGTACTCGAGAGCGGCCGCCTTGGTCAGACCGATGACCGCGTGCTTGGCGGCCACGTACGCCGCGGCGGCTCCGGTGGCCCTGACTCCGCCGATGCTGGAGGTGTTCACCACCGCCGCGTGGCGGCCGGTGGACAGCATGGCCGGGATCTGGCTGTGCAGGCAGTTCCACACGCCCCGCACGTTGACGTCCATGATCCGGTCGAAGACCGCTCGGTCCGTCTCGTGGATCGGGGATCCCGCCACCGCGTAGCCGGCGTTGTTGAACGCCGCGTCCAGCCCGCCGAAGGTGTCGACCGTGACCGCGACAGCACGCTCGACGTCCTCGTCGCTGGCCACGTCCCCCGGCACGGCCACCGCCCGTCCCCCGGCGGCGGTGATCTCCTCGACGAGCGCGTCCAGCCGCTCCTTGCGGCGGGCCATCAGCGCGACGTGCGCTCCTTCCGCGGCGAACAGCCTTGCCGCGGAAGCCCCGATCCCGCTGGACGATCCGGTGATCATGATCCGTCTGCCGTCCAGTAGACGCCGTACCTCACTCATGGTGTCTCCCCCCATCGACGCGGGCTCCCCGCCCGTCAGTAGTGAACCTTCTCGGAGCGACGATCGTCATGACATCCGAAACATTCCTCTTGCCCGGCCGGAGCGGGCCCCGGTGGCCATCGCCAACCCGATGACCACCGGGGCCCGCTCCGAAAGCGGCCTCCACCCCGGCATCGCCCTCGCCGGTGTCACCCCATGGCCGGCTGCGCACCGCGGCTGTTGCCCCGCTCCGGATTCAGATCGATCCTGTCGGCGAGATCCGCAACGGCGACTCCCGGCAGCAGCAGCTGCCACATCTGCACCACCTGTTCAGTAAGGTCCTCCCTGCCGTTGCGCAGTTCCGCGTACAGCTGCACACCCGTACACGCGCCCACCACGAAGGTGGCCGTCCGGTCCGGGTCCACACCTGGGCGCAACTGGCCATCTTCCTCGGCTGCTTGCAGACAATCCGTCATGATTCCCTGCCAGTTCTGGTAGGCATTGAGGTTCTGGACGCCAAAGCCGCCCTGCTCCACCGCCAGCCGCACGCCCGCCCGCAGCAACACGTCTTCACGCAGTTGCCGTGACCAGATCAAGGTGAGATCCACCAACCGCTGCAGTCCCCGCGAAGCAAGGTGCGGCACAACTGTCTGAGGCTGTGCGTTCATGACCTCGAGCGCCAGTTCCTGCTTCGACTTGAAGTGGAAGTACAGCGCGCCGGCGGTCACCCCCGCACGCTCCAGGATCTTGGTGATGGCCGCCCCCGCGTAGCCGTTCCTGTCGAACTCCTCCGCAGCCGCGAGCACGATCAACTCGCGGGTCCTCAGAGCCCTTTCCTGTGTAGGTCGCGCCATCTCAGCTCCCATGTACAGCTCGACAAAAAAAAGAACGACCTCTATGTTATCTATCGTTGCCTGCACCGTCCACCTCACGACGACAGCGCCATCCGCACTTGGACCTGCCCCAACATCTCCCGGGAGTTCCGTATGCACCGCCCTGCCGTTGCGCCGCGCCCCGAATTCGTCCAGAAGGAGTTCGTCCACAAGGCGAACGCCGACGAGGTCCTCCTCACCGGTTGGAGCCGAACGGACGACGACACGTTCACCGTGTCCGCCCACTGGCCCACCGCCCACAGCTTCTACGTGACGCGTCAGGGACACCTCGACCTGATGCTTCTCAACGAGACGGTCCGTCAGGTCTTCCCGCTGCTCTGCCACGCCGCATACGGCGTACCGCTCGGTCACCACCTGCTGTGGGACACCTACGCGTACGAGATCACCCCTGCGGCCTCCCTCGCCCATGACCTCTCCGGCCACGTCGAACTGCACGTCAAGTGCCTGAGCTCGCTCTACCGGGGGACCCGCCTCTCCGCGCTGTCGCTCCAGATCACCACCGTGCGCAACGGCATCGAACTGGCCGGCGCCCGCACCCGGTTAACCGTCCAGGCCCCGGCCGTGTACCAAAGACTGCGCAACGGCCGCGGAGCGCCAGGCCTCATCCGCCCGCTCCCGCTGAGCAGACCCGCGACGGAGATACCCCCACAGCTTCTCGGCCGCGACTCCCTCGACGACATGGCGCTCTCCCCCACGGGAGCCCCCGGTCTCTGGCAGCTGCGGGTCGACACCGGACACTCGCTGTTCTTCGACCACCCGGTCGACCACGCCCCCGGAATGCTGCTGCTCGAAGCGGCTCTGCAGGCCGCGCAGTCCATGACCCACCCGCGGCGCATGGCCCCGGTGGGAATGGAGACCCTCTTCAAACGCTACGTCGAACTCGACGCGCCCTGCCTGATCGGCGCCCGCGCACTCCCGGACGACACGATGGGCCGCGCACGCGTGGGCATCACCATGCGGCAGGAGGACGTCGAGAACTTCGCGGCCACCATCACCCTGGCGCCCGTACTGACCGGCATTCCCGGACGGCCGCTGACCGGCATCATCCCGTCGTCGGTCCTGGCACCGGCCCAGTTCGTGGCGTAGGCCCTCCCGTCCGTGCCCCTTCGCGCACCCGGAGTCGCTCAAGACGCCGCCGCTCCCGTGGGAGGGCTCCCCACCGCACCTCCCCCGGCAGCGGCTCGTACCCGCGGCAGCACTCCCCATCCGAATCGTCAGAAGGCGTCATCATCGTGCACTCCACGTTCCGTCCGGACATGCTGGCCATCGCGCGGTGGTGTGCGGCGGCCGGCTGGCCGGTGCACCCGCTCGCCGCGGGCCGCAAGACTCCCGTACGGAACTGCCCCGCGTGCGCCGAGCCCGGACACGTACACCTCGGCTGCCCCTGCATCCCGGCCGGCCGGTGGTGTCACGGGTTCCACGCCGCGACCACGGACCCCGGCCGGATCAGCGCCCGATGGGGCCATGACCAGCGGTCGGGTGTCGGGGTCTCCTGCGGGCCGGCGGGTCTCGTCGTGATCGACATCGACGCCCATGCCGTCCCGCTCCCGGAGCGTGGACGGCTCCTGCCGGGAATCCCCGTGCACGACGGCGTGGACCTGACCGGTCTGGAGAACGGCTTCCACTCCCTCGCCCTGCTGGCGGCACTCCGCCGGGAGCCCGACCCCGCAGCCGATCCGGCGACCTTACGGGTCCGTACCCCCTCGGGCGGCATGCACGTGTGGTACCGCGCAGGAGCCGGCCGGAACTGGCTGTGCTCGACGGGTTCGGGGCGCGGCCGGGCACTGGCCTGGCAGGTCGACGTACGTGCGACGGGCGGATACATCGTCGCTCCGGGCACCACCACGACGGCCGGCACCTACACACCCGTGGGCGACTGCCGGACGCCCGCCCCCCTGCCCGCCTGGCTGGCCGGCGAGCTCACCCGCACCGGCCACCTGAACACGCCCGCGCCCACGGCCCCTTCCCACCGGACCCCGCCGTCCCGCGCCCGCCAGGCGGTCGCCGCGGCAGGCGGCGGACGCACCGCCGCGGCGCGTGTGCTGGAAAGCGTCCTGGCGGATGTCGCCACCTGCTCGGCCGTCGAACAGGGTGCGGGTTTCACCGCCAAGCTCAACCGTGCGGCGTTCACCCTGGGCGGCCTGGTGGCCGCGGGCCACCTTTCCCACCACACCGCACACGACACGCTGCTGGCCGTCGCGGAACATGTCCGGCCCGGCCGGCACACCCGCGCGGCCACCATCGTGCGCAATGGACTCGACGCAGGCACCCGACGCCCCCTCTACCCGGGAGGACGCTCGTGAGTTCTGCCGTCTTCGACCCGGCCACGACAGCACTGCAGATCCTGGCCAGGACACCGCAGGACCAGACGCCCTGGTCACGCGCGCCCACCGCACCGCACCCACGCGCCGGGGCCGCGGACGCGCCCCTGCGCGGCAGGCCCGCCGGGCCGTTCCGGACGACGGATTCCGGACTGCTGCCCGACTCCCTCACCGACCGGGGCATGGCGAAGACCTTCGCCCACCTATACGCGCGGGACTACCGGCACGTCAACGGCCTGGGCTGGTACAAGTGGACCGGCTACCGCTGGGAGCCGGACGAGCACGACACAGTCGTCTGGAGCGCCGGCGACATGGCCGAGTCGCTGGCCACCACCGACCCCACCGGCGAGTACAACACCGTGGAACTGCGCCGTGAGCGCCGCCGCGCCATGTCGACCCCTGGCATCAAGTCCATGCTCACCCAGGCCAAGTCCGCCGAAGGCATGCTGCTGGACGCCTCCCGCCTGGACGCCGACCCGTACGCCCTGTGCACACCCGGCGGAGTCGTCGACCTGCGCACCGGGGCGCTCGGCCCGCCCGACCCGCTCGCCGGATTCCACTCACGCGCCACGTCGGTCTCGCCCCAGCAGATGCCCACCCCCCGCTGGGACCGCTTCCTGACCGACACCTTCGGATCGGACGCCGAGGGAAGGGAGATGATCTCCTTCCTGCATCTGCTGCTCGGCTACGCCATCACCGGAGACGTCGGCGCGCAGATCCTGGCGTTCCTCTACGGCATGGGCAAGAACGGCAAGAGCGTCCTGCTCGACGTGCTCGTCAAACTGCTGGGCGACTACGCCGACGCGGCCCCGCCCGGATTCCTGATGGCCAAGCCCTTCGAGAGCCACCCCACGGACCTCACCGAGCTGCACGGCCGCCGGGTCATCGTCTGCTCCGAACTCAAGGCGGGCGACCGCTTCGACGAGGCCCGCGTCAAGCTGCTCACCGGCGGCGACATCATCAAGGCCCGACGGATGCGCCAGGACTTCTTCTCCTTCGTCCCCACCCACAAGCTCTTCCTGCTGGGCAACCACAGACCCGAGGTCGGCACCGGCGGCTTCGCGTTCTGGCGCCGGATGCGCCTGGTGCCCTTCGAGCGTGTCGTCCCCGACATCCGCAAGGTCGACAACCTCGCCGACATCCTCGTCACCGAGGAGGGGCCCGGCATCCTGGCGTGGCTGATCACCGGGGCCCGCCGCTACCTGGGCGGCGACAAGGATCTCACCGGGCCGGAGAGAGTGCGGGTGGCCACGACGGCGTACGCGGAGACCGAGGACCACCTCGGGCGCTTCCTCGCCGAGTCCTGCAAGGTCCGGCCCGGTGCGCGCGCCGAACAGAAGACGGTGCACCTCGCCTACACCCGCTGGTGCGAGAGCGAGGGCGCCTCACCGGTCTCCTCACGCGCCTTCGCCGCCCGTGTCCGCGAGGTCATCGGCATCAGTTCGCCCAAGGAGATGGCCACCTCGAACTCCAGAAAGTACTACCCAGGTATCGCCCTGCTCGCCGACAACACCGAGGAGCGTGCGTGAGCGCCCTGATCGACCCCGAGGACCTCACCCACGAGCACGACCTCGTGTGGCTGGAGGACACCAGCTCTCTGGGTTACGTACGGCAGGCCCTCGACCGCATCGCGGGCCGCACCCGCCGGCCTCCCTATCACCGGGCCGGGCGCCTCGTCGGGTACGCCACACTCAGCCCCGGCGCCCGGCCCTCACGCGCATCCGGCACCTACGTCCGCCGGGTCTTCTGGCTCGCCCCCCACGACCGCGACCAGCAGCCCGACGGGCTCTACAGCAGCGGCGCCCCGTCCGAGGCCGTCGACCCCCGCACCGTGAGCCCTGGAGTGAAGGGCTACAAGACGGAACGGTCCGAAGGCGGTCCCGCGTCCGACGCCATGCGTGAACTGGGCATCACCCTGCCCAAGGCCTGATCGCCCCCTGAGGGGCCCGTGCGGAGTTCTCCCGCGCGGGCCCCTTCTTCTCTGTCCCGGTCGCTGGTGTCCCGAGCGACCGAAACCCTTGAGACTCTGCTCCGGTCTCTTTGATCGCTGGCCCGGAACTGAACGAAACCGCAGGTCAAAGAGGTACGGGCCGCCAGACAGGGACTGAAGCGACTCAGCTTCGCACTACAGGCTCCTACGCTCTCGGCCTCGGATGCGTCACAGATGCGTACCTTGAGTCGCTTCAGTCGCTTTTCCTGTACCGGTAAGCAGTCTGACCAGGCGTTATCAGGAAGCGGCTCAGCGATTTCCGCTCCGCCGCCAGTCCCTGAACGCCCGGACTCAGACCCTCTTGGTCACTGAGTCGCCGCTATCCCCGCAGCGGGGCCGCGCTGGGAACGGGGCGTCTTGTCCCCCACACGGCAGGGCTCGATGGTGCGCGGGTCCACGGCCTCGCCGGGCGCGCCTTCGTGGTACGGACCGTCAGGCTTCGCGTCGCGGTCGTGCGGAAGGAGGAAGAAGACACGGCGGCGCTGGAGCCCGCTGTCGGGATCGGCTTCGGCTTCGGCGTCGAGTTCGGTGTAGCCGACCATGCGGCCGTCCCGTTCGTAGCGGGGTTTGCCGCGGCGCCGCGGCGTCTTGTCGAGGGCCTGGCGCACGTAGTCGAGCTCTTCGGGGTTCTCCAGCCACACCACGGCGTTCTCATGGCGGAGGTCGCTCTCGTTCAGCAGCGAACTCATGACCGCAGCCCCTTTTCGATGTCGTCGGCCGATTGCGGGCCGCAGTGGGTGTGATGAGCACGTTCCCGGGTGGGGGCACCGTGTCCAGGATAGGCGCCGGCCGCGCGCGGGCAGCCGCCGGATGGCTCAGGCATGGTCGGCCCTGGGTTCGTCGTCGGAGAGGAGCCCGAGGCCCGGGTAGTACTTCTTGCCGCTGGATTTCATCATGTCGGCAGGCGAGGCGAGGGAGAGTTCCTGGCGGACGCGGGTCGCGAAGGCGCGGGCCGTGGCGGGCCGGATGCCTTCGCCGGCGCTGCACCAGCTGCTGTAGGTGGCGTACAGCAGGCCCTGCTCGACACGGAGATCGCCCGGGGAACGGTCTGAGCCGCGCTCGTGAGCCCCTGTGGTGCAGCATTCGGCGAGGAAGCGGCCGATGTGGTCCTCGGTGGTGGCGTAGGCCTCGGTGGCGGTGCGGACCGTGGCGGGGCCGGTCAGGGGGTCGCGGGTGGCGAGATAGAGCTTGGCCCCTTCGATGAGCCACTGCAGGATGCCGGGTCCTTCGCTCTGTACGAGTTCCTTGGCCAGGTTGTCGATCTTGCGCATCGCCGGAACGACGCGTTCGAAGGGGATCAGCCGGATCCGTCGCCAGAAGGCGTGGCCACCGGTCCCGACTTCCGGGCGGTGGTTACCCAGCAGCCACAGCTTGTGGGTGGGGTTGAAGCTGAAGAAGTCCTGCCGCATGCGACGGGCCATGATGCGGTCGCCACCGGTCAGCAGCTTGACCCGGGATTCGTCGAACTTGTCGTTCGGCTTGAGTTCCGAGCACACGACGATCCGGCGGCCGTGCAGCTCGGTCAGCTCGGTGGAGTGCTCGGAGAACTTGCCCTTCTCCATGAGGAAGCCGGGTGGGGCGGCCTGGGCGTAGTCGCCGAGGATCTGCGTCATGACGTCCAGCAGGACGGACTTGCCGTTGGCGCCGGTGCCGTAGAGGAAGGGCAGGACCTGCGCGCCGACGTCTCCGGTGACGGAGTAGCCGAGCAGCAGGTGGAGGAAGTGGATGGTCTCCTCGCCCTTGGCGTCGTCACCGAAGGTGTCGTGGAGGAAGCGGTGCCAGCGGGGAGTGGGAATCGCCTCGGGGGCGACGCTGGTCGCCCGGGAGTGCATGTCCGTCTCGGGGTCGGGCTTGTGGAGGTCTCCGGTGTGAAGATCGACGACACCCGCGGGAGTGCATAGGACATAGGGATCACCGTCCAGGACGTCCGGGTCCAGGGCGAGGGCCGGGGACGCCTTGGCCTGGGTGAGCATGGCCTTGATCCCGGGGGTCGACATGGAGCGCCTGCGGTGGGAGGCGAGTTCCCGGTCGGTGAACTGACCGGTGGGATCGTTCGCGGGCATCTGCTCGGCAAGGTCGCCGGCTGCCCAGACCGCCGCCTTCTCACCGCCCGTGCGCTTCCAGCGGTACTGGTCCCAGTGGTACCAGCCCAGGCCCTCCACGTGTCGGAACTGATCACCGAACATCACCGCGAACAGCTTGGCGTTGCCGCGGTCCGTGAGCAGGGCGGGCAGCCGGCCCGACTGCGAAGGCTGTTCACAGACGACTGAGGCGGTCTGCTGGGCGGGCAGGCTCGGCTGGCCTGCCTCGGCTTCTGCCCGGACTTCGAGATCGAGCATCTGCTGCGCTGCGGCAGTGGCGTCGAAGCGTGGGCTGTCGGCGCTGCTCATGGGCGTCCTTTGAGGTGAAGCGGCCGGCTCGCGCCGGCGGACAGGGCAGAGGCGATGACGGAGAGGCTGTGCCGGCTGCGGTGGGGTCGTGCTGCGTCAGCAGCTGTGGTCAGCAGGTCGCGGGCCTGCGTTTCGGTGAGGTGGCCGGTGGCGATCAGGCCTCCTGCGGTGTAGGCGGCGCGGTTGAGCTTTTCGGTGAAGGCGGTTCCCTCCGTTGCTGCTGCGCATGCTTCCACCTGTGCCAGCAGCGTTTCCAGAAGCTGGTGGGCGCGTTGCCCGGCCGGTCGTCGTGAACGGGGCCGTGGTGACGGGACCGGGACGGATTCCTGGCGCACCGGGTGCCCCGTGCGCCGGAGTTCTGCCGCGAGCCAGTCGGGGAGGACCGCGGGGAGCCGGGCCGGGCCGACCGCTGTGTAGGTCCCGGCGGGCGTGCGGGTGGCCGGGGTGACGATGTAGCCGCCGGTGGAGCGGACATCGACCTGCCAGGCCAGGGCTGCTTTGGGGCTGGAACCCACGGAGGACCGGTAGCGCGGCCCTTCGGGCGGCGTCCGGTACCAGACGTGCAGTCCCCCTGAAGGGGTACGTACCCGAAGGGTGCCGTGGTCGTCCACCGGGCTCTGCTGGCCGCGCAGCGCGGCCAGCAGAGCGAGCGTGTCGAACCCGGAGGCGAGCCCTGTGAGATTGACGCTCTCGTGAATCACGATGCCGGGGAGCAGCCGGCTCCGGTCGGGCACTTCGGCACTGTGGGCGTCGATGTCGAGAACGACGAGGCCTGCCGGGCCGCAGGACACTCCGACTCCCAGGTGCGGGTGCTTTCCCCACCATGCTTCCAGAAGGTCCGGGTCCGTAGTCGCTGCGTGGAAGCCGTGACACCACCTGCCTGCGGCGTGGCACGGGCATTCCCGCGGCTGGTGCTGTTCCTCGCGGCACAGCGGGCAGTTCCCGGCGGGGGTCTTGCGGCCGGCTGCCAGAGGGTGGACGGGCCAGCCGTTCCCGGCACACCAGCGCGCAACAGCGTAAGGACTCGTGGTTCCCGCACTGCGGGGCCCACTGGTCTCACTGTGACGCGGCACCCTGATCGTCCTTGCCGAAGGCCAACAACATGCTCAGCCCCTCAGGTAAACATGCAGGTCACAGCGTCCTTGCTGTGGGATAAGGGACCGAAGGGACTGAGTTTTTCAATTGCGACAGAGCCTACAGGAGGCGCTTGCGCGCAGGTGTGGCTGTTTTCGGACTTGGTCCCTTCAGTCCCTTTGTCACCTGGGAAGTTGGGCTTGTCCGGCCGGGTGGCGCGGGATGCCAGGAGCCTGGCGGCCGGGCGTGTCGCTGCTGTCGGGCCACTGTCGGGCCTGGCTCGCGCGGGAGGGACTGAACGGTGGGGCCCCTTTCGGTCCCTCTTCAGTCCCTTTGGGAAAAGCGCAGGTCAGAAGCTTGTGACTGCTCAAAACGAGGGACCGAAGGGACTGAAGGGACCGAACTTCCCTGTTCCCTCTTACATGCGTGTGTGTGTATGTGCACGCGCGAAACAAAGGGTACGTATTCCTGAAGCGCTGATAACTGCGACCTCTCAGTCCCTTCAGTCCCTCGAAGCTTCGCCATATGCCCTCTGACCTGCACTTTCTCAAGAGGGACTGAAGAGGGACCGAAAAGGGCCCCACCGTTCAGTCCCTGCCCGGAAAGATCTTTTCGCCCTAGAACATGAGGTTTATCGGCCGCCTCATGAGTGACTGCGGGACGGCTCCGGCTCGTGTGCCGCCATCAGGTCCTCCCGGGGCAGCAGGAGCGGGGTGGCCAGGATGAGCAACCCCGCGGCCGTGAGGGCTGTGCGGGGGCTGGTGGCGTCGGCAAGCAGCCCGGCGAGCGCGGTGAGGACGGCGATGGACACCTGCTGGCCGATCGACCAGGCAGACAGAGTGCGGGCGACGAGATGCCTGGGGGTGTGTTCGAGCCGGTACGTAGCGAGTACCGGGGTGTACAGGCTCATGTTGATGATGATCGCCAGCTCGACGGCCATCACGGTGACCAGGCCGACGATGCCCGGGCGGACGAAGGCCAGACCGATCAGCCAGACGGCGCGCAGGGTGCCGATGGTCCGGAACACCCGGTGCCGGCCGTAACGGGCTACGACAGGGCCGGCCAGCCGGGAGCCGATGAGCCCGCCGAGACAGGGAACCGCGAAGGCGAGGCCGTACTGCCAGGCCGGGAAACCGAGTTGGCGTAGGAGGAGCACGGCCAGCAGCGGTTCGGTGGCCATGATCAGACCGCCGACGAGCATGTTGTTGAGGTACAGCGCGCGTAGGACGGGATGCGTCAGGATGTGCCGCCAGCCGTCGAGCAACGCCCCCGCCCCGGCAGGGCGCGGCACCGGCCTCTGCGGGGCTTCCTCCCCGTCTCCGATAGCGGTGAGGCACAGGGCGGACAGCAGATAGCTCAGCGCGTCGGCCACCACGGTGACGACCGGCCCGAACAGACCGATCGCCGCTCCGCCCAGCGGTGGCCCGACCGCGATGGAGCTCCAGTTCGTGGACTCGAACCGGGCGTTGGCCACCAGCAGGTCATCCGGCCGGACAAGAGCCTTGAGGTAGGCGCCACTGGACGCGTTGAAGGCGATCCGGGCTGAGGCGACCACGGCCGAGACCACGAGCATCTGGACGAAACCGAGCAATCCGAAGGCATAGGCGACCGGGATCGTCACCATGGCCGCGAACCGGGTCAGATCCATCGCGATCATGACCGGGCGCTTGCGCCGGAACTCCACCCACGGCGCAAGCGGCAGCGCGATGAGCGCGCCCACCGCAGGCCCCACCGCCGACAGCGCGGACACCTCGGCGGGACTGGCGTCCAGGGCCAGGACAGCGATCAGCGGCAATGCGCCGAACCCCAGCCCCGACCCGTAGGCACTCACCGCGTACGCGGTCCACAGCCAGCCGAACCGCCGGCCGAGCGGTCTCCTGCCCTTCACGTTCAGCACGCCCCTGACTCCCACCCGAACAACCAGACGTTGACCGATGAGAGCTAAACGAGCAGCACCGCAGCAGGTCAAACAACCGGCTTGCCGACCGTCCACAACCACACGTTGTGCCCTAACGTGGTCCGGCATGGATCTCGAAGCCGTACGTACCTTCGTTGCCGTCGCGGACGCCGGCCAGTTCCAGGAAGCCGCTGCCGATCTGGCCCTCACCCAGCAAGCCGTCTCCAAGCGCATCGCCGTACTGGAGAAGAACCTCGGTGTGCGGCTGTTCACCCGTACGGCGCGCGGCGCCGAGCTCACCATCGACGGGCAGGCGTTCCTGCCCCAGGCGCGCGAACTGCTGCGCGTTGCCGAGAGAGCCGTCGCATCCGTGCGGCCCGGCCGCCGTCCGCTGCGCGTCGACGTGATCGCTTCACGCAGCGCACAGGCGGGGCTGATGCGAGGCTTTCACCGCGCACACCCCGACATCGAGCTCGACGTGCTGATGCTGTTCGACATCGAGGCGGCCGTCGCCGCCGTCCGGTCCGGTGCGATCGACGCGTCCTTCCGCGCCGTCGGCGTGCCGGGCCGGCCCCTCCCCGAGGACATCGAGTCCGCCCGGGTGCTCGACGAGCCCCTCCAGTTCCTCACCGGCCCCGCCCATGTGCTGGCGGACGCCCGGTCGGTGCCGCTCGCCCAGCTCGCCGGGCACCGGATCTGGATGCCCGGCCTCGTCCCCGGCACCGAGTGGGCGGCCTACTACGACGACCTCGTCGACGAGGCCGGCCTCACCATCGAGGCGACCGGCCCCAACTTCGGCTCCGACGCTCTCCTCGACACCATTGCCGACACCCCCGCCCTGGCCACGTTCATGGGCGAGCACACCCGCCTCATCTGGCCCGCCGGCCACGGCCTGCGCCGCATCCCGGTGACCGACCCGACGCCCGTCTATCCGCACTCGCTGATCTGGCGCCGCGACAGCCCTCACCCGGCCCTGTCCACACTCCGCGCCTACCTCGGCTCCGCACAGCCCGACCGTCCCGACTTCCCCGACCGCCCCGGCAGCGAGGTCAGGAAGTCTGTCTGGACGCCTGCATGGACGCCTGCGTGGACACAGCGTTGAGCAGCTCCGGGGCAGCCACGGTCGATCGTCAGCCCTCTCGTACGCCGTAGCAGCGGGCGTGCCGCGCGAACCGGGCACGCCCGGCGCACGATCGTCGCGTACCTTCGGGCGCGTCGGGGCCGGCGATCACGTGCGCTCGCCAACGCCCTTGACCTTAAGTTTGGTTGAGGTCCTAACGTCACGCGTGTTGATCACCGCCTGACCACAGGAGACGACCTCATGATCCTCGTGACCGGAGCCACCGGAAATATCGGAAGCGCGCTGTTGAAGGAGCTCCAGGCGCTCGGCGCCGGACCGCTGAGGGGACTCACCCGCGACACCGCACGGGCCGCGTTTGCGGAAGGAGTCGAGGCCGTAGTCGGTGACTTCGCCGAGACAGCCACGCTGAAGCCCGCCATGCGGGGAGCCCGCTCGCTCTTTCTCGTATCACGCCTGGGATCGGACGCCGAGATCATCGAGGCGGCCCGGCAGGCAGGCGTGGAACACGTCGTGCTGGTCTCCTCCATCACCGTCCAGACCCACCCGCACCTGGGCCCCGCCCACGAGAACCTGGCTGTCGAGCAGCTCCTGCAGGACAGCGGCATGGCGTGGACGATCCTGCGGCCGACGCAGTTCGCCTCGAACGCGCTGTGGTGGTCAGGAGCGATTCGCAGGCACGAAACGCTCCGCGTGCCCTATGCGGACATCGGTCTCCCCACGATCCACCCCGCGGACATCGCCTCGGTAGCTGGAGCGGCCCTGACCCAATCCGGCCACCACGAGCGCACGTACGCGCTGACCGGTCCGGAGAGGGTCACGCCCCGGCAGCAGGTCGGGGCCGTCGCCACGGCGCTGGGGCGCCAGGTGCCGTTCGCCGGGATCAGCCGGGCGGAAGCCCACCGGGAGATGGCCGACTTCCTGGGCGACGAAGCCGCTGACGCGGTGCTGGACCTGACGGGTGGAGACGTCAACGACGAGCTGCTCAAGGTGCGTGACACGGTGTCCCGGATCACCGGCACTCCGGCCAGGACGTTTCAGCAATGGGTGACCGAGAACGTCCACGCCTTCCGCTGAGCTGCCCGGCCGGGGACAGGGACCCGGCCGGGCTGTGTCTCCAGACGCTCGGTGCCTCCTACGGATCCCCTCCGGGCCCGCGGCGCCGGCACACCGATCACGGCCGCCTGTGGCACTCCCCCACTGCGCAACTCCCCCACTCCCGTCCCCGGGTCAGCAGGAAGTTCAGCGCGAGCAGGAGGCAGATCGCCCAGTGAGTACGGGAGCGTTGGCATGGGGCGCGGCCGGACGGATCGCCCTCACCCGCTGCGGGGTGTTGCCTTGCCATCGACTACGAGGTGAGTAAGGTACCCGCATGACCGTCCCTTACAGTCCCGATGATCGGGAAAAGGTAGTTGCGAAGCTGCCGGCAGCCCTACGCCAAGAACTCAAGGTCCGCGCAGCCGAGTTGGGCGTGGACATCAAGGACGCCGTCACCGAAGGTGTCCACGCCTGGAGAACCGGGGATTCCCCGCGCCCGCAGGTCGACACCTCCGGCGGAACCTCGTTCGCCACCTACCTTCCCAACGGGCTGTACGGCCAGTTCAAGGACGTCTGCAAGGACCGCGGTATCGCCTTCAACCAAGGCATCGCCCAGTCGATCCGGCTCTGGCTCGACAGCAACCCCTCCCCCCGCCGCGTCCCCCGCACAACCGGCGCCCGACGCCTGATCTTCGGCAATCAGAAGGGCGGAGTCGGCAAGACCGCGACGTCCGCCGGCATCGCCGAGGCACTCGCCGAAGCCGGACAGCGCGTCCTGCTCATCGACTTCGACCCTCAGTGCCACCTGACGAAGCAGCTCGGCTACCCGATGCTCGCCATCGACAACCCGAGTCTCGCCAAGCACATGCTGGGTGAAGGGAAGGGCAAGCTCCGCGAGCTGCTCGTCCCGATAGAGGAGGGAAGCTTCGGCGGCCGCCTGTTCCTGCTGCCCGGCTGCAAGGACGCGTTTCTGCTCGACGCCAAGCTGGCAACCACCCGGCACGTGCGCATCAAGGAGACCGCTCTGGAGAAGGCGCTCGAGCCACTGGAGAGCGAGTTCGACTACATCGTCATCGACTGCCCGCCCAGTCTCGGCTACTCCATGGACACCGCCCTGTATTACGGGCGCACCCGCGACGGTGAGGAACCCGAAGCCTCGGGCGTCGTGATCCCCGTCCTGGCCGAAGACTCCTCCGCGGACGCCTACGACATGCTCTTCGACCAGATCGAAGACCTGACGGCCGACCTCGACGTAGAGATCAGCAAGATCGGCTTCATCGTCAACATGTACGACAGCCGTAAGGGATACATCGCCACCTCCTCCCTCGACAGCTGGAAGGCCATCGGGGACCCGCCCGTTCTGGGCGTGATTCCCGAGCGCAAGGAACAGCGCGAAGCAGCCCGCCTCAAGCAGCCACTGCTCACGTCGGCCCCCGACTGCGAACAGTCCGAGGTCCTGCGCACCATCGCGATGGCGGTGAACGGATGAAGGCCGCCGACCGCCTCGGAACAGGCGCTTCCTTCGGAAACGTCCCCCGCGGCCGCAGCGCACGCGGCCGAGCGAAGGCCGTCACCCAAGGCGACCTGCCGGCGTACGAACTCGTCCGCCTGCGCCTCAACGAGGTGGCACCCACCCCCCTCAACCCGCGGCGCAACTTCGGCACCAAGGAAGAACTGACCCGCTTCGGTGAGGAACTGCGAGCGGCACAGCTTGCCGCCTGCGTGGCCGTCTCCCGCGACGTCTATCTGAACCTGTGGCCGGACCACGAGGACCGCATCGGCGAGGCCGGGCACATCCTCGTCAACGGTGAACGCCGCTATCGCAGCGCCTCTCAGGTCGGCCTGGACGCCCTGGACTTCGTCGTCCGTGACGAACTGGCAGCCTCTCGCGAGACGTTCATAAACCATCTCCTCAAGGAGAACCTGGACCGCGCAGACTTCGACATCATCGAACGAGCCCGCGGCATCAACGAACTCGTCGAGGTCTGTGCCGAAGAATCAGTGCGTGGAGCTCGCACCCGGGCGGCAGAGAACCTGGGCAAGGACCGGTCCTGGGTCACGCACCAACTGTCCCTGCTCGAGCTGCCCGAAGAGATCCAGCGGATGCTCAGTTCCGGCGACCTTCCGGAACGAGACGGACGCCTTCTCGTCCGGCACCTGAAAGACCACCAGGGCCTGATGACCGCCGCTGAGCTGCTGCACGTCCTGAAGGACGAGAAGGCAGCACGGTCCGCTGAGCGGGAGGCCGAACGTGCCCTCCTCGCAGAGGCAAGGGGCCGCACGCAGAACACCGTGGAACCGGCGCAACCCGACCGCCCCTCCCCCGGCCCGGAAGGCCAGGAACCCACCGGCCCGGCGGCTGACTCTCCGGCAGCCCCGGCTACGCCGGCGCGCGAGACGGCGCCCGCAGCACAGTCCGCTCCTGCCGCTCCTGCCGTTCCCGAAACCCCGGATACCGGGCACTCCCCCACACCGGAGGCAGCGAAAGCAGCCGCTCGACCGACGACCCCGGTCCCCACACAAAGCGCAGCACGGCACCCCGCCGTGCCGGCAGAACGGGCGGTCATCGAGCTCGGCCACGTGGAGCAGGTCGCCGATGCTCTGGCCGATCACATGCCCGCGGAGGAGCTGAAGAAGCTTGCGGGACTGCTGCTGGAGCGGGCGGACAACAAATAGACGAGCTCTGACTCACGCGCGCGGGGGAGCGGATGTTGTACGCGTACAACATCCGCTCCCCCGCAACGAAGCAGCGAGGGCCTTGCCGCAGGGGTGACCACCGACATCCTGAAGTGGCCAACCGTCACCACCCCGGCCGCACGCGGCCGCAGGCCCGTGAGCGACTCGCGGCGCCGGTTCAGCGCACGGGCGCGATCGCATCCCCCAATGGCGCCGCCAAGTCGGTCGACGGCGCAGAGGCCCCAGATGATGAAGTGCGCCCTCGCACCGCGGCGTGAAAACACACCGGCCTGAAGCGCAGGCACGCGGTGCGCACGACCGCGACTGCCCGCGCGCACCGACCTGGGCAGCCGATTCAGTGCTGCGTAGTGGCGCACGGCCCGGGGGAGGCCTCCCCGATGTTGTACGCGTACAACATTCACGACGCGGGGCGGGCTCTCCCGATGTTGTACGCGTACAACATCGGGAGAGCCCGCGACGAGCCGGCACGCGAACGGGGAGCGACGCTGCCTCGTCAAGGACAGTGACATCCACACCCCGAGAAGGAGGACCGCGGTGTTCGTGGAGATCGTCTTCGTGGGACTGCCGATCGACCGTGACGAGGTCGAGGAGGCGTTGGAAACGGCGTTCGAGTACGACGGCGAGGTCACGGGTGCGGGCAGCGGCATGGGCCGATGCCATCTTGACCTTGAAATCACGGGGAACTTGGACGCATCGACGGCCCTGGAGCGGCTCCGGGGCGTGCTGTCCGAACTGGGAATCGCGGAGTACGCGGCCTTGAACGTCAGCCACTGATCAGGCTGCCATTCGCACTCGTCCGCCCAGCAGGTGACCCGGTTGACGCCCAAAGAGGGTCGTCTCCGACCGGGCAAGCCAGGCCGATCCCTGAAGCGCTGGACCACGTCGCGGCCGGTGTCTTCGCCCCACGGACTGGGATTGCATCGGCCGAGGCCACCACACCCACCGGCCGGAAGCGGATGGCACCGCACATCCCAACCGCCCAACCACCAACCCGGCACAGCGATGCGGCACCCGTCCGCTGAAGGGCTATGCCTTCCGCCTGCGAAGCGTCGGACGGGCCTCCCGATGTTGTACGCGTACAACATTCACGGCCCGGGGGAGCTCTCCCCGAATGTTGTACGCGTACAACATTCACCGTCCGGGGGAGGCCCGCGCGCGATGTTGTACGCGTACAACATCGCGCGCGGCCGTACGGACCATGGAGAGGTGCTCGCCACGCGCTCTTCCCCACGGCGTAACGGCGATGACGCCTCCGACGGGGATGCCCGCGCCGCCAGGCCGGGCCCTGCACGCCACCCGTGTCAGGCCCAGCGCACACCGAGTTCGGTGAGAGCGGTGCGCCGTTCCGCCGAGAGCTTGTCGCGCCGCGCCCGAGTATTGGATACCCACACCCCGAGCTTGACGGGCGTCGGCTCGGGCTGGCCGTCGATGAGGATCTCTTCGAGGTGCGCGCGGGGGACCGGCCTGTCCGGGCCTTCACGCTGGACCCACTGGGCCAGGGCTTGCAGACCCCGCTCGAAGGCGGTGATGGTGCTCCTGGCCGAAGTAGCGTCCGAGCTCGCGGCGGGGTGGGGGTGGATACCAACGTGCTCAAGGCGCTCGCGCTGCTCGGGTGTGAGGTTGTGCCACACGGCGGGATCGCGTTGCCGGCTGAGCCAGCTGCCGACATCGACGCCGTGGACGGTGACACCGGGCAGCACCTCGGTGAGCCCGTTCTCCTCGGCGAGGAGTTCGAGGGCTGCGGCGTAATGGCGTTGCCAGTCGACAGGCCACTGCGGATCCCAGTCGGGATCGATCGCTTCCAGCGCGGCACGTCGCTCGACCGCCCGCTCCACGTCCCCGCCCAGGCCGCCGGTCTTACGGAGATTGGCGAGCCACTGACCGACGGCCACCCCCTGGATCGAGGCGCCCTTCGGCGCGGCGAGCGTGCCGTGGGCCGCGTGGTAGGCGCGGGCCGCGGACAGGTTCTTGAAGAACCGGGCGTCCGCGACCGACCAGGTCATGCCGAGTTCGTTCAGGAGATCGGTGCGCCAGGCCTTCAGCGTTCCGAGACGGAAGGCGCGTCGCTGCTCGCTGACCCAGGATCCCAGCGCGTAGGTCTTCTCGTCCGCTCGGTCGCCGCTCTGCGGAGCGGTCGCGTCGAGGGGGACGTCCGCGTTGCCGTGTTCGTCCACCCAGCGGCGCAGGGCGTTGAGACCGGTCAGCCAGATCTCGGAGTCGGGGCGCAGGACGCGGGTACGCAGGAAGGCGGCGATGACATCGGGGTTCCGGGGCCGGGAGAACCGCAGCAGCGGCACTGACTCCACGCTCGGCGGCGAAGCGGCCCCGGGAGCAGCGACAGGGCCGCTACCGGCGGCGGGTTCTTCGGCTCCTTCGGAACCGGGGACCTCGCTGGGGCCCTCGTCCTCGCCAGCCACCGGCGTAGCCGTTCGACCTTCCTCGTCCTCGGGGGCCGCGTCGGCGTTCTCGTGGAGCGGATCCAGTCCGACCACATGGCCGGCCTGCCCACGGGCGGTGGTGGTCCTGAGGATCATCCGTTCGATGACCCGTTCGTCGTGTGCTCTGAGCCCTTGAAGTACGGCGACAAGGGGGCGGTAACTAGCGGAGGCCATCATGTCTTCCGGGCTCTCACCAGGGCCGAGGAAGACGGGCACGATCAGCCGCGCGACCTTGCCCTCGCCCGGTTCCTGACGGAGCCCCCGGCCCGTGATCTGCACGATCTCCACGGGTGAGCTGCGAGTGTCGGCGAAGACGACGCCGCCGACACCCCGCTTCCCGCGGATGTCGACGCCTTCGCCGAGTACCCGGCAACTGCTCAGCACACCGAGGTCGGTGACCCAGCCATCCGCGTCCAAGCCGTCGGCGAACCGGTCCAGGACTTGCCGACGGTGTGCGGCCGGATGCTCACCGCACAGCCATTCCGCGCCCACCCGCTTCGGATAGGCGATCGGGTCCGTCCCGTGCAGCTCGGCGGCGGTCTCCGGGAGGGCGCGGGCGAACGCCATCGCGTCCAAGGTGCGCGAGTGGAACGTCATGAACGACCGGACACCAGTGGTGTCCGCGTGCTTGAGGAGCGCCGCCTGCAGCGCCGCCAGGCGCCGGCCCCGCTGTTCCTCCGCCGACGTGCCCGCTCCCGTGCCGTCAGGGTCCTGGATCTCCAGCACGTCGATCTCGAAACGGGCCAGGACGCCGCGCTCGACACTCTCCATCAGGCCGAACTCGTACAGCACGGGCCCGTACAGCTCGACATCGTCCATCGAGGCCACCAGGCGCCCGCCGACCGCTTCTGCGGCGTTCGGCGCGTCCGTCGACATACCGCGGGCAGGTGAGGCCTCCCACAGGCGCGGTGTCGCCGTCATGTACAGGCGTCGCACCGACGGGATCCGCTCCTGGTCGTGCACGGCCGCCCAGGCCTTCCCGAGATCACCCGATGTCCGGTGGGCCTCATCGATGACCAAAAGGTCGAACGGCCCCATCCTCTGACCGAACGACCCGCGCATCGCCCGCTCCAGGACGCCCGGCGCCACAGCGCTGTCGGCATCGCCCTGGTCGTCCTCCAGACCTTGCGGCGAGAGGCTGGCGTACGTGGCGAACACCACCATCGGACCGTTTCCGGCCCACAGTGCAAGCTGGGTGGGATTGGTCGTGCACCGTACGTCGAGCGCTTCCAGCAACGGATCGGAGCCCAGGCTGCACACCGCGACCGCCGGACCCTTGTGTCCTACCGCCCGCCACGCCTCGACCGTCTGCGTCAGCAGTTCCAGCGTTGGCACGAGGACCCCGACCAGGCCCTGCGGAACCATCCGCAGGGCGGCCACCCCGGCGGTGATTGTCTTGCCTGAACCGGTCGCCATCCGGACCTGTCCGCGTCGGCCCCGGGCAGGAACGAACCCCGATGCGGGGAGGGAAAGCCCTCGGACAATCGAGTCGACGGCCTCAACCTGATGCGACCGAAGGGAAATTCCACTCAACTTCGCCACTCCTCACTCCCCAAGGCCAACAGGATTGGATGCTGCCGGAAGAGCACCAGTGAACCGCTCCACGATCCGGTACCGGCTGACACGCATGTCCCGTGGACGGCGGCCTGCCTTCCTCACCTGAAGGTACAAGTGCCCCCACACTCAATCGCCAACATTCGTCCAATCACTGTCCAATTTACCACCAGAATGAGTCAAATCGCTGTAGGATGGGCGCATGAGTGAAGAAGCCAGCGTGGAAGCGCTCCTGGAGGAAGCCCGCCTCACCGCCTGGATGCCGCCCGCCGCCGAACGCCTGCGACTGCGTCAGGCGGCAAACCTGTCACGCGCTCAGGTGGCCGCCGCCGTTGGCGTCGGACGCACTACGGTCGCCAACTGGGAAGCCGGATCCTCGGAACCAACGCCGCCCGGCCGCCTGAAGTACCTGCGTCTGCTCAAGGGCCTCGCCGAGATCTACCCCACGCCGGCACCCTCCGCACCCACCCCGGCACCGGCCCTGGTAGAGGAGTTCACCTTCTCGCTCGAAACCCTCCGTGGACCCGACGGACTGGCCGTCGAAGGCGCGCCCGGCCCCTGTATCCGCTGCGGCGTCATCACCACCCACCAGTCCATCGAGGGCCACCCGCTCCATGTCGGAGCCATGTGCCGGCCCGCCACCACGACGCCCAGCACCCCGGCACCGACACCGTCTCCTGCCTCGCCGACTCCGGCACCCGTCCCGACGCGGCCGCAGCGCCGTGCCCGCTCGGCCGCCCGCGCCCAGGACGAGACCACCGGGCTCATCGGCCGTGCCGTCCACGAAGAACTGGCGAACGCCGCAGGCGACGTCGACATCGCGCTCAACGCCCTCGTCAAGCGCGCCATCAACGACGTGATGCGCCTGTTCGACGAGACGCGTGCCACCGCTCGCTACCAGTTCACGGCGTACCCGGCGCTGCCGGACATCCTGAAGAAACCCTCGAAGAAGGAGCCGGACCAGATCTGGGAGGCCCGCCCCAACTTCCGCCACCCCGACTACTCACTCCGAGCCCCCGGCGACATCAAGGTCACAGCCCTGGACGTCAACGCGGCCTATTTGTCCGCCCTCAAGTGCTGGCTCCCGATCGGCAAACTCGAGCACAGCACCGGCACCGACGGCATCGACCCGAAGCGCTCGGGCGTCCACCTGATCACCCCCGCCCGCTGGCTCCATCCGCACCTGCCCGACCCCATCGGCGACCGTGACGAGCCGGGCGCCCTGTGGGTCACCAACGCCACGCTGCGCCTCCTGCAGCGGCTCTCCGGCCCCAAGTACGGCCTTGCCGAAGCACCCGTCGTCCACGAATCCTGGACGTCCGGTGCGACGGAGAACTTCCTCGACGCCCTGCGTAAAACCCTCACAGCCGCACGCGAGACCGCGCTCGCCGAGGACGACACCGTCACTTTGGAGTACATCAAGGCGATGTACTCCAAGTTCATCTCCACGATGGGGGAGTCGATCCACAACCGTGAGATGGTCCGACCGGACTGGATGCACATCATCCACAGCCAGGCATACGCCAACCTCTGGGGCAAGGCCTACAAGGCTCACCAGGCGGGTCTCGACATCATCAGCATGATGGGCACCGACGAGCTTCACGTCACCGGCAACTGGCGCCAGGTCTTCACCGAAGGCCGCGGGGTGTCCGAGATGAAGATCAAACACAGCGATGCCAAGACTTCCGGTGAGTACACCGTCGGAAAGGCGACCCGCTGATGGCCGGCCGCTGGATGCACCTCGGGCTGTACAACGCCCGAGGCGTACCGGGAGCCGATGCCCTCGGCGCAGCCATCGAGCACATGGTCACCGGTATCTCATCACCGGTCGACAGCGAACGAGGACTTGCCGCCCGCCTGCGCTACCTCACCAAGACCGACGCCGGCTACGAAGCCATGGACCGCGCGGGCATCCACGTATCCCCCCGCACCCTCATGGCCTGGCTCGCCGAAGAACAGACTCCTAACAAGGCCAACCTCGCCCGCCTCGACACCGCCTACTGGGACCTGCGCCGCCGCAACGTCGCCACCGACCTCAAACACCGCCTCAACAACAACGGCCGCGGCACCCGCATCGAGATCAACCCCGTCGACCAGTCAAGCGTCGACCGCAAACACCAACGGGACCTGCCCAGCCGCAATGTCAGCGTCCGTGGCGTCTGGGACCGAGCAGTGGACGCCTGGATCGAGGACGACACCGAGGAACTCGATGCCATCTGGGACGACATCATCACCGGCCTCGGCAGCGACTGGGACGCATACTCCCACGTCTCCTCCATCGGCTGGGCAGCCTGACCACCCGCCGTGTACGAACGGGCCTGGAGACGCTGGGCGAGGTGATCCCGGTCTTCCCGGACATAGCTCTTGGCGGCCCCTGGGATGTCGGGCAGGGGCTGGTCAGCGACCGAGACGTACCGCCCCCTGGCGCGAGGGCGGGGCCCACGTCGATACCTGCGGTGTCCAGTACTGCTGCCGTATAGGTACGGAGGGGGAGGTCGGACGGGGCGTGCCAGACGTGTTCGGCGCCGAGTTCCCGGGCCGCGTAGAGGTGCTCGGGGCGGGAGACCGAGGCGTCGAGTATGGCCCCGATGTTGCGGGCGAGCTGGACGGCGATGCCGCCCACGGCACCGGCCGCGCGGACAATCACCTGGTTCCCGGGGGCTGGAGTGGGCTCGGGGACCTTCCGGACGGACAGGACTTCGGGCCCGCCGTGGCGAGCGATTTGGATCGCGCGCCACGGCGACCCCCTTTACGAGGCGAGTGGACGGAAATCAGGCGGCGATCGGAGATTCGTCGGCATCCTTCGCCGACGTCCGTGTCCGAGGCAGGACGAGAGAGGCGAGGGCCAAACCGATCAGACTCAGTACCGCGCCTGCCAGGCCGGTCCATCGCAGAGCGCCGGCGGCGACGATCGCGCCGCCGATGACCGAGCCGGCTGCGGCGCCGAGGTTGAAGGCGCCCACGTTGACGGAGACCGCCAACGTGGGGGCGGCGCCCGCGTGGTGCAGGATCAGTCCCTGCAGCGGGGCGATGGTCGCGGTGGCGAGCAGGCCGAGCACCAGGACCGCTGCCACCGCGGTGGGCTGCCACACCACGGCGAAGGGGACGAGCAAGAGCGTTCCCGTCAGCCCGCCGAATACCCCGCGTACGGTGGCGCTCATCGACTTGTCGGTCAGCTTTCCGGCGGTGAGGTTGCCGAAGAAGCTGCCCGCGCCGTAGGCGAACAGCAGACCGGAGACCGCCGTGGCGGAGAAGCCGGAGACACGGGTCAGCAGCGGGGCGATGTAGGTGAACACTGTGGCGACCCCGGAGAAGCCCACCGCGGTGGTGGCGATGGCGAGCATGACCGGCCGACGTGCCACTACGCGTATCTCGTCACGCAGTCGCGTGGACGGTGCCTTCTGCCGGGGCAGTACGGCGGCAAGCAGCAGGGTGCCCACCAGGGACAGAACGGTCAGCACGGCGAACGGAGCCCGCCATCCGGCGCCCTGCCCGAGCAGTGCCCCCAGGGGTACTCCGAGGAGCGTGGCCCCGGTGAATCCGGAGGCGACGGCGGCGATGGCCGAGCCCGTTCTCTCAGCCGGGACCACCCGGGCCGCCGTCACCAGCGCCAGGGCCAGGAACACAGCGTGACTGAGCGAGGAGACCACGCGGCCCACCAGGAGCAGGCCGAACGACGGGGCCACGAAGCTGATCGCGCTGCCCGCCGCGAACAGCAGCATCAGGCCGATGGCGAGTCCTTTGCGCGGCAGACGCGAGGTCAGCAGGGCCATGAGTGGCCCTCCGATCACGACCCCGAGCGCGTATGCGGTCACCGCTTGTCCCGCAGTTTCCACGGAGACGTCAAGATCAGCGCCGACCTGGGGCAGCAGCCCGGCGATCAGGTACTCCGAAGTACCCACGACAAAGACGCTCGCGCACAACGCGGCGAGCGTCGCGAAACCCTTGTTCACCTTCATGCCGCAGACGCTAAAGTCTCATATCCATATGAGAGTCAAGTCGAACGGGCAAAGCCCGCGCGACCATCAGGAGGTCGTTGTGCGCATCGGTGAGCTGTCCCGGCGGACCGGCGTGGCCGTGCACCTGCTGCGCTACTACGAAGAACAGGGTCTGCTCCACCCTTCCCGGCGCCCCAGCGGATACCGGGAATACATCGAAGAGGACGTTGCCACCGTCCGCCGCATCCGCAGCCTGCTGGCCGCGGGCCTGGGCACCTCTACGATCACCACGGTCCTGCCGTGCCTGCGGGACACCGGCGACCGTCTCGTCCCCACCTGCTCGGACTTGCTCGCCGACCTTCACCAGGAGCGCGACCGTATGGCTCGGGTCATCAGCGACCTTCAGACCTCGATGGACGCACTCAATGACGTCATCGCTGCGGCCCCGGCCGACGTCACTCGCCGGGCACTGGCCTCACTCGACGTGTAAATGAATCAGCTCTCACACAGGACTCTTTCCCGGAACAAGATCGAAAGTGATCGGCGGGAGTGGTTGGGATCGCGGAACGCGAGGGTGGGTTGCCCTGGTTCTGGGGGATGGACCCGTGGGGTCGTGGTCAACTCACGGGGCGGCTTCGGCAGCTTGCTCACAGGCTCGCCCGCCAAGTCGACCTCAACCAACGATCCCTGAACGACCTGCAACGGCGATGGCGTCGACGTGGCGGGGTGAGGTGGGCGTCATGGACTGGATACTGGCGGCTCCGCAGCCACGCCCCGGTCGTAGTCCATACGGGCACTTTGGACTTCCTCGATATGACACTCAGCCCATGCCTTGATCGAGGCCATCACCGGCAGCAGGCTGCGGCCGAGTGGGGTGAGCTGGTAGTCCACCCGGACCGGCACCGAAGGGGTCACCGTGCGGGTCAGCAGGCCGTCTCGTTCGAGGGTACGCAGCGTCTGGGTGAGCATCTTCTGGCTGACCCCGGCAATGATCCGGTTCAGGTCGCGGTACCGCAGCGGTCCGTCGGCCAGCGCGTTCAGCACCAGGCTCACCCACTTATCGCTGATCCGGTCCAGCAGCTGCCGGGCCGGGCAGGTGGCGAGGTAGGCGTCGTAGGCGGCGCGCTCGTCGGCACGGCGCTGGGGGGCGGTGCGGGTGACCATGGCACTCCCGGGTCGGGTAGGCACTCCCAAGTACGTACTTCCTGTTGGAGAGTAACACCCCGTAAGTTCGCGGACATGAAAGCTGTGATCGTACGTTCCTTCGGTGGCCCGGAAGTCCTTGAAGTGGCGGAGGTTCCGGTGCCGGAACCGGGTTCCGGCCAGGTCCGGATCCGGGTCGCCGCCGCGGCTGTCAATCCGGTGGATATTCAGACCCGCTCCGGCGCGCTCACGGCGGCGGGTCTGCTCCCTGACCGGGAGGTCATCGGCATCGGCTGGGATGTCGCTGGCACCGTCGAGGCGCTTGGACCCGAGGTCGTCGGCTTCCGACTCGGCGACTTAGTGATCGGGTTGTCTGACCGGCTGGCGTTGTCGCTAAAGACGCAGGCTGAGCACGTGGTGCTGGATGTGGACGCGGTCGCTGCGATGCCGGCCGGCACCGACCTGGTCGCTGCGGCGACTCTGCCCTTGGGCGGGCTCACCGCTGCTCAGGCACTCGATATCACTGGAGCCAAGCTCGGCGATACGTTGCTGGTCACCGGAGCGGCGGGGGCGGTGGGCGGATACACAGTGCAGCTTGCCGCGCTGGCCGGCGTGCGCGTGGTTGCGGTAGCGGGCGTCGGCGACGAGGAGTTGCTGCACGATCTCGGCGCGGAGTTCTTCGTGCCGCGGACTGCGGACCTGCCCGCCGCGGTGCGCGACCTGGTGCCCGGCGGCGTGCACGCCGCGGTCGACGCGGCGTGCACGCCGCGGTCGACGCGGCGTCTGTGGGCATGCTGGCGTTGGACGCGGTGCGCGGCGGGGGTTCGTTGGTCAGCGTGCTGGGCAACGCGCCGACGCCGCTGAGAGACATCCGGGTGGACAACGTGTGGATCCGCGCGAACGGCCCCCGTCTTGCCGAGTTGGTCGCTGCGGGGCTGCGTCCTCGAGTCGCCGACGTCCTGCCGCTGGACAAGGTCGCCGAGGCGCATCGCAGGCTGGAGGCGGGTGGGCTGCGCGGTCGTCTGGTGCTGGTGCCTTGACGGAAAAATCACGCCTCTGCGCAGGTCAGACGGTGGCTGCTGGTTGGAGGACCACTTGGCCTCCCCGTAGATATGGCCGTGGAAACAGCGACAACAGGGGGTCACGAACTCGCGCGACGCTACTGGATGGAGGTTCGCGGTTAACGCACGCGGATGGACTGGGCCGAAATACTGGTCTCACCTGAGGGGCCGGAACGGAAATCCTCCATGGACCATGGTTGAAGAAGTGCGCGCCGGTGGGCCGCCAGTCCGGGTCGACGATGCTGGAGCTGACGGTGAGCAGCCGCCCGATGCCGTGGCGCTCACCGAGTACGTGGTGACGGTCTGCTTGCTTGACGAGGATCGGTGAACCTGCGCGGTGGCCATGCTCCTGACCCTGTTCTATACAGTTCGGATGAGCGGTTATTTCGCTGGGTAGCTCACTGAATCTGCGCAGGGTTGGGGTGGTCCAGCCGTCTGGGCTGTGGTGTTTTGGCTCCTGGCGTGCTTGCGCAGGTTGGTTGAGTACTGCGCAGGTTCGCTGGTTCACCACACGTGCCGTACGTCTGAGCATTCGGCGGGGACCATCAAAATTAACGTTCTTTACCCCGGACTATTAGTGATGCAAGGTGATGTCCGATGAGTCCAGTTCTTAGCTACGGACGAGAATGAGGCACGCGGTTCACACTCCAGTCACCCGCCCCTCTTGTTGGCGCATAGCTGTCTGTGACGATGTGTCGAATAATGCCGCAGGTGTTTTCCGGACTCGGCCTGCGCGCACTGCGGAGCCGTGCGCGCAGGCATCCAAAGGCTCCTGACTTCCCATCACCACCGTGGCCCGTAGCCGCCGAGCACACCCGCACCACATTCCGGTACGTGCGGGAATTCCGGAGGAATTCTCTAAACCCATTCCGGAGGAATGGGTTTGAAACCCGTAGGGTTTTGTCGTCTTGACGACCCGTAGGGTCTTGCGTCGTTCCTCCGGAGGAGGACG
>NZ_JBIDAD010000027.1:0-42528 GCF_043202315.1 Streptomyces sp. NPDC048211
ACACCCCCCACGTCCAACCACTCCAAAACACCCTCCACACCCTCCTCCACAACATCACCCCCCAACCCACCACCACCGCCTTCTACTCCACACTCACCAACTCCTTCATCGACACCACGGAACTGGACGGCGACTACTGGTACCGGAACCTCAGCAACCCCGTGCTCTTCGAACCGGCCGTCCGCGCCCTCCTCGAAACCGAGCACTCCGTCTTCATCGAAGTCAGCCCGCACCCCGTCCTCACCACCGCCCTCCAGGACACCGCCGACACCACCGACACCACCGCCCTCATCACCGGCACCCTCCGCCGCAACGAAGGCACCCTCCACCGCTTCCACCTCTCCCTCGCCCACCTCCACACCCACGGCACCCCCGTCGACTGGACACCCGCCCTGCCCGCCACAGCGGGGCGGGCCACCGATCTGCCGACCTATCCCTTCCAGCGGCGGCGCTACTGGCTGGAGGGGCCCGCCGCGCACAGCGACGCGGGCAGCCTCGGGGTGGACTCCGCCGACCATCCGTTCCTGGCCGCCTCGACCACGCTCGCCCAGGGCGACACGCTGCTCCTCACGGGCCGGATCTCGCTGCGCACCCACCCCTGGCTCGCCGACCACGCCGTGAGCGGCACTCCACTCCTCCCGGCCACCGCCCAGCTGGAGCTGGCGCTCCAGGCGGGGCGGCACGCCGGCGCCGACGCGGTGGACGAACTGACTCTGGAGGCACCGCTGTTCGTTCCGGAGCGGGGAGGGGTACGGATCCAGGTCACCGTCGAGCCACCGGACGAACAGGGGCGGCGGCAGCTCGCCGTGCACGCGCGGCCCGACGTGCCGGCGGACGATGTGCTGGGCGACGCGCCGGGGTGGACCCGTCACGCCACGGGCTTCCTCGCCGCGGCGGAGACCGCGCCCCTCACGTCCGGCGAGGACGACGGGGAGCTCTGGCCGCCGGCCGGTGCCACCGCGCTCGACACCGACGGGCTGTACACGGAACTCGCCGCACTCGGATACGAGTACGGCCCCGCCTTCCGGAATCTGACCGCCGCCTGGCGTTCGGGCGACACCGTGTACGGCGAGGTGTCACTCGCCCCCGAACTCCACGCGGAGGCAGCCCGGTTCGTGCTGCACCCGGCGCTCCTGGACTCGGCCCTGCACACCCTGGGGCTGGGTGATTTCCTCGGGGAGGGCATCCGGCTGCCGTTCTCCTGGTCGGGGGCCGCGCTGCACGCCACCGGCGCCACCGCTCTGCGGGTGACGGTCTCCCCCGGTGACGGGGGCCGGGACACGGTCCGGCTCGCGGTCGCCGACCCCGCGGGCGCGCCCGTGGTGAGCGTGGAGACGCTCACCCTGCGGCCGGTCGCCCCCGGTCAGTTGCCGGCCGCGCCGGGATCCTCCGCCGCCGACTCGCTGTACGCGCTGGAGTGGACGGAGCGGGCGGAGCCCTCCCCGGGAGCCACGGCCACGTTCGACGTGCTGGACGCCACGGCCCCGTTCGAGGGGGCGGCTCCGGTCGCGGCCGGTACCGCCGTGGAGCGGCTGCTCGACCGGCTGCGGGACCACCTGGCCGACGAGGACCGGCCGGAGACCCGTCTGGTCGTGCTCACCCGCCGGTCCGTGGCGGCACGGGCCGGTGACCCCGTCGAGTTGGCCGCCGCTCCGCTGTGGGGGCTGGTGCGGTCGGCCGCGACCGAGCATCCCGGCCGCATCACCCTGGTGGACTCCGACGGGGAGCAGGCGTCCCAGGACGTCCTGGCCGCCGCTGTCGCCACCGATGAGCCGCAGTTCGCCCTGCGTGGCGGCCGGATCCTGGTGCCCAGGCTGCGCAGGGCGGATGCCGGGTCCGGCGCCGTCGTCCCGCCCGAGGGCGTGGCCGGGTGGCGGCTGGAGACACCCGGCGGGTCGCCGGACGATCTGCGGGCCGTCGCCCACCCCGCCGCCGAGGCGCCCCTGTCCGAGGGGCAGGTGCGGGTCGAGGTCCGGGCGGCCGGGCTCAACTTCCGCGATGTGCTGACCGCGCTGGGCATGGTGCCGGCCGGCGCTCCGCTCGGGACCGAGGCGGCGGGAACGGTCGTCGAGACCGGGCCCGGGGTCGACGACCTCGACGTCGGCGACCGGGTGTTCGGCCTGGTGCCGGGTGCCGTGGGACCGCTGGCCGTCGCCGACCGGCGGCTGATCGCCCGGATCCCCCGGGGCTGGTCGTACGCGGAGGCCGCGGGCGTGCCCGCCGTGTTCACCACCGCCTACTACGGACTGGTCGAGCTGGCGGGGCTGCGCCGGGGCGAGCGGGTGCTCATCCACTCCGGCGCCGGTGGTGTCGGTATGGCGGCGCTCCAGGTGGCCCGTCACGTCGGGGCCGAGGTGTTCGCCACGGCGAGCCCGGCGAAGTGGGGCGCGCTGCGGGCGCTCGGGCTCGACGCGGAGCACATCGCGTCGTCCCGTACGACCGGGTTCGAGCAACAGGTTCTTGACGTGACCGGCCGTGCGGGCACCGCGCCCGCGCCGGGGGTCGATGTCGTCCTGAACTCGCTGACCGGGGAGTTCATCGACGCCTCGCTGCGGCTGCTGTCGCCCGGCGGGCGTTTCGTCGAGATGGGCATCGCGGATCTGCGGGACCCGGAGGAGATCGCGGGGGTGCGGCCGGGCGTCACGTACCAGCCGTTCGAGCTGCTGGACATGGACCCCAACCGCGTCGGTGCCGTGCTGACGCGGGTTCTGGCGCTCTTCGAGGAGGGCGCGCTGTCCCCGGTCCCGGTCACCACCTGGGACGTGAGCCGCGCCCCCGACGCGTTCCGGCACTTCGGGCAGGCCCGTCAGGTGGGCAAGGTGGTGCTGACGCTGCCGCCGCGCACCGCACCGGAGGGTACGGTCCTGATCACCGGCGGCACCGGCACCCTGGGGTCCGCCCTGGCCCGCCATCTGGTGACCGGGCACGGGGTGCGCCATCTGCTGCTGACGGGCCGCCGGGGCCCCGAAGCCCCGGGGGCGCAGGAGCTGCGGGCGGAGCTGACGGAGCTCGGCGCCACGGTACGGATCGCCGCCTGCGACACGGCCGACCGGGAGGCGCTCGCCGCGGTGCTGGCCGCCGTGCCGTCCGCGCATCCGCTGACCGGCGTGGTCCACGCGGCCGGGGTGCTGGACGACGGGGTGCTCGCCTCACTGACTCCGGAGAAGGTGCGCGCGGTGCTGCGGCCCAAGGCGGACGCGGCGTGGAACCTGCACGAGCTGACCCGGGATCTGGACCTGTCCCTGTTCGTGCTGTTCTCCTCCGCCTCGGGGCTGCTCGGGGGCGCGGGGCAGGGCAACTACGCGGCCGCCAACGTGTTCCTGGACGCCCTGGCCGCGCACCGACGGGCGCACGGGCTGCCGGCGGTGTCCCTGGCATGGGGCATGTGGGAGGCGGCCAGCGGTATGACGGGGCATCTGGCCGGGGCCGACCGGGCCCGGATCGCCAGGGGCGGACTCGTCCCGATGTCGGTGCCCGAGGGCATGGCGTTGTTCGATGCCGCCCTGGCCGACGGCCGGCCGCTGCTCGTACCGGCGCCTCTCGACGGCGCGGGACTTCGGGCGCTCGCCGAGTCCGGGCCCGGGACGGGCGGGGTGCCCGCCGTGCTGCGCTCGCTGGTCCGGACACCTGTCGTGCGCCGGGCGGCGGGCGACGTGCGCGCTCCCGCCTCTTCGGTGGCTGACCGGCTGGTGTCCCTGCGCGGCCCCGAGCGTACGCAGGCACTGCTCACCCTGGTACGTGAGCAGGTGGCGGCCGTGCTCGGGCATCTGACGGCCGACGACATCACCGCCGACCGGGCGTTCAAGGAGATCGGCTTCGACTCGCTGACGGCGGTCGAGCTGCGCAACCGGATCTCGGCGGCCACCGGGCTGCGGCTGCCCACGACCACGGTGTTCGACTTCCCGACGCCCACCGCGCTCGCCGGGCAGCTGTCCGTGCTGCTGGCACCGGACGAGCGGACGGACGCCGCCGAGCTGGAGCGGCTGCTGGAGTCCGTCACGGTGGACAGCGACGGGTTCCACGCGCTCAGGGAGCGGCTGCGGGCGGCGCTGTGGCGGTGGGACGAACAAGCGGCGGAGCCGGCCGCAGGGGACGCACAGACTCCGGACGGCGATCTGGAGACGGCGACGGACGAGGAGCTGTTCCGCGCGCTCGACGAGGAACTGGGCGCGTCATGACAGGCCATTTCAGCGTACGAGAGGGCGATGGCGATGAGTAACGAGGACAAGCTCCGCGACTACCTGAAACGGACCACGGCCGATCTCCGGCAGGCCCGGCGCAGGCTCAAGGAGCTGGAGGACAAGGAGCACGAGCCGATCGCGATCGTGGCGATGGGGTGCCGCTTCCCGGGCGGCGCCGACTCGCCGGAGGCGCTGTGGCGGCTGGTGGCCGAGGAGACGGACGCGGTGTCCGGCTTCCCCGGGGACCGGGGCTGGGACACGGAGCGGCTCTACGACCCCGATCCGGACCGCACCGGCACCGCGTACACCCGCGAGGGCGGCTTCCTGGAGGGTGCGGGAGAGTTCGACGCGCCGTTCTTCGGCATGGGGCCGAGGGAGGCCGTCGCGACGGACCCCCAGCACCGGCAGCTCCTGGAGGTGGCGTGGGAGACCCTGGAGCGTGCCGGAATCGCCCCGGATTCCCTGCGGGGCAGCCGTACGGGTGTCTTCGCCGGGGTGGTGTCGCAGGCGTACGTGCCGCCGCCCGAGCAGGTGCCCGAGGGGTTCGAGGGGCATCTGATGACGGGGAACGCGACGAGCGTCGCATCCGGCCGGATCGCCTACCACCTCGGTCTGGAGGGCCCGGCGGTCACGCTCGACACGGCGTGCTCGTCCTCGCTCGTGGCGATGCACCTGGCGGCGCAGTCGCTGCGGCGCGGTGAGAGCGATCTCGCGCTGGCGGGCGGCGTCACCGTGATGGCCACCCCGCTGCTGCTGATCGAGTTCAGCCGGCAGCGCGGGCTGGCCCCCGATGCCCGCTGCAAGGCCTTCGACGCGGCGGCCGACGGCACGGGGTTCTCCGAGGGCGTCGGTCTCGTGCTGCTGGAGCGGCTGTCCGACGCGCGCCGCAACGGCCGCCGGGTCCTGGCGGTGCTGCGCGGTTCGGCGGTCAACCAGGACGGGGCGAGCAACGGCCTCACCGCGCCTAACGGCCCGACGCAGGTCCGGGTCATCCAGCAGGCGCTGGCCTCCGCGCGCCTCGCCCCGCAGCAGGTGGACGCGGTGGAGGCACACGGCACCGGCACCCGGCTCGGTGACCCGATCGAGGCGCAGGCCCTGCTGGCCGTCTACGGTCAGGGACGCGCGGAGGGTGAGCCGCTGCTGCTGGGGTCGCTCAAGTCGAACATCGGCCACACCCAGGCGGCGGCCGGGGTGGCCGGGGTCATCAAGATGGTGCAGGCGATGCGCCACGGGGTGCTGCCGCGCACCCTGCACGTGACGGAGCCGACCCCGCACGTCGACTGGGCGTCCGGCTCGGTGGAGCTGCTCACCGAGGCCGTCGCGTGGCCCGACCGGGGCCGTCCGCGCCGCGCCGGGGTGTCGTCCTTCGGGATCAGCGGCACCAACGCGCACGTCATCCTGGAACAGGCCGACGCCGTGGACGGGCCGGGACACGAGGACTCCGTGATGCGGGACGGCGGCCCGGCGGACGGGCCCCGTCCGCTGCCGGAGCCTCCGGCCCCGTGGCCGCTGTCGGCCCGTACGGAGTCGGCGCTGCGGGCCCAGGCGGGCCGGCTGCACGCCCGTCTGGTCGCCGCGCCCGGTCTGCGGGCGCACGACGTGGGGCGGACCCTGGCCCTGGGGCGCACGGCGTTCCGTCATCGTGCGGTGGTCCTGCCGGGCGGCCGCGAGGAGCAGCTGGCGGCGCTGGCCGCTCTGGCTTCGGGCGGCAGGCCGGCCCGGGCGGTGTACGGCAGTGCGGCGGCGGCCCCGTCCACGGCTTACCTCTTCACCGGGCAGGGCAGCCAGCGGCCGCGCATGGGCGCCGAGTTGTACGAGCTGCGGCCGGCCTTCGCCACGGCGCTCGACGCGGTGTGCGAGGCGTTCGAGCCGGTCCTGGCGCGGCCGCTGAAGAGCCTGCTGTTCGCCGCGGAGGGCAGTCCGGAGGCGGCGCTGCTGGAACGCACCGAGTACGCCCAGCCGGCGCTGTTCGCCGTCGAGACCGCACTGTTCCGGCTGCTGGAGCAGTCGCTCCCGGCGCCGGGCCAGGTCGCCGGGCACTCGATCGGCGGGCTCGCCGCCGTGCACGCGGCGGGTGCGCTCTCCCTGGAGGACGCCTGCACCCTGGTCGCCGCGCGGGGCAGGCTGATGCAGGCCATGCCCGGCGGTGGCGCGATGGTGGCGTGCGAGGCCTCGGAGGAGGACGTGCTCGACGTCCTCGGCGGGTACGCGGGCCGGGTGGACGTGGCCGCGGTCAACGGTCCGCTCTCGACGGTCGTCTCGGGCGACGCGGATGCGGTGGCGGAGGTCGCCGACGCGTTCCGGAAGCGGGGCCGCAGGACACACCGCCTCCGCGTGAGTCACGCCTTCCACTCCCCGCACATGGACGGAGCGCTGGACGAGCTGCGTGCGGTGGTGGCGGGGCTGCGTTTCTCCGAGCCGCTGATCCCCGTCGTCTCCGACCTGACGGGGCGGCTCACCGGCCTCGACGAGTTGCGGCAACCGGACTACTGGGCGCGGCACTTGCGGTCGGCCGTGCGGTTCGGCGACGCGGTGGCCACCCTGGCCGGGGCCGGGGCGACCGCGTTCGTGGAGGTGGGTCCCGACGCGGTACTCACCCCGCTGGTGGCGGCCTCCCTGCCCGGGGCCGCACCGCTGGTCGTGCCCTCTCAGGTGCGCGACCGCCGGGGCGAGGAGACCTTCGCGGCGGCGCTCGCCGCCCTGCACGCGGCGGGCGGTGAGGTGCGGTGGGAGAACTGGTACGCGGAACAGGCGGCGCCTCCGGCCGAGTTGCCGACCTATCCGTTCGAGCACACCCACCACTGGTGGCCGGCGCCGGCGGGCGAGGCACGGCAGGAGCGGCGTGAACCGGAGCCCGCGGCGGCGGCTCCGGAGTCCCCGGGGGCCCTGAACGGCGAAGGCTCGCTGCTGGATCTCGTACGCGTCCATGCGGCGCAGGTGCTGGGTCACGATTCACCGGAGTCGATCGCGGCCGAGGACAACTTCCTGGACATCGGCTTCTCGTCGTTCACCGCGCTGGAGGTCCGCAACCGGCTCTGCGAGGCGACCGGGCTGCTGCTGCCGCCGGTGCTGCTCTTCGACCACCCGACGCCGTCGGCCGTCGCCGGTTTCATCCGGGACGAGCTGACCGCCGCTTAGGGCTGCGTACGACGACGAGAGCCGGGGCCCTGTGCGGAGGGCCCCGGCTCTCGTCGTCGTACGGCGGAGGTCACCAGGTGACCGGCAGCCGGAACACCCCCTGGACGGATCCGCCCGGCTTGACGCCCAGGGCATCGAGGGGCTCGGTCAGCCGCAACGTCGGGACGCGGGTGGCGAGTTCGTGGAGGGCGATCTCCAACTCGGCCCGGGCGAGGTTCTGCCCGATGCACTGGTGGACGCCGTAGCCGAAGGCGAGGTGGTGGCGGGTGCCGCGCCGGACATCGAGGGTGTCGGGGTCGGTGAAGACCTGCGGCGAGCGGTTGGCGGCCGCGTTCGGCAGATAGACGCCGTCGCCCTCCCTGACGACGACCCCACCGATCTCGATGTCGGCGGCCGCCACCCGCTGGAGCTCGTCGGCGACGGACAGGAAGCGCAGCAGTTCCTCGACCGCCCCGGACGCGACGCCCGGATCGTTGCGCAACTCGGCCAGCTGGTCGGGGTGTTCGAGCAGGGTGAGCACGCTCAGCCCGATCATGTTCGCGGTCGTTTCGTGCCCGGCGACCAGCAGGAACATCGCGATGGAGGCCAGCTCCAGCCGCTCCAGCTGACCGGTGGCCAGCCGCTCGACGATCAGTTCGTCGAGCAGTCCCTCCCCCGGCTTCGCCTCCTTGGCCGCGATGAGTTCGCCGAAGTAGCCGACCAGGGCCGCGCTGGCGTCGGACGCCTCCTGCGCGGTGCTGGTCGCCTGCACCATCCGGCTCGTCTGCTGCTCGAAGAAGTCGTGGTCGGAGTAGGGCACGCCGAGGAGCTCGCAGATGACGGTGGAGGGGACCGGCAGCGCGAATTCCGGGACGAGGTCCGCGGTGGTCCTCCCGCCGGCGAGGAGGGCGTCGATCTTCTCCCCGACGATGCGCCGGATGGCGGGCCGCAGCGAGTTGACGCGCTTCACCGTGAAGCTGGGGATCAGCATGCGGCGCTGGATGTCGTGCTCCGGCGGATCCATCCCCACCAGCGCGGTCAGTTTGGCGGCCGCCATGCGCGGGACGAGCACCGGAAAGTCGGGGCGGGTCCGGTCGGAGGAGAGCCGAGGGTCGACGAGCAGCTTTCGGGTCTCCTCGTAGCCCGTGACCACCCAGGCCACGCGGCCGTCGTACAGCCGCACGCGCGCGAGCGGCCCCTCCTGCCGCAGCTCCTGGTACCCGGCCGGAGGGTGGTAGGGGCAGCCCCGCGTCATGGGGAATTCCGGCAGCGCTACGTTCTCGGTCGTCACGGTGTCGATGCTCATGCGGCCCCCAGGCACTCGGTTCACAGCCGGGTTCCCGGTTGTGAACCGGCAGTGTCGGGAGGGCACATTAAGGAGTTCTAAAGCCGCCTGCCGGATGGTGCCGCGGCGCCGGCACCGTCGGTCCGCCGGGCGGCAAGCAGCAAGGCGATGTCGTCGGGACGGTCCGCCGCCTGCCTGGCGCGGCCGATCACGTGATCCGCCGTTTCGGCCAGGGGTGCCGGGCCGAAATCGGCGATCGTGCTGCGCAGCCGTTCGACGCCCACGTCGATGTCCGTTCCCGACTCCTCGACCATGCCGTCGGTGTACAGGGCGACCATCTCACCGGGGGCGAGGTGGATTTCGGTGACGGGGTAGGACGCTTCGGCGTCGATCCCGAGGACGATGCCGCCCGGCAGGTCCATGACCTCGGCCGCGCCGTCGGGCCGGCGCACCACGGGTTGCGGATGGCCCGCCCGCACCGCCTGCGTACTGCCGGTGGCCGGATCCATCAGGATGTAGCAGCAGCTGGCGAACTGGCCGGGGTCGAGGTCGATGAGCAGCCGGTTGGTACCGGTCATCACCTCCAGCGGATCGTGCCCGCTGAGCGCGAAGGCCCGCACCGCGCTGCGCAGCTGGCCCATGGTCGCGGCCGCCGCGACACCGTGGCCCTGGACGTCCCCGATGACCAGCGCCACCTTCCGGCCGGTCTCGATGACGTCGTACCAGTCACCGCCGACGTCCATCCCCTGGGTGCCGGCGAGGTACCGGCCCGCGGTGTCCACGCCGTTCACGACGGGCAGCCGGTGCGGGAGCAGGACGTTCTGCAGTCCGCGGGCCAGGGCCGCCTCGGTGTCGTACCGCCGGGCTCGTTGGAGCGCCTGCGCGATGAGTCCGGCCAGCGCGGTCAGGACCGTGCGCTCCTCCGGGCTGAAGCCGCGCGGCTGGTCGAAGCCGAGGATGCACGAGCCGACGTGCCGTCCTGAGGCGATCAGGGGCAGGAAGGCACGCGCGCCGACGTCGGCGTCCATGGGGATGCCGGGGTACGCGGCGGCCAGCCGCTGCATGGATTCGAAGAAGATGGGCCGTCCGGTGGTCAGGGTCTCGACGCCGGGGATACGGGCGTCCAGGGCGACGCCGTCGAACCGGTCCAGGAAGCCATGGGGGAAGCCGGTCTCCCACTCCAGGAACAGGTGGTGTTCCTTGAGCAGGTAGATCGCGAGCTGCCGGCCGCCGAAGGCGGGGAGCAGCTCCTCGGTGACGACGGCGGACACCTGGCGGGCGGTGACGGCCTCGGTGAGCGCGATGGCCAGGGCGACCGGCCGGTAGAGCGCGGCGGAGCGGTCGGCCGGCGAGCCGAGACCCAGCCCGGGCGAGACGACGGATCCCGGTGTGTAGTCAGGCTGCTCGGTCGGGGAGAGCACGACCGTCAGGCCGTCGTGTCCCGGGTACATGGAGACGGAGAGCCAGGGCGGGGGGACGGCGCGGCGGGCGAGGAAGTGGACCGGTGCGTCGGAGAGCATCGCGGCGCGGTAGTGGTCCTCGTAGGCGGGGTTCGCGAACCACGGCAGGGCCTCCCAGAGGACCCGTCCGACCAGCTCCGACCGGGGACGGCCGAGGATCTCCTCGGCCAGGTGGTTGATGTAGGTGATGCGTGCGAAGCGGTCGAGGGAGAAGATGCCGCGTGGCAGCCGGTCGGCCGCCTCCGCGACGACCGGGCCGATCCCGAGGTCCACCAGGAACCCCGTCAGATGGGTCGTGGTGCCGGGGTCCGCGGCGTTCTCACGGCGGCCGGACACCTCCAGCAGATGCGAGCGTCCGTCGGGGCCGCGCAGCCGCATCCTGCGGACGACCGGCCCGCCCGAGCCCACCGCCTGGCGGCCCAGCGCCCACAGCCCGTAGACGTCCTCCGGGGCCAGCCGTGCCGCCAGTGCGTCGATGGTGCCCGGGAACTCATCCGGTCCGGTGCCCAGAATGGCGCACAGTTCGTCGTCCGCACCGACGGCGCCGCTTTCGAGGTCCCAGTCGAAGCGGCCGATCCGTACCGGTGGCGAACTGCCTGCCGGAAGCTGAACGGGAAGCGGCTCCTCGTCCCACTCCGCCTTCGTCCCCGCGGACTCCAGCCCGGCCAGTGCGGAGCCGAGTCCTTCGGCCACGCTCCGCAGCCTGCGCCGGTCGGCGGTTCCCACCGGCTTCCCGGGAGTCGCCGCACGCATGACCGCCAGGACCCCGACCGGTTCTCCGCCGCTGAAGACCGGTATGTAGAGGGAGCCGAAGGGGAACGGCAGGCCTGCCATCAGCTGCGGGAAGCGGCGCATCGCTTCCTCCGCGTCGGCAAGGTGCACGGGGCGGCCCGACCGGAAGGCCTCGGCGACCGGGAACGGGCGGTTCACATGCATCCGCCACCAGGGACGGAACAGCGGCCCCGGCAGCCCGGCGAGCACGGCCAGCCGCAGGAGCCCCGGGGTGGGGGAGCGCAGGAAGATGCCACCCGCCTGTCCGCCGGCGGACTCGATCGCGTTCACGACAGCCTGCGCGAGCACCAGGGACAGTTCGTCCGGCGCCCGGCCGTTGTCCAGTCTCCCGGACAGACTGCCGCTCGCACTGAGCGGTGCACGCCGGGCAGCGCCGTACCAGGTCACACAGCCAGCATGCTCCTCAGCAGCCGTACCGCGCACTTCAGGGAACCCGGCAGGACTGACCGAAATGCACTCTTCACCCTTGTGTGAAAGCCTGAAGACGACCCATCCTCCGACATCCGCGAGGAGGCACGATCATGGGCAAGAAGCAGAGCCGGCACAACCGCGGCGCCCGCAGCGGGGGTCATGAGCACTCCACGGCCACCGAACCCAAGGCGCAGACCGGCACGACGCCCGAACCCGACGCCGTGAAGGCGATCTCCGAAGAGGTCTCCCACAAGCGCGAACGGAAGTTCGGCCACAACTGATCTTCGGTCGGCCCGGCGCGAAGAACGACGGCGACGACTCCGGCGCGAACCGAGCAACGACCGCGGCGGCCCGGCGCGAACCACAGACCGACGACGGCGGAGCGGCAGCGACCTGAACCTGGCAGCTGCCGCTTCGCCGCATACCGCGCCCGCGCCTCGGGCCGTTGACCGCGCGGGCCCGCGATCACCGCCGATCCGCCGTCGCGGCACCCGGGACCATGTGCCGTCCGGCACCCGTCGCTTCCGCGCCACCCTCTGCCCTGCCGCGCCCCGTGGCGACCCGCCACCCCGTCGCCGTCTTCGCCACGCGACGGGCCTTCGCAAGACAGACCCCAGGCCCCCGCCTGTACGGGCGGGGGCCTGATGGAGGGTGCGGGGGTTCTACCGTTCGCCGTCGGGCGGACGGCGTTCGCCGACCTGGTCATTGAGCTTCTGCTGGGCGGAATCGACCTGACCGCCGTACTTGTTGCCTGTCTTCTTGTCGACGAGGTCGCCACCCTTCTCGACTCCCTGGCGGGCCTGGTCGGGGTGCCCCTTGATCAGGTCCTTGATCTTGTCGAGCATGCTCATGACTTTCCTCCTCATGGAACGCTGACCCTCCCAGCATCCATGCGTCACCCCGACGCCGCACGCCGGGACACGGCGGCCCGCCGCGGGCGGCAGACGGCCGACGTCCGGGAAATTACCCATAGGTATGTAGTGACTTCTCATGCGAGCGCCAGTAGAACTCGTTCCCATTCGATCGAGAGTGAGGAACGTCACATGACGGATTCGAGCTTACCCCACAAGGGATCGAGCGGTGTCTCACGACGCAGATTCGTGGCTAGAACAGGTTTCATCCTGGGAGCCGCAGCGCTCTCGGGGCACGCCACCTCCGCCCAGGCGCGTACGACCGCGACAGCCGCTGTCATAGGCAGCGGGGACCGCATCCCGGTTCTGGTGATCGGCACCGGATACGGGGGTTCCGTCGCCGCCCTGCGGCTCGCCCGGGCAGGTGTCCCCGTCCACATGGTCGAGATGGGCATGGCCTGGGACACCCCCGGGGCGGACGGCAAGATCTTCGCCAACACGACGAACCCCGACGGCCGTTCGTACTGGCTCCGCACCAAGTCCAAGCAGCCGCTGAGCAACTTCCTCGGCTTCCCCATCGACCGGGCCATCCCCCGCTACACCGGCATCCTGGACGCCGAGGACTTCAGCGGCATCACCGTGTACCAGGGGCGCGGAGTCGGTGGCGGGTCGCTGGTCAACGGCGGCATGGCGGTGACGCCCAAGCGTGAGAACTTCGGTGCGGTGCTCCCGTCGGTCAACGCCGACGAGATGTACTCCACCTACTACCCGCGCGCCAACGCCGGGCTCGGGGTCGCCACCGTCGATCCCGCCTGGTTCGACACCGTGGACTGCTACAAGTACGCGCGGGTCGGCCGCAAGCACGCCCAGCGCTCGGGTTTCCCGTTCGTCTTCGTGCCCGATGTGTACGACTGGGACTACATGGAGCAGGAGGCGGCAGGCACCGTACCCAAGTCGGCGCTGGACGGTGAGATCCTCTACGGCAACAACTACGGCAAGAAATCGCTGCAGAAGACCTACCTCGCGCAGGCCAGGGCGACCGGGAACGTCACCATCTCACCGCTGCACCAGGTGACTTCGGTCGCTCCGGCGGCGGGCGGCGGCTACACGGTCGTCATCGACGAGCTCCGCACCGACGGGAGCGTCGCGACCACCAAGACGGTCACCGCCGGCAAGGTGTTCTTCGCCGCGGGAAGTGTCGGCACGAGCAAGCTGCTGACCCGGCTGAAGGCCACGGGCGCGCTGTCCGGCCTGAACGACGAGATCGGCAAGGGCTGGGGCGACAACGGCAACGTCATGTGCGGCCGCGCCAATCACGTGTGGGACGCGACCGGAGCGGTCCAGTCGAGCATCCCCTGCGGCGGCATCGACAACTGGGCCGCCGGAGGCGCGTTCGCCGAGGTCGCACCGCTGCCGACCGGGATCGAGACGTTCGCCTCGTTCTATCTGTCGATCACGAAGAACCCGAACCGCGCCCAGTTCTCCTGGAACGCCGCCACGGGCAAGGTCGATCTGAACTGGCAGACCGCCTGGAAGCAGCCCTCCATCGACATGGCGAAGACGATCTTCGACAAGATCAACGCCAGGGAGGGGACGATCTACCGGACCGACCTCTTCGGCGTCTACAAGATCTGGGGCGACCACCTCACCTACCACCCGCTCGGCGGCGCGGTCCTGGACAGGGCCACCGACAACTACGGCCGCCTGCACGGCTATGCGGGCCTGTACGTGATCGACGGCTCGCTGATCCCCGGCAACACCAGCGTCAATCCGTTCGTCACCATCACGGCGCTCGCCGAACGGAACATCGAGAAGATCATCGCCACCGACCTGTGACAGCGGGCACCGACCGGGCTGTGACAGCGGGCCCCTGGGCGAGCCGTCCGGTAGGAGGCAGCGGGCAGGCCTCCTACCGGATACGCGCCGCCGCCGGTCCGGCCGGCAGTCCCCAGGGCCGTCCCGTCATCCCCGGTGGCTCGGCGCACGGCGTCGGACACGGTGCGTCGCACGGCGGAGGGACGTCCGCAACCTGGTGCACGGGGGCGTTCCGACCACGCGCCGAGGTGCCGTGGCTGTCGTCGTGCGCCCGTCAGGGATGACGGGACAGCCCCCGGTCAGTGCCCCGGCAGCACGCACACGGCATCGAGCCCCAGCACGTGGTTGAGCCGGCCGAAGGCGAGCCAGGACCCGATACTCATGCTGAGTTCGACGATCTCGTGCTGGCTGTAGTGAGCGGTCATCCGGGTCCAGAAGGCGTCGTCGAGGCCGTGGTGGTCCAGGGCGTACCGCTCGGCGTACTCGGCGGCCAGCCGGGTCCGGTCGTCGAAGACATCGGTGGTGCGCCAGTCGCTCACCGCACCGGCGAACTCCTCCTCGACCTTCTGACCATCACGTTCGGTGCGCCAGTCCAGGCAGAACAGACAGCCGTTGATCTGCGCGATGCGCAGCCGGGCCGCCTCGAACTCACGCAGCCCGAGTGTCGTGTGCTCGTAGACCGACAGCGAGAAGTTCGCGGCGGCCATGCCGATGCCGGGCACCATGTCGCCCCACACGTAGCCGATCGGCTCCTGGCCCTCGGGGATGTCGATGATCATGGCTGCTTCCTTCCGAGTCGGCCGACTGCGGGACGCAGGGGGACGTCGAGCGCGTCGTAGAGTCCGGGTTCCGCTTCCACCAGCCAGTCGATGGCGTTCACCAGCCGGCCCACCGCGGTGGCGTTGCCGCCCGCCGACCGGTTCTCGTCCTCGTCGGTCGCCTCGACGGTGACCTCGATGCGCGGGCGTCCTTCGATGATCACGCGGTGGGCACCGGCCCCGTCGGGCGGCGAGGGCCAGTCCGGGGCACAGGACGGATGGATGCGGGTGATGTGTTCGATGACGATGCGGGGCTCGCCGTCGACGATGCCCTGGACCTCGAAGCGGACGGCACCCTGGGTCCCGGCCTCGAACTCGCCCATCGTCCTGGTGGTGACGGTGGTGTCGAGCGGCCGACGGGCCATGGTCTCGCGGATGTCGTCGAGCTCCACGCCCAGGGCCCTGGCCATCAGGCGTATCTGCCCGCCCCACACCATGGTCGGGATCGAGGCCGCGAGCATGAGGGGCTCGTACTCCATGGGGTGGCCCATGCCGATGAGGTGGCGGACCGAGTCGGGCTGGTCGTAGGTGGAGTAGTCGAAGATCTCCTGGCAGCGGATCGCGTCGACCGTGGTGCCGAGCCCGCTGATGAGCAGGGGCAGTACGTCGTTGCCCCAGCCGGGATCGACGCCGGAGACGAAGAGCGAGCCGCCCCCGCCGGCGACGGCGGCCAGCACCGGTTCGCGCAGCTCCGGCGGGGCTCCGCGCTGGTCGTAGAGGGCGTAGAGCGCCGGGGTGACGACGACGGCGCCCCCGGCCACCGCCCTGGTGATGTCGGCCAGTGCCTCGTCGGGGCGGATGTCGCCGGAGGCCGCGTAGACCACAGCCCGGGGGGCGGTGGCCAGTACCGCGTCGATGTCGTCGGTCGCGGCGACACCCAGATCGTGGTCCAGGCCGGCGAGGGGACCCGCGTCGCGGCCCACCTTGCCGGGGTCGTGGACGAGTACGTGCGCGAGTTTCAGAGCCGGGTGGGCCTCGACGGCGCGGATGGCCGCGCGGCCGACATTGCCGGTACCCCAGACCACCGTGGAAATCATGCGGCGGAGGGTAGCGCGCGGGATGAAAGGTTCATAGTGCCATCGCGCACCGGGTTCGGAGCGGGCCGGGACGTCTCGCGGCCTGCTCCGCCGGGGCCCCTACTCGTCGATCGTGGCGCCGTATCCGGCGCCCGTCCTCGGACCGCCGAACGGCCGGGCGTCGAACGTCCACGAGCCGGCGGCCGTCACGCCGCCGGCAGCGGCCGAGAACACCCAGACGACGCCGTCGCCGGCGTTCTCCCCCGGTGCCGCGGTCAGGAGACCGAAGCGGCCGTCCCTGTTGGGATCGGTCAGCCGCACCTGGCCGCCCCAGCGGTCCCCCTTCTCGGGGGCGCCCGGCACGTTCACCGAGTTCTGGTCCCACGAAGCGGCGCCGGTGGCGGTGAGTCCGCCGGCCGCACCGCGCAGCACCCATACGGCTCCCGCGTCGGCGACGGTGCCGATGTCCTCTCCGGGGGCGCCGACGGCCACGTCCGCGTACCCGTCGCCGTCGGTGTCCGCGACGGAGAGGTCGGCGCCCCAGCCGTCACCGGCCTCCGGGCTGCCGGGGACGCCCGAGGTGCCCTGCGTCCACCACACGGGCGGGGTGCCCGGGCCCTCGGCACCGACCGGTCCGTCGCCCAGGCTGCCGTAGTACACGCCGACCACACCGCCGGTCGTCGACTCGCCGCCGTCGTCGGGACTGTTCGGCTCCCCCGTGACGAGGTCGTCGAAGCCGTCGTTGTCGATGTCACCGGAGGCGACGGCCGGGCCGCCGCGCAGGTCGTGGTCGTAGCGGAGCCCCTGCACCTCGCCGAGGAAGAGCGCGGACCAGCCGTGGCCCGGCTCACTGCCGACGGTGACACCGGAGATGACGAGGTCGGCGAGACCGTTGCCGTCGTAGTCGCCGGTCGTCATGGCCCGGGGCGCGATCTCACGCCCCGGAGTGCCGGGGATGCGGCTGCTGCGGGAGGCGGGCGCCGGTGACCCGGACTTCCGCCGGGCCGCCGCCTCGTACTGGTAGATGCTCAGGTCGGTGCGGTCGGTCACGGCCAGCTGGTCGCCGGGGATGTCGGGGCTGAAGCGCGCCGCCGCGAGCGCACCGCCGAACCCGGCTCCGGCGACGGGCTCCTCGGCCTGCAGCCAGTCGCTGGCCGCGCCGGAGAGCCCCTTCGCGGAGCCCCACAGGACGACGGCGCCGCCCGCGTCGGTCACCGGTTCGATGTTCTCGCCGGGCAGGCCCACGACCGCGTCGTCGTACCCGTCCCCGTCGAGGTCGCCGGTGGCCAGGGCGCGGCCGAAGCCGTCCCCCGCCTCGGCGGCGCCCGGCACCCCGGTGGTGTTCTGGCTGAACACGGCGCCCCGGGTGGTGCCGATGCCGCCCGGCCCGCCGTACTGCACGGTCACGTAGCCCGCGCCCTTCTGGCCGGCGATCGTGCCGCCGGGCGCGGCGATGAGCACGTCCTCGTAGCCGTCACCGTTGAAGTCGGTGTTGCGGTCGCCCGCGTGTGTTCCGCCGGGGGTACCGGCGTAGGCGGGGGGCGCGGCGACGGCGGCCCCTGCCATCAGGAGGAATGAGGCCGCGACAACGGCGGCCGGTCGGTGGGTGCGCACGAGCGGCTCCTCGGTTCAAGGATGACCGGGCGGGGTCCGGGGGTCCGGGGGGACGCCGGGAAGAGCCCGTTACCCTCCTGGCGCCCTGTTGGACCGGCTCTGCGGCACAAGGGTTGTACGGCATCGCGAAAGGGGTGGAAGGGAGCTGTTCAGCTCCCTTCCACCCCTTTCAAGGCTCCGCGCGGGCGCGGGGCCGCGGTGGATCAGTAGGCCCCGAAGACGTTGTCGATCGAGCCGTACGTGGCGGCGGCGTAGTTGCACGCGGCGGTGATGTTCGCGACCGGGTCCAGGATGTCCAGCGAGGTGCCGGGCACGTGGTAGGCGTCGAACGTGGGCTGGATGACCTGGAGGAGGCCCTTGGACGGGGTGCCGGCGGCGGCGTTCGAGTCCCAGTTGTTGACGATCTGCGGGTTGCCCGAGGACTCGCGGATGACGTTGCGGTAGATGCCGTCGTAGCTGCCGGGGATGCCGTTCTCGGCCATGACGGCGAGGGACTCCTTGATCCAGCCGTCGAGGTCGTCGGTGTACGTCGTCGCGGACTGCGTGGAGGTGGTCGCGGCGGTCTCCACGGCGACGGGCGCGGCCGTCCGCTGCGAGCGGTCGGCGCGGTCGGTGCTCTCGGCCCGGTCGGCCGACGGCTTCGCGGCGCTGGCGGACGAGTTCTCCGCCTTGAATTCGCTCTTGGTCGCGGCCTTGGGGGCGGCGGCCGAGGACGTGGCGCCGATGGTCAGCTTGAGGCCCGGGTGAATGAGGTCGGGGTTGCCGCCCACCACACTGCGGTTGTCCTGGTACAGCCGCTCCCAGCCGCCGCTGAGGGAATGCCCCCGGGCGATCTTGGAAAGCGAATCACCGTGCACCACGGAATAGGTGGTGGACTCGGCCTTCTGTGCGGCAATTTCCTTGCCGGACACGGAAGTCGGGGCCGCGGCCTTTTCCGCGACGACCGCCTGGGCGGGTGCGGCAGAGGCCGACCCGGCAGCGATCAGGGGGAGCGCGAGAACGACTCCGCCCGCGCTCACGGCGATGAAACCGCGGGTCAGGGAGGTGGACTTGGAACGACGGTGCTGACCCTTGAAGGGCATGGCGCTTTTCCTCTCCGCCGCCTGCGAGGTGAGCTGTCGGGTTCGGACTGGAGATGTCCGGCCGCACATGGCGACTTCACCCCTAGCCGCTCCGGATTCCCGGAACGGCGGCAAACCTGGGTCCCCCGCTCCTGCCGTACGTGAGTGGTCGGGTTACCGGACGGCGGCAGGATTCGGCGTTCCATCCGGATTGACGGTGACCGTAAGCGAGAAAGGGCAGGCGAAACAAGCCCGGAATTCTTGATCGCAATTGCAGCGCAAGATCAATCAAAGGAAATGTGGGACGCCGGTCACATACCCGCGGGTCAACTTTCTTGGCGCAACAGGGAACCGAAGCCTCCGGTTGCGCATCCGGAGCGGGAAACGTGACGCTGGCCACTGTGCCCGAAAAGGGTGATTTGCTGGATATTCAGAGGCTATGGACCATAAAAAAGGGACTCTTTTGGGCTTTATCGACAAAGTCGAGTATCCAGACAATTGGGACATCATGGTGCGGGTGTCGGCTGCGCGGCCACGCCGGCACGGCGGCGCGCCACCACCACCGGCGACTCGTCGCCCGGGGCGCGGAGGATGTCCGCTTCCAGCGCGTACAGCTCCTTCACCAGGGCTTCGTCGACCGTCTCCGGGGGAGCGCCCCGGGCGATGACGCGGCCGTCCTTCATCGCGACGAGCAGATCGGCGTAGCGGGCCGCGGCGGCGAGGTCGTGCTGGACCATGACGACGGTCCGGCCGGTGGCCGCGACCTCGCGCACGAGTTCCAGGACCTCGACGGCGTGGCCGAGGTCGAGGGCACTGGTGGGTTCGTCGAGCAGGACGACCGGGGTCTGCTGGGCGAGGACCATGGCGAGCCAGCAGCGCTGACGCTGGCCGCCGGACAGCCGGTCGATGCGCTCGCCGGCGAGCGAGGTGGTGCCGGTGGCGTCGAGTGCGTCGCGCACCGCCTGCTCGTCCTCGCGCGACCACTGCCGCAGCAGCCCCTGGTGCGGGCTGCGGCCGTAGCGCACCAGACCGGCCACGGTGACCGCTTCGGGGGCGCGCGGCGACTGCGGCAGCAGGGCGACATGGCGGGCGGCCCGGCGCCGGCCGGCCTCCCAGATGTCCGTCCCACCGATCAGGACCCTGCCGGACTCGGGCCGGTGGAGCCGGGCGACGGTCCGCAGCAGGGTCGACTTCCCGCAGCCGTTGGGACCCACGATCGCGACGACCTGTCCGGCGGGAACGGAGAGCTCGACGTTCTCCACCACGGGGCGGCCCGGGTATCCGGCGTGCAGGCCACGGACTTCGAGGCCCGCGTCGGTGCCGGTCGGATTCTCGGTCATGTGCGGCTCACGCCTTTCCGGCGGCCGGGTCGGGCCGCAGCAGTACCCACAGGAGGAAGGGGCCGCCCAGGACGCTGGTGACGACCCCGACGGGGAGTTCGACCGGAGCGGCGACGCGGCCGATCGCATCGGCCGCTGCGATCAGCGCGGCCCCGGTCAGCGCCGAGCCGGTGACCGGGACCCGGGTGGGACCGCTCAGCCGCTGGGCGAGGATCGGCGCCGCCAGTGCCACGAAGGCGATGGGGCCGCCGACCCCCACGGCCGTACCGGCCAGCAGCACGGCGAGGACGAGTGCGACGGTGCGCACCCGGCGCAGGTCGACGCCGAGGGAGCTCGCCACCTCGTCGCCGAAACGCAGGAGTTGAAGGCGGTGCCCGGCCGCCAGCGAGAGGGGGACGAGGAACAGCAGGGCCACGGCCAGCGGCACTCCGGCGTCCCAGTCGCGCCCGTTGAGGCTGCCGACGGCCCACAGGAACACGCCGCCCGCGGTGTTGTCGTTCTCGCGCGACATGATCAGGTCGCCGATCGCGCCGATGAAGGTGGAGACGCCGATTCCGGCCACCAGCAGGCGGTAGCCGGCACTGCCCGCTCCCCCGGCACAGACGACGACCAGGACCGCGGCGGCGATGGCGCCGACCGGACCGAGCCACCAGTTGCCGACCATGCCGGTGGCGGACCCCGCGGCGGCCGCGACCACGGCGGCGGTGGCGCCTTCGTTGACCCCGACCAGGTCCGGCGTGGCGAGCCGGTTGCCGGCCAGGGTCTGGGTGAGACAGCCCGCGACACCGAGGGCCGCGCCGACCAGCAGGCCGGTGAAGACGCGGGGCAGCCGGAAGTCCCGCACGATCATGACGGTGCCGGCATCGCCCGTTCCCAGCAGTCCCGAAAGGGTCTCCGACAGGCTCATGCCGGTCGAACTCGCCATCACCGCCAGGGTGATGAGCAGGGCCAGCAGCGGAAGGAGCAGGGCGGCCGTGAGCGCGCTGCGTCTCGGGAGGAGCCAGGACAGCGTTCCGGTGCGGACCACGACGCTGTCGGGCGGGGTCACGTCGGTCATGCCGGGACCCCCTCGGTGGACAGCCGGGCGGAGCGGGCGATCCACACGAGAAGGGGGCCGCCGACGAAGGCGAGCAGCACGCTGACCGGGGTCTCCCAGGGCCGGATGACGATCCGCGCGAGTATGTCCGCCACGATCATGACGTCGGCGGCGACCAGGGCGGAGAGGACGAGTTGGGCCGTCATCCGCGCGCCGGCCAGCGCCCGCGCGGCGTAGGGCGCGAACAGTCCGAGGAAGGCGATGGGGCCGGCCACGGCGACGGCGCAGCCGGCGAGCAGGGAGACGGCCCCGGCGACGACGAGGCGGATCCGGCCGGGATGGTGGCCCAGGGAGCGGGCGCCGTCGTCCCCGAGCCCGAGCGCCGCCAGCGGGCGGGCGCAGCCGAGTGCGGTGAGCAGGCTCAGCGCGATCAGGGGCAGCAGGGGCAGCAGGTCGGAGAGCTCGATGCCGGCGAGCGAGCCGATCGTCCAGTAGCGGTAGGTGTCGAAGGTGGACCGAGTACCCAGCAGGACGTACGAGGTGAGGCCGTGGAAGGTGGCGCCGAGCGCCGATCCGGCCAGGACGAGGCGCAGCGGGGATCCGCCGCCGCGCCCGGAAGCCGCGAACAGGAGGACGGCCGCGCTCGCCACGATCCCTCCCGCCAGGGCCCACACCAGCAACGAGGCGGGCGAGTCGGCGCCGAAGAAGGTGAGCCCCAGCACCACGGCGAAGGCGGCACCCGAGTTGACGCCGAGCAGCCCCGTCTCGGCCAGGGGGTTGCGGGTGGCGGCCTGCAGAAGGCATCCCGCCGTTCCCAGACACACCCCCACCAGGACCGCGGCGAGCGTGCGGGGCAGGCGTACGTCCACGACGGCCAGGCGCAGTTGCGCGTCCGCGCGGGCGGCCGGGTCACCGACGAGGTAGTCCCAGGCGCCGCCCGCCGTGCTCGACCCGGTGCCGATGAGCAGGGACAGCAGCACGAGGACGGGCAGCAGGAGCAGCAGGCCGGCGGCCGCCCACACGGCCGCGCGCCCTTCCCGTGGCGGGATTCCGGTGGGGCGGGACCCGGTTCGGGACCGTCCCCCTTGCACGATCAACATATGGTTAGCCTAACCTAACTAAGCCGGGCGGCCGGCGGCGGGCCCCAGGGCTCCCCCATGCCCTGAAACGGCGTCAATCGCCCTGTCCTGTCCCCTTTCGGTGCGACGGAGCAGCCACCCGGACCGACCTCATCATTCGAACGCAACGGAGATTCCAGGCCATGGCCCCGCATTCGACCTTCTCTTCACGCGGCCTCGTCCGCCCCTCGGTGGCGGCCACGCTGATCGGTATCTGCGCCCTGGGACTGACCGGCTGCGGGTCCTCGGACGCCTCGGAGGGATCCGGCACATCGGGCGGGTCCACGTCCGCGACGACGACTCGGGTGACGGACGCGACCGGGACGCCGGTGGCAGTCCCCTCGGCGCCCGAGCGCGTGGTCGTCCTCAGCGAGATGGACCTGGACGCGGCTCTCGCCCTGGGGGTGAAGCCGGTGGGCCTGACCGCCGGCCGCGGCCAGAAGGGCGCCCCCGGCTATCTCGCGGACGCGGCGAAGGACATCCCCGTGGTGGGCGCGGTCACCGGACCGGACATCGAGAAGGTCGTCCAGGCCGAGCCGGACGTGATCCTCGCCGGCCAGCTCGCCGACGAACAGGTCCTCCAGCAGCTGCGCAAGGTCGCGCCCACGGTCGTCACGATCGACGGCACGAAGGACTGGAAGAAGGCGCTCTCGCTCACCGGGAAGACGCTCGGCAAGGCCAACCGGGCCGACGAGTTCCTCGCCGACTACGCCACCCGGGCCGCCGCCCTGAAGAAGGACCTCGGCGCGGAGGCCGGCAGGAGCGTGTCCGTCGCCCGCTACTCGGCCAAGGGTTCGGCCGTCATGCAGCAGGGCGTGTTCATCAGCGACGTCCTCAAGGACCTGGGCTTCACCCGCCCCGGTATCCAGAACGAGAAGGGCGAGGGCCACTCCACCCCGATCAGTGACGAGAACCTCAAGGAGATCGACGGGGACTGGCTCTTCATCGGCACCCTCACCTCCACCGGATCGGACCAGGACCTCGTGGCCGAGCTGTCCGAGAAGCCCGCGTACAAGCAGCTCAAGGCCGTGAGCAGCGGCCGTGCGACCGTGATCGACGGCACGAAGTGGACGAGCCTGGGCGGCGCGCGGGCGGCCGTCTCGGTGCTCGACGACATCCGCAAGGCCATGATCAAGTGAGCCCCGCACCGGAACTCACCGGCCGGCTCGCTCTCGTGACAGGGGCGGGCCGCGGGATCGGCGAGGCGGTGGTGCACGCCCTCGTCGAGCGCGGCGCCCGCGTCCTGGCCACCGATATCGCCCCCGAAGGCGTCACCGCGCTCGCCCGGAAGTACGGCGCGCAGGTCGCGGCCCGCACGCTCGACGTGACGGACTCCGCGGCCGTCGAGGCGCTCGTCACGGAAGCCGAGGACACGCTGGGCCCCCTGGACATCGCGGTCAACGTCGCCGGAGTACTGCGGTGTTCGGCGGTCGCCGAGCTGACGGACGAGGACTGGGCGGCCACCTTCGCCGTCAACACCAACGGGGTGTTCCACGTGTCGCGTTCCGTGTCCCGCCGGATGGCCGGACGCGGAACGGGCAGCATCGTCACCGTCGCGTCCAACGCCGCGGGCATCCCCCGCACGGACATGGCCGCGTACGCCGCGTCGAAGGCCGCGGCCGTCATGTTCACCAAGTGCCTCGGCCTCGAACTGGCGCCCCTGGGTGTCCGCTGCAACACCGTGTCACCGGGCTCGACCCTCACCGACATGCAACGCGGCATGTGGCCGTCCGGAGACGCCCGGGTCGAGGAGGCCGCCGCCCGCCGTGTCATCGACGGGGACCCGGCGAGCTACCGCACCGGCATTCCGCTCGGCCGGATCGCCGAACCGTCCGACATCGCCGACGCCGTCGCCTTCCTCGTGTCCGACCGCGCCCGCCACATCACCCTGCACGACCTCTACGTCGACGGCGGCGCCACGCTGCGGGGCTGATGCTCCCCGTTCGGATCAGGCCGGACTCGCGGGGGCCCCGGCAGCGCGCCCCGCCGCGCCGTCGCCGGTCGCCGTGTTCCCGAGGCGCCCGGCAGCGCGCGGCCAGGGAGGCCCTGCCCTCCCTGGCCGCCCTGCCCGCCGCATCCGCCGCATCCGCCGCATCCGCCGCGCGACGCATACCACCCGGAGCCGCTTCCCTGTCCAGCCCGATCCGGCCTGATCCGCCAGAAGACCCTGATCCGCCGAAAGACCCTGCCCCGCCCGCCCGGCACCTTCGACAGCCGCTCGCAGCCCTCCCCCACTGGAGACAAGAAGACATGTCTGCCTCACTGCGCGTACCCACCGTCCCGGCCCCTTCCGCTCCCCCCGCCTCCCCCGGTGCGGCCACCGCGCTGCTGGACGCCTACCGGCCCGGCACGGACCGCTTCCTCGCCTCGTCGCGCCGGACCCTGCTCGCGTCCGGGGTCGCAGCCCGTGTCCCCGATGACTCCCGGCCGTTGACCGCCCGGGTCCGGGAGGTGCTGGATGCCCGGCGGCGCGCCGGGGACCCTGCGCCGATCGTCGTGGGCGCGCTGCCCTTCACACCGGGCGCCCCGCATTCACTGGCGGTCCCCCAGTCCGTCCGCCGGTCATCGGCGCTGTGCGAGGACCCGCTCATCGCGCTCCCCGGCCCTTCGGCGGAGCCCGGCACCTGGCAGACCCGGGAGGTCCCCGAGGCCGGCGCGTACACCGCGGCGGTCGCCACGGCGGTCCGGCGGATGCGGGCCGGGGAGTTCGACAAGGTCGTCCTCGCCCGCACCCTGGAGCTGACCTCCTCGCACGGCCTCGATCTGCCCGCCATGCTGCGCCGGCTCGCGCAGCACGATCCGAAGGGCTACACCTTCGCCGTCCCCAGCGGGCCGGACCGCACCCTGATCGGCGCCAGCCCCGAACTGCTGGTCGCCCGGTCGGGGAACGTGCTCACGGCCAACCCGCTGGCCGGTTCCGCGCCGCGCAGCAATGATCTGGCCGAGGACGTGCGGCGGGCGGCCGCACTGCTGGAATCCGCCAAGGACCTGCACGAACACGCCGTCGTCGTCGATGCCGTACGGGAAGCTCTCGCCCCGTTCTGCGTGGGTCTCGACGTCCCCCGACGCCCGACGCTCGTACGGACGGCCGCTATGTGGCATCTGTCGACGACCGTCACCGGAACACTCGCGGACCCCGCCACCGCCTCCCTCGACCTCGCTTCGGCACTGCACCCCACACCGGCGGTGTGCGGCACCCCCACCGAGAAGGCCCGCGCCGTCATCGCGGAGTCGGAGCCCTTCGACCGCGGCGCCTACACCGGCATGGTCGGCTGGCAGGACGCGGACGGCGACGGCGAGTGGGTCGTGACGATCCGCTGTGCCGAGGCCGAGGGCCGCTCACTGCGGCTGTTCGCCGGCGCGGGCGTGGTGGCCGCCTCCTCGCCCGAGGCGGAGACCGCCGAGACCGCGGCCAAGTTCCGCACCTTCCTCAGCGCCGTGGGGGCCGCGCTGTGAGCACCGGCCCGCAGGACGACGCCCCCACCTGGCCCGCAGGCTTCGCCGAGCGGTACCGCGCCGCCGGCCACTGGCGCGGCGAGACGTTCACCGGTGTGCTCCGGGCCCGTGCCGCCGCCCACCCCGACCGCGAGGCGGTCGTCGACCCCGCGGGCGGGCGCCGCGCCCGGACGTACCGCGAACTCGACGAGCGCGCGGGCCGGCTGGCGGCGGGGTTCGCGGCCCGGGGCATCACCAAGGGTGACCGGGTCGTCGTCCAGCTGCCCAACAACGCCGAGTTCATCGAGGTCGTCTTCGCCCTCTTCCGGATCGGCGCACTGCCCGTCTTCGCCCTGCCCGCCCACCGGGAGACGGAGATCGGCTACTTCTGCTCGTTCACCGAAGCCGTCGCCTATGTGATTCCGGACCGGCACGCCGGCTTCGACCACCGCGACCTGGCGACCGCGGTGAAGGAACGGGCCCCCGGCCTGAAGCACGTGTTCGTCGTCGGTGATCCGGGCGAGCACACCGCGCTCTCCGAGGTGCCGTGCGAGGAGTCCGGTCCGCTCGACGGGCCCGAGCCGCACGACCTGGCCTTCCTCCAGTTGTCGGGCGGCACGACGGGAGTGCCCAAACTCATCCCGCGTACGCACGACGACTACATCTACTCACTGCGCGGCTCCAACGAGATCTGCGGCGTCGACGAGGACACCCGCTTCCTGGTGGTGCTGCCGGCCGCGCACAACTTCCCGATGAGTTCGCCGGGCTGGCTCGGCGCGCTGTACGCGGGCGGCACGGTCGTCCTGTGTCCGCGCCCCGATCCGGCGACGGCGTTCCCGGTCATCGAGCGGGAGCGGGTCACCATGACGGGGATGGTGCCGCCGCTCGCCCTGGTGTGGACCGAGGCCGCTGCGGACGCGGAGCAGGACCTGTCCAGTCTCGAACTGGCCCTCGTCGGAGGCGCCAAGTACAGCGAGGCGGCCGCCCGCCGGCTGGAGCCGGCCCTGGACTGCCGGCTCATGCAGGTCTTCGGCATGGCCGAGGGCCTCGTCAACTACACCCGGCTGGACGACGACCAGGAGACCGTGGTCACCACGCAGGGCCGCCCGATCTCCGAGGACGACGAGATCCGGATCGTGGACGACGCCGGACAGGAGGTCGCCGAGGGGGACTTCGGGCATCTGCTCACCCGTGGCCCGTACACGATCCGCGGCTACTGGCGCGCCCCCGAGCACAACAGGACGGCGTTCACCGACGACGGCTTCTACCGTACGGGCGACATCGTGCGCCGCACCGCGAACGGCAGTCTCGTGGTCGAGGGCCGGGCGAAGGACCAGATCAACCGGGGCGGTGAGAAGGTCGCTCCGGAGGAGATCGAGAACATCGTCCTCACCCACCCGTCCGTGCACGACGTTTCGGTGGTCGGTGTCGCGGACGCGTTCCTCGGCGAACGCACGCTCGCGTACGTGATCCTGCGCGACGGCGCCGAACCGCTCAGGCCGGTCGAGGTGAAGCGGCACGTGCGTGAGCGCGGAGTCGCCGCGTACAAGGTTCCCGACCTCGTCGAGTTCGTCGACGCGTTCCCGCAGACCGGGATCGGCAAGGTCAGCAAGAAGGGGCTGCGCTCCGGCTCCACACCGCGCTCCGGCCCCGGCCCGATCCCCGCCTCCGCCTCCGCCCCCGCCCCCGCCCCCGCCCCCACTGAACACGCCCGGCACTGAAAGGCCCTCCCATGGCACTTCCCGCCATCGCCCCCTATCCCCTGCCCGGCGCGGGCGACCTCCCCGCGAACCGGGTCGCGTGGACCGTCGACCCGGCGCGCGCCGTGCTGCTCGTCCACGACCTCCAGAACCACTTCCTCGGCGCCTACCGCGCCGGCGAACAGCCGCTGACCGGCATGCTCGCCAACACGGCCCGCATCATCCAGCAGTGCCGCGACGCCGGAGTCCCGGTGGTCTACTCGGCGCAGCGCGGCGGCCAGACCCCTGAGGAACGCGGGCTCCAGCTCGACTTCTGGGGCCCCGGCGCGGCCGACGACGCCGAGGCCCTGGCCATGCCGGAGTCCGTCGCACCGGCGGCCGGTGACACGGTGCTCACCAAGTGGAAGTACAGCGCGTTCGTCCGTACCGAACTCGAATCCCTCATCAGGGAGTCGGGCCGCGACCAGTTGGTGATCACCGGGGTGTACGCACACATCGGCGTGCTCATGAGCGCCGCCGACGCGTGGATGCGCGACATCCAGGCTTTCGTGGTGGCCGATGCGGTCGCCGACTTCTCGCGCGCGGACCACGACATGGCGTTGCGCTGGGCAGCGGGCCGCTGCGCGGTCGTGACCACCACCGACGCCCTTCTGAAGGAGATCTGAGCACCGTGGCCCTCACCCTGGAATCGATCCGCAACGATGTCGCCGAGTCCCTGGGCGAGGATCCCGCGGACATCCCCCTCGACGAGAACCTCCTCGACTACGGCCTCGACTCGGTCCGCATCATGGCGCTGCTCGGACGGTGGCGTCGCGATCACGACGTGCGGGCCGACTTCGCCGATCTCGCCGAACAGCCCGCCATCGAGGCCTGGGCCCCGCTGCTGGGGGTCTCATGACGGTCCTGCTCACCGACGGCACCGGTACGGCGGCGGAAGGGCCGGACACCGTACTGCCGTTGACCGCCGCCCAGTCGGGCATGTGGTACGCGCAGTCGCTCGATCCCCTCAGTCCGGCGCAGAACACCGCGGAGTGCCTGGAAATCGACGGACCGCTCGACCCGGCGGTTTTCGCGACGGCACTGCGCCGGGTCACCGCCGAGGCGGACACGCTGCGCGTCCGGATCGAGGACGGCCCGCAGGGGCCGCGTCAGATCGTCGCCGCCTCGGTCGACCTCCCGTTCACCGTGCACGACCTGCACGGCGTGCCCGACGCCGGCCGGCAGGCGCAGGCGTGGATGCGCGCCGACCTCGCCGAGCCGTGCGACCTGACGGCCGGGCCGTTGTTCCGGCACGCGCTCTTCCGTACCGGGGAGGAACGCTGGCTCTGGTACCAGCGGATCCATCACCTCGTCATGGACGGCTTCGGCTACTCCCTGCTCGTCCGGCGCACGGCCGAGATCTACACGGCACTCGTCCGGGGCCATGAGCCGGTTCCCCGGGCCTTCGGAACGCTCGCCGGCCTCGTCGAGCAGGACGCCGGCTACCGGGCGTCGGAAGCGTTCGCGGCCGACCGCGCCCACTGGTCCGAGGCCTTCGCCGACCGGCCCGAGGTGCCGAGGCTCGCGGGCCGTGGCGCGCTGCCGTCGCGCACGTTCCTGCGCCGCACCGCCCACCTCGGTCCGCACTCCACCGACCGGGTGCGGGAACTCGCGGCGCGGCTCCGCTCGACCTGGCCGGAGGTGCTGATCGCCGCGCAGGCGCTCTACACCTCCCGGGCGACCGCCCGCTCCGAGGTGGTGCTCGGGCTGCCCATGATGGGCCGGGTCGGGTCGGTCGCGCTGCGCGTGCCCGGCATGGTGATGAACGTCCTGCCGCTGCGGCTGACCGTCACCCCTGGCGGGAGCTTCGCCGAGCTGGTGCGCCAGGTCGTCGTGGGCATCCGTGAGGTGCGCCGCCATCAGCGCTACCGCTACGAGGACATCCGCCGCGATCTGCGGCTGCTCGGCGAGAACCGGGGGCTGGTGGGTCCGCTCGTCAACGTGATGCCCTTCGACTACGACGTGGACTTCGCGGGTGCGCCGGTCCGGGCCCGCAATCTGTCCGCCGGGCCGGTGGACGACCTGACCGTCAACATCTACGACCGCGCGGACGGCCGCGGGCTGCGCATCGACCTCGACGGCAATCCGGCCCTGTACGACGAGGACGCCCTCGCCGCCCATCAGGAGCGCTTCCTGCACCTCGTGGACCGGCTGACCGCGGCGGACCCGCACGCCGCGCTCGCCACGCACGGCATCGCGACCACCGCCGAACACGCGCTGGTCGTCGATCAGTTCAACCGGACCGACCGCGGGCTGCCGCCGACGACGCTGATCGGACCGATCGAGGCGCAGGCCGCCCGCACCCCGGACGCGACCGCGTTGGTGTACGGGGACGCCACCCTCACCTACGCGGAGCTGAACACCCGCGCCAACCGGCTGGCCCGGCACCTGCGGACCCTGGGTGCCCGGCCCGGCACCGTGGTGGCCGTGGCGGTGCCGCGCTCCGTGGAGCTGATCGTCTCGCTGCTCGCCGTGCTGAAGGCGGGAGCCGCGTATCTGCCGCTCGACCCGGAGTACCCGGCGGAGCGGATCACGTACATGCTGCGGGACGCGGCGCCCGTCTGCGTGGTCACCGACCGCGCCGGCCGCCTTCCCGACGGCGTGACGACCGCGCAGGTCGTCCTGAACGGACTCGACGTCTCCGGTTACCCGTGGTGCGATCCGTCGCGTCCGCTGACACCCGCCCATCCTGCGTACGTCATCTACACCTCGGGGTCCACCGGCCGTCCGAAGGGCGTCGTCGTGTCGCACGGCGCGATCGACAACCGGCTGCGCTGGATGCAGGACAGCTACGGGCTGACGGCGGACGACCGGGTGCTGCAGAAGACGCCCTCGTCGTTCGACGTGTCCGTATGGGAGTTCTTCTGGCCGCTGCGCGAGGGTGCGGCACTGGTCGTCGCGGAGCCCGGCGGCCACAAGGACCCCGCCTATCTGTCCCGGCTGATCCACGAACGGTCCGTCACCGCCTGCCACTTCGTTCCGTCGATGCTGCAGGTCTTCCTCGCGGAGGCGGACCCCGCCGCGTGCGCCGGGCTGCGGCACGTGTTCTGCAGCGGGGAGGCGCTCCCCCGCGAGACCGCGCACGCCTTCGGGCGCGCGCTGCCGCAGGTCGGGCTGCACAATCTGTACGGGCCGACCGAAGCGGCCGTCGACGTCACCTTCCACGCGTGCGCGGCACACGGCAGCGGGCCCGTACCGATCGGGCAGCCCGTGTGGAACACCCGCCTGTACGTGCTCGACGCGGCGCTGCGGCCCTGTCCGCCGGGGGTTCCCGGCGAGCTGTACCTGGCGGGCCGGCAGCTCGCCGACGGCTATCTGGAACGGCCGGAACTGACCGCCGCCCGGTTCGTGGCCGATCCCTTCGGAGCCCCGGGGCAGCGCATGTACCGCACCGGGGATCTGGCGCGCTGGACGGAGCAGGGCGAGGTCGAGTACCTCGGACGCACGGACCACCAGGTCAAGTTGCGGGGGCAGCGCATAGAGCTCGGGGAGATCGAGGCCGCTCTGGCCGCCCTCCCGCAGGTGGACGGGGCCTGCGCCCTGGTGCGTGAGGACCGGCCCGGCGAACAGCGGCTCGTCGGCTACGTGACGGGAGCCGCCGACCCCGCGGCCCTGCGCGCCGCACTGGCCCGTACGCTTCCGGAGCACATGGTGCCGTCGGCGGTGGTGGCGCTCGACGCCTTCCCGCTGAGCCCCAACGGAAAGCTGGACCGCCGCGGACTGCCGGCCCCCGTCTTCACCGGAGGAGGCAGTGACCGGGCGATGAGCGCCCGTGAGGAGGCGCTGGCGCTGCTGTTCGCGGAGGTGCTCGGGGCTGCCGCGGTGGGACCCGACGACGCGTTCTTCGATCTGGGCGGGACCTCGCTGCTCGCGGTGCGGCTCGTGGGGCGGGTGCGGGAGGAGTTCGGCACCGTGCTGACGATCGGTTCGCTGTTCGAGGCGTCCACCCCGGCCGCGCTCGCCGCCCGGATCGACGGTGCGGAAACGACGTCCGGGGACGCCCTGGACGTCGTCCTTCGGCTGCGCGGCGGGAACGCGCGGACGCCGCTGTTCGCCATCCACCCGGCGGGAGGCATCGCCTGGTGCTACGCCGGGCTGGCCGCCAGGCTGGGTTCGGATCAGCCGTTGTACGGCCTCCAGGCACGCGGCCTGGTCCGCGACGAACCGCTGCCGCGAACGCTGGAGGACGAGGCCGCCGACTACGTCATGCGTATCCGCGAGGTGCAGGCGCACGGCCCCTACCGGCTGCTGGGCTGGTCGGTGGGCGGGGTCCTCGCGCACACCGTGGCGGTGCTGCTCCAGGAGAGCGGTCAGGAGGTCGAACTGCTCGCACTGCTCGACGCGTTCCCCGCCGAGCAGTGGCGGGAGCGGCCGGCACCGGAGGAGGGCGACGCCCTCACCGCGGTGCTGCGCATGGCGGGATTCGAGCGCACCGGGGAACGTACCCGTGACGACGTGCTGGCCACACTGCGCCGGGCGGGCAGTCCGCTCGCCGGGCTCGGGGACAGGACGCTGTCGAGCATCGTCGACATCGTGCCCAACCATGCCCGCATGATGCGTGAGCACGTGCACCGGGGTTACGAGGGGGACCTGCTGTTCTTCACCGCTGCAGCTCCGCGGGCGGAGGACTGGCTCACCCGTGAGGCGTGGCGCGCCCATGTGACGGGTGACATCGTCAACCACGATCTGGACTGCACGCACCCGCAGTTGATGCGGGACCGGTTCCTGGACTCGATCGGTGAAGTGCTGGCCGCGCGGCTGGAGGCGCTGGACGCATGACCGCTGCGGGCGCTGCGGCCCCCTGGATCAGGGGGCCGCAGCGCCCGGGGTCAGGATGCCGCGGCGCACGGGTCAGCGGTCAGGGTGGCGCGGTGCCCCGGGTCAGCGGTCAGGGTGGCGCGGTGCCCCGGCCAGCGGGGCCGTGGCGCCCCGGGTCAGCAGGTCCACCAGGCCGTCCGCGAGTTCCGTACGCCAGCAGAGGTAGTCGTGGCCGCCGTTGAACTCCCGGTAGGACACGTCCTCGTAGCCGGCGCACGCGAGCGTGTCACGCAGCCGGCGCGCAGCGGGAAGGGCCACCCACTCCTGCTCGCCGAAGGAGAGCCAGAACCGGACGGGCAGGCGCGGGGATTCAGCGATGCGCGCGGTGAGCCACTCGGCTTCCGGGCCGTCCGGCCACCAGAACGAACCCGACTGCGCGAGCACGTTGCCGAACCGGCCGGGCGCGGCGAGCGCAGCGTAGGCGGCCGTGAGTCCGCCCAGGCTCTGTCCGGCGACCACGGTGCGCGCGGGGTCGTCCGTGACCGGCAGGCGCGCAGCCGTCCAGGGCAGCAGTTCCTCGTCGAGGAAGGCGACGAAGTCGGGGCTGCAGGCAAGGTCCGACCAGCGGGTGGCCGCGTCGACGGACTCCGGAAGGAGAGCCACGAGCGGGGGGATACGTCCGTCGGCGATGAGATTGTCCAGGAGGTGGGCGAGGCCGAGTTGCGGCTGCCAGTGCTCCCCGTCCAGGAGGACCAGCACCGGCAGTTCCGTCGCCCCGTGCGTGTCGGCGGGCCTGTACGTCCATACGCGCCGACTGCCGCCGAGACGCTCGGAGGGGACCTCGTGCACAGACACCTCGCCCTGCGCGACACCCGGTCGCGGCCGCCAGTCCCGGGCGCTCGGGGCGGCGGGGAGCTCGGCGTAGGAGACCGGGTCACCACCCCAACGGCGGGGAAGCGAACGGTGGTTCAGCGGATCGTGCCGCCGCCGGGTGCGCAGCCGCTGCCAGTAGTCGGCCGCCTCGGGTCCGGGGCCCTCGCCCTCGTCGACGTAGAAGTCGTAGGTGCCCCGCCAGTCGCGCCGCAGGCGCAGCGTCCAGTGCCAGACATCCGTGCCGGGTACGTGCTCCATCAGGTTGCCCTCGGGGGCCCGCGGGTCGCCCAGCTTGTTGGGCAGCACCTGCACGGCGCGGGTTCCGGGGGTGCCGCGCCAGAGGAACGTCACGGCGACGTGCTCGTCGCCGCCCCTGGGGTCCGGCCCGACGAGCGGTGTACCGGCCTCCTCCACCCGGGCCCAGAACTCCTCGGCACCGTCCGGGCCCGGCAGCGCGCACACGGGGTCCACGAGCCGGGTCAGCGAGTCCGGTCGCACCGTCCTGGGCGGTCGCTCCGGGGCGTCCCGGGGCGGCACAGACGTGATCATGAAAGGAGGCTCCGAATGACGAGGCGTTCAACTTAGGGTCACCTTACCTTTCCGACGCCATGGAAGCGCGGCAGGGAGACCTCGCTGCGCGACCTCATGCGCACCCCTCGATCGTTTTCTCATTTCATTAGGTTAGGCTCACCTAACTTCTTGCTCAACGAGGTTTCGCCCTGCCGTCGTTGCCTCCGCAGCTCTCAGCCACCCCGTCCCCACCTCACCTTCCGCCTGCCTGGAGCAGCCCGCCATGAACCCCGACAGACCCACCCCCACCCCCGCCCCCGCAGCGGCCCCGCGCGCTTCCCGCGCCAGAATCAGCCGCATGGCCGCACTGGCCGCCGGTGCGACGCTCGGCCTCGGCGCCATGGCCGTCCCCCTCGCCACCGCGAGCAGCGGTGGCACGCAGAGCGGGAGCACACTCGCCCTCGTGGCCGATACGACCGCGCCCACGGTCGTCCTGGGCACGGCGACCGTGAAGCCGGGTGGCGAAGTACCGTTCACCGCCTCCGGATTCCCCGCCGGCGCCACCCTCAGCGTCAAGTTCGACGACACGTCGCTCCTCAAGCAGTTCCCCGTCGGCGACGACGGCAGCGTCACGGGCGCCGTGACCGTGCCGGCCGACGCCGCGGTGGGCGGCGAGCACTGGCTACGGTTCCTGGCGCCGCAGACGAGCGTCAGAAGCGAGAACCTGTCGGTGACGGGCGATACGTCATCCCCCACACCGACGCCGACCGCCACGGCGACGACGAAGCCCACACCGAAGCCCACGGCGACCGTGACTCCGCCGGCCGCGCAGCCCACGGTCCGGCTGGGCAGTCCGGAAGCCACGGCGGGCGCCAAGGTCTCGTTCACCCTCTCCGGTTTCGCCAAGGGCCAGAACGTCACGGTCAAGCTGGACGACGACGAGATCATCGGGCAGTGGACGGGCGCAGTGAGTGCCGCAGGCACGTTCTCCGGCACCGTCACCCTGCCGAAGTCGACGTCGGCGGGGGCGCATTGGCTGCGCTTCCTCGCCCCGAACCCGTCCACGAGCCTGCGCGCCGACCTCTCGGTGAGAACCGCGGGCGGCACCGGCGGTGCGGGCAGCGGCGGCGCATCCGGCGGAATGGCGGGCGGCGGTGGCACGACGGGCGGCACAGGAGCCGCCGGCGACTCCGGTGCCACGGGCGGATCCGGGGGCATCGGCGCGGCGTCCGCCTCGATCACGGCGGGCTCGCAGGTCGCCGCGGGCGGCAAGGTCTCCTTCCGGGTGACCGGCTTCCCGGCCGGCCGGCAACTCACCGTCAAGCTCGACGACTCGGAGATCATCGGGCAGTGGCCGGACGGCATCGACGCCTCCGGCGCCCTCTCCGGCACCGTGACGATCCCCGCCTCGGCGACGAAGGGCGGCCACTGGCTGCGCTTCCTCGCCCCGAATCCGTCGACGAGCCTCCGGGCGGACTTCACCGTCACCACCGGCACTTCCGCGGACGCCTACGCCACCGGCGCCGGCACATCCGGCAGCACCTCCACCCCGGTACCGGCGGCGTCGGGCGCACCGGCGGCCGCCTCCGACTCCCGCGGCGCCAAGGCCGAGATCACCGCAGATCAGGTACAGGCGGGCGGAACGCTGCATTTCGCGGTGACGAAGTTCCCGGCCGGCCACACGGTCACCGTCAAGCTCGACGACGATGCGATCCTGGGCCAGTGGAATGCCGATGCGAAGGGTTCGTACGAGGGTGACGTGACCGTCCCCGCCGGCACCCCCACCGGGGCGCACTGGCTCCGCTTCCTCGCACCGGAGCCGGCCACCACCCTCAGGGTCGACTTCCAGGTGACCGGAGCGGACGGCACCCCGGTGTCGGCAGAAGCCGCGCCGGACACCGCCCCGCTCACCACCACGGCCGCGTCGCTGGAGAGCCCCGTCTCGTACGCGACCATCGCCTGGTCGGCCGCGGCCGCGGCGGTGGGCGGAGCCGCAGGCGCCGCGGGAACGACGCTGTTCGTCGTCCGTCGCCGGCGTCCCGCCCCCGACCAGGGCTGACGTTTCCCGAACCACCCCCCATCTCGGCCGAGTTGTTGTCCAGATCACACGCCTGAAAATATCTTACTTAGGTAAGGCTAAGTTAACTTTCAGGAGTACAGATCACCATGAAACACCCTCAGGGAGTTGACCCCAGCATGACCTCACCCACCCGCGGCCTGCGTCGCACCGGAACCAGTGCGGCCATCGCCGTCGTGCTCGCCGCAGGCAGCACCGCGGCACTGACGGGCACCGCTACCGCACAGAACCTGCCGGCCGCTTCGGCCGTCACCACCGCACCGGTCGCCACCGGCCTCTACCAGTCCTCCTACTCGGAGCGGAACCACGTCCTGTGGACCACCTCTTCGGTGGGACGGCCGCCGGTGACGAACTCCGCCCTGACGAAGGTGGACCCGGTGACGCTCAAGGTGAAGGCGACCTACACGCCGCCGGTCACCGACGCGGCCACCGGCGCGGTCGAGGCGGTCTACGGAGTGGCGGTCGACGACGAGCACAACACCGTCTGGACCGCCAACACCCGCAACAACTCGGTCGCCGTCTACAGCCAGCGCACCGGCGCGCACCTCGCCACGCTCCCGAACGTGGCCCACGCCCGGGAGATCATCGTCGACGAACGCCACGACACCGTGTGGGCCAGCTCCTACGGGGACGGCACGCTCGTCGCCTTCGACAGCCGCACCCTCAAGGAGAAGAAGCGCGTCACGGTCGAGGGTTCGGGCCCGGCCGGACTGGCGCTGGACGAGAAGTCCGGCACCGTCTACGCCGCCGACCTCACCAACGACCGGATCATCCAGGTCACCACCCGCTCCGCCGCCCCGCGGCTGATCCCCACCGGTGACGGACCGATCTCCGTCTCCCTGTCCAAGGACGGCCGCACCGCCTACACCGCCAATCAGACCGGCGGGGACGTCTCGGTCGTGGACCTCCGCAAGGGGCTCGTCACCAAGTCCGTCGCCACCGGTGCGGGTCCGCTGTCCGTCGCCACGGACACCCGCACGGGCAACGTGCTGGTGGTCAACCGCACGGACGCCACCCTTTCCGTCGTCAGCCCCCGCAAGGGCGCTGTCGTGGAGACCGTGGCCACCGGCGCCAACCCCAACCACGTCGAGGTCGCCGGAGGCTCCGCCTACGTCGTCGACAAGTCCGGCGCGGGCGCCGACGGCAAGGACCAGCTGCACCGCATCCGCCTGGCACGCTGATCCCTCATCACTCGCCGAAGGGGTCCGGCCCGCCGCCCGGCACGGCCGGCCGGACCCCTTCGGCGCCATCGCACAGCGTCCCGGCCCTCCGCCGCCGGAGCCGGCCAGGTGCCCGGCGCTCAGCGCCATGGAGCGGATCGCACCGCGCGGGCCGACAAGAGGACCACGACTCCGGCCCGTTCAGCCCGCGAGGCGTCGACGGCGGGCCCGCTGCCGACACGTGGCCCCGCAGTAACGTACCGGCCGACCGGTGGGCCGGACCGTGAGCGCAGCTCCGCATTCCTCACAGCACGCGACAGCTTCCTGGCGGATATCGAGGCCATCACGAAAGTCTTGTCGTTTCGTGACAGTAGCGGAAGGGCGCAGACCGTCCAGGGTCAGCTGGACGAGCCTGAGGCCGGCCGGCCGATCGCGGCGGGCAGCGAGCGTCGAGGCGCATCCGACGGTGAGTGAGACGACATCGTCGGGGCCGATGTCGGCGCGGACACCACCGGCGCGCTGCGCCGCGTGGAGCAGCGCGGTCAGGACCCGGCGGAATCGCAGCACGCACGCCGCGAGCATCGGACGCGGCCAGCTCGCGTCGGCGGCCACGACATCGCATACGTACCCCCGCCCGTGGGACTTCTCGACGATGTCGAGCAGGAACCCGAAGAACGCCTCGGTGGGCGCGAATCGGGCCATTCTCCGCTCGCCCGAGGCGACCAGTTCGTCCAGGTGCCGGGTGAACACCGCCTCAAGGAGAACCTGTTTGTTCGGAAAGTGCCGGTACACGGTGCCGGCGCCGACACCGGCCCGGCGCGCGATCTCGCCGAGCGGGACGTCGAGTCCCTGTTCGGCGAACGCCTCACCAGCGGCGGACAGCACCTTGGCCCGGTTGCGGCGGGCGTCTGCCCGGTCGCCGCCGCTGATCACTGCAGTCATGTCACGAAACCCCTTGTGTACCCGGCTCAACCGGGTTGGAGTATTCCAGATATCCCCGGGTCCACCACCCCGCCCACAGCAAGCGGGCCCCCGGGGAAAGGAGTGGGGACAACATGACTGCCGAACCCGTCCGTTCAGTCACCGGCCCGGCCCGGCGTTCCGCCGACGGCCTCGTCGCTGTGACCGGCGCGACCGGCCGGCAGGGCGGCGCGACAGCACGACGGCTGCTGGCCGGCGGCCGACCGGTGCGGGCGCTGGTACGGGACACGAGCACGCCCGCCGCCGCAGCGCTCGCGGACGCAGGTGCCGAGTTGGCCCTCGCCGACTTCGACGAGCCGTCAGGCCTGGCGCCGGCACTGGAGGGCACCACCGCTCTGTTCGCCGTGCCGCCGGTTGCCTACGGGCCGGCCGGCAGCAACCCGGAACTGGAGTTCACCCGCGGCCGGGCCCTGGCCGACGCGGCAGCGGCCGCAGGTGTCCGCCACGTGGTGTTCACCGGTGTCGCCTCGACCTCCGGAGACGCATTCGCGGCCCCGGGAAAACGGCGGATCGAGCAGTACCTGCGCGCACAGATCCCTCTCGTGACCGTGCTGCGCCCCGTTCGGTTCATGACGAACTACCTCGGGACACCAGGCATCGGGCTCGACGGGTTCGTCGACGGCGTCCACCGGCATTTCTTTCCGCCGGACGAGCCTGCCCAGATCATCGCCCTCGAAGACATCGCCGAGTTCGCCGCTCTGGCCTTCGAGCAACCGGACCGGTTCGCCGGACGGACGCTGGAGCTGGCCGGTGACAACCCGACCCCGGCCGAGGCGGTCGCCGCTATCGGCGCTGCGACCGGAATCGCTGTGCGCTACGAGCAGCTCACCCACGACGAGGCCGCCGCGCTGAACCCGGGGATCGCCGAGACCCGGCAACGATGGATCTCCGGGCAGCGCTGGCGCGCCGACATCGAGGCTCTGCGGGTCATCCACCCCGGACTGCGCACCCTGGCGGACTGGCTCTCGGAGGGCGGCGCCACCGCGCTGCGCCAGGGAGTGCTCGGCACCCCGTAGCAGCAGGCCGCGCCTGGCCGCCCGGTGATCCGTCAGCGATCTGATCGCTTCGACGACCTGGTTGCCCGCCGCCCGGTTGAACCGAGGACCGGCCGTGCATGTCGATGGGGCGCCGGACGAACGGGGAGAGCCGGGCGACGGCCTCATTCCGGACGTCGAAACCGTCCGCCCGCGGCTGGTCCCCGTACTGGGCCGCCTGTCGATCCGGCAGGGACTCGGCCGCCGCCATCAGGGCCGCGAAGGCTCAGCGCACGATCTCACACGGATGTTCCCCGACCCCGACACTCAGGAAACGACGCCCAGGGGCAGAAGCTGCGGGCGTTTGGCGGTGCGCCCGTCGCCGGACGAACGACCCCGCAGCCGGCGCCCGAGCCAGGGGCCGAGGAAGGCGGCCGCCCACCGCAGTTCGGCCGCCGCTGACCGCAGGCCTCCGGGGAGCGCCTGGGGCGGCAGGGGATGCGTCCAGGCGTCGTCGCTTCCCGGCAGGCCGAGGGCCTGGGCGACGGCAGCCGCGATCCGTGCGTGGCCGAGGGAACTGGTGTGGAGCCGGTCCACGCTCCACAGGCGCATATCGGTGGCCACCGGGTGCAGGTCGATCTCGGCGACCGCGACCCCGTGACGGGCCGCCGCAGCACGGATATGGGTGTTGAGGTCCACCACCCGGGAGCTGAGGGGCCGGGCGGCCGGCGCCACCTTCCCCACGTCGGGGAAGGTCAGAGTCGCCACACGGGCCCCGGCGGCCGTCAGCTCGGCGAACATCTCCTCCAGGTGACCGACCACCTCCGCGGCGTCGAACCGCGGCCGGAGCACGTCGTTGACCCCGGCGACGACGGTGGCCAGGTCGGGACGCAGAGCCAGGGCCGGCCCCAGCTGCTCCCTGTGCACCTGACCGGCGACACGTCCTCGAACGGCCAGATTCGCGTACTGAAGGCCGGGGTTGGCGGCCGCGGCATGCTCGGCGAGGCGATCCGCCCAGCCCCGCAGACCCACGGTGTCGTCCCCGTCACCGAGCCCTTCGGTCTGGCTGTCACCCAGCGCGACGTACCTCAGGTACTCACCGTTCGGCATGGGTCGCCTGCCTCTCGCGCAGCACGGCGGTGGTCCGCAGGCACCAGTCGCGGTGCCCCTGCTCGAAGGCCACGCCGCGCAGACACGTCAGATACGGCCCGATCCGGTCGCCGTGCCGGAGGAACTCCGCCTCGTCCGCGTCCCCGCGCATCTTCCTCAGCAGCTTGTCGAGAAGCTCGATCTTCGCCTCGGCGGCGGACACGCGCTCCTCCAGCTGCTCGATCACCTGCGCGGTACCGATACGGTCGGCGGACTGGACCTTGACGAGAAGGTCGTCGCGGATGAAGGACGGCTTCGAGGGAGTGGCGGCGAACCGCTCCAGCTCGTCACGTCCGGCGTCGGTGACGTGGAAGAGCCGCTTGTTGGGCCGGGTCTCCTGAACGACCTGCCGCCCCGCGACCAGCCCTTCCTTCTCCAGCCTGGCCAGCTCGGTGTAGAGCTGCTGAGGCAGGGCGTGCCAGAAGTTCGCCACACCGACGTCGAACGCCTTCGCCAGCTGGTAGCCGCTGTACTCGCCGTCCATCAGCGCCGCCAGCACGGCATGTCGCAAGGCCATCGAAGCAGCTCCTCCCTCTGTCGCCCCTCACCCGTCAGCCGGGTGGCACCGGCCGCAGCACACATCGTACTCAAGAATATGACTAGTCAACTCCTTGTGTACGTGCTCGCGCGTCCCGCCCTTCGGGAACGGCCACCTCTCACGAACGGCCGCCGCTTGAGAACGACCGGTGCTGCCGCGGCTCCGGCGGAGTCGCAGCAGCCCCGGTGCGTACAGCACGACCGGTGCGGACGCGGCGAAGGGGGCGGGGCGGCCTACGGCGCCGCGGGCGTCACTTCGTGACTTCCGTACGGGCGCGTGATGATCTCCATACCGTGGCCCGCGGGATCCATGAAATAGAGTCCGCGCCCGCCGTGGTGGAAGTTGATCCGGCCCGGCTGCTCAAGGTGCGGATCGGCGTAGTACGCCACCCCCGCCGCCTCGAGGCGCCCGAGCGCGGCGTCGAACTCGGCGTCGCCGATGAGGAAGGCGTAGTGCTGCGGGGTGATCGACTCCGCCGCAATGGTGGCGAAGTCCAGCGTGACGCCGTTGCCGAGCGGGACCGGAATGAACGGGCCCCACTCCGTGCCTACGTCGAGATCCAGGAGACGGGCCAGGAACTCGGCGGATTCCCGGTTGGACCGGGCGTGGACGATCGTGTGATTCAACTCGACAGACAAGGTGGAATGCCTCCGAAGGCATCTCACGGACACCTCCATGCCTCACCCAGCCGATGACCGGCACGCGATGTCGTCCCGCGGATCCTATGAGCGCCGCCATCGGCCTGTCGAGCGGACAGTGGACACTCCCCCGGAGCCCCGCGCCCTCCCGCCTCACCCCCGCAGGCGGCCCACCGCCTCAGGGGTGAGGTGACGGGCCAGCACGTCGAGAGCCTCGACGACCTCGCGCAGCCGCTCGGGCTCGTCCGTACCGAGGGCGGCGGCCAGCGCGTCGTCGATCCGGGACGCCCGCACCTCGGCAACCCGCTCGGACACGTCGAGCGCCGTGCGGATCAACTGCCGCCTGCCGTCCGCCGGATCGGGGTCCGTCACGACGGAACCCGCATCCTTCAGGCGGGCCACCGCACCCGAGACCTGGCTCTGAGGCAGCCCCGTGCGCAGCGCGATCGCACTCACCGAGGTGTCCGGGTGGCCGAGGACATCACTCAGCACGACGAGGGCTGCGCGGGTGCCGACGCGGTGCTGGTCGGCCGAGGCAGGCAGCTCCGGGAGGGCCTCCTCCCCGATCTTCATGAGCGTCCGGCCGAGGAGGAAGAGCCGGACCGGGGACATCGAGGGACTCATGCCCCGCATGGTACCCGACTCCATCACTAACGATGCATCTCTATTGATGCATCGAAATAGATGAACTACGGTGTGGCAGGCGCGGTGCCGCATGCACCGTCGCGCCTGTCACACCGACACAGGGGGTCCGATGTTCCTCACCACCGACGGCGCCACACTCCACTACGAAGTCCGCGGCTCCGGCCCGTTACTGCTCGTCTCCCAGAGCGGTGAGGGCGACGCCGACCGCAGTACCGATCTGGTCGGTCTGCTCGTCGACCGCTACACGGTGGTCACATACGACCGTCGGGGCCTGTCCCGCAGCACACTCGCCGAGGCCGGACAACGAGTGAGCATGACGCAGCACGCCGACGACGTGCACCGGATCCTGGCCGAACTGACGGCCGAGCCCGCCCTGATGCTCGGATGCAGCATGGGTGCCGCCATCGGGCTGCACCTCGCGATCGCCCACCCCGGGCAACTGGAGCGGCTCGTCGCGCACGATCCCGTCACACCCTCCCTGCTGCCCACCGGGCAGCGCGAGCGCCACCTGGCCGAGCTCGCACACCTGCAGAAGGCCTACCGCGACGGCGGACTGAAGGCGGCCTTCCCCGAGATCGCCCGAGTGCTCGGCATCGACCCCGCACACCAGGAGACCGAACCCGGCCTCACCCCCATGCCGCTCACCCCGCGCCGACTCGCCAACTTCGACTTCTTCATCGACCGCGACTTCACCGCCGTCGCCGAGGCCGAACTCGCCCCGGAGTCGCTGCGGGCAGCGCCCGTACGCATCATCGCCGCCTGCGGCAGCACCACCGCGCCCTCGGCCTTCGTCGGACAGTGCGCACAGCGACTCGCCCGGCTGGTGGGGCGGGAAGCCGTGGCCTTTCCCGGCGGGCACAACGGCAACACCACGCACCCCCGTGCGTACGCGGCACGGCTTCAGGACGTACTCACCCGGGACTGACCGCGGCTTCGCGGGGACCGGGCTCCTGAACCGACACCTCGTTCACGGCCGGCGGGACAGGAGCGTGCGGAACACGGGCGACCGCCCGGCACGCGCGTCTGTCGGGTTTGCCGGGTGTGGTGTGGGTGGGGTCTCAGTCCCATGCGTCCTGGTTGATGAAGCGGCTGAAGCCTCGCCAGGAGTTGGGGCCCATCACTCCGTCGATGGGCCC
>NZ_JBIDAD010000028.1:0-41821 GCF_043202315.1 Streptomyces sp. NPDC048211
GGGCTTTCCTCCGGGCGCTTCCCTTCGGTCTTGCGTTTCCGACTCTATCAGACTCTTTCGTGTCCGATTCCCGGTCGAAGCGGGCCTCGCATTTTTGCTTTCCAGTTCTTCGCTCTCGCGATTTCCCTTTCCAGCGATTCCAACCTTACCAGACTCATTTCGTTCCGTTTCCGGTCCGAATTTGAATTCCGGTGGCCTTTGGAATGGCCTTGCCTTTCGGCGGATACCGACTTTATCAGAAGTTCTGAGTCGGAATTTCCAACCCCCGCAGACGCTCCCGGCACACATGTGTGCGCCGTGCTTCCCGGTGAGGCGGAGACGCAAACGTACTGGAGCGGGGCGCCCCGATGCAAATCGGGGGCCCCGCTCCGGAGTTCACGCCCGTCGGGGTCAGACCTCGACGACGACGGGAAGGATCATCGGACGCCGGCGATAGGTGTCGGAGACCCACTTGCCCACCGTGCGACGGACCAGTTGCTGGAGCTGGTGCGGCTCCATCACGCCATCCTGGGCCGACTTGTTGAGAGCCTCCTCGACCTTCGGCACGACAGCGCTGAACGCGGAGTCGTCGATGCCGGAGCCCCGCGCCTGGATGTGGGGGCCGCCCACGATCTTGCCGGAGGAGCTGTCCACCACGATGAAGACAGAGATGATCCCCTCGTCCCCGAGGATGCGGCGGTCCTTGAGGGAGGTCTCGGTGACATCGCCGACCGAGAGGCCGTCGACGTACACGTAACCGGCCTGGACCTTGCCGACGATCTTGGCCTTGCCGTCGATCAGGTCGACGACCACGCCGTCCTCCGCGATGACGATGTGGTCCTTCGGGACACCGGTGAGAGCGCCCAGCTCCGCGTTGGCCCTGAGGTGGCGCCATTCGCCGTGGACCGGCATCAGGTTCTTCGGCTTGCAGATGTTGTAGAAGTACAGCAGCTCGCCGGCCGAGGCGTGGCCCGAGACGTGGACCTTGGCGTTGCCCTTGTGGACGACGTTGGCACCCCAGCGGGTCAGACCGTTGATCACGCGGTAGACCGCGTTCTCGTTGCCCGGGATCAGCGACGAGGCCAGGATGACGGTGTCGCCCTGGACGATGCGGATCTGGTGGTCGCGGTTGGCCATCCGGGACAGGGCCGCCATCGGCTCACCCTGCGAACCCGTGCAGACCAGCACGACCTCGTCGTCCGGCAGGTCGTCGAGGGTCTTCACGTCGACGACGAGACCCGCGGGAACCTTCAGATAGCCCAGATCGCGGGCGATGCCCATGTTCCGGACCATCGAACGCCCGACGAAGGCGACCCGGCGGCCGTATTCGTGGGCCGTGTCGAGGATCTGCTGGATGCGGTGCACATGGCTCGCGAAGCTCGCCACGATGATGCGCTTCTGCGCATTGGCGAAGACCGTGCGCAGGACGTTCTGGATGTCGCGCTCGGGCGGGACGAAGCCGGGGACCTCCGCGTTCGTCGAGTCGGAGAGCAGAAGGTCGATGCCTTCCTCGCTCAGCCGGGCGAACGCGTGCAGGTCGGTGAGACGGCCGTCCAGCGGAAGCTGGTCCATCTTGAAGTCGCCGGTGGCGACGGCCATGCCCGCGGGGGTGCGGATGGCGACCGCGAGAGCGTCCGGGATGGAGTGGTTGACCGCGATGAACTCGCAGTCGAAGACTCCGAGGCGCTCGCGCTGCCCCTCCTTGACCTCAAGGGTGTACGGCCGGATGCGGTGCTCCTGAAGCTTCGCCTCGATAAGCGCGAGGGTCAGCTTCGAGCCGATGAGCGGGATGTCCGGCTTCAGGCGCAGGAGATACGGGACACCACCGATGTGGTCCTCGTGTCCGTGCGTCAGGACGATGCCCTCGACGTCGTCGAGGCGGTCCCGGATGGTGGTGAAGTCCGGAAGGATCAGGTCGATTCCGGGCTGCTCCTCCTCCGGGAAGAGGACGCCGCAGTCGACGATGAGCAGGCGGCCGCCGTACTCGAAGACCGTCATGTTGCGGCCGATTTCGCCGAGGCCGCCCAGCGGGGTGACCCGCAGGCCGCCCTTCGGGAGCTTCGGCGGGGTGCCGAGTTCAGGATGCGGATGACTCAAAAGACTCTCCTTACCACACACGCCACGTACCGCTTGGGCACGTGGCGCGCATGTCATTCGTGCACTTGCTGTTGTCTTTGGTGGTGCTCTGTCGCGAATGTTTCTTCGCGTATTCAGTTGTGAAGTCTGTGGTTACAGCTGTACCCCACCGGCGGCGAGATCGATCTTGAGCTGTGCCGTTTCCTGTGCGCTGAGTTCCACCAGCGGGAGGCGCAGCGGGCCCGACGGGAGGCCCTGGAGGGTCAGCGCGGCCTTGGTGGTGATCACACCCTGTGTGCGGAACATGCCTGTGAACACGGGCAGCAGCTTCTGGTGGATCTCCGTGGCCTTCTGTACGTCTCCGCCGAGGTAGGCCTCGATGAGGGCGCGCAGGTCCGGGGTGACGACATGGCCGACGACCGAGACGAAGCCGACCGCGCCGACCGACAGGAGCGGCAGGTTCAGCATGTCGTCGCCCGAGTACCAGGCCAGGCCGGACTGTGCGATGGCCCAGCTGGCGCGGCCGAGGTCGCCCTTGGCGTCCTTGTTGGCCACGATGCGCGGGTGCTCGGACAGCCGGACCAGGGTCTCTGTGTCGATCGGCACACCGCTGCGGCCGGGAATGTCGTAGAGCATCACGGGCAGACCGGTGGAGTCCGCGATGGCCGTGAAGTGGCGGAGGAGGCCCTCCTGCGGCGGCTTGTTGTAGTACGGGGTGACCGCGAGGAGGCCGTGGGCGCCGGTGCGCTCGGCCGTACGGGCGAGCTCGACGCTGTGCCGGGTGTCGTTGGTGCCGATGCCGGCGACGATGTGCGCACGGTCTCCGACCGCCTCCAGCACAGCCCGTACGAGCTGGTCTTTCTCCGCGTCGCTGGTGGTCGGGGACTCGCCGGTGGTGCCGTTGACGATCAGGCCGTCGTTGCCTGCGTCCACCAGGTGAGTGGCGAGCCGCTGGGCGCCGTCGAGGTCGAGTGCGCCGTCCGCCGTGAAGGGCGTGACCATAGCGGTGAGGACCCGCCCGAAGGGGGTCTGCGGAGTGGAGATCGGAGCCATGGGTACCACGCTACTCGTTGCTCGGCGCCCGTTGTCCCCTCGGGGGGACAAGCAAGAGGAGCCCGGCACTGCCTGCTCGGGGGTTCAAGCAGTGCCGGGTCCGTTTGATCAGCCTAGATGAACTTCACGAAACGCCGCAATACGGACACCGCTTACGGGGCGACGCGTCCGTTTTTGTTGAAGGCTGCATGGGTAAGCGGCATGAGCTGCGCCCAGTGCGCCTCCATCTGCTCGCCCACCATCTCGATCTCCCGCTGCGGGAACGAAGGGACCTTCGCCAGCTCGTGCTGGGTGCGCAGCCCGAGGAAGTGCATCAGCGAGCGGGCGTTGCACGTGGCGTACATCGACGAGAACAGGCCGACCGGGAGGACCGCGCGGGCGACCTCGCGGGCCACTCCTGCCGCGAGCATCTCCTGGTAGGCCTCGTACGCCTGGCGGTACGAGTCCTCCATGACCCGGCCGGTGAGCTCCGACTGCGCCTCGGTGCCCTCGACGAACTCGTACTTGCCGGGACGGCCCTGCTGGACGAGCTTGCGGGACTCCCCCGGGACGTAGAAGACCGGCTCCAGCTCCCGGTAGCGGCCCGATTCCTCGTTGTACGACCAGCCGACGCGGTGCCGCATGAACTCGCGGAACACGAAGATCGGGGCGCTGATGAAGAAGGTCATCGAGTTGTGCTCGAACGGGCTTCCGTGCCGGTCCCGCATCAGGTAGTTGATGAGCCCCTTGGAGCGCTCAGGATCCTTGGTGATCTCTTCGAGGGACTGCTCACCGGCCGTGGAAACGCGGGCGGCGAACAGCACATCGGAGTCACCGGCGGCGTGTTTCACCAGGTCAACGGTGACATCACTGCGGAAGCTGGGCTTTGCGGGCTCGGGGGTCTCGGTCACCGGCGGGGTCCTTCCAATGGCGTCGCTCGGGCGGCGCCCACTCTACGGGCCGCCACTGACAACGAGGTCAGCACCGCCCGTTCGAGGATTTCTTCGGCCAATTCGGTGATTCGGGGCACCGATCGGGCTTCCCGCGCGTCTGACTCAGTAGCACCACCCGAATCAGAGTTCAAGGAGAGTTTCCTCATGTTCCGCCGGCGTGAATCCGTCCCGTTCTCGTTCGTAGCCGAGGCCGACCGATTCCGCAGTAACGTCACACCGCCCCCGCGGGAGCGCGCCTCACTCTCCGAGAAGGCGGGCCGCACCCTGACCGGCCTTGCCGTGATCGCCGGGCTCGCCGGATCTCTGCTGCTCGGTCTGCCCGCTCTGGGCCCCGACCAGTCACCGCTGCACGACCAGCGGGCCGAGGCCGCACAGGGGCGCTGACCCGACCGGGCCCCCTGGGGTGGCCCGGTCGGTACGCTCCTCGGTAGCCTCACCGGGCACAGCAATCGAGCGTGCTTGTGAGTGAGGATCAGTCGTGCCCCTGCCCTTTCTGACGGCCGACCGCGCATTTGACGCGAGCGCTGAGGACGTCGCGCTGCCGTTCGACGACCACGACAGCTGGCGGCGCCCCTACCGCCCCGGGCCCTGGCGTGTCGCCGCTGCGGCGGGCCTGCTGCTGCTTGCCTCGTTCATCCTGTTCGCCGGGATGATCACGGCGTTCGCCGGAGCGCTGCCCGGGGCCGGAGCCTGTCTCGCCCTGGCCCTCGCGGTCATCCTCTGCGCGCTGCGGATGCTGCGGATCGGCGCCTGGGTCAGCCGGCACGGCGTGCGCCGGGTGGCCTTCTTCCGGACGACGACCGTGCCGTGGCACCGTGCCGCCGCGGTGCGTACGGTGCAGCAGCCGGTGAAGTGGCTCGGTTTCCCGCGCACGGTGCAGGGTCAGGCCCTGATCGTCGTACGCAAGGGCGGGGACGCGGTGCCGCCGCTGCTGACCGACTCCAACGCGGACTTCCTCGCGCGCAGTGAGGCGTTCGACAGGGCTGCCGACACGATCGAGGCGTGGGGGGACGAGTACCGCCAGCACTGAGGGCTCGCCTTCCCCGGCGGAATCGACGGGACCGCGCACACGACGAGACCGTCCGGCGTTCTTCGCGAACGCCGGACGGTCTCGTCGTGTGCGGGGAACGTACCGGTTCCCCCTCCCCTAGGTGCCGGAAGGCGCCGCCGAGGCCGGTGTGCGGCCCCTGTGGAGGGCGATGGCCCGCTGCATGGCCTTCCTGGCCCTCGGCGTGTCCCGGGCGTCCTGGTAGGCGACAGCGAGGCGGAACCAGCAGCGCCAGTCGTCCGGCGCGTCCTCCGTCTCCTCCCTGCGGCGGGCGAACACCGCGTCGGCGGAGTCCCGGTCGATACGTCCGCTCGGAGTGCGGACCAGGTCGTCGACGGGCAGGCCGCCCTCGGCGTCGAGTTCGGCGGCCAGGGCGTTGGCCCTCCGGACGAACTGGGTGTTCTTCCAGAGGAACCAGATGCCGATCACCGGAAGGATCAGCACGGCGACCCCGAAGGTCACCGTGAGCAGCGTGCCGTGCTCGATGAGCAGGACACCTCGGCTGCCGACCAGGACGAAGTAGAAGACCAGGACGGCAGCGGTGACGGCGTAAGTGATCTTTGCGCGCATGGTGGTGGGCTCAGTCAGTTCAGGTCGAGGAAGTTTTCCAGGCCGAACGTGAGGCCCGGCGTGGTCACCACGCGGCGTGCTCCGAGCAGGATGCCCGGCATGAAGCTGCTGTGGTGCAGGGAGTCGTGCCGGATGGTGAGGGTCTCGCCCTCGCCCCCGAGCAGGACCTCCTGGTGGGCCAGGAGGCCGCGGAGCCGTACCGAGTGGACCGGAATGCCGTCCACGTCGGCGCCTCGCGCCCCGTCCAGTGCCGTCGCCGTGGCGTCCGGCTGCGGCGCGCAGCCCGCCTCGCGGCGGGCGTCGGCGATCAGCTGGGCGGTGCGGGCGGCTGTGCCGGAGGGGGCGTCGGCCTTGTTCGGGTGGTGGAGTTCGATGACCTCGACCGACTCGAAGTAGCGGGCGGCCTGCTGCGCGAACCTCATCGTGAGGACTGCGCCGATCGAGAAGTTCGGCGCGATGAGCACGCCGGTCCCCGGCGAGGCGGAGAGCCAGGTGCCGAGCTGCGCGAGCCGTTCGTCGGTCCAGCCGGTGGTGCCGACCACGGCGTGGATGCCGTGCCGGACGCAGAAGTCGAGGTTGTCCATCACCGACGTGGGGGTGGTGAGCTCGACGACGACCTGGGTGCCGGAGTCCGTGAGGCTCTCCAGCTTGTCGCCGCGGCCGAGCGCGGCCACGAGTTCCAGGTCGTCGGCGGCCTCGACCGCTCGTACCGCCTCGGAGCCGATACGGCCCCCGGCTCCGAGAACGGCTACGCGCAGCTTGCTCATTGCTCTGCTTCCTTACAAAGGGATTTAGGAGACCGCTTCGTCGAGGCGGCCGGCCTGCTTGTCCTTGAGCGGGCCGATGACGGAGAGCGAGGGGCGGTGTCCGAGGACCTCGCCCGCCACCGCGCGGACGTCGTCCGGGGTGACCTGCGCGATGCGGGCCAGCATGTCGTCGACCGACATCTGCTCGCCCCAGCACAGTTCGCTCTTGCCGATCCGGTTCATCAGGGCGCCGGTGTCCTCCAGGCCGAGGACGGTGGAGCCGGAGAGCTGGCCGATCGCGCGGCTGATCTCCTCGTCGTCCAGTCCGTCCGACGCGACCTTGTCGATCTCGTCGCGGCAGATCTTGAGGACGTCGTGGACCTGGCTGGGCCGGCAGCCCGCGTACACGCCGAAGAGTCCGCAGTCCGCGAAGCCCGAGGTGTACGAGTAGACGCTGTAGGCCAGTCCGCGCTTCTCCCGTACCTCCTGGAAGAGGCGGGAGCTCATGCCGCCGCCGAGGGCGGTGTTGAGTACGCCGAGCGCCCAGCGGCGCTCGTCGGTGCGGGCCAGCCCCGGCATGCCGAGAACCACGTGGGCCTGCTCGGTCCTGCGGTTCTGCAGTTCGACCCGGCCCGCGGTGCGCAGCGTGCGGGAGCCCGCACGCGGCGCCGTCGGGACGGCGTCGGTGCGGGACAGAGCCCCGGCGCGCTCGAAGGCCTTGCGGACCTGGCGCACGACCGTGGCGTGGTCGACGTTGCCGGCTGCGGCGACGACCAGGTGCGTGGGGTCGTAGTGCTTCTTGTAGAACCGGGCGATCTGGCCGCGGTTCAGCGCGTTGATCGTGTCGACGGTACCGAGGACCGGGCGGCCGAGCGGGGTGTCGCCGAGCATGGTGTGCGCGAACAGGTCGTGCACGCAGTCGCCCGGGTCGTCCTCCGTCATCGCGATCTCCTCGAGGATGACGCCGCGCTCGGCGTCGACGTCCTCGGAGGTGATCAGGGAGCCGGTCAGCATGTCGCAGACGACATCGATGGCCAGCGGCAGGTCCGTGTCGAGGACCCGCGCGTAGTAGCAGGTGTACTCCTTCGCCGTGAAGGCGTTCATCTCGCCGCCGACCGCGTCGATCGCGGACGAGATGTCGAGGGCGCTGCGCTTGGCGGTGCCCTTGAAGAGGAGGTGTTCGAGGTAGTGCGTCGCGCCGTTCAGCGTCGGGGTCTCGTCGCGTGATCCGACGTTGGCCCAGATACCGAAGGTGGCGGAGCGTACGGAGGGCAGCGTCTCGGTGACGATGCGCAGGCCGCCGGGCAGGACCGTGCGGCGGACCGTGCCGATGCCGTTGGTGCCCTTGAGAAGCGTTTGGGTACGGGCGACGGCCCGCCCCTCCGAGGAGGGGCGGGCCGTCGTCACGGAACTACGGGACGTCACTTGTCGGTGTCGTCCTTCTTCTCGTCCTCTTCGCCCTCGATGACGGGGATGAGGGAGAGCTTGCCGCGGGAGTCGATCTCCGCGATCTCGACCTGGACCTTGGCGCCGACGCCGAGCACGTCCTCGACGTTCTCCACGCGCTTGCCACCGGCGAGCTTGCGGATCTGCGAGATGTGCAGCAGGCCGTCCTTGCCGGGCATCAGGGAGACGAACGCACCGAAGGTGGTGGTCTTGACGACCGTACCCAGGTAGCGCTCGCCGACCTCCGGCATGGTCGGGTTGGCGATCGCGTTGATCGTGGCGCGCGCGGCCTCGGCCTGCGAGCCCTGCTGGGCACCGATGTAGATGGTGCCGTCGTCCTCGATCGTGATGTCGGCGCCGGTGTCCTCCTGGATCTGGTTGATCATCTTGCCCTTGGGGCCGATGACCTCACCGATCTTGTCCACCGGGATCTTGACGGTGATGATCCGCGGGGCGTTCGGGGACATCTCGTCCGGGACGTCGATGGCCTCGTTCATCACATCGAGGATGTGGAGGCGTGCGTCACGGGCCTGCTTCAGCGCGGCGGCCAGGACCGAGGCAGGGATGCCGTCGAGCTTGGTGTCGAGCTGGAGCGCGGTCACGAACTGCTTCGTACCGGCGACCTTGAAGTCCATGTCACCGAACGCGTCCTCGGCACCGAGGATGTCGGTGAGGGCGACGTAGTGGGTCTTGCCGTCGATCTCCTCGGAGATCAGACCCATGGCGATACCGGCGACGGCGGCCTTGAGGGGCACACCGGCGTTCAGCAGCGACATGGTGGAGGCGCAGACCGAGCCCATGGACGTCGAGCCGTTGGAGCCCAGCGCCTCGGAGACCTGGCGGATCGCGTAGGGGAAGTCCTCGCGCGACGGCAGCACCGGCACGATGGCGCGCTCGGCGAGCGCGCCGTGGCCGATCTCGCGGCGCTTGGGCGAGCCCACGCGGCCGGTCTCACCGACGGAGTACGGCGGGAAGTTGTAGTTGTGCATGTAGCGCTTGCGGGTCACCGGGGAGAGGGTGTCCAGCTGCTGCTCCATACGGAGCATGTTGAGGGTGGTGACGCCCAGGATCTGGGTCTCGCCACGCTCGAAGAGCGCCGAGCCGTGCACGCGCGGGATGGCCTCGACCTCGGCGGCGAGCGTACGGATGTCCGTGACGCCGCGGCCGTCGATGCGGACCTTGTCCTTGATGACGCGCTCGCGGACCAGCTTCTTGGTCAGCGCGCGGTAGGCACCGGAGATCTCCTTCTCGCGGCCCTCGAAGGCCGGGAGGAGCTTCTCGCCCGCGATCTCCTTGATGCGGTCGAGCTCCGCCTCGCGCTCCTGCTTGCCGGCGATGGTGAGCGCCTTGGCGAGCTCGGTGCTGACGGCCTTGGAGAGCGCCTCCAGGACGTCGTCCTGGTAGTCGAGGAAGACCGGGAACTCGCCGGTGGGCTTGGCGGCCTTGGCGGCGAGGTCCGACTGGGCCTTGCAGAGCGACTTGATGAAGGGCTTCGCCGCTTCGAGACCGGCGGCGACGACCTCTTCGGTCGGGGCCTCGGCACCGTCCTGGACGAGCTGGATGGTCTTCTCGGTGGCCTCGGCCTCGACCATCATGATCGCGACGTCGCCGTCCTCCAGGACGCGGCCCGCGACGACCATGTCGAAGACGGCGTCCTCGAGCTCGGTGTGCGTCGGGAAGGCGACCCACTGGCCCTTGATCAGGGCGACGCGGGTGGCGCCGATGGGGCCGGAGAAGGGCAGGCCCGCCAGGATCGTGGAGGCGGAGGCGGCGTTGATCGCGACCACGTCGTACAGGTGGTCGGGGTTGAGCGCCATGATCGTCTCGACGATCTGGATCTCGTTGCGCAGGCCCTTCTTGAAGGAGGGGCGCAGCGGGCGGTCGATCAGGCGGCAGGTGAGGATCGCGTCCTCGGAGGGGCGGCCCTCCCGGCGGAAGAACGAGCCGGGGATCTTACCGGCGGCGTACTGCCGCTCCTCGACGTCCACCGTGAGGGGGAAGAAGTCGAGCTGGTCCTTGGGCCGCTTGGAAGCGGTGGTGGCCGACAGCACCATGGTGTCGTCGTCCAGGTACGCGACGGCGGAGCCGGCGGCCTGCTTGGCCAGGCGGCCCGTCTCGAAGCGGATGGTGCGGGTGCCGAAGGTTCCGTTGTCGATAACGGCCTCGGCGTAGTGGGTCTCGTTCTCCACTAGTGATTTCTCCATACTCGTCGTCTTTCGTCCTGACGCCCGTGTGGCGCAGGACGGTGCGGAGAAGCGCACCTGTGTGCGGGGCCGGTCTTCGATCGAAGCTCCCGGGCGTTGTCCCGGGGGCCACTACCGAGGACCGGCGGCGGCCGTGGCGCGCCTCTCCTCGTCTGTTGTTGTACGTCCAGGTTACTGAGGTTCCCCCCGGTCCCGCACGTACGGCAAAGGGAGCGGCCCCCTAGAAGTGGGAACCGCTCCCTTTCACAGCGTCCTTACTTGGCGCCGCCGGCCGCGCCACGGCGGATGCCGAGGCGGTCGACGAGCGCACGGAAGCGCTGGATGTCCTTCTTGGCCAGGTACTGCAGGAGGCGGCGACGCTGGCCGACCAGGATCAGCAGACCACGACGGGAGTGGTGGTCGTGCTTGTGCGTCTTGAGGTGCTCCGTCAGGTCCGAGATACGGCGCGAAAGCATGGCGACCTGAACCTCGGGGGAACCGGTGTCGCCCTCCTTCTGCGCGAACTCGGTCATGATCTGCTTCTTCGTAGCGGCGTCGAGCGGCACGCGGTACTCCTCTTGGTGTTCGATGCGCCCACGAGTGCCCCTGGTCTTGATCTCAGGGGAGCTTGAGTGACTCGGGAGCGAAGGTCCGATGAGCGCAGCCCCCAGAGCCAACCGGGAACGCGTACACAAACGGCCACAGCCAGACTACCAGCCGTCCGGAGCAGCCCCGACGGGCCTCAGCCCGTCAGCGCCCCGGCCAGTCCGGAGCGGCCCCGACCGGCCTCAGCCCGTCAGCGCCCTGGCCCTGGCGAAGACGTCGAGGACCGCCAGGCAGAGCGGGACCAGGGAGAGCAGGAGCGCGCTCTCCGTCAGGTCCAGGACGCGCCCCCAGAACGGGGAGAGCCCCTTGCGCGGAACGATCAGGCCGGCCGCGGTCAGCAGCGCCGCCCCGGTTGCGATGGCCGCGGACAGCTGGACCGTGCGGATGGCGAGCGCCGCCGCCAGGTCGGCGGGCGGATTCAGTGCGAGGCCGAGGATCAGCAGGGTGAGCGCCCCGAGGCCCGCCGCGAGCGCGCAGACGACCTGCGAGGTGTAGCGGAAGAGCCGGGCCCGCAGCAGCATGGCGAGCCCCGTGGCCAGCGCGAGGAGCTGCCCCCGGACATCGCCGGAGAAGCCGAGCACGGCGGCGGACGCGGCGACGAGGGCCGCGCAGCCTCCGACGAGGCCGAGCAGGAGCTCGTGGCCCCGCCGCGCCCGCTCCGCGATGTGCGCGGCGTCGACGGGGGCGTCCCGGTGTCCGGCGTCCGGATCGGCGTAGGGGTCGTCGTGGCCGGTCCCGGCGGTGTGCTGCGGGACGTACCCGATGGGGAGCCGGGCGAAGCGGGCCGAGAGACCGGGCAGGAAGGCGACGAGTCCGATGGCGGCCGGCGCGCAGACGGCGGCGGCCGAGGCGGCCGTGGATTCGGCGAGGATCGCGCCGAAGGCCGCCAGGGTGCCCGCGGTGGCGAGGAAGGCCGCCGCGACGAACGGGGCATCGCCCCCCGGGGTGACGGCGGTCAGCACGACGGCGGCGACCAGCACGGCGACGCAGCCGAGCAGGAACTGCAGCCTGCCCGGCCCCTGACCTGCGTCCGGGCCGATGATGCCGGAGCCCGCGAGGAGGACGAGGGGCAGGGCGCCCAGGCCGAGCGCGACGGCCGTGAGGCGGTCCGCGTAGACCCGGGCGCGGACCCCCGCGAAGGCGGTGAGCAGCACTCCGGCGGCTCCCGCGATGACGCCGGGCAGGCCGTGCATGTCGTGGCGGACCGGGTCGGCGGACCAGAGGACGAAGCCGAGCAGGACGAACAGCAGCGCGGCCCCCGCCGGGCCCGCGCCGCGCAGCAGGTCGTCGCTCCACAGATGGCGGTCGCGGGCGACGGCCGAGGCGACGGCGTCCGAGACGTCGTCGAACACGGCGGGCGGCAGCGAGTCGGCGAACGGTCGCAGGCTGAGGATCTCGCCGTCGAGCACCTGCTGGGCCGCGAGGGTGCGGGCGCCGTCGAGGACGGTGCCGTCACGTCGTACCAGGTGGTACCCGGTGGGGGTGGCGACCGCCTGGGTCCGGCCGGTGAGGCGGAGGATCTCCGGGCAGACGTCGGCGACGGCGAGGTCGTGGGGCAGTGCGACGTCGATCCGGCTGTCGGGTGCCACGACTGTGACACGGCAGAAGCCGGTCGCCGCGGTCGTACTCACGTGTCTGGTCCCCCTAGTCGACGGTTGCGCACGATGCGCGCGCAACCCTACCGGGAGGGGTGAATCCCGGAACTTCCGCGAAGGTCCGGCCAGTAGGATCGCGGTCGCGCGGAGGCCAGTCCGTGGGCGGAGGCAGCCACGGGGGCGCCGGTGCGGGTCCGTCCGGCCTCCGGCCCGTCCGTACCGAAGGATTGATGCACCGGTGAGCCACATCGTCGTGAAGCGACCGCCGCGGGCCCTGCCGCCGGAACTTCCCTCGGACGGGCTGACGTTGAAGGCTCCGCCCTCGCTGCCGCGCGGACAGCGGGAGGGCGTGCTGATGCAGGTCCTGCCGGTGCTGGGCATGGGTTCGTCGGTGGTCTTCTTCTTCTCGCCGCAGGCGCCGCCGTTCATGCGGATCATGGGTGTGCTGATGCTCGTGTCGACGGTCGCCATGGCGGTGGCGCAGCTGGTCCGTCACCGCCGTGGCACACAGGGGCAGTTGGCGGACGCCCGGCGCGACTACCTCACCTACCTGGCGCATACCCGGCGTACGGTGCGGCGGACCGCGCGCGCCCAGCGTGATGCGCAGTGGTATCTGCATCCGGGCCCCGACCAGTTGTGGGCGGTGGTCGCCGAGGGCGTCCGGGTCTGGGAACGGCGGTCCGGTGACCAGGACTTCGGGCAGGTGCGGATCGGGCTCGGGGTGCAGGGGCTGTCGACGCCCCTGTCGGCGCCGGAGACCGATCCCGCCGATGAGGCGGAGCCGGTGTGCGCGGGGGCGCTGCGGCGCTTCCTTGCGGTGCACGGCTCGCTGGACGGGCTGCCGGTGGCGTTCCCGGTGCGGGCGTTTCCCCGGGTGACGGTGAGCGGGCCGCCGGAGTCGGCGCGCTCGGTGGCGCGGGCGATGGTGGCCCAGTTGGTGACGCTGCATGCGCCGGACGACCTGGTGATCGCGGTCGTGGCGGGGCCGGACGCGGTGGCGCGCTGGGACTGGACGAAGTGGCTGCCGCACACCCAGGTGCCGGGGCAGGCCGACGGGGCCGGTTCGAAGCGGCTCTTCGCGGCGGATACGGCCGCCCTCGATCCGTTGCTGGGCGACCGGCTGGAAGGACGGCCGCGGTTCGGCCGGGAGAGTGCGCCGCTGCCCGACCAGCCGCACATCGTGGTGGTCCTGGACGGTGGCGCGGTGTCGACGGACTCGCTGTGGGCGGCGCCCGAGGGGTTGCAGGGCGTGACCGTCGTCGAGCTGGTGCGGGGCGAGCCGGCCGTCTCGCGCGGCGGCCTCTCCGTGACGGTGCGGCCGGGACTGCTGCGGATGGAGTCGGGTACGGGGGCGGCGTACGACGGTGTTCCGGACGGCATCTCCCTGCCCGCGGCCGAGGCGCTGGCCCGGCAGCTGGCGCCGCTGCGGACGGGCGGCGGCAGGGAGGGCGAACCCCTGCTGTCCGACCTGGACTTCACCGAACTGCTTGATCTCGGCGACGCGGACACGGTCGACGTGGCGCGCACGTGGCGGCCGCGTCCCGTCTCGGAGCGCCTGCGGGTGCCCATCGGGGTGGGCGAGGACGGGCTGCCGGTGATGCTGGACCTCAAGGAGGCGGCGCAGGACGGCATGGGGCCGCACGGGCTGTGCGTCGGCGCGACGGGGTCCGGAAAGTCGGAGCTCCTGCGCACGCTCGTGCTGGGGCTCGCGGTCACGCATCCCTCGGAGACGCTGAACTTCGTGCTCGCGGACTTCAAGGGCGGGGCGACCTTCAGCGGTATGTCGCAGCTGCCGCACGTGGCCGCGGTCATCACCAACCTGGCCGACGACCTGGCCCTCGTCGACCGGATGGGCGACGCGATCCGCGGGGAGCTCCAGCGCAGGCAGGAGCTGCTGCGCTCGGCGGGCAACTACGCCGGCGTCCACGACTACGAGAAGGCACGGGCGGCGGGGGCGGCACTGGAGCCGCTGGCCTCGCTGGTGCTGGTGATCGACGAGTTCTCCGAGCTGCTCACCGCCAAGCCCGACTTCATCGACATGTTCATCCAGATCGGCCGCATCGGCCGTTCGCTGGGGGTGCATCTGCTGCTGGCCTCCCAGCGGCTGGAGGAGGGCAGGCTGCGCGGTCTGGACACGTATCTCTCGTACCGGATCGGGCTGCGGACCTTCTCGGCCTCGGAGTCCCGGACGGCACTGGGGGTGCCGGACGCGTACCACCTGCCCTCCGTGCCGGGCTCGGGCTATCTCAAGTCCGGGACGGAGGAGATGACCCGGTTCAAGGCGGCGTACGTGTCGGGGGCGCATCGCACGGGCGGTTCCGCCGCGGTGGGGCAGGTGCCGGCCGTGCGGCGGGCGGCCCTGTTCCGTGCGCTGCCGGTGCCGGTGCCGTCGGCGGGTGCGGAGGCCGGTGCGGCCGCCGTGACGGTCGCACCGGCGCGGGACGAGGCGTTCGCCGACACGGTGCTCGACGTGGTCGTGCGGCGGCTGGAGGGCCAGGGGGTGCCGGCCCATCAGGTGTGGCTGCCGCCGCTGGACCGGGCTCCGGCACTGGACCAGTTGCTGCCGGGGCTCGCGCCGGCCGAGGGGCGCGGGTTCACCGCCACGGAGTACAGCCGGCCCGGCGGGCTGACGGTCCCGCTCGGTCTGGTCGACAAGCCGTTCGAGCAGCGGCGCGAGGTGCTGTACCGGGACTTCTCCGGGGCTGCGGGGCATCTGATGGTGGTCGGCGGGCCGCAGTCGGGCAAGTCGACCCTGCTGCGGACGCTGATCGCGTCGTTCGCGCTCACGCACACGCCGCAGGAGGTGCAGTTCTACGGTCTCGACTTCGGTGGCGGCGGGCTCGCCCCGATGGCGGAGCTGCCACATGTGGGACAGATCGCCTCACGGCTGGATCCGGAGCGGGTGCGGCGCACGGTCGCGGAGGTGGCGGGGGTACTGGCCCGGCGCGAGGAGCTCTTCCGGGCGCAGGGTATCGACTCCGTCGCCACGTACCGGCGCATGCGCGCTCTCGGAGAGCTTCCCGGTGAGGCGTGGGGTGACGTGTTCCTGGTCATCGACGGCTGGGGCGGTTTCCGGACCGCGTACGAGTCGCTGGAGCCGGTCGTCACGGACATCGCCGCGCGCGGTCTGGGCTACGGGGTCCACGTGGTGCTCTCCGCCGCGCGGTACATGGAGGTGCGCGCCGCGCTCAAGGACCAGGTCCTCGGGCGGCTCGAACTGCGGCTCGGCGACGTCATGGACTCCGAGTTCGACCGGAAGGTCGCCGGCCGGGTGCCGGCCGGGGCGCCGGGGCGCGGTCAGGTGGCGGAGAAGCTGCACTTCATGGCCGCGCTGCCCCGCGTCGACTCGGTCACCGACGCGTCGGGCCTCGCCGGGGCGACCGCCGCGCTCGTCGGTACGGTGCGGGCGAGCTGGACGGGCGCGTCGGCACCTTCCGTACGGCTGCTGCCGCTCACCCTGCCCGCGGAGCGGTTGCCGAAGGGCTTCGAGTTCCCGCACCGGGGCGTCGCGGTCGGGATCGCGGAGACGGATCTGGAGCCGGTGTTCGTCGACTTCGACGCCGACCCGTTCTTCCTGGTCTTCGGCGAGAGCGAGTCGGGGAAGACCAATCTGCTGCGTCTGATCGCGAAGCAGATCGCGGAGCGGTACTCCCCCGACGAGGCGAAGCTCGTCGTCGGGGACTACCGGCGGGGGATGCTGGGCGCGCTGCCGGAGAGCCATCTGCTGGAGTACGCGCCGACGGCCGACGCGCTGGGGACGCACATGGAGGCGCTGGCCGGTGTGTTCGCGCGGCGGCAGCCGCCGGCGGACGTGACTCCGCGGCAGCTGCGCGAGCGGAGCTGGTGGACCGGTCCGCGGATCTTCGTCGTCGTCGACGACTACGACCTGGTGGCGACGGGCGCGGGTGGCCCGCTGGCCCCGCTGGCGGAATACCTGCCGTTCGCCCGGGACACGGGGGTGCGCTTCGTCATCGCGCGCAGTTCGGCGGGGGCGTCGCGTGCGATGTACGAGACGTTCATGCAGCGGATCAAGGAGTTGGGTGCCCAGGGGGTCGTGCTGTCCGGCAGTCCGGCCGAGGGGGATCTCATCGGGGCGGTGCGCGGGCATCCGCTGCCGCCGGGGCGCGGGTACTTCGCCTCCCGGCGGCAGGGCAGTCCGCTGGTGCAGACCGGAAGGTTCCCGGAGCGCCCCTGAGCCGGGCGGCGGTCAGCTCCCGGGAGGCCTCGCCGGGCACGGAACGGCGGCGCGCGAAGCGTCGCGGGAGCACAGAAAAGCACCTTTCGCCGGGGAACTCCAGACACGGCCAAAGGCCGCGGCGGTGCCTGTACGGTGCCGTGCAGAGCCACGTACGGAGAGGAACCCTGACCATGGGCACGCAGGCGGAGAAGGACGAGCTGTACGCACTCGACATCTCGGGGGTGGAATGGCTGAGTGCGCCCGGGACCGAGGAGGCGGAGGAGCGTGTCGAGATCGCGCATCTGCCGGGCGGGGCCGTGGCGATGAGGTCCTCGCTGGATCCGGACACCGTGCTGCGGTACACGGAGGCCGAGTGGCGTGCCTTCGTTCTGGGCGCCCGGGACGGCGAGTTCGACCTGACGTAGGGCGTGGGGGCATGCCGGAGGGGCCCGTTCCACGGAACGTGCCCCTCTTGTCGTCGTGCGCGGCCCGGCCGGCTGCGTTCAGTACGCCTCGGTGAACAGGCGTGAGGACCTGAGGTCCGTGGCGCGGTAGCTGTCCTTGCCGTTCTCGATGATCCTGGCGACGTGTTCCAGGCGGCCCTTCATGTCGTCGGCCTTGCCGCGGTACTTGTTCTGGAGCAGCACGTACGCGGTGTGGGCCTCGCCGTCCCAGGTGTCGGTGACCACCTTGAGCGCGCCGTCCATCTCCTCCAGGTCGCGGCAGATGTTCCGCGACACCACGCGGATGCGGTTCGCCATCTCCTGGACGCTTTCGTACCTGACCTTGGTGTGCGGGTCGTGACCCATCCGGGTTCTCCTCTGGATCGGCTGCGGGAAAAGGGGAGGTGCGGGTTCAGACTCCGTGGAGCCCCGAGGCGCTGCCCGCCGCGGCCGGAGTCCTGACCGCGTTGAAGGCCGCGCGGACCTCGTCGTCGTTGGCGTTGCTGAGGTTCCTGGTGCTGCCCACCGCGTGGAGCAGCACATTCAGCAGCCGGCGGATCTCGTCGTGGTCCTCGTTGATCACGAGCTGTGCGGACGTGAACCCCGAGGCGCCGATGCCGGTCCACCCCGCCCCGGCCGTCGCGAGGATGTCGGCGAGTTCCCTGGCCTGCGCGGAGACCGCCTCGGCGGTTCTGACGATCTTGTTCCGGGCCTGGATGACCGGCTCGTCGGCAAGTCCGAAACCGCCCGCGGGGTTGCTCATGCGGAGGTCCTCTCTGGGTTCGCTGAGGGATGCGGGGCAGGGGTGGCCGCACCGGCTCCGGTGGAGTGCCTCCGGCCGTCCTGACCCCCCGTCACCCGCCTGAAGTCCGGGCTCACCCTAAGGGCTGTCCCACAATTCCTGGCGGGCGCACGACGACAGCTACGGCACCTCGCCGCGTTGTCGGAACGCCCGAATACATCCAGTATGCGGGCGCCCCTCCGCCTTGCGATGCACCGCATCTGACGCCGCGCGCTGATCCACCACGAATTGCGGGACAGCCCTTAGCCACTTCGGCACCTCGTCCCGGTACGCACCGGTGGCGCGCAGGCGTCTCGGCAGCGGTCACCGGCGACGCGGTGCGCGGCGTCCGCGGAGGTCCCGCGCCACGGTCGCGGCGCCGGCCACCGCGGCGACCAGCACGGCCGCGGCGGCCAGTGCGTAGGTCGCGTACCGCTTGCTGCGTTGCTGCGAGGTCTCCGACATCGCCAGGTGCGCGGGCTCGGGTGCCAGGGCCCCGGTGGGCGGGGCGTCGGGGTGGGGGGCGTCCTGCGGGACGTCGTCTCCGGACAGCGCGCGGACCGGATCGACTACACCCCATCCGATGAAGGCGTCTCGGCCGTTGACGGAGCGCTCTGCCGTCTGTTCGATACGGGCGATGATCTGCGCCGCCGTCCAGTCCGGGTACTTGGCGCGCATCAGGGCGACGACTCCGGTGACGTACGGCGCGGCGAAGCTGGTGCCGTTGTCGGTGCATTGTCCGTTTCCCGGGACGGTGGACACGATGTCGACACCGGGGGCGGCGACCCCCACGAAGTCCCCTGCCTGGGAGAAGGGTGCGCGCTCGTTGTTGCGGTCGGACGCGGCGACGGCGAGGACGCCGTCGAAGGCGGCGGGATAGGTGCTCCGCCGTCTGCCGTCCGCGCCGTCGTTGCCCGCGGCGGCGACCACCACGACGTCCTCGGCGACCGCCCGCGCCACCGCCCGGCCCAGCACGGAGTCGTCGGCCAGCGGTCTGGTGGTGTCCTGGGAGATGTTGATGACCTGGGCGCCCTCGGCGATCGCGTGGTCGATCGCGGCGGCCATCGTGCTGTCCCTGCCGTTGTGCCGCCCGTCGTTCTGACGGATCGGGATGACGGTGGCCTCGGGGGCCAGGCCGACGAAGCCGGTCCCGCCGCGGGGGCGGGCGGCGATGATGCCGGCGACCTTGGTGCCGTGGCCGACCGTGTCCACGGTCCCGTCGCTCCCGCCGCCGTCGGTGTAGTCGATACCCGCGGAGACGTCCACGGCGTCCCTGAGCTGGGGATTGGTGTCGTCCACCCCCGTGTCGACGACGGCGACGCGGATGCCCTTGCCCCGGGTGTCCTGCCACAGTTCGTCGAGGAGGACCCGCTGGAGCGGCCAGGGGCGCCCCTCGAACTGTTCCTTCATCGGGAAGTCGCATGTGCCGCCGCCGGCGGGGCGCAGACCGCCTGGGTCCGCGACGGCGTACGCGGCCTGCGGCCCCGCGAGGGCGCCCAGCGCGGCGGCGGCCGCCGTCAGCAGGACCCTTTTCCGGTACGGCATCGCGCTCTCTCCCACGTGTGTCCACTGGTGTCCCGCCGCCCGGCCCCGGTGCGTCACGAACCCTGGGGCCGGCGGGCGCTGCTGGTGTCGAGCCGGGGGCCCTTGGCGAGAAACTCCGACCAGGCGATCGGGACGAGGGCGGGCGTCACCTCCCCGTATCCGAGCCTGATCTGTGCCTCGCCGGGTGCCGGCCGCCCGTCGGGGCCGTCCTGCGTGCCGCCGGTGCCGGTGCGTTCGGAGTCGCTGTCGCCGTTGGCCCGGACCGCGTACCGCAGTCCGGTGTCGGTCACCAGGAAGAGTGATCCGTCCCGGCCGGTCTGTCCTTCCCTCACCTGGGTGTAGAGCAGTCCGCTGCCCGGGGTCACGTACGTGCTCGTGCCCCCGGCGCCGACGGGGGCGGGGTACGCGGCGCCGGCCCACGTACTCAGCGTCGTCCGGCCCGAGGCGTCCGTGCGGCGCAGCACGTTGCAGACGGTGTCGCGGCCGGAGGCGCCCGCGTCGGTGGTGTTGACGCGGACGGCTCGCTGCGCGGGCCAGTGCGCGGCCTGGCCCGCGAAGGGCTCCGGGCCGGGGACGAAGTCCTGGAGGCCGGCGGGGCGCGCCTCGCCGGCCAGGTCGAGGGATGCGGTCTGCGGGGAGTTGATCAGCAGCCATGCCGTGAACGCGGAGACCGGACGGACCTCGCCGTCGAGGACGACGTAGTGGGCGGTGCCCTCTCCGGTCCTGGTGCGCAGCACCGTGCCGACGCGGTTCTCCCGCGCGGACAGGTGCCCCTCGATGCGGGCCGGGGCGCCGATGTCGCCGGGGATGCGCGGGAAGGCGACCGGGCTGCCGTCGTGCAGCGTGGCCAGCCAGTCGTCGGTGACGGGCTGCGGCTGGGCACTGCCGACCAGGGCGCCGGTCAGATGGCCGAGGTCGGCGGCGGTCTCGTCGATGCGGTACTTGGTGCCGCGGGCGTCGACGAGGTAACGGGTGCCGTCCTGTCCCCTGACGTAGAGGACCTGGCCGCCGGTGAGCCGTCCGGCGCCCTCGGTCAGCCCGTCGTCGCGTGCGGCGAGGACGAAGGCGGCCTTCTGCACGGTGTCCCCGCCACCGGGCTGCACGCAGACGGCCCAGCGCTTGGCGGTGCCCGCGTCCTCTTCCTCGGGCAGCCGGTCGGGGGCGTACGGGATGCCGAGGACGGGCCCGCGCGGGGGCTTTCCCGCGTCGAGGATGTCGTCGGCGACCTGGACGACGCCGTAGTTCTCCGGTGTCAGCAGCAGCCGGGCGGAGGCGAGGTTCAGCACCGGGTGCAGGAGCGTCCTGCGGCTCTCTCCCTTGCCGGTGGTGAGCACCACGTAGCGGGTGGTGGACGTCTTGCCGACGATCACCTTGGTGCCGGGGCTGTCCCAGCCCCTGGGGGCGGCCGGTCTGAACATGCCGTAGGCGCCGGACCCCGCGAGGATCAGGGCGCCCGCGACGAGGCCGGGCAGTACGGCGCGAAGGGGGCGCGGGGCGCCCTCGTCGGAGCCGGTGGCCGAGGGCCGGAGGAATGCCGCCACCATGCGTCGCTTCGCGAAGGTGTACGCGTTCAGGTCGTCGCGCCGCGATGCCATGAGTCCGTCCGTCTCCCCGTGTCCGACCGCGCGGCACCGGGAGCGGCCGCGGCCGGCGTCCCGTACCGGACCCCCGATGCCGGACCGGCTCCCTACTATGCCTGTCGATTCAGGGGTGTTGCGGGGCGGGTAGGGTGATGCACCCCGTTGGAGACCTCGGCGGGACGGGCGTGGCACGGGTCGGGTCGCGGGACACCGGACCCGGATGAACGGGGGGATGCCGCCATGACGGCTTCCACGGCGCGGACGGCTCAGGGCCGGGACACCCGGCCGCCGGAATCCCTCCGGGCCGGGGCGCCGGACGCCTCGGTGCACGGCGGCGGGCCGGACATCGTGCGGTGGGGCGGTCGGGCCGGATCGCTCGGGCCGTTCCGGCTGCACCAGCTCGTCCTGTTCGAGATCGCGGGGGCGCTGCTGCTCTGTGCCTGGGTGGTGGATCCGCTGCTGCTGGCCCCGGCCTCGTTGGCGGCCGGGCTGCTGGTGGTGCTCGCGGTCGTACGGCGGCGACGCCGCTCCCTTCCGGCGCTGCTGCACGCCGTGCTCGCCCTGCGGGCCCGTCGCCGCAGGGCCGCGTCGGCAGAACCGTCTGCCGGAACCGAACCGGGCATCGCACCCCTGACCGAGTGCGAACCGGCTTTGCGCACGCACTCGTTCGGGGGCTGTGAGCGGAGGCCGGTCGGCATGATCGGCGACGGTACGTACCTGACCGCCGTCCTCAGGATCGACGCCGACGGTACGGCACTGCGCGCGGACCGGTCCGCGCGGCCGCTCCCCCTGGCGCTCGTGCGGGATGCGCTGGACGTCGACGGCATCCGGCTGGAGTCGGCACAGATCGTGCAGCACACCCAGCCGGCGCCCGCGCCGCGCCTGCCGGTGGACTCCATCGCGGCCCGCAACTACGCACCCCTGCAGGCCCGGACGGGCTCCCCGGCGGTCCGGATCACCTGGATCGCGCTGAAACTGGCCCCTGAGCTCTGCCCGGAGGCCGTTCGGGCGCGGGGCGGCGGCTTCACCGGGGCGCAGAAGTGCCTGGTGCGGGCGGCCGACCAGCTGGCCGGCAGGCTGACCGGGGCCGGGCTGTGCGCGACGGTGCTCACGGAGCAGGAACTCGGCGCGGCGATCACCACATCCGCCTGCGCGAGCCCGTCGGCCACGGCGGCGGCCGACCGGGACGTGGCGCCCGCCCGCCGCACCCGGGAGACCTCGCGCACCTGGAGCTGCGACGACCGGCCGCACACCACGTACTGGGTGCGTCGCTGGCCGGAGTTCGGCGGTGGCGGCGCCCCGATGCCACAGCTCGTCGCGCTGCTCACCTCGGTCCCGGCCCTGGCCACGACGTTCAGTCTCACGCTGGGGCACGGCGAACGGCAGGAGGTCGCGGTCACCGGCCACCTGCGTGTCACCGGCCGCGATGATCAGGAACTCCGATTCGCCCGTCGCGAGTTGGAGCGTACGGCCCGCGGGGTGAAGACCTCGCTGGTGCGGCTCGACCACGAGCAGGTGCCCGGCTTGCTCGCCACCCTGCCCCTCGGAGGTACCCGCTGATGTCCGTACCCGTACGGGCCCGTGGGCGGCTGGGGTTCGGCCTGATGGGGCCGCGTCGGCCCCGGCACACGGTCCGGCCCGAGCAACTGGCCTCGCTGGCACTGCCGGTCGGTGACGACGGCGTGGTGATCGGCGTGGACGACGAGGGACGCCCCGCCGTGCTCGGCCTCCTCCGGCCCACTCCGTACGACGTCACCCTGATCGGAGGGCTCTGGACGGCCCAGGTGCTCGCGCTGCGGGCGGCGGCGACCGGAGCCCGGATCGTGGTGGAGACGGGTCGGGCCGCGGCCTGGGAGGGGCTGGTGCGGGCGGCGGGCGGTGACGGCTGCGGCATCGCGCTGCACGAGGTGGGCCGGGTGCCGCCGCAGGGCCCCTCGGCGGGGTCGCCGGTCGTGGTGGTGCGGGACTGCGGCATAAGGCCACCGCGCGGGCGGGTGGCGGCCGGGCCCTGGCAGTCGGTGGTGACACTGCTGCCCTATCTGAGCCCGACGGCGTCCGGGCTGATGGAGAAGTCGTCCCTGGTCGGCATTCAACGGGTGTCTCCCGACGAAGCCGAACAGATCGGGCATCTCATGCGTCTGGGGTCCGGCGAGACCCGGGCCCTGTCCACTCTGACGGACGGTGTGACCCTCTGGTGCACCCGGCGGGACCGCCGGTTCGTGATGATCCAGCCGACCGATGCGGAATCGGGACTGCTGGGCAGCGCACGCAGGATGGACTGACACCCCACCACCACGCGCACGAATTGCGCGCTTTTCCCTGCACAGATGTGCACGTTTGACCGCTTTACGCCTCACTACCGGCCGTACTTAGTCCACTTGGGGGCAGTACGTGACGTACGGGACAGCGGCCGCAGTGCCGTACAGCCTGCCGTGGCGGGCCCGATGGCGATTAGGGTGGGTCGGGGCGCGGCAGAAGAACCTGCGGGCAGGCAACGCGCGTCCCAGGGGGAGAGCCGGGCGGTACGCATTACGGGAACGGTCGCCCCCACCCCCCACGGCACGAGGGTGCTCGACCACACCAGGAGGCAAAGTGAACGGCGATCGGGACGAGATGCGCGGGAGCTGGAACAAGCCCGTCGACGAGTCGTCCGACGCGGAGCCCGCCGAGATGACGGGTGAGTTCACCATCGACTACACCCCGCCCGCCTGGTACACGCAGAATGCGCCGGGCGACTCGTCGGGCGGCGCCGGAACGTACCTGGCACCGCCCCCGCCGCCCAGCGGCTCTCCGGTGTCCGTGCCCGGACTGCCGCCCGGGAGCGGTTTCGAACCCGACTGGACCCCGGCGCCGCCGGCACCGGCCCACGGTGCCGCCGCCGGTGATCCGGTGCCGGGTGCGGCTGGCGCGAGCGGTGCGCCGGATCCCTTCGGGGGCGGCGACGTGGAGAGCGGCGCGACCATGCGGTTCTCGTCCGCCGCCCTGAAGCGGGAGATCGCCGAGCGCGCGGCCGCCGAGGCGACCGCCGCTGAGGCGGGGGCCGACGACTCCGGGTCCGCCGGCACCGGCCCGGACGCCGGCACCGTGGCCGGTGAGGAGGCCGCGGACGCCGAAGCCGATGCGCCTGCGGACGCCCTGCGGAGCGACGCCGGGGAGACCGACGAGACCGGCTCCGGGAAGACCGGCTCCGGAGAGGCCGACTCCGTCAACACCGACGCGGATCCGGATTCCTCCGCGTCCGAGCCCGCCGCGTCCGAGTCCTCCGCATCGGAATCCTCCGCGTCCGAGTCCTTCTCGGCACCGTCCGACGCCGTACCGTCCGACGCCGTACCGTCCGACGCGCCTCCCGCACCGGTCGACGCCGTGCCGTTCTCCGCCGAGGCGGACGAATCCCACGAGGCAGCCGCCTCGCCCTTCGGCACCCCGCCGGTGGACCGTGCCGCCGTCGATGCCGCGCGTCAGGACGACCCCGACGACGGCCCGCAGGCCGACGAGCCGTCCGACGCCGTACCCACGGACGCGGCGCCCTCGGACTCGGCACCCTCCGACACCGCGTCCCCTGCCTCCCTCGCGGATGCGGCCCCCCTCGACGTACCGTCGGACACCACTCCTCAGGACGCGGCACCGGCACCGGCACCCTGGACACCCACTCCCGGACCGGGCGGACTCCCGCCGCTGCCCCCCTCCTTCCAGCCGGCGGCCCCGCAGCCCGCCGCACCGCAGCCGGCGTCCCACTGGCCCCCGCAGGCTCCCGCAGCCGACGCACGGCAGGGCGGTTACGGATTCCCTCAGGCTCCGCCGGCCCCGCAGAGCCCGCAGGCCCCCCAGTCACCCCAGCCTGCCGCCCCGGCACCGCAGGGCGGGTACGGCTTCCCGCAGCAACCGCAGCCCCAGCAGGCCCTGCCGGCAGCCGCGCTTCCGGCGCAGCTCCCGCAGCCGACCGCACCGCAGGCGACTCAGACACCTCAAGCGACTCAGACACCGCAGGCGCCCCAAGTGCCGCAAGCACCTCAGGCCTACCAGTGGTCCCCGCAGCAGCAGGTCGCGGCGCAGCTCCCGCCCGCGCCCCAGGCCCCTCAGCCGCAGCAGCCGTCACCGCAGGCACAGCCACAGCCACAGCAGGGTGGCGGCTACGGATTCCCTCAGGGTGCCCAGCCGCCGGCTCAGGCCACGCCCAATCTGCCCGCGCAGATCCACCCGCAGCAGCAGCCGCAACCCCAGCAGCAACCTCAGCAATTGCAGCAGCCCCAGCAACAGCCGCAGCCCCAGCAGCACCCGCAACAGCAACTCCCGCCGCAGGGGCCGCCCGTCGACCCCCGGGCCGGGGCCGCATGGCCCACGCCGGTCACCCACGACCAGCGCGAGCGCTCCGTGCCGGGCGCGCCGCTCGGCTACACGGCCGCTGTCGAGCTCTCCTCCGACCGGCTGGTCCGGGGCAAGCAGAAGGCGAAGAGCAGCCGCAACCCGTCGGGCGCGTCCCGCTTCAAGCTGGGCGGCAAGAAGGAGGAGATCGAGCGGCAGCGCAAGCTCGATCTGATCCGCACCCCGGTGCTCTCCTGCTACCGGATCGCGGTGATCAGCCTCAAGGGCGGCGTGGGCAAGACCACGACGACCACGGCCCTCGGCGCGACCCTGGCCACCGAGCGGCAGGACAAGATCCTCGCCATCGACGCCAATCCCGACGCCGGCACGCTGGGCCGCCGGGTCCGCCGCGAGACCGGGGCGACCATCCGCGACCTGGTGCACGCGATCCCGCACCTCAACTCGTACATGGACATCCGGCGGTTCACCTCGCAGGCGCCCTCCGGCCTGGAGATCATCGCCAACGACGTGGACCCGGCGGTCTCGACCACGTTCAACGACGAGGACTACCGGCGCGCGATCGAGGTGCTGGGCAAGCAGTACCCGATCATCCTCACGGACTCGGGTACCGGACTGCTCTACAGCGCGATGCGCGGTGTTCTGGACCTCGCCGACCAGCTGATCATCATCTCGACGCCGTCGGTCGACGGTGCGTCAAGTGCCTCCACCACGCTGGACTGGCTGTCGGCCCACGGGTACGCGGAGCTGGTCCAGCGGTCCCTGACCGTCATCTCCGGGGTGCGCGAGACCGGCAAGATGATCAAGGTCGACGACATCGTCCAGCACTTCGAGACGCGCTGCCGCGGCGTGGTCGTCGTGCCGTTCGACGAGCACCTGTCGGCCGGCGCCGAGGTCGACCTCGACATGATGCGCCCGAAGACCCGGGACGCGTACTTCCACCTCTCCGCCCTGGTGGCCGAGGACTTCGCCCGCGCCCAGCAGCAGCAGGGGCTGTGGACGGCGAACGGCAGCAACCCGCCGCCGCAGTACGCCCCGCCGATGCCCGGTCAGCAGCTGCCGGGCCAGCCGGTACCCGGACAGCAGCCGTACGCACCCCAGCAGCCCCAGCAGCCCGGTCAGCCGTATCCCCAGCAGCCCGGCCAGCCGTACCCGCAGCAGCCCTACGGCGGCCAGCCGCAGCAGCAGCCCTATCCCTCGCAGCCGGCACCCGGCGCCGGGCAGAACTGGCAGCAGTCGCCGCCCTCGCAGTCCCAGCCGACGGCAGGTCAGGCCGGCCCGCCGCCCCAGCAGCAGTACGGCGGACAGCCAGGTCAGCCAGGACAGCCCGCCCACCCGGAACTTCAGGGTCCGGTTCCGCCCGCGGGGTGGCAGCAGCAGCCTCCGCAGCCGCCGCCAGCGCCTCAGCAGTAAGGCGTCAGAGGTCTGAACCAATGAGGGTCCCCATCGCTTCCGCGAAGGGGACCCTCACTGCATTCCCGCAGACCACACGCCGTTTCGATGACCGTTGACGCGGCTCGACCACCGCTGATAAACCTTCGCTTCACCAGCTGGCGAACCACAGATCAACCCGCCTTCTCCGTGCGAGTCATGACGCGAGGTCCTAGACCATGGTCGAAAGAGTTCCACCACCCTCTGCCCAGCCACGTTCACGTCTGCGTATCCTCCTGGCATCCGGCGCCGCCGCCCTTGCTCTCGCAGCCGGGTCCGTCGTGCCGGGCATGCCCCTCGGGGCCGCCCCCCAGCAGGCGCAGGCCGCCGACAACGGCAACAAGACGCTGACCGTCGCGGTCGCGCAGAGCGTCGACTCCCTGAGTCCGTTCCTCGCCCAGAAGCTGCTGAGCACCAGCGTCTCCCGGCTCATGTACGACTTCCTGACGAACTACGACCCGAAGGACAATCACGCCGTCCCGGGTCTCGCCACCAAGTGGGAGCCGTCGGCCGACAAGCTGACGTGGACGTACACCATTCGGTCCAATTCCAAGTGGTCGGACGGACAGCAGGCCACCGCCGAGGACGCGGCCTGGACGTTCAACAAGATCATGACGGACGAGGGAGCCGCCCAGGCGAACGGCAGCTTCGTCACCAACTTCAAGAAGGTGACGGCGCCCAGCCCGACGAAGCTGGTCATCGAGCTCAAGGAGCCGCAGGCCACGATGGCCGCGCTCGACGTCCCGATCGTCCCCAAGCACGTCTGGGAGAAGGTCAAGGACTTCTCGAAGTTCAACAACGACACCGAGTTCCCGATCGTGGGCAACGGGCCGTTCGTCCTGAGCGACTACAAGGTCGACCAGTACGTGAAGCTCAAGGCCAACAAGGACTTCTGGCGCGGCAAGCCCAAGTTCGACGAGCTGGTCTTCAAGACGTACAAGGACCAGGACGCCGCGGTCGCCGCTCTCCGCAAGGGCGAGGTCTCCTTCGTCGCCGGTTCGCCCGCGCTGACGCCCGCTCAGGCCGCGTCGCTCAAGGGTGACGCGAACATCAAGGTCAACGAGGGTCCGGGCCGCCGCTTCTTCGCGCTGGCCACCAACCCGGGCGCGCAGACCAAGGACGGCAAGAAGTTCGGCAACGGCAACAAGGCGCTGCTGGACCAGAAGGTCCGCCAGGCACTGTTCCTGTCGATCGACCGCAAGACGATCATCGACAAGGTCTTCCAGGGACACGCCGTCGAGGGCAAGGGGTACATCCCGCCGCGCTTCTCGGCGTACAGCTGGGAGCCGTCGGCGAGCCAGAGCCTCGCCTACGACCCCGCCAAGGCAGGCACGCTCCTGGACCAGGCGGGCTACGAGCTCAAGGACGGCAAGCGCGTCGGCAAGGACGGGAAGGCGCTCGACCTGCGCATCCTGTGCCACGCGACGGACCCGAACGACAAGGCGATCGGCAAGTACCTCAAGGAGTGGTGGGGCAAGCTCGGCGTCGGCCTCAAGGTCGACTGCCTCGACGACGTCTCCGTGCCCTGGTACGCCGGTGAGTACGACCTCGCCTTCGACGGCTGGTCCGTGAACCCGGACCCGGACTTCGTCCTCGGCATCCACACCTGCGCCGCCCTGCCGACCAAGGCCAAGGCGAGCGCCGCCACGGACAACTTCATCTGCGACAAGACGTACGACGGGCTCTACAAGAAGCAGCTCGCCGAGTACGACCCCGCCAAGCGGGCGGACCTCGTCGGGCAGATGCAGTCGTGGCTGTACGACTCCGGGTACATGAGCGTCATCGCGTACCCGAACGCGGTCGAGGCCTACCGCACCGACCAGATCAAGTCGATCACGACCATGCCCGAGGCGGCCGGCAACATCTACGGCCAGGACGGGTACTGGAGCTGGTGGTCGGCCGTTCCGGCCGGCAGCGGTGACGGAACCGGAGACAGCGACTCCGGCTCGTCCTCCACGGGCATCGTCATCGGCATCGTCGTCGCCGTGGTGGTTCTCGCCGGTGGCGGGTTCCTCCTCTCCCGGCGCCGCCGCACCACCGCGGACGAGCGCGAGTAGTTCCACGGACCGCGGGTAGTTCCCGCGGACGGGATGAGAGTGATCGGCGGCGGGGTCCGGGCAGCCGGGCCCCGCCGGCCGGTCCCTCTAAGTGCAGCACGAGTAACGAGAGTTCCCATGACAGCTGACAGCACTCCGGCGCTCGTGAAACAGGCGGATGCGGACACGGACGGCCCGGCTCCGGCCGCGCCCCCGGCCGCCCGCGGCCCACGGGCGCACAACACCAAGGCCTATCTGAAGTACGTGGCCGGCAAGATCCTCGGCGCGGCCGTCTCGCTGTTCGCCGTACTGGTCACCAGCTTCTTCCTCTTCCGGCTCATCCCCAGCGACCCGGTGAAGCAGATGACCGGCGGGCGTCGCGTATCCGCCGAACAGCTCGAATCGCTGCGCCACCAGTTCGGCCTCGACCAGCCGATGTGGCAGCAGTTCACCAGTTACATCGGCGACGCCCTCACCGGCGACTTCGGCACCTCGTTCCAGTACCACGCCCCGGTCATGGACAAGATCACCGAGGCGCTTCCGGCGACGCTGCTGCTCACCGGCACGGCGTACGTCCTCTACAGCGCGCTGGGCATCTGGCTCGGTACGCGTACCGCCTGGCGGAACGGGTCGAAGAGCGACCGTTTCAACACCGCCCTCGCGCTCACGCTCTACTCGGTGCCCGCGTTCTGGCTCGGCCTGCTCCTCATCATCGTCTTCGCGGTGGGCGTGGGACCGATCCCCGGCATGTTCCCGACGGGCGGCCTGGAGTCGGGCAACGAGTCGGGCTTCGCCTACGTGCTCGACGTCGCGCACCACATGGTGCTCCCCGTGATCACCCTGGTCGCGGTCGGCTACGCGCAGACGCTCCTCGTGATGCGCTCCTCGCTCCTCGACGAGATGGGCAGCGACTACCTGACGACGGCACGCGCGAAGGGGCTGCGCGACGACGCGGTCCGCCGCCGGCACGCCGTCCCCAACGCGATGCTCCCGACGTTCACGCTGATGTTCGTCAACCTGGGCCACGTGGTCGCGGGACAGATCCTGGTCGAGACGGTGTTCTCCTGGCCGGGACTCGGCGGGCTCTTCTACTCCGCGCTCAGCGTCCCCGACCTCCCCCTCGTCCAGGGACTGTTCTTCGTCTTCGCCACCGCGGTGATCCTGGCGAACACCCTGGCCGATCTGCTGTATCCGCTGCTCGATCCCCGGGTGGGCCGATGACGACCGAATCCATGCCCGCGTCCACGCCGGACGCCGAGGCGCCCGCGCCCGGAGATCCCGGCACCGGCGCCGCCAAGAGCCCGCGGGCCCTGGCCCGGGCCCGCAAGCGCCGCTCCGCCGCCCGGTTCTGGCGGGAGTACCGCGGCCACCGGGGCGGCCTGTGGGGCCTGGCCGGACTCGTCCTGATCGCGCTGATCGCCGTGTGCGCGCCCGTGCTGACCGGTGCGAACGCGCAGAGCGTCACCGAGGCCCCGGGCGGCGCGCTGGAGTCGCCGAGCGCCGAGTTCCCGCTCGGCACCGACCAGTTCGGCCGCAGCGTTCTCGCCCTGCTGATCTGGGGCGCGCGCGTCTCACTGACCGTGGGACTGCTCGCGGCCTTCCTCTGTGTGGCCATCGGTACGGTCGTCGGGATCGTCGCCGGACACTTCCGCGGCTGGTACTCGACGGTTCTGATGCGGGTCACCGACTGGTTCCTGGTGATGCCGACCCTGGTCCTGGCCATCGCGCTCGCCACCGTGATGGACCGCTCCCTGTGGACGGTCATCATCGCCATCGGCGTCACCACATGGCCGACGACGGCCCGGCTGGTGCGGGCGCAGACCCTCGCCGTGGAGTCCCGCCCGTACATCGAGCGCGCCCGCGCACTGGGCGGCGGGCACGGGCACATCATGCTCCGGCACGTGCTGCCGAACGTGATGCCGCTGGTGCTCGCGCAGACCACGCTGGTGATCTCCAGCGCGATCCTGACGGAGGCCACGCTGGCCTTCCTCGGGCTCGGCGACCCGACCATCACCTCCTGGGGCGGCATGCTCCAGGACGCGCGCGAAGCCGGTGCGGTGAGCGCGGGCGACTGGTGGTACCTGGCGCCGCCCGGCATCGCCATCGCCCTGGTGGCCCTGGCGTTCACGCTGTGCGGCCGCGCCATCGAGTCCGTCCTCAATCCCAAGCTGGGGGTGGCCCGTTGAGCACGACGAACATCCGCAAGACGCCTCTTCTCGAAGTACGCGATCTGACGGTGACCTACGCCGGCGGAGCCCAGGCGGTCCGCGGGGTGAACCTGGAGGTCGACGCGGGCAGGAAGCTCGGCATCGCCGGGGAGTCCGGCTGCGGGAAGTCCACGCTGGCGCTCGCCCTGCTGCGGCTGCTGCCCGCGGGCACGAAGGTCACCGGCGAGATCCTGCTGAACGGCGAGGACGTCCTCGCCATGAAGTGGGGCCAGGTCAGGGCGGTGCGCTGGGCGGGCGCGTCGATCGTCTTCCAGGGTGCGATGCACTCGCTGAACGCGGTGCACCGCATCGGGGACCAGATCGCCGAGCCGATCCTGCTGCACAAGAAAGTGAGCCAGGCCGCCGCACGCAAGCGCGCCGGTGAGCTCCTGGAACAGGTGGGCCTGCCCGCCGCCCGGGCGGACGCCTATCCGCACGAGCTGTCCGGCGGACAGCGTCAGCGCGTGATGATCGCGATGGCACTCGCCTGCGATCCGGGCCTGATCATCGCCGACGAGCCGACCACGGCCCTCGACGTGATGATCCAGGCCCAGATCCTGCGGCTGATCGAACAGTTGGTCTCCGAGCAGGACCTCGGTCTGATCATGATCAGCCATGACCTCGCGGTGCTCTCGGACACCTGCGACCGGCTCGCCGTGATGTACGCGGGACGGGTCGTCGAGCAGGGTCCGGCGTCCGAGGTCTACGAGCGGGCGCACCACCCGTACAGCAAGGCGCTGTCGGGTGCCTTCCCGCGGATCGGTGACCCGGCGTCGCGGTTCGCGCCCCGGGGGCTGCCGGGCGATCCGCCCGACCCGTCGGCGCTGCCGGCCGGCTGTACGTTCCATCCGCGCTGTGCGGTGGCCGTGGACTCCTGCACCACGCAGGACCAGGTACTGCGGGTGGCGGGGCCGGGGCGTGAGGCCGCATGTGTGCTGGTGGGTACGGAAGGGGCGGCCGCCCCGGTCCTGCCGGGCGCCGAGGAAGCAAGGAGCACATCATGACCACCACCACGGACCTGCTCAGCGCGCGGGAGCTCCAGGTCACGTTCCCCGGCAGGCACGGGGCCGAACCGGCGCGTGCCGTGGACGGGGTCGACCTCGACATCCGGCCGGGCGAGATCGTCGCGCTGGTCGGCGAGTCGGGGTGCGGCAAGACGACGCTGGCCCGTTCGCTGCTGGGCCTGGTCCCGCCGACGGGCGGCCAGGTCACCTTCGGCGGCAAGCCGCTCGACTACGGGAGCCGTGCGCTGAAGGCGTACCGCAAGCGGGTCCAGCTGGTGCTCCAGGACCCCAGCGGTTCGCTGAACCCGCGGCACACCGTGTACGACGCGGTGGCGGAGGGCCTGCGGATCCACCGGTACGGCGGAGACGAGCGGGAGGCGGTGACGAACGCCCTCTCCCGGGCGGGCCTGCGGCCTCCTGAGCGGTTCTTCCTGCGCTACCCGCACGAGCTGTCGGGTGGTCAGCGTCAGCGCGTCGTGATCGCGGGGGCACTGGTCCTGGAACCGGAACTCATCGTGGCCGACGAGCCGGTGGCCTCGCTGGACGCCTCGGTGCGCGGCGAGATCCTGGCGCTGCTGCTGCGTCTGCGGGACGAACTGGGCCTGTCCGCGCTGGTGGTCACGCACGACCTCGGTCTCGCGTGGAACATCGCGGACCGGGTGGCGGTGATGTATCTCGGCCGGATCGTGGAGACGGGGGACGTGGAGCAGATCCTCACGGCTCCACAGCATCCGTACACCCAGGCACTGTTGTCGGTGCTGCCGGAGGCCGAGGGCGAACCGGTGGTACTCACCGGTGAGCCGCCGGACCCGTCCAACGTGCCGTCGGGCTGCCGTTTCCACCTGCGCTGCCAGGTCCTCGCCTCGGGCGAGGCGGAGCGGGCCGGAGTCGCCGACGCCTGCCGTACGCGGGACCTGCCGGTGCTCGCGGGCGGCGGCGAGACCCAGGTGGCGTGCCACTGGGCCGGCGCGACGGCGATGGCGCGGGCCGCGCAGTCCTGAGGCGGCCGGCTCCGCGGTGCGGGCGCAGCCCGGTGGGGCGGTGCGGGCAGGTCCCCGGTTCTCCGGGCCTGCCCGCCGGGTCCGTGTCCGGATCAGACCGGATCACGGCACCGCGAGCCGGCCAGGCCCGGACGAGGTGCTCTGCCGCTGCTCGTGGTGAAGTCGGACTGCTGCCACTGTGGTCGCGTTGGCTTCGGGCCACAACCGCGGTTCGTGGTGGCTTCGGGTCGCTATCCCTGGTGTTCGTGGTGGTGGATCGCGCCGGACAGTTCACCGAGGGGCCGCCCGGTGCCGCCCCATCGGTGCTGGATGATCTCCGCGGCGATCGAGACGGCCGTCTCCTCCGGCGTCCTGGCGCCGAGGTCGAGCCCGACCGGTGAGGCGAGCCGGGACAGGTCGGCCTCGCTCACGCCCTCCTGCCGCAGCCGGGCCAGCCGGTCGAGGTGGGTGCGCCGGCTGCCCATCACCCCGATGTAGGCGGCCGGGGTGCGCAGGGCGGCGACCAGCAGCGGCACATCGAACTTCGGGTCGTGTGTGAGGACGCACAGGACGGTGCGCGCGTCGACGTCCGTGTCCGACAGATAGGTGTGCGGCCAGGCCCGGACGACTTCGTCGGCGGTGGGGAAGCGCTCACGGGTCGCGAAGGCCGGACGGGCGTCGCACACGGTGACCCGGTAGCCGAGGAAGGATCCGATGCGGGCGGTCGCCGCCGCGTGGTCGATGGCACCGAAGACGATCATGCGGGGCGGTGGCGCGTACGTCTGGATGAAGACGGACACGTCCTGCATCCGGCGCTCGCCCCGGGTCCCGTACCACTGCCGGCCCGTCGCGCCCTGGGCGAGGAGGCCCCGCGCGTCGTCGGTGACGGCCGAGTCGAGCCCGTCGTTGCCCAGCGAGCCCTCCGCACCGTCCGCCCGCACCACGCGTCGCGCGCCCGGGGACCCGGTGTCCGGGAGGAGGGTGGCCACCGCGACCGGTTCGCCGCGCGCGACGGTTTCGCCGACGTCGCGGAGCCAGGACCGGTCGGCCGCCGCCGCGAAGGGGGCGACGAGGATGTCGATGGTTCCGCCGCAGGTCAGGCCCACGCCGAACGCCTCGTCGTCGCTGATCCCGTACGACCGCAGCTGCGGGGCGCCGGTGGCGAGCACCTCGCCGGCCACTTCGTACACCGCGCCTTCGACGCAGCCTCCGGAGACGCTGCCCGCCACCGTGCCGTCGGCGGTCACGGCCATCGTGGCGCCGGGCGCACGGGGAGCACTGCCGCGGACGGAGACGACGGTCGCCAGGGCGAAGGGGGTGCCGGCGTCGTGCCAGGCGCGGAGTTCCGACAGCAGTTCACGCACGGTACGGACCTCCTCCGGCCCGGTCCACCCGGCCCTGATGCGGTCACCCTAAGGGCTGTCCCGTAATCCCTGGTGGATCAGCGCGCGGCGTCGGATGCGGTGCATCGCAAGGCGGAGGGGCGTCCGCATACTGGATGTATTCGGACGTTCCGACAACGGAGGGGGTCCCCCGTGCCGTTGAGGCTACGGGGGGAGAGGTGCCGTAGCTGTCGTGCGCCCGCCAGGGATTACGGGACAGCCCTTAGACGCACCTTGAGCGCTCAGATACTGAGCGCTACGGGTGGTGCGGTGGATCCCGTCGCATGGACGCCGCCAGCGCGGCGCGGTCCGGCGGGGTCCGCTCCGCCGTCTCCAGCGAGCGTTCCAGCTTGCCGAGCAGCAGGCCCAGCCGGTGCCGTTCGGCCCCGGACAGTTCGGCGAGCATCCGTTCCTCGTTGGCGAAGTGCGCGACGGCGACCACGTCGGCGATCTCGGTGCCGCGCTCGGTGAGGCGCGCGTACACGATCCTGCGGTCCGCCTCGTCGCGCTCCCTGGTCACCAGGCCCGCCTTCTCCAGCCGGTCCAGCCGCAGGGTGATGCCACCCGTGGTGACCAGCGCGATGTCCGCGAGCTGACCGGCCGTCTGCCGGTACGGTGGCCCTGACCTGCGCAGCGCTGCCAGTACATCGAACGCGGCCATGTTCAGGTCGAAGCATTCGAAGAGGTCGGACAGCAGTCCCTGGTACCGCAGGAAGCTGCGGTGGAGCCGGCCCAGCACCTCCATGGGAGAGGCGTCGAGCGCGGGCAGTTCGCGCTTCCACTGCTCCAGGATGAGGTCGACCGCGTCGGGGCGGCCGGATGCTCTACGCGTCATGTGCGGTGGGAGGACGGTGCGTTGCCGCGCCCCCGCGTCTCCTTCCGGGAACACCGCGCAGGACGCAGCGGTGCGGTGTTCACGATACAAGCCGACGCGGGTCGCGGGCCCTCTTGTGACGACAATCCCTTGGTGCTAGAAATCTCAGCGTTAGCTATTTCACTTCTTAGATAACCCTCTGCTGTCACGGCGGGGGCCAGGAGGCCCGGTCCGCATGCCACGTAGGCGCACGTACAGGGTTGCGGCGATCCGTTCACCCGGCTCCACGAGGGGCCGGACCCACGTGGACTGACCCACCCCACGCCACACCCACCACCGACCCCCGACCGCTTGCGTCAGGGGTCGGCGAGCCGCGCCCGCAGCCTTACGGGTGGACGAAACCCCTGGTCAAGGCCGGTTCCACTTCGTTATGAAATTTAAGTGCTTAGTTATTGACCGCTAAGACACTTCTTCCTAGGGTCACCGCAACTCCTCTGTTCGCGGAAGGATCCCCATGTCAATCGTGGCCAACGGCCCCACGGTGAGCACCGTCTCGGCCAGGCTCGAACGCCTGCCGAGCTCTCGCTGGCACATCAAGGTCCGCACCCTGATCGGCACCGTCACGTTCTTCGAGGCGTTCGATCAGCTGCTGACCGCCTCCGCGCTGCCTGTCCTGACCGAACAGTGGAAGCTGAGCACCGGTCAGGGCACGATGATCGTCACCAGCGGCTCCATCGGCATGCTGCTCGGCGCTCTCGTGGCCGGCTGGCTCGGCGACCGCGTCGGCCGGGTGAACACCGTCGCGCTGGGCGTCGCCGTGACCGCGCTGGCCAGCCTCGCCGTCGCGCTCTCCCCCGGCTTCACCCTGTTCACCCTCTTCCGGTTCGTCCAGGGCCTGGGCATCGGCGGTGTCGTGCCGGTCGCAGCCACCTACATCAACGAGATCGCCCGGGCCGACCACCGTGGCCGCTTCGTGCTGCTCTACGAACTCATCTTCCCGGCCGGTCTCGCCACGGCCACGCTCGTCGCGAGCTGGGTGGTGCCCAGTTTCGGCTGGCGGGTGATGTTCGTGATCGGTGCCCTGCCCGTCCTGCTCGTCGTCGTCCTGCGCCGCCAGGTGCCGGAGTCGCCGCGCTGGCTGCTCTCCCGCGGCAGGGTCGCGGAGGCGGAGGAGGTGATCGCGCGGATCGAGAAGGACGTGGCGAAGTCGACCGGCGCACCGCTCCCCGAACCCGGACCGGCGACGGCCGTCGAGACCGCGCGGGGCGGGCTGCGTGACCTGTTCACCGGCCGGTACCTGAGGCGCACGGTCGTGGTGTCGGCCCTGTGGTTCGTCGCGTACTACGTCAACCACGGCATCGCCACCTGGCTGCCTTCGCTCTACACCAAGGAATTCGGCCTCGACCTGCGCACCGCGCTCAACTACGCGCTGCTGAGCAATGTGACCGGCCTGATCGGCTGTCTGCTCGTCGCGCTCGTCATCGACCGGGTGGGGCGCCGGGTGTCCCTGACCGTCGGTCTCGGCGGGGCGGCGGCCGCCCTGTTCTCGCTGGCCGTCTCCGGCGCCACGTCCGGCGGTCAGGTCGCGGCGTGGGCGTCCGTCACGACCCTCTTCGTCTTCGCCACCAACGTGAGCCTCTACCTCTACACACCCGAGCTCTACCCGACCCGCAGCAGGGCGCGCGGGGCGTCGTTCGGCGGGGTGTGGAACCGGCTCGGAGTCATCCTCGGACCGATCGTCGTCGGCGCGATCATCAGCTCGGGTGCGGGTCTGACCATGGTCTTCACACAGCTGGGCTGTGTGGCGGCGGCCGGCGCGGTGATCGCGCTGTTCGCCGTGGAGACGAAGGGAAAGACGCTGGAGGAGCTCAACAGCTGAGCAGGTTCGGTGCGGAACACCGATACGGCTCCCGGCCGGGACCGCATGACTGCGGGCCCGGCCGGGAGCCGTTGGTTCAGGGAGGCGGTTCAGCCGCGGTCGTATGCCGCGATCAGCTCGCTGCACCGCTTCACATCGGCGGCCATCGCCACGAGCAGGTCGTCGATCGAGTCGAACTTCAGCATGCCGCGCACGTACGCGAGGAAGTCCACGGCGACGTGCAGGCCGTACAGGTCGAGGCCGACGCGGTCGATCGCGTACGCCTCCACCGTCCGTTCGGTGCCGTCGAACTGCGGGTTGGTGCCGACCGAGATCGCGGCGGGCATCGCCTCGCCGTTCACCTCCAGCCAGCCCGCGTACACACCGTCGGCGGGGATGGCGGTGTGCGGCAGGGTCTCCACGTTCGCCGTGGGGAAGCCGAGCTCACGGCCGCGCTGCGCCCCGCGGACGACGACGCCCTCGACGCGGTGCGGACGGCCGAGGATCTCCGCGGCACCGGCCATGTCCCCCTCGGCGACGAGGCGCCGGGTGAGGGTCGAGGAGAACGGCTCGCCGCCGCCCGCCTCGCCGCGCACCCGCAGGTCGATGACCTCGACGCGGTAGTCGTAGGTCCCGCCCAGCTCCGTGAGCAACTGGACGTTCCCGGCGGCCTTGTGGCCGAACCGGAAGTTGGGGCCCTCGATGACCAGCTGCGCGTGCAACTTGTCGACCAGCACCTTCACGATGAAGTCGGACGGGGCGAGCTTCGAGAACTCACTGGTGAACGGCAGGATCAGCACCGCGTCCACGCCGAGCTCCGCCATCAGTTCGGCACGGCGGTGGTGCGGGGCGAGCAGCGGCGGATGGCTGCCGGGCCGGACGACCTCGCTGGGGTGCGGGTCGAACGTCACGACGACCGACGGCACCCCCAGCTCGCGGGCCCGCTCCACGGCCCGGCCGATGATCAGCTGGTGTCCGCGGTGCACCCCGTCATAGGAGCCGATGGTGACGACGCTGCGTCCCCAGTCCTGGGGGATGTCCTCCAAGCCACGCCAGCGCTGCACTCTGACCGCTCCTCGCCCGAACCTGTGTACGTGGGTGTATCTCTTACGCAGGTCTAAGACTGCCATGCTCACGCCCTGCGGCCTGCATCGGCATGGTCATCGGGGCCCCGAGCGCCTCCGCGGTCCGCCGCGCGCCGGGACCGACGACCGCCGCCCACTCCTGCGGGGCGTCGGCCAGCCATCCGGTGACCAGGGCGCCGAAACCGGGCACATCACGGGCGAGCGCGACCAGCAGCCGGTCGAACAGGGCGGCCCCCTCGGGGGTACGGACCAGCAGCATCCCGGTGCGGTGCACCAGGGCCCGGGTACGGGCCTGCGACCGTCCGCCGCACCCGGTCGCGGCGGCCCTCAGCAGCGCTTCCAGCACGACCGGGTCCCGGTGGGCGCCGCCCTGCTCGAAGTCCAGCAGCACCTCCAGCAGGGTGTCCCGCAGTTGCTGGGACGCGGGGCTGCCGGGCGAGGCCAGCACCCCGGCGAGTGCTCCTCGGACCGGCGCGGGCGCCGGCCGGTCCCGGAGCAGTCCGGTCAGCAGGGGAAGCAGGAGCGCCCGGGCTGCGGGCCCGTGCTCCAGCCTGCGGTCGAGGTAGGCGGCGGTGTGCGAGGTGTCCCCGGGGTGACTGTCGACGTAGGCGCGTACGAGCCCGGCGGTGTGCAGGGCGAGCGCGGGAGCATCGACACAGGCGAGCGCGCGGAGCGCCTCCCCCGCACCGTCCCCGGGGCACGCGAGGCGCTCCCGGTACGCGGCCAGCACCGGCTCCGGATGGGTGGGCAGCGCGACGGCGAGCGCGGCGACGGTCACCTTCGGCCCGTCCGCGGTGAACGCCCGGAGGGCCTGCGGCAGATAGCGGTCCCTGCTCTGCGGATCGGCCACGAGCAGGGCGAGCGCGGGGCCGTGCAGATCGGTGTCGGAGGGGCGGGCCAGCAGGGCGAGGGCGGCGCGGCGCAGCAGGGCGCGATCCGCGTCGCGGGCCAGGTGCGGGGCGACGAGTGCCCCGTAGGAGGCCGCCGCGGTCCGCCGGACACGACGGTCCTCGTCGCGCGACCACCGCTCGACGGCCCGGCACAGCGCGGCCGGCTCGTCCTCGGCCAGTGCGGCCAGCAGTTCGTCGGCGCGGGGGTGGCCGGACGCGACGAGCGCGTCGGTCAGATCGTCCACGGCGAGATCGCGGCGTGCGTAGAGAAGCGCCTGCGCCGCCGCCGCGACGGTGGGCCGCAGGGCCACCCCGTCCGCGGCGGCGAGCGGACGGTCGTCGGTGAACCAGGCGCACAGGAGCGGCTGGAGCGCACGCGGATGGGCGGCGAGCCGCCGGGCCACGGCGTCCAGGAACCGGCCGTCCTCGCCGTCGGTGTCGCCGCGCGGCGGCCCGTCGGCGGGGACGAGCCGCCGGAAGAGGTCCATCCGGTCCGCCTCGGGCAGCCGCAGCCGCCGCCAGAACCACGGCCCGAACTCGGCGTACACGCCCCGCGCACCGGAGCCGTCACCAGCGGCCGAGCTCCGGACGATGCGCCCGGCGAGCAGCCGGAGCACCCCGAGGTGCGGCCTGGCGTCGGCTACCCGCAACAGCGTTTCGGAGAGCAGATGGACGGCCCACCAGCGCGCGTCGGGAAACGGCACGCCGCTGCCCGGTCCGTCCTCCGCCGGCGGGGCGGGCCGGGTGGCCTCCCCCGCCGTCAGCCGGTCCAGCGCCTCGATCAGGTCGGCCAGCCGGTGGGACAGGGCGGCCGGGCCCTGGCGGCGGCCCAGGAGGACAAGCGCCTGGATCACCGGCCCGATGCGGTGGCGCGGCACCGGAAGGGTGTGCGGCTGCTCCGGTGCGGGCGCCGCCTGCGGCACGGCATCCCCACCCCGGCGGGGGTGCGGGACCCGGTCGGGCTCCGCCGCGCCCCCGTCCGCGTGCCACCGGTGCACCAGCGCCCGCAGCGCCGCGTCCAGGTCCAGATGTGCGCCCTGGACCCAGTCGCCGAGCTCCTCGTGCGCGAACCGGTATCCCGCTCCCGCCGGGACCAGCAGGCCCTCGGTCAGCACCGCGGACGCCCAGCCCGTGCGCCACGGGAAGACCTCCTCGAACGCGGCCCGGTCCAGCTCCCCCTGCCCGGGCCCCAGGCAGCGCCGGGCCGCCTCATGGACCTGGCCCGCCACCCGCGCCGCCAGCCGCCGCACCACCGTGCCGTGCGGCGAGGGACGCCATTGGGCGGCGATCCGGACCGCGATGCGCAGGCACATCAGGTCCAGGTGGGCGCCGAAGACCTCTTCCGTGCCGGGGCGCCCGGGAGCGCCCGCCGGAAGGGCCTCGCGCACCTCCGCGAGCAGTCGCAGCGTGAGCGGGTGCCGGTCGTGGCCGGCGGCGAGCGCGTCGGGCGGCAGGGCGTACCGCTCCCTGGCCCGTTCGGCCTGGCCCACGGTCAGGTCACCGATGCTGATGGCCGGGGGCAGCCGCCTGGCGGGACGGGCCGGGCGGTGCAGTGCGGCGGGCGGGCAGAGCGCGCCCGCGGTCTCCCAGTGCTCGGGCCGGCAGGCGACGACGAGCCGCGCCCCGTGTGCGCGCAGCCAGTCGACCGTGCCGGCCGTCCACCCGGCCAGCCGGTGTGCCAGGACGGGCGGCATCTCCTCGGGAGCGTCCAGCAGGACGAGCAGCGGGCTGCCGGCTTCCGCGGCCAGCCGGGCCACCCGCTCGGGGGTGGCGGTCGCCATGTCGCCGATGGCTCCGGCGGCGGTGACGATGCGCGCGGCCTGCCGGAGCGTGCGGGCGATCGCTTCGGCGACGGAGGTGTCGTCGGCCAGCAGATCGGCGCCGCGCAGCCACAGGGTGAGCGCGGGCACCGGGCCCCGGGCCCGTCGTGCGGCAAGCGCGGCCAGTTCGGTGGTGCGGCCGGTGCCGGGGGCTCCGACCAGGCCCAGCACCACCGCGGGCCGCTCCGCGTCCGTGGCGGGGCCCGGGGCGGCGAAGGCGTTGAACTCCGCGAGGACGTCGGGCCGTTCCACCGGGTCGGGCCAGGCGGCCGGGCCGCCCGCTGAGCCGACCGACATCGCGGTGAGCTGGAGGGCCCCCGCCGCGTTCAGGTCGATTCCGTAGCCCGGCACCTCCATCGCGTTGCGCCGCAGCAGCGCGCCCAGCGGGCCGTCCCGGTCCGGTCCGGCCAGCGGCACCGCGCAACCGGCGGCGGCGTGCCCGGTGCGCAGGGCGATGCCCAGGACCGCGACGACGGCGCCGCTCTCCGGGTCGAGGACGGGCCCGCCGACAGCCGCGCCGCCGAGCCTGAGCGCGTCGCTGCCGTCCGTGCCGAGGGCCAGTTCCAGCGCCCGGCCGATCGTGTGGGTGCGGCCGCCGGCGGTGTACGTCACCGGGGCCGTGCCGAGGACGCGCGCCTCGCGCCAGCCGTGCGCGGCGATCGCCACGTACGTACCGGCGTCGATCCGCGCCCTGGGGGCGATCGGCAGGGGCGGCACGGCGAGGGTGTCCGGTCCACCCGTGGGCAGGAGCGCGAGGTCCAGTTCCGGCAGGGCGGTGATGTCGTGGGCCTCGACGCGGCAGCTGCGGCCGTCGGGGCCGTGCACGAGAAGGTGGGGCAGCCCGTCGACCGCCTCGTGACTGGTCACCACCGTGCCGCGGCCGTCCGCGACGAAGCCGGTCCCCCGCGGCCGGCCGGCCGGATCGCACAGTCGTACCAGCGTCGCCCGGTCCCCGCATCCCATGGTCCGACGGTAGGGCGACGGTGATCGGCACGACGAGCGATCAGGGTAAAAGCGCCCCGTTTGCACCCCCGATTCACTCCGAGCGCCTGCCCGTTGGGGTGAATCAGGGGTGTTCGCCGGACAGAATCCGGTGGGGGGTCGTGGGGGGGGGCCCCGGGGGGCCCCCCCCCCCCGGGGGGCGGGGGGGGGGGGGCCGGGGGAATAAAAAAACCCACGGGGGTTGGGAATGCCCAAATGAACACAAACACGGCCACCTAAACAGCCGCCGGGC
>NZ_JBIDAD010000029.1:0-40912 GCF_043202315.1 Streptomyces sp. NPDC048211
GGGGCTTTCCTCCGGGCGCTTCCCTTCGGTCTTGCGTTTCCGACTCTATCAGACTCTTTCGTGTCCGATTCCCGGTCGAAGCGGGCCTCGCATTTATCGCTTTCGGGAATTCGCTTTCGCGTTTTCCTTTCCGGCGGGTCAGACACTATCAGGCCTTTTGACTCTCCCTGACCGGCCCCCCGCAAGCATGCGGGTGCCCGATATCGGGTTAGGGTTTGGGCTTAATAGACGCCGCCGACCCCCGACTCAAAGTCGCGTTGGGGCCAGGCAGGAGTACGACAGTACAGGCTGCTCGTAGTCGAGGCAAATCGTTTCCGGTACACCCCTAGGTCCTCGAACCACCAGGACTCGGGCGGAACCGGGACTTCTTATGACTTACGCTGCTGAGCAGTACGCCGTCCCCTACAAGCCGCGGCGGCGCCATTGAAGCTCCACTCTGGGAGGCTCCCCCATGACCACTGTGACGTCCCCTCTTGCCGGACGTGCCATCGGGCTCGCTGCCGTACCCGACCCGGTCTTCTCCGGGGCGATGGTGGGCCCCGGGACCGCCATCGACCCCGTGCGCGAGCCGTCCGAGGCCGTCTCGCCCGTCGACGGAATCGTCGTCTCCCTTCACCCGCATGCCTTCGTGGTCGTGGACAGCGAGGGCCACGGCGTGCTGACCCACCTCGGCATCGACACGGTCCAGCTCAACGGCGAGGGCTTCGAGCTGCTGGTGAACAAGGGTGACACCGTCACGCGCGGCCAGGGCGTCGTCCGCTGGGACCCGGTGGCCGTCGAAGCGGCGGGCAAGTCGCCGATCTGCCCCATCGTGGCGCTGGAGGCGACTGCCGATTCACTGTCCGCCGTCATCGAGGACGGCGACGTGAAGGTCGGCGACGCGTTGTTCGGTTGGCAGTAACGCGTTCGGCGCAGTGACAGCCGACTGGATATCCACCGCGGAGGCATCGGCCGCCGCACGACCGGAGACGGGTGAAATGCAGACAACGCTGCGAGGCGTAGGCGTGAGCCACGGTGTGGCGATCGGCGAGGTACGGCACATGGGCACGGCAGTGCTCGAACCACCGGCCAAGCAGATCCCGGCCGAGGAGGCCGAGCGCGAGCAGGGGCGGGCCCGGCAGGCCGTGGAGGCTGTGGCGGCCGACCTCGTCGCGCGCGGCAACCTGGCCGGGGGCGAGGCCCAGCACGTGCTGGAGGCCCAGGCCATGATGGCCCAGGACCCCGAGCTCATGGCCGATGTGGACCGCCGTATCGCTGTCGGCAGCACCGCCGAGCGCGGTGTGTACGACGCGTTCGCCTCATACCGTGCGCTGCTGGCCGGTGCCGGTGAGTACCTGGCCGGCCGTGTCGCCGACCTCGACGACGTACGCAACCGGATCGTGGCCCGCCTGCTCGGCGTCCCGATGCCCGGTGTGCCGGACAGCGACGAGCCGTACGTGCTGATCGCACGCGACCTGGCTCCCGCGGACACGGCGCTGCTCGACCCCACGCTGGTCCTCGGCTTCGTCACCGAGGAGGGCGGACCGACGAGCCACAGCGCGATTCTGGCCCGGGCTCTCGGTGTGCCCGCCGTTGTGGCGCTCCCCGGCGCCGGTGAGCTGGCCGAGGGAACCGTGATCGCCGTGGACGGCAGCACCGGCGAGATCTTCGTCGAGCCGAGTGCCGAGAAGCGGGCGGAGATGGAGAGTTCCGCCGCCGCGCGCAAGGCGGCGCTCTCGGCGTCGACCGGTCCGGGCGCGACGTCCGACGGGCACAAGGTGCCGCTGCTCGCCAACATCGGCGGGCCCGCCGACGTGCCGGCAGCCGTCGCCGCCGGGGCGGAGGGCGTCGGGCTCTTCCGTACCGAGTTCCTCTTTCTGGACGACAGCAAGCAGGCTCCGTCCGAGGAGAAGCAGATCGCCGCCTACCGTGCGGTGCTCGAGGCCTTCCCCGAGGGCCGTGTCGTCGTGCGGGTGCTGGATGCCGGGGCGGACAAGCCACTGGACTTCCTGACACCTGCCGACGAACCGAACCCGGCGCTGGGCGTGCGCGGGCTGCGCAGTCTGCTGGATCACCCCGATGTGCTGCGGACCCAGCTGACCGCGTTGGCGAAGGCGGCCGAGGGGCTGCCTGTCTACCTCGAGGTCATGGCGCCCATGGTGGCGGACCGGGCGGACGCCAAGGCCTTCGCCGACGCGTGCCGCGCGGCCGGGCTGCAGGCGAAGTTCGGTGCGATGGTCGAGATTCCGTCGGCCGCGCTGCGGGCGCGTTCGGTCCTGCAGGAGGTGGAGTTCCTGTCGCTGGGCACCAACGACCTGGCGCAGTACACCTTCGCCGCCGACCGTCAGGTGGGTGCGGTGTCCCGGCTTCAGGACCCGTGGCAGCCCGCGCTGCTGGATCTGGTCGCGATGTCGGCCGATGCGGCCAAGGCCGAGGGCAAGAGCTGTGGTGTCTGTGGCGAGGCCGCCTCCGACCCGCTGCTGGCCTGTGTGCTGACCGGTCTCGGTGTGACGTCGCTGTCGATGGGTGCCGCGTCGATTCCTTATGTCCGCAGCACGCTGGCGAAGTACACGCTCGCCCAGTGCGAGCGGGCCGCGTCGGCCGCGCGTGCGGCGGACTCCGCCGAGGAAGCGCGCGTCGCCGCGCAGGCGGTGCTGTCGGGCGAGTAGGACACCGCGCGGGACCGCCGGGTCGCGCGACGCGTGAGAAGGGGCTTCCCGCCCATGGTGGCGGGGAGCCCCTTCCGGCTGTCAGCGGTGCTCCTCCGGAGCGTCGGCACCGACGTCGAAGCCCGCGCAGTACTCCACGCCTGATTCCGGGGCGACGGGTTCACCGGTGTCGGCGTCGGTGCAGTAGGCGCTGAACACCTCCCCCTCGGTGAGCGGAACAAGGCTGCCGCCGGTCAGGCGCCAGCCGTGGACCCGGTCCGCGGCCCCAGCGGCGCTCGTCCGCAGGACGACTCCCCCGCGGGTTTCGAGCGCGATCCCGACGGCGAGCACGGTCACGAACTCTGCGCCCTCCGCCGAGTCGAGGTGTGCTGGCCCGGTGGTGTCGCGCTCGGTGTGCAGGGCGGCGAGCAGTTGCTCGTTCTCCGTGGGCGTGCTGCAGACCAGATGGTGCGTGCCGGGGCCGGCCGCCTCCAGGGTGCGCAGCAGCAGGTGGGATGCGCGGTCGAAGGCGGCACGGCCGATGTCCTGTCCGCAGTCCGCGCAGTCCCCCAGCCCGGCCAGGAGCATCGTGGCGTACTCCCAGGTGGCCTGCCGGACCGCCCGGGCGACCAGGAGCGGGATCAGGGTGTCGATGGGCTGTCCGGTGTAGGCGACGGTGGCGCCGCAGGCCGCGACCTCCGCGGTGAACCGGCTGCGGCCGGCCGGGGTGTCGGGGGCGATTCCCGACTCGGTGCAGAACTCCGCGTACTCCTCGGGATCGAAGAGGGCGACGGTCGTGTGCATGCCCTGGGCGGCGAGCGTCCTGAGCAGTCCTTCCACCTGCTGCAGATAGACGGTGTGGTCGTCGAAGGTGAAGGTGCGGTAGCGCCGCATCGCCGCGAAGTCCTGCTCATCGGTCAGGAGGCCGATGGTGCTCGGTGCTTCGCGGCGCAGTGTGCGTCGCATCGTGGTGCCGGTCCGGCCGCGGACGGTGGCCCGCTTGTTCCTGGTCTGCGCCATGATTCCCCCAGTGCGCTGTCGAACATTGCTCACTCAGAGTAATCGCGGGTACTGACAGTGGCGTCGGTCAGCGGCGTTCGCGGGCCAGCTCCTCGTAGAAGTGGAGGAGTTCCAGGTTGTCGATGGAGCCGGGGTTGACGGCCTTGGCCAGGGCGGTTCCCTGGAGCAGGCGTTTGACCGGAACCTCGATGCGCTTGCCGGTGAGGGTGTGCGGGATGCCGGGGACCTCGATGACCTCGTCCGGAACGTGGCGGGGCGAGAGGTTCTCGCGGATGGTGCGCTTGATGCTCTCGCGGAGGTCGTCGTCGAGGGCGGCGCCCTCGGCGAGGTGGACGAACAGCGGCATCCAGTAGCCGCCGTCGGGTTCTTCCAGGCCGATGACCAGGGATTCGCGGATCTCCGGGAGGCGCTCGACGGCTTCGTAGATGTCCGCGGACCCCATGCGGACACCCTGTCGGTTGAGCGTGGAGTCGGAGCGGCCGTGGATGACGACGGAGCCGCGGTCGGTGAGGGTGATCCAGTCCCCGTGGCGCCAGGCGCCCGGGTACGTCTCGAAGTAGCTCTCGCGGTAACGGCTGCCGTCGGGGTCGTTCCAGAAACGGATCGGCATGGACGGCATGGGCTGGGTGACGACGAGTTCGCCGACCTCTCCGGTCAGCGGCTGTCCGGCCGGGTCCCAGGACTGGAGGTCCGTACCGAGGCAGGCGGCCTGGAGCTCGCCGATGTGGACCGGGAGGGTGGGAACCGCGCCGGCGAAGCAGCTGCAGACGTCGGTGCCGCCGCTGACCGAGGCGATCCACAGGTCGTCGGCCACCTCGTCGTGGAGCCAGCGGAATCCGTCGGGCGGGAGTGGCGAGCCGGTGGTGGCGACGCACTGGATGCGGGAGAGGTCGAAGTCCCGCCCCGGGTGGATACCGGCCTTTCGGCAGGCCATGACATACGCGGCGGAGGTGCCGTAGAGGGTGGCGCCCGTCTGTTCGGCGACGCGCCACTGGGCGCTGACGTCGGGGTAGCCGGGGCTTCCGTCGTACAGGACGAGGGTGGTGCCGGTGAGGAGGCCGGAGACGAGGAAGTTCCACATCATCCAGCCGGTGGAGGTGTACCAGAAGAAGCGGTCCTCGGGGCCGAGGTCGCAGTGCAGGCCGAGCTGCTTGAAGTGTTCGAGCAGGATGCCGCCCTGGGACTGGACGATGGCCTTGGGGAGGCCGGTCGTGCCGGAGGAGTAGAGCACCCACAGCGGGTGGGCGAAGGGGACCTGCTCGAAGACCGGTTCCGTGTCCGCTTCGGTGAGGGCGGCCCAGTCCAGGGTGCCTTCGGGCGCGTCGGTGCCGAGCAGGGGGATGTGTACGACGGCGCGCAGGGTGGGCAGTTCCCGGCGCAGTTCGGCGACGGTGTCGGCGCGGTGGTGCTCCTTGCCGCCGTAGCGGTAGCCGTCGACGGTGAACAGGACGACGGGTTCGACCTGCTGGAAGCGGTCGAGGACGCTCCGGGCGCCGAAGTCGGGGGCGCACGAGGTCCAGACGGCGCCGACGGCCGCGGTGGCGAGGAAGGCGACGACCGCCTGCGGGATGTTGGGGAGGTAGCCGCTGACGCGGTCGCCGGGGGTGACCCCGAGGGCGCGGAGTTCGGCGGCGAGGGAACCGACCTGACGGCGCAGCGCGGACCAGGAGACGGGGACCTGGGTGTGGGTCTCGTCGACGTGGAGCAGTGCGGGCGTGTCGGCGCGCAGGGGGTCCTCTGCGGTGCGCAGCGCGTGTTCGGCGTAGTTGAGGGTGGCGCCGGGGAACCACTCGGCGCCCGGCATGGCGCGGTCACCGATGACGGTCTCGTACGGGGTGGCGAAGCGGATGTCGAACCATTCGGCGACGGCCTGCCAGAAGGTGTCGAGCTCGTCGACCGACCAGCGGTGCAGGCTCGCGTAGCCGCCCTCGGCCGGTGCTCCGTGGCGCTCGGCCGCCCAGTTCTGGAAGCGGGTGACGGCTGCGGCCGCGATGCGGTCCGGGCCGGGCTGCCACAGGGGGGCTTCGTCGGCTGCTGAGGTCATGGGGCGGCTCCCTGGCTGTACGGGTACGCGGGGTGTGTGCGTGTGTCGCGCGCACGGGCTGGGGTGTGCGCGTGAGGCGGCTTCACGGACGATGCCATGTGATCGTCTTTCGCACCAGGGTTGCCCGCCCATGGTCGCGTGTCCCGATATGTGGTGCGGCCACGTCTGTCCCGGCCGGTCACGGGTGAACGGAAGTTGAACAGAACCCGATACCGGATCACCGGGTGGCAGGGTGAGCCGCATGGACGGTCGTGACCTGGTGCGCTCGGTGAAGTTGGTCGGTTCGAAGCAGGGGCTGCGTACGGTGCGCTCCGCGTGGCGGCGGGCGCGGGCGGACGCGCGGGCCCTGCCCGCACGCGGCCCTGAGCGGGCGCGGGTGCCGGGGGCCGTGGTGGACGCGGAGCCGGAGCCGGGCGGCGGAGTGGTGAGGTTCGCCCGTTCGGAGCTGCGGATCCGGGTGGCGGTGGGCGGGGCCGTCTTCTGGGGGTGGGACGGCGCGGAGCCGTTGCCGTCGTACGCCCTGCCGGGGGCTGAGCCCGACGCGGATCCGCGGGCGCTGCTGGAGCCGGACAAGGACGGCGGCTGGCAGGTGGTGTCGGAGCGGCTGACGGTGGTGGTGTCGCGGCTGGGGGCGGTGGAGCTGCGGACGCCGGGCGGAATGGTGCTGAGGCGGGAGTTGCCGCCCCGGTGGTGGGAGCCGGTGGCGGGCGGTCCGGCGCGTTGGGTGCAGCGGTCCGAGGTTCCGGCGGACGCGCGGTTCTTCGGACTGGGCGGGCGGGCTGCGGGTCCCCGGCTCAGGGACGGCGTGTACGGACTGTGGAACACCGATCCGGGCGGCCGGTTCGGACCCGGGGACGATCCGCTGTATCTGACCATGCCGGTGCAGGTGGTGGTCTCGGACGCGGGGACGCATCTGGCGTTCCACGACAACTCCTGGGCGGGGCGGGTGGCGCTGCGCGAGGGCGAGGAGGGGGCGGGCTCCGGTCATGACCGGCCGGGGACGTCCGAGGTGCGGATGGACGGGGGGCCGCTGCGCTGCTGGGTGGTGGTGGGTACCCCGGCCCGCGTGCTCCGGGGCTGGTCGGCCCTGACGGGCGCGCCGGCGCTGCCGCCCTCGTGGGCGCTGGGTCCGCAGCATGCGCGGTGGGGGTTCGGGAGCGAGCGGGAGGTGCGACGGATCGCCGCGGGGTACCGGGAGCGGGGGCTGCCGTTGTCGGTGCTCCATCTGGACATCGACCACTTCGACGCGCACCGGGTGTTCACGGTGGACCAGGAGCGGTTCCCCGATCTGCCGGGGCTGGCGAAGGAGTTGCGCGAGGACGGGGTGCGGCTGGTGTCGATCGTGGACCCGGCGGTGGCCGCGGTGCGGGGGAACGCGGTCTTCGACACCGGTACGGCGGTGGGCGCTTCGGGCGCGTTCGTCCGGGACGCCCGCGGGCGTCGCGTACGCGGCGAGGTGTGGCCGGGTGAGTGCGTGTATCCGGACTTCACTGATCCGCAGGTGCGCGCGTGGTGGGGCGGACTGTACGAGGAGCGGCTGGCGCAGGGGTTCTCCGGTGTCTGGCACGACATGAACGAGCCGGTCTCGTTCGCGGCGTTCGGTGAACCGACGCTGCCCCGTTCGTCCCGTCACGTGCTGGAGGGCCGGGGCGGCGATCACCGGGAGGCCCACAACGTGTACGGCCTCGCGATGGCGCGCGCCGGGTACGAGGGGCTGCGCCGGCTGCGGCCTGACGAGCGGCCTTTCCTGTTCTCGCGGTCCGGCTGGGCGGGGATGCAGCGCTACGGGGGCACCTGGTCCGGTGATGTGACGACGGGGTGGCCCGGGCTGCGAGCCTCGCTCGCGCTGGTGCTGGGTCTCGGGCTGTGCGGGGTGCCGTATTCGGGCCCGGATGTGGGCGGGTTCGACGGTTCCCCGTCGCCGGAGCTGTATCTGCGGTGGTTCCAGCTGGGGGCGTACCTCCCGCTGTTCCGCACGCATGCGGCGATCGACGCGGGGCGCCGGGAGCCGTGGGAGTTCGGCCCGCGGGTACTCGACGCTGCCCGCGAGGTGCTGGTGGAGCGGGAGCGGCTGCGTCCGTACTGGGTGACGCTGGCGCATCTGGCCCGGCTGACCGGGGCCCCGTATGTGCGTCCGCTGTGGTGGGCGGTGCCCGGTGACCGGGCGCTGCGGGAGTGCGAGGACGCGTTCCTGCTGGGTGACGCGCTGCTGGTGGCGCCGGTGCTGGCACCGGGGGGCGAGGAGCGGTCGGTGCGGCTGCCGCCGGGCCGGTGGTACGACACGGTGAGCGGTGCGGTGTACGAGGGGCCCGGTCAGGTGGTGGTCGACGCGCCGCTGTCGCGGGTGCCGGTACTGGCGCGGGCCGGTGCGGTGATTCCGGTGCGGGGAGCGGACGGCGGGGTGGAGCTGGAGGTGTGGGCTCCGGTGGAGGGGCTCGCCGGGGGTGGTTCGGTGGTCCGCGACGCGGGTGACGGCTGGGAGCCGGCGGTGGTCGAGCGGTACACGACGCGGCTGGTGGGCGGACGGGTCGTGGTGGAGCGGGACGGTGAGGAGGGGCTGGTGGACCGTCCGGTCCGGGTTCGCGGGATCTGAGCGCCGGAAGGGCGGGCGCGGTCAGCGGTAGCGGCCGGCGAACCAGGAGCGGACCGCCTCGGTGTGGAGGGGGAAGGCGAGCGCTTCGGGGGTGAGCAGCACCTCGTATCCGGAGGTCTCGTCGGTCGGCACGGACGGCGGGAGTGCGGCGGCCGGCCGGGCGGGGAGGAGGCCGAACAGGAGCAGATGGCCGTCGGGGTCGCTGAGGGCGTCGGCGAGGCGGACGTCGTCGCGTTCGGCCTCGATGCCGGTCTCCTCGCGGAGTTCGCGTACGACCGCGTGTTTCCAGTCCTCGTCGTGGTCGATGAAGCCGCCCGGGAGTGCGGTGCCGCCGAGGCAGGGTTCGATGGTGCGGGTGATGACGACGAGTCCGGTGCCGTCGCGGCCGGTGACGGGGAGCAGGGCGACGGCGACCGGCAGCGGGTTGCGGTAGGCGGTGGCTCCGCAGGCGGTGCAGGTGCGGGGCCATGCTCCGGGGGACGCGAGTGCGGTGTACGGGGCGCCGCAGCTGCCGCAGTGGGAGTGCTTCACAGGTCTGACCGGCTTCCTCGTCGTCGCGGACACGCGCGGACTGTATCCGATCGCCCGCCCGGAAGGGTCCGGCTCATGGACGATGTGTTCATGACAGTCATGGGTTCCGTTTTCCGTGTCCTGGCGGCGACTGCCGCCACTCTGCTCGCCGTCACCGCCGCCGCCCCGGTGGCGCAGGCGAAACCCGAGCCGAATGCTCCCTCCGGGTTCGTCGCGCTGCGCTCGGTGGATCCCACGATCATCCAGGAGATGCGCTACCCCACCGGTCACGACTTCATGGGCGTACCGGTCGACGGATACCGTCAGTCGCTGTGCATCCTGACCCGGCCGGCGGCCGAGGCCCTGCACCGGGCCCAGGTCCGGCTCCTGGCACAGGGGTACTCGCTGAAGGTGTACGACTGCTACCGGCCCCAGCGGGCCGTCGACCACTTCGTGCGGTGGGCGAAGGATCTCGGCGACGACACCATGAAGGGCGAGTTCTATCCGCAGGTCGACAAGACCCGCCTGTTCGCGGACGGTTACATCGCGGAGAAGTCCGGGCACAGCCGCGGCAGCACGGTGGACCTGACCCTGGTACGGCTGCCCGCCCTGCCGACCAGGCCGTACCGTCCGGGCGAGAAGCTGGTGCCGTGCTACGCGCCGCAGGCCGAGCGCTTCCCGGACAACTCGGTGGACATGGGAACCGGTTTCGACTGCTTCGACACGCTGTCGCACACCGACGACCCGCGGATCCAGGGCGTGCAGCGCGCCAACCGCCAGTTCCTCAAGCAGATGCTCACCGACGCCGGATTCGTGAATCTGGCCGAGGAGTGGTGGCACTACACGTTCAAGCCCGAGCTGTTTCCGGACACCTACTTCGACTTCCCGGTGGCCCGCAGGTCCGTCGCCGGCCACTGAGGCGGCCGGTCCGGGAGAAGAGTGAGCGGGCGGCCGGGACCACCCCCGTGGGTTCCGGCCGCCCGTTCTCCCTCTCGGACGCGGATCCGCCGTATCCGGTTGCCGATCCAGCCATTACGGTGCCCGTATGTCACAACAGACGTTCGATTCGTACGAAGAGTTCTGGCCCTATTACGTCGCGATGCACTCGCGCGCCGCGACCCGCTGGGTTCATCTCACCGGCACCCTGACCGGTCTCGCGATCACGGCCTACGGACTGGCGCGCGGCCGCAAGCGGTATGCGGCGGCACTGCCGCTGATCGGGTACGGGACCGCCTGGCCCGCCCATTTCCTGATCGAGAAGAACAACCCGGCCACCTTCGGTCATCCCGCCTGGTCGCTGCGCGGCGACGCGCAGATGATCGGGATGATGCTGGCCGGCCGCGACCGGGAGCTCGCGGAGACCGCTGCCAAGTGGCTCGCCGACAACAGCTGACCGTGGCACACTTCTGACGTTCCGTCAGATCCAGTGCCGGGAGGGGCTTTGCCGCGCAAGCGCATACCTGTGGTGGCCGGGTGGTTCACCGAGGACGGTACGGAGGACGACTTCCGGCTGCTGGGCACCCGCTGCCCGGTCTGCTCGTCGGTCTTCTTCCCGCCCCAGAAGGGGCTCTGCCGCAATCCGGGCTGTACGGGCGGCGAGCTCGTCGAAGTACCGCTGTCCCGGCGCGGCACGGTCTGGTCGTACACCGACGGGCGCTACCGCCCGCCCGCCCCCTACCTCTCGGATCCGCAGGTGCCCTGGGAGCCGTACACGCTGGTGGCGGTGGAGCTGGCGGCCGAGCGGATGGTCGTGCTCGGACAGGCAGCGCCCGGAGTCGGCATCGGGGATCTCGCGGTCGGCATGACGGTGGAGGCCGTACCGGGCGTGATGGACTCCGGCCCCGGTGACGAGGACGGTGTGGTGCGGACCACCTGGCACTGGCGGCCGGTCGCCGCCGGCTCCGTGGGCGGTGCGGCATGAGCGGGGACGTGGCCGTCCTCGGGACGGGGATGCACCCCTGGGGCAAATGGGGCCGCAGCTTTGTGGAGTACGGCACGGTGGCCGCGCGCAACGCGCTCGGGGACGCGGGCATCGAGTGGCGCGACGTGCAGTCGGTCGTCGGCGCGGACACCGTGCGCGGCGGCTATCCGGGGTACGTGGCCGGGGCGACGTTCGCCCAGGCGCTGGGCTGGCAGGGTGCCCGGGTGACCAGCGTGTACGCGGCCTGCGCGTCGGGCGCCCAGGCGGTGAACACGGCCAGGGCGCAGATCCTGGCCGGCATGGCGGACGTCGTCCTCGTGGTGGGCGCGGACGCCGCACCGAAGGGCTTCTTCGCACCGGCGGGCGGCGAACGGCCCGACGATCCGGACTGGCTGAGATTCCGGGTGCTCGGCGCCACCAATCCCGCGTACTTCGCGCTGTACGCCCGTCGCCGGATGGCCCTGTACGGGGACACCCAGGAGGACTTCGCGCGGGTCAAGGTGAAGAACGCGGCGGCCGGTGCGCTGAACCCGAACGCCCGCTACCGGGCGCCGGTGAGCGCGGAACAGGTCGCGGCCTCCGCGGTGGTCGCCGATCCGCTGCGCCTCCTGGACATCTGTGCCACCTCCGACGGTGCGGCGGCCCTCGTGCTGTCCAGCATGGAGTTCGCCCGGCGCCACGGAGCGACGGACCCGGTCCGCATCCGTGCCGTGTCGACCGTGACGCCCACGTATCCGAAGGCGGTGCTCGACCTGCCGGACATCGCCACGGATTCGGCGGTCGCCGTCGCACCGGCGCCCCTGAGTTTCCGTGCCTCGATCGCCCGGGCCGCGTACGAGGAGGCGGGCATCGGTCCCGGGGATCTGTCCCTGGCCGAGGTGTACGACCTCTCCACGGCGCTGGAGCTGGAGTGGTACGAGGACATCGGGCTGTGCGCGCCGGGCGAGGGGGCTGCGCTCGTGCGCGCGGGAGCGACGGCGCTCGGCGGGCGCATTCCGGTGAACCCGAGCGGCGGACTCGCGTCCTTCGGTGAGGCGGTGCCGGCCCAGGCGATCGCCCAGGTCTGCGAGCTGACCCGGCAGTTGCGGGGCACGGCGGGGGAACGGCAGGTTCCGTGGGCGCGGGTTGGAATCACGGCGAACCAGGGGCTGTTCGGTCACGGATCCGCCGTCGTGGCGGTGCGCTGAGGCAGCGTCCTTCACGGCATCTGTCCGCCAACAACGTTTGCTGCACGCCTTCTTGACGGCTCATCAGCCACGGTGAACACTCCATTCCCAGCCGATGCCGTCCTCCCACACCACGGCGGCCGGCTGGTCCCACGCTCGTCACGGTCGCCGGGCGGGGCACGGCTCCTGCCTGCTCCCGGCCTCCGTAGCCATGGAAGGGCCCGGCGAAACCCGCCGGACAACCACTGGGAGCGCCATGAGCAATGGAGACATCTTCGCCGGGGAAGTCCTCGGAACGGCCATCCTCATCCTCTTCGGCGCAGGCGTCTGCGCCGCCGTCACGCTCCATCACTCGAAGGCCCGGGCCGCGGGCTGGGTCGTCATCGCCTTCGGATGGGGCTTCGGCGTCCTCGCCGGGGCCTACACCGCAGCCCCGCTGTCGGGCGGGCACCTCAATCCGGCGGTGACTGTCGGCATCGCCGTCGACACCGGCGAGTGGGACAAGGTCCCGCTCTACATCCTGGGTCAGCTGACCGGCGCCGTCATCGGCGCCGTGCTGGCCTGGCTGACGTACTACGCGCAGTTCCGCGCCAACGCCGACGAGGAGACGTCCGGGCCCACGCTCGGGATCTTCGCGACCGCGCCGGAGATCCGGAACCCGGTGGCCAACCTCGTCACGGAGATCATCGCGACGGCCGCTCTGGTGCTGCCGATCCTGGCCTTCGGGAAGAACGAGGGGATCGGCATCGGCCCGGTCGCGGGGGCCGGTGCCGGCATCTACGGCTCCGGGATCTCCGTACTCCTGGTGTCCCTCCTCGTGGTGGGCATCGGCCTCTCGCTGGGCGGACCCACCGGCTATGCCATCAATCCGGCCCGTGACCTCGGTCCCCGGCTGGTTCATTCGCTGCTGCCGATACCCAACAAGGGCACGTCCGACTGGGGTTACGCCTGGATACCCGTCGTGGGACCGATCGCGGGCGGGCTGCTGGGCGGGCTCGTGTTCAACGCCGCGTTCTGAGGTCTCGGCCGGAAACACCCGACGGACAAGGGGACACCATGACGAACAGATTCGTCGCCGCCATCGACCAGGGCACCACCTCCAGCCGCTGCATCATCTTCGACCAGGACGGCGCCGCCGTCGCCGTCGACCAGCGCGAGCACCGGCAGATCTTCCCCCGGCCGGGCTGGGTCGAGCACGACGCCTCCGAGATCTGGACCACCGTGCAGGCCGTCGTCGCCGGCGCCCTGGACCGGGCCGGGCTGCGGGCCGACCAGCTCACCGCGCTCGGCATCACCAACCAGCGCGAGACGACCGTGCTCTGGGACCGGGCCACCGGGGTCCCCGTGCACCACGCCATCGTCTGGCAGGACACCCGTACCGCCGCTCTCTGCCACGAGCTCGGCGGCGCCGACGGGCAGGACCGGTTCCGGGCCACCACCGGCCTCCCGCTGGCCAGTTACTTCTCCGGCCCGAAGGCGGCCTGGCTGCTGGACCACGTGCCCGGGCTGCGCGACCGGGCCGAGCGGGGTGAGATCGCGTTCGGCACCATGGACTCCTGGCTGATCTGGAACCTCACGGGCGGCACCGACGGCGGCGTCCACGTCACGGACGTGACCAACGCGTCGCGCACGATGCTGATGGACCTGGAGACGCTCCGGTGGGACCCGTCCGTCCTGGCCGCCATGAACATCCCCGCGGCCGTGCTGCCGGAGATCAGGTCCTCGTCCGAGGTGTACGGAACGGCCGTGGGTGCGCTCGCCGGAGTCCCGGTTGCCTCCGCCCTGGGCGACCAGCAGGCCGCCGTCTTCGGCCAGGCCTGCTACGACCCGGGCACGGCCAAGAACACGTACGGCACCGGCAGTTTCCTGCTGCTGAACACCGGGAACCGGCCTGTGGCCTCCAAGAACGGGCTGATCACCACCCTCGGCTACCGGATCGGCGACGAACCGCCCGTCTACTGTCTGGAGGGGTCGATCGCGATCACCGGCGCACTCGTGCAGTGGTTCCGCGACCAGCTCGGGATCATCGGGAGCGCCGCGGAGATCGAGACGCTGGCGGCGAGCGTCGAGGACAACGGCGGGGCGTACATCGTGCCCGCGTTCTCCGGCCTGTTCGCCCCCTACTGGCGCTCCGACGCCCGGGGGGTGATCACCGGGCTGACCGGTTACGTCACCAAAGCGCATCTGGCACGCGCTGTTCTGGAGGCGACCAGCTGGCAGACGCGTGAGGTCGTCGACGCGATGTACCAGGACTCCGGCGTGCCCATCACCACGCTCAAGGTGGACGGCGGCATGACGGCCAACCAGCTGCTGATGCAGCACCAGGCGGATGTGCTGGGCGTTCCGGTGATCCGGCCGAGGATCGCGGAGACGACCTGCCTGGGCGCGGCGTACGCGGCGGGGCTGGCGACCGGCGTGTGGTCGGGGCTCGACGAGCTCAAGACGCACTGGCAGCGCGATGTGGAGTGGCAGCCCCGGATGGAGCCGGAGGTCCGCGAACGCGAGTACGGCAACTGGCGCAAGGCGGTGGAGCGGAGCCTGGGCTGGCAGGAGGAGGGCGGCGGCGGACAGTAGGTAGCCCGCGCTCCCGGACCGCCCCACGACGCGCGGCCCGTACCCTCGTCGGCGGGGGTACGGGCCGCGTTCCGTCCTGTGGCCCTACGTGGTGACGGGCTCGCGAAGCCGGTCCACCCGGGCCACCGCGTGCTCGACGACGGCCACCAGGACGTCCCGCACGGACGCCCTGTCCCGCGCGTCGCACAGCAGCACCGGCACCTGCGGATCCAGGTCCAGCGCCGCCTGCACCGTCCCGGTGGGGAACCGGTCGGCGCCCTCGAAACAGTTGACGGCCACGGCGAACGGGATCCCGCGGCGCTCGAAGTAGTCGACCGCCGCGAAGCAGTCCTCCAGCCGTCGCGTGTCCGCGAGCACGACCGCGCCCAGGGCGCCCTGGGCGAGTTCGTCCCAGAGGAACCAGAAGCGGTCCTGGCCCGGGGTCCCGAAGAGATACAGCACCAGGTCCTCGCGCAGGGTGATCCGCCCGAAGTCCATCGCCACCGTCGTCGTGGTCTTCGCCTCGACACCTTCCAGGTCGTCCACCGGACGTCCTGCCTCGCTGAGCATCTCCTCCGTACGCAGCGGTCTGATCTCACTGACCGCGCCCACCATGGTCGTCTTGCCCACTCCGAAGCCGCCCGCCACCAGGATTTTCAGGGTAACGGGCTCAACGGGCCGCCTGTTGCGGCTAGAGCGCCCGAAGGCCATTGATCACCTCGCGAAGAATGTTCACGTCCGGCAGCTCGGCCGGCGGAACGGGACGGGTTACGTGCACCAGCTCGTCCTCGACGAGATCCCCGACCAGGACCCGGACCACCCCGACAGGGAGGTCCAGACCGGCAGCGAGCTCGGCGATCGACTGGGGCATGTCACTGCAGAGTTCGACGATCTCCACGTGTTCCGGGGAGAGCATCTGGTCCCTGCCGGGATCGTCGGCCGCGGGTTCGGGCATGACGATCGCGATCAGGTCGAGGCGGTGACGGGACGCACTGCTGGTACGGCCCCTGGTCATCGCGTACGGGCGGACCACCGGCCCCGCGTCGGCGTCGTACCAGCGCGAGGACTGCGGATCGCCGGGGTCCTCCGGGGTACGGGGCGTGTCGGCGCTCATCCCGTCCACTCACCCTCCGGAGGACTGACCGGTCGTCCGTGGGGCGTTGGCCAGGTGGGCTCCCACGCGCTTGACCATGAGCGTCATCTCGTACGCCACCTGTCCGACGTCCGAGTCGGAGTCGGCCAGCACGGCGAGACAGCTGCCGTCACCGGCGGCCGTGACGAAGAGGAAGGCCTCGTCCAGCTCGACGACGGTCTGCCGGACCCGGCCCGCGTCGAAATGGCGGCCGACACCCTTGGCGAGGCTGTGGAACCCGGAGGCGACGGCGGCCAGGTGCTCGCCGTCCTCCCTGGTCAGGTCCTTGGACGCGCCGGTGGGAAGGCCGTCGCTGGAGAGGACCAGCGCCTTGCGGATGCTGGCGACGCGCTCGACGAGTTCGTCGAGGAGCCAGTTGAGTTCACCCGACCCCTGACGTGCGGAGTTGAGTGCTGAGGCGTGCGGTGCGGTCATGGACCGTCCCCTCCCGGAGTGGTTCCTTGTGCTGTGTCGCCGGGGCCGGTCACGTCCTCGGCGTTCTGCAGGCGTCCGCGCTGCCAGCCGCGCTGGAGCGAAGCCATGCGGTTGCGTACTTCGTCGGCGTCCCGCTCGATGTCCTCGGCGCCGTCCACCGGGTCCGGACCGCTGCCGCCGGGGCCCTCACGGAGCTGCGGGGCGAGGCTGGCCTGCCGGACCCTGCGGGGCAGTCCGCCCACCGTGTCGGCAGCGTCCGGCAGGGACCGGGCGGCTGACGGGGACGACCGGGGCCCCGGAATCGACGGCGTGGCGGGCGAGGGCTCCGCGGGCCCGCTGGGTGTCCGGAAGGCGGAGGGCCGGCCCGGTTCCGTGGGGCTGCTCCGGTCCGCGGTGGGCGCGGGGCCGGTGGCGGGGTGCCGGACCGGGGTGCGCGTGGGCTCCGGATCGGCGGTCGTGGGGTGGGCGCGGCCGTTCTCGTCGACGCGGCGGCCCCGGTCGGTGACCAGGGTCGGCGGTTTGCGGCGGGGCAGCGGGCGCGCGCCGTCCGGGCGCAGGGCCCGGACGCCGTCCGGCTCCGCCGCGCGGTCGGCCGCCTGCTGATGCTGGTCGTCGTCGCGCCGGAGCTCACGGGCGCGGAAGATGCCGCCGCGCTCGCTCTCGGTGTCGTCCAGGTCGGAGACGCCGTCGAGCACGGGGTCCAGGGCCCGCTCCGCGACGGCCTCCAGATGCGGGTCACGGTCGAAGTCCCGGGGCGCGAGCGGTCCTTCGAGCTCGACCGGGCCGTCCAGCAGGGACGGGTCCGCCAGCCCGCTGGGGACCGGGGAGAGGCTTCCGGGCCGGTCCTGCGGACGGGCGGCGGCAAGACGGCGGTCCGGCGTCGTCTCCCCCGGTCCCTCCTTCGGCTCGCTGCCCGGCCTGCTGCTGGCGATCGCCCTCTCGGACCTGCGGTCGAGGCGGAATCCGGTGCCGTGCGAGTCCGGGGCGTCCGTGAGCAGCGCGGCCGGGATGAAGACGACGGCGGTGGTGCCTCCGTAGGGGGAGGTCTGGAGCGACACGCGGACGTTCTGGCGCTGGGCCAGCCGGCTGACGACGAACAGACCGAGCCGGTCGGTGTCGGACAGCTCGAACTCGGGGGTCTCGGCAAGCCGGAGGTTGGCGTCCAGGAGTACTTCCGGGGGCATCCCCAGGCCTCGGTCGTGGATTTCGAGGGTGAAGCCGTTGGCGACCTGTTCACCGTGCACCTGGACCGCGGTGTGCGGGGGCGAGAACACCGTGGCGTTCTCCAGGAGTTCGGCGATGAGGTGGGTGAGGTCGGCGACGGCGGGGCCGCCCACACCGATCCGCGGGAGCCTGCGGACCTCGATCCGTTCGTAGTCCTCGACCTCGGCAACCGCGGCGCGCACCACGTCCATGAGCTGGATGGGCTTGCGCCACTGCCGGGACGGGGCGGCTCCGGAGAGGATCACCAGCCCCTCGGCGTGGCGGCGCATCCGGGTGGTGAGGTGGTCGAGGCGGAACAGGTCGGCGAGTTCGTCGGTGTTCTCGGTACGGCGCTCCATCGTGTCCAGGAGCGTCAGCTGCCGGTGCAGCAGTACCTGGTTGCGGCGGGCGAGGTTGACGAAGACCTCGGAGACACCGCGTCGCATGTCCGCCTGCTTCACGGCGGCCTCGACCGCGGCCCGCTGCAGCGTGTTGAGCGCCTGGCCGACCTGGCCGATCTCGTCGCGTTCGTAATGGAGGTGCGGGGACTCGGTCTCGACGTCGACCTGTTCGCCGGCGGCGAGCCGGCGCATCACGCTCGGGAGCCGTACGCCTGAGACCTCGTGGGCGTCCTTGCGCAGGCGGGAGAGGTCGCGGATGAGCTCACGGCCGATGCGTACGGAGACGAAGACGGAGACGAGAAGGGCCAGGAATCCGAGGACGCCTGCGGCACCCGCCTTGATCAGGACGCCGTAGCCGGCGGGCCTGCCCCGGTCCTGGAAGCGGTTGTTCATCTCGGTCGAGTCGTTGGCCAGCCGGTCCAGGACCGGCGGCGCCACCTCCTGCCAGCGGGCGGCGTCCACGGCACGGGAGTCGCGGGTGGGCCCCTGGGTGAGGAGTGCGTCCTCGGCGGTGCGCAGCGGTTCGCTGTCGGGTCCGCTCCAGTACTGCTCCACCCGGCGGCGCTCGGACGCGGGGAGCACCTGGAGGTTGATCTCGTACAGCAGCCCCCGGTTGGCCACGAGGTCGGAGATCTGCCGGAGCTCGGGGGCGGTGAACCGCCCGGCCAGAAGGCCCGAGGCCACCAGTGCGTCTTCCCTGGAGAGCATCTCGCGGGCACGTGAGACACCGGTCAGTGCCCGGACCTGCTTGTCCATGGACACGTTCTCCATCGTGTGGAGGCCGGTCAGGAAGCTGTAGCAGGGGTCGATGAGGCGGTTGTAGTAGTCCATCGCCTTGGTCCGGTCGATGGTCCGCCGGTCGACGGAGTCGCGGAGGGCGTCGAGTTCCTCGACCGCTCCGAGGATCGAGCTGAGCTGGGTCTCGGCGTCGGAGCTCAGTGCGTCGCGGATGTCCTTCTGCTGCGCACTCGAGGTCACGCGCTTCACGACCCGGTCGGTGACCGCGCGCTGCGTGCGCAGGATCGGCAGCGCGTCGGAGGCCCGTGGGTCGGCGAGGAACACGAGGGTCTGGCGGCGCTCGTTCTGGACCGCCCTGACGGTCTCCTCCAGGGGGTGGCCGACCTTCTCCACGATGGTGCTCGCGCTGAGCAGCTGGCCTGCCTCGCGCCCGGTCAGATAGGTGGCGAAGCCCCAGAGTGCGGTGAGGGAGACGAGCGGCACCAGAAGCAACGCCACGATCTTCCTGCGGATGGACTTTCCGCGAAAGCGCATGGCCTCCCCCAGCTCGGCCCCGCGGGGCGGGAATGGTGTTCCGTCAACAAACGGCGCGAGCCTACTACCGACACACAGACAACTCGAAGGCACGTCCGGACGATTTTCGGCCGCCTTACTGGGAGTTGACCATGACTTGTCCCGGTATTCCGGGAGATGAAATTCGCGAATCCGACAGAAGACGCCTACCAGAGCGGCATATTCCTCCCCCTGTCGGTTGGCTGGATCTCTTCGTTCCGCACCGGACCGAGGGAATCTTCATCTTCCGGCACTCGTCTGTCTGTACGGGGGCAGGAGAGTCGCAGGAGTGCACTGGGCAGGACGGGACGTCCCGTCCGCGTAGAAAGGGTGCATGCGGGGCAGCAAACCTGAAGTCGGACAGTGGTGGGAGTTGAAAGTCCTTGGACACGCAGGAGCGTCGAGGTGCGGTGACAGTGCCACCGGCCCGGGCGGTGAAGGAGGAGGACACGGCCGCGACAGGTGACCGGAGTCGGCCGGAGGGTCCACGGCAGCCGCTCTGGGTCGAGGAGCCGGCCACACGACGGCGGATGCCGGATCCGGTGCGCACGGCCGCCGTACGGGCCGTACTCATCACGTCGCTGACACTCATCCAGGCCATGGTCGCCTTCCTGTCCGAGCTGGCCGGGTCCTGGCTGGCCTTTCCGATGGTGCTCGCCGGCGTGGGCAGCACGGTGGTCGCGACCTGGTCGGTGCTGGACGTGTGGGTCACCCGGCAGGTGTGGAACCAGCGCAACGGTGTGGTGTCGATGCCCAGCAGTTCGGCCCGCCAGCTGCGCCGCGAGCGGCGTGCGGCACGGCGGGCGGCGCGGACCGCCGAGCGGGACGGGGCGCGGATACGGCGGCGGGACGCGGGACGCCGCCTCTCCCGGGCCTGACCCCCGTCTCCCGCCGCCCGCTTCCTCTTCCGTTCCCTCCGCGGGGCCGTGTTGTTGCCTCTACGGCGCGGTGCCGGGGTCCGGAACCACGCGGTGGGTGTCCTCGGTCCGGAGCGTGGGCGCCTCCGGTGCCGGTGCGGACCGTTTGAACATACGGGTGGCGGTGATCTCTCCGTGCACCGTCTCGCTGCCCGGGTCCTGCTGGGGCAGTCCGGGACGCAGATGCTCCTCGACGCTGATGTACTTCAGCCCGGCCCTCAGGTCCGCGTCATTGCGCAACCTGATCACCAGCGGGAACTCGGCGAGCGCCGTCGTGTCGAAGAGTCCCGTGGTGTACAGCAGCTGGACGCCGAGCGCGTCCGCGACCGCGCGCTGGAGCTCCAGCAGATACGTGGCGTTGGCGCGGCCGATGGGGTTGTCGAGGAACAGCGTCCCCGCGTGCCGGTGCTGGTGCCGGTCACGGCCGCGGTCGTTGCTGCGCAGGGCGGCCATCGTGCAGTAGAGGGCGATGGCGGCGGTGAGCAGCTGGCCGCCCGAGAAGACGTCGCCCATCTGTCCGACCGGCACCCGCTCGGCGCGGAGCACCGCGTCCGGCTTCAGGATCTCCACGGCGATGCCCCGGGGCTCCAGCGCCGCCTGTACGCCGCGCAGCAGCAGGGACATCCCGTCCCTGCGCAGGTCGGAGTTCTTCTTCAGGGCCGCCCTGGTCGCCTCGTCGATGACCTCTCCGAGCCGTTCGGTGAGGGTGGCCTGGTCGGGCTCCTCGAAGCGGATCCGGAGGAATTCCTGACCGGACCACTCCCCCAGGCCCTCGGGCAGGCGGGAGAGCCGCTGGGCGGAGCGGAGGGTGGTGAGCGCGGAGTCCACCAGGCCGCGCAGCCGGTCGACGATGGACTCGCGGTTGCGCTCCAGCTGGGCCAGTTCGTCGGTGAGGACCCGCAGCCGGGGCGCGAAGGCCGTCGCCCACTTCTGTGCGTGCTCGGGCAGCGCCGCGGCCGGCAGCTCGCGGATCTGCTGGCGGGCCGGGGTGCGGACCTGTTCGTAGCGGGTGGAGTTGGCGTGCCGTACGAGGACGTCGCTCGCCTCCCGGACGGCCGCTTCCGCGGTGGAGAGGTCGGCGGCGCAGCCGCGCAGGGACCTGCGGGCCTCGGCCGCGGACTGCCGGGCCTCCTCCAGGCTGCCGGGGTACGGCTCGGGGTTCTCGGGGTCGTCCTCGGCGCCGTGGTCCCGCAGGAGGTCGCGCAGCAGGGCCGCGGTCTCGTCGAAGCCGCCTGCCGAGTCCTCGGCGGTGCGGTGCGCGTGGAGCAGCTCGGCGTGGGCGGCGCGGGCGGTGTCCAGCGCAGCGGTCGCGGCGGAGAGCTCAGCCGTGGCGGTACGCAGCAGCGCCTGGGCCTGTTCGGCGTCGGCGGGAACCCTCTCGTCGGGGAGTTCGGTGTGCAGGCTCTCGCCGTCGGCCGGGGCCAGCCGCTCGGCCTCGCCGCGGTACCGGCCCAGTTGCTCGCTGGCCGCCGACGCGCGCGTCTCCAGGAGCTGGACCAGGGACTCGGCGCGGGCGGCGGCGGCCTGCCGGGAGGGCCCGTCGGCGCCGTCCGTGCCTTCCAGAAGCTGGGCGGCGCGGGTGCGGACCTTGTTCGTGAGCCGGTCGAGCTCGGCCAGTGCGGCGCTCTCGTCGCTCTCCGCGCGCGCCTGCTCGGCGCGCAGGTCGGCTCCGACGCCGACCTTCTCGTACAGCTGGGACGCCGCCCGGTACGCCTCGCGCAGGGCAGGCAGGGCGTGGCGCGGGGCTCCCGCCTCCGGCTCCGGGAGGTGCTCCGGGGCGCCGGCGATCTCGGCCCGCTCGGCGCGCAGGGCACGGGCGGTGCGGCGCGCGTCGTCGGCGGCGCGCTGCGCGGCCCTGCGGTCCTCGTCGGCGGCGCGGGCCCGCTCCAGGCAGACGGTGGCCCGGGCCTCGGACTCGGCCGCCTCGTCGACCAGTTCGCGCAGTTTCGCCTGCCAGCCCGCCCGTTCACGGAGCCGGAAGGCGAGTCCGGCGAGCGCGTCGGCGGCCCGGCGGGCACGCTGGGCGGCCTCCTGGCGTTCGTCGCGGACGCGCGCGGTGTCCGCCGCCGCCTCGTCGGACTCGGCCCGCACGGTGCGGGCCTCGGCGAGTACGGCCTGTGCCGTCTCGGCTGCCGTGCGGGCGGTGTGGGCGGCTTCCGCGAGTTCGGTGAGCATGCCGGGCGGGCAGTCGGCGCGCCAGGAACCGATGCGGGCGGCGAGCGAGCGGTCCGCGGTGAGGCGGGCCGCCAGCGTGCGGATGTCCTCGTCGCGTGCGGCGGTACGGCTCCTGAGCGCCTGCCGTTCCTCGTCGGCCGCGTGCTCGTCGTGCATCGCCGGGTTCGGCGGGACGAGGAAGACCCCGTCGGTGCTCGTGGCGGATCCGGCGGCGGGGTCCGGCACCGGGGCGAGCAGTGCGGCGGCGGTGCCCACGGCCACGGCGGAGCGCGGCAGCAGTGCTGCGGCTCCGAGGACTTCACGGGCGCGGGCGTGCGCGTCCGGGTCCGTGATGACGACGCCGTCGACGAGTTCGGGGCGGGCCGCGAGCACGGCCGCGTGGTCGGCGGGGTCGACGGCCTGGGCGAGGTAGCGCCACCCCGGCAGCGCCGGGATGCCGTGTTCTCCGAGGTATTCGACGGTGGCGAGCACGTCGGGCCCCGGCGGCAGCAGTCCGCCGTCACCGAGCGCGCCCAGGATGCGGGAGTCGTCGGCTGCCGCGGTGCGCAGTTCGAAGAGCCGCCGTTCGGCGGAGGCGACGCCCTGGTCGAGGAGATCCCGCAGCTCCTCCGCGCTGCGGTCGAACTCGTCCGCGGTGAGGGGCTGTTCGACGGGCCTGGGCTGTGCGGCCGTGGCCGTCTGGGCGCCGTGGGCGGCCGGTTCGGTCCCGTCCGGGGCAGCGGGACCGGACTCCGTGCCCGCACCCTCGTCGTACTGCTGCGGGTCCTCGGCGCCGTCCTGCGCGCCCCGCGTGCCCTGCCGGGGCCGGGGAACACCTCCGGCGGTGGGCAGCCCCAGGAGGTCGGCGAGGCGGTGGTCGGCGGCGATGGACTCGGCGGCCCTGAGCTCGGCCTCGTACGCCTGCTCCGCGGCACGTGCGCCGTCGGCGGCCCGCGCCGCTGCCAGTTCGGCCCGGCTCTCGGCGGCGGCGGCCTGCCTGGACCGGTCCGCCGCGGCCCCGGCGGCCTCACGGGCGGTGTCCCAGGCGGCCACCGCCGACTGCTCGGCGTCGTTCGCTGCGAGCGCCGCGCGGGCCGGGTCCGCGTTCGGCGCGGTGTCGTCGAGCCAGCCCGCACGTACGGCTTCGGCGGTCTCCTGCTCCACCTCGGCGAGGCGCTGGCGCAGGTGGCCGGCCTCGCTGCGGGCGCGCTGCGCCTCGGTGGCGGCGGTGGTGGCGTCCCGGTGGGCGGCCTCGCCCGCGGTCTGGAGCGTGTCGGAGCGCTCCTCCTCCTCGTTGGCCACGCTCTCGCCCGCCTCGGCGGCGGAGTGCAGGGCCCGTACGAGATCACCCGCCGCGGTGGCGCGTGCGGCCAGGGCCGGGGCGGCGTCGCGCTCGGCCTCGCGGATCGCGACGGCGACGCGGGCGGAGCGGTCGGCGGCGGCGCGGTGGCGGAGCACGGCCTCGGCGGCCTGCCAGGCGGAGTGCAGGGTGCGGGCGTCTCCGAGCTCGCGGCGCTGGGCCGCGGCGCTCTTCTCCGCTGCGGTCAGGGCCAGGGAGGCGTGCCGGTAGGCGAGTTCGGCCGCGATCAGGGAGCTGCGGCTGCGGGTCTCCTCGGCGCCCGTGACGGTGTGGGCGGCGCCGGTGACCTGCTGGGCGAGCTCGGTGGTCCGGCCGCGCTCCACACCGGCGCGCGCGGAGAGCCTGCGGGCCAGCGTGCGGGTGCGTCGCTCGGCACCCGCGTGGATGTCCCGGGTCCTGGAGCGGGCCTCGGCGGCTTCGACGATGCGGCCGAGCAGGTCGACGGAGCCCGCGGTGAAATCGCGCTCGGCGGTGAGCTCGGCGCGGCGGCCCAGCTTGTTACCGAAGCCGCTGACGAGGTCGGCGAGGCCGTCGGTGTCGCGGGTGTCGGTGACGGCCCGCAGCAGCAGGTCGGTGAAGTCGGAGTCCTTCTTCACCGCGAAGAGCCCGGCCGCCTCGCCCTCGTCGGCGTTCATCTCGCGCTGGTAGCGGAAGAGTTCGGGGTCCAGGCCCAGGTCGCCGAGATGTTCGTTCCAGCGGTCGTGGATCTCTTCCCAGTGCACGTCGAGGTGCTGGTAGAACTTGCCCGCCTCGGTGAGCGCGTCGCGGAAGCCCTTCATGGTGCGGCGCCTGCCGCGTGCGCCGGAGACGCCCTCGGCGGGGCGGCCGACCGAGGTGGCCTCGGCGACGGGCAGCGAGTCGAGGCTGAGCCCGGGTCCGGGGCGGAAGGAGTACCAGGCCTCGGCGAACTTCCTGGGGTCGTTGGAGACCTGACGTCCGCGCCATTCGCTGACCTTGCCGACGACCACGCACTCGCCGGTCAGTGTGTGCTGCCACTCCAGCGCGACGTGTCCGCAGTCCTCCGCGAGCAGGAACTTGCGCAGCACGCCGGAGCTGGCGCCGCCTAGGGTGTTGCGGTGACCGGGCAGCATCACCGAGAAGATCAGCTTCAGCAGAACGGACTTGCCGCCGCCGTTCTCCAGGAAGAGCACCCCGGCGGGCGCGGGCCGGCGCGGCGGCCCGACCGGCTCCTCCTCGAAGAACTCCGCCTGGGCCGGTGCGGGGTGCGGCACCGGCTCGCCGACGCCGCACAGATCGAGCACGGTGTCGGCGTAGCGCGCGCCGGCAGGCCCGATGGAGTAGAGGCGGACCCGGGACAGCTCGTACATGGCGGCGGACTCTCGTCGTTCAGGCGGCGGGAAGGAGACGTCGGTGGCGGGGGCCGGTCAGGAGCCGGCCGGTGGCGGGAGGGGGCCGGTCAGCCGTGGAACGGCAGACCGGCGCCGGCCGCCAGCTCCAGGTCGTCGGGGTCGGGTGGTGGCAGCAGGGTCGCCGATCCGTCGGTGACCGGCACCACGCCCAGTTCCAGGAGTTCGGCCATGGCGGCACTGCCTGCCATGTCCCGGACCTGGAGCTGGTAGCGGGCGGTGGTGCGGAAGGCGCCTCCGGCGTCGTCCCCGGTGCGCTGGAGGAAGCCGGAGTCGGTGAGGAAGGCCACGGCCTTGCCGACGATGCCGGTGGTGGAGCCGGCCAGCCGGCGGGCGTCCTTCGTGGCTCCGGTGGCGCTGCGCCGGGCGTAGACGCGCCAGCCGGCCTCCAGACCGGGGGCGTCACTGGCCGGGTCGGTGTTGTCGCCGTGTTCCTCCGCGCGCTCCTCCAGCCGGTGGCACGCCTGGCGGACGAACGCGTCGACGCCGTTGACCGTGATCCGGCCGATGTACGCGTCGTCGGCGACGTCCTCGGGGCGGGGGAAGGCCATCGCCGCGACGGCGAGGTGGGCGAGCCCGTGGAGGAAGCGGTCGGCGGAGTCCGAGGAGGCCCGCCGGGCGTAGTCGCCCATGCGTACGGCGAAGACCGAGTCCTCGCCCGCCGTGACGGCCATGCCGGCCCGGGTGGACACCTCCAGCACGATGAGGCCGAGTCCGGTGGCCACGGCGTCGGCGAGCCGGGCGAAGGCCGGCTCCTCCCGGTAGCGGCGGAGCAGCTCGGCGTACTCGGCGTCGCGGGCGGGCAGCAGTTTGGGCTGGAGGCCGAAGGCGACGAGCCGGGAGGCGTCCGCCGCGTCGGCCGGGGTGACCCCGGCCGACGCGGCCGATTGCCCGGACGCGGGCCGGTCGGCGGGGTGGCCGGCCAGGGGGGCCGACCGGTCGGCCGGGTGGGCGGTCGGCGGCTCGCTCCACGCTTCGGCGTGCTCTGCGCGGTGGTCGCTCACGACGGTCGCTCCTTGTTGCGGAAAGTCTTCGGTACGGGGTGGCAGGCCACGTTGCGGAAAGTCATCGGTACGCGGTGGCAGACCGCGCTGCGGAAAGTCATCGGTACACGGTGGCAGGCCACGCGGCCTTTCGCTGCGGCAGCGGCTCGCGCGCGAGCGGCCGGGGCGGGGCGCGTCCTCATGTCGCCTCCGAGCGGTCCGCCGCCATGCCGACGGCGTCCAGCAGGGCCATGCCCACGATCAGATCCGCGCCGCCGAACTCGGGATCGTCGAGCGGGGTGCCGTCGTCCACGGAGAACAGCAGGCGGCGCTCTCCCTGGCGGTAGGCGGTGCCGACCGGCGGGCTGGCGGCGTGCACCGCGAGCAGGGCGACCAGGTACGGCAGGTCGGCGTCGCGCCGCCGGGCCTCGGCCAGAAGTCCGGAGAGGCGGCGCGGCGCGTCGTGTTCGAGGTCGAGAAGCTCCATCGCGGACGCCAGCTGCTCCTCGCTGAACCGGCTGTCGTCCGGGGTGGCGATCAGATCCGGTTCGGGCATCTCGGCGCCCAGGTGTTCGCGTTCGAGTGGGGGTGTGAGCAGCATGTCGACCAGGTCGCCCACGCGGACCGAGGTGGGGGTGCGCAGCCCGGTGCCGTGGGCGAAGAAGGCGTCGGTGGCCCGGATGCCCTGTTCGACGGGGAGCGGGAGCAGCGGGGCCAGGAGCTGTCCGTACAGGTCGAGCCCTGCGCGGACGGCGGGTGCGGCGAAGGCCTGGCGGTCCTGCTCGGCGCGGAACAGCGGTCCGGCCTCCAGGAGGCGGGACTGGAGCTGGGTGTGGCGGCGGATGCAGTCCTTGACGATGTCGACCAGCTCGGCGGCGCGCCTCTTGTGTTCGGGCTCCTCGGCCTCGTCCCGGGCCTTGCGGATGTTGGTGAGGATGGCGTTCTCGTGGCGGTAGCGGTCGGCGACGTGGTCGAGTGCCTCGGCGATCATGTCGGGCACGGCGTTGAGCCAGTCGACCGCGCGGACGTTGCGCCGGGTCGCGTCGAGCGTCTTGCGGAGCGTCTCCGCGTACTGCACGGTCCGGTAGCGGGCCTGCTCGGCGGCGAGCTGGGCGTCGGCGAGGCGGCCGCGGCTGATCAGGACCTCCAGTTTCACCTCGGCGGCGATCTGGGCGCTGGTGACGTCCGTGTCGAGCGCGCCGACCAGGACGTTGACCGCTTCGTCCGTGGCGCGCAGATAGACGCTGCCGCCGTATCCGGGGACTTCCTCGATCAGCTTGAAATCGTAGTCCCGGCGGACGTAGACGCCGTCGGGTCCGAAGGTGCCGTAGACCGCCCGGAAGCCCCGGTCCACACTGCCGACGTTGATGAGGTTCTCCAGCACCCAGCGGGCGACCCGTTCGTGCTCGGCGACGGGGCGGCGCGGGGCCTGCGCGGCGACGCGGGGAAGCAGCCTGGCCACTATCTGGTCGTGGTCGGCTCCGGTGTCGAAGTCCATGTTGAGGGTGACGTGGTCGATCGCCGCGAGGGCGACCTCCGCCATCGCGTACACGGTGTACTCACCGGCGAGGTTCGCCTTGCGCACGTCGAGGTCGTGCAGCGGCGCCGTGCAGGCGAGCGCGCGCAGCCGTCGCGAGAGCCCCTCGTCGGCGGCCGGGCCCGGTGCGGGCCGCGGCCCCGCGCTGAGCTGGGGCGCAGCGTTTTCCGTGTAGGCAGGCGAAGTCACGCTGCACAGATTAGGTCCTCGGACTGACAACGGTCGAAACGGCGCAGAAGCGGCCGGTTGCCCCGAGTCGGTCATGCCCCGCCGCGGGTGCCTCCACGAGCCCGGTCGCCCGTCGTGTCCGGGGCTCCGAACCCCCCGCCGCCCGGGGTGCGGATGACCAGTACGTCCCCGGCGTCCAGGCGTGCGGTGTCGCAGCCCTTCAGCGGGGCGAGGCCGCCGTCGGCACGTTCGATGTGCTGGCTGCCCCGTGCACCCGTCCCGCCTCCCGCCATGCCGTACGGCGGGACGCGGCGGTGCCCGGTGAGGAGCGCGACCGTGACGGGTTCGAGGAAGCGGATGCGGCGTTCCACCCCGCAGCCGCCGTGCCAGCGGCCGGGCCCGCCGCTTCCCTCGCGTACCCGGAAGCTCTCCAGCCGCACCGGGTAGCGCCATTCGAGGATCTCGGGATCGGTGAGCCGGGAGTTGGTCATGTGGGTCTGTACGGCGTCGGTGCCGTCGAAGCCGTCCCCGGCGCCAGAACCGCTCGCCACCGTCTCGTAGTACTGCACGCGGTCGTTGCCGAAGGTGAGGTTGTTCATGGTGCCCGAGCCCTCGGCCTGGACGCCCAGGGCGGCGTAGAGCGCCCCGGTGACGGCCTGCGAGGTCTCGACGTTGCCGGCGACCGTGGCCGCGGGGTGCGCGGGTGCCAGCATCGAGCCCTCCGGGACCCTGATCTCCAGGGGGGTGAGGCAGCCGCTGTTGAGCGGGATGTCGTCGGCCACCAGGGTCCGGAACACGTACAGCACGGCGGCCGTGACCACCGACTTCGGGGCGTTGAAGTTGCCCGGCTGCTGGGGTGAGGTGCCGGTGAAGTCGACGAGGACGCTGCGGGCTTCCCGGTCCACGGTCAGGGTCACCTCGATCACGGCGCCGTTGTCGGTCTCGTACCGGCAGTGGCCGTCGTGCAGTCCGGCGACGATGCGGCGCACGGACTCCTCGGCGTTGTCCTGCACGTGGCCCATGTAGGCGTCGACGACGTCGGGGCCGAACTGCTCGACCATGCGGCGCAGTTCGGCGATTCCCTTCTCGTTGGCGGCGATCTGGGCGCGCAGGTCGGCCAGGTTGGTGTCCGGGTCGCGGGAGGGATGGGCGGCGGTGGTGAGCAGGTCTCGGGTCTCGGTCTCGCGGAGGGTGCCGTCCCGCACCAGGAGCCAGTTGTCGAAGAGCACGCCTTCCTCGTCGACGGTACGGCTGAAGGCCGGCATCGAGCCGGGCGTGATGCCGCCGATCTCGGCGTGGTGACCGCGCGAGGCCACCAGGAATCTCAGTGCGGGAGCGGCGTCCGTCTCGTCGAAGACCGGTGTCACGACGGTCACGTCGGGCAGGTGCGTACCGCCGTGGTAGGGGTCGTTGATGGCGTACACGTCGCCGGGCCGCATCGTGCCCTCGTTGCGGCGCAGTACTTCCTTGATGGACTCCCCCATGGAGCCGAGGTGGACCGGGATGTGCGGTGCGTTGGCGATCAGGTTGCCGTCCGCGTCGAAGAGGGCGCAGGAGAAGTCGAGCCGCTCCTTGATGTTGACGGAGTGGGCCGTGTTCTCCAGGCGCACGCCCATCTGTTCGGCGATGGACATGAAGAGGTTGTTGAAGACCTCCAGCATGACCGGGTCCACCCTGGTCCCGACGGCCGCTCTCGCGGGACGGGGAAGGGCGCGGGTCAGGATCAGATGACCGGCGGCGCCGAGGACGGCCTGCCAGCCGGGGTCGACGACGGTGGTGGCGTCGGCCTCGGCGATGACGGCCGGACCGGTCACGGTGTCCGCGGCCCGCAGGTCCGCTCTGCGGTGGAGGGCGGCGTCCTGCCGGCGGCCCCCGGCGAACATCCGTGCCGTTTCGTGGGGTTGGGGTGCGGTGGCTCTGCCCCGCGCCGGTCCGGACGGGCGCGGGGCGGCGTGTTCCCCCGCTGTCCCGGTCGCCTCGGCGGAGACCGCCTCGACGACGAGCGGCCGGTCCATCGTGAAGCCGTACCGCGCGCGGTGCTCGCCCGTGAACGCCTCGGTCATGGCGGCCACCGTGTCCAGGTCGACGGAGAGGCTCGCGTCGGTTCCCTCGTACCGCAGGAGTACGCGCGCACGGGTGCTGATCGCACGGTCCGGGACGCCGTCGGCAAGCAGTTCGTCCCGGGTACGAGCGCCCAGCTCGTCGCAGAGTTCGCCCAGACGCTCCCGGGTGGCGGCGTCGAGCGGCGCCTCGACGGACTGCTCGCGCATGGCGGTGGCGTCGGCCAGCCCGATGCCGTAGGCGGACAGCACACCGGCCAGCGGGGGCACGAGGACCGTGTCGATGCCGAGGGCGTCGGCGACGGCGCAGACGTGCTGACCGCCGGCACCGCCGAAGCCGGTGAGGGCGTAACGGGTGATGTCGTGCCCGCGCTGCACGGAGATCTTCTTGACCGCGTTCGCCATGTTGAGCACGGCGATCTCCAGGAATCCGGCGGCCGTTTCGGCGGCTGTGCGCCTCGTCCCGGTGGCCCGTGCGACCTCGTCCGCGAGAGCCTCGAAGCGTTCGCACACGATGTCCGCGTCGAGAGGCAGGTCACCGTCCGGCCCGAAGACGGCGGGGAAGTGGGCCGGCTGGATCCGGCCGAGCATCACCTGGGCGTCGGTGACGGTGAGCGGACCGCCTCCGCGGTAGCAGGCCGGGCCCGGCACCGCTCCGGCCGAGTCGGGACCGACCCGGTAGCGCCGGCCGTCGAAGTGCAGGACCGAACCGCCCCCCGCCGCGACGGTGTGGATGTTCATCATGGGCGCGCGCATCCGTACGCCCGCCACCTCGGTGCCGAGCTCGCGTTCGAACTCACCCGCGTAGTGCGAGACATCGGTGGACGTGCCGCCCATGTCGAAGCCGATCACCCGGTCGTACCCGGCCTGCCCGGAGGTCCGGGCCATGCCGACGACCCCGCCGGCCGGCCCGGACAGCACCGCGTCCTTGCCACGGAAGTGGGCTGCCTCGCGCAGGCCGCCGTTGGACTGCATGAACATCAGGCGGATGCCGTCGAGCTCCGCGGCGATCGTGTCGACGTACCGGCGCAGGATCGGCGAGAGATAGGCGTCGACGACGGTGGTGTCGCCGCGCGGCACGAGCTTGATCAGGGGGCTGACCTCGTGGGAACAGCTGATCTGGGTGAACCCTGCCGCGCGGGCCTCGGCGGCGACCGCCTTCTCGTGGTCCGGGTGGCGGTAGCCGTGCATGAGGACGACGGCCGCGCTGCTCAGGCCCTCGGCGCGGGCGGCACGCAGCCGCTCCGCGACGGCGGCCCGGTCCAGGGGCCGGACGGTCCGTCCCCGGGCGTCGACCCGCTCGGGGACCTCGATCACCCGCTCGTACACGGCTTCCGGGAGCAGGATGCGGCGGTCGAAGAGCCGGGGCCGGTTCTGGTACGCGATGCGCAGAGCGTCCCGGAATCCCTCGGTGATGACGAGGACGGTGGGTTCGCCGCGCCGCTCCAGCAGGGCGTTGGTGGCGACGGTGGTGCCCATCTTGACGGCGGCGACCCGGTCGGCGGGGACCGGTTCGTCCGGTGCGAGCCCCAGCAGCAGCCGGATTCCGGCGACGGCGGCGTCCCGGTGGCGGTCCGGGTCGTGCGAGAGGAGTTTGCGGGTGACCAGCCGGCCTTCGGGGTCCTTGCCCACCACATCGGTGAACGTGCCGCCTCGGTCGATCCAGAACTCCCAGCGTCCGGTCATCCCTCCATAGTGACGCGCGGCCCTTCGGTACGGGCGCAGGGCGCGACGGGGATGCGGTGGGGCCGGGGTGCGGCGGAGGCCCCGGGTGGTGGGGGCGGTAAGGCGCGGCGCGCCCCCGACGCGCTGCGTTCCTGCGATTCCCGGCCGTGCGGTCCCGTGCGTGGTGCCGGCCTGTGCCGTTTCCCGGCCATGGTGTCCGGCCTGTCCCGCTTCCCGGCCGTGCGGTCCCCGGGCGGCCTGTCCACTTCCCGGCCGTGCGGTCCCGGTCCGGGTGTCCGGCCCCGTCAGACCGCCGGTGCGTCCGGCCCGATCCTGCTGCGTACGGCCGACTGGACCTCGGCCTCCTCGGCGGGATCCGCCGCGAGCCGGCGCAGGCGCTCGGCCACCCTGATGTCACCGGTCTCCGCGTGGCGTGCGGCGACCTCGCGGGTCGTCTCCTCGCAGTCCCACAGGCATTCGACGGCGAAACCGGTGGCGTAGGAGGGGTCGGTGGCGGCGAGGGCCCGGGCGGCCCTTCCCCGCAGGTGGGAGGAGGACGTCTCCCGGTAGACGTGGCGCAGTACCGGAGCCGCGCAGACGATGCCGAGCCGGCCGGCGCCGTCGACCAGGGACCACAGGCGAGGCGCGTCCGGCCCCTCGCCCCGTACGGCGTCACGCAGCGCGGCGAGGACGAGCGGTGCGTCCTGCGCGCCGCCGCGGCCGGCCAGCACTCCGGCCGCCGAGGCGCCGAGCGCGTCGGGCCGCCGTGCCCAGCGGCGCGCACGTTCCACGGCGGGTTCGCCGCACATCCGCTCGAAGGCGGCGACGGCCGCTTCGGCGACGGTGCGCGAGGCGCTGACCGCCGCGGCCTCGATCAGGTCGAGCACGGCCGGATCGCGGACCTCGGCGGCGAGGTAGTGCAACGCGGCGCCGCGGGCGCCTTCCGGGCCACTGCGCGCGGCCTCGATGATCACGGGCCGGTCCTCGGGCCCCGCCACGGCGGAGAGGCAGCGGGCGGCCGGCACGTGGAGGAGGCTGCCGCGGTCGAGCCCTTCCTGGGCCCAGTCGAAGACTGCCTGGACGCTCCATCCCGGGCGGGGTCCGCCGGGCCGCATCTGCCGCTGCCAGCGGTCGAACGAGCCCTGCTCGGAGGCGGCTCGCACCCGGGCGCCGACCGATGCGCGCGGATCGTCGGCCCAGAGCCGCCAGGGGCGCGGCTCGTAGGCGTCCCGCACGGTGGCGGCCAGCTCGGCGCGGCCCTCGGCGTCCTCGGGGAACCGGGCGAGTACGGGCACGGCGAGCGAGCGGAGCCCGGCGTCGTCGTCACGCAGCGCCAGCTCGTCCAGGGCCCAGGCCCAGTTGGCACCGGTCGCGGCGTAGCGCCGCAGCAGGGCCAGGGCGTCGTCGCGGCCGTACGAGGCCAGGTGTCCGAGGACCGCCAGGGCCAGGCCGGTCCGTGAGTCGTCCGTGTCGAGGTGGTCGTCGGCATCGCACAGGTGCCGCTCGATCTCCTCGATCCCGCCGTCGAGGTCGAGATACAGACGTGCGTAGTAGAGGGAGCGGTTCTCGACCTGCCAGTCGTGACGCGGATCGCTCAGGACGCAGTGGTTGAGAGCCGCCAGGGCCTCGGGGCGTGGGGCGGCGAGTGCGTGGAGCGTGCCGTCGCCGCGGCCCCTCTGCAGCAGGCCGAGCAGGGTGCCGCTCGGCGCTATGAACGGATCAAACATGGGAAAAGCCTCACATCAAGCTGTCGACGCAACCGGGACTGTGCAGTTCCATGTGCCGGGTGGGCACTAGGCCGCGCAGCAACATGATCGGCCGACTGCCGTCTTCTGCCTGGTGTAGACCATCTTCCTCTGCCTCTCGTCGGTGGCCCGAATCGGGCCCGCGACGTCATGATGACCCAGCCATTTCGCCACCGCGACCACATTTACGGCGAAGCCCCTTCAGCGGGCGCCGAAGAGTTCCAGCAGGTCGGCCTTGCCGAACATGCGCGCCGTGTCCAGCGCGGAGGGTGTTCCGGCCGCCGGATCGGCCCCCGCGTCGAGCAGTGCCTTGATCACCGCGTCCTCGCCCTTGAAGACGGCTCCGGCGAGGGGCGTCTGCCCCCGGTCGTTGGCGCGGTCCGGGTCGGCGCCGCGGCCCGTGAGGGCCGTGACGGCGGGAGCGTGCCCGTGGTAGGCCGCGAGCATCAGCAGCGAGTCGCCCCGGTCGTTGGTGAGGTTCACCGGGACACCGGCGTCGACGTAGGCCGCGAGGGCATCGGCGTCGCCGTGGCGCGCCAGGTCGAAGACCTTGGTCGCCAGCTCGACCACCTCGGGATCAGGGGTGTCGCTCATCGGGGGACCGCCTTCCTTTAACCGTTCGTATGGCCGCCCGCCCGCCGGGGCGTGCGGCGCGTGGGCCGTACGAGTGAATCGACAGGGTACTGCCCAAGGGCGCACATACCCCGGCCCGCCCACGGCAAAAGATCACGTCGAGTGACGACGGAGCGATGCCGGACCCCGGAAATCCCTCCTGCCCATGTCTTCGCGTCCGCCAGTCCAGTGAAAAAACCGACTTTTCACCCGATTGCAGCTTTTATCATATAGATACTTCCGGTGAGCTTGGAAGGACTCATGGTGACTGTCCCCCCAACCAGGAGAACCACTCATGATCCTTTCCATGTCAGGCGTCGTCATCCTCGGCATCATCGTCTTCCTGTTCTTCAGGAAGGACGGCCTCAAGGCGTCGCACGCCCTCGTCACCGCCCTGTTCGGCTTCTACCTGGCCGGCACCGCCATCGCACCGAGCATCACCGCGGGCGGAGCGAGCCTCGCCGGCCTCTTGGGCGGGATCAAGTTCTGACCCTCCGCCCCCGCTCCCACCCCCTTCAGGAGACCGACGTGGCCCGGCGACCACTCCCCCGCATTCTGAGCAGCGGCAGCGCTTCGATCACTCGCAGTCGCGAGTTCGCGCGCACGGCCGCCGACAGCGCCACCGACGTGCTCCATCCGCTGATCATGATCACTCGTGGTCTGCGGCTGCTGGCCGGTGCAGGACGGCAGAAGTGGGCCGCGACGCCCAAGGACCGGCGTGGTCCCACGCTGTTCCTCGTCGCGGCCTGCGTGCTCGTGGTAGCGCTCATCCCGTACGGGCCGCTGCTGGCCCTCGTCCTGGTGATGGGCGCCGCCGCATGGAAGGGACGGGAACGCACCCCCGTCAAGACCGGCCCCGACGAGGCGGAGACCGGGCGCCTGCAGGCTCTGTACGAGGCGCTCGTGCCGTACTTCTCGACGGCCGACGACCCCAGTCCGCTGTTCACCCACGGCGGCGACTGGGACAAGGTCTTCAGCGGCTACACGTTCGACGGCGACGGCCGGGTCAGCAGTCTCCGTGTGACCTATCCCGCCTACTTCACCGACAGCGAGGCCGCTTCCCGCACCCGGATCGAACAGCTGCTGCACGCCAAGTCGGGCCGGGGCCGGGAGTACCTGTTCAGCTGGGACGAGGAGGGCAACCAGCTCGTCATGAACGTGCTCGACGCCCTGCCCACCTCCCTCACCGCCCAGCGCTTCGTCACCGCCCCGGGCGAGACCGTCCTCGGGTTCACGGACGACGACGCCGTGCAGCGCACGGTGCCGGTGAGCGACGGGGACGAGACCCGGGACGCGCCCGGAGTCGTCTGGCGGACCGGCGCACGCTCCACCGAGCCGCACCTGCTGATCGCCGGGCAGCCCGGCAGCGGCACCACCACACTCCTGCGCTCCATCGCCCTGCAGGCGCTCCACCAGGGCGACATCCTGATCGTCGAAGGCAGCGGCACCGGCGAGTACGCCTGCTTCACCGGGCGCGAAGGAGTCCTGGCCGTCGAGTGCGGACTGGCCGGCGCCCTGTCCACCCTGGAATGGGCGGCCAACGAGACCGAGCGGCGGCTGATCGACGCCAGCCGGGCACGGCAGGCCGGGCAAGCCGCCCCCGAGGACACCCGGCGCCCCCTCTGGATCCTGCTCGACCGGCCGAGCGCGCTCGCCCACCTCGCGGCGGCGGGCGGCGGACCCGATCCGCAGGAGCTGCTCCAGGTGCCCCTGCGGCACGGCAGAGCCGCCAACGTCACCGTGGTGATGGCCGAGCAGTTCGACTGCCTGGACGGCCTGAGCGACACCGTCCGGTCCCACACGAGGGCCCGGGTCGTGCTCGGCCACTGCTCGCCCGGCCAGATCGAGTCCGTCCTCGGCCTCGAACCGCACACCACCCCCACCCCCGACGTCCCGCCCGGCCGCGGGTACGCGCGGTTCGGCACCGGCCAGGTGCTGCGGATCCAGGTGCCGGCCACGCCCGACCCGTACGACGACGCGACGAGCGAGGCGCAGCGCCGGGCGGTGCTCGACCTGCTCCCCGAGCGGCGCACCGCGATCGAGGCGAGCGTGCCCGATCCGGTGCGGGCGGACACCGTGACCGCGTCCGTCTCCGTCGAGGGCCTGGCCCTCAGCGACTGACCCGGACAAGGGTGAGGGGCCCGCGGATCGACGGATCGCGGGCCCCTCACCCTGTGCGGAGGCCGTTCAGGCCACGAACGTGCGGGGCGCCTCGGCCCCCGCCCCGGCCCCCGAACCGACCAGCCGGGCGGCGGCCGCGAGCCGCAGGGCCGCCTCGTCCGCCACCGGACCGCCGACCGTGAACGGCAGCCGCACATAGCCCTCGAAGGCCCCGTCGACCCCGAACCGGGGTCCGGACGGCACCCGCACCCCGACCTGCTCCCCGGCCACCGCGAGCCGCGATCCGGAGAGCCCGCCGGTGCGGACCCAGAGCGTCAGCCCGCCGCGCGGCGCGGCGAACTCCCAGTCCGGCAGCTCCCGGCGCACCGCGGCGACCAGCGCGTCCCGGTTGTCCCGCGCCTGCTCCCGGCGGATCTGCACGGCCTGCTCCCAGCCGCCGGTACGCATCAGCCAGTTGACGGCCAGTTGTTCGAGGACCGGGGTCCCCATGTCCGCGTAGGCGCGGGCGGCCACCAGGCTGCGGATCACGTCCGGCGCGGCACGGACCCAGCCGATGCGCATGCCGGCCCAGAAGGCCTTGCTCGCCGATCCGACGGTGAGCACCGTGCTGCCGGCCGGGTCGAAGGCGCACACGCGGCGGGGCATGCGCACGTCCTCGTCCAGATGCAGTTCCTGCATCGTCTCGTCGACGACCAGAACCGTGCCGGCCGAGCGCGCGGCGTCCACCAGCGCACGGCGGCGGTCCTCGTCCGCGAGGGCGCCGGTGGGGTTGTGGAAGTCCGCGACGACGTACGCGAGCCGGGGGGCCGCGTCCCGCAGCACCTGGCGCCACCGGTTCATGTCCCAGCCGCCGAGCCCCTCCTCCATGGCCACCGGCACCAGACGGGCGCCGGCCTCCCGCATCAGCTGGAGGATGTTGGCGTAGCTCGGGGACTCCACCGCGATCCGTTCGCCGCGGCCGGCGAAGAGGTGGCAGATCGCGTCGATGGCGCCCATCGCCCCCGTGGTGACCATGATCTGTTCGGGCATCGTCGGAATGCCGTCGGCGGTGTACCGGTCGGCGATCATCCGGCGCAGCGCGGGGAGGCCGGCCGGGTAGTCGCCGTGCGTGTGGGCGTACGGGGGCAGCTCCTCCAGGGCGCCCTGGACGGCCCGGGTCAGCCACGGCTCGGGGGCGGGCAGCGACGCGCAGCCCAGGTCGATCATCGATCCGAGCGCCTCGGGCGGCAGCGGTTCCAGGCCTCGGGCGGGCAGCGGGTTGCCCGCGGGGACGGCCGTCCAGCTGCCGGCACCGCGCCGCGACTCCAGGAAGCCCTCGGCCCGCAGCGCCTCGTAGGCCGCGGCGACCGTCGTACGGCTGACGGAGAGGGCGAGGGCGAGTTCACGCTCGGCGGGCAGCCTGGCGGCGACCGGCACGCGGCCTTCCAGCACGAGCAGCCGGATACCGTCGGCGAGCGCGCGATAGGCGGGCGGCCTGCGGCTGCCGGGGCCGGCGGGCCGAGGCTGCTGGGCATGGAGCTGCCGGGCGAGCTGCGCCGCGCCGACAGCCGAAGTCCACTGCGCCATGAGAATCAGTCCACCTTCCTCGGATTGGCCATGGTTGGCAGCCAATCCCCTGCCACAGAGTGACATGCAGCAGTCCACCACCACCACTCCAGGGGGCACCACTTGTCCATCACCGCCGTGCCGCGCGGGTCGCACCTCTGCCGACGGCTGATCCAGCTCTACGCGGGCCTGGCGCTGTACGGCGCGAGTTCGGCGCTGCTGGTCGTCGCCGGGCTCGGACTGGAACCCTGGGGCGTGCTGCACCAGGGGCTCGCCGAGCGCACGGGGATCAGCATCGGGGTCGTCTCGATCATCATCGGCGCCATCGTGCTGCTGCTCTGGATTCCCCTCCGGCAGCGGCCGGGCCTGGGCACCGTCTCCAACGTCTTCGCCGTCGGTCTCGCGATGGACGGCACGCTCGCCCTCGTCCCCGAGGCGCACGGGCTCGCGGCCCGGGGCGGGGTGATGGTGGCGGGGATCGTCCTCAACGGCGTGGCGACCGGGCTCTACATCGCCGCCCGCTTCGGTCCCGGTCCGCGTGACGGGCTGATGACCGGACTGCACCAGCGGACGGGCCGGTCGATCCGGCTCGTCCGTACGGCGATCGAGGTCGCGGTCGTGGTCACCGGGTTCCTGCTCGGCGGCTCCCTCGGCGTGGGCACGGTCCTGTACGCCCTGGCCATCGGCCCGCTCGCCCAGTTCTTCCTGCGCTTCTTCACGATCACGGACGGCCGTGGCACCACGGTCGCCGCCGCGTCACCCGGGCAGGCCATACTGCCGCAGTGACTTCCGTACGCCATCCCTATCTGGACCACCCCGCACCGCTCGCGTTCGCCCACCGGGGCGGGGCGGCGGACGGGATCGAGAACACCGCGGCCGCGTTCCGCCGGGCCGCCGACGCCGGGTACCGGTACTTCGAGACCGATGTGCACGCCTCGGCGGACGGCCGGCTGGTCGCCTTCCACGACTCCACCCTGGACAGGGTCACGGACGCCCGGGGCCGGATAGCGGAGCTGCCGTGGAGCGAGATACGGCGGGCCCGGGTGGCGGGGCGGGAGCCGATGCCGCTGTTCGAGGAACTGCTGGAGGCGTTTCCCGAAGCACGCTGGAACGTGGACATCAAGGCCGGGCCGGCGCTCGAGCCCCTCGTGGAACTGATCCGCCGGACGGACTCCTGGGACCGGGTGTGCGTCGGTTCCTTCTCCGAGGCGCGGGTCGCCAGGGCGCACCGGCTGGCGGGAGAGCGGCTCGCCACCTCCTACGGCGTCCGCGGCGTCCTCGGACTGCGGCTCCGCTCGTACGGCATCCCGGCGGCGCTGCGCGCCGGTGCGGTCTGCGCACAGGTCCCGGAGAGCCAAGGGGGCATCCGGGTCGTCGACCGGCGCTTCGTACGCGAGGCCCATGCGCGGGGGCTCCAGGTGCACGTCTGGACGGTGAACGAACCGGAACGGATGGCCGCACTCCTGGACCTCGGAGTGGATGGCATCATGACCGATCACATCGAGACGCTGCGTACGGTGCTGAGCGAGCGGGGGGCCTGGGCCTGACGCCGGCCCCGGTGACGTCTCCACGGGGAGAGACGAGGGTGCGCAATGAGCGCCGAGACCGCGGACACCGCAGAGCCGGCGGACGGCACGACCGGCGGGGCGGCAGACCCCGTCGAACGACGCCGCGAGCAACGCGGCTGGTATTTCTACGACTTCGCCTGCTCCGTCTACTCGACGAGCGTCGTCACGGTGTTCCTCGGGCCCTATCTGACCTCGGTCGCCAAGGCCGCCGCCGACGCCGACGGCTACGTCCATCCGCTGGGCATCCCGGTCCGTGCGGGATCGCTGTTCGCCTACACGATCTCGGCCTCCCTCGTCCTCGCGGTGATCCTGATGCCGATGGCGGGGGCCGCGGCCGACCGCACGGGCCGCAAGAAGCCGCTGCTGGCGGTGGCGGCGTACACGGGCGCCACCGCGACGGCGGCGATGTTCTTCCTGGACGGTCACCGCTATCTGCTCGGCGCCTTGCTGCTCATCGTGGCGAACGCCTCGATCTCGGTGTCGATGGTGCTCTACAACGCCTATCTGCCGCAGATCGCAGAGCCCGACGAGCGCGACGCGGTCTCCTCCCGAGGCTGGGCCTTCGGCTACACGTCGGGGGCGCTGGTCCTCGTCCTCAACCTGATCCTGTACACCGGCCACGACTCCTTCGGACTCTCCGAGTCGGACGCCGTACGGATCTGCCTCGCCTCGGCCGGCGTCTGGTGGGGCGCCTTCACCGTCATACCGTTGCGGCGGCTGCGCGACCGGAACACGGGGACGGGCGGCACCGAGGCGGTCGGCTCCGGGTGGCGGCAGCTGAGGGCGACCCTGCGGGACATGCGCAGCCACCCCCTCACCCTCTCCTTCCTGCTTGCGTACCTCGTCTACAACGACGGTGTGCAGACCGTCATCTCGCAGGCGTCCGTGTACGGCTCCGAGGAACTGGGCCTGAGCCAGACGACGCTGATCACGGCGGTGCTGCTGGTCCAGGTGCTGGCCGTCGCCGGTGCGCTCGGCATGGGGCGGATGGCCCGGACGTACGGTGCGAAGCACACGATCCTCGCGTCGCTCGTCGTCTGGACCCTGATCCTCGTCGCCGGCTACTTCCTGCCCGCCGGCTCGCCGGTCTTCTTCTACGCGCTGGCCGCGGCGATCGGTCTGGTCCTCGGCGGCAGCCAGGCGCTCTCCCGGTCCCTCTTCTCGCATCTGATGCCGCGCGGCAAGGAGGCCGAGTACTTCTCCGCGTACGAGATGAGCGACCGCGGGCTGAGCTGGCTGGGGCCACTGGTGTTCGGGCTCGCGTACCAGCTGACCGGCAGCTACCGGGATGCGATCATCTCGTTGGTGGTCTTCTTCGTGGTCGGTTCGGTGCTGCTCGCGAGGGTGCCGGTCCGGCAGGCTGTGGCGGCGGCCGGGAATCCCGTTCCCGAACGGATTTAGACGTTGAAGTGAAAGGCCGGTAGTGTACGCCTTTGGCCTGCCCGGAGGACCGTTACTGCGAGTGGAAGCATCCGAACCGTTGGGTGACAACTTCCGCCAGATGTGACAAACCGGGCATTGGCGGGTACCTGAACACTCGCAAACCTGAAAAAGCAGCGGCACGACGGGCGACGCATGACCGGCAACGGGAATCTTTGCCGCCGACCGGACGTTGACCGGATGACGACGACAGCGACATTTGTCCTGTGGGCGACAAGCCCGGGAGGCACGATTCATGAGTGAGCGAGCTCTCCGCGGCACGCGACTCGTGGTTACCAGCTACGAGACGGACCGCGGCATCGATCTGGCCCCGCGCCAGGCGGTGGAGTACGCATGCCAGAACGGACATCGATTTGAGATGCCGTTCTCGGTAGAGGCGGAAATTCCGCCGGAGTGGGAGTGCAAGGCGTGTGGCGCCCAGGCACTCCTGGTGGACGGGGATGGCCCCGAGGAGAAGAAGGGCAAGCCTGCGCGTACGCACTGGGACATGCTCATGGAGCGACGCACACGCGAGGAGCTGGAAGAGGTGCTGGCCGAGAGGCTGGCGGTTCTGCGCTCCGGCGCCATGAATATCGCCGTGCATCCGCGGGACAGCAGGAAGTCTGCTTGACCGCGTAGCACCGCACCGAGACAGAGCCGTGGGGGGGGGGGGCGCGGCGGGGGGGCGGGCCCCCCCCCCCCCCACGCCGCCAATCGGGGCCCCTTGCCCGGCGACCGCCCCGGCCAGTCGGGTTACCCGCACTCGACCACAACCTGTCGCCGCTCCCGGCAGATC
>NZ_JBIDAD010000030.1:0-32115 GCF_043202315.1 Streptomyces sp. NPDC048211
AACTCGACTTCGGCGGCCACCACATCCACACCACCGACATCGAGAAGAACACCCACGACAACCCCTTCGGCGCCGTCCTCTCCTTCCGCGGCACCCTCACCGACACCACCGTCAAGCACGCGCTCTCCGCCGAGGTCATCGAGCTCACCGACACCTTCCCGGTCCCCGACGCCAAGGCGTTCGAGGTCGGCCAGTGGTGGGCCGTGCAGGTCGACCCGGTCTCCGGCGGCGGAGGTGACGAGCGCGAGCTCCAGAAGCTGGTCGAGATCACCGAAATCCTCGACGCGGGCCACGTCCGGATCGGCTACCTCAACGGCTGGGCACTCGCCGAGGGCCGCACCCTCACCTGGACCCGCGTCGAACCGGTGCGGAGCACCCACATCCGCAACATGCTCTTCGAGGGCGCGGGCCCCGACGAGTACACCGGCTCCCACCCCGTCAGCTTCGAGTACGCGGTCGGCTGCGACGTCTCCGGCATCCACGCCACCGGCACCTTCTGGCCGGTCATCATGCGCCGCTGGTGCACCCGGTTCCGTACCGAGGACTGCTCCCTGAAGAACCCGCCCACGGTCGAGTACGGCGGGGCGGGCTACCTCACCCAGCAGATCTACTGCCTGTACGGGCGGGTCGCCGACTGCACGACCAGCAACGTGCGCCACCTCAACGACCTGACCGCCTCCGCCTACTGCACCGTCGTGAACTGCCACGGCGACGGCGACGACGCCGGCGGCAACCCCTTCACCACCCACGGCCAGTACGAGCACGACCTGCTCTTCGACGGCAATTCGGGGCTGATGGACATCGCCAACTCCGGCGCCCAGTGGGGCATCTCCGCCAAGCGCATCACCGTACGCAGACACGTCTGCTCCTGGTTCACCGCCAACACGAAGATCACGGACCTGACCCTGGAGGACGTCACGGTGATCGCGCGCCCCACCTTCGACCAGGCGGGCACCCTCACCGTGAACGCCGACGGGGCCCAGGTACGCGGCTGCACCGCGAAGACCTTCGCCGTCGCCCAGCGCTCCGCCCGCTCCACCCGGCCGACGACCATCAGCGACTGCTCCTTCGCACCGCCCGCCGGAGCCGTCCTGGTCCAGACGCCGGTCACCGCACCCGTCCACTTCGTGCGCTGCACGTTCCAGGGCGTCGACGGTGCCATCCTGCGCGGTGCGGGCCCCGTCCGCTTCACCGACTGCACGGTCACCGGCGCCGAGAACGCGGCCCCGCTCTCGGTCGGCTCCGCGGACCTGCGCATCGACGGCGGTACGTACGACAACACTGGCATCGAGCTCAGCGGCGTGCGCGACCAGCGGATCACCGTGACCGGCGGCACCCGCCTCACCGGGAGCAACAGGTCCGGGGCGCTGCTCGGCCGAGCGTCCGGTTCGGGGAAGGCGGTCTGGGACATCACCGCGCTCAGCAGCACAGCGGCCGGACCGGACACGGCCCACATCCGCATCGCCGACGGCACGAACCACTACGCGGCCACCGGCAGCCGCTTCACCGGCGGCACGCTCCATCTCGCCCCCGACGCGCTCACCTCGGTCCTGCACACCGCGTGCGTCGAGGACGGCACCCGGCACAGCGCGATGCCCCCGGCCGGCGACACGGTGCGCACGGACGGGAACCTCATCCTGTGACCGCCGTCATCCGTACGGCGACCGCCGCGGACGATCCCGCCCTGGCCGCCTTGTGGCGTCGGTGCTTCGATGCCCCGCACATCGCCGCCCTGCACGCCCTCGACCCGGAGCGCCACCGCCACACCTTCATCGCCGAGAACACCGAAGGCGGGATCGACGCGGTCGTCGTCCACGTGCCGAGGCTGATCCGCGACGCGCACGGCACGCCGCAGCGCGTCGGCGGCATCGGCAGCGTCGCCACCCGCCCCGAAGCCCGGGGGCAGGGACTGATCCGGCGCCTGCTCGCGGCGGCGGAACGCACCATGACGGCCGAACAGTGCGCCTGGTCGCTGTTGTTCACCGGCACACCCGGCGTCTACCGGAGCTCGGGATGGCAGGAGTTCGCGGTCACGTACACGGAGGGGACGCTCGCCCCGGCGGCGGGCGGCCCGGACGCCCTCCCGGTCCGCGAGGCCACGGCGCGGGACGCCGTGGAAGTGGCCGCCCTGCACCACGCGTACAACGCGGGCCGTCCGCTCAGCTCGCTGCGGGCGCCGGAGGACTGGGCGGTGCGCGTCCCCGCCTGGTACGGCCCGGCCGAGCCGTCACTCGTGGCGGTGGACCCCGCCTCGGGCGCGCTCACCGGCTGGATCGTGGCGCAGCACGTGGGGGACTGTGTGGACGTGCGCGAGTTCGCGGGCACGGCCGGGGGGCTGGGCACCCTGCTCGCCGCCGTCGGCGCACGCGCCCGGGCGGCGGGGCTGACCCGGGCCCGGGTCAGGATCCCCGGTTCCCCCGCGGTCACGGCCGCGCTCCCCGTCCTGCTGACGGATGCCCGGCAGACGACGGAGCACACGGGGATGGCCCGGCCGTTGCACGCCACGCCCGCATCCGTGCGGGCCACCGTCACGGCGCCCGGTGCCGTCCACTGGTACGGGGACTGCTTCTGAGCGGGTGGGAGCACTGCCCACCCGCCGGAGGCCGGGCGTCAGGCCCCGGTGGCCGGAGGCTTCTCGTCGTACGCGGACGTGCCGGAGTCCAGCAGGGGCTCCTGCGTCTTCAGATGCGCCGGGGCGAAGGCCCGCAGCACGTGGTAGCCGGTGATCACCACGATGGTGCCGAGCGCGATCCCGCTGAGTTCGAAGTTGTCGGAGATCTTCAGGCTGACCCCGCCGACACCGATGATGATGCCTGCGGCGGCCGGCACCAGATTCAGCGGATTGCGCAGGTCGACCTTGGCGTTCAGCCAGATCTGGGCGCCGAGCAGCCCGATCATGCCGTAGAGGATCACGGTGATACCGCCCAGCACCCCGCCGGGAATGGCGGCGACGACCGCACCGAACTTGGGACACAGGCCGAAGAGCAGGGCGAAGCAGGCGGCGGCCCAGTAGGCGGCGGTGGAGTACACCCGGGTCGCGGCCATCACTCCGATGTTCTCGGAGTACGTCGTGTTCGGGGGGCCGCCCACGGCGGTCGACAGCATCGAGGCGGCGCCGTCAGCGGCGATCGCGGTGCCCAGCTTGCCGTCCAGGGAGTGGCCGGTCATCTCGCCGACCGCCTTCACATGACCGGCGTTCTCGGCGATCAGCGCGATGACGACGGGCAGCGCGACCAGGATCGCCGACCACTCGAAGCTCGGGGCATGGAACGACGGCAGCCCGACCCAGTCGGCCTTGCCCACACCCGAGAGGTCCAGCCGCCAGTGGTCCACCGCCTCGGCACCGCCCGCCGGGGAGTGGATCTTCCCGAAGACGCGGTCCAGCACCCAGGACAGGACGTAGCCGAAGACGAGACCGAGGAAGATCGCGATACGGGAGAAGAAACCACGCAGACACACCACGGCCAGTCCGGTGAACAGCATCACCAGCAGGGCGGTCCACTGGTCCTGAGGCCAGTACGTCGACGCGGTCACCGGAGCCAGATTGAACCCGATCAGCATGACGACCGCGCCCGTCACCACCGGCGGCATCGCCGCGTGGATGATCCGGGCGCCGAAGCGCTGCACCGCGAGACCGGCGAGGAAGAGCACCGCGCCGACGACGAACACCGCGCCCGTGACGACCGCACTGCTGCCGCCACTGGCCCGGATCGTGGCGGCGACGCCGACGAAGGAGAGCGAACAGCCCAGGTAGCTGGGCACCTGGCCGCGCGTGGCCAGCAGGAAGATGGCCGTGGCGACACCCGACATCATGATCGCCAGGTTCGGGTCCAGGCCCATGAGCACCGGGGCCACGAACGACGCCCCGAACATCGCGACCACGTGCTGGGCGCCCAGCCCGAAGGTCCGGGGCCAGGAGAGCCGCTCGTCGGGGCGCACCACCGCGCCCGGTGCGGGCGTCTTCCCGTCGCCGTGCAAGGTCCAGCGCACGCCGAGGCCGCCCATGGTTGCTCCCTGTGTGTAGGTACGGAGTCCAGCGCCTCGCCCGGCACGGCATCACCGCAGAAATGATCAGCGCCATGTTAGTGCCGGAGCGGGAGGCTTTCTCGGCCGGGCTCCGGGCCCACCGGTCCGCCCGCCACGCGTCAGGGGCGCGGCCCCGCCACCGCCCGGCTCGCGGAGCCGGTGTCCGAAGCCGCCACGGCCTTGCGGTCGCCCGCCCGCAGCACCCCGGCACCGAGCACCAGCCCGAAGGCCAGCACCGACACCACACCGAACGAGACGACCAGCGAGGTGGCCTCGGCCAGGGAGCCGATGGCCGACGGGGCGATGAGGCCCGAGGTGTACGTGATCGTGGCGACGCCCGCGATCGCCTGGCTCGGGTTCGGGCCGCTGCGCCCGGCCGCTGCGAAGGCCAGCGGGACCACCACGGCGATGCCGAGCCCCATCAGCCCGAAGCCGGACATCGCCAGCGCCGCGTTCGGGGCGGTGACCACCATGACCCCGCCGACCGTGGCGAGAACGCCGCCGGTCCGCACGGTCCGCACCGCCCCGAAGCGGTCGACGATCCGGTCGCCCGCGATCCGGGCGACGGCCATGGTCAGGGCGAACGCGGTCGTCGACGCGGCCGCCAGCCCGGCCGAACTGTCCAGCACGTCGCGCAGGTAGACGGCGGACCAGTCCAGACTGGCCCCCTCGGCGAAGACGGCGCAGAAGCCCACCGCGCCGATGATCAGGGCCGACTTCGGCGGCAGGGCGAAGCGCGGCGGCGGCTCCTGGTCCGGTTCGCTGCGCAGGTCCAGGACCCGCTGGCAGGCGATCAGTCCCAGGGCCGTCAGGACGAGTGCGGCGAGCATGTGGTGCAGCCGCGCGTCGGCCCCCATGTGGGCGGCCACGGTGCCTGCCGCCGAACCGATCAGGGCGCCCACGCTCCACATCCCGTGCAGCCCGGACATGATCGACTTGTCGAGGCGGTTCTCCACCTCGACACCGAGCGCGTTCATCGCCACGTCCGACATGCCGGCCGACGCCCCGTAGACGAAGAGCGCCGCGCACAGCGTGAGCAGGTTCGGGGCCAGGGCGGGCAGGATCAGGGCCAGCGTCCACAGGGCCAGCAGTCCGCGCAGCGCGGTCCTGGCGCCGAAGCGGTGGCTGATCGTGCCGGCGAGCGGCATCGCGAGCGAGGCGCCGATGGCCGGGAAGGCCAGGGCGATACCGAGCTGCCCGGCGCTGACCCCGGCGTGGTCCTGGATCCAGGGCACCCGCGTGGCGAAACTGCCGGTCACCGCGCCGTGCACCGTGAAGACCGCGGCGACGGCGTACCGGGCCCTCCGCACTTCCTGGGTGCCGAAGCCCGTAGCCGTGGAATCCGTCGTCATACCGCGTGTCCTCCCCTGGAAAATCCGTACGCGCGGTTCGCGACGCTCCCCGGCGCCCTTCTCCACGATGCGGGCAGTAAACTATCAGGAACCCTGCCTGATAAATAGACCGCACGGTCCGGCACCGTCGCGCGATCTGGAAGGATCCCGGCATGCCCGCATCACCGAGCACCGCCCGGGCCATCAACGACCGGCTCGCCCTGCGCCTCCTCCAGCAGGACGGCCCGCTGACGGCCACGCAGTTGAAGACCCTGACCGGACTGTCCCGGCCCACGGTCGCCGACCTGGTCGAACGGCTGCAGGGAGCGGGGCTGATCCGGGTGGTCGGCGAGGCCGGCGCCGAGCGTCGCGGACCCAACGCCAGGCTCTACGGCATCGTCGCCGACCGTGCCCATCTGGCCGCCCTCGACGTACGCACCGACAGCGTCGCCGTGGTCGTCGCCGACCTGCTGGGCGTGACCCTCGCCGAGGCGACCCTGCCGATCGGCAGCGAGACCGCGGCCGACGACGCCGTCGAACAGGCCGTCGCGCTCCTGGAACGCGTGGCACGGAAGGCCGGCACGGCGCCCCTGCACAGCGTCGGCATCGGGGCGCCCGGGCTGATCGATCCGGTCACCGGAGAACTCCGGCAGACCACCGGTCTGCCCGCCTGGCACCGTCGCCTGGTCCGCGAGCTCCAGCAGCGTCTGCCCGCGACCGTGCTCGTGGAGAACGAGACCAACCTCGCCGCCGTCGCCGAACACCGGGCCGGAGCCGCCCAGGACCACGACACCTTCGTCCTGCTCTGGCTCGGCCTCGGCGTCGGAGCGGCGGTCATGCTGGACGGGAAGGTGCGGCGGGGCGCCTCGGGCGGTGCGGGCGAAATCGGTTTCCTGCCCGTCCCGGGCACACTCAGGACCCCCTCGGCCGTCAACTGCGACGGCGGGCTTCACTCACTCGTGGGGTCGGCGGCGCTCTGCGAACTGGCCGCCGCCCACGGCATCACCACATCGCCCCGCGGCCAGGAGCTCGGCGCGGCGGTCGCCGTGAGCGCGGCCCTGGCCGGGGAGGGCGACAGCGAGACATTCCTCGGCATCCTCGCCGACCGCCTCGCCCTGGGCGCCGCGGCCATCGCCTCGGTCCTCGACCCGGGCTGTGTCCTGCTGTCGGGCGAGGTGGGCCACGCGGGCGGCGACGCGCTGGCCGCGCGTGTCGAGGAGCGGCTGGCCATGATGTCCCCGCTGCGCACCGAGGTCAGGGCCGGCCTGCTGGGCGGCACCGCGGTCCTGCGCGGCGCGCTGCTCGCTGCGCGAGAGGCGGCGCAGGACGCGTTGTTCACCCCGGTGGCGTGAGGCGGGCCCTGGCGCGGGGTCCCTGACCTTGCCCGGTCCCCGGGCGGGGGGTTCCGTCCTCAATCGCCGGACGGGCTGGTTTGTGCGGGTGCGGGTGTTCCCGTGGGGTGCGAGTGCTCCGCGGTGGTGCGGTGCGCCGTTCCCCGGTGGGTGGGGGGCCGGGGCCCCTCCGGGGCGTCTCCTCAAACGACGAACGTTCCGCCGGTACGCGAGGGACCCGGGTCGATGTTCGTCGTCCTGCGGGGACTCCCCTGCACGGCCCCGGCCCCGGCCGCCTTGCGTCTGCGGCAGTCGCCGGGCCGGTGTGCAGACGCGGGCGATGCAGGGTGGGGGCGTGCAGGGGAGTCCCCGCAGGAAATGGCGTACGACCCGGGTCCCCCGCGGTCCCGGGTGAACACGCCATTTCTGAGGAGACGCCCCGGAGGGCCCCCACCCCCACCCACCGGGCAAAGGCGCACCCCGCACCACGCGGAGCACCCGCACCTCTCAAGCCCGTCCGGCGATTGAGGACGGAACCCTCCGCCCGAGGACCGGGCCAAGACACAGGACCCGGCCCCGAAAGGGGCCCCCGCCCGTCCGGCGGTTGAGGACGGAACCCTCCGCCGGAGGGCCGGGCAAGACACAGGACCTGGCCCCGAAAGGGGCCCCCGCCCCGGAGGGGGTCAGCAGGCGCCGAGGTCCTGCCAGACGCCCCATTCGCCGGTGGAGCCGGGCGTGTCACCCTTCGTCCACCACTTGGCCTTCCACTGGTGCGAGCCATGGCTCACCGTCGCACCCGCGCCGTACTCGGCCGTGGCGCTCCAGGCGGCCGCGGCGCAGGTCCCGCCGGTCGGGTCCGGGCTCGGCCCGCCCGTGCCGGTCGGGTCCGGCGTCGGCGTGGTGGCGCCGGGCTCGACGACCGTCGTGCCGCGCGCCAGGTCGGCGGCGAGCGCGTAGGACTGACCGCCGAAGGTCACCGTCCAGTTCGACGGGGTGGACGTCGGCAGGTAGTACGTGAAGTCCACCTGGACCGAGGCGCCGGGCGCCAGGGTCTGCCAGGCCGGCAGCTTGAGCGAGACACGGTTGTAGTCGCCCTTGAGGCCGCCGATGTTGTTCGCGGCGGTGTGGTCGCTGCGCACGATCGTGGTGCCGAAGCCGGACTGGTCCTTGGCGTTGGCGGGCGCCGAGGTCGCGTAGTCGAACTGGAACTCCGTGCCGCCGGGCAGCGTCGCCTTCGTGTTGTTGGTGATCTTCAGCTTGGGGCTGATCGGGTAGTTGGAGTCACCCAGCGGGAACTGGTCGAAGGACACGTCGATGTCCAGCGCCTGGGTCGGCAGGTCGATCGTGGAGCGCTTCGCCCCGTACGGCGCGGCGGACTTGAAGGTGTCGTACATCGTCGAGGTGAGGGTGGAGCCGGGTTCGTACTGGCCCTTGGCCGCGTTCCAGCCGTAGTCGCCCGCGAGCTCCCAGATCATCGTGCCGCCGATGCCCCGGTCGGCCACGTAGTCGGCCTTGGCCTTCACCGACTGCTCGTCCTCGGTGGAGAGGAAGACCTTCTTCTGTGCGTTCCACAGCCACGGCGCGACCAGTGTGGAGTCGTAGTTGCGGACGTAGGTGCCGGTCAGCTTCGTGTCCGCGGGGAATCCGTAGTCCGTGACGTAGTCGCCGACCACGCCCTTCTCCAGGTTCTTCGCGTGCCACATCGGGTTGGAGCCGGCCGGTGCCTCCTTGCCGTTGGTGTCCTGGTCGTGCCAGAGGTTGTCGATGCCGACGGCGCCGTCCCCGCACTTGGTCAGCCCCGCGCCGGCCGGGCAGTCGGTGGAGGCCGCCTTGCCCCACAGGCCGTTGGTGCCGCCCTGTACGTTCTTGAAGCCGCGGGTGTAGTACGGCAGCCCGATGTTGATCCGGCCCGACGGCATCGAACCGCGGAAGTAGTGGTAGGCCCAGTCGGTGTTGAGGTAGCCGGTGCCGCCGTACTGCGAGGTGGAGTAGACGCTCGCCTGCGCGAGTTCGGCGTCCTTGCCGTCGTCGAACAGGGCGGCGTTCGGGCCGACGTACTCGTTCCAGGCGCCGTGCAGGTCGTACGACATGATGTTGACGTAGTCCAGGTACTTCTGGACCTGGAAGGTCTCCATGCCGCGCAGCAGATAGCCGGAGGAGGGGGCCGCGACGCTGAGCAGGTAGTGCTTGCCGTCGGCGGTGGACGCCCGGTCGAGCTTCTCGCGCAGCGTCTTCATCAGCGCGGCGTAGCTCTTGACCAGACCGGCCCGGCGGGCGTTGGACAGGGTCCAGTCCAGCGGGTTGCCCGCGTCCTTCATCGTGGTCGGGTACTCGTAGTCGATGTCGACGCCGTTGAAGCCGTACTTCTTGATGAAGTCGACGGTCGAGTCGGCGAAGGTGTTGATCCCGGCCTGGTTGACCGAGCCGTCGGCGTTGGTCGCCATCGAGTAGAAGCCGCCGGAGTCGACCCGCTTGCCGCTGTCGTCGAAGTAGCCGCCGGTCTCGGCCCAGCCGCCCACCGACACCATCGTCTTCACGTTCGGGTACTGCTTCTTGAACTTGTTGAGCAGGTTGAAATGACCCTTGTAGGGGAGATCCGGGTCCATCTCGGCACCGGCGACTCCCGGCCACGTCATCCCGGTCGAGGCGTTGTCCGGCCCGTCGCCGCCGACCGAGATCTTGTTGGCGCCGTCGACGTGGGCGAACGCGTAGTTGAGGTGGGTGACCTTGTCCCACGGGATGTCGGAGGCGAGGTAGGCGGGCTTGCCGTCCTTGCCCGTCCGCCAGTTGGTGAAGTAGCCGATGACGCGCCGCGGGTGGTCGGCGCCCATCTTCTCGCGGCCCTCGGAGTCGTACACGGAGCAGTACGGGACGGCTGTGCCGGGGGTCTCGTAGAGCCCGTCGGGGCGACAGGACTCCTGGTCGGCGGCTTGCGAGGGGGTTGCGGCGAGCGAGCCGAGCAGCAGGGCGGCGACACCGGCGCCGGCTGCGAGCAGGGTGGCTCTCGCGCGAGTGGGGGACAGCACGTTCGGTTCCTCCTGGGGAGGTCGGCAGAACACAACTGGCAAGGGGGTGGGTCGTGTTGGTTCCCGGGTGTGCGCACACCCGGAACCGCTCCTCGGAGGTGACGCAGAGATTAAGAGGACTAGACCAGTGCGTCAATAGGTCTGGACCAATAGGGGGCGAGTGTCCGAAAAGAGCCCTTGTTACGGCCTGTCTGTGAGCCACTCCACAGCGTTCACCCGTATGGCCCCCGCCCAGTCGTGGCACACTGATCGTGTACCAGCAGCAGCGCACTCCGGGGTCGGTGCAATTCCGAACCGGCGGTTATAGTCCGCGACCCGTCCGCATCCAGCGGCCGGTTGACCAGGTGGGATTCCTGGACCGACGGTTAAAGTCCGGATGGGAGGCAGTGCGCGGCGGGCCGTTTCGCGGGTACGCCGCCGTCGGCGGATGGGTTTCGGGCGACCGGACCATCCGTTTTTCGGGCATTCGGCGTCCCTGTTCAGCGTTCCGCTTCATCTGTCGTCATCGACAGGCCCCGGAGTCCGTGCCCGAAGAGGCAGGAGGACCCGGTGGACACCGCAGCCGACATCACCGCCATGCGCCGAGCCATCACGCTCGCCGCCCGCGGTCTCGGCTCGACCAGCCCCAATCCGGTCGTCGGATGCGTCGTCCTCGACGCGGCGGGACACCCGGTCGGCGAGGGCTTCCACCAGCGCGCCGGAGGGCCGCACGCCGAGGTCCACGCCCTGCGCGCGGCCGGCGGGAGGGCCCGTGGCGGCACCGCCTACGTCACCCTCGAACCCTGCAACCACACCGGCCGGACCGGCCCCTGTGCCCAGGCTCTGATCGAGGCCGGGATCGCCCGTGTCGTGTACGCGGTCGGCGACCCGAACCCGCAGGCCACCGGTGGTGCGGACACCCTGCGCGCCGCCGGGGTCCTCGCCGAGCAGGGACTGCTCGGCGAGGAGGCCGAAGCGGTCAACGCCGCCTGGCTGACCTCCGTGCGCCTCGGCCGGCCGCACGTCACCTGGAAGTACGCCGCGAGCCTCGACGGCCGGATCGCGGCCGCCGACGCCACCAGCCGCTGGATCACCTCCGCGGAGTCCCGCGCCGACGTCCACCGGCTGCGTGCCGAGGCGGACGCGGTCGTGGTCGGCTCCGGCACCGCCCGCACCGACGATCCCCAGCTCGGTGTACGGGGCGTCGACGGTGCCGTCCAGCCCCTGCGGGTCGTCGTCGACACCACGGCCACCGCCGTACGGCCGGGCGCCCGGGTCCTCGACGCGACCGCGCCCACCGTGGTAGCGGTCGCCGAGGACGCCGACGCCCGCCACCTGCCCGACGGGACCGTGCTGCGGCTGCCGCGCGCGGCCGACGGACCCGGGCTGGACCTTCCCGCACTCCTCGCCGCCCTCCACGGGCGCGGCGTCCGCTCCGTACTCCTCGAAGGCGGTCCGACCCTGGCCGGGGCCTTCGTCGCGGCGGGACTGGTCGACAAGGTCGTCGGCTATCTCGCCCCCGTGCTCCTCGGCGACGGCCCCGCGGCCCTCGCCGGCGCCGGAATCTCCACCATCACGCAGGCGTTGCGCCTCGATATGACCGGGACCGAACGCATCGGCCCCGATCTGCGCATCACCGCCGTCCCCGGCCCTGCCCCGAAGGGAATCTGAGTGTTCACCGGAATTGTCGAAGAACTGGGTGAGGTCACCGCCGTCGAGAACCTCGGCGACGCCTCCCGATTCCGCCTGCGCGGCCCCGTGGTCACCGAGGGCGCGAAACACGGTGACTCGATCGCCGTCAACGGGGTGTGCCTGACCGTCGTGGACCTCGGTGAGCAGGACTTCACCGCCGATGTGATGGCCGAGACGCTGAACCGGTCGAGCCTGGGCGCGCTGGCGACCGGCTCCCGGGTCAACCTGGAGCGCCCCATGGCGCTCGGCGGCCGGCTCGGCGGGCACATCGTCCAGGGACACGTGGACGGCACGGGCCGCATCCTCGAACGCAAGATCTCCGAGAACTGGGAGATCGTGAAGATCTCCCTCCCGGCGGACCTGACGCGCTACGTGGTGGAGAAGGGATCGATCACCGTCGACGGCGTGAGCCTGACCGTGGTGGACGCCGGACCCGACTACTTCACCATCAGCCTCATCCCCACCACCCTCGCCCTGACCACGCTCGGCATCAAGGAGCCCGGCGACCCGGTCAACCTGGAGGTGGACGTCATCGCGAAGTACGTCGAGCGGCTGCTCGGCAACTCCGCCCAGGAGCCCGGGGAGCCGGCGAAGTGAGCGCCCTGCACTGGCTGAACTCGGAGGCGTTCACCGTCTTCGACCAGCACATCATCTGGTCCGACATGATCGGCAACACGATCGGTCTGATCGCCCTGACCCTGGGCTGGCTCCGCTCGATCTGGACCTGGCCCGCCCAGCTCCTGTCCGGCGTCGTGCTGGTCGCCGCCAACGTCTCCGTCCACCAGGCCGGCAGCGTCGGCAAGCAGCTCATCGTCATCGCGGTGGCCGTCTGGGGCTGGCAGCAGTGGACCCGGGGCCGGCAGCAGGCCCAGGACGGCTCGATCGCCGTACGGTTCGCCACCTGGCGCGAGCGCGGCTACCTGCTCGGCGGGGCCGCGGTCGGCACCCTCGCGGTCGGCGGGCTGTTCACCGCGTTCCCCTCGCTCTCGTGGAGCCCGTGGGCGGACGCGTACATATTCGCCGGAACGCTCGTGGCGATGCTCGCCCAGGCGCGTGGCATGGTCGAGTTCTGGTTCGCCTGGCTCCTCGTCGACCTGGTCGGCGTACCGCTCAACTTCCACAGCGGTCTGGCCTTCTCCGGTCTCATCTACGTCGTCTACGGGGCCCTCGTCCTGTGGGGCATGCGCGACTGGTGGCTGCGTACGCGGACACCCGCTCTGGAAGGAGCCACGGCATGACTGCCCAGCCCACCTGGTTGCACCGGGAACACGACGCACCCGTCGAGGACCTCTCCCTCGACCCCGTCGAGCAGGCCATCCGTGACATCGCCGCCGGCCGGCCCGTCGTGGTCGTCGACGACGAGGACCGGGAGAACGAGGGCGACCTCGTCATCGCGGCGGAGAAGGCCACACCCGAGATCGTCGCCTTCATGATGAGCGAGTGCCGCGGACTGATTTGCGCGCCCATGGAGAACGACGAGCTGGAGCGGCTCGAACTGCCGCAGATGGTCGCGCACAACACCGAGTCGATGAAGACCGCCTTCACCGTCTCCGTCGACGCCTCGGCCGCCCACGGCGTGAGCACCGGCATCTCCGCCGCCGACCGGGCCGCCACGCTCCGGCTGCTCGCCGGCGGTACGGCGGGCCCCGGCGACTTCGTCCGCCCCGGCCACATCTTCCCGCTGCGCGCCCGCTCCGGCGGGGTGCTCGTACGCAACGGCCACACCGAGGCCGCCGTCGACCTCGCCCGGCTGGCCGGACTGCGGCCCGCCGGGGCCATCGTCGAGATCGCCGGGGAGGACGGCGTCATGCTGCGCCTGCCCCAGCTGGTCCCGTTCGCCCGCAAGCACGGCCTGACGATCATCTCCATCGAGGACCTGATCGCCTACCGCCGTACCTCCGAGCCGACCGTCCGCCGCGAGGCGGAGGTGCGGCTGCCGACCGACTTCGGCGCCTTCACCGCGTACGGCTACCGCTCCACCGTGGACGGCGTCGAGCACGTCGCCCTGGTCCACGGTGACATCGGGGACGGCGAGGACGTCCTGGTCCGGGTCCACTCCGAGTGCCTGACCGGCGACATCTTCCAGTCCCAGCGCTGCGACTGCGGGCCTCAGCTGCACGCCTCCATGCGGCGCATCACGGAGGAGGGCCGCGGCGTGGTCGTCTATCTGCGCGGCCACGAGGGCCGCGGCATCGGACTGCTGTCCAAGCTGCGCGCGTACGAACTCCAGGAGCGCGGCGTCGACACCCTGGACGCCAACCTGGAGCTCGGCCTGCCCGCCGACGCCCGGGACTACGCGGCGGGTGCCCAGATCCTCCAGGACCTCGGCGTCCGCAGTCTGCGGCTCATGACGAACAACCCCGAGAAGACCGCCGCGATCCTGCGGCACGGCCTGTCCGTCACCGGCCGGGAGCCGATGCCCGTCAAGGCCGGCGAGCACAATCTGCGCTACCTGCGCACCAAGCGCGACCGCATGGGACACGACCTGCCGTGGCTCGACGCCACCACCGTGTCGACCTGCGGCAACCAGTAACACACAAGCACATTTCCGGAACGAAGTAGGAGAGACATGAGCGGCAAGGGTGCACCCGAACTGTCCGTACGCAACTGCGGTGACCTGCGCGTCGCCGTCGTCGCGGCGCAGTGGCACGAGAAGGTCATGGACGGACTCGTCGACGGTGCACTGCGCGCGCTGCACGAGCTGGGCATCGACGAGCCGACCCTGCTGCGGGTTCCCGGCAGCTTCGAGCTCCCCGTCGTCGCCAAGGTGCTGGCCGGCCGCGGGTACGACGCGATCGTCGCCCTCGGCGTGATCATCCGGGGCGGTACCCCGCACTTCGAATACGTGTCCCACGGCGTCACCAACGGTCTCACCCAGGTCGCCGTCGACACCGGTGTCCCCGTCGGCTTCGGCGTCCTCACCTGTGACACCGAGGAGCAGGCACTCGACCGGGCGGGCCTGGAGGGCTCCAACGAGGACAAGGGGCACGAAGCGGTCACCGCCGCCGTGGCCACCGCCACCACGCTGCGCTCGGTCAGCGAACCCTGGCGCTGAGTGCGGGTCCGGGACCCCGTATTCTTAAGGACATCATGGCGAACAAAACCTTCGAAGAGCTCTTCGCCGAGCTGCAGCTCAAGGCCGCCAACGGCGACCCCTCCACTTCCCGTACCGCCGAACTGGTGGACAAGGGCGTGCATGCCATCGGCAAGAAGGTCGTCGAGGAGGCCGCCGAAGTCTGGATGGCCGCCGAGCACGAGAGCAAGGACGCCGCCGCCGAGGAGATCTCGCAGCTGCTCTACCACGTCCAGGTGATGATGGTGGCGCGCGGAATCTCCCTCGACGACGTCTACGCCCACCTCTGAGCGCGACCTCCGCACCCGTCCGCACGTTCCAGTCACCCCTTTCGCAAAGGAAACCCGACTTCATGCTGCGCATCGCCGTCCCCAACAAGGGTGCTATCTCCGGGCCTGCGATGGCGATGCTCCATGAGGCGGGCTACAAGCAGCGCAAGGAGTCCAAGGAGCTCGTCCTCGTCGACCCCGAGAACCAGGTCGAGTTCTTCTACCTGCGCCCGCGCGACATCGCGATCTACGTGAGCTCGGGCCGCCTCGACATCGGCATCACCGGCCGCGACCTGCTGCTGGACTCCGGTGCCGATGCCGAGGAGATCCTCCAGCTCGGCTTCGCCCGCTCCACGTTCCGCTACGCCACCAAGCCCGGCACCGCCGTCGGCCCGCAGGACTTCGACGGCATGACGATCGCCACCTCCTACGAGGGCATCGTCGCCAAGCACCTGGCCGAGACCGGCGTCAACGCCTCCGTGGTCCACCTCGACGGTGCCGTGGAGACGGCCATCGAGCTCGGAGTCGCCCAGATCATCGCCGACGTCGTCGAGACCGGCACCAGTCTGCGCAACGCCGGACTCGAAGTCATCGGCGAGCCGATCATGAAGTCGGAAGCGGTCGTCATCCGCCGCACCGGCGCCCCCGACGACGACCCCAAGGTCCAGCAGTTCCTGCGCCGCCTCCAGGGCGTCCTGGTGGCCCGCAGCTACGTGATGATGGACTACGACTGCCGCGTGGAGCACCTGGAGCGCGCCGTGGCCCTCACCCCGGGCCTGGAGTCGCCGACCATCTCCCCGCTGCACCACGAGGGCTGGGTCGCCGTCCGGTCCATGGTCGCCTCCAAGGAGGCGCAGCGGATCATGGACGACCTGTACGACCTCGGCGCCCGTGCCATCCTCACCACGGCCATCCACGCCTGCCGCCTCTGACGGCGGGAGACGGAAGAAGACCATGCCTGCCCCCGCACTCCCCGCCCTTCCGGTCACCTTCCGGCCCACCCGCACCCGGGTGGTCCTGCTGAGCGTCGGGGCGGTGATGTTCGCCGTCATCACCGTCGTCGCCTTCACCCTGGAGCAGCTCAGCGGGGGAGAGCGGGCCAGCTTCGTCTTCACCGCACTGCTCTTCTTCGGCGTCCTGGCGCTGCTCAGCCGTCCCAGGATCGTGGCGGACGACAGCGGGGTGACCGTGGTCAACCTCACGCGTACCCGGCGGCTGTCCTGGGCGGAGATCGTCCGCGTCAACCTGCGCGCCGGCGACCCGTGGGTCTTCCTCGACCTCAGCGACGGGACCAGCATGCCCGCCCTCGGCATCCAGCCCGGAATCGCCAAGGAACAGGCCATCCGGGACGCCAGAACGCTGCGCGCCCTCGCCGAGAACCGCGGCACCGGCAAGGACAACGGCTGAGCCCCCTGCCCCGCAGGGCCTCTTGTTGATTACTCTGGAGGGTGGCGGCGCCCTGTGCGCCCCGCCCCGCACCAGAGGCCCCTGAGGCCCGCGGGGCTTTCCTGCGACCCAAGGAGTGACTCCCTCCAGCAATGGACGGATCGTCCGGTAGTACCTGCGCCGCCCCCTCCGTGGAGGCGGCGGCATGACCACCCCCCTGCTGCTTCTCAGCGCGGCATTCCTCCTCATCCTCGCCAACGGGTTCTTCGTGGCAGCCGAGTTCGGGCTCGTCACCGTGGAACGGGCGGACGCCGAGCGCGCCGCCGCCGAGGGCGACCGGCGGGCCCGAACCGTCGTCGACGCCCTGCGCGAACTCTCCTTCCAGCTCTCCGGCACCCAGCTCGGCATCACCATCACCTCACTGGTGGTCGGCATGCTCGCCGAGCCGGCTCTCGCCCAGCTGCTGGAAGGCCCACTGTCCCTGACCGGTCTGCCCGACGGTGCCGTCCCCGGCATCAGCGTGGTCATCGGCATGCTGCTCGCGGCCGCCGTCCAGATGGTCATCGGCGAACTCGTACCGAAGAACTGGGCGGTCTCCAAACCGCTCCAGGTCGCCCGGTTCGTCGCCGGACCCCAGCAGGGCTTCACCCGGGTCTTCCGCCCGGTGATCGGCCTGCTGAACACCGCCGCCAACCGTCTGGTGCGGCTGCTGGGCGTCGAGCCGACCGAGGAGCTGGCGTCCGCCCGTACGCCGGGGGAGCTGGTCTCCCTCGCGCGGCACTCGGCCGAGGCCGGCACCCTCGAACAGGACACCGCGGACCTCTTCGTGCGGACCCTCTCGCTCGCCGGGCTCACCGCCCAGCACGTGATGACCCCGCGGGTGAAGGTCAGCGCCCTCCAGTCCTCCGCGACCGCACAGGACGTCCTCAACCTCACCCGTGCCACGGGCCTCTCCCGCTTTCCCGTCTACCGGGAACGCATCGACGAGGTCGTCGGGATGATCCACCTCAAGGACGCACTGGCCGTGCCCGCCCAGGACCGCCTGCGGACCCCGGCCGGCCGGATCGCCGTGCCGCCGCTGCTGGTGCCCGAGTCCCTGCCCGTGGAGCAGCTGCTCCAGCGGCTGCGCAACGAGCAGCCGATCGCCGTCGTGGTCGACGAATACGGCGGCACCGCAGGCGTCGTCACCCTGGAGGACATCATCGAGGAGCTCGTCGGCGAGGTGCGGGACGAGCACGACGCCGAAGGCGCCGACCGCCCCGAGCTGGCCGCCGCCGCCCCCGAGGACGGGCACCCCGCCTGGGACGCCGAAGGGAGCTGCCGGGTACTGACCCTGCGCCGGATAGGCCTCGACGTGCCCGACGGCCCGTACGAGACCGTCGCCGGGCTGGTCGCCGACCTGCTCGGCCGGATCCCCGCCCCCGGTGACCGGGCGGAACTGCCCGGCTGGCGGATCGCCGTCCGCCAGGTCGGCCACTACCGGGCCGAGAAGGTGCGCTTCGTACGCCTGGCCGAGGCACCCGCACCGGCCGACGCGCCGCGGGCCTCCCGCCGGGTCCTGGAGGCGGCGCGATGAGCCTGGTCCAGTTGGCCTTCGCCGGACTTCTCGTCCTGGCGAACGGCTTCTTCGTCGGGGCGGAGTTCGCCCTCGTCTCGGTGCGCCGCAGCCAGATCGAACCCCTGGCGGCAGCCGGGTCGAGCCAGGCCCGCAAGGTGCTGTACGGCCTGGAGAACCTGCCGCAGATGATGGCGGCCGCCCAGTTCGGCATCACCATCTGCTCACTGACGCTGGGCGCCGTCGCGGAGCCGACCGTCGCCCATCTGCTGGAGCCGGTCTTCCACGCGGCGCACCTGCCCGAAGGACTGATCCATCCGCTCGGCTTCGTGCTGGCGCTGGTCCTCGTCGTCTTCCTCCACCTCGTCATCGGCGAGATGGTCCCGAAGAACCTGGCGATGGCGGCCCCGGAGAAGACCTCGCTGTGGCTGAGCCCCGGCCTCGTCGGTTTCGCCCGGCTCTGCCGGCCCGTCACCTCGGCGCTGGGCGCCTGCGCCCGGCTGGTGCTCCGGCTCTTCGGCGTCGAGCCCAAGGACGAGGTGGAGGCCGTCTTCACCAGCGAGCAGCTCAACCGGCTCGTCGAGGACTCCGGACAGGCCGGGCTCCTGGAGCCGGAGGCGCAGGAGCGGCTGGAGGACGCCCTGGAGCTGGGCAGCAGGCCCGTCACCGACGTGCTCCTGCACCGGGCGGCCCTGGTGACGGTGGACCCGTCCGTCACCCCGCGCCGGATCGAGGAGCTCACGGTGCGGACGGGCTACTCGCGCTTCCCCGTCTGCGCGGAGGGCGGCGGCCCCTTCATGGGCTACCTGCACGTCAAGGACGTCCTCGACCTGGAGGACGGTGAGCGGGCCGTCCCGCAGCACGTGTGGCGCCCCATGGCGACCGTACGGGCCGAGCTGCCCCTCGACGACGCCCTGACCGTGATGCGCCGCGCGGCGACGCATCTGGCCCAGGTCGCCGACGCGTCGGGCCGGGTCCTCGGCCTGGTGGCCATGGAGGACGTACTGGAAATGCTGGTCGGCGAGGTACGGGACCCGGCCCACCGGGTCGCGGAGCCCCGCCGCACCGGGGAGCGGCAGACCGGCGCGGACGAGCTGTCCGCCCTGGTCGGATAGCGCGGTCCGCCCTCGGCCGCCGGGTCCACCGGTGTCCGGGGGCGGGACCGTCTCACAGCTCCGGCGGCTCCTGCCGGCCCCGGCCCACCGGCCCCCGCCCCGACAGCACCTCGCCGTACGCCTGCATCAGATCCGGGAGCCGCAGCGTCGAAAGATCGTCGCGCGTCGGCACCGTCGCGTATCCCGAGAGCCGCAGATCGCGGTAGGCGCAGCTCTTCTCGTACAGCGTGCGCAGGAAGCGCCCGTTGCCCAGCTCGTCCAGCCAGCCCTGGTCGACGACATGGCCGCTGATGGACCGCAGCTCCTCCAGCGACTCCTCGTCCCAGGCGTCCCCGTTCTCCGCGGCCAGCACCTGACCGATGGCGGTGAGCTCCAGCGGCCGGTAGCTGGGGAAGTCCACCCGGGTGGTGAAGCGCGAGGAGAGCCCGGGGTTGGTGGACAGCAGCCGGTCCATGCCCTCCGGGTAGCCGGCCAGGATGACGACGAGATGGTCGCGGTTGTCCTCCGCGCGCTTGAGGAGGACCTGCAGCGCCTCGTCGCCGTACGCGTCGCCCTTGCTGTACCCGGTGTTGGAGAGGCTGTACGCCTCGTCGACGAAGAGCACCCCGCCCAGCGCCGAGTCGATCAGCTCGTTGGCCTTCACCGCCGTCTGGCCCAGGAACTCCCCGACGAGGTCGGCCCGCTGGGCCTCGACCAGGTGGTCTCCGCCCAGCAGGCCGAGCGCGTAGAACACCCGGCCCAGAATCCTGGCCACCGTGGTCTTGCCGGTCCCGGAGGGCCCCGAGAAGACGAAATGCCGCTTCGGCGGCTGTACGGGCAGCCCCTGGCCCGCCCGCAGCCGCGCCATGTTCAGCTGCGCCGACAGCGCCTTGACCTGACGCTTCACCGGCTCCAGGCCGACCATCCCCTCCAGCGCCGCGAGCGCCTCGGCGAGCAGCACGGGATCACTGGGCCCCGCCGGGAAGGGCTGCTGGGCGGACTGGCCGGGGACCGCGGTCTTCTCCCGCGCCCCGCCCGGCGGAGGGGACACCCCGACGCCCGGCAGATCCGCCGGCTCGTCGCCCGGCCGCAGTTCCCGGCTGTCCACCAGATCGGTGCCCAGCAGCGAGTCGCCGTCCGGCTGCACCTCCGCGAACGTACCGTCGGCGCCCAGGCCGGTCAGCGAGACCGCGGCCAGGCCGGACACCTCCTCGGAGCCGTCCAGCCCGTCGTAGTCCGCGATCGCGGCCAGCCGCGCCGAGGTGTCCATGAAGGCCGGGTCGATCCGGTGAACCGCCCGGTACAGGGGCAGTGCGGCCGCGCTGCGGCCCGTGCCCTCGTGCGCCCGGGCCAGCCAGTAGCGCAGTTCCTTGCGCTGCGGCTGCTCGCTGCGGCAGCGCATGAGCGCGGTGGACAGCAGAGGTTCGGCCTGTCCGTACATCTCCAGCCGCACCCGCGCCATCCCGCCGAAGAGCCCGGCCTCGATGCCGAGCAGCGGATCGTCGATCAGCTGCTCCGTATGGCGTACGAGCTGCTCCCAGTCCTTGACGAGGTAGGCGCGGCAGGCGTGCAGGAAGCGGACCTGGGGGTCGGCGTCGACCGGCGGCAGACCGGCCAGCGCCCGGTCGAGCTCGGGGACGTGGCGGCCGTCCAGCCAGTGCGAGGCGTGCGCGAGCAGCAGGTCCCGCGGACTCTCCAGTACCGGCTGGACCCACCAGCCCAGCCAGTACCAGGAGTTGAGTGTGCGTCGGTGCCGGCCGCGCTGGTCGCCGAACCGGTCGCGATGGCGGTACATGTGCAGGAGTGCCGTCGTCGTGTCGACCCGCAGCGCGTGGAGGCCGAGCCAGGCGTCCGCCATGCCGGGGTCGAGGCGTACCGCGGCTCTGAACTCCTCCTCGGCCTGCGGATAGGCGCCCATCGTGTAGGCGTCCACGCCGCGCAGCCACGCGAGGTCGGCCGGGGCCTGTGCGCCCTGCGTGCCGATATCCATCAGGTCCCCCACCAACCGTGCCCCCAGGATGTCCCGTCGCACGACAGCCCGCCGAGGCGCGCCGAATCACTGTGCCATGGACGGGAATTGACCGCACCGAGAGGCATCGTACCTGCGCAGGGAGTGTGCGACTAAGGGCGCCGCAGGCCGAAGAGAGGTCGTGACCCACGGTGAGCGGAAGGGGGTGCGGAGAGCCCTGAAATAGGCGTCGAGCACAGAACGAAGCCCCCGATCACGGGGGAACAACCGGGGGCTTCGCGTCTGCGGGGGCTCCGAAAAGCCGCACATTGAGAACGTAAGACCTGTACCGCCCCCGGGTCAAGCAGAGTTGAGGCACTTCCGGCCCGATTTCCGACTGCTCAGTATGGCCGGGCCGGGTGATCACGATGGGTGACGGAATGATTCATTCCTGTTGGGGCGGGGGTTCCCTCCAGCCACTCGTACCCCACAGGCAACTGGCGTACCAGGGCATCGGCCCAGGGGCGCGAGGGATCGGCCGAGAAATGGGCTGCCTCGGCGGCCGTCCAGCCGTCCCAGAAGGCGTTCAGCGCCGGTCCGTCACGCCGGCGGCCCCGAGCCCAGGACTCCGCGGCAGGCAGGTCCATCCACACCAAATGCGTGAGGCAAGGACGCAGGGCCCGCCGACCCGCGCCGACTCCTTCGATCAGCACCAGCGGGGCCGGGGCGAGGGCGCGCGGCGGACCGAAGCCGCGCGCGGTCCAGTCGTACGGCTCGTAGTGGGCGGTCTCGCCGCGCGACAGCGGGCCGGTCACCTGCTCCCGCAGTCTTCCGGTCCAGCCGAACAGTTCCTCGTGGGTGGCCAGATCGTCCAGGTGCAGTACGGGAGCGTCGCCGAGCGCCGCCGCGAGTCGGGCGGCGAAGGTGCTCTTGCCCGATCCCGCATGGCCGTCGACGGCGATCAGCCGGACCGGCCCGCAGGACGGCGGCAGGGTGCGCAGCCGTGCGGCAAGGCGCGAGAGGTCGTTCATGCCTTCAGCCTACGAGCCGGTGGCCGGCGGGGAGCAGTCGCAGGTCACGCCAGTGGTCCAGACCCATATTGGTCCGTCGGCACGGGCCGAATCGCTGGCCGAACCGGGCCGCGACCCGCAATAGTTGGCGCTCTGTCGTGCACCTGCAGCCCCATTCCGCTTACGACCGGGGGTCTCGCCCATGCCCAGTCCGACCTCACGCAGAACCGTGCTCACCGCCGCGATCGCGGCAGCGGCCGGCGCCGGAGCGGTGTCGTCCGCCGCTTCCGCGTCCGCCGCGGCTCCGCCCCTCACCCGGCCCGGCTCACCATCGGCGGCAGCCTCTCTCGTGGACAACCGCTTCTGGACGACGTACACCGACTGGCGCTGCGGTTCCGGCGCCGGGACCCGCGCCGTGGCGGGCCGCCGGGCAGGGCTGGTGATCGGGCACCCCCTCGGGCGCACCGACTACACGGACCCGCACACCGGCACCACCGCGGCGTGGGACTACGCCACCTGGACCTCGCCGGTCCACCGCTCCGGCGTCCCGGCCACCGAGGTGATCGCCTCCTGGAACGCGGACACGCCCGCCGGCACCTGGATCCAGATCGAACTCCGGGGCGACTACTCGGACGGCACCGAGACGCCCTGGTACGTCATGGGCCGCTGGGCCGCGGGCGACGGCGACATCCGCCGCACCTCCGTCGACGACCAGAGTGACGGCAAGAGCTCCATCTGGACCGACACCTTCTCGGTCGACGACGCGGCGAGCGGCCTGCGGCTCCTGACCTACCGCCTGAGGCTGACCCTGTACCGCAGGCCGGGCACCCGGCTGACGCCCACGGTGTGGCGCCTGGGCGCGATGGCCTCGGACGTCCCCGACCGCTTCACCGTCCCCGCCTCCGCCCCCGGCCTCGCCCGGGAGCTGCCGGTGCCGCGCTACTCGCAGAACGTGCACGTGGGGCAGTACCCCGAGTACGACAACGGCGGCGAGGCGTGGTGCAGCCCCACCTCCTCGCAGATGATCATCGAGTACTGGGGCCGCAGGCCCTCCGCCGAGGACCTCTCCTGGGTCGAGCCGGGACTGGCGGACCCGCAGGTCTGCCACGCGGCGCGCTTCACGTACGACAACCAGTACGAGGGCTGCGGGAACTGGCCGTTCAACGCCGCCTACGCGGCGACGTACGACGACATGAACGCCGTGGTGACCCGGCTCGGCTCGCTGACGGACCTGGAGACCCTGATCCGGGCCGGTATCCCGGTCATAACGTCGCAGTCGTTCCTCAAGACCGAACTGACCGGTGCGGGCTACGGGACCTCCGGCCACCTGATGACGGTGATCGGCTTCACCGAGGACGGCGACGTGATCGCCAACGACCCGGCGTCGCCGAGCGACGAGGCGGTGCGGCGTGTCTACCTGCGGCACGAGTGGGAGACGATCTGGCTCCGCACCAAGCGCTACAACGCGAGCGGCAGTGTGGTGTCGGGCACAGGCGGCGTCTGCTACCTGTACTTCCCCGCCCACCCCACACCCGCCCAGCGCCGGGCCCTGGCGGCCGTCGGCATCCGCTGACGCGGTCCGGCGCCCCCGGGGCGGTGACGCACATCTCTACCCCGGGGGCCTGCCGGGCTGGCACTGTGGTCGGGTCCTCGGGGGACAACGACTGCCGGCCGACCGAACGAGATGCCATGACCGCGACTGCCGCCGCACCCACCACCTCTGCCCGCCGCCGTTCGCGGACCGGCGGGCCCGAGGACGGCTCCAAGCTGCTGGAGAACGTCCTGGGCTGGACGCTCGTCGTCGTCATCGCCATGTTCGTCACGCAGCTCGGCCTCATGTGACCCGCACCCCTTCCCGCCCCCGTCCCCGGACGTGACGGGGCGGGGAGCCCGCCCGGCTCCCCGCCCCGTCATGCCTGCCGCGACGACGTCAGTTGATCGCCTTGATCAGCTCGCCGTCGGTGGTGTCACCGCTGAGCTCCCAGAAGAAGGTGCCGCCGAGGCCCTGCTGGTTCTTGTACGCCATCTTGGTGCCGATGGTGGCCGGGGTGTCGTAGCTCCACCAGTTGGTGCCGCAGTGGGCGTACGCCGTGCCGGCGACCGTGCCGGTCGTGGGGCAGCTGTTCTTGAGGACCTTGTAGTCCTCGATGCCCGCTTCGTACGTGCCGGGGGCCGCGCCGGTGGCGGTGCCGCCGGGTGCGTCCTGGGTGACGCCGGTCCAGCCGCGGCCGTAGAAGCCGATGCCGAGCAGCAGCTTCGAGGCGGGGACGCCCTGGGCCTTCAGTTTGCCGATGGCCGCCTCGCTGTTGAAGCCCTCCTTCGGGATGCCCGTGTAGGACGTCAGCGGGGAGTGCGGGGCCGTCGGGCCCTTCGCGTCCCAGGCGCCGAAGAAGTCGTACGTCATCGGGTTGTACCAGTCGACGTACTGCGAAGCGCCGCCGTAGTCGACCGCGTCGAGCTTGCCGCCGTCCGAGCCGTCCGCGCTGATCGCCGAGGTGACCAGGTTGCTGCCGCCGAACTTGGAACGGAGCGCCGACAGCAGGTTGCCGTAGGCGTCACGGCCGCTGGTGTCGCAGGTCAGACCGCAGGCGTTGGGGTACTCCCAGTCGATGTCGATGCCGTCGAAGACATCGGCCCACCGCGGGTCCTCGACCAGGTTGTAGCAGGACTCGGCGAACGCGGCCGGGTTCTTGGCCGCCTCACCGAAGCCGCCGGACCAGGTCCAGCCGCCGAACGACCAGATGACCTTGAGGTCCGGGTGCAGCTTCTTCAGCTTGCGCAGCTGGTTGAAGTTGCCGCGCAGCTCCTGGTCCCAGGTGTCCGCGACGCCGTCGACGGACTGGTCGGCCGTATAGGCCTTCTCGTAGTCGGCGTAGGAGTCGCCGACCGTGCACTTGCCGCCCTGGACGTTGCCGAAGGCGTAGTTGATGTGCGTGAGCTTGTCGGCCGAGCCGGAGGTCTCGATGTTCTTGACGTGGTAATTGCGCTGGTAGACACCCCAGTTGGTGAAGTATCCGACCACCTTGTCGCCGGCCGCTGTGGGGGCGGCCGGCGCTGCCGCGGGTGCGGGGTCCTGCTCGGCGGCGGGGGCCGCTCCGGCGGACCCGGTGCCCGCGACGCCCAGCAGGGCTGCGCCCAGGGCGGCGGTGCAGGCGGCAGCGGCGACAGCCCGCATGCGGGCTCCCGGGCGATGCAGTCCGGTCATGGTTGCTCCTCGTGGGGGAGGGGACGTGCCAGTGGACGACCGGCTACCGGCGCACATACGAATTTGGCATGAACGCGGAAAGTCGGTTCGCTGGGAACCGTAGATGGACTAGACCAGTTGGGTCAATGGTTCGGACCAATTCCGGTGATCGTCGAGACTTCCACCGGCTGTGCCGGGGCCAGTTCCGTCAACCGGTGACGGATACCGTCCGATCGGGCATACTCAACCCGCCACTGCCGCCTGCCTGCGCTTCTCGTAATCCGGGAGGGCAACATCGGCTGGGCAGCAGTGTTTTCCGGGCCCCGTCCGGAGATCCCCCGGCGGCGCCGCTCACACCCCGCGCGCGTGACCGCCGCAACGCCCGACAGGGAGGAGAGCGCCGTCATGTCCGACCGTGCCCCGCAATTGGTGGAACGCCGTCTGCCCACCGACGAGTCCAGGCAGCTCATCGCGCTCGTCCGCGACATCGCCCAGCGGGAGATCGTGCCGCGGGCCGCAGAGGAGGAGGACGCGGGCCGTTTCCCGCGCGACGTCTTCACCCTGCTCTCCGAGTCCGGACTCCTGGGCCTGCCCTACGACTCCGCCCACGGCGGCGGGGACCAGCCGTACGAGGTCTACCTCCAGGCACTCGAAGAGCTCAGCTCCGCCCGGCTCACCGTCGGGCTCGGCGTCAGCGTCCATTCCCTCGCCTGCCACGCGGTCGCCGGCTACGGCACCAAGGACCAGCAGACCGAACACCTCCCGGCGATGCTCGGAGGCGGCCTGCTGGGCGCCTACTGCCTCTCGGAGCCCGCCTCGGGCTCCGATGCCGCCTCGCTGCGCACCAAGGCCGTACGGGACGGTGAGGACTGGGTCATCACCGGTACCAAGGCGTGGATCACGCACGGCGGCATCGCCGACTTCTACACGGTCCTGGCCCGCACCGGTGTCGACGGCCCCCGCGGCATCACCGCCTTCCTCGTCCCCGGGGACGCCGCCGGCCTCGGCGCCGCCGTCCCCGAGAAGAAGATGGGGATGAAGGGTTCGCCCACCGCCCAGCTGCACTTCGACGGTGTGCGGGTCCCCGATGCCCGCCGGATCGGCGAGGAGGGGCAGGGCTTCGCGATCGCCCTGTCCGCGCTCGACTCCGGCCGGCTGGGGATCGCCGCCTGTGCCATCGGCGTCGCCCAGGCGGCGATGAACGAGGCCGTCGCCTATGCCACCGGGCGCCGGCAGTTCGGCCGCCCCATCGCGGATTTCCAGGGGCTGCGGTTCATGCTCGCCGACATGGCCACGCAGATCGAGGCCGGCCGCGCGCTCTACCTGGAGGCCGCCCGGCTGCGTGACGCGGGGAGCCCCTTCTCGCGGCAGGCGGCGATGGCCAAGCTGTTCTGCACGGACGCGGCGATGCGGGTCACCATCGACGCCGTCCAGGTCCTCGGCGGGTACGGCTACACCCTGGACTTCCCCGTCGAGCGGCTCATGCGTGAGGCCAAGGTGCTGCAGATCGTCGAGGGCACCAATCAGATCCAGCGGATGGTCATCGCCCGCCACCTCGCGGGTCCTGAGACGCGCTGACCGGCAGCGGCCGGTCCGACCACACGGGTGTCGTCATGATCCGGTTCCACTCCTGGTCATGACGGCCCGGCAGGGTCCTGCTGGTGCTCTCCCAGTGCCGGAGCAGCGCCCGGTAGATGGGCGGGTCGGAGGAGTGCGGTGCCGAACGCGGAGCCGACCGGGGCGCCGGGCGGGCAGGGTCCGGAGGCGCCGACGCGGTGCGGGACTGCGGAACCGATTCTTCGGAGGCCGGAGCGGACAGCCGGCGGCGACCGGGGCCGGCCATGGAGTGCAGCGGGGTCATACCGGGCCAACGGCGCGGAGCCGGGCCGGGTCACTGCTCACCCGATTCGAGCGACTGTTCGCCGTGTCCTCTTGGTGCGCCGCACCCGGGCGCGGCGGTCACGGACTGCCCGCACCAGGCCGCAGCGGTCACGGACTGCTCGCCCCGTCCAGCCATGGACTGACCGACCCGGCCACGGACTGCCCGCCCCGTTCAGCCATGGACTGACCGACCCGTTCACGGACCGCCCGCACCACCACGGCCCGGTGGCCGTCCCGGTGCGGGCGGTCCGCCTTCCGGGCGTCGCCCCCTGCTGCTGCGTCGTTCTCAGGCGGCGTCGCGACGCAGCTGGTGGGGCACCCGGAGCGGGCGCGAACCGGCTCCTCCGGCGTGCGAGAACGGCTGCATCCTCCAGTCGAGTCCCTGGGGGAGCGTCAGCAGCAGGGCCGTCTCCTGCTCCTGGGCGTCGGCCGACTCGTCGGCAGGCCGGGCCTTCGACGCGGCGCGGCCGGTGCCGGCACACACCGTCAGGACGAACGGATTCCACGGGGTGGGGCACAGCGCGTGCTCGGGCAGCACGTCCTCGTCCGCCAGGAGCGCGATGGGCTGCGCGCAGTCCGGGCAGACGACCCGGTACATCTCGAACGTGTCGTACGCGTCGGGAGCGGTGTCCTCGAAAGGATCAACGGGCTCCGGTTCGGTACGTCCGGTGAGCTTCAGGCTCTGCATGGGAAATTCCCCCCTCGGGTGGGCCGACAAGGCGCCGCGGCCTCGACCACAGCAAGCACTTCCCGTCGGGCATTCGAGGTAACCGTGAGGAGGCCGGCTACTGGCGCGTAAACCTGTGGCATTCGTCACATGCCCGCCGCAGGTGCCCCTTGCCGCCCTCCACGGCTGTGCCTGGAGGGCCCGGGGCCATAGATTGATCCATATGGAGGAGCTGGACCGTCAAATCGTGGAGTTGCTCGTCAAGGACGGGCGGATGAGCTACACCGACCTGGGCAAGGCCACCGGCCTGTCCACCTCGGCCGTTCATCAGCGCGTCCGCAGGCTGGAGCAGCGCGGGGTGATCCGGGGCTATGCCGCGGTCGTCGACCCCGAGGCCGTCGGCCTGCCGCTGACCGCGTTCATCTCGGTGAAGCCCTTCGATCCGAGTGCGCCGGACGACATCGCGGAGCGGCTCGCGGGCGTCCCGGAACTGGAGGCCTGTCACAGCGTCGCGGGCGACGAGAACTACATCCTCAAGGTGCGGGTCGCGACCCCGCGGGAGCTGGAGCACCTGCTCACCCGGATCCGTACGCTCGCCGGCGTCTCCACCCGCACCACCGTCGTCCTCTCCACGGCCTACGAGGCGCGCCCGCCGCAGATCTGAGGGGGGCCGCGCACGGCGCGGGCCCCGGCAGGCGGGAGACTGGTCCTCATGACCGAGAGCACCGCCCCCCAGAGCGAACACCGCACCGTGCTGCTGCGCGGTGGAGACGTCCACAGCCCCGCCGACCCCTTCGCGACCGCCATGGTGGTCGAACGGGGCCATGTCGCCTGGGTGGGCTCCGAAGGGGCCGCCGACGCCTTCGCCGGCGGTGTCGACGAAGTGATCGACCTCGACGGGGCGCTGGTCACTCCCGCGTTCACCGACGCGCACGTCCACACCACGGCGACCGGTCTGGCCCTCACCGGCCTCGACCTCTCGGGCGCCCGCACCCTCGGCGAGGCGCTCGCTCTCGTGCGGGCGTACGTGGCGGCGCACCCCGGCGACCGGGTGATCCTGGGCCACGGCTGGGACGCCACCCGCTGGCCGGAGCAACGCCCGCCCACGCGCGCCGAACTCGACGCGGCGGCGGCCGGCCGGCCGGTCTATCTGCCCCGGATCGACGTCCACTCGGCGGTCGCCACGACCGCGCTGCTCGACCTCGTCCCCCGGGTCGCCTCCATGGCCGGCTACCGGCCCGACGCGCCGCTGACGGGCGCCGCCCACCACGCGGTGCGCGCGGCCGCCCACGAGGCCGTCTCGCCGCGGCAGCGTGCCGATGCCCAGCGTGCCGCGCTGGCGCACGCGGCGTCCCTCGGGATCGGCACGGTCCACGAGTGCGGTGGCCCCGACATCTCCGACGAGGAGGACTTCACCGCGTTGCTGAAGCTGGCCGCGGGGGAGCCGGGGCCGCGCGTCTTCGGTTACTGGGCCGAGCGGGTCGGCGGCGAGAAGGACGCCCGCCGCATCCGGGAGCTCGGTGCGGTGGGCGCGGCGGGGGACCTCTTCGTCGACGGGTCGCTCGGTTCGCACACCGCCTGCCTCCACGAGCCGTACGCCGACGCTCCGGTGACGGGCACCGCCCATCTGGACGCCGCACAGATCGCCGCCCATGTCGCCGCCTGCACCGAGGCCGGGCTCCAGGCCGGCTTCCACGCCATCGGCGACGCGGCGCTCACCGCCGTGGTCGAAGGCATCAGGGCGTCGGCCGAGAAGGTCGGCCTCGGCCGGGTGCGGGCCGCCAGGCACCGCGTCGAACACGCGGAGATGCTCACGCCGGAGACCGTGGCCGCTTTCGCCGAACTCGGCCTCACCGCCTCGGTGCAGCCCGCCTTCGACGCCGCCTGGGGCGGTGAGGAGGGCATGTACGCCCGCAGGCTGGGCGCCGGGCGGGCGAGGACCCTCAACCCGTACGCGGCCCTCCTGCGGGCCGGTGTGCCCCTCGCGTTCGGTTCCGACAGCCCGGTCACCCCGCTGGACCCGTGGGGGACGGTGCGGGCTGCCGCGTTCCACCGGACGCCCGAGCACCGGATCTCGGTCCGGGCCGGTTTCACCGCGCACACCCGGGGCGGCTGGCGGGCGGTCGGGCGCGACGACGCGGGTACCCTGGTGCCCGGCGCCCCGGCCGACTACGCGGTCTGGCGTACCGAGGAACTGGTGGTCCAGGCCCCGGACGACCGGGTGGCGCGCTGGTCGACGGACCCCAGGTCGGGAACGCCCGGACTGCCCGACCTCAGCCCCGGTGCCGAGCTCCCGGTCTGCTTGCGCACGGTGGTCTTCGGACAAACTGTCTACGTACGGCCGAACGAGTGACGTGCGGACATTTCGTACCGCCGATCGAAGGCGCCCCCGTTCTGCCGCGACCTGGGGATCTTCGGGACTGACCAGGCAAGTTCGCTAAACGATGCAGGTCAGGCAACTATTGACAGAATGCGCCCATCGGCCGGTAGGTTCGGCCGAGTCCACCACAGGACGTCCGACCGGTTAAACCTCCACGCAGTCGTCGAACGCCGCTGGGTCATGGGGTGGTGTGCCGCACCGGCGCACCATCACTGACAGCCAGGTTCAGCGCCCGCGCCTCGGGGGCGAGGGAAGGTTCCAGCCGGCGGAGGGTGTGACCCGGGTGGGGCCCGGACGTTCAGTAGACAACGGCTCTAGGTCGACCCGCAGCCAGCGGGTCCCAGGTCGGCCCGAAGGGCGCCGGGCCCCGACCGCAGTTCTGTCCGTACTTCCGCTCTTCTGTCCGCCACCGCTTCCCACGCCGCCCGACCGGGTCGGTCGGCGTGGGTGCCGCGCTCGATATGGTGTGCATCTGCGTACGGACTTAAGGGGCAGTAAGTGAACGACGGCGGTCAGAGGCGATACGGCCCGCTCGGTAGAGCATTGGTGATCATTCCGACCTACAACGAGGCCGAGAACATCAAGCCGATCGTCAGCCGGGTGCGCGCCGCCGTGCCGGAGGCGGACATCCTGGTCGCCGACGACAACAGCCCGGACGGCACCGGCAAGCTCGCCGACGAACTCGCGGCGACCGACGGCCAGGTCCACGTGCTGCACCGCAAGGGCAAGGAAGGGCTCGGCGCCGCCTATCTCGCCGGCTTCCGGTGGGGCATGGACCACGACTACGGCGTCCTCGTCGAGATGGACGCCGACGGTTCCCACCAGCCCGAGGAACTGCCCCGCCTGCTCACCGCGCTCAAGGGCGCGGACCTGGTGCTCGGCTCCCGCTGGGTCCCGGGCGGACGGGTGGTCAACTGGCCCAAGTCCCGCGAGATGATCTCCCGCGGCGGCAGCACCTACTCCCGGCTGCTGCTCGGACTGCAGACCCGGGACGTCACCGGTGGCTACCGGGCCTTCCGTACCGAGACGCTGCAGGGCATCGGCCTCGACGAGGTCGCCTCGCAGGGCTACTGCTTCCAGGTCGACCTGGCCCGCCGCGCCATCGATGCCGGCTTCCACGTCGTCGAGGTCCCGATCACCTTCGTGGACCGGGAGGTCGGCGACTCCAAGATGAGCCGCGACATCCTGGTCGAGGCGCTCTGGCGCGTGACGGCGTGGGGTGTCACCACGCGTGCGAACCGGGTGCTCGGCCGCCGGACGAACTGACCCGACGCGGGACCGGCCTCCCTCACCCCCTTACCCCGTTCGGACGCCGGTCCAGGCACACTGGGGGCATGACGACCGGCACACCGCCCCCGACCGCCCGCAGGCGCTCGCGCGCCCGGACCTTCGTACCTCTCGCCATCGCCGCCTGGGCGGTGCTGGAGATCTGGCTGCTCATCGTGGTGGCGGACGCGGCAGGCGGGTTCACCGTTCTGCTGCTCCTGGCCGCCGGCGTAGTCCTCGGGGCCGTGGTGATGAAGCGGGCCGGCCGCCGCGCCTTCCGCAATCTCACCGAGACGCTCCAGCAGATGCCGGGGCAGCAGGGTGCCGGCGGGTCGTCGCCCGAGCCTTCGAGCACCCGGGGCAACGGCTTCCTGATGCTCGCCGGGCTCCTGATCATGATTCCGGGGATGATCTCGGACGTGGCGGGACTGCTGCTTCTGGTGCCGCCGTTCCGGTCGGCGCTCAGCAGGTCCGCGGAACGCTCACTGGAACGGCGGATGAGGGCGGCGAGTCCCGGCGGCCTCTCGGACGCCTTCCAGCAGGCCCGTATGCACCGCCCGGACGGAAAGGTCGTCCAGGGCGAGGTGATCCGCGAGAAGCCCTCCCGCCCCGACGACGACCCGCGCCCGCCGTTGACGCCGTAGCCGCGTGGCCGGCCGGCCCGGGCCGGCCGGGTAGGGCCCGGCGGAACCAACGCCCGGGACCGCCGCACGGCCCGCCCGGGCACATCGGGCCCGGGACCCCGCACCGGTACCGGCCCCGGCGAATCAGGCATGCCCGGCGATCCATGACCCCTTTGACGGCGGGCCCGGGTCCGACGACGGTCCCGGGCGGTAGCCCGGGCACGGCCGGACCAGCCCCCGGGCATCCACCTGCACAGGCCGCCCAGGGCCCACGCACAGAGCCGTGGGGGGGGGCCCCCCACCTGTCGGGGGGCCCCCCCGAGGCGGGGGGCGGGGGGGTGCGCGGACCCACGCCAAACCCACTGCACCCGCTGGACCCGCGCACTTATTGTAG
>NZ_JBIDAD010000031.1:0-31261 GCF_043202315.1 Streptomyces sp. NPDC048211
ATGCACAACCTCGCCCTCGCCGGATAGACCACCCGCCGTGCAGCAGTCCACCATGCCCGAGGTCGCTCAGAGAGCATTTACGGGACAACGCTTAGGCAATAGCGCGGACATGTCCGTGAAGTACAAGGAGACGGCGCGCGGCGGGCTCGCGGTGAACATCATCGAGTGCTAGGGAAACGGGCCCTGACCAGCGCGTTCGAGTCTTTCAGCGCTGTCAGGGCCTACCCTGCTTACGCGGCGGAAAGTCCCTGGAACCTCCCTGGGACAGACGTGAAAGTCCCTGAAAAGTCCCTGGGATGTCCCCGTAGGACTTGGCTGATAGCCCGTTGGGGTAGGCCAACTTCCAGGCTGATCTGGCGCTCTTGCGGCCGACTCAGGTAGTGGTGCAGTGGGTACACGCCAGGTAGCGAGACTTACGCATTACGAGTTGTCCGGTCTCGCTCCGCGGGCATCCGCAACCGTCCGCCCTTCGCATCGAACGGCTGGACAGGCGCCTACTCGCACCCATGCGGACGGTGGCGGACGCTCCCGCAGGTACCGAGACCACGGTGCTGCTGGTCTCGGTCTCTAACCGCCGTGTCCCAATCGCTACAGACAGAGAGCTGCAACCCGATTGCTTCTGGAGCCAATAGGGAGGAAAATCGCTCTACTCAAGTGTGGACGTCATGGGGAAGGTGCCGTCTCAGTAGGGTGGGGGACATGGGGACGGATCGTCGCACTTTTGGATCTTGGCGCCTTCGAGGTGGCCGCTACGAGCAACAAGGTTTGCCCGTTGAGGTCTTGGCAGAGTTCGCCAGGTATGAGCGTCTCGTGGTCGACGTGGCACGCGGGTTGTACAAGCAGCGACACGCCACGCGACAGAGGGTGCCTCGGGGTTTCGCGTCCTCTTTCTCTCTCCGCCTTTCGGACATCCAGGCCGGAAGCGTGGTGCCCATTCTTGAGCGTGCCACCAATGAGACTGACACCCTCTTCGATGAGGACTCAGGCATCTTCGACGAGGCACGCATCCTGATTCAAGACACTTTGCGCTCTATCCAGTCCGGATCCGGCATTCCGCGGACCTTCCCGCCGCACGCACTTCGCGAATTCTCACGATTCGGACGCAGCTTGCAGGATGACGAATCAATCGTCTTCGACAGTGGCAGCCCATCCGAAGTGATCTACTCACAATCAGTCCGCCGATTGATTCACGAGAAGGCGCGCCTTGAGCGATTCGAGATTGAAACGCTCATCGCAGGGCAGGTCATCGGAGTAAACGCAGAAAAGGGCACATTCGATTTCCGCCTATCTGGCGGGAAACAAGTACTGGGGCGCTTCTCCTCCGACGACATCGTCGTGGACCTTAAGCAGTACCTAGATCGATCAACAATGGCCCCCACGGTCGCCGTTAACGCCGTAGCAATTCAGTCACTAGATGGCGACTATATCGAGATTCAGGACATTCTGTCGATCGAACCGGTTCTGCCACCTGAGTGGTCAGAACGTCTCCTGACATTGCAGACTCTCGAAAATGGCTGGCTCGATGGCATCGGCAAGGAAGTAAGCAGAAAACTACTGCGCCAAGTCGAGTCCATTCTCCTTGAACTCCTTGATGCACAGGTCGAGCGCCCATACATTTATCCGACCGAGGAGGGCGGGGTCCAGCTAGAGTGGCCTTTCACCCGAGGTGAGGTAACGCTAGTAATTCTCCCAGAGGAAAAGGTGGACGTATATTCCTTTTCGAAGGAAGACGATACTGACAGCATTGCGACGTTCCACTGGCGGAACCTAGAAAGCATCACAGAATTCGTGACCGGGGGGATCACCCAGTATGGCGACTGACGGCCCAAACCTTCGGCCCGGCGAGCTTGAAATATCGACCCAGGACGAAAAACTTTGGCGCCAAGTGAATCCTGGCTGGGTCCACGACGGCCGGGTCAGTAGCCAACTCTTTCGACCCACACCTAAGGATACCGGTGAAGTATCGGTAACAAGGTCATCACTGGTCACTCCTGAAGCAGCGCACCAGCATCACACCGGGACGCTGGGTTACGCCTCGGTCGGCGTTTTCTGTGTAGAGGTAGGCGAAGTTAACGAAGCCGGCCTAAGAGTCATTGACGATGCCCAAGTTGATGACGGAGAAACCCGCCCACCTGCCCATGCGTACGTCGATTACAAACTGATTGATTCGAAGAAACTCCAGCAGAGGCGCGCCAGCATTCTTCGCGATAAAGCCGAAAAGCACGGGTGGCAATACGGACCCATGAAGCATTAAAACTTCAACGGCCGCGCCAATTGCCACACCACCTGGGCTCCCTGCGAATTCCTCGAAACCGCGGTTATATGGCGTCGAGGCGCGCTGCGCGACCCCACCCGGGAACACGTGGCCCCACTCAGCTGCGGACACCCTGCTGTCCACCGCTCTGCCCGCCCGCTACACACCTGTCCACCGGTTGTCCACCGGCGGCAGTCATGGCGCCCCGGCAAGGGTCGGCGACGGTCATCGATCGATCTTGGAAAGCACAAAACCCCAGGTCACGGCGAGTGAGTCCTGGGGTTTCGCTGAGCCGCCTTCGGGACGAACCCGAGACCTACGCATTACGAGACCGTGAGCGTTCGTGTTGCGTAGTGCCTGGTCGTGCTGCTGAGTGACGTCCTGCCTGATCAGAGCGCGTGCAGTTGGTTGGACTGTGCTACCCCGTACCATGCCGTCCAAAGGCGTCCGGCCACCGGCTGGCCACCGGGAGCATCTCCAGTGCCTCCGACGACGCCTCTGAGGCAGTTGTGCTGTTCATACAAAGCAGCGACCGCAGCCGTCGACTCGGGTGATCCGGATAACGTCGGCGTTGGTGATCAGAGGACAGGACACTGGGCCTCCAACGATTGATGTTGGTGGCCCGGCCCAGAACCAGCGGCTACAGGTCGAAGGGCAGCCAGGGTGCAGTTCGGCGACCTCTCACTCTCAGGGTGTCATTCCTCCGGCCCAACTTCCGGATCCGTACGCGAGCGCCGGGACTGGTAAAGGTAGGCGCCTATCAGCTGGATGAGCTCTTCGGCTCGCTCACCTTCGCCGGTCAGCGCGCCGGTCAGCTTCCCGAAGGCCCCTTCATTGAGCACGGCAGCGTCAGTGAGGGCCTCACGCAGGTTGGGGGAGATGAGGAACTGGTCCTGAGCATTGTTGTCGATCTGTTCGGTGATCTGCAGGTCTTCCTCGGCCATCCCGGCTGCAGCCGTGACGAAGCCGCCGATCTGCGCGTCCGCGAACTCTCCACCGAACAGGCTGTTGATCTTAGCGACCACTTCCGACAGCAGAACCTGCTGCGGATCGCGGGCGACGGCGGTACCCATACCAGTGATACCCCGCAGCGTCGGCGTCTCCTGGTCTCCAGACAGGGCTATGGCTGCCTTGCCCTGGTCAATCTGCCGCACTCTCTTGAGGACTATCCCGGAAAGGTCCACATCGGCGTGGGGATCGTCGACTGCGAGCAGCCGCACCAGCTGGCGCAGGAACTCGGCGAGCTTCTCCAGGTCAGTGGTCGCGTAGTCGATGACCTGAGACATGAAGTCGTAGAGGCGGACATAGGAGCCACAGTCCTTACGGAAGGTCCGCAGCTCATTCAGGGCCTCGCTGTCGCCACTCTCGGTTGCGTCGGCCCATCGGTTGGCGAACTCGTCGCGGGCCGGCGCGATTGCCGCCGCCAGCGCCGAGTGCCGCTGTTGACCCCACCAGGCTTCGGCATAGCGGTCGACATCGGCGCGGGTGTAGATACCGGGCTGGGCGAGCTTCGTGGCGAGCTGATGGACGAGGTTGGGGTCGGTGGCAGTCTCGACGTGGGCCTCGGTGTAGTACTGCAGAAACGCACTCTGGATGTCGATGGAGGGGTTTACGAAGTCGAGGACAAACGTCCGGTCCTTCGCCTCGCCTGACGGGGCGCGGTAGGTGCGGTTGAGACGGGAGAGAGTCTGGACGGCATGGACGTCGGGAAGTTCCTTGTCAACGTACATCGCGCACAGGAGCGGCTGGTCAAAGCCGGTCTGGAACTTCTCCGCAACCAGCATCAGGCGATAGTCGGGGCGCCTGAACTCCTTGGCGAGATCGGACCCGAGGCCCGGGTTCAAGGACGCTTCTGTGGCGTTCTCCAAGCCGTACTCCTCGTCGCTGATGGCTTCGGAGAACGCGACGATCGTCTTGAGTTTGTACCCCTTGGAGCGGATGTACTTGTCCGTCTCGATCTTGTAGCGGACAGCTGCTTGGCGCGAGGAGGTGACGACCATGGCCTTGGCCTGGCCATCGAGGAGGTGTGCGACGTTGGCCCGGAAGTGCTCCACGATGATCTCGACCTTCTGCCCGATGTTGGACGGGTGAAGGTTCTTGAACCGCATGATCTTCTTCGTTGCAGCCTTCGGATCGACCAGTTGACCCGCATCGTCGCTGCTGATGGTGGTGACCACACCATCAGCACCGCGCTCCTCGATTTCGAAGGCGGTGTTGTACGTCTGGTAGCCACGCAGAACATCGAGGATGAACCCCTCCTCAATGGCCTGCCGCATCGTATACACGTCGAACGATTCGGGCTTGCCATCGTGGCCAGGGCGCCCGAACAGGGTCTTCGTTTTGTACTTTGGCGTGGCGGTGAACGCGAGAAACGACACGTTCGGTGATGTAGCGCGGGCAGCCGTCTCGGCGGAAATCCGTCGCTCGATCTTCGCCTGCTCGTCAGCGGCGGTGAGGATCTCGTTGATGACGTCCTGCGTGTCGATCGCCTCGTCCTCGGCGATCTGCCCGCCCTCGGTGAGGACCATCTTCAGTGCCTTGGCCGTCTTCCCGGACTGGGAGGTGTGGGCCTCGTCGACGATGACGGCGAACACCTTGTCGCCGAGCGTCGTGTCGATCAGACCCTTGACGTAGGGGAACGTCTGGATCGTGACCACGACGACCAGAGCGGGTCCGGTCAGAGCGTCAAGCAGGGCCCGGGACTTCGATCCGCCGGAGCGGCGCACAGCGGCGGAGTCTATAACCGCCACCGAACCGCCGGATTCGTCGACCTGGTTGACGGCCTCCTGGAGCTGCCGATCGAGGACCTTACGGTCGGAGACAATCAGGACCTTGTCGAAGACCTTGTGATTGTCTCCATCGTGCAGTTGGGCGAGGTGATGCGCAGTCCAGGCGATCGTGTTGGTCTTGCCTGAGCCGGCCGAGTGCTCGATCAGATATCGCCCCCCGGGCCCACCAGAGCGAACCTCTTCGACGATCCGTCGCACTGCACGCCACTGGTGATAGCGGGGGAACATCAGCGTCGTCGTCCGCTTGATCCTCCCGGTAGCCGGGTCCTCGTCCTCGTCCTTACGCAGGAACATCAGCGAGCCCAAGATGTGGAGCCAATTGTTCCGGCCGAGAATCTCCTCCCAGAGGTAGGAAGTTGCCGCACCGTTCGTGTTCGGGGGGTTGCCTTTCGCCCCGTCGGCCTGGCCCTGGTTGAACGGGAGGAAGTGGGTCTTGTCGCCGGCCAGCTTCGTGGTCATCCAGACTTCGTCGTCGTCGACGGCGAAGTGAACCAGGGCCCGGCTGCCGAAGCCGAGGAGCGGTTGGCCGGCCGGTTGGCGGTCCTGCTTGTACTGCTTGACCGCGGTGCGCCACTCCTGCTTGAAGAACGACTTGAGTTCGAGCGTCGCCACCGGCAGGCCGTTGACGAAGAAGACCAAGTCGATGGACCGGTTATCGCCCCTGGCTGGAGAGAAGTGAACCTGGCGGGCTACTCGCAGCCGCACCGACTCGTAAGCCTTTGCCACGGTCGAGTTGAGAGTAGTTGCTGGCGCGAACTGACACATGAGGAAGTGCGCCGTCGCGCCACGGGTGTGGGAGAACTTCCGGCGCATCACATTCAGGGTGCCGCCGCCAGAGCTCATAGGGGTGTCCAGGCGCTTCACAAGGGCATCAAGGAGTGCGTCCTTGTCGGCTTGCTCGCTCGGAGTGCCGATCTTGACGACCTTCTCGTACTCCTCGGTCTGGGTAGTGCTCAGCCACCAGTGGACGTCCTCGGGCCACAAGGCGCGCTTTGCGTCATAGCCATCGTTGGAGGTGTCGTACTCCCAGCGGTGGCCACCCAAGTACTCGGCGATCTCAGCCTCGAACGCCTCCTCGTCGGTCTGGTCTGAGGACGCCATGGTTCAGCCTGCCTTCCGAGTAGGGCGTACATCGATCTGTCCAGTCACAGCAGCTGTAATGAGCGCGGAGCGACGTTCCTTGGCGAAGGCGATGTGCTCTTTGGCCTTGGCGATGAGGGCACTAATCTTTGCGGTCTCTTCGTCAAGTCTATCGGCGATCTGTCGCTGCACGTCAGAGGGCGGAATCATAATAGGCATTGCCGCCAGCTTTTCGGCAGTCAGGTGCGGCATCGAGACGATATTGCAGTATGCCGTGATGAAGCCCTTCTGCCTGGCCATGATGAGGAAATAGGTGAGATATCGGCCATCGTTCTCACCAGCCGGGCGGATCCGGTTGATGGAATTTTGGAATCCCCAACCATCGAGTGGCTCAGAGATGAAAGCCGCCCGACCATAGCCACCAATTCCTCCTTCGACTACGACTACGTCACCTGCCCGCAAGTCAAGCATGCGCATTTCGCGAGTACTAAACCACATGGTCTTAGCATCGCCGAGAGCAAGTTCGCCATCGGGTTGCACGTTAGCGGCTCGCATATATGGAGCGAGGACATCAGAGCCCTTGTTCTCGCTCTGCAGCATCTTGCCGAGATTTACCGACCCGAAATGCTTGACCTGGCCACGAATCCACCCGGGAGGACACGAACCGATCCAGGACACTTCACCTGGCTCGAGACTGGCACCGTAATCGAGACCAGCGACGGCGCTGGCGATGAGCCCGGATCGCCGTTCTCGGAGGAATTCCACAAACTCCTCCTGCTTGGAGATCAGAGCATCGATCTGCCCTGTCTCACGATCCAAGAAATTAGCGATACCACGCTGCTCAACAAGGTCGGGTGCGGAGATCTCGAATTTTGAGACCTTGTCGGCAGTGAAATGTGGAATCGTCGCAGTGCTCGCGAAAAGGTCGACCCGGCCACGCATAAGTGCGTCTTGCAGGGCATAGTCGAGGAACCTCCCATCGGCACGCCCAGCGAGGGGGCGCAAACGAATGATCGAGTTCTGGAAACCCCACCCTGGAAGGTCCTCGCGAACCACGGCTGATCGACCGTATCCGGCACCACCTTCGACGATTACAACGTCGCCGCGCCGCAGGTCAAGTCCCCGTAGTTCGCTCGGATGAAACCACATCGGCTGTAGCGGCAGATCAATGATCTTCCCTTGTGGCTGGACATGCGCAGCTCGCAGGTATGGTGCAGAAATATCAGCCGCGCTCTTCGACTCCGGCTGAACCATTTTCCCGAGTACAACGTTCGCCAGTCGTTTCACTGGCAGAACCGCGCTCACGCCTCAACCTCCCGCAGCATCTCCATGATCTCGCCAACAACGCGGTTGAGGTCTGCGTCGATCTCCTCCAACGGGCGAGGTGGGGTGTAGCGATAGAAGTGTCGAGTAAATGGGATCTCATAACCGGTCTTCGTCTTGGTTTTGTCGATCCAAGCATCGGGCACATGAGGCTTTACCTCGGCCTCGAAGTAAGCGTCCCAGGTGTCTTCGGCGGCATCGTGAGTCTTCGGGTGACCGCCCCAACCAAAGGGGATGTTCTCGGTGTCGCGCAGCGCAGGATCGGGCTCGATCTCGCCCTTATGCCGACCGGAGGTGTAGAGGCAGTCGTCAGCGTCTTCGTCGTGTTCACCGATCGTCTGCCACAGCGTCTTGCGCTGAGCCGCAGTCAGTATGATTGCGTGCTCACGCAGATGCTTGCCAAGGTCGTGGAGGAACGTCTCTCTATTGAGGTAAACCTGCTCACCGAAGGAACCGAGGCTCGCAACCAGGCCCGAGTCCTTGCCGAGGGTCTTGTGGTCGGCCACGTTAGCGATCCGCTCGGCGGTGCACTGGAACCTGAGACGTAGGGGACGCTCAACGGTGATCGTCCAGTAGGCGAAGTCGCGGTTCTCGAAAACCTTCGAAGTGTCCGATGCCTCACGGGAGGCGAATGCCCGCACGATGGTGTCGCGGGCCTTGTCGGCTACCTCGACTCGCTTGGAGCCGATCGACTTGCGCAGTTTGGAGCCGAGCTCAGTGGCGTCGATGAGCTGGACGGTGCCCTTGCGCTCGGCGGGCTTGGCGTTCGAGAGGATCCACAGGTAGGTGGCGATTCCGGTGTTGTAGAACATGTCGTTGGGGAGAGCGATGATGGCCTCGACCAGGTCATTCTCCAACATGTGCCCACGGATATTGGACGGTCCAGATCCTGCGCTTCCCGTGAAGAGTGGGGAACCATTAAGGACGATGCCGGCCTTCCCGCCGTTGCCGTTCTCATCGACATCGCGAATCTTCGAGGCAACGTGGAGTAGGAACAACATCGCAGCATCCCCGACAGCAGGTAGGCCGGGGGTGAAGCGTCCCTGGCCGCCATGCTCGTGCTCGGCGGTCACATCGGAGGCGATGTCCTTCCAGTCGGTGCCGAACGGTGGGTTCGACAGGACAAAGTCGAACTTGCGATCCTCGAATCGGTCGACGACGAGGGTGTCGCCATGCCGGACATTGGTCGGGTCCTGGCCTCTGATGAGCAGGTCGGCCTTGCAGATGGCGTAGGTGCGCTGGTTGATCTCCTGCCCGAACAGCGCCGTTGTGGCGGACGGGTTCAGGTCACGGAGATGCTCGTCGGCTACGGTCAGCATGCCGCCGGTTCCGACGGTGGGGTCATAGATGGAGCGGACCTGGCTCCGGTCGCGCAGCGCCTCGGTGTCCTCGGCGTAGACGAGGTCGACGAGGAGACGGACAACGTCACGCGGCGTGTAGAACTGGCCGGCGCCGTCATTGGCTGACTCGGCGAACCGGTAGATGAGGTTCTCGAACAGGTCGCCCATGTCCGCATTCGAGACCGTCTCAGGGCTCAGGTCGATCCCCTGGAAGTGTCTGACGACCGGCGAGAGGCGGTTGCGGGTGTCGAGAGTACGCAGGACGCTCTCGAAGTCGAAGGACTTGAACACATCCAGGTTCGACGAGAAGCCCGATACGTAGTCGATTAGGTTGGCCGCGAGGTTCTTCGGGTCCTGCAGGGCCTTCTTCAACGTGTACTCGCTGGTGGTCCAGAAGTTCAGGCCCGCATTGTCCGGCGTGCGCGTCTTGAGCTTCAGGTACGTGCGGCGCTGCTGATCGCCAGGGTACTGGCTGATGACCTCGGCCATCGTCTCCCGGTGCGGTTCCATCACGCACTCAAGGCGGCGCAGCACGGTGAATGGCAGGATCACCGAGCCATACTCGGCCTCCTGGTAGGGGCCACGCAGGGTGTCGGCGACGCTCCATACGAATTGGCTGAGGACGCTCACGCAGTTCTTCTCCGGTCTGAGGCTCGGGCGGGCGCAGCTCTGCTCGACGAGAGCCGAACCGCGTTCTCCAAACCCTATCCGCCGAGACCTGCGAAGGCGGAGCGATGGCGAAGAGTCTTGGGTTGGACGAAGGTTGAGTAGACGGCAAGCGTCGACGGCTTCTTGTTCGTCCCCACTTGCCAGACAAGGGCCTTGGGCACGAGGCCCTGCGTTGCTGGTGACCTTGGCCACCTTCCAGAGCACGTAGGAGATCTGGAAGGTGGGCGCCAGGAGAGAGTCGTACGCTTCGCGCCGGATCTCGTCACGCCACCGCTCCCGTTCATGGTGTTGCTGGTGACGTAGCTGAGGTGTCTGTCCCAGCAAGGTGACGACGCCCCCACCCTGCCGGCCGGGTGGTCGCTCCGACAGGTCTGCGAGGTTGAGCAGCTAGCTCATTCCTCTTCCTCTTCTGGTTCCTGGCGCAACCGGTCCGCGATGTCCACTAGCGAGCCGCGCTGCAGGACGAACCAGCGCCGCGTGCCCTGAAGCGGTTTGCTCCGGTGGCCGGCCTCCACGAGCATCTTCTGGGCCAGGCCGGTTGGTGAGTATGCGACGCCGTCCACCGCCCATACGAGGCAGTGGCGGCGCTGCCGGGTCCAGGTCGCACGCCCTCGGCGGGCATCCGCCGTGAGCCAGGCGGTGAGCTGCTGCTGTTCGCGGCCAGGGACTGGGCGGAACTCCAGGGGGGTCCCTTCCTCTAGCGCGTTGTTCTCGAAGATCACGGTGACGGCGTTAGCTTGCCGTGCTTGCCGTTCACGCTCGGACGCGCGGTACTCCGGTGAGAGGGCAGGGGGTTGGTTGTCGCCCTGCAGGGTCACCAAGGCAGAACCAGCAACATCCGCATATCGCTCAGCATTTCGGAAGATGCCGCTCACCTGACTCTTGGGGCCGTAACCCGCATCGATCCAGTAGATCAGTGTAGCTACGGTGGCATCCACGAGCCCGGCGACGCACGCCAGTACCGTCGGCCAGTCGGCTTCCGGAATCTCCTGCCACCCTCGGGATAGCCGCTGGAAGGTCACGTGAGCGATGAGCAATCGCCCATGGTCAGCGAGGGTGCCGGCGCGTCCCTCCCACTGCGGGCGTTGTAGGTCAATCTGCCGCTCAACCTCCCGGTGCACCAGAATGGTGCGCCAGGTCCTCATCGCATCGGTACGGGTGAGCGGAAATAGCTGGTGGTGCTGCTTTGGATCCCAAAGAAGATCGATGTCCACGTTGGCCTGGAAGGACAGTTCAGAAGAGGCGTGAGCGCAGGCGAGCGCGATTGCGGCCTCTCTGAGCGTGCAACCGTCGTCCTGTGACTGCGGTGGCTCCTCACCGCGGCGTAGGACGTATGTCTTCCGCAGCCGAAGCAGGAAGTCGTCGCGGAGTTGCTGCTGCACCTTCTCTAGCGCGATGAAGTCTTGGGGTTCCACCCTGTTCTGGGTGTTGGTTGTTCGGGTGACGTCGTGGTCGAAGCCATCCGGACAGTCCGTCAAGGAGATGATACGGACGGCGATCCGTGCGCGTGTGACGGCATCAGGGGTTTGCTGGTAAGCCTCATGGACGGAAGCGGCGGTCTGAGCGCCGTTGACAATGCTCGCTCCTTCCATTTCCAGGTCGCCCCGAGGACCCATGATCACCTTGTCGCACAGCACCGTGATCCCGTTGTTGAAGTACCAGAAGTACTCGGGCCGCTTGCGAAGGGTTTCTACAAGTGTGCGGTTGACTGCGGTGACACCAAGGGGGTTTCGGATATTCCGTTGGAAGAGCCGGTGGTGGTTCTCCTCGAACCAATGGGCGACCTCCGCGGCCCCGATCGTCCCGTGGTACGCCAGGGTGGGCTCCTTGATCGGGCTTACGTCGACAGCTGAGGCTGCGGCCTTCAACTTGATCTGGGGTTCGGCGATCCCGGAGCGCAGGATGCGGATGAAGTCCGGCAGCCGCAGGGTGCGCATCCGCAGCGAGTCCTCATATTCCGTGCAGAACCGCTCAAGCACGTCCTTGGCCTCGGCCCCCATAAGCTGGGTTCCTGCCCAGGCTGGCAGGATGGTGATCTGGACCCGCGGGTTGCTGAGGGCCCGTTCCAGATCGGGGACTAGCGGAGTCAGCTTGGCATTGAAGCTCTGATACTCGCGAGCGATCAGTAGTTCCAGGCCATTCTTCAAGTCAAGCGCAGCGCTCTTCGAGAAGGAGGCTGTGCCGTCGCTACTCCACTTCGCCTGCACCACCCAGACCTGGGGCTCTGTCGAGGTGAGGTCCACCGCTACGGCGTCGATCCCCTGGTCCCCGAACGAGTCGATGACGGACTCTGCACAGCGCTCGAGTGGATAGCCGGTGTACTCGCGGACTGCCAAGGCGGCGAGGGCGCGGGAGAGAAAAGAACTCCGCTGCGTTCGCTCCTCAAATTTGGCCAGATCGTCAACGGCGATGACTCCAGTGAACTGCTCGGTGAGAGCGTGCTCGAGCTGCTGGGCATGTAGCGCGGTCACTATGCTCCTGTCGGCGGGGGCTGGCGGCCCTGCTGGCACGGTGGCGGGCCCCGCCCGCGCCTCATCAGCGATTTAGGTTACCCCGAAGCGCGAGCGGCCATGGCCTCGCCTGACGGGTTCACAGGAACTGTCGTCGCGGTATGCGGTCGGGACGTTCGCCGCCGGGACAACACGGCGGTGGCGAAGCAACTGCGATTCAGGGTGCGGTCGTTGCAGCGGTGGCGCCGTTCCTGGCAGCACAGCCGGTCGGGGCCCTCACCGTCTCTGAGGACGAGACCGGATTCTCGATGACGCCGCCCACCTCCCGCACCTGGGCCCGACGCGAGCACACCCCCGTGATCCAACTGCGACGACGCTCCCAGCGCTGCTTCTCCGTCGCAGCCCTGACCTGCTACATACCCTCTCGTCACCGCGCGTCATGCAGCGCCAGTGCGGTGGCGCCATCCCAAGGGCAGACGGCTCCTCTCTGTGGGGAATACCTCTCCGGCCGTTTCGATTGCTTCGCATATACCGATCACAGGAGGGGGACACTGGTGGCCGAGCTGATGCTGTTCCGGCGGAACGCGAACGGGCAGGACGTCGAGCTGCCCAGCTCAACGATGGCGCTGGAGATAGAGCTTCAGCGACGGGTCGAGGCCGGCCTGGAGCAGATGCTCGGCATCCGGTTCCTGGCGTCGGAGTATCCGACAGGCCCGTGGCACCGGGGCCGGATCGACACCCTGGGACTGGACGAGAACGGCAGCCCGGTGGTGATCGAGTACAAGAAGGGCTCCGACAGCGGCGTTCTGTCGCAGGCGGTCTCATACCTATCCTGGTTGGAGTCGGCGCACCACGAGGTTAGGGCACGAACACAAGAATCCACGGACTTACCGACGCCACAAGGAGCGGATTCACCTGCACGTCGTTCCTACCGCAGTGGGGAAGATGCACGTAAAGGACGTGAACGCCTCATCTTTGCTGGACTGGCTGCACGACCGTCGCAGGCTGCTCGAAAGTTCCACGCTGCGCCTGGTCTTCGACAATCTTCGAGCCGTCTTTGACCTGGCCGTGGACGACAGCCTGATACACAAAAATCCGTGCCTCGCCAAATCGGTGCAGGACGCCAAGCCGAAGCGAGGAGGTGGCGGCCGGGCAGAGCTGACCCTGACATGGGAGGACACCGAGAAGATCCGTGCCGAACTTCCCGACCGCTACAAAGCACTTGTTGACTGTGGTCGCGGCCTGGGTCTTCGGCAAGGAGAGATATTCGGCCTGTCACCAGAAGATATCGACTGGGCACATCCGGACGGCGCCATGGTGCACGTGCATCGGCAAGTAGTCCACGACGGCTCGTTCCTCGTATACGCCCTCCCCAAGGGCGGAGACGACGAGGATCCGAAGGACCGGTGGGTCGAGCTGACCGACGACGTGGCCATCCCCCTGCGCGAGCACATGCAGAAGTACCCGCCGGTCGAGGTGACGCGACCGTGGGGCAGCAAAGGCGGCGACCCGGTCACGGTGCGGCTGATCTTCTACACCCGGGAGAAGACCGCCATTCAGTCGAATGGGTTCAACTCCTACCGCTGGAAGCCCGCCCTGGCGTCGGCCGGCCTCATCAAGCCCCTCGAGCCCGACGCGAAGGGACGACGCTGGGAGAAGTCCCGCGACGTGATGATGCACGCGCTCCGACACCTGTACGCGTCGATGATGATCAACGGCGGGGTAGATGTGTACACGCTCGCAGACCGCCTCGGACACGCCGATCCCGCGTTTACCCTGCGTAAATTCGTGGGAGCCGGTTCCAAGGTCCGCATCGCGGTCCGGAGCGCCTACACCAGGGCCGCGTGACTCCTGCTCCGTTCGGCTTGTGCAACAACCGTGCAAGATGATCTTCGCGAGGTGTCATCTACGCAGGTCAGGAGCTTTGTCTATGAGTTCCGGGACATCTGAGCGGCGGGGTGCCGTGCCCCTTGCCCTCATGGGGCACGGCACCGGCAGATGCCTGGCGACCTGCGGTTATACCCCTTCTCGGCCTTCCATTGATCACCGTTGTTCTGGCCCTTGGACGGGGGCCACGGGACGCCGAGGCGACGAGTCGGCCCCGATTCCGTCCGCCGGCGGGCGTGCGGGCGGCTTCGACCGGTTTCAGAGCCGCTCCGCGGCCGGGTGCAGAACTGGACTGCCGGCGCCCTGGTCCGGCGTCGGCTCCAGGGCGGGTTGTGGCCTGGCCAGGGTGGTGCAGCGGGCCCAGATCAGAAGGGTGAGGGGGTAGACGGCGTAGCCGATACGGGTTGCCGGAGACAGCAGGATGGCGATGGTGAGGCCGAGCGCGAGCCGGTGGGCGGCAGCCGCCGTGGTCCTCGGCGGCTGAACGAAGAGCGACACGGCTATGGCAAGGGCGCCGACGCCGATCAGAGCCACGGCGATGGTCTTGCCGTGGGGCAGCACTGCGGACAGGAGGGCGCCCAGGAGCGGGCTGGCGGCGGTCGAGGCGGTATCGCTCAGTCCGAAGGGGTAGAGGACCGCGTTGTCGAGGAAGGCGTGCGGATCGGCCAGGAGCGGCGGCACGACCACCAACGCCGCCACCGCGACCGCCACTCCAGCCGCGGTCCTGGCCGCGCGTGATCCCTTGGTCGCAGCCAGGAGGACGGCGACGACCGGTATGGCCGGCCACGCGGTCCACTTCAGAATGGCTGCCGCTCCCAGCGCCAGACCCGCACCCACGGAACGGCCCCGGTGCGCGTACGCCAGGGCGAGAAGAACGAAGGCCACGACCGCGGGATCAACGCCGCCTATGGCCAGCGGCAGCGCCACCACGGGGCAGGCCGCGATCCATGCCGCCCCCGTCACCGCCGTGCGTCGGGCCTGCGGCAGGCCCTTGACCAGCACGGCCACGGCAGCGGCCAGCACGGCAACGAACCCGGCCAGATTCCACAGGCGGGCGCTGGAGAACAGTCCCGCGCCGAACAGTGCGCGGGGGAGCCCGAAGAGAGCCATGCCGGGCAGGTAGGGGTTGAAGTCACGCACCGCGACCGGATGCGAGAGGTAAGGGGTGCCGGTCTCCAGGAAGCGCTGGGCGGACCGTTCGACGACGCCGACCTCCATCTGCTGCAGGCCCACGGCAGTCAGCCACACCAGCGGAACCACCAGCGCGCCGACGACGCAGATCAGGGCCGCCACACGAGACCACTGGACACGGGAACTCAGCGACACCATCGCGGCACAGGCGTAGGCGACAGCAGCGGCAAGTCCCCACCGGTGCTGCGAGGTGTTCGATGCGGAAGCAAGCCCCACGCCTAGGGCCATCAAGGAGCTCGCCGCCAATGCCCACAGGTCCCACCGGCGGACAGCCATGCTGGAGCAGCGGCCCGGACGTTGACCGGAGGCATCTGAAATTTCTGACATTCGCATACAAAGAGGCCTTGGCTAGAAAGTCGTCCGCACAAGTGAACGGACGCGCGGCAACCGGTTGGATGCGCTGGCGAACCGGGCGCCCGCTGTCGGGTGGCCGGCATGGCGACCTGCGTAACGTCAGGCGCGTTTCAGCGCATGCTGATCCGCGCCCTGGCGTCCTGCCCCCTGTACAGGAGCGCACAGAGCCGCGCCCGGCACGCCTCATCCAATCCAGTGCAGGTCGGGGCGACCAGGAAGTTCGACCGGCAGATGGAGAGGCCCGCATACTTCTGCCGGTGAGCACGGCCAGTAGGTACGCCGTTCCGGCCGGGCCACGCAGACCAAGGGGGACCACAGCTGTGAGCGACAACAAGTTCGGCGAGCGGCTGCACGCACTGCGCACGGGAGCGGGCATCAGCCAAGAACGGCTCGCGCAGCGGGCGGGGATCAGTGTGCGGGCGCTGTCGGACATGGAGCGCGGGCGGACACGAGGGCCGCGGCAGCGCACGGTGGAGGCATTGGCAGCGGCCTTGGGCGTGGATGGCGTTGTGGGCCAGGAGTTGGAGGACGCCGCCCGGTCGGGTCGTCCGCGGGCCGTCGGCGGGACGGGGCCCAGGTCGTCGGCCGGGACAGGGCCAGGCACGGGGGCGGCCGGGCACGGGCTGGCGTTGCCGCGTGATCTCTGTGACTTCACCGCCCGCGGCCCCGCCCTGGCCGGGCTGCGGGTTCTGGCCGAGCGCCTCGATCCCGCCCGACCGCCGGTCGCCGTGGTCTGCGGGCAGCCCGGGCTGGGCAAGACCGCCTTCGCCGTGCACGCCGCCCATACTCTGGCGCCACGCTTCCCGGACGGGCAGTACGCCGTCGACCTGCGCGGCATGGACCCGAATCCCACCCCGCCGCGCGAGGTGCTCGCCCGGCTTCTGTACGCGCTCGGTGTGGCCGAGACCGCTGTCCCCGCCTCGACCGACGAGCGCAGCGGTCTGCTGCGCTCGGTGCTGCGCGAGCGCCGGGTGCTGCTCCTTTTGGACAACGCCGCCGACGAGGACCAGGTCCGCCCCCTGCTGCCCGGCCACGGCGCCTGTCTGACGTTGGTCACCAGCCGCCGCTCGCTGGCCGGCCTGGAAGCCGTCCACCGCACGGGGCTGGCTCTGCTGCGCCGGGAGGAAGCGGTCGAACTCCTCACCCGCGTCATCGGGCTGGAGCGGGTCGAGCGGGAGACACAGGCCGCCCGCGACCTCGCGGGACTCTGTGGGTACTTGCCCTTGGCCATGCGCATCGCCGCCCAGCGCCTGGCCTCCCGGCCCGGCGAGACCCTGGCCAAACTCGTGACGCAGCTCACCGCTCACGGGGACCGCCTGGACACCCTGCAGGCAGGCTCCCTGCAGATACGGTCCGCCTTCGCCTTGTCCTACCGTCAGCTCAGCCCGGCCGCCCGCACCGTCTTCCGCCGCGCCTCACTCGCCTGCGGCCCCGACTTCAGCCCCACCACCGCAGCCCTCCTCGCAGGCATACCCCCGCGCCAGGCCGCGCGCTGCACCGAACGGCTGACCGACGCCGGACTGCTCCAGCCCCACTCCACCGCCGACCGCTACCACTTCCACGACCTCCTGCGCCTGTTCGCCGCCGAACAACTGGTCGAGGATGACGATCCCGTCCAGATCGCCGCTGCCCAGGACCGGGCCGCCCACTGGATCCTGCGCCGGGCCACCGCCGCCGCACTGCGCTTCGATGCCGACCACCACCAGGACGCGCCCGAAGGCGACCCCGACCTGGCCACCGCGCCCACCGACCGCGAGCAGGCCCGGATCTGGCTGGAAGCCGAGCGGCCCCAGTGGCTCGCGGCCCTGGGCCAGGCCCAGGCGGCGGGCCGGCACCAGCAGGTCATCGACGCCGCCGAAGCGATGCACTGGTTCTCCGACATGACCGCGCACTGGGAGCTGTGGCCGGAGGTGTTCCAGCGGGCCGTCGACTCCGCCCGCGCGCTCGGCAGCAGGCGCGACGAGGCCGTCCACCTCAACTACCTCGCCTGGGCCCACACCTTCTGCCTCCACGACTACCCCGCCGCCCTGACCGCCGCACAAGCCGCCCTGGCCGCGGCGTACGAGGCCGCGGACCAGCTCCAGACCGGGTGGGCCCTGGGCTACGCGGCGGGAGCGCTCCGTCGGCTCGGACGGACCGACGAATCCATTGTCCGGCTACGCGAGGCAGCCACCCACCTCAGCAACCACACAGACGTGAAAGTCCGCCTCGCCGAACTCACCATTCTCAATACCCTGGGCCAGCACCTGCGCTACGCCGGCCGCGCGGACGAGGCCCTGGTCATCCACCGGCGTAGCGAAGCTCTCTGCCTGGCTGGAGTGCCGGGGACGCCGCACGACCTCGTCGCCTCTTATCTGGCGCAGACCCGCCACAATCTCGGCAGCGACCTCATGGCCCTGGGGCAATGGGGCCTGGCCGAATCCCCCTTGCGTGCCGCCTTGGCCCATTGGGAGGCGGGCCGGATGCCTGCGTGGAGCGAACCCGTCCGCCTCGACCTCGGCATTACCCTGCGCCAGCTCAACCACCACCACGAGGCCCGCGCGGCGTTGACCACGGCGCACCTCGCCCTCGTCGGGCTGAACAATCCCCGCCGGCGCGAAGCCGCCGACGAACTGCGCCAAGTCACCGCGGGGTTCGGCATCGCCGACCAGTCGATCGGCTGAGACGCGTTGTTCCTCCCCGTCGGACATCGGTTTTGAGGCCACCGCCGGGTGAGGCGCTGTCGCCAACACGGTCACCCAGCGGTGCCCGCCGCGCGATTCGTCGGCGGTCGGGGCGAACGCCGTGGGCGGTGCCGAGCGTCGACGCCGGGGCTTGCGCGTCAGTCCTTTGCCGCTTGACTGAGAAGTTCCTGGAGACGCAGGCCTCTGGCCGCGTCGATGCCCGTGCCGGTCCCGGTCCGGACAGCCGTCGCGAACTCACGCCGGAGCACCGGCCAGCACTCCTCGTGATCGATGTCCGCGGTGTCGTAGACGAGTTCCTCGTCGGGGCCGAAGAGCTCGACGCGCGTCCGGCCCCGGGGCAGGCTGACGCTGCCCGAGAGGGATGCCTGACTGATCGCACCGTTCTCGTGTTCGCACGTCAGCTCGATCCAGCGGCGGGGGTCGCCGGTGCCCCGTACCGTGACGATCGGGGCGACCGCGCTGTCCAGAAGATCGAGCAGATGGGGTCCGAGATCGAGCAGCGCACCGTGCTCCAGTCGCCATCCCGTCGCGAACTCGCCGCCGAGGAAGGCGCCGTGCAGATAGCAGGAACGGGCCCCGAGGACCCGGCGGGTTGCCGCCTCGGCCAGGAAGGCACGGGTGGCCGGGTGGTAGCGCTTGGTGAGGACGAGCTGCGAGATGACGCCGTGTTCGGCGACGGCCTCCGCCACCGCACGGGCTGCGGCCAGGTCGGCACCCAGGGGCTTCTCCAGCAGCAGCGCCCGGCCTGCCGCGGCCGCCTGCACGGCCAGCCCCGCCTGGACGGCGGGGGGGCACGGCGAAGGCGACCGCCTCGCAGTGGTCGAGGAGTTCCGCGAACGAACCGGCGGCCCGGGCCCCGTGCGCCTGGGCGAGCTCGGCGGCGGCTTCCGGCCTGCGGGCCCAGACCGCGGTCAGAACGGTCTCGGGCCCGGCGGCCAGCATCCGGGCGTGCATGGCACGGGCCCAGGGGCCGGCGCCGACCAGCCCGACGCGGACGGGCGGGTGGGGCCAGTCGTCTCGGACCGGGGCAACGACGTGGGACATGGCACTTCTCCGTGGGTGGTGCGGGGAGGGGGGTGAGGGGAGCCGGTACGGGTGCGGTCAGCTCTTCTCCGCGGCGCGGGCGAGTGCGGCAAGCCGGATGTCGGCCATGTCGGGCGCGTAGAGGTGGTCGACGACCATGGCGGCCGCCCCGAGCAGAGCGGCCCGGTCCCCGAGGGTGGAGGTGGTCACCTGCAGGTGGGCGGTGGTCCGCGGCAGGGCCCGCTGGTAGAGGAGTTCGCGTACGCCGGTGAGGAAGGGGGTCCCCGCCAGGTCGCCACCGAGCATCAGGACGCCCGGGTTGAGCAGCGTGACGACCGTGACGAGCACCTCGCCGATGCGCTGTCCGGCCTCGCGGGCGAGGCGGACCGCGACCGGGTCCCCCGCCGCGAGGTGCTCACGCACGTCGGAGCCGGACGCGGTGGGCACACCGGCGGCGGTGAGCTGTCCGGCGATGGCCCGTCCGCTGGCCACGGCCGCCAGGCAGCCGTAGGAACCGCACATGCACAGGGCGTCGGGGCGGTCGTGGAGCCGGATGTGGCCGATGTCGCCCGCCCCTCCGTCGATCCCCCGGTACACCTGTCCGCCCACGACCACTCCGGCGCCGATTCCGGTGGAGACCTTGATCAGGACGAAGGCCGCGCAGTCCGGGTGGTTCTCGCGCTGCTCGGCCAGGGCCATCAGGTTGGCGTCGTTGTCGACGAACACGGGGAGCGGATCACTGCCCGCGGGCCTGCCCACGTGCTCGGCGAAGGCGTCCCGCAACTGCTCGCGCACCGGGAACCCGTCCCAGCCGGGCATGATCGGGGGCTGCACGATACGGGCGGACTCCCAGTCGACCGGGCCGGGCACGGACAGGCCGATCCCGCAGACCCGGTCCGGTGTGGTGCCCGCCCGGTCCAGGAGCGGGCCGAACCAGCGGGCGAGCCGGTCCAGGACCGGCTCGGGGCCGTCGGCGATGACCAGTTCACCGGTGTGCTCGGCGAGGATCCTGCCGGACAGGTCGAGGACGGCGGCGCGGCCGTGCCTGGTTTCGAGGTCGGCGACGAGCACCACGGCATGGGTGGGGTCGAACTCCAGCCGGGCGGAGGGGCGTCCGCCGGTGGACGTGCCGGTGGCACCGCGCAGCCAGCCGGCCCCGAAGAGCTGGTCGAGGCGGTTGCCGACGGTCGACCTCGACAGCTGTGTGGCTTGCTGCAACTCGCCGCGTGTGGTGGCTTCGCCGCTGCGGATGAGCTGGAGCAGATGCCCCGCGCTCGCCTGATTTCCTGTCATCCCCGCCGTCCTCGTGTCCTGTTCCGTCCCGTGCCCCGGGCCTGGTGCCGCCCGGCGCCGGCTCCGTACCGTCCGTGGCCTGCCTCCAACGGCGCCCGGGTCACCGCGGTCGACGCGCTCGACGGACGCCTCGCCACCGCCCGTGAGTACGGCGCGCGCCGTACACTCAACGCCCGCACCGACACCGTCGCCGAGCGCATCCGCGAGGCCACGGGCGGCACCGGCGCGGACGTCGCCATCGAGATCAGCGGCGTGTACCCCGCACTGCACGAGGCCCTGCGCTCGGTCACCGTGGGCGGCCGGGTCGTCGCGTCCGGCTTCTACCAGGGCGACGGGGCGGGCCTGCGCCTGGGCGACGAGTTCCACCACAACCGCGTCCAGCTCATCTGCTCGCAGATCGGCGGCGTCCCTCCGCAGCTCGCCGGACGCTGGACCGTCGAGCGCCTCCAGCAGACCTTCCTGTCCCTGGTCGCCGAAGGCCAGGTCGATGTGAAGTCGCTGGTCAGCCATGTCGTGCCGGTGGCGGACGCCGCCGAGGCCTACGTGCTGCTGGACGAGCGGCCCGCCGACGCGCTCCAGGTCGTCCTGGAGTTCTGAAGCCCCCGGGGCAGCCGCCCCGCGTCACCCGTTCCCTTCCGTCAGCCCGCCTGACGTCACCACCGCGCGCGCTGCCCGCCAGCGCCGAAAGGCATCCCATGCTGAAGACCGCCTGCCAGGAACAGCTGCTCCCCGGCGACACCCTCCAGGAGAAGTGGGCGTTTGCCCAGGACGCCGGCTTCGACGCCGTCGAACTGCGCTCCGCCGGCGAGTTCCGGTTCCGCGACCGGCTGCCCGAGCTGAAGCAGGCGCGCGCCGACGGCGTCGTCATGCCGACCGTGTGCGTCGACATGCTGCACTTCTTCGCGGCGTTCGACGAGGACCTGCGCCGGGACGCACTGGAGCAGATGAAGTCGCAGCTCAGCGTGGCGGCCGAGATCGGCGCGCTCGGTGTGCAGACCCCCGCCTCGTACGGGATGTTCTCGCGGCGGCTGCCGCCCTTCGAGCCGCCGCGCACCGAGGAGGAGGACCGCGAGGTGCTGCTCACCGGACTCACCGAGCTGGGCGAGCACGCCCGGCAGGAGGGCGTCACCCTCTATCTCGAACCGCTGAACCGGTACGAGGACCACATGGTGAACCGCCTGGACCAGGCCGTCGACCTGATCCGCGCGGTCGGTCTGGACTCGGTCCGCATCGGTATCGACAGCTACCACATGAACATCGAGGAGGCCGACCCCTCGGCCTCGATCCTCGCCGCGGCCCCGTACATCGGCCACGCCCAGGTCAGCGACTCCAACCGGTTCCAGCCGGGCGCCGGTCACCTGGACTGGCCGGCCTGGATCGCCGCGCTGCACAGCATCGGCTTCGACGGCTACCTCGCCGCCGAGTGCCGGCTGACCGGCGACCCCGTCGCGGCCGTCCGCTCGATCCCCGCGTTCCTGCGGAGGTCCGGCGCATGACCTCGCTGCTCGAAACCCCCGTGCCCGCCGCCGCCGACGCCCTGACCCTTCGGCGCGGCGCGGCACGGGTCCTGCTGGCGAACTGGACGGGCGGTTCGACGGTCCCCTCCCGCGGCCTGTACCCGCACCAGTGGAGCTGGGACTCGGCGTTCATCGCCATCGGCCTGCGCCACCTCTCGGTACGGCGCGCCCAGCGCGAGCTGGAGACCCTGCTCGGCGCCCAGTGGGCCGACGGGCGTGTCCCGCACATCGTCTTCAGCCCCGCGGTCCCCCTCAACGCCTACTTCCCCAGCCCGGACTTCTGGCGCTCCTCCCGCTCCGGTGCGGCGGCCGGTGCCCCGGCCGGGACCGAGACCTCCGGAATCGTGCAGCCGCCGGTGCACGCGCTCGCCGCCTGGCTGGTGCACTGCGCCGACCCCGAGGCCTCGCGCCGCCGCGGCTTCCTGCCCCGGGTGTACGGGCGCCTGGCCGCCTGGCACGACTACCTCACCGGCCCCCGTGACCTGGGCGGCGGCGGCCTCGCCGCGATGGTGCACCCGTGGGAACCGGGGATGGACAACAGCCCCTGCTGGGACGGCCCCCTGGAGCGCGTCGAGCCGGCCGCGCCCGGCACCTACCACCGCGCCGACCTCGATCACGGTCAGCCGGCCGAGCGCCCCACCGATCTGGACTACGGGCGCTACGTCCGCCTCGCCACCGACTACCGCGACAGCGGGTACGCGGACGCGGGCACCGACCACGCGTTCGCCGTCGAGGATCCGTGCGTCAACGCGCTGCTCATCGTCTCCGAGCACGCGCTCGCCCGGATCGCCGCCGAGACCGGCGCCGACCCCGGACCGCACGAGGAGCGGGCGGCGCGCCTGACCGGGGCGCTGGTGGAGCGGCTGTGGTCGCCCGCCGCGGGGATGTTCCTCAGCCGCGACCTGGTCGGCGGCCACCTCATCGCCGAACGCAGTGTCGCCGGCATCATCCCGCTCATCGTTCCCGGGCTCCCCGACGCGGTGGTGGAGGCACTGACCGCCACGACCACGGGTGACGCCTTCCGGCTCGGCAGGCTGCCGATGGCACCCTCGTACGACGTCACCGGACCCGCCTTCGACCCTTCCCGGTACTGGCGCGGGCCCGCCTGGTTCAACACCAACTGGCTGCTGGAACGCGGTCTACGGCAGTACGGCCGAACGGCCGCGGCGGACCGGCTGCGCACCTCGATGCTGGCCGCCGCGCAGGCCAGCGACTTCGCCGAGTACGTCGATCCGTTCACCGAGCAGGGCCGGGGCACCCGCGACTTCGGGTGGACGGCGGCCCTCACCCTCGACCTGCTGGCCGCCGGCCGGTCCGATGAGGACCCCGCTCGCCCGGACGGCCCTTCGAACGGAGCACGGGCATGAACGGCACCGCGGCCACGACCACGCTGGTGCGCGCCGGCACCTTCGCCGTCGTCGGCGCGGACGGCGGTGTGACCGGCAGCCACGGCACCTCACCCGACGGACTGTTCCTGCGCGACGCACGCCATCTGAGCCTGTGGTCCCTGACCGTCGACGGCGCGGCGCCCGGCGTGCTGGTCCCGTCGGCCGGCGAGGATTCCGCGCGCTGCGTGCTGACCCCGCCGGGCACCCGCGACGAGCCCCCGGCGTACACCGTCTTCCGCGAGCAGGCACTCGGTTCCGGGGGGCTCACGGAGCGGCTCCTGCTGGTCAGTAACCGTACGGAGGCCACCACCGCACTCGTTGCCCTGAGCGTGGACTGCGACTTCGCCGACCAGTTCGAACTCCGCTCCGACGGGCGGCGTTACGGCAAGGACGACGCCCGTCGCACCGCCCTCCCGCGTCCCGGCGGAATCGACTTTGCCTACGCGCGCGGTGACTGGCTCTCCCGTACGACGGTGTCGGCGGTGCCGTCCCCGTCGGCGACCGTGCCGGTCGAGGGGCGGGAGACGGCCCACCGGCTGGAGTGGCGGCTGGAGCTGCCCGCACACGGCACGGCGGAACTTCTGCTCACCGTCGCGGCACACCCGCACGGCGCGACCGCCGGCCCGGCACCCGCTGTCGTGCCGTCGCGGGCGGCGGCGGACCGGGCAGCCGACATCGCGGGCTTCGTCGGTGACGAGCCCCTGCCCATGCCGGCGGACGCGCCCGCGGGACTGGCCGCCGCCTGCGCCCGGGGGTTGAGCGACCTCGCGGCACTGCGGGTGCCCGCCGTCGGACCGGACGGGGAGGACCTGACGGTGCCCGGGGCCGGAGTGCCCTGGTTCCTCACGCTGTTCGGCCGCGACTCCGTGCTCACCTCCCTCTTCGCGCTCCCCTACCGGCCCGAGCTCGCGGCGGGCACGCTCGGCGCCCTAGCGGCGACGCAGGGCACAAAGTACGACGCGTACCGCGGTGAGCAACCGGGCCGCATCGTCCACGAGATCCGGCACGGCGAACTGGCCCACTTCCGCCAGGTCCCGTACGGCCGCTACTACGGGTCGGTGGACTCGACCCCCCTGTTCCTGGTGCTCCTGGACAGCTACACCCGGACCACCGGCGACCGCGCCCTCGCCGCCCGGCTGGAACCGCATGCCCGCGCGGCCGTGGCGTGGATGTTCCGGGACGGCGGCCTGGACGACGGCGGCTACCTGGTCTACACACCCGATCCCGAGGGGCTGGTCAACCAGAACTGGAAGGACTCGGCCGGAGCGATCTGCTTCCTCGACGGCACTCAGGCCGAAGGGCCGATCGCGGTGGCCGAGGCGCAGGGCTACGCGTACGACGCGCTGGTACGGACAGCCCGGCTGGCCCGCGCGGTCTGGGACGACGCCGACTGGGCCGACGAACTGGACACGGCAGCGGCCGCGCTACGGGACCGCTTCCTGCGGGACTTCTGGATGCCGGGCCCCGGCTTCCCCGCGCTCGCGCTGGACGGCCACGGCCGGCAGGTCGACTCCCTCGCCTCGGACGCGGGACATCTGCTGTGGTCGGGAATCCTCGACCGCACGCACGCCCACCTCGTGGGGCGGCGCCTGCTCGAACCCGACTTCTTCTCCGGATGGGCCATCCGCACTCTGGCCTCCGGTCAGCCCGGCTACCACCCGCTCTCGTACCACCGAGGAAGTTGCTGGCCGCACGACAACGCGGTGGCCGTGCTGGGGCTCGCCCGCTGCGGCCTGGCGGACGAGGCCCGCACGGTCGCGCGCGGTCTGCTGGACGCGGCGGCGCACCACGGTGACCGGCTGCCGGAGGTGATGGCGGGCTACGGCCGCACGGACCATCCGCGCCCGGTGCCCTATCCCCACTCCTGCTCCCCGCAGGCCTGGGCGGCGGCGACACCACTGGCCATACTCACGGCGCTGGGGCAGCGCCCCCTGGACGGCTGACGCCGCCGGCCGTCTGCAACCGGCGCCGGTCGTGGACGGCCGGCGGCCCAGCGCCCCTCAGGACAAGCCGTGACGACCCCGCCGCTCCAGTGACAGCGTTCGGCTCGCGGTACCGCGAGAGCCTGCTCGCCGGCTCGCGGTACCGCGAGCCGGCGCTCGGGGCCGAGCCGGGTCCGCGAGCGTGCGGACCGGACCGGGCCGTGCGCGGCAACACGTCGCACAACTCGAACAGGGCGTCGCCGCAGGCAAGTTCAGGGCGCCCGCCGAAGAGGGTCCCGGGTGCGCCATCGGCCAGCCACGTAGAGGGTTCACTCCTAAGGTCTGACATCAGATGTCGCATCGTTGTCGAACCTCAGGATGGTTGCACGCATGAGACGACTCATCCGCCATGTCCTGGTGGCCACGCTGTTCGCCGCGGGGATTGTCCCCCCTCAGTGCCCCGGGCGCCGCCACCGAACCCGTCAATCCCGCTCCCCCGGTGCAGCCCGGCCTCCGCGAATGGAGCGGCGGCCAAGGGGAGTTCAGCCTGACGAGCGGCTCGCGCATCGTGCTTCACCCCGCCGGTGCCGCCACGCTGGACACCACCGCCCGCACCTTCGCCTCCGACCTCGCCACCGTGACCGGGCGGAGCCTTCCCGTCGTCACCGCGGCCTCCGCACGGGCCGGTGACATCTTCCTGCGTTCCGACGGCACAGATGCCCGACTCGGCTCCCAGGGATACGCGTTGGACATCGGCGACGTGCTCGCCGTCCAGGCCGCCGGTGACACCGGGGTGTTCTACGCGACGCAGACGATCGAGCAGGCCCTCAAACTCGACGGCCACCGCACCGCGATCTCCCGGGGGACGGCCCGTGACTGGCCCGACACCGAACAGCGCGCCCAGATGCTCGACGTCGGCCGCAAGTACTTCCCGCTCAGCTACTTCAAGGCCCAGATCCGTGAGATGGCCTGGCAGAAACTCACGACCTTCCATCTGCACCTCAGCGACTGGTCGGGCTTTCGGATCCGCCTGGACGAGTTCCCCGGCCTCGCATCGGACGATGCCTACAGCCCGGCCGAACTGCGCGAACTCCAGGACTACGCACGCATCTACCACGTCGACGTCGTTCCCGAGATCGACGTGCCCGGCCACTCCAACGTCCTCACCGCCTACGACCCGTCGCTGCGCTCCGCCTGCGCGTCGATGGACTACGGGACGTGGCCCGGCGGCGAGCGCGGGGGGTGGACGCTGGACATCACCGAGCAGCACACCCGAGACTTCGTCCATGACCTCTTCGAGGCCGTCATTCCTCTGTTCGACAGCCCGTACGTGCACGTCGGGGGCGACGAGATCGGCCTGGACGACAAGAAGAACGCCTGCCCCGAACTCACCGCGTACCGCGACGCCCGCGGTTTCCAGTACACCGGTGACGTCTTCGTCGACTTCCTCAACACCCTGAACACTCAGGTCCGTTCGCACGGGAAGACCACCCAGGCGTGGGAGTGGTGGGACCAGTACGGCCAGAAGTCCTCGATCGCTCCCGACCGGACGATCGTCCTCGACGACTACATCGACCGTGACCCGACGCCCCTGGTCTCGAAGGGGTACACGGTGGTCGCCGCCCCCGAGCCGGTGCTGTACGTGAGTCCGGGGCTGGGCCGGAAGCCCGGCCAGTACGGATACGTCGATCTCCGTGACGCGTACGAGGACTACACCTTTCCCTCACCGGACACGGGCGGCGGGCGCGTCCTGGGCTACAAGGCCGCGCGCTGGGCGGACGCGGCCGAGTCCCAGAGCGTCGCCTTCTTCGACCACTTCGCCCGCAGACCCCTTCAGGTGCTGGCCGCGTGCACGTGGGGCTCGCCGCGGGAGTCCTCCGTCTGGGCCTTCCTCGGCCGCGTCGACGCGGTCGGTGCCCCGCCCGGCTCACCCACCGGGCATCTCACCGCGCTGTCCAAGGACGGGATGACCGCGAGCGCGGACAGCGAGGAGACCGCCGCGGAGGACGGCGGCGGCGCCGCCGTCCTCGACGACAACCCGTACACCGCCTGGCACACCGCCTACAGTGCGGCCACGGCGCAGTACCCCCACCACGTGGGCCTGGACCTGGGCGCCGAACGGCAGATCGCCGGATTCCGCTACGTGCCACGCCAGGACGGCGGAACCAACGGCCGGATCGGAGCCTGGACCTTCGCCGTCAGCGCCGGCGGAGACAGCTGGCGCACCGGTCCTGAGGGTGCCTTGCGCGGCCGGAGGAGATCCCAGCGGTGGGCGTACAGGTCCTCGATGACCGGGCTCGGGCCGTACACCTCGTGCCGCGGCTTCAGGACCCGGGCTCCGACCACCAGCACGCGCGGGATCGTCGGCAGTCGCCGCCTACGCCTGCGCCGGTCGTCGGGCGCCCGCCACCGCACCCTGCCCGCAACCCCCCACGCGGGCGGGCGGGTCCGGCCGCCGTGACCGGCGGCCGGACCCCGCGCGTGGGGCCGTCAGCCCGCCCCATCCCACCGGGGCGCGGACGCGGAGCCCCACGCGCGGGCACCGTCAGCTGTCCGCGCCGCCGCCTGGGACGACGCAGGAGCGGCTGTCCTCCCAGCCCCACCCGTCACCGTCCGGGTCGGACGAGCCGCCGTTGACGCAGTACGGATACCCGTTGGGAGCCGTGCCTCCGCCCGTCCCACCCTCGCCGGTGTCGGCGCCGCCGCCGGGAACGACACAGGAGCGGCTGTCCTCCCAGCCCCACCCGTCACCGTCCGGGTCGGACAAGCCGCCGTTGACGCAGTACGGATACCCGTTGGGAGCCGTGCCTCCGCCCGTCTCGCCTCCGCCGCCGTAGACGGTGGCGGTCTCGGAGGTGGCGGCGATGCCGTTGGCACCGTTGATGATGCGGTTACCCCAGGTGGTCAGGGAGTTCGCGTCGAAGCCGTTGACCATGTCGAGGTACTCGACGCCGCTGCCGTTGCCGCTCCAGGACCAGCCGATGTAGCCCACGCCCAGCGACTGCGCGGTCGCCATGATGGCGTCCTCGTCGGGGTTGCCGTCGCTGTGCTGGTCACCGAACTCGCCCACGACGAGCGGCAGTCCGTTGTCCGTGAAGTGGTGCAGGTAGTCCTGCACCTCGGCGGCGGTGTCGTAGACGCCGTACATGTGGATCGAGAAGATGGTGTTGCGGTCGGGGTCGGACGCGAAGACCGAGGCCGCGTTGTCCCTCATGGTCCCGGACCAGTCCTGACCCCAGTTGGGGGCGTCCACCATCAGTGCGTGGCCGATGCCGGCGTTCCGCAGCTTGCTGATGGCGCTCTTGGTGGCACCGGTCCAGGCCGCGGCGTTCGTGTTGCCGTACGGCTCGTTGCCGATGTTGACGACGACGTAGTCCTCCTGCCCCTCCAGCGCGCTCTTCACCCCGATCCAGTAGTCGGCGGCCTTGTCGAGGGTGCTGGCGGCACCGTCCTCGCCGTAGCCGGTGGTGTCGTGCACCTCCAGCACACAGATGACCTTGGCGGCCTTGCACTGGCCGATGAGGGTGGAGACCTGGGATGCGCTCGTCTTCGTCCACCGGTCGCCGCTGCCGAGGACGACGCGGACGGTGTTGGCACCCTTGGCCGCTATGTCGGCGATGGCGGTCGTCCGTTCGGGATACCAGGCGTAGGCGTGGTTGATCCCGCGCATGACGAACTCGTTCCCGTTCCCCTCGACGACGTGTCCGTTGCTGACACGGATACCGGTGGGCGCGGCCTCGGCCTCACCGACGGAAGGGCCGGCGATCGAGCCCAGCAGGCCCAGAGCGGCGGCGAACGCCATGCCCGCCGTTGTGAACAGTGTGCTTCTCGGCTTTCGCATTTCTCTCCTCGGATACGCATGCGGGTGCATGGACGGGTACGGAACGGGCCGAGGTCACGGAACGGGCGACACCCCATGACAACGATGTCCGACGTCCGCATGGGCCCGGGCGGGCACGCTGGGTGAGCGCCGCGCGCACTTCGGCGGGAGTGTCCCCGAAGGCAGGCTTCGCAGGCGTCGTGATGGTGGGGGCTTCGCCGGTCAACTGACGTCGGCCGACTGCGACTTCGACCGGAAGGAGGCTCGAACGGCTCGTCGCCACACCATGAGGCACCGGCTGTTACGTCCCTGTCAATAGCGTGTTCGTGATCCGTCCACCGCACAGAAAACCCTGGGCTTAGCTAAACCGCTAAACGCCCTGGCCAGCCCAGCCGGGTACCGAAGATGGATCGCGGACCAGCAAGAACAGGATCATCTGGATCGATTGACAGTCACGCAGCATCACCCTACGGTCCTCTCCAATAAACCGGTACAGGAAGGGAGTTCATCTCATCGCGCCACCGAGGCCAACCTCGCACCGCCCCTACCCTCCGAGCCGCGGCCCGCTTACCCCGGACGGGCCGGGGCGGTGGTCGGCGCCTGGCCGCCGGCCGGTGGCGCCCGACCGGGTGCGGGGTGCGCGCGCATGGCGTCGCACTCGGCCCACCCACCGCCACCGACGACCTTCACCCCCGAACGGCAGCGCACGGACGTCGGCCTGACCCGATCCCGGCATCGACCTCGGCACCGGTCCCGGCGCCCGCCGGTTCAGCAACAGAACGCGGCTGCGCCACGGAGGTTCCAGGCGCCGTGCGCCGGCAGTTCCCACCCGCACATGACCACGCGCGACCGCACACGGCGTGGACGCGTCGACACCCCGGGGCACCACCCCACCCGCCTCCCTTCATTACTAAACCTTGACCTTAACTAAACTGTTAACTAGACAACGTTGTCACTACGGGTCAGAGTGTCCCCCGGAGTGACGGAACCGCTCCCCTCACGAAAGGTGTGTGACGTGGCGGTGTACGGAGCACTGGACATCGGCGGCACGAAGATCGCCGGAGCGCTCGTGGACGACGCAGGCACGGTGATGGTGCGCGCGCAGCGGCCGACTCCGGCACAGAAGTCCGCCGGCGAGCTCATGGCGGCGGTGGCCTCGGTCGTCGACGAACTGACGGCCCACCCGATGTGGGGCGAGATGACCTGCCTCGGCATCGCCAGCGCGGGTCCGGTCGACACCGCCGCAGGCACGGTCAGCCCGGTCAACATCCCGGCCTGGCGGCGCTTCCCGCTGGTGGACGAGGTGGCCGCCCACCCGCGGCTGCCGGTGGGGCTGAGGCCGGTCCTGGTCGGGGATGCCGTCGCGATGGCCGCGGCGGAGCACTGGCGCGGCGCGGCGCGGGGGTTCGAGAACGCGCTGTGCATGGTGGTGTCCACCGGGGTGGGGGGCGGCCTGATCCTCGATGGCCGGCTCCGCACCGGCCGGACGGGGAACGCCGGCCACATCGGGCACATCACGGTCGACCTGGACGGTTCGCTGTGCCCGTGCGGCGCTCCCGGCTGTGTCGAGGGCTTTGCCAGCGGTACGGCGATAGCCGCGCAGGCGCAGGCGGCCGGGTGGTCGGCTCCTGCCGGGGTGGCCCCGACCGCGGCCGCGGTCGCGGAGGCGGCGCGGGCGGGGAATCCGCAGGCACGGGGGGCGTACGAGCGGGCGGCCCAGGCGCTGGCCGCGGCCATCTCCGCGACGGCGGCGCTCGTCGAACTCGACGTCGTGGTCATCGGTGGAGGCGTGGCGCAGGCCGGCGACACGCTCTTCGCTCCCCTGCGGCGGCGCATGGCCGACTACGCCGTCCTCGACTTCACCCGAGGGCTGCCCGTCGTACCGGCGCTCCTGGCCCTGGACGCCGGTCTCATCGGGGCGGCCGCCGTCGCCTCCTCGCAGCTCGGCACCGTCGCACTCGCGGCAGGGACACGTGCTTAGCCCGGGGTGAGCCTGTTCCGTGGCGCTTCGGCCCTCGGCGCGCCGGGTTCTGCGGCGCCTCGGCCCTCGGCTCCGTCGACGGGAGCCTCCCGTGACACGCAGTGAACGCTCCTCCCCCGTTGAACCGCGGCCTCCCCGCGCCGGAAAGCATCGTGGCTTCCCCGCCCGGTCCGGGCGGGGAAGCCACGATGCCTCGCGGATCCGCTGTCAGCTGTGGGCGGGTGCCTGGGCGGTGGAGCCGCGCGGGGTGAGGGAGGGGGTCGGTACCTGTACGGAGCCGGTGTGTTCGCCCTCGA
>NZ_JBIDAD010000032.1:0-30197 GCF_043202315.1 Streptomyces sp. NPDC048211
CCCCGGCGCGGTCCGGGCCGGGGGGGGGGGGCCGGGAGTACTCGGGGGGGCGCGACTCCCCCGGGGTTTGGTCCCCCCCCCCCCCCCCCCCCCGGGGGGGGGGGGGCGGCGCCCGGCGCCCCCCCCCGGCCGGTGCCCGCCCCGCCGGCCTCAACCCGGTGGACCCCGGGGCGGGTCAGCGGAGACAGTGACCCCATGACTTCACACGTACACCACGTCACCGTCGACTGCGCCGACGCCTACAAGCTCGGCACCTTCTGGGCCGAGGTGCTGGGTGCCTCCCTCGCCGATGACGACTTCCCCGGAGACCCCGAGGCCCTGGTCGAGACCCCCGGCGCCGCGCTCCTGTTCGTCACCGTGCCCGAGCCGAAGAGCGTCAAGAACCGCATCCACCTCGACATCCAGCCGGACGACCGCACCCGTGACGCGGAGGTCGAACGGCTGCTCGCTCTCGGTGCCACCCTCGTTGGCGACCACCGCAGGCCGAACGGGCGGGGCTGGGTGACCCTGGCCGACCCGGAGGGCAACGAGTTCTGCGTGGAGTGCGGTGCGGCTGAGCGGGCCCGGCTGACCGGGACCCGGCTGCCGGTCACCGCCGACGACGTGACGTCGGCGGTGCGACTGGCGGTGGACACGCTCGGACAGTCGCCGGCCGAGGACTGGCACATTCCCGCGGGGGCGCTCACCTGGGACTGCTGGGAGACCGTGGAGCACCTGAGCGACGACCTCTTCGCGTACGCCGTCCAGCTCGGCCCGCGCAGGCCCCCGCTGGAGGGCGAGGTCCCCTATCGCTGGGCCCCGGACCGCGAGGGCGGCCCCTGGAACGCGATCTTCGCGAACCCGGAGGCGGGAACCACCGGGCTGCTCCAGACCCTGGAGGCGAGCGGAGCCCTGCTGTCCGCCATGGTGCGGACGGCTTCCCCGGATCTCCGCTCCTTCCACTCCTACGGGGTCTCGGACCCGGAGGGCTTCGCCGCGATGGGCATCGTGGAGACCCTCGTGCACACCCACGACGTCGCCGCCGGTCTGTCGCTCCCCTGGGCCCCGCCGAACGACCTCTGCGACCGGGTCCTCGCCCGGCTCTTCCCCGACGCCCCGGACGCCGAGGACCGGTGGACCGTCCTGCTCTGGTCCACCGGCCGCGCGGATCTGCCGGGCCGCGAGCGTGTCACCTCGTGGAAGTGGCACGGGGCCCCGCTGGAGGAGTCCCCGAAGCCGTAGCCCCGGAGTGCGGCTACCGGTGGGAGAACCAGTTCGCCGCCGGGAGCAGCTTCGTGTCGTAGCCGAACAACGCCTGGTTCTCCCAGGCGTTGCCCGACGCGGGGTCGGCCGGGTCCCAGCCGCTGCCGCTGACGGCGGTCCAGGCCGGCTCCCAGTACACGGCGCCCAGGCCACGGCCGCCGGGGACGGCCTCGACGACGTTCATCACGTCGCGGAGGTTGGCGGCCTGGCCGGCCGGAGTGGCGGGGTAGCCGCTGACGAGCTGGTCCGCGGTGGCGATGTTGTTCTCCAGGCCGTCGGCGTCGGCCAGGGTGTGGGCGTAGGCCGTCTCGGCGATCATCACGGGCTTTCCGTACCGGGAGGCGGCGTCGTCGAGGTTGGTCTGGAGGTCGTTCAGCGGCCCGTGCCAGTAGCCGTAGTACGAGAGCGCGATGACGTCGAAGGGCACGCCGTACGCGACGGCGTTGTCGAACCACCAGCGGGTGCCGGCGTTGTCGCCGCCCTTGGCGAGGTGCAGGGCCACCTTCGTACCGGACGAGACTGCCTTCGCGGCGTTCGCGCCGGAGGTGAGGAGTCCGGCGAGCTGGGACCAGTTGTCGGTGGACCCCTCGGGCCAGAGCATTCCGGCGTTGGTCTCGTTGCCTATCTGGACCATGTCGGCGGTGGTGCCCTGCGCCTTGAGGGCGGCCAGCACGTCGTGGGTGTGGTCGTAGACGTCCTTCTTGAGCTGCGTGTAGCCGTGGCCGGACCAGGCGGCGGGCTTGTTCTGCTTGCCGGGGTCGGCCCAGCTGTCGGAGTAGTGGAAGTCGACGAGGAGCTTCATGCCGAGGGCCTTGGCACGCTTGGCCATGGCCAGGACGTGGGCCTTGTCGTTGTAGCCGTCGGCCGGGTTCACCCACACCTTGAGGCGGACGTAGTTCATCCCGGCGGACTTCAGGAGACCCATCGCGTCCCCGGTGGTGCCGCTCGCGCTCCGGTAGACGGCCCCGTGCGCCTCGTTCTTCGGGAGGGTGGAGAGGTCGCCGCCCTTCACGGTGAGCCCGGTGGCGCCCGGGGCGAAGGTGATGTCGTCGAAGTTGGCCCACTCGCCCGCGTGGGCGTCCGAGTTCAGGCTGATGGTGCAGGAGCCGCCGGTGACCTTGACCGAGGTGACGAGGCGGATCCAGCCGCCGTTCGCGGTGGGCGGCAGGTCGGTGCGCTGTTCCGCGCTGCCGCAGTTGCGCAGGGCGAGGTACGCGGAGTTCTGGCCGCCACCCGATCTGACCCAGGCGCTCAGGGTGTACGTGCCGTCGGTGAGGCCGGTGAGGTACTGGTACGTCTCCACCTTGTAGGCGGACGCGGACCAGTGGCTGAGTCTGCTGCTGCCGCTGTGGCCTCCCGCCTCGGTGAAGGAGGCGGCGTTCTGCCCGCCGGCCGAGTAGGTCGACCAGCCGGTGCTGCCTGATTCGAAGCCGGTGTTGGCGGGGGCGGTCGCGGCCGTGGCCGCGTGGGCGGGGAGTGCGGCCAGCAGCAGGCCGGACAGCGAGGCCGCCAGCACCGCCGCTCTCTTCTTGCCGTGCGTCGTTCCGTACATCGTCGATGTCCCTTCGACCGTGCGCGGGAATTGCGTGGAGGAGGAGCGGTCGTGCGCCCTCAGCCGTCGAGGCGGACCACACGGACGCCACCCGCCGGGACGGCGAGGTGGCCCGTGGCCGGTTCTCCGGTGAGGAGTTCGGTACCGGGGGCGTCGAGCGGCACCTTCGCGTCGCCCTCGGTGTGGTTGATGACGAAGAGGTACGTGCCGGCGTCGCCGGTGCGGGTGACCACCTCGACGTCGTGCGGGAGCCCGGTGCGGGGGGCGATGCGGGCGTCCTCGCAGGCCCGGTCGAGGACGGCGTCCAGGCCGGCGCCGGTCAGCCGGGTGGAGACGTACCAGGCGGTGCCCTCGCCGAGGCGGTGCCGGGTGACGGCGGGCCGGCCCGCCGGGATGCCGTCGGCGTAGGACCACATGGTCTCGGCGCCGCGCGGGATCACCACGTCCGACCAGAGGTCACCGGTCAGCCCGGGTCCTTCGGGGGCGCCCTCGGGGGTGATCAGCCGGACCGTACCGCCCTCGGCGAGCGGGGAGAACTCCTCGACCGTCAGCCCCAGTACGTCCCTGAGCGCGCCCGGGTACGGCCCGGCGTGGACGGCGTCGTCGGCGTCGACGATTCCGGAGAAGTACGAGACGACGAGCGTGCCGCCGCCCTCCACGTACCGGCGCAGGTTGCGGCCGGACTCCTCGGTGGCGAGGTAGAGGGCCGGGACGACGACGAGGGGGTAGCCGGACAGGTCGGCGTCGGGGTGCGCGAAGTCGACGGTGAGGTGGCGGTCGAAGAGCGAGGCGTAGAAGGCGTCGGCGCGCTCACGGGCGTCGTGGTCCTGGCTCGGGCGCCACTCCAGGGACTGGGCCCACCAGGACTGCCAGTCCCAGACCATGGCGGCGTCGGGGACGGTGCGGGTGGAGCGGATCTCGTTCAGCAGGCCGAGGTCGGCGCCCAGCCGGGAGACCTCGCGCCAGATCCGGGAGTCCGTGCCGGCGTGCGGGACCATCGCCGAGTGGAACTTCTCCGCGCCGCGCAGGGACTGCCGCCACTGGAAGAACATCGCTCCCTCGGAGCCGCGGGCGACGTGGGCGAGGCTGTTGCGGGCCATCTCGCCGGGGCCCTTGGCGGGGTTGCGGGGCTGCCAGTTGACGCCGCCCGTGGAGTGCTCCAGGAGCAGCCAGGGGGCGCCGCCCGCCACCGAGCGGGTCAGGTCGGCGGCCATCGCGAGGTTGACGTGGGTGCGACGGCCGTCGGTGATCAGGTAGTGGTCGTTGGTGACGAGGTCGACCTCCCGTCCCCAGGCCCAGTAGTCCACCGAGTCGCACTGGCTGAGCGCGGTCATGAAGTTGGTGGTGACGGGGATGCCGGGGGCGAGCCGGTGCAGGATGTCGCGTTCCGCGCGGAAGTTCTCGCGCATGGTGGCGTCGGCGAAGCGGGCGTAGTCGAGCTGCTGGGCCGGGTTGCCGACGGTGGGGGTGGTGCGGGGCGGGTCGATCTCGTCGAGGCTGCGGTAGCGCTGGCCCCAGAAGGCGGTGCCCCACGCTTTGTTGACCGCCTCGACGCTTCCGTGGCGGTCGGCGAGCCAGCGGCGGAAGTGGGCGGCGCAGCTGTCGCAGTAGCAGGCGCTGACCGGGACGCCGTACTCGTTGTGGACGTGCCACAGGGCGAGGGCCGGGTGGTTCGCGTACCGGAGGGCGAGCTGTTCGGTGATGTCCGACGCGGCGGCCCGGTAGTCGGCGTTGCTGTGGCAGATGGCGCCGCGTGAGCCGAAGGCGTACCGGACGCCGTCCCTGCTGAGCGGCAGGGCCTCGGGGTGGGCGCGGTAGAACCAGGCGGGCGGGGCGACGGTGGGGGTGCCGAGGTCGGCGCGGATGCCGTTGACGTGCAGCAGGTCCAGGAGCCGGTCGAGCCAGCCGAAGTCGTACGTACCCGGCTCCGGCTCCAGCAGCGCCCAGGAGAAGATCCCGACGCTGACCATGGTGACGCCGGCCTCCCGCATGAGGCGCATGTCCTCGTGCCAGACCTCCTCAGGCCACTGCTCGGGGTTGTAGTCGCCGCCGAAGGCCAGCTGGTGCAGACCCTTCGGGGCAGTCGCGCGAGGGGTGTGCGGCATGGGCGTCTCCTGAGCTCTTTGGTACAACTTCTGGGAACGTGCACACACACTCTCGGTGGCGCAGACCCAACATAACCGCACAGCAACAACCATTGACAAGTGTCGGTTTCGTTTCTCTACTGTGAACGCTCACAGCGCATGTCGGCGCTGCACCCTCGCTTCTCGTCAGGGGAGAAATCCATGAAGTACCGCATCGTCGCGGTGTCCGCGGCCGCCTCGCTCGCCGCCACCGCCCTGCTCACGGGCTGCGGCTCGTCGGACGACGACGGCAGCGGGGACGGCCCGGCCGCCGCCGGCCCCGCTTCGCTCACCTACTGGGCCTGGGCCCCCGGCCTGGACAAGGTCGCGGACATCTGGAACAAGGGCGAGGGCAAGAAGGCCGGGATCACGGTCACGGTGAAGAAGCAGGCATCGGGCGACGACCTGGTCACCAAGATCATCACCGCGGCGAAGGCGCACAAGGCCCCCGACCTGGTGCAGGCCGAGTACCAGGCCCTGCCCACCCTGGTCTCCAACGACGTGCTCGCCGACATATCCAAGGAGGCGGGCGACGCCAAGAGCGACTTCGCCGACGGCATCTGGCAGCAGGCGACGCTGGGCTCGGACGCCCTGTACGCCCTGCCGCAGGACTCCGGCCCGCTGATGTTCTACTACCGCCAGGACCTGTTCAAGCAGTACGGGCTGTCCGTTCCCACCACCTGGGACGCGTTCGCCGAGACCGCCCGGGCGCTGAAGAAGAAGGCCCCGGACAAGGACCTCACCACGTTCTCCTCCAACGACTCCGGTCTCTTCTCGGGCCTCGCCCAGCAGGCCGGCGCCCAGTGGTGGACCACCTCCGGCGACAAGTGGAAGGTCGCGATCGACGACCCGGCCACGCAGAAGGTCGCGAGCTTCTGGGGCGGACTGGTCAAGGAGGGGGCGATCGACAACCAGCCGATGTACACCCCGGCCTGGAACAAGGCGCTCAACACCGGCAAGCAGATCGCCTGGGTCAGCGCGGTCTGGGCTCCCGGCACGCTGACCACCGCGGCGCCCGACACCGCGGGCAAGTGGGCCATGGCCCCGCTCCCCCAGTGGAAGTCCGGCGAGAGCGTCACGGGCAGCTGGGGCGGGTCGTCCACCGCGGTCACCAACGACTCGAAGCACAAGGAGGCCGCGGCCACCTTCGCGAAGTGGCTGAACACCGACCCCGAGGCGCTCGCCGCCCTGGTGAAGGAGAGCGGGATCTACCCCGCCGCCACCGCCGCCCAGACCGGTGGCGCCCTCGCGAAGCCGCCGGCCTACTTCTCCAACCAGCCGGACTTCTACACCGAGGCCGCCAAGATCGCCAAGGGCACCGCCCCGGCCGCCTGGGGCCCGAACGTGAACGTCGCGTACACCGCGTTCAAGGACAGGTTCGCCGAGGCCGCCAAGAACAGGTCGGACTTCGCGCCGGCCCTCACGGCGATGCAGGACGCCACCGTCGCCGACCTGAAGAAGCAGGGCTTCGGAGTCTCCGAGTGACACGCGCACGCCGTCGGAAGGCGTACGGGGTCAAGAGCGCCCCGTACGCCTTCCTGATCCCCGCCACCGTGCTGTTCCTGCTCTTCTTCGCCCTGCCCATCGGCTACGCGCTCTACCTCAGCTTCCGCCGGACCGAGGTCAGCGGGCTGGGCCTGGGCAAGGGCGCCCGCCGGGAGATCTGGGCCGGGTTCGCCAACTACACCGACGCGCTCTCGGACTCGGAGCTCCTCCACGGCGCGCTGCGCATCCTCGGCTACGGCGCGATCGTCGTGCCGGTGATGCTGGGCCTCGCCCTGCTCTTCGCGCTGCTCCTGGACACCGAACGGCTCCGGCTGCGCGGCTTCACCCGGCTGGCGATCTTCCTCCCGTACGCGATCCCCGGCGTCGTCGCCGCCCTGATGTGGGGCTTCCTCTACCTGCCCGACGTCAGCCCCTTCTACTTCCTGCTGGACAAGGCGGGTCTGCCGCAGCCCGATCTGCTCGACGGCGGACCGCTCTACCTCGCCCTGGCCAACATCGCGGTCTGGGGCGGCACCGGCTTCAACATGATCGTGATCTACACCTCGCTGCGGGCGATCCCCGCCGAGATCTTCGAGGCGGCCCGCCTCGACGGCTGCTCGCAGTGGCAGATCGCGCTCCGGATCAAGATCCCGATGGTGGCGCCCTCCCTGGTGCTCACCTTCTTCTTCTCGATCATCGCGACCCTCCAGGTCTTCAACGAGCCGACGACGCTGAAGCCGCTCACCAACTCCCTCTCCACCACGTGGAGTCCGCTGATGAAGGTCTACCAGGACGCCTTCGTCAACAACGACATCTACACGGCGGCCGCCCAGGCGGTCATCATCGCCCTCGTCACCCTGGCCCTGTCCTTCGGCTTCCTCAGGGCGGCCAACTCCCGTACGAAGCAGGGGGACTCCCAGTGACCACGCCGCACATCCGGCCCCTGCCCGCAGCCCCCCGCCGGTTCGCCCTCGTGCCCACCGCCGCGCTGCTGCTCGGCGCCCTCTACTGCCTGCTGCCCGTCGCCTGGATCCTGGTCGCCTCGACCAAGTCAGGCAGCGAGCTGTTCTCCACCTTCACCTTCCTGCCCGGCTCCGGCTTCGCGGACAACGTCGCCGACCTCTCGGCGTACCGGGACGGCGTCTACTGGAGGTGGATGGCCAACTCGGCCCTCTACGCCGGAGTGGGCGCGCTGCTGTCCACGGGCGTCTCCGCCGTCTCGGGGTACGCCCTGGCGGTGTACCGCTTCCGCGGCAGGGAGGGCATCTTCAACATCCTGCTGGCCGGGGTGCTGATGCCGCCGGTGATCCTCGCCGTGCCGCAGTACCTGCTGCTGGCGAAGGCCGACCTGACCGACTCCTACCTGTCGGTGATGCTGCCGGTGATCCTCTCCCCGTACGGGGTCTACCTCGCCCGGATCTACGCGGCCGCCGCCGTGCCCGGCGATGTGATCGAGGCCGGGCGGATGGACGGCGGGGGCGAGTGGCGGATCTTCCGCACCATCGCGCTGCCGATGATGCTGCCGGGCCTGGTGACCGTCTTCCTGTTCCAGTTCGTCGCGATCTGGAACAACTTCCTGCTGCCGTACATCATGCTCGGCGACGACGAGAAGTTCCCGGTCACGCTGGGGCTGTTCACCCTGCTCCAGCAGGGATCCAACACCCCGGCGCTCTATACGCTGGTGATCACGGGGGCGCTGCTGGCGATCGTCCCGCTGATCGCCCTGTTCCTGGTCGTCCAGCGTTTCTGGAGCCTCGACCTGCTCTCCGGGGCCGTAAAGTCCTGACGGGTCCCGCCAGGAAGCCACTTGATGAAAGATCATGCACCATGAGCCGCACAGAACAGACCGGTACGGGACGCCGACGGCCGCCGACGATCCATGACGTGGCACGCGAGGCCGGAGTCTCGCGCGGCACGGTCTCCCGGGTGCTGAACGGCGGTCACAACGTCAGCCCGGCCGCGCTGGAAGCGGTCAACTCCGCGATTCGCAAGACCGGTTACACGGTGAACCGGCACGCCAGGTCGCTGATCACGGGCCGCTCCGACTCGGTGGCGTTCCTGCTCACCGAGCCCCAGGAACGGTTCTTCGAGGACCCGAACTTCAACGTGCTGCTGCGCGGCTGCACGAGCGCGCTCGCCGCGCACGACATCCCGCTGCTGCTGATGATCGCGGGTACGGAGGCCGAACGCCGCCGGAACATGCGGTACATCGCCGGCCATGTGGACGGCGTCCTGCTGGTCTCCAGCCACTCGGGCGACCCGGTGGCCGCCCAGCTGCACGAGGCGGGGGTTCCGCTGGTCGCCTGCGGGAAGCCGCTCGGGCAGAAGTCGAAGGTCAGCTATGTGGCGGCCGACGACCGGGACGGCGCCCGGGACATGGTGCGTTTCCTGTACGAGTCGGGGCGCCGCCGGATCGGCACGGTCAGCGGCCCCCTGGACACCCCGGGCGGCGTGGAGCGGCTCGCGGGCTACCGCGAGATGCTGGCCGACTGCGGGCTGCCCGCCGACGACGCGCTGATCGTCCCGGGCGACTACAGCCGGGCGGGCGGCGAGGCGGCCGCCGCACTGCTGCTGGAGCGGGCGCCCGACCTGGACGCGGTGTTCGTCGCCTCGGACCTGATGGCGCAGGGTGTGCTCGCCGCGCTGGAGAAGGCGGGGCGCAGCGTGCCGCACGATGTCGCGGTGGGCGGTTTCGACGACTCCCCGGCGGCGCTCGCCTCCCGGCCGGCGCTGACGACGATAAGGCAGCCGTGGGACCGGATCAGCGCCGAGATGGTACGGGTGCTGCTGGCGCAGATCGGCGGGGAGGACCCGGCCGCGGTGATCCTGCCCACCGAGCTCGTCCGCCGCGACTCGGCGTGACCGCGGCGGCCGCGGCGCCCTCGGGCACCGCGTCCGGCCGGGTCGTCAGGCCCCCAGAGCCGGGTAGTCCGTGTAGCCGCGGTGGTCGCCCCCGTAGAAGGTGTCCCGGTCCGCGGCGTTGAAGGGGCCGCCCGCCCGCAGCCGCTCCGGCAGGTCCGGGTTGGCCAGGAACAGCGCGCCGTAGGAGATGACGTCGGCGACGCCCTGTTCGACGAGGGCGAGGGACTCGGGCCCGGTGAAGCCGTCGGTCGCCGGGTTGAGGACGACCGTGCCGTTGAACTCCTTGCTCAGCGCGGCGGTCAGCTCCCGGTCGTCGGCCTTGGCCTCGACGATGTGCAGATAGGCGAGCCCGACCGGCTCGATGGCCTGCACCAGTGCGCTGTAGGTGGCCGCGGGCGCGGGCTCCTCGATGTCGTTGAACGGGTTTCCGGGCGAGATCCGGATTCCGGTGCGCGCGGCACCGATCTCGGCGGCGACGGCGCGCACGGTCTCGACGGCGAAGCGGATGCGGCCCTCCACGGAGCCGCCCCATTCGTCGGTGCGCAGGTTGGAGTTGGGCGCCAGGAACTGGTGGATCAGATAGCCGTTGGCGCCGTGCAGTTCCACGCCGTCGAACCCGGCGTCCACCGCGTTGCGCGCGGCGGTCACGAAGTCGGCGATCGTCGCCCGTACCTCGGAGCCGGTCAGCTCGCGCGGGGTGACGAAGTCCTTCGGGCCCTCCTGGGTGAAGACCTGTCCCGTTGCCGCGACCGGGGAGGCGCCGACCGGGGTGAGCCCGTCGGGGAGCAGGACGGGGTGGCCTATCCGGCCGGCGTGCATGATCTGCGCGAAGATCGTGCCGCCCTTGGCGTGTACGGCGTCCGTGACCCTGCGCCAGCCGGCGATCTGCTCCTCGCTGTACAGACCGGGGGTGCCGGGGTAGCCCTGGCCGACGGGCGAGGGCTGGACCCCCTCGGTGATGACGAGCCCGGCCGAGGCGCGCTGGGCGTAGTACTCGGCGGTCAGCTCCGTCGGCGCACCGCCGCGGCCCGCCCGGTTGCGCGTCATCGGTGCCAGGGCGATGCGGTTGGCGAGCTGTGTGCCGGCCAGGTCGAGCGGGTCGAATGCGGTGGTCATGGAAAGCCTCCAGAGTAAATATGTGGTCGGCCAATCAAAACCATGTGGTCGGCCAAGTAATCGCGACGCGTACCACTGTAGCGCATTACTTGGCCGACCAAGGTAAAGTCGGCAGAGAGCCGCGCCCGGCAGCCGCAGGGCCGCCCCGCACCACCCGAGGAGCCCCCGATGAACTCCGATCCCGCCTGTACCGAGCTGCCCAGCGCCGCCCGCGGCGGCCCGGTCAGCCATGCCGTGTCACGGGTCGCGCGGCTCCACCGGATCGCGGCGGGCAAGCTACTCAAGGGCGCGGACCTCTACCCCGGCCAGGAGTTCCTGATGATGTACCTCTGGGACGCCGGGCCGGTCCGCCAGTCCGAGGTGATCAAGGCGGTCGACCTGGACCCGTCCACGGTCACCAAGATGCTCCAGCGCCTGGAACAGTCCGGGCACGTCCGCCGCAGTCCCGACCCGGCCGACCGCAGGGCCGTCCTGGTCGAGGCCACCGACAACAGCTGCGCGCTGCTCTCCGACGTGGAACGGGCCTGGACCAACCTGGAGGAGCACACCCTCGCCGGCCTGGACGCGGGAGAGCGCAAGGAGCTGGCCCGGCTCCTGGCGAGGGTCGAGGAGAACCTCTGCCGCGAGACGGCGGAGTGCGCGGACAACCGCTGACCTGCGCGTCTGCTGTGCCGGGCGTCAGCGGTCAGCGCGCCTGCCGACCGGCGTATCTGCCGACCCGCGTACCTGCCGACCCGTGCGTCCACGGTGCCGGGCCTCCGCGATGCCGGGCGTGCGCCGTTCGCGTCAGCCGGAGAGCACGTCCAGCGCGCGGTCCACATCGGCCTCGGTGTTGTAGAGGTGGAAGGCCGCCCGCAGGTTGCCGGCCCGGTTGGAGACCATCACCCCGGCCCGTCCCAGTGCCGACGCCCGGTCACCGAGTCCCGGCACCCCGACGACAGCCGTCGCGGCCGGCACGGCCTCGTGCCCCAGCCCGGCGAGACCGGCCCTGAAGCGGGCCGCCAGCCCGGTGGCGTGGTCGTGGAGGGCGTCGACGCCGATCTCGTTCAGCAGCGCGAGGGACTGCTCGGCGCCGTGGTACGAGAGGAACGCGGGCGGTTCGTCGTAGCGCCGGGCATCGGGGGCGAGCTTCGCCACCGGCCCGTAGGTGCTGCCCCAGGGGTCCTCGGCCGCGACCCAGCCGGCGAGGAGCGGCGGCAGCGACGCCTGCGCCTCCTCGGTGACGGTGAGGAACGACGCACCCCGCGGGCAGAGCAGGAACTTGTAGCCGCCCGCGACCGTGTAGTCGTACGCCCCGGCATCGAGCGGCAGCCAGCCCGCGGACTGGGTGGCGTCCAGCAGCGTACGGGCGCCGTGGGCGGCGGCCGCGGCCCTCACCGCGTCCAGATCCGCGAGCCGGCCGTCGGCGGACTGCACGGAGGAGAAGGCGACGAGCGCGGTCTCGGGACGCACCGCGTCGGCCAGCTCCGCCAGCGGGACGTAGCGCATCCGCAGGTCGCCGCGCACCGCGAACGGGGTGACGACCGAACTGAACTCCCCCTCGGGAGCCAGCACTTCGGCACCGGCCGGCAGCGAGCAGGCGATCAGACCTACATGGACGGTGACCGAGCTGCCGACGGCGACCCGGCCGGCGTCGACACCGGCGAGACGCGCGAAACCGCCCCTGGCCCCGTCCACCGCCTCGAAATCGCCCGCACCGTTTCTGCGGCCCGTGGTGTTCCCCTCGGCGAGGGCTCTCACCGCGTCGACGGTGCGGCGGGGCAGCAGTCCGCAGGTGGACGTGTTGAGGTAGGCGGTTTCCGGCGCGAACTCGGCGGCCACCGCACGGCTGAGCGAAGAGATCATCATGGGCCCAGCCTGAATCCCCCCTAACCCATAGTCAATCGCCAAGAGTTAAGGGGGACACCCAAGCACTGCTTATATGTGCTGGGTACGGGGTCAGGCGTTGCTTCCGGCCTGCGGAACCTCGCACGCCCCGTCGGCGTCGCAGGCCGCCGCGTCGCCGCCGATCGCGGTCAGCGGGCGGTCCTTCCACGCCTGCTCCAGGGCCTGGGCGAAGACCTCGGCGGGCTGGCCTCCGGAGATCCCGTAGCGCCGGTCGAGCACGAAGAACGGCACCGCGTTGGCACCCAGCTCGGAGGCCTCCTGTTCGTCGGCCCGCACCTCCGCCGCGTACGCCTGCGCATCGGCGAGCACGGCGCGGGCCTCGGCGGCGTCGAGACCGGCCTCGACGGCCAGCTCCACCAGCACCTCGTCGTCGTAGACGGAACGCTCCTCGGCGAAGTTCGCCCGGTAGGCCAGGCTCAGCAGCTCGTCCTGACGGCCGCGCGCCTTCGCCAGGTGCAGCAGCCGGTGGATGTCGAAGGTGCTGCCGTGGTCACGGCCCTCGGTGCGGTAGCCGAGGCCCTCGGCCCGGGCATTGGCCGCGACGTTCGCCTCCATCGACTGCGCTTCCTCACGGGTGCGGCCGTACTTCTGCGCCAGCATGTCGATGACCTGTGCCGTGTCGCCCTTGGCACGCCCGGGGTCGAGCTCGAAGGAGCGGTGGACCACCTCGACCTCGTCGCGGTGGGCGAAGCCTGCCAGGCCCTTCTCGAACCGGGCCTTGCCGATGTAGCACCACGGGCAGGCGATGTCGCTCCAGATCTCGACGCGCATGACTTCTCTACTCTCCAGGCTCTCGTGCGGCTGCTCGCGCAGCACGGAGGGACCCTCCGCTCACGGGGAAACGCCCGTCGGGGTGCCCGTCATTCCCGGGGGCTGCGCCACCCGGTGCGGGACAGCCCTCAGAGGAGGGTGCGGTTCATCGGCCGGGGCAGCGGTTCCAGTGCGCCCGCGTCGCGCAGGCGCACATAGGCGTCCACCACGGCCCCGGCGTCCCCGGGCGGTGCGATGTCGAGGAGCACGCCCTCGCCCCGCAGCTCCTTGCGGGCCGTGCCCACCCCGTCGGGGACCAGCGCCGCCCGCCCCGGGGAGAGGTAGCCGAGGCGGCCGACGCACAGCTGGGACTGCGTGTAGTCGTAGCCGGCGTCGTCCTCGAGGGCGTCGAGCAGGTCGTCGTCGGTCACATCGCCGATGTCCGGCTGCCAGGTGTCAGCGAGCAGCGCGAGGAGGGCGGCTTCGGGAACCTCGGCGTCGTCCGGGGAGACGACCGTCAGCACCAATGCCTGGGTCACGTACTCCGACTCGCCGCCGCCGCGCCCGCTGACGGCGACCTCCCAGCCCGGCTCGCCCGTGACCGCCAGGCTCAGGCCGGCCCCGTCCGAGGTCTGCGGGGAGTCGTGGTCGGCCTGCAGCGCGGCGGCCAGTCCGGTCTCGTCGGGCCGGAGTTCCGTGGGGCGGCCCGCCGCGTGGTGCTGCGTCCACGTCCACGGCTGCCCGGCCGCAGCGGGCCCGGCCGCCGGAAGGAGTGCGGGAAGCGCGTCCAGCGTCGTCTTCCAGCGCCCCGCGAGCTCCAGGGGCGACTCCTTGCGGGGTCCCCAGAAGCTCCGCACCACACGTCGCATGTCCTGCCTCCACCGTTGTGAGCCGTCGTAGATCCCGACCGCGACCGCGGATCGGCGCGCGCCCCAGGCTAGTCGAAGGCCCCGGGCTTCCTCGTGCTCAACTCCGGGTTCTGCTTGGTGTAGACGACCTTGATCGGAAGGCCCTCGTCCCGGAAGGCCTTCCGGGCGGCCTTGGCCACGTCCGGATCGGAGAAGTGCCATTCGACCGGACGTCCTCCGGAGGCGTTGACCTGCTCCGTCGCCTCCTTGACGAACTTCTCCCGGCCGGACGGCGTGAGCGTTCCGCTGTCGCCCTTCGACAGGTAGCTCTTGTAACCGTTCTTCGCCTCCAGGAACGTCTGCCTGCCGGAGTCCCAACCGTCGTACTCCACCGGCGGCTTGCCCTCCTTGGGGTTGGCGACGATGTACTCCTTGCCGCGGTTGGTGCCGGTGATCTGCTCCTGGTAGCGCAGCCACGACTCGTTCTTCCAGTTGGGCTTGGGGTTGCGGTCGCGGCTCCCCCAGTACCCGTCGCCCGCGTCGGCCGATCCGAGTTCCGGGTCCTTCAGGTCCTTGGCCCAGTCCGGCGCGTTGTAGTTCCGCGGGTCGGAGGTGTCGTTGCGCTTGGCGTCCGGCCACGGCTTCTTGTTCGCCAGCGCCTTGGCCGCGCGGTCGGCCTCCTCGGCACGCTTCTTGTCCGTCCAGGCGGCCCGCTCCTGGTCGCGGGCCTCCTTCGCCTTGGCCTCGGCCGCCTTGTCGCAGCCGTCGTCGGCGAGGATCACATGGTCCGGCGGTCCGGCGGCGAGCACGCCGGTTCCGGACCCGGCGACACCGGTTCCTCCGTAGCGGGTTCTTGGCCCGAGGGGTCCGGACGCGATGGAGCAGCCGGTCCTGCGGGCCGAGTCCTCTGCCTTGTCGGCGGCGTCGTCGGCCTCCTTCGCCGCCTTGCGGGCGCCGTCGACGTCCCCGGCCTGGGCGGCCTTGCGGGCCCTGCGGGAGGCCGCTCCCGCGTCCTCGGCGGCCTCCGCCACATCGGCGGCGATCTTCCCGATCTTGCCGAGCCTGCTGGTCTTTCCGATGACCTTCGCGACGTCGTACCCGGGGATGAAGAGGGAGCCGACGTTCCACACGACGTCGGTGACGGCGCGGGTCTTCTCCCCGTTGTTCCACCGCTCGCGCACGTCGTCGCCGACGAACATGTCGTCGCCGACCTTGACCACGGTGTTGAGCGAGGCCTTGCCCCAGTCGCCGAACGCACCCAGGTAGTCGCCCTTGTCCCACTTGCTCGTGGCGTCCTTGGAGTCGTCCATCCACTGGCTGCCGAGCTGCTTGCCGTAGTCGGCGATGCCGGACCAGGTGGAGGGCTTGAAGAGGTCGATGACCCCGGTCACGTCGCCCCAGATGCCGTCGACGAAGACGCCCTCGACGACCTGGGTGCCACGGTCCCAGGCGCAGCCGAAGAAGCCCCAGCCGCTGCAGTCCTCCTTGTCCTCACCGTCGCCGGAGCCGCCCGATTCGTCCTCGCCGGACGCGGGGATGTCGTCGTACGCGGCCTCGGGTTCGGCGGCGCTCTCCGGGTAGGTCTCCGTACCGGGCCGGTCGGAGCCGGACCCGTCGGGACCGCCCGTGGTGTCGGTACCGCCCGTGGTGCCGGATGATCCGGACGCTCCGCCGGTGGTGCCGGACGATCCGGACGCCCCCTCGGTGGTGCCGGTCGACCCGGACGCTCCGCCGGTGGAACTCCCGGCGCCACCGGCCCCGCTGTCGGCACCGCCACCGCCGGCGCCGCCCGCCCCCGCGCCACCGGCTCCACCCGTACCGGCAGACGCACCGCCCGCAGCGCCCGTACCGGCAGAAGCACCGCCCGTACCGGCAGAGGCGCCTCCCGCACCGCCCGCACCGGCAGAAGCACCACCCGTACCGGCGGACGCGCCTCCCCCGTCCGCACCGCCGACCACCGTGGCGCCCCCGGCGGCTCCTCCCGTGTCCGCGCCGCCCGCGCTGTCACCCGCGTTCACCGTGCCGCTGCCCGTCGCCGGGCAGGACGTGCCCGTGACGGAGCAGACCGCGGCCTGGAAGCGGTCCGCCATCGGGCCGCCCACGCCACTCAGCAGCAAGGCCACGACGATGGCCGCGACGAGCATGACCAGCCCGACGTACTCCAGGGTCGACTGACCCCGGTCGCGACGCCACGTGATCATGTGAGGGAGGGAGAAGTCCGGCTTGTCCTCCCGTTCGTGCACCGGCAGACGGAACCACGCGCGGCTCTCCGGCCGGCTCAGGAACACCAGGATCAGCACCGGCAGGAACACCTGCGTGAAGCCGTGCAGCGAGCCGTCCGCGGCGTTGGCCGCGCCACCGATGATCAACCACACCTGTACGGCGACGAGTCCGCCCCACACGCCCCGGCCGCCGGTCCACACCCTGCGCGAGAGCAGCCAGCCCACGACCCCGGGGACGGCCCCGTACAGCAGCAGGCCGACCACGACGCCGTTCAGCGCGTCGGCGGCGAGCGCGGAGCCGAAGAGACCGGCACCGCCCAGCAGCGTCGCGCCGAAGAGCACATGCAGCAGCAGCCGGGCGGCGCCCGTGGCACGCGGCAGCTGACGGCGCCCCGCCCCGGGCGCGGGCCCCACGCCTCCGTACGCGGATATGCCACCTGTCGCAGACATGCTCGGCCCCCCAACCCGCACTGCCCGCAGGCAGAATGACGACACCTCAGGCTACGGAGCCGGGACTCCCCCGTCATGGGCCCCAGGACCCAACTCGGGTCCCAGCGCCGGTGGGCCTGCGCTCATGCGCACGGATGCGCCGGGCCGGCCGCTAGGGCGGGCCGCCCTAGGGGCGGTCAGCGGCCGGCAGCACGAGCCGCAGCATCAGGTGGCTGCCAGTACTCCACCGCCTACGGCGCCCTGGTGGAGAAGGGCGGGCTGCGTCCCGGCGACCATGTGGTGATCACCGGGGCGTCGAGCGGGGTCGGCACGGCGGCCCTTCAGGTGGCCGGGCGGATCGGGGCGATCCCGGTCGCCACCACCCGCACCGCCGCGAAGAAACGGCACCTGCTCGACGCGGGGGCCGCCCACGTCATCACCACGGACGACGAGGACGTGGTGAAGGAGGTCCGGCGCATCACCGACGGCAAGGGCGCCGAGGTGATCTTCGACGCGATCGGCGGACCGGGGCTCGCCACGCTGGGTGAGGCGGCGACGCACGACGGGAGGCTGATCGTGTACGGATGGCTGGACGGCCGGCCGGCCGTGCTGCCGGCGAACTGGCCCCTGACCGTGATCGGTTACAACAACCTCGCTCTGACGGCCGATCCGGCCGCCCGCCGCCGGGCGGCCCACTTCATCGGATCCGGCCTCCGCAGCGGTGCGCTGGCCCCCGTGGTGGGGGCGACGTTCGACGGTCTGGAGCGGATGGCGGACGCGCACCGGCTCATGGAGTCCCACGCGCACACCGGGAAGATCGTGGTGAAGGTCCGGCACTGACGGGCGGGCGGTGGTGCGCCGGGTCCGGCGACGAGGCCGTGGGCACCAGCGCGCCGGGACCCCCGGGGGTGGTGCCGACGCCGCCGCCCCCGGCCGCCGGGTGGCGGTACCGGGGGCGGCGTGGGCAGGGCGGTTCCGACGCCGCCGCCCCCGGTCGCCGGGGGCGGTACCGGGGGCGGGGGGAGGTTCGCTCAGCTGCCGTCGCGCAGGTCCGCGATCCCCGTCGGCCGGAACTCGATCCGGTCGAAGGAGACCTCGCAGCCGTCGCCCGTGGGCGACTGGGCCAGGAAGCCGATGGACGCGGTGGCGGCCTGTTCCGGACCGCCCAGGGCGAAGACGCGGACGAAGGTCCACTTCTCACCGTCGGGCGAGGCGTGGCAGGCGTAGGCGTTGCCGGTGCGGCTCAGGCGCAGCCAGTAGGTGTCGCCGTCCACGACGAAGGAGTTGACGTCGTCGGAGTAGCCGCGGGTGACGACCGTACAGATGGTGGGGCGGTCCGGGGACAGCTCCAGGCAGATCTTGGCCCACTCCCGGTCGCCGACGTGGAGGTAGAGGACCCCCGCGTCGAAGGCGGCGGCGAAGCCGGCCCGCACCCGGGCGATGAGCTGGAAGTCGCCTTCCGGGGCGGTTCCCAGCAGCCGGGGCGCGTCGCTCTCGGTGTCGAGGGCGGCGCCGCCCGGCGGGACGAAGCGGTCCTGCCGGGCACCCGCGCTGCCGGTGAGGACGCCGTCCTCGTAGTTCCAGCCCGTGGCGGGGCCGAACGGCTCCAGGCCGAAGGGCAGTTCGGGAAGGCGCAGGGTCATGCGGGTCGTCCGTTCACGCGGCGGGGCAGGCCCAGCGGGTTGTCCTCGCGCAGCTCCGGCGGGAGCAGCGCCTCGGGGGTGGTCTGGTAGCTGACCGGGCGCAGCCAGCGCTCGATCGCGGTGGCACCGACCGAGGTGGAGGTGGAGGTGGTGGCCGGGTAGGGGCCGCCGTGATGCTGGGCGGGGGCGACGGCGACGCCGGTCGGCCAGCCGTTGACCAGGACGCGTCCGGCGAGCGGGGTGAGCGCAGCCAGGAGTCCGGCGGCGCTGCCGTCGGCCTCCTCGGTGGCGATCTGGAGCGTGGCCGTCAGGTTGCCGGGCAGCCGGGACAGGACCGCGGTGATCTCGTCCTCGGAGGTGTAGCGGGCGACGACGGTGACGGGGCCGAAGCACTCCTCCAGGAGCGCGTCGTGCGGGCCCTCGGTGGCGAGGAGCTGCGCCGGTACGGTCAGGAAGCCTGCCGCGACGGTGTGTTCGCCGCCCGCGCCGGGGGTGACCGGGGCCTCCACGTCCGGGAGTGCGGTCCGTTCGCTCACTCCCGCGAGGAAGGCGTCGCGCATGCGGTGGTCGAGCAGGACTCCGGCCTCGGTGTCGCTGACCGCTTCGGTGAGGGACTTCAACAGCCGGTCGCCGCTCTCCCCCGCCGGGGCCAGGACGAAGCCGGGCTTGGTGCAGAACTGGCCCGCGCCCATGGTCATCGAGCCCGCGAGCCCCGCGCCGATCTGCTCGCCGCGCTCGGCGGCGGCCGCCTCGGTGATGACGACGGGGTTGAGGGAGCCGAGCTCGCCGTGGAAGGGGATGGGGGCCGGCCGCGCGGCCGCCGCATCGAAGAGGGCGCGGCCGCCGCGGACGGAGCCGGTGAAGCCGGCGGCGCTGACGAGCGGGTGCTTGACCAGCTCGACGCCCGCCTCGAAGCCGTGCACGACGGTGACGACGTCCTCGGGCAGCCCGTGCCGCGCCGCGGCCCGGCGCAGGATGGAGGCGCACAGTTCGGAGGTCGCGGGGTGGTCGGGGTGCGCCTTGACCACGACCGGGCAGCCGGCCGCGAGGGCGCTGGCGGTGTCGCCGCCGGGCACGGAGAAGGCGAGCGGGAAGTTGCTGGCCGCGTAGACGGCGACGACGCCGAGCGGGATCTTGTAGCGGCGCAGGTCGGGCCACGGCGGGGTGCGGGTGGCGTCCTCGTGGTCGATGTGGATGTCGAGGTACGCGCCCTCGTCGACGACCTCCGCGAAGGCACGCAGCTGGGCCGCGGTGCGGGCGAGTTCACCGGTCAGCCGGGCCGGGCCGAGCGCCGTCTCGGCGTCGGCGGCCTCAATGACGTGCTCCCCCGCCTCGGCGAGCAGATCGGCCGCGGTGCGCAGGAACGCGGCGCGCACCGCACGGTCGGCGAGGGAGGCGCGTACGGCGTGAGCGGCCCGCACCACGCGGTCGACCTCCTCCGCTGTAGCCTCCACCGCAACCTGCTCACGCGGGTTCCCGGTGCGGGGGTCGACGCTCCAGACTGGTGCTGCTGCCACCGTGTTTCCTTCCGCTCCACTGCCACACATCAGAAGTTGTTCGGTATTCTGAACAGAGTTCCTGATCGTGAATATGAAGCGACTCTATTTCCGGGCGTTCGGTGTTGGCAAGAAGTCGCAGGGTTTCGTAAGTGGGCTGGAAGGGGCGTAGGGCGATGTCGGTTGCCGAGTCTGGTGGGGCACAGGTCAAGTCCGCGGTACGGACGGTGGAGCTGCTGGAGTACTTCGCCGGGCGGCCGGGCATGCACTCGCTCGCCGCGGTGCAGGAAGCGGTCGGATACCCCAAGTCGAGCCTCTACATGCTGCTGCGCACCCTGGTCGAGCTGGGCTGGGTGGAGACGGACGCGACGGGGACGCGGTACGGAATCGGTGTACGGGCGCTGCTGGTCGGCACCTCGTACATCGACGGCGACGAGGTGGTGGCGGCGGCCCGCCCCACCCTGGACCGGCTCTCCGACGACACCACGGAGACCATCCACCTCGCCCGTCTCGACGGGACGAACGTGGTGTACCTGGCCACCCGCCAGTCCCAGCACTACCTGCGCCCCTTCACCCGCGTCGGCCGCCGGCTGCCCGCGCACTCGACCTCGCTCGGCAAGGCGCTGCTGGCCACCCACAGCGACGAGCAGGTGCGCAAGATGCTGCCCGAGACGCTGCCCGCGCTGACCGAGCACACCCTGACCGACCGGGAGAAGCTCATCGAGGAGCTGCACCTGATCCGCGAGCAGGGCTACGCGGTGGACCGCGAGGAGAACACGCTGGGGCTGCGCTGCTTCGGCGTCGCGGTGCCGTACCGCACTCCGGCCCGCGACGCCATCAGCTGCTCGGTTCCGGTCGCCCGCCTCACGCCTGCGCACGAGCAGATGGTGAAGGACGCGCTGTTCGACGCGCGGGACCGGCTGACCCTCGCGACCCGCAGGCTCTGATCGTGGACGTCTCGCTGCGCCCGGTCCGGGACGCCGACCTGCCGTTGTTCTTCGTCTGGATGTCCGACCCGGAGTCGGTCCGCGCGGCCGCCTTCACCAGTGAGGACCCGGCCGACCGGCACGCGTTCGACGCGCACTGGACGCGCGTGCTCGCTGACCCGTCCGTCGTGATGCGCACGGTTCTGGCCGACGGTGCGGTCGTCGGCAGCGCCGGGGTGTACGGGGCGCCGGGCGAACGGCAGGTCACGTACTGGATCGACCGGGCGCGCTGGGGCCGCGGCGTGGCGACCGCCGCCCTGAGGGCGCTGCTCGACGTCGTACCCGAACGCCCTTTGTACGCACGGGCCGCGGCCGACAACACGGGATCGCGGCGCGTGCTGGAGAAGTGCGGGTTCCTCGTGACGGGCGAGGACCACGGCTACGCCCACGCGCGCGGCGAGGAGACGGCGGAGCTGCTGTTTACCCTGCCCGGGTGAAACACCCCGGCGAAACCCCCCGCGCCTGAGCTCCGCCCCGAGCGAGCCGGGCCGAGCAGGCCTGACCCAGCAGGCCTGACCCAGCAGGCCTCACCGAGCAGGCTTGACCGAGTAAGACCGGCCGAGGACCAGCCCGCTCAAGACCGGCCGAGGACCAGCCCGCTCAAGACCGGCCGAGGACCAGCCCGCTCAAGACCGGCCGAGGACCAGCCCGAGCGAGAGCGGTCGAGACGACCGGCCCGCCGTGAGACCCGGGCCTCGCGCGGGCCCGGCTGAGGCGACCGCCCCGGGCGAGACCCGCGGCGCGGGCCCGGCGCGAGCGAGAACCGCCCACCGGGCTCTGCCCGGACGGAAACACCGCCCCGTCCTGTGCGGCGGCCTGCCGTGCGATCCGCCATGAGCATCGAGGTTTCGAACACCACTCCGATAACATGCTCGAATTCATGACGATTTACTTCACCGTCCACCCTCACCGGCGAACCGTGCTGCCCGGCACGACAAGTGCCCACAACATGACCGACTCCGCCCATATCTAACAAATCGGCCAAACTCTTGATACCTATAGCATCGCGGGTGTTTTCGCGAATAACCAACGGAAATGCACCCGGCACCGGACGCCGCCCGCGCACGGCGCTCTATGCCGCGGTAGCGGTGGTGGGCCTCGGGTTCCTCGTCGCTCTGGAGATCACCGCGCGTCACTACGGTCTGCCGGGGCCGATCGCCAGCCAGGCGCGAGAGGTGATCGTCGCCCCCGCCTCGGGATTCCTGCTGTACGGCAGCATGGGCCTGATGATGGTGGTCCTCACCTGGCGGCAGCGGTTCATCGCGATCGGGACCGCGATCGGTATCGACCTCCTCTTCCTGCTGGTGCGATGGGTGGCCGACGCTCCGGTGACCCACGGCCACCCGTTCGGCAACGGCGCACTGTGGGTGATCCTGGGGTGCGCGGTCATCGCCGTCACCCGCCGTACCGGCCGGGAACGCCTTCTGCTGCTGAAGGGTGTGGGGCTCGGCCTGCTGCTGGTGACCGGCCGCAAGACCGGCGACACCTGGTTGCTCATCACCTCGAAGACCCGCCCGCTGGTGCTCGACCAGTACGTGGCGACCGCCGACCACGCGCTGGGCAACCCCTCGTGGCTGGTGGGCCGACTGGTCAGGTCCACCGGCTCGTTCGGCGAGGTCTTCCTCAACTCCGTCTACACCCAGCTCGCGGTGGCCGCGGTCGTCGTCGCGGTGTACCAGCTGCGCAAGGTGGCGGTCGAGCGCCGTTTCCCGCCCCACCACCTGGTCCGCACCTTCCTCGTCATCGGCCTCCTCGGTCCGGCCATCTACATGATCTTCCCGGTCGTGGGACCGGTCTTCGCCTACGGCACCGACGGCGGGCACTGGGCCGTGGCCAACCTGTGGCCCGACACGATGCCGCCGGCCAGCGGCCCGCAGCACATGCCGTTCGACGACTTCACCCCGCGCAACTGCATGCCCAGCCTGCACACCGCGTGGGCCACCACGATCTTCATCCACTCCCGCAAGGGCCCCCGGTTCCTGCGGTACGCGGGTGCGTTCTGGCTCGTCGCCACGCTCGCCGCGACACTGGGCTTCGGCTACCACTACGGCATCGACATCATCACCGGTGTGATCTTCACCCTCACGATCGAGACGGCCCTGCGCTCGCTCGAACGCGGCTGGGACCGCTCCGGAACCCGGCTGGTCGCCTACGGCGCGACGGTGTTCACCGCGATCCTGGTGGCCTCCCGCTATCTGTCGACGCCGATGGCCTCGTATCCGTGGGTCTTCGGTCCCCTGCTCGTTCTCGCCACGGCCTCGGTGATCTATGCCTATGTGCGGACCACCCGGCAGTGGGACCCCGAGCCCGCACCGGCGGTACGCCGGCCGGAGCTTCAGCCCGAACTGGTCTGAGCCGCCGCGACGATCCGTCTCCGCCGGACGGCGGAGACGGATCGTCGCCAGGCAGGACGTGCCCGGACCCGGGGCGCGGCAGCGTGGGTGCCATGACCCGGACACCTCTCGCACCCACCACCGCACCGGAAGCCGCCGCACCGGCCACCGGCCGTCTCCGTACCGCGCTGCGTGCCGTCGCGATCGTTTCCTGCCTGCCCTACATCGTCATCAAGATCGCCTGGATCTCGGGGAGTCACCTCGGGATTCCGGCCGGCAGCACGCTTCTCGACCACCGCACCACGATGGCGGTCGCGAACGGTGCGTCGGTCCTGATGGACAGCGCGGTCGTGGCCATCGCCCTGCTGCTCACCCAGGCCCGGGGCCGGCGGGTACCCGCCTGGCTGCTCGCCCTGCCGATGTGGGTGGCGACCGGCCTGCTGCTGCCGGTCATGACCGGCTATCCGCTCCAGCTGCTGGTCCGGGCCCTGGGCGGGAACACCGTCAACAAGGCCGACGCGGGCCGCCCCTTCCTGCGCGAGTGGGTCTTCGGCGTCGTCTACGGAGGCTTCATCCTCCAGGGACTGGCCCTCGGGACCCTGTTCGCGCTGTACGCCGCGGACCGCTGGGGCCACCTCTGGCAGGGCACGCTCCGTGAACTGCCGGACAGCCCCACCGCTCCCGCGCTGCGAGCGGCCGCCGTCGCCGCCTCGCTGATCGCCCTGGTGCCCGGCATCCTGCATCTGCTCTGGGCCGCCGGCTCGGCCGCGGGGCTGAACGAGGCCAGGGCCGCGGACCGCACCAGCGGCTTCTACGTCCTCGAAGCGGTCTACGTCCTCTTCGTGGCCGCCACCGTCACCGGCACCCTTCTCCTCGCCTTCCGCCGCCGGTCCGCTCTGCCGTTGCGCGTGCCGCTCGGCCTGGCCTGGGGCGGTTCCGGGGTGATGGCCTGCTGGGGCGGCTGGATGAGCATCGCCTCGCTGAGCCGTACCGACGACATCGCCGAACGGCCCACCCCTGCCATGGTGTTGATCTACGCTGTCCAGATGCTGGTCGGGACACTGGTCATGACGCTCGGCGCGTACTTCCTCACCGAGCGCTCGGCAGCGGCCGAACCGGCCGGCCCCTCCACGTGACACCGCTGCTCGGCCGGCGGGCCCGGCAACGCTGGCTGCACCTGATCATCGGCGGCGCCCTGCTGATGCCGTACTTCCTGGTCGGCACCGTGATCGTCGGCGTCCAGCGTCCGCAGGGCGATGTCTTCACCTCGCCGGCCAACCAGCTGACCGCGTTCGCCTATGCCCTGCCGATGGCCGCGCTCACCGCGCTCCTCCCCCTCGCCCGGCCGCTGTCGGTGGCCGTCGCCCGTGCTCTGTGCGGTCTGCCTCCCGACCGGCCGCTCGCGGACGGGCCCGCCAGGACCCGGCAGGCCAGGATCCGTTCGGCGGCCTGGTTCACCCTGCACGTGGGACTCGGCGGTGTCGTCAGCGGCACGACGCTGTCGCTGGTCCCCTTCGCCGTGGGCGTCATGGGGCTGCCGTTCTTCGCGGCGGTGCGGGACGCCCCCGTACCGGACCTGCCCTCGGCCCTGGACCGGACGTGGGTCCTCGCCCTGGCGCCCCTCGCCGGGATCGCAATGCTGGTGGCCCTGGCCGGCTGCGCGGCGGCGGCCGGCGCACTGCTGGCGAACCGGGCGCCGGTGCTGCTGGGCCCGACCCCCGACGACCGCCTGGCCGCCGCCGAGCGCCGCGCGGCAGAGCTGGCGGTCCGCAACCGGCTCGCCCGGGAACTGCACGACTCGGTCGGCCACGCGCTCAGCGCCGTCACCCTCCAGGCCGGTGCGGCCCGCAGGGTCCTCGACAGCGATCCCGAGTTCGTGCGGGCCGCGCTGACCGCCATCGAGGAGACGACCCGGCGCACGGTCGGCGAACTCGACACCGTTCTCGGACTGCTGCGCACGGACGACGACGGGGTCCCGGACGCGCCGTCCGGCCCGGGGCTCGACGCGCTGGACCGGCTGCTCGCACACTGCGGGCTGGCCGTCGCGTACGCCGGCGGCGGGACGGACGGAGTACCCGCAGTGGTGTCGCGCGAGGCGTACCGGATCGTGCAGGAAGGGCTGAGCAACGCGCTGCGGCACGGCGGTCACGGTGAGCCGGTGCGGCTGCGGATCGCCGTGCGCGCCGGGGAGCTGGAGATGGTCCTGGACAGTCCGCTGTCAGTACGGCCTGCGGTGGTGCGCCCCGGCGGCGGCCTGGGGCTGCGCGGCATCGCCGAACGGGCCGTGCTGCTCGGCGGCCGTACCGAGGCCGGACCGCACGACGGCCGGTGGCGGCTGACGGCCCGCCTCCCCCTGCGCACCCCCGCACAGGAGCGGCGATGAACACACCCGTCCGGATCGTCGTCGCCGACGACGAACGCATGGTCCGCACCGCCCTGCGGGTCATCCTGGACGCCGAGACCGGCCTGGAGGTCGTCGGGGAGGCGTCGACGGGCGCGGAGGCCGTCTCCGCGGTGCGGGCGCTGCGCCCCGATGTGGTGCTGATGGATGTGCGGATGCCGGAGATCGACGGGATCCGCGCGACGGAGCAGATCCTGGCCACGCTCGACCCCGCGCCCCGCGTCGTCGTCGTCACCACCTTCGAACACGACTCCTATGTGTACGAAGCGCTGCGTGCCGGGGCTGCGGGCTTCCTGCTCAAGCGCGCGGCGGCCGAGGACCTGGTGCAGGCCGTGCGGCTGGTCGCCCGCAGCGACTCGCTGCTCTTCCCCGCCGCGGTACGGAGCCTGGCGGCCGCGTACGGGAGCCGGCCGCCGTCCGCCGCGCCGCCGTGGGCCGCCAGGCTCACCGAACGGGAGGCGGACGTGCTGCGGCTGATGGCGGGCGGGCTGACCAACGCGGAGATCGCCGCCCGGCTGCGGGTGGGACCGGCGACGGCGAAGAGCCATGTGGCGGCCGTCCTCGCGAAGACCGGCACCCGGGACCGTACCCAGGCGGTCATCGCGGCGTACGAGTCGCGGTTCATCACGCCCGGCTGACCCGGGCGCAGGCGTTGATGAGGAATGGGTGAGAAGCGGCACAACCGGGAACGGAGTGCGGCGTCCCGCTCGTCCCTCCAGCGGGATGAACAAGACGATCAGGCGCGCCTCGGTCTTCTCCCTGCTGCTGGTCCTCGCCCTGCTGGGGCGGGCGACCTGGGTGCAGGCGTACCAGGCACGGGCGCTCGCAGACAACGACCACAACCGGCGGAACGTCATCGCGCAGTACGCGCAGCCGCTCGGCGACATCATCGTGGCCGGCTCCCCGGTCACCGGATCGAAGAGGACGGAGGGCAGCGATCTCGCGTACAAGCGCACCTACAAGGAGGGCGACCTCTACGCGGCCGTCACCGGCTACAGCTCGCAGGCCTACGGCACCACCCAGCTCGAAGGGATCTACAGCGAGGTGCTGGACGGCACCGACACCCGGCTGAAGAATCCGCTGGACGCACTGACCGGCAAGCGGAGCGCGCCGGGCGACGTCGTGACCACGATCGACCCGGATGTCCAGAAGGCGGCGTACGAAGCGCTCGGGGACGACAAGGGCGCGGCCGTGGCGATCGACCCGAAGAGCGGGCAGATCCTGGGGATGGTCTCCTCCCCGTCCTACGACCCCTCCGACATCAGCGGGACGACGGACGGCGACGCCTGGCAGAAGCTGCTCGCCGACCCGGACAAGCCGCTGGTCAACCGCGCGCTGCGGCAGCCGCTGGCGCCGGGTTCGACGTTCAAGCTGGTGGTGGCGTCGGCCGCGCTGGAGAACGGGCTCTACAGCTCCGTCGACGAGCCCACGAAGAGCCCCGTCCCGTACACGCTGCCCGGTACCAGCACCCCCCTGAGGAACGAGAGCGCCACCGCCCCCTGCGAGAACGCGACACTGCGCGTGGCGCTCCAGTACTCCTGCAACAACGTCTTCGGCAAGGTCGCCGCCGATCTCGGCCAGGACAAGCTGCGGGCGATGGCGGAGAAGTTCGGCTTCAACGACGAGAAGCTCGATGTGCCGGTCCGGGCCTCGAAGAGCATCTACCCGTCCGTGATGGACAAGCCGCAGACGGCGCTGAGCGGCATCGGCCAGTTCGAGGTCACCGCGACGCCGCTGCAGATCGCGATGGTCTCCGCGGCCCTCGCCAACGACGGAGAGCTCGCCGCCCCGCACATGGTCTCCAAGGTGACGGACTCCGAGGGCGGCACGCTTCAGGACTATGCGGACGGTGACACGAAGCGCATCGTCTCCTCATCCACGGCCGAGCAGTTGCGCAGCGCGATGGTGACGGTCGTGGAGCAGGGCACCGGCACCAACGCCCGGATCGACGGGGCCGAGGTGGGCGGCAAGACGGGCACGGCCGAGAACGGCGTGGGCAACAGCAACACCCCGTACGCGTGGTTCACCTCGTACGCGAAGGACGACTCCAGCGGCCGGGAGGTCGCGGTCGCCGTGATCGTGGAGGACTCGGGTTCGGCGGCGTCGGAGGTCAGCGGCAACGGCCTCGCGGCCCCGATCGCCCGGAAGATGATGAAGGCCGCGCTCCAGCGGTAGGCGGGAGCGGCTCCACGTCCCGGCACCCCTCTCCAGGGGTGCCGGGACGTTCTTTTGCGTTCCGGACCCTTCAGGTTTTCGCTCGGTTACGCCTTACTGGGTGACACACCCGCGTCGAAGCGCTTCCGGGGTGCGCTGGTACGCTCGCGCCCCGCCGCCCCCCGCGGGCAGCGGCTGGGAACGTACACAGTCCGGCCCGCGCAGGCACCGGAACGCGAGCGCAGAGAGAGGTAGCTGTGGGCACATCCATCGACCATGCCGATGCCGCTGCCGCCGAGTTCCACGAGTTCTTCGAGGCCCATTACGCCGAACTCGCCCGGCTGGCCCATCTGCTGACCGGTGAGGCCGATGCCGCCGACGATCTGGCGGCCGACGCCCTGCTGGCGCTCTGGCACCGCTGGGACCGGGTCAGGAACGCCGACCACCCGGTGGCGTACGCGCGCGGTGTCGTCGCCAACATGGCGAGGACCCGGATCCGCAGCGCGGTGCGCGAGCGGCGCCGGATCGCGCTGTTCTGGGCGCCGCGCGGCGGCGGGGACGCGGTCGACGATCCGGATGTGCCGGCGGTCGTCGACGTCCAGGGTGCGCTGCGCAGGCTGCCGTTCCGCAAGCGTGCCTGCGTGGTGCTGCGGCACGCCTTCGACCTCTCGGAGCGGGACACCTCTCTGGTGCTCGGGATCTCGGTGGGTACGGTGAAGAGCCAGACCTCGCGTGCCGTCGCGGAACTGCAGCGGCTGCTGGGTCCGGAGACGTCCGCCGCCGCACAGGTGCAGGCGGCCGTCGCGGCGCAGCCCAGCGGAGGAGACCGGTGAAGGACGAGGAGCTGTCCGTGCGGCTGCGGGAGGCGGCCGATGCGCACCGGCCCGACCGGGAGCGGATGCTGGCCCGGGTCGAGCGCGGCATGGCGGAAGGCCGCCCGCCGGCCCGTCCGGCGCGCCCGCCGCGGGCGGTGGCGCCCTGGCTGCGGGTCGCGGGTGCGACGGCCGCGGTCTGCGGCGTGCTTGCGTTCGGCGCGGTCGCCGTCACCTCCGCCGGTGAGGGCGGGTCGTCCGGGGAGCGTGTGGCCGCGCCGGGGACACCGGCCCCCACCCCGTCCGTGTCACCGCCCGCGGCCCTCGGCGCGTTGCGGACGCAGGACGGGCCTCTGTGGACGGACGGTGCCGTCGATCCGCACTCCAACGTGTACTGGGCACAGAGCGACGTGACGCTGCGGACGGCCGAGCCGCTGTCCGCCCTCACCGTGGAGCTGCGGATCGCGCTCACCGGCGGGGTGAACAGCACCGGCTCCTGGCGCTCGTTGCCCGAGAAGGACTTCACCGTGTCGGCGACGGAGGACGGCGGCTATCTCGTCTACCGGTGGGCGCTGAAGGCGGGCCGGACCGTCCCCGCCGGTACTCACACGTTCGCGGGGCAGTACAACCACGCCGAGGGCGACCGGGACGCGGCGGGCGACTACCTGACCGCGCACGCGGTCCGCGCCTCCGGCGAACGGGCCTCGGTGGGCGACTACTTCGGCCCGGATCACTGACCGGAGCACCCGGCACGGCCCGGCACGGGCCCCGGCGGAAAGAAGACGGCACGACCCGGCAACCCTTGTCCCCCGCGGTGGCGACCAAGGAGCGCAACGCTCCCCCCACCATCGAGGAACGGGACACCGACATGAAGAAACGAGCCGCACTGCACGGCAGCCACGCACGGCGCGCCGGCCGCCGCCGCATGATCGCCGCTTCGACCACCGCGCTGGCGCTGACCGGCGCCGCGCTCACCACAGGACTCCTGGTCCAGTCGGCGGAGGCGGCCCCCACCGCCGCCGCCGCGGCCGCGTGGCCGACCCCCTCGGGTTCGCAGGCCGTCTCCGCGACCATCGAGGTCTCGGGGACGTACGACGGCGGGCTGAAGCGCTTCTACGGAAGCGGGGACCTGGGCGGCGACGGCCAGGAGGAGGGCCAGGACCCGATCTTCGAACTGGCCGACGGGGCGGTCCTGAAGAATGTCGTCGTCGGCTCGCCGGCCGCCGACGGCATTCACTGCAAGGGCAGCTGCACGATCCAGAACGTGTGGTGGGAGGACGTCGGCGAGGACGCGGCGTCCTTCAAGGGCACCTCGTCGGGCGCCACGTACAAGGTGACCGGCGGCGGCGCCAGGAAGGCCGAGGACAAGGTCTTCCAGTTCAACGGCGCGGGCACGCTGACCATCAGCGGCTTCCAGGTGTCCGACTTCGGCAAGCTCGTCAGGTCGTGCGGCAACTGCTCCAAGCAGTACAAGCGCACGATCGCGGTCAGCGATGTCGATGTGACGGCGCCGGGCAAGGCCCTGGTCGGGATCAACACCAACTACGGGGACACCGCGACGCTGAAGTCCGTCCGGATCCACGGCGACAGCAGCAAGAAGATCAAGCCGTGCGTCCGCTACACGGGCAACGACGACGGTGACGAGCCGACGGAGACGGGCAGCGGCCCCGACGGCACGTACTGCAAGTACAGCAGCTCGGACATCAGCTACAGCTGAGCAGCGGCGCGGCAGTGAGGGGCGCCCCGCCCGGGCGGGCCCGCGGGGGGGCCCCCCGGGGGGGGGGCCCGCCCCCGCCGGCGGGGGGCAGGGCCCCAAACACGCCGGCCGGGGGGGGGGGGGGGGCGGCGACGCGGGC
>NZ_JBIDAD010000033.1:0-27482 GCF_043202315.1 Streptomyces sp. NPDC048211
GAGTGCAATGTCGTTGACGCGCTGAACCTCTGGGTCTGCCATGCAGATGGATCCTGCCCGGTCACCACACGTCCGCACCAACTGAGACATCGTCTAAGCTCGGCAGCGCCGGCCGGAAACTGGTGGACGACTGGACGCATGCCCGGAAGAAGAACTACGGCCTCGCGGTGAAGGCGTCCACGACTGACTCCAAGGGATGGAAGCAATTCGGTTCCGACGACTATCCGAACGGCAAGCCCAGCCTGGACGTCACCTGGACCAAGTACGGCGCCACGTACAAGCTGGGCGACTTCACCGCACCTGTCACGGCCGTCACCGAGGGCTCGCAGCAGGTAACTGTCACCAACCGTGGCCAGGAGACCTGGCCCGCCGGGGGCAACTACAAGCTGCGCTACAACCTCTACGACGCCTCGGGCAACGAGATCACCGACCTCACGAAGATCCGCTCGACCACGATGCCCCAGGCGATCTCACCTGGTGAGAGCATCACCCTGGACGCGAAGATAGCCCCGCTCACCCCGGCGACGTACACCGTCGAGTGGACCATGGACGACGCCGGCGTCAGCCGGTTCACCACCGCGACTGTTCCGGGGGCGTCGGTCAAGTTGTCCTCGGTCAATATCCCGCCCCAACTCACCGCAGAGTCCCCGAGCAGTGGTGTCACAGTCAACACACTGACCCCGACCCTGTGGGCGAAGGGCAGCGACGCGGACCGGTACCCCAAGTCGGCGCTCCAGTACAGCTTCGAAGTGTGCGAGGTGGCGGGCAGCAATCTGCGCAAGAACTGTAAAACCGGTACCCGCACCAGCGAACAGCAGGGGGCGGTGCCGACGGGATGGCTGTCCTGGAACAAGACCTACGCCTGGTACGCCTATGCCTACGACGGGGCCGCCACCTCCACGCGGCCGGGCGCCGCGCTGATCAGCACCGAGGTGCCGCAGCCTGCGGTGACCAGCCACCTGGGCGGCGCCGACGACGGCAAGGAGATCGGCACCCGTGAGGGCAACTACGTCACCGCCGCGACCGACGCAGCGCTGACCACGGTCGGTCCCGACCTGTCGCTGACCCGTACCTACAACTCCCTCGACCCGCGCACGGGCGGCGCGTTCGGCACCGGCTGGTCCACCCGCTGGGACATGCAGTTGCGGCAGGAGACCACCACGTCCTCGGTCCTGGTCACCCTCGCGGACGGTTCCCAGGTCCGGTTCGGGAAGAACACCGACGGCACCTACACCGGGCCTGCCGGCGGCAGCCTCACCCTGGCCCGTCAGTCAACCGACTGGGTACTGCGCGAACGCTCCGGGACCACTTACCGCTTTCTCGCGAGCGGCGTCCTCAGTAAGATCACGGACGCTGCCGGGCGCGGCCAGACAGTCACCCACGACACCGCTACCAGCGGGCCCGTGAAGACCGTGACCGATAACCTGTCCGGCCGCTCCCTGAGCTTCGGCTGGAGCGGCGGCCACGTCACCAGCGTCACCACGAGCCCTGTCGACGCGGACACCCCGGGCCTGACCTGGGTCTACCACTACACCGGTAGCGAGCTCACCTCGGTGTGCCCGCCGACCTCGACGACGAAATGCACCTTGTACGAGTACGGTTCCGGATCCGTCTACCGCAGCGTGGTCCAAGACTCGGCGCCCACCTCTTACTGGCGCCTGGGTGAGGGTGAAGGGTCGGCCGCGGCCAGTTCCGCCGTCTCCCGCACCGGTCTGAACGACGCCGTTTACCGCGATGCTGTCCTCGGGGGCGACTCGGCCACGGCCGGCAGCACGGACGCCTCGGCGGGCTTCGACGGTGTCGACTCGATCGTCGAACTGCCCACGGACACTCTGAAGACGGCCGCCTTCCCCACCATCGAACTCTGGTTCAAGACGACCACGCCGTCCGGCGTCCTGGTCGGCTTCCAGAATGAGGAACTCGGTGAGAAGCCCGCCTCCTGGCGTCCCGTCCTGAACATTGACGGGTCCGGCAAGCTGCGCGGCGAGTTCTACCTCACCGGCAGCCCCACCCCAACGCCCATCGTGACTCCGGCCGCCGTCACCGACGGCACCTGGCACCACGCCGTTCTCACCGCCGCCGCCAACACCCAGAGCCTCTACCTCGACGGAGTCAAGGTCGGCACCCTGACCGGGGCGCTCACCGAGCAGTCCCGCGACTACGCCTACCTGGGTGCCGGCTACGGCAGTTCCGGCTGGATGGGCCTGACCGAGGGCGACTACCACTTCAAGGGCCAGATGGACGAGGTCGCCTTCTACGACCACACCCTCGACGCGGCCACCATCACCGACCACTATGCGGCCCGCGCCTCCATCGGCCAGATCACCAAGGTCACCCTGCCCACCGGCCGGGTCCACGCCACCGCCGCCTACGACCCGGCAACCGGCCGGCTGACGCAGCACACCGACGACAACGGCGGCACCTGGAAGGTATCCGCACCCTCCTACTCCCCGGCATCGGCCACCTACGCCGACACCATCCAGCGCAGCGGCCCCACCGGCTACTGGCGGCTGGGCGAGCGCGGAGGCGCAGAGGCCGCCAGCCCGCTCGGCAGCGAACTGGCCGGCAGCTATCTGGACGGCACCCGTCTGGGCAGCCCCGGCGTCTTCGCCGACGGCGACGACACCGCGGTCACCTTCGACAAAACCGCCGCGATCGAGTTGCCCGCCGAGTCTCTCGGCACCAGCACCGCAATGTCCCTGGAGCTGTGGTTCAAGACCAGCGACCCCGGTGTCCTGGTCACCAACCAGAACGCAGACTTCGGCGACACACCCACCGGCGCGCGCCCCATCCTGCTGATCGACTCCGACGGCAAGCTGCGCGGCAGGTTCTGGGGCGAGGCCACCAGCGTCCTGTCCAAGGCCGCCGTCACCGACGACACCTGGCACCACGTCCTGCTCACCGGCAACGAGGGCTACACAGCCCTGTTCGTCGATGGCACTTACCAGGGCGGCAACGCCACCGGGGTTCCCACCGACCGCTTCGACCACGTCTACGTCGGCGGCGGCTACTCCTCCACCAGCTGGGACGGACAACCGCTCGGCTACCGCAACTTCACCGGTGAGATCGACGAGGTGGCCTTCTACGACAAGGCCCTCGTCACGTTCCAGAAGACCGGCTCCACCTGGAGCTACGTCAAACCCACCGCCGGCAGCACCGATCTGCCCACCCAGCACGTCCAGGCCCGCCGCGGCCTGGTCCAAGGCCGCGGCGACCAATACGACGGCGTCGCCCTCGCAGACGCACCCAGCGCCTACTACCGGCTCAATGAGACTTCTGGCACCGCCCTCGGCAGCGAGATCGGCGGCAGCCCCCAGAAGGCCACCTTCAAACCTGACTCCGCCAGCACCTCCAAGCTCGACCAGTCCGGCGTGTTCGGCCCCGGCGACGACCGGGCCGTCACACTGGGTGGCCACGGCGTCATCCAGCTCCCCGCCACCAACCTCACCGGCGCCAGGGACCTATCGGCCGAAATGTGGTTCAAGACCACCAGCCCGTCCGCAGTCCTCCTCGGCTTCCAGAACACCGCCGTCGGCCAGACACCCACCTCCTGGCGCTCCGTGCTGAACATCGACGGATCCGGCAAGCTGCGCGGCGAGTGGTACCTCACCGGAGACCCCGGAGCCACGCCCATCGTCTCCACCCAGAAGGTGACCGATGGCCAGTGGCACCACGTGGTGCTGTCCGGAGCGACCAACACCCAGACCCTGTACCTCGACGGCGTTGCCGTCGGCACCCTGGCCGGCACCATCGACGAGCAGGCCCACCCCTACACCTACGTCGGCGGCGGCCACGGCACCCCCGGCTGGATGGGTCTGGCCGCTGACACGTACTACTTCAGCGGCCAGGTCGACGAGGTCGCCCTGTACCGCAACGCGCTGACGGCCGACCAGGTGTCCGCTCACTACCGGGCACAGGCCGAAGCCGCAGACTCCGGGCTCACCGCCACCGTGACAGTCACCGACCCGAAGGAACAATCCAGCACCACCAGCTACGACACTCTGCGCGGCCAGCGCGTCATGGCCCGCAAGGACGCCACCGGCGCCGTCACCTCGTACGCCTACGACACCGCCGGCAACCTGCACACCATCACCGACCCCAACGGACACACCACGGTCACCGGACATGACGCACGCGGAAACGTGGTGTCGACCACGACGTGCCGGGACGCCAACTCCTGCTGGACCGGCTTCACCTCCTACCAGCTGAACACGTCCGACCCGCTCGACCCACGCAACGACAAGGTGCTGTCGGTGAGCGACCAGCGCTCCACCGACTACAAGGACACCCGCTACCGCACCGCCTACACCTACAACGCCCAGGGCCTGCCCCTGACCACGGTCCGCGCGGACAAGTCCACCGCCGCCATCACCTACACCACCGGCACCGAGACCGCAGTAGGCGGCGGCACCGCCCCGCCGGGCCTGGTCCTCACCCAGACCACGCCCGCAGAGGCGAAGACCTCCTACCGGTACTTCGCCAACGGCGACACCGCCGAGGCGACCTCCCCCTCCGGGCTGGTCACCTCGTACACCTACGACCAGCTGGGCCGCAAAACCTCCGAGACTCAGATCTCCGACACCTTCACCAACGGCGTCACCACCACGTACGCCTACGACGAGGCATCCAACGTCGTCACCGAAACCGGTGCCGGCGTAAAGAACGAGATCACCGGCACCACCCACACGGGGCAGATCACCCGGACCTTCGACGAGGACGGAAACCTGCTGTCGCAGACGGCCAAGGACACCACCGGCAACGACCCCGAACGCGTCACGACCTACCACTACAACGCCCACGGCCTCAACGACAGCGTCACCGACCCGGAACAGAACACCACCCTCTACGACCACGACGAGACAGGACAGGTCACCGGGACGACCGACGCGGCAGCCACACACGTCACGTACACCTACACGCCTCGCGGCCAACACGCCACCACCGTCCTGCACGACTGGACCGGCGACCCGTCGGGAACCGTGCACGACCTGACCACGGTGTCCAACGCCTACGACCCTGCCGGGCGCCTGGCCTCCACCACCGACGCCATGGGCGCCACCACCGCGTACACCTACTTCGATGACGGCCTGCCGGCCACCACCACAGCCCGCCAGGTCACCCAGGCTGACGGCAGCAAGCACGACATCATCCTGGAGTCCGACAACTACGATCCTGCCGGCCACCTGACCAAACAGGTCACCGGCGGCGGCGCCACCACCCAGACGTACACGGTCGACGCCCTGGGCCGCACCACAACCAGCGTCCTGGACCCCGACGGACTCAACCGCACCAGCACCCTGACCTACGACGGCGACGACCGCGTCAAAACAGCAATCCAGTCCATCACCGCGGACAGGAACCTCACCACGAGCGCGGAGTACGACGCCGCGGGCAACCCGACCAAGCAGACCGTCACCGACGGCACCACCACCCACACCACCACCAGCACCTACGACGACCGCGGCCTGCCACTGACCACCGTCAGCCCGCGCGGCAACACCCCCGGCGCCGACGCCGCCACGTTCACCACCACCAACCGCTACGACGCGCTCGGCCGCCTGGCCCAGCAGACCGCCCCGCCCGTCCGGGCCGAACAGAACGGCGGCACGGCAACAACGGTCCAGCCGACCACCTTGACCGGTTACAACACCTTCGGCGAAGCCACCGAAACGAAGGACCCACGCAACCAGGTGACCCGCACCGAGGTTGACCGGCTCGGCCGCGCAGTCGCCGCCACCCTCCCGGACTACACCCCGCCGGGCGGCACGACGATCACCGCGACCACGAGCACTACGTACGACCCCTTCGGCCGTCCCGCGACGGTCACCGACCCACTGGGCCGCGTCACCCGCTACGGCTACGACCAGCTCGGCAACCTCACCAGCCAGACCGACCCTGCAGCTGCTGCCCCACAGCTGCAGTCACTGTCCGGACCCGGACTGCTTCAGCAGTCATTCACTGACCTCAGCGGCGGTGGGGTATCCCGCTACACGTGGACACCGACAGGTCAGCAACTGTCAGCGACGGGCCCTTCCGGGGCGCGCACGGAGGCCACGTACGACGAAATCGGCCGCGGGCTGACATCGACGACCGTCGAGCGGTACCCGAATATCCGGAACCTGACCAGCCGCTACACCTGGGACGACGCGAGCAACCAGACCGCCTCGATGACCCCCGGCGGCATCACCGGCACAGCCGCATACAACGCGGCGGGCGAGATAACGTCCACGACCGACCCGGCCGGCACCACACGGTTCGACTACGACGGCCTCGGCCGCCTCACCGAAACCACAGACGCCACCAACCGTACAACCACCACCACATACAACGCACTCAGCAACGTCACCGCCGCCACCGACTACGGCACCGGCACCACCGCCCTGCGCACGCTGGCGGCGGAGTTCGACGCCGACGGCAACCGCACCGCCGCGATATCGGCGACGACGAAAGCCCGCACGACCTACGCCTACGACGCCCTGGGCCAACTGGTCAAGCAGGTAGAGCCCGTCTCCGGCGCCAATTCGATCACCACAACCTTCGGGTACGACACGGCGGGCAACCGAACCCGACTGACGGACGGCCGGGGCAACTCCACGACGTACACGTTCACGCCATGGGGCCTGCCCGAATCCACCGTCGAACCCTCCACCGCCGCCCACCCGAACGCAGCCGACCGCACCTGGACCACGCTCTACGACAAGGTCGGCCAGCCCGTCACCGAGCTGTTGCCGGGCGGAGTCAAGCGCGAACGCACCTACGATGCCCTCGGCCGTCTCACCCACGAGACCGGAACCGGCGCGGAGGCGGCCACGACCAACCGCACACTGGAGTACGACCTGGCGGGCAACCAGACCGCAGCAGCTTCCAGTGACCCACTCAACAAAAACACCTACACCTACAACGACCGAGGCCAGCTCCTCACCGCCAACGGCCCCGCCGGGACCTCGAGCTACAACTACGACGACGACGGCCATATGACGCACCGCCAGACGAAGGCGGGCTCGGCCGACTACGCCTACGACAACACCGGACGCCTCGACTGGGCCTGGGACTCCGTCACCGGAAACGGCATCTGGTACGACTACGACGCCGCCGGAAGACCATCCCTGGACCGATACGCCACCCAGCCCAGCGGCACCGCCACCTGGACCGAGTCCCAGCGCCGCACCTATGGCTACGACGACCTCGGCCGACTGACCACGGACAAGGTCACCAAACCGGACGGCACCGGAACCCTGATCTCCACCACCTATGGCTACGACCTCGACGAACGACTGATCTCGAAGAGCACCACCGGCATGGCAGGCGAGAGCGCCAGCACCTATGCCTACGATGACGCCGGACGTATGAACTCCTGGACCCAGGGCTCCACGACCACGGCATACGAGTGGGACGCCGCCGGCAACCGCACCAAGGCAGGATCGGCCTCGGCAACCTACGACGCCCGCAACCGCCAACTCACCGACGGCAGCGTGAGCTTCACCTACAGCCCGCGCGGCTCCTTGTCGGCCGTTGACGACGGATCGGGCACCCCCCGCACGCTCACCTTCGACGCCTTCGAACGGAAGATCACCGACGCCGGGGTCACTTACTCCTACGACTCACTGGACCGCCTCCAGACCCGCGGAGAAACCACCTTCGCCTACGACGGCGGCTCCAACAACCTGGCCGACGACGGAACGAGCACCTACAACCGCAACCCAGCTGGCGGACTCCTCTCCTCCTCCACCGGCACCACCAAACAGTGGGCACTCACCGACCAGCACACCGACTTGATCGCCGGCCTGACCCCCGACGGCACACAACTCGCCAGCTCCACCGCCTACGACCCATTCGGCACCGAAACAGCCACCAACGGCACAACACCCGCCACCGGCTACCAATCCAGCTGGACCGACCCCAACAGCGGCGACATCAACATGGCCGCCCGCTGGTACCAGCCGGGCACGGGCTCCTTCGCCTCGCGCGACACCTGGCAACTCGACCCGACGCCGTCTACCCAGGCAAACCGGTACACATACGGCAATGGCGGACCGCTCAACGGTACTGACCCCACCGGGCACTGCTTCGGCCCTGTCATCGTGATCTGTGGCGCTGCCCTTGGGGAGGCTTTCGGCTGGGGTGTTTTCGCCACCGTGCTGGCGGGGGGTGGAGCGTTGGCAACTGACAAATACCTACGCACTCACTCGGATGCCTGGAGCAACAGCTACGCACAAACCAACGTCCTCACCAACAACTACGCCAACGAAATGGCCGATGCACTCAGAGCGCAGGCCAGAGGCTTCAGCAAAAGCAGCGGCAGGACTGGCGGAAGGAGTGGCGGGAGCCAACCTCCCAAGGGCGGAGTGGCAACTCCCAGCTGGCCGTCGCCCTATCCTCTGCTGGCAGGAGCGGCCGCTATCGGTGGACTTGCGTCGGCCGCGATCCGCCCCCCTCGCCCAGTCATCGACCAGAACCCCAACAATGGTCCGCACCCCAAGCCTGCCCCGACCCGTCCGGCACCCAAGCCGGACTGGGATCCCAAGAACGGCGGCTGGAAACCCGGCGACGCCATCAACATGGTGATCGGCGCCGCCAAAATGCTGAACTTGGTCAACAACGACCAGTTCGATCCGGACCAAGAACCGAGCATGCATCTGGCGCCCGGCGCCAGTCCGGATTCCGGTAACGACCGAGACAACTCGAACGACTGCAGTATCGATGGTGACGGGTGGGTTGAATACCAAGATACGGACACGTCGCGCGGTGGGCGCTCCCAAGGAGTCATTGCGTGTCTGACCCCGCAATACCTAAACACCCACCAGGGGACGCCGACTGCGGAGAACCCGCGCCCGCCGGGATATACCTGGGCACGAAAGTACGCCGGGCATCTGGGTGCAAATCCGAGAAATTCAGTCAATAATTGCCACCTTCTCGGTAGCCAGCTCACCGGATCTGGGACGAATCTTAAGAATCTCTCGACCTGCGGTCGTGACGCGAACACCTACCCCGAAAAGGGTGGTCTCGGGGCGATGGACAACATGGTTCAGTTCGAGAACAAAGTGCAAAAAAGTATAGAGAAGGGCGAAGCAACCGTTCTCTACTCGGTACGACCCGTATATCTGGGAAATCGCGTCACGCCACAGTCCTACGAGATGCAAGCTACGACCTGGGACCTCAACGGGAATCTGGTGGGAACCTCAACGCGCAGCGTCCAGAACCTGATGAACACACCCAGGGGATGGCACAACCTGGGAAGAGTCGTACACTCCCGTAGCGGTGCGGACGTGCCCACGTCGTGACCGACAGACCAAGAGGGAAAAATATGCACTGGGCTGTGGAAGATTTGAGCCGCGTTATGCAGCCACCTGTGGACGGCGGGAGCGATGTGGACTGGGAAGGGATCCGCGATGAGACCGGATGGGATTTCCCGGCCGACTACCGTGACTTCGTCGCTGTGTATGGGCTTGGCGCGATTAGTGATTCCATCGGGATTAACACTCCACGCTTCGACGGCTACCCGTATGGCGAGCACCTTCTCCTCCATGCGGGGCGTCCGTCCGAGGGTGTGACCTTGACCTGGGCGTCTAACGAGGCCGGCGATGACTTCCTGTGGCGATGCAACGGCGCGCCAGATCAATGGCCGGTAATTTTCCGCCCCAGGACTCGACGCGGATACCACGAGTACCCTATGGGAATGGCTGCGTTTCTCCTTGGCCTGGTCCAAAGCGACATCCAGCCTCCGCTCGATGCCGCGCTGACACTGCCGGCCACCTACGAATCCTGGCGTGGCGAAAGACGGCGTCTACTCGATGAGGCCGGAGATTTCGAGGGATTCTGAAGGAGCCTGGCCCTGATGGAGCGGCGGCTGTGGCCGGCTTCCAGTAGCGCGTGGACCGTGGCGTGCCTGGCTCGGACGCGGTTGGCGAACCGCTCGCTCTTCCGGCTTCGCAGCGTCGGCGAGGCTCTTGAAACGGTGCGGAGCCCTACCTCGACGAACGCTGGGAGGAGGGCTGCACCAACGCCTGGAAGCTGTGGGAGGAGATCGTCCCCTTGGGCTATCGAGGCAGCTACGGCCGGGTCAGCGCCTACGTCCGAGAGAAGCGCACCTCGCCACGGCCGGTCACCGCGCAACCGCCGGCACCCCGCGTGGTGACGAGATGGATCCTTAGTGAGCGTTTCGTTCTCCGATGTCTGTTTCATTTGGTCTAAGGGTTGTCCCGCAATTCCTGGCGGGCGCACGACGACAGCTACGGCACCTCGTCGCGTTGTCGGAACGCCCGAATACATCCAGTATGCGGGCGTCCCTCCGCCTTGCGATGTACCGCATCTGACGCCGCGCGCTGATCCACCAGGAATTGCGGGACAACCCTTAGGTGTCGCGCCAGTTGAGGGTGGTCTCGTGGGTGAGGCGGCGGGTCATGAGGTTGATGGCGGCCAGTTGGATCATGGCGGCTGATCGGTGGGGGTGGGTTTCGTAGTCGCGGGCGAGGCGGCGGTGGTGCATGAGCCAGCCGAGGGTGCGTTCGATGACCCATCGGCGTGGCTGGACGTGGAAGCCTCTGGTGGTGGGGTCGCGTTGGACGATCTCGAGGTCGATGCCGTGTCGGGCTGCGTGTTCGACGGCTTTGGTCTTGTAGCCGTTGTCGGCCCAGGCTTTGCTGATCGTCGGGTGGAGTGCGGCGACCTTGGTCATGAGCTGGGTGCCGGCCGCGGAGTCGTGGACGCTCGCGGCGGTGACGGCGACGGCCAGGAGGAGGCCGAGGGTGTCGGTGACGATGTGCCGTTTGCGTCCGATGATCTTCTTGGCCGGGTCGATGCCTTGGCTGGTCAGGGGGACGGTGGCGGAGGTCTTGATGCTCTGGCTGTCGATGAGGCAGGCGCTGGGCTGGCTCGCGCGGCCTTCGGCCTTGCGGACCTTGCCGCGGAGGATGTTGGTGAGCTGGTCGAAGATGCCGTCGGTTTCCCAGCGGGCGAAGTAGCCGTAGACGGTCTGGTGGGGTGGGAAGTCGTGGGGGAGGTAGCGCCAGGGTATGCCGGTGCGGTCGACGTAGAGGATGGCGTTCATCAGGGTGCGTAGGTCGTGGGTGGGCTTGCGGATGCCGGCGCGGTTTTGGCGCCAGGCTTCCAGGGTGGGGCGGATGAGTTCCCAGCGGGCGTCGGACAGGTCGCTGGGGTAGGACTGTGAGGGCTGCATGATGCCTGGGTACGCGGCGGCAGCCGACCTGGGCAGGGCGTGCGGCGAGGCATCCGGGGCACCAGGGCGCGAGTTCGCAGACCTGCATGAACCAGGTTGCTTCTGAATGAGACGGGATCTCTCATCAGAAACCCGGCGCATTACTGGCCCACGGATTGCCGTATAAGCCACTTCCCTGGCGAATCACCGCTCAGGGGACTTCGCTTGACCGCTCAGAATCGCAGCCAAACACCTGATATGCGAACCAAACGCTCACTTAGTGAGCGTTTCGTTCTCCGATGTCTGTTTCATTTGGTCTAGGTGTCGCGCCAGTTGAGGGTGGTCTCGTGGGTGAGGCGGCGGGTCATGAGGTTGATGGCGGCCAGTTGGATCATGGCGGCTGATCGGTGGGGGTGGGTTTCGTAGTCGCGGGCGAGGCGGCGGTCGCCGAGGACCTCAAACGCCCCTGGGAACGACGGAGCGAGCCCCGCCGCCTTACCCCCGCCCGCGTCCGGCGGGGGTTTCGCAACATCCGGGCGACCGCAGCCCACCCGGCGGCCGCGCCGAAACCTTCCCGACCAGGACCGGGACGCCCTCCCGGCTCGAAGAACAAGCACCGGGCCACCCGCCACGACGTCGGCAAAACCGTCAAACGCGCCGAATCGATCAAGGAACATCAGGCCCGTCTTGGATAAACGCCAAGCTAAGACCTGTCCCGTAACTGGGCGGCGTCCCCTTGCCGATCCCGAAGCGGATCGTGTCAGTGGGTGGTGACAGGATCGACGGGTGCTGATCAAGGGATATGACGCCGACGCGTTGGTGGCGGGCGAGTCGCTGCTTGCCCGCCCGGGCTTCTGGTCGAACTACCTTCTGGCAATGTGCAGCGACGGGGGGTGTGCCGAGCGGCCGGTTCCTGAGTGGTTCGGCGACGACGACGGCGCCGACGCCGATGCCATGTCCGAGGTCCTCTTCGATCCCGAACGCTGGCCAGTGTTTCGGGTGCCAGCCGAAACCGGCCCCGGAGCCGCGGTGGTCTACCGCAACCTGGACGGCGACTACGGTATCGACTATCTCCTCACCCATCCTGGCAGGAGCTACGTTCAGCAGATCGCGAGTTGGGACGGAGATTTCAGGGGTACTGGGCTGACGTGGCGCGAACTGGTCCGCATCGCTGACAGCCCCTTCTCCGGTGCCGACGGTGTCCAAGACACGGCAGCCCGCCTCCTGCTGGTTCTTCCGCTTCTGACCGACCCGGATGTGCCAGAAGAGGCGTCGGCCAGGCTCACCTCCGCCCTGGCGGCGGTCGGGGCGCCGCAAGACACTGCCTCCAACACGGCGGAGCACTTGCTGGCCCACCTCACGAGGAGATCCCTGCACGATCCCACGTGGGAGTCTCCGCTCAGCGGAAGCTGAGAGGCGAGCCGAGCTGCCGGCCACCGCATGAAATGATCTTGGCATGGCCTGTGTGATTACGGCATCGGAGTCTGCCTGGATAGCCCCGTTCACAGGGCTGAGCCCGCGCCAGTTCGGCAAGCTGGTGACGGTTTTGCGGCGCGAGGGTGCGGATGCGGTCCGCAGGGGCCGGCCGTGGAGCCTGCCTCTGGAGGACCGTGCTCTGCTGGTTGTCGGGGTACGGACTTTTCTCCCCAGTTGCGTACGGACGAACGTCCCCAGCTCTGACCGTGGGCAGCGGCAGCACGGCATGAGGATCTCGGTTGAGATCGATGCCCCGACCAGGGACACTCGCGCGATGAGCCACAGCACATCGTCTGAACCGATCGAGCGAGGGTGGGACGGGCCCTGGTATCGGGTCCGCATGGAGGGCTTCGAGGCGTCGTTCCTGCCCAGCGACGGCGAGGACTTGGACGAGGTTTGCAACGTCGATGTCTTCGTGACTCTGAAGGATGGATCGCGTTGGACCGCGACCGTGTTCACCGTCGTGGAAGTCGAGCGTCTGATGAAACGCTGGGCAGGGACCGACGAGGCCCTCGGGGGCCGGTACTTCTGGGTCTCGGACGGCCTGATCGTCAGGGATCCGGGCATCGACAACATGACCGACGTGATCGCCGGACTGATCGAGAACGGCGAGTTCTCCGAGATCTTTCAGCCGGTGATCAACAACTGATCAAGCTCTCGGCCGCCGGAAGCGACGTGGGTCGTCAGGCCACGTCGTTCTCTCGCTCGATTGCCTTGAGGCGGTTCTTGAGTCGGTAGCTGGGGCCGTTGATGGAGATCACTTCGCAGTGGTGGAGGAGTCGGTCGAGGATGGCGGTGGCGAGGACCTCGTCACCGAAGACCTGGCCCCACTCGCTGAAGGTCTTGTTCGAGGTCAGGATGATCGAGCCCTTCTCGTAACGCTTGGAGATGACCTGGAAGACCAGGTTCGCCTCGGCTCGTTCGAAGGGCTGGTAGCCGACCTCGTCGACCACGAGAACGCTGGGCCGCAGGTAGGTGCCGAGCTTGTTCGTCAGACGTCCGGAGGCTTCGGCGGCTTTGAGGTTGCGGACCATGTCGTCGAGGCTGGTGAAGTAGATCGAATAGCCAGCCCGGCAGGCCGCGACCGCGAGAGCGACGGCGATATGGGTCTTGCCGACCCCGGGCGGCCCGAGCAGAGCGGCGTTCGCCTTGCCGTCGACGAACGAGAGGGTGGCGAGGTCCTTGACCTTGCGCGGGTCGAGTTCGGGCTGGAAGGAAAAGTCGTACTCGTCGAGGGTCTTGTGGTGCGGCAGCCGGGACAGTCGCAGGCCCTGGCGGAAGCGGCGGTCGTCACGGACGGCAAGCTCCTCGGACAGCACCAGGTCGAGGAAGTCGAGGTAGCCCATTTTGCCCTCGTCGGCCCGACGGGTGTACTCGTTGATCGTTTCGGCCAGGTGGGGCAGGCCGAGCTTGCCGGCCGTGTTGCGGATGTGGGTGGAGACCAGCTCGCTCAAGACGTTTCCCTCGTGCTCGGACGGGTGGTGAAGGGGCGGGTTCCGGTCAGCTCGTCATAGACCGACAGCGGACGGCGGCCGACCTCGATGCGGGTGGCCGCAGCCCTGTTCAGCAGTGCCTGCAGAGGTCCTGCCTCCTCGCCCAGGGGACGCTCACGACGGGGCCGTGGCGTGACATCGCCGGTGGTGGTGCGGCGTCCGTTGCCCGTGGGCAGGCCGTCCCAGTGGGACTCTTCGACGACTCGGGCCCCGCGGCCGATCGCCCGGGGATGGGTGGCCAGCAGCGTCTCGCCGTCAACGCCGGCGGTGGCGGGCGGGGGGTGCGGGCGGCGGCTACTCGGAGACCCTTGTCGACGTTGCGGCGCTCGCGGCCGTGGAGACCGGGGTCGTCGGGGCCGGAGGCGCTGCGGGGGCCGGTGCGAACGGGGCAGGCGGTGCGGGCGGGGGATCCAGCTTCGGTACTCACGCCACCGCGCTCGGCGGTCCCGGGTCCGCAGCATCGATGCCCTCTGCGGGCTCCGCGACTTCCACGAGCGGCACGGCCGGCCCCGCTGCGGGCACTGGCCAGTTCGCCAGTGGCGGCGGCTCCGGGACGGGAGCTATCCGGCTGGGCACCACCGTCGGGATCGGTGGCGCGGGTGGCGAATCCAACCTCGGCCACGGCGGCGCCTCGCGTGCAAACGCTGGCGTGGGCATCGTCCCGCGTGGCTTCGGTGGCGGCGCGGGAGGTTCCGGCTCCGCGAACAACGTGGCACAGGGCGGACGCGCGGGCGGTGCCGGAATCGTCATCGTGGAGCTCTACGGATGAGCGCGCAATCCGCACTGCGGGCACCGGCCGTCAGGGCGCGCGGAAGCCCGTGTCCGGACCCGCCACGGACAGTGTCCGGGCTGGTCAGAGGCTTCCCCGTCCCTGCGTCCGGACACGTCCCACCCTGTGTCCGGACAGTGTCCGGACGTGTCCGTTCACCTCTGGAGGTGTCCATGTCCCAGCAGCCGACCGTCGGCCGGGCGGTCCACTACGTCAGCTACGGCACACCTGTCCGCGAGGATGGTTCGCAGCAGTTCCCCCCGACCTGCCGTGCCGCGACCATCACGGAGGCCGACCCGGACAACCCGGGCCGCGTCGGTCTCGTCGTCTCCAACCCGACCGGCTTCTTCTTCCACTCGCTGGCTGCCGGTGGCTGCGTGCACGTCGAGGTCGAGGAGCAACCGCCAACGGGCGGCACCTGGCACTGGCCGGAGACGGTCTGATGGCGACCCCGGCGAGCGCCGACAGCTTCCTCCACGCCCTGTTGGACGAAGGCCTGACGGTCGTGCAGGTCGGCGACTGGCGTCACCACAACCGCAACCACATGGGCCCATGGGGGAGGTCCACGGTGTGCTCGTCCACCACACCGTCACATCGGGGACGGCGAAGACCGTGGGCATCGTGCGGGATGGGTACAGCGGCCTGCCGGGTCCGCTGTGCCACGGCATGATCGCTAAGGACGGCCGGGTGCACCTGGTCGGCTACGGGCGGACGAATCACGCCGGGTTGGGCGACCCGAACGTGCTGCGCGCGGTGATCGCAGAGCGCGGGCTGCCTGTCGACAACGAAGCGACGGTTGACGGCAACAGGGCGTTCTATGGCTTCGAGTGCGAGAACCTCGGCGACGGTGACGACCCGTGGCCGAAGATCCAGCTCGACGCGATCGAGCGCGCCGCTGCCGCCGTGTGCCGTATACACCGGTGGGGCGCGCCGTCGGTGATCGGCCACCGGGAGTGGCAACCGGGGAAGGTCGACCCGCTCGGGTTCTCGATGCCGGGGATGCGGGACCGTGTCGCGGACCGGCTCGGGCTCACACGTCCTGGTCCGCTGCCGCTCCCGGTCCGGCCGACGGTCTCCCTGTCGAAGCTCATCGTCGCGGCGCGGACCAACCCCGGCATGGCCGGGACGCCGGTCACGTACGCCGGTGTCGCCGTCGTGGAGACCGCTCTCGTTGACGAGGGCCTGCTGGCCAAGCCGTTCTCCGATGGCCACTACGGCTCGACGACCCTGCCCGCGATGAGCGCGTGGCAGGAGGAGTGCGGCTACCGGGGCCGGGCGCTTGGGCAGCCGGCTGATGGCATCCCCGGCCGGGACAGCCTGACGCGGCTCGCCAAGAAGCATTCGTTCGACGTCATCGACTGAAAGGAACGGCCATGACACACGCCCCTGTGGAGCGGAAGGTCACCGTCGCGACGGCTGGAGCGTACGTCGCGTCGACCGGGCTGCTCGGTGCTCTCGCGGCGGTCCAGGATCACGCCCGGCTGCTGTCGTGGATGCCGGACAGGCTCAGCCCCTTCGTCCTCGCGCTGGTCCCCGCGGCCATCACGGCGGTGTCGGGCTGGCAGGCGAAGCACTCCCCGCGCGCGGAGACCCCGGATGCGGCGGGGGCTGGCGGGTGAGCGTGGACGCAACGGGGATCCCGGCCGTGGACGCGGTGCTGCTGTGGGGTGGAGCGGTGTCAGTGCTTACCGCCGTGGTGACCGTGCTGTGGCGGATCACTCGCGGTGTCGTCCACCTCGGCAAGCGGGTCGAGGAGTTCATGGACGACTGGTCTGGCCAGGAGGCACGCCCCGGCGTGCCGGGCAGGGCCGGCGTCATGGAACGTCTGGGCGGGTTCGAGGAGCGGCTGACCCGTGTGGAACATGAACTGCATCCCAACAGCGGCGCATCGCTGCGGGATGCCGTGGACCTCGCCAACCAGCGCTTGGCACTCATGTGTTCGGCTCAGGACGGAGAGGATTCGCAGCTGGACGACGCACCCTGACGGCGCCTCCCACCCACACCCTGACGGCACCGCCGATCCACTCCCCTCCACCGGGGCGGGGGTGTACGAGTGTGTATGTGCAGTACTCGCAGTGCAGCGCATTGAATGGCCTGGTACACCACGCTGTAGTACGAACCCAGGCGGCGTCACAATGGACGCGACGATCCCGCCCGTCAGATGAGAGGCGCAAACGGCAGCGCAATAAGGGCTGTTAGTGCTCTGGCCGCCGGGTTCCCTCCCTTATGGGAGTGCTGGCCAGCTGTCAGGAGACATCTCGGCGGAGGTTGGGCGAGGTCGCGCGATGACCGAATCGTGTCGCGGGTGCCGTTTGTTTTTGTGCATCGTGTGGTCCCTCGCCGCGCTCTGCGGGAAGCTGGGATTGGTATGCCCTGAACCCGTGCGGGTTGCGCCGGGTGGGTCTTGATTAGTCCATTCGGGGGGTGTGTGTGAACGCGGCCGCAAGTGCGGGGGCGGCTCGCGCGTTGTAGTGCGCAGCGCCCCGGTGTGTGCCCAAGTCGCCAATCGGGGGAGGGGTTCCTAAGGTCCGTTTCAAGCAGGTTCCTCTGTCCGTTCAAAGCAAGAGGAGCTCTGCTCCCGACTCTGGTTCCTAGGCCAGTTGAGTCGAGGTGAGCCCCTCGTGCGGTGTGCCACAACAAGCGCAAGGCAAGAAAGGACACCAATTGAAGAATAGATCGGGACGCAACGAGGAGCACAACCACGGGCTGGATCATCGGCCCAGGACATCCCTCCGTCATCTGTGGGGGTATCTGAAGCGTCATGGGTGCCACCCCTTTGACCTGGGGCGTGAAGTCCTTTACGGGGCGGCTTACCAGGCGGGGAGTTGCCTGGTGACTGTGATCATCCTCTGGATGAGCGCACGGCGTTGAACCGCGAGTGATGGGCGTGGGCTCGTCGCTCTCTTGTGGCGGGCCCTCGCCCCAGGCGTTTCTCACGAATCTCGGAGTCCATCGCATCCCTTGAGCTGGGGTGTTGCGACGACGACTAGAACTTAAGCTTCCAGGGTGGGGCACTGTTTTGTCCGGACACGCGGCCGGGGTGTCTGCGGCGGGGCGGGTGCGGACGTCTGCGGCCGATATCGGCGCCGACAGGTCCAGGCCGTGAGGGCGGGCGATGCAGTCGGGGGAGGTCGCTCTACTATCCCGGCATGAGCGACAGACCCGTACGCATCACAGTGATAGCCGCGATCCTCGGCGGCGTAGTTGGTTCGGCCCTCACCGTGGGGGCCGCATTCTTCCTGATGCCACCGGAAGGCCCTCGTGGCCCAGCGGGTCCCAGCGGGACGGCAGGGCGCGCTGGGCCTCCCGGAACGGCTGCTGCTCAGTCCCTCACCGAGGACGACGTCCGCGCGCTCGTGCCTGATCTCGCAGGCGCCTACGTCATCGAGGGCCCGTTGGGATGCCCGAGCGGAACACTGCCGAGCCGCTCGGTGAAGATCCCCGGCGACGGCTTCACCGTCAGCGAGACCCTGACGCTGTGCTACTTCGGCTCCGGCAGCCGATAGCCGGGCTATCGGGGTGGCGGCCCGTCGGGGTACCGGACGATCTTCTTCAGTTCCTGCTCGACCTTGGCCCGGGGCTGGTCGGTCGCCGTGGCGTACGTGGTGATTGCCTCGTGCACGCGCATTGAGGTTTCGACGGTCAGTCGGCCCTCTTGCTGCTCGGTCCAGGCTTGTCGTTCGAGTTCAATGAGTTCGTCCGTGAGTTCGATTGCCGCAGGTGGGGATCGTACTCGCAGACCGGATCTGCGAGTCGGGGGGACGTGTCCCCCACCTGCAATTTCGCCTGGGTGGATGAAGCGGCCCCTGGTCTTGGCGGGACCTGGTTAGGCTCGCGGCCATGACTGAATACTTGCAGGTCTCAACAGCCACGGAGACGAAGCAGCAGGCGATCGACCTTGCAGGCCCGGCGGTTCAGAAGAAGCTCGCGGCGAGTGCCCAGATCATCGGGCCGGTAACGAGCGTGTTCTGGCACCTGGGCGAGTACGGCACGGGTGAGGAGTGGCAGGTCCTCCTGAAGACGACGGCCGGACGGTACCAGGAGTTGGAGGCGTACCTCCTTGCAGAGCACCCCTGGGACAACCCCGAGGTCTGCGCTGTACCGATCACTCAGGGGGCTGACCGCTGTCTCCAGTGGGTCAGGGACTCGGTGGAGGGGGCCTAGCTGTCCGCGTACTCCAGCAGCTGGCGGACCTGCTGCGTGCCTGAGTGGGGGCGCAGGCGGTCAAGCAGGGGCGTAATGCGCTGCCGCGGCCGGACGGAGGCGACGCCGACCGAGAGCTGAAGGGAGCGGGCGGTCGTCTCGGCCGCCTGCTCGACCTCACCGGCGGTCAGGTAGGCGTCGGCGAGCCACGTGAGGTAGAGCGCCTTATCGCGGGCCTGGTCGTCGGCGTAGCGCTTGAGTGCGTCGGTGAGGATGGGGACCGCCCGCAGGGGGCGGCGCAGCTCGGTCCAGCAGCGGCCGGTCATGATGTCCAGCTCGTTGTGGTCGACCCACGCGGACCAGCCTGGTTGCGGCTCGTCGGGCTGCGCGTCGTCGAGTGCTTGGCGGGCGGCGGCGAGGGCGCGTTCGGTGTCGATGGCCTGGCCGTTGACGGCGCAGGCCCAGGCCAGCCGTTCGTGGAGGAGGGCTCGGACCGTGGCGGGCGTCCGGTCGGTGATGGTCACACAGGAGTCCTTGGCGAAGGTCGCGGCGGTGCGCCGGTTGTCCGCGAGGGTCTTGTAGGCGAGGAACGCGAGGCTGTTGCCGTAGAGGTCGGAGTCCTGCGCGTCCTGCGCTGCGGTCCCGCTCTCCTCGTAGAACGCCACGGCGTCCTGGGTCCGGCCGCCGTCGAACGCGGCCCAGCCGGCTTGCTGTGCTTGTTCAGCGAGGAGCGCGGTGAGGCGGCGCCGGCTTTCGGGGGTGAAGGTGCTCCGGCCGAGGAGGTCCTTTGTGTACTGGACCTCACCAAGGTAGACGCGGTAGGTGTCGCCGCCACCCAGGACTTCGTCCAGGCGTCGCAGGCGGGCAGTGCGCTCCTGGAGGCTGGCCACGTAGGCGTTGGTGATGTGCTGGGGCGCGCGGGGCCGGTGGAGGGTGGGGAGTGCGGCAGCGAGACCGCCGGTGCCTGCGGCTCTGAGTATGGTTCGGCGGCGCACGTGCATGGGTCCGTTCTCTGCGTGGGGAGTTCCAGCAGGAGCGTCGGCCGTCTCCCAGGGACGGGGGCGAGACCGAGTAGGTACCCGGGAACGCGTAACGCGTCCGCGATCTGCACGACCTTCTCGAACGACGTAATTCGCCCTTGCCCGCGTGCAAGGATCCCGACCCTGTCGGGCTTGATGTCGCACGCTGCGGCGATCTTGGAGTAGCTGATATTGGCCCGCTCGCGGGCGATCCGGAACACCAAACCGAAGTCGTGTGCGCCTAGCGCGCGTTGCATGTCGTCGTCGGCGAGGAGACCGCGAGGGAGGGCGGTTGGTGGCTGGTAGGTCATGCGGCACGCCTCCTGCTGACGCGAGTGTGCACGGTGATCAGAAATGGTGCCTACCCATCATGGGTATACCCCCGCCGGGGACGCGGGCATTTCGCAGGAACACCACTCTCGAACGCGAAAGCCCCGGGGGCGGTGATGCCCGCCGGCCCGGGGCGACGACTGATGAGGAGTCGCCATGTTCGAGCGTATCCAGAGAACCCCCGTCGAGTTGACGCCATGAACCAACCGGCTGACGGAGTGGTCCACCTTCGACGGGAGCGGGAGCTCGCGGCCGGGCACTGGCTGCTATCCGCCTCCTCGGACTTGAAGCAGAGCCGTGCGGACTGGAGAGACAAGGGCGCGACGTGGTTGCAGCCCGGCGTCCTGTTCGGGGCGGTGATCGTCCCGGAGCGCCTGGTGCACGGGGCGCTCGGCCTGGACGGGCCGGACGCGTGCGCACGCCCCCTGGCCGAGCGCCTTGAAGGCGGCCCGCTGTTCTACAGCCCAGGCGTCTTCGGCCAGCGGGGCTCGTACACGGCGCTCGTCTCGGCGTCCATCGCGATGTCGTGGCGTACCCGCGGCTCCATGGGCCACCACTACCGCGCGGTAATCCTGATTCCTTCCCCGCACGCCACCGAGCCTGATGGCGAACGGCCGTGGTGGGTGGTACCGCTCGACGGCCCCGGAGTGCTGTGTGGGGCGCAGTCGCTGTCGGCGCTCGTCATCGCGGGCCGCCGCGCTACCGGCCTGCCGGGCGGCGGGCTCTATGTCTGAGGTCCCCGCCGGTTCCGTGAAGGACGCGACGACGTCGCCTGAGCCCCGGGACGCTGCCGACGCTCTCCTGGGGGTCGCGAGACGCCTGACGATCTCGGAGTTGCGTCTCGCGGATGACCGGCCCGCGTACACCCTGACGCTGCCGAGGCTCGCCGAGTGCGCGCGTGATGCGCGGCGTTTGGTGTCTTCGGCGCTCGGCTACTGGGGTCTGGGTTGCCTCGAGGACGAGGCGCACCTCCTCGTCACCGAACTGATGTCGAACGCGGTCGCCCACGCGCGGTGGGCGAACGTGCGCGTCACCGTGACGCGGCTCGATGTCCTTGCCGTGCGGATCGCGGTGACGGACATGTCGACGGTCCTGCCGAGGGCTCGGGAGGTGGACGGCCAGGACGAGTCCGGCCGAGGTCTCGCGATCATTGACGCGGTGACCCGAGGCCGTTGGGGCGCAGACCTCCTGCCCTGGGGCAAGTGTGTCTGGACTGAGATCGACGCCGCCAGAAGGGCGGCGCTGTGACCGACACCGGGCGCCAGGTCGTCTACGTCTTCGTCCTCTTCGTCCTCTTGGTGGTGCTCGTCGTCTGTATCGCCGGGGGATAGCCGTGGCGACGACGTTGGTCATCGGCCTGTGCTGGCGCCGCGGCGCCGACAAGACTCCCCGTTCACGCCTGCGAGCCGTGCATGCGGCGGATGGAGGCCTTGATCCGAACACACAACGCGCAGCACTGACGAAGAGACCGCCCCGGCCGCCCGCTCGTGCAGCAGCCGGGGGAGGACTGAACCAGGAGATACCTGTGAGCGCCGCCTCGCGGCAGGTTGGCCCAGATGGCCAAGTCGAGGTGCTGCCGGATCCCGGCACCGTCGCGGAGCCGCCGGGCTGCCTGGCGGTCCTAGCCGCCCCGAGATGCTTCGGATTCCTGCTGTTCGTCTGCCTGTTGATCGGTGGCGTTGCCTGGCACGACCTCGCCATATGACGCACCAACTCGTCCACCCGCAAGGAGCGGTCGGTGACATTCGCAACGAACGAGGGCCTCGCAGTGAGCGCGAAAGCGCTGTACGCCGAGACCCAACGGATCATTACTCGCGCGGCCGAGGACCTGTGGCCAGACGTGCCGGTCGTCCTCGGCCCCCCGTGCCCGAGCGTCACCTCCTACGTCTGCCGAGTCATGGTGGACGGCGAGGAGCTGATCGCCAAGTACAGCTGGCTGGGCCTCTCCTTGGTATCCATCCTCCGAGGTGTCGGAGGAACGTGGGCAGAGGTCCAAGACGCCCAACGCGCCTATGTCCACGGCGCCGACCTGCTGACCGACCGCGAGGAACAGAACCTGGAGCTCCTGCGAAAACTCGGTAGCCCGCAGGTGTGCGAGACCGCGGGCATCCACAGCGGGGTCCTGCTCACACGAATCGCGCCAGGCACGCCCCTCGGCGACGTGCTGGCCGCCCGTCCGTGGGAGACGGCGGCGCTCCTCGACGCGACTCTCCTCGTCCTCAGCGATCTGCACGGCACGGCTGGCGCGGAGTGCCTACGCCGTGCGGCGCCGATCGGTGAGCGGTCTGTCGTCGGCGTCTTCCGCCGGAAGTTCAACGGGCTGAGCGCGGCCGGCTATCTCGGGGCGCTCGGCGTGGACAGCGGCCTCCTGGAGGACGAGCGCCAGGAGGTGGTCGAGCTCCTGCGGATCGCGGTCTGGCGGCTGATCCGGATGGCCGGTGCCATATCGACCCGCCAGGACACCGTGGTGTTCGGAGACCTCAAGCCCGAGCACGTCTACATTGACGGCCCGCGCCTCACCTTCATCGACCCGGTCGTGCAGTGGGCTGCAGGGCCTCAGCCGGACATCGCGAAGCTGGTCGGCCGCACACTTCTCCTCGCCCTCGCGCAGCCGGAACCGCGCGCGAGGCAGCAGATCATGCAAGGGGTCGATTCCACGCTCGCACGGCACGTCGCAGCCTTCCCCGATTACGAGAGGGCGGCACGGCTCCGTGAGGTCATGGTCCTGTGGCTCATGGACACGGTGAACATCCTGAGCACGTGCCTCAGCGCGCCGAAGGATCTCCCGCTGGCGCGTCATCAGCAGTCGCTCGTCGCCCAAGCTCGTGAGGTGGCGCGCATCGTGGACCGGGTCAGTGCCCTCCTCACCGGCTCGACGGCCGGCCCGCGACTCCTGGACGCCCTCTTCTCCGAGGTCGAACACACCGTGGGGAGCGCTCGGTGAGCGGGCCGGTGGTGGGGATCGTCGGGGCGGGTGCCGTCGGGCAGACCCTCGCCACGGCGCTGGTGGCCGCCGCGCTTCCCGAACGGCTCCTCGTCGTGTCCCGGCAGTTGGACCAGGCCCACGGTCTGGCCGCCGACCTCCAGGACCTCGGGCTTGCTGCCGGCTCGCGCACGACAGTCGAGGCGGGAGAGGCCGCCGACCTCCGCGGCTGTGACGCGGTCGTCGTCGCCCTCCGCAGCGACTTCACGAACACCGCCGCACGGGACATCCGGCGCGCCGGAGCTGCCGCAAACGCCCCCGCCCTCGGCGCGCTCGCCCGGGAACTGTACGGGTATGACGGGACAGTCCTCATCGTGACGAATCCCGTGGACCTGATGACGCGCCGCTTCGCCGACGTCTCCGGAGTGGCTCGGGTCTTCGGGATCGGGTCGAACCTCGACTCTGGCCGCTACCGGCTCCTGCTGGCCCGGTACGCCCAGGTGTCCCCGGACCTTGTGCGTGGCCATGTGGTCGGCGAGCACGGTGACCGGGCCGTCGTGTGCGTGTCCGCGACGACCATCGCGGGCCAGCCCGTCTCGGTGCCGGTCCGGACGGTAGTGGATGACCTCCAGCGTCGACCGGCGCTGATCCGTTCCGGCATCGGCCGCACCCGCTGCGGCCCTTCGGGCGCCGTGCTATCCACCCTCCGCAAGGTCCTCGGTCTGGCCGACGGCATCGAGGAGCTATCCGTGCCGTACGGGGATGTCTACCTCGGAGTCCCTCTGTATTTCAGCGGTGGCGTGCCCGCTCCGTGCATGCCAGCGCTCACCCGTCCTGAACGCCTGTGCCTGGATGCTGCGGCCAGCAGCCTCCGCGACGCCTACGCCCATCTCCCCACTCATATCGAGAGGATCGCCACATGATCAGCGCTACCCGACTCGAGGCCGCCTCGGCGACCGTCACCGTCCTCAGCAACCGTACGGAGGTCACAGGCTGGGCCCTGCGGTATTTCGGGCCGTGGTGGAACGCTGCGCCGGTAAACGCCGCAGCAGTGTGCGCGGGCGCCGTCCTGATCGCGGATGTCGATCTCGCCCAGTACGAGGAGCTCACCCGGCTTGTCCACGACGGCCGGCCCACGGAGGCCCTGGACTACGCCAAGCACCCCCTGCTGGTGGCGCAGGATGGCGAGGACATCATCGCGACGTCGCCGGACGAGGGGGTCGCGTACCGCAGCACACCGTCCTCCGGCCGCCTGGTCCTCGTCGGCGTCGGCGTGCTGTCGCTCGCCCTGGCCGCCGCGCGCCTGGCTCGCGAGTCGATCCGCGGTCAACTCCTTCGGGAGGGCTGGGCGGTGCTCCACTCCTCCGCGGTCGTGAGGCCGGACGACGGCGCGACGCTCCTTGCCTTTGGTGACAAGGGGGCCGGGAAGACGACCACCGCGCTGCTCCTCGCCTCCCACGGCTGGCAGCTCCTCGCCAACGACCGGGTGTTGGTCCGGCCGACCGGTGAGCGGGACATCGAGGTCGTGCCCTGGCCGTCTGCCGCTGCGCTCGGCCTCGGGCTGCTCAAGTCGCTGGGCTGGGACGTCGGTGCGCGGGATCATCTGCGGGCTGGCGGTAGCTTCCACCCGACTCAGCACGAGTCCGTGACCGAGGCGCTGTTGGCCGGCGATCACACGCCGCTGTGGGAGAACGCGAAGCGGGAGCGGAAGATCCAGGTGTTCCCGGATCAGTTCCCGGACCTGTTTGACGTGCCGCTTGCCACCGGCGGTCGGGCGGCCGGTCTGCTTTTCCCCGAGATCGACGCCGACGCTGCGCCGGATGTTGTCGACGGCACCCGGTCCCTGGGCGAAGCCGACTTCATGTCGGGTGCGACTGAGGACCGGTACCCGGATGTCTTCGGGCAGGCTCAGGGAGAGGACGGCGGCGGCCGAGAGAGCGCCCGTGCGGAGGTGGCGTCTCGTCTCGCTGTGCTTCCGCACCGCGCGGTCCGGCTGAGCCACGAAATCCCGGCGAGCGTCGCCCTGCTGGAGAAGGTCGTCAGCACGATCTGAGCCCGGCCCAGAGCCCCCGTTCCCTGTCCGTTGATGACCGCGGGCCGGGGACGGGTTCCACTGCACCACTGACGAGAGGAACAACGCATGACCATCGCAGTTCAGGCGCCTACTCGCACCAGGGATCCGCAGCTTCTCCTCAACGCCGTCAAGCCGCACGTCCGGTACCTGCCGGCGAACGTCTCTGACGGCGGCACTCTGTGAGAGCGGGAGATCGCGCTCCTTCTCCGCGACAACACGATGCTCCGGAACATGGCGGAGCGGATCCTCGGCCAGGCCGTGGCGTTCACGGTCGCGTCGATGGAGCACAAGGATGTGCACCTGGGCGTCGGCAAGCTCGTCGACATCGGCGTGCATCAGCTCATCCTGGACACCTCGATCTACTTCGCGATGTGCGACCTCTACAACGGAGGTGCGTACCGGCATCACGCGCCGTTCATCCAGCGCCGCAACGACGGCTTGTGCCTGAGCACCGCGGACTTCCTCCGGCCTGACGGCTGGGACGTCGACGCCGAGCTCTGGGTCATCGATGGCGCCGAGTACTCGCCCTGCGACAGCAAGGTCCCCGACAGCCACTGACCGGCCTACGCTGGCCCCCGTCCTCCGCTCGCGCGGAGGGCGGGGGCCTTCCCTGTCCACACCGAAAGGGGCACTGTGCCCGCTCAACACGACATCGCAGCCGAGACCGAGCTGTGGGACACCTACGCAGGCAGCGCGTTCAAGGACGACATGCAGCCGACGTTCTGCTGGACGCAGTACGCCGGCCACGGACCGGGGCCTGAACTCCTCGGCGAGCCGGGGGCGGTGCTGGAGATCGGTTGCGGTGATGTGTGAGGGCTCAGGACATCCTTGACGCTTTGTCCTCATGAGTTCCTTGACGCATCGGGCCGTGTGGTGTCAGACCCTGGGGCGATGATCGGGCCATGCTGCAAGCAAGAGATGAGCACGGTCGTCAGGTGAGGAATCCGGGGACCACGGCCTTGAGCCGGATGGTGGCGAACCTCGGCCGGGGAAACGCCTTCGTGATCGTCGAGCGAGTCGACGATGAGGCGGACGGCGACTGGTATGTACAGGTGTGGCTGAGGGATGACAACACCTATCAGCTGGAGTTCCGTGACGGAATGGCGGCAGAGCACTACCAGACCCGGACGATCTCCCAGGAAAAGGTGATCGTCGCACTGAGCTGCTGGGCCAAGGGGCGACCGGAGTGGAAGGACGCCTTCATGTGGAACAACATCAGCACCTTGTTTACGGACGGGGCCGGGTCTCGGCGCTTGCCCACGCCTTGAAACGGCTGACTGGCCGATCGCTGGTGCGGGCATGGACCGCGAGTTCCTCACCGTCGTGGACGATCCGGAAGTGAGTGTCCTCCACGACGACGTTCACGATCTTCCCGACGTGGAGGGGGCCGACCCGCATCCGCTGTTTGGCAACCATGAGGAACCCGTCGATATTGACTCGGCGCTACACGACCAGCGGCCCCGCCGGACCCTGGGGCGGTAGGAGTGATGAGGCTTGGCGGGCTCCCCTGAGGCGGCCGCGCTGGTCGGCTGAGATGGGCAGCGGCATGGTCTGGACGACGCGGCCGTTGCTGATCGTGTGCAGGACGTGCTCGTCCATTCGCAGGATGACCCGGCTCCCGGCCAGGGTGACCGGCAGCTTGATGTCCTGCTGGGCGAGCGCGACGATGCCGTTGCGGTCAACGGTCCGTTCGACCTCCACCGCCATTCCGGCCGGCAGTTGAACCCGGCCTCGGTGGCGGGGCAGGGCCGGGGCTGCCGGTGGTGGCCCGGCCGGCCGGGTCTGGCGCTTCTCCCGGAGCTGGTGCAACTGCTCCAGCGAGGTGCGGGAGGCCATCGTTTTGAGTAGGTGTCCGTCCATCGTGATGTGGATGCTGCGATCGTCCGCCCAGAGTGTGACGGTCTTGCCGGCGAAAGCCGGTCCGATCCAGATGTCCTGGCCGCCGTGGCTGAGGGCGAAGTGCCCGCAGGGTGGGATTACAACGTCAAATTCGACCGCGCCGGTATAACTGATCGTTTCAGAATGAGATCGGTGTGGTGGCTTGGCAGTTGGGTGTTGGGTCGGCAGGATCTGGTAGGTGTCTGCTGATCTTGTGCCTGA
>NZ_JBIDAD010000034.1:0-19935 GCF_043202315.1 Streptomyces sp. NPDC048211
GGGGCGCTCTCGCGCAGTGCGACCGTGGGAAGAAGTGGGGGTGAACAGCCGCCGGGACCGCGGCTTCGCCGAGGTGGTGACCACCAGGAACTGCGGCTCGGTCCCCTCATGTCTCCCTCAATGACCACGACGACCCCTGTTTTGTGACAGGTATGACACACCAAGTTGTGACGGGGGGTCGGAGGCGCCCGGTGAAGAACGGTGAAATCGGTGCGGTCCCGCAGAACGGTTCGGTACGTGTCACACCTTTCATGGGTGGACTGTCATAAGGGTGAAAGCGGTGCACATGTCCACTCACACCAGGAGCACAGTCGTGAACGATCCGGTACTTGAGTCCGCTGCTCAGGAGCTCGCGGAGGCGACAGCCAATCCGCCGTTCCTGTACGAGCTGGGTGCGGAGGGCGCGCGGAAGGTCCTCGACGATCTGCAGGCGGCACCCATCGAGAAGCCTGATGTGGAGGAGAAATGGGTGACGGTGCCTGCCGAGGTCGGCGAGGTGCGGGTGCGCGTGGTCAGGCCCGCCGGTGTCGAGGGTTCGCTCCCGGTCGTTCTCTATGTGCACGGCGGCGGGTGGGTCATCGGCAACGCGGGCACCCACGACCGCCTGGTGCGTGAACTGGCCGTCGGCGCACAGGCTGCCGTCGTGTTCGTGGAGTACGACCGTTCCCCCGAGGCCAAGTATCCGGTGGCGATCGAGCAGGCGTACGCGACCGCCCGGTGGATCACGGCGAAGGGCGCCCAGGAGGGACTGGATGCCACCCGGCTGGCCGTGGCCGGAGACTCGGTGGGCGGGAACATGACGGCCGCGCTGACGATCATGGCCAAGCAGCGGGGTGACGTGTCCTTCGTGCATCAGTCGCTGTACTACCCGGTGACGGATGCGGGCCAGGACACGGCGAGCTACCAGGAGTTCGCCGACGGTCCGTACCTGACCGCGAAGGCGATGGCCTGGTTCTGGGACTGCTACACCACCGATCCGGCTGAACGCGCCGAGATCACCGCGTCTCCGCTGCGGGCGGAGCTGAAGGACTTGGAGGGGCTTCCGCCCGCCCTCGTCCTCGTCGACGAGAACGACGTCCTGCGCGACGAGGGCGAGGCCTACGCCCGCAAGCTGGTCCGGGCCGGTGTCGCGACCACCAGCATCCGCTACAACGCCACGCTGCACGACTTCATGATGCTGAACCCGCTCCGGTCCACCGGGGCGACCACCGCCGCGATGCAGCAGGCCGTCACCACACTTCGCGTGGCACTGCACACCGGCTGAGACCGGACGCCCGCGGGACACCGCGCGCCCATGGCGTCGGGCCGCGCTCCCCGACCGGGAGCACCGCCGGCCGGGGCGGCAACCCGCTCATCGCCCCGATCCCCCGGGCGGGCATTCCGGGTGAGACGCCGCGCGCGTCGCCCGTCGGCCCCGCTGCGACGCGAACCCCGCGACCGCAGCCGGACCCGTCACGGACCGGTGTCCGTGACACCTCCACTCCCTGCCGTTCTGTCCGTGCGTGTGTCCGGAGACGGCCGGTTCGGTTCATGACTAGAAAGGCTCTGTGATGAGATCTTCTCGTTCCCGGCGTACTCGTTCGCTGGTTTCCCTGATGGCCGCGGTGACGGTGGCCGCCTCTGTCCTCGCGGTGTCGGCGTCGCCCGCGAGCGCGGGGAGGGAGCATTCCTCCTCCCCCTCCTCGTCGAAGCGCAAGCCGACCGTGGTCCTGGTCCATGGCGCGTTCGCTGACTCGAGCAGCTGGAACGGAGTGGTGAAGAGGTTGCGACGGGAGGGATATCCCGTGGTGGCCGCGGCCAATCCGCTGCGTGGGCTGAGCAGCGACGCCGGGTATCTGAAGGAAGTCCTGGCGGGGATCGACGGACCGGTGGTGCTGGCCGGTCATTCGTACGGCGGGTCGGTCATCAGCGACGCCTCGTACGGTGCGCGGAACGTGAAGGCACTGGTGTACATCGCGGCCTTCCTTCCCGAGAAGGGGGAGAGCGCGGTCGAGCTGTCGGGGAAGTTCCCGGGCAGCACGCTGGGTGAGGCGCTGCGGCCCGCTCCGGTCACGTTGCCCGACGGAACGGCGGGCACGGACCTGTACATCGAACAGGGCAAGTTCCGGCACCAGTTCGCGGCGGATGTTCCGGAGGGTACGGCGGACGTCATGGCGGTGACCCAGCGCCCGGTGACCAGTGCCGCGCTGGAGGAGGGTGCCTCCGAGCCGGGCTGGAAGACGATTCCGTCGTGGGTGCTGGTCACTGAGCAGGATCTCAACATCCCGCCCGAGGTTCAGCGTTTCATGGCCGATCGTGCGGACGCGCACACGGTGGAGGTGCGTGCGTCGCACGCGGTGAGTGTGTCGCGCCCCGATGAGGTGGCGCGGGTCATCGAGAGCGCGGCGCGGACGGTTCGCTGACCGGCGGACGGAGCCGGAGGGCGGGGTGGCGGGCATGCCACCCCGCCCTCCGGCGGGAACCGCCCCGAACCGGCGCTGAACGGCGTGCTGTCCGTCGTCAGTGCCGCGTCCCGGGGCGAGAGGAGAGGACATGCGTCACCAACCCCGGATCGTCCGGATCGGCCCGGCCGACGTGGAACGTGTGGTCGCCCTGCACAGCAGATGCTCCGCGCACACGCTGTGGAGCCGCTACCACAGGGCGATGGGCGATCCCCGTTCCTACCTGGGGGCCTTGCTGTCCCGCCCCGGCTCGGTGCATCTGGCCGCGCTGGGCGCCTCGGGACGGCTCGTCGCCGTGGGACATCTGATGCCTGACGACGGCAACGCCGAGGCGGCACTCCTCGTCGAGGACGCGTGGCAGAACAACGGACTGGGGACCGGACTCCTCCGCCACCTCGGCCGGTACGCGGCCCGACAGGGCTGGGAGGAGATCCATGGCCTCATTCTTCCCGGCGACGACCGGGTCCCGGCGATGCTGCGCCGCATCGCGGTGCCGGTTCGCCGCGTGCGGGAGGAGGGCGCGACGACGGTCTGTGTGGCGGTCGGCGACATCGTCGGCCGGGGCGATGCGGAGGCATCGGGCACCCCGGGAAACCGTGTCGCGCAGGGCGCCCACGAACAACCGTGTCACTGACGGGGAAGTATCCAGGGACTACCGGTCATCAGAGCCTCACGCCTGTCGTCGTATCACGAGGACGGCGTCACGATCGTGGGTGGGCCGCTTCTCCAGCAGAGGCGGGGCTGCCGCCGGGGTGGCTCCCGGCCACGTCGCCACCGGATCGACGCGGAGCGGATGGCCGCTGTCTTCCGTCCTCCGGTCCGTGGAGTACCTGTGCCCCGGACAACTGATAGACCGGCGAGCCGCCGCCGGCGTGACACGTGCTCCTCGGCTCCAGGGCCGTACGCTCGGCAGCAGTGAGGACCGTGGCCTCCTCGGCCCGTAGGGCCACCAGGTTCGGACGCAGCCGTTCCTCGCCCGCGACACCGGCGCACGCGGCGTGTGTGCCGGTGCGGAGACAGCGCACGAGCAGGTGAGGACCGCAGCCCGAGTAAGCGCGGTCGCCCCGGGAGCATCGCACCGGGCAGGGCGATCGCATCATCAGCGAACACAAGGTGATCACCATGGCAACCGAAAGTGTCCTGCACCCGAGTCTCATCGTCCCGATCGGGCACGTCGAGCCCGTACCCCGCCGCATCCGGGGAATGATCGGCGGCCGGGTCGCCTTCGACACCCGCCGCGCGCTGTACGTATGGGAATGGCAGGCCTACCCCCAGTTCAGCATCCCGGTCGAGGACCTGGTGGACGGTGTGCTCCTCGACGACAAGCACACGGAGCAGCTCGGTGCCGGACCCGCGCACCGTCACACGCTGCAGGTCGGTCCGGAGGTCCGTGCGGGGGCTGCGTGGGTCTGGGGAGAAGGGGCGCCGGGGCCGCTGCGCGGCACCGCGTACTTCGCGTGGGAGGCGCTGGACGCCTGGTTCGAGGAGGACGAGCCGGTGTTTGTCCATCCCCGGAGCCCCTACTCCCGCGTGGACGCCCTGCGATCCGGCAGCAGCGTCCGGGTCGAGGTGGACGGTGTCGTGCTGGCGGAGGCCCCCTATTGTGTGAAGCTGTTCGAGACCGGCCTGCCGACCCGCTACTACCTCGACCGCACGCACATCGACTGGGCCCGGCTGCGGCACTCGGACACGGTGACCCGCTGCCCGTACAAGGGAACGACGAGCAGCTACTGGTCGTTCGACGGCGAGGCCGGCTCCCACGAGGACATCGCCTGGACGTACGACTTCCCGACCATCCAGGCCAACCGCATCGCGGGGCTCACCGCCTTCTACAACGAGCACGTCGATCTGTATGTCGACGGCTTCCTGCTGCCGGGCACCACCGATGCCGGCCAGGTCCCTCCGCGCGGGCCTGCTGCCCCTTAGGGCGTGTGGGTCCGGCCAGGACCGCTGTCGGCCGCCGCGGTGAAAGGCGGGCCCGGCCCGCGCGCGTGATGCGGAAATGCTGCCTCCGTTCGGTCCAGCCGAACGGAGGCAGCACAGTCGAGGAGAGGGGCAGCGGGGACTGGGCCCTTCCCCCCGAGTTCGGGGGCGGTGATCAGCCCATCTCCTCCAGTGTCTTGCCCTTCGTCTCCTTGACGAACTTCAGGACGAACGGGATGGAGAGTGCGGCGAAGACCGTGTAGATCACGTAGGTCGCGGACAGGTTCCAGTCGGCCAGCGACGGGAAGCTCGCGGTGATGGCCCAGTTGGCGATCCACTGGGCCGAGGCGGCCACGCCCAGGGCGGCGGCGCGGATCCTGCTCGGGAACATCTCGCCGAGCATGACCCAGACGATGACCCCCCAGGACAGGGCGAAGAAGAGGACGAACACGTGGGCGGCGATCAGGGCGACCCAGCCCTGCGTGGCCGGCAGCTTGCCGTCGACCAGATGGGCGGAGAACGCCCAGGCCTCCAACGCCAGGCCGACGACCATACCGACCGAACCGACGATGGCGAGCGGCTTGCGGCCGACCCGGTCCACGAAGACCATCGCGATCACGGTGCCGACGATGTTGATGATCGACGTCGTGAACGAGTAGAAGAACGAGTCCGAGGGATCGACACCGACCGACTGCCACAGCGTCGAGGAGTAGTAGAACGCGACGTTGATGCCGACGAACTGCTGGAAGACCGAGAGGCCGATCCCGATCCAGACGATCGGCTTGAAGTAGAAGCCGCCGCCGAGCAGGTCCTTGAAGCCGGACTTCTCCTCACGGTGCATCGCCGTCTCGATCTCGGTGATGCGGGCGTCGAGGTCGACATGGGCGCCCTCGACGTCCTCAAGGATCTCGCGGGCCCGGTCCCGCTTGCCGACGGAGATCAGGAAGCGGGGGGACTCGGGGATCGCGAAGGACAGCAGCCCGTAGACGACCGCCGGGATCACCATGACGCCGAGCATGAGCTGCCAGGCTTCCAGTCCCATCACCTTGCCGCGCTGGTCGCCGCCCGCGGCGTTCAGCAGACCCCAGTTGACCAGCTGTGACACGGCGATGCCGATGACGATCGCCGCCTGCTGGAAGGAGCCTAGCCGGCCGCGGTAGGCGGGCGGGGAGACCTCGGCGATGTACGCCGGGCCGATCACCGACGCCATGCCGATGGCGAAGCCGCCGATGACCCGCCACATGGCGAGGTCCCACAGCGCGAAGGGCAGGGCCGAGCCCACGGCGCTGACGGTGAACAGGACCGCGGCGATCTGCATGCAGCGGATACGGCCGATGCGGTCCGTGATGCGCCCGGCGGTGGCGGCGCCGATGGCACAGCCGATCAGCGCGATCGCGATGACCTGGGCCAGAACGGCGGAACCGACGTCGTAGCGGTCCCGTACTGCCTCGACGGCACCGTTGATGACGGAACTGTCGTAGCCGAAGAGGAAGCCGCCCATGGCGGCCGCCGCCGCGATGAAGACGACGTGCCGGAGACGATCGGGATGAGCCGCTCCGGCTGCTGGGAGTGGCTCCTGCGCTGTGCTGGTCACATGTACTCCTCGGGCTCGTCGGCAACGCCGCCAGAGCGGTTCGCCCTTCGAGGTGCCACCGGTGGGTACCTGAGGGGGAACGCGACGTTGCGATGGGTTGTCTGCGGGCGGGCGGATGGGGTGGATGAACCCTCCACATGCCACGGTGTGCACACCGTCGGTGCGGGGATCGGAGGGAGCCCGTCGAGCTTTTCGCCGGGCCGAGCAGATCCGGCCCCTCGCCCTCATGACGGGAAGCGACACCTTTAAGACAGCCCTGGCCCGACTGATGTGACACGGTGCACCGACGGGATGCAGCGTGTACGGGGAGCCGGCGGGTACGGAGCGTGGCGGCCGCGGTCCGCGGCGGCCCGTCGTGAGCCGTCGGACTCCCTCCCGGCCGAGCTTCCGGACCCGGCGGTGCCTACGGATCGGGGACGAGAAGTTGCACGAGGCCTTCCAGCTCCCCGGTCCCGGCGGCGGCCCGGAACGCGCTGACCAGGCGGCGGTGTTGCTCGACGGGGACCGGCTGCTCACGGTCGCATTCGAGGCGGGTCTGCGCGCGGTGGACCACCACCCTCGCGTTCGGCGCGCTGATCCGAAGAAGCTCCGCCAGTTCGGCGTAGGCGTAGCCGAAGCCCTTCCGCAGCACATAGGCAGCCAGCCGGTCCGGCGTCAGTCTCGCCATGAGCAGGGCCAGCGCCGCCTCGACCGCGGTGGCTTGCTCGGCACTCAGTACGGGATCCTGGGCGGCCCGGTCCCCGAGGTCGGCCATCTGCGGCTCGGCCGGCGTCTCGTGGCGGTGGCGCCCTGACCGGATGACGTTGATCGCCAGCCGGGTCGTGGCCGTGGTCAGGAAGGCGGCCGGATTCCTGATCTCCGCCCGGTGGGTGAGCTGCCAGCGCAGCCAGACCTCCTGGACCACGTCTTCGGCCCCGGAGGCGTCGCCGAGGATGCGGTACGCGATGCGGAACAGCCGTGTCCGCTGAGCCAGGAAGACATCGAGGGCGAGGTCCAGGCCCTCCGCGGGCCGGTCGGGGGTGGTCGTCTCCGGGCTGGGCGTGGGCATGGGGGACTCCTCTTCGTGGACGGGCGCGCCTGGAGGGCGTCGCCTCCACCCTCGGCCCGAGGCGGTGCCCACCGCGCCCTTGTCCCACGTGGTCCATCCGGGGGGTACCCAGGGGGTCATGCACCGGCTCTCAGCGCCCCCGCCCCCCTGCGCCCCCGGCCGGGGTGCTCGCGAGCGCATCCGGCAGCGCACGACGTGAGTTGATCCCGAGCTTGGTGTACACCTTCCGCAGGTGCCACTCCACGGTGTGGGGGCTGATGAAGAGTTCCGCGCCGATCCTGGCGTTCGTCATCCCGTCCGCGGCGAGCCCGGCGACCTGCGACTCCTGGGGGGTGAGGGCGCTCGGCGGCCCGCTCTCCCGCTTCCTGACGTGCTCGCCGGTGGCGAGCAGCTCGCGGCGAGCACGCTCGGCGAAGGCGTGCGCGCGCATGCCGTCGAACATCTCGTGAGCTGTGCGCAGGTGCTCCCGGCCCCGTGCCCGGTGGTGGCTGCGGCGGAGCCACTCGCCGTACAGCAGATGGGTGCGTGCCACCTCCACGGTCACTCCGCCGCGACCGAATTCCCTGATCGCGGTCCGGTACAGGCTGTCGGCCTCGTCCCCTTCGGCGAGCAGCGCCTGGCTGCGGGCACCCGCGCCACGGGCCCAGCCGGAATCGGCGGCACGGGTGAGTTTCAGCAGCCTGGCCAGCGAGGCGCGGGCCTGGTCGAGTTCGCCGCACCGGGTGGCGGCCTCGACGTGCTCGACCAGCGACAGGCCGGTGAAGTTGAACCCGTCGTGCTCGATCCCCGTACGAGCGGCCTCCAGGGCGTCCTCGTAGCGTGCCAGTCCGTTGAACAGCACCCCCTGGATGTAGCCCATGGCGCCGAGCAGGGACACCTCGCCCAGCTGGTCGGCCTGCTGCCTGGCCTCCTCGATGATGCCGGCGGCTACGTCCGCCTCGCCTCGCCATGCGGCCAGGACGAGCGTCGCGTACTTGTGCGGGGCGTGGCCGGTCGCGTCGGCGAGCGCGTCGGCTTCGCCGATCATCCTGGCGGCCTCGCCGAAGTCGCCGTAGTGGATGTGCACCCCGCCGGCGTAGATGAGCGCGGGGGGCAGCGCGCTGAGCGCGCCGATGTCGCGGGCCAGGCGCACCGCGCGACTCGACAGCGCGTCCCACGCCTGCAGATCCCAGGCGTAGTGGATGAAGGCCTCCAGGGCGACCGGGGCCAGCAGCAGCCAGCGCATCGCCGACTCCCGGGTGCGGAGCTCCTCGTGCGCGAGCAGCTCCAGCGCGCCGCGCAGTGCCGGGACACCGCTCTCGGGGCCGTCCGCGAGGAGCGCGGCCACACCGTCCAGGAGCAGGTCGGCCGCCTCGGAGCCCGAGGGGGGTGCCCCGGATCCGCGGGCCGCGATCGCGGCGGCGCGAGCTCCCGCGGGACCGTGGACCCGGCCGGCGAAGACGGTCGCTCCGATCGCCTCCAGGTAGGTCTCCCGCGCCAGGGGCGACCCGGCGGCGGTGAACTGCGCCGCCGCGTCGAGGAGAAGGGGTGCCGCTTCGTCGCTGCGGCTGCGGGCGAAGAGGATCCTGGCCCGCAGCCGTGCCAGGCGCGCGCGGTCCAGGGCGCTGAGGGGACACAGTTCAGCCAGCGTCGCGAGTTCCGTGGCCCGGTCGGGCGCGGCGGCCGAGAAGTGCGCCTCCGCGGCCGCGAGGGCACGGCGCCCCCGCGGCCAGGGGTCCGGCGTCACCTCGGCCGCGCGTTCCAGCAGGACCGCCTCGGCCGCGATACCGCCGCGCTGCCGCGCGCGGTCGGCAGCCTGCTCCAGCCCCGCGGCGACCTCCTCATCCGGTCCGTCGGCAGCCTGGGCGGCGTGCCAGGCGCGGCGGTCGGGGTCCAGGACGCGGTCCGTGGCCTCGGCCAACGCCCGGTGCACGGCTCGGCGTTCTTCGGGCTCGGCTCCGTGGTAGACCGCCGAACGGACCAGCGGATGCCGGAACCGGACGGACTCACCGAATTCGATCAGTCCGGCCGCCTTGGCCGGTGCGGCCTGTGCGGTGATCTTGAGAGAGGCGGCTGCGCGGACCAGCAGGCGGGCGTCACCGACCGGTTCCGCCGCAGCGATCAGCAGCAGTGTCCGGGTCGCCGCCGGCAGCGACCCGAGCCGGCTGACGAAGTCACGTTCGACCCGGCTCGCGACCGGCACCTGGGTGTCCGGGCTGCTCGACGAGTCGAGGCCGTAGGCCAGTTCGGCGGCGCTGCGACCGCGGGAGAATTCGAGCAGCGCGAGTGGATTGCCGTGCATCTCGGCCACGAACCGGTCCCGGACCCGCTTCTCCAGCCGCCCGCCCACGGTGGCCACGAGGAGCCGGCCTGCCGCGACGGTGTCGAGCCCCCCGATCCGCAGCGCCGGAAGACCGTTGAGCGCGGTCCGTCCTTCGGGGTCACGTACGGCGAACGCCATCGCGACCGCCTCGGCGAGCAGCCGCCGGGCCACGAACTCCAGGGTCTGCAGGGACACCTGGTCCAGCCACTGAGCGTCGTCGACGAGAACGAGCACGGGTCGGGTCTCGGAGGCCCGGGTGAGCAGGGTGAGCACGGCGAGGCCGACCAGGAAGCGGTCGGGCGGGTCTCCGGCCGCCATCGCGAACGCCACACGCAGGGCATCGCGCTGAGGTGCCGGCAGCTGTTCGAGCTCACCCAGGAACGGCGCGCACAGCTGGTGCAGGCTCGCGTAGGGCAGCTCCATATCGGCTTCGATGCCGTGCGCCCAGGTCACTCTCACCCTTGACGCCTGCGCGGCCAGGTAGTCCAGCAGCACCGACTTCCCGATGCCGGCTTCGCCACGGACCACCAGCACGCGGGACCCGCCGTCGCGCAGGCCGGTCAGCAGTTCGTCGAGCGCCGCGCACTCGCGTTGCCGGCCGACCAGTTCCGGAAGCGGACGGGCGATCATGCGATGTGGCTCCTCAGGGGAATCCGGGAGCGGAGAGCTCCCGCAACGGTTCTCGGAACGATCCTTGCCACGATACCCGGAACAGTGTCAACACCGTGTGTTCGGATGGTGTGACGGACTCCACGTCAGGAAGTGGGGCGAGGCTGTCACGCACGCCCCCGCTGTCCGGTCGACCACTGCCTATGATCTCGCCCGCCCGCTGTCGCAGGAGGTCCCATGTCGTCATTCGGATACCAGCTCGCCACGTCCGTGCTCGTGGTCGGGGCCGGAGGGGCAGGCCTGCGGGCGGCCGTCGAAGTCGCCGAGTCCGGTGTCGCGGCCATCGCGGTGGACCGGCGTATGACCGAAGACGTGCACACCGTCATGGCATGGGGAGGATTCGACAGGGCAAGCGCCACCGTCGGCGACGCAGGGGAGCGGCGCGCGGCCGATACGCTGCGGGAGAGCCACTTCCCGGCTGATCCGCGCACCGCACGGGTCGTCGCCCGGTACGCGGAGCGGGAGTGCCGCGCCATGGGACGCCATGGCGTGCGTCCCGACCGCCGGGGTCCCGGTGAGCCCGCACAGCGCCGGTTCGGTGGCGACGCATACCGCCGAACCGCGCAGGCAGGGGAGTACACCGGCCCGGAGGTGCGGCGAGCACTCCGTGAACACGTGCGGCAGCTGGGCGTTCCCGTCCTGACGAACATGTACGTCACCCGCCTGCTGGTCGACGACGGGACCGTGTTCGGTGCCTATGGATTCGACCTCGTCGACGGCTCGCGCTACCTCGTGCACGCGGACTCCGTGATCCTCGCGACCGGAGGGCACACACGCATCTGGCGACGTACGTCCTCGCGTCGCCATGAGAACACCGGCGACGCGTTCCGCCTCGCGGTCGAGGCGGGCGCCCGGTTGCGCAATCCCGAACTGGTGCGGTTCCACCCCTTCGGGCTGATCAGGCCGGAGAACGCGGCGGGCGTGCTGGTCGGTGAGGAGGCACGCGGTGAGGGCGGAGTCCTGCTCAACAACCTCGGTGAGCGGTTCATGACGCGCTACGACGCCGAACGGATGGAGCGCGGCAGCCGCGACGGGGTCGCCATGGCGTCGCACCGGGAGATCGGAGAGGGCCGCGGGACCCCGGCAGGTGGCGTCTGGCTCGATCTGTCGCACCTGCCGCGCGAGACGGTCCTGACGCGGCTGCCGCAGGTGCACCGGACCGTGTGGGACCGGCAGATGGTCGACATCACCCACGATCCGGTCGAGGTCGCGCCGACGGCCCAGTACTCGCTGGGTGGTGTCCGGGTCCGGCCCGAGGACCACGCCACCGATGTCATCGGGCTCTATGCGATCGGGGAGGCAGCCGGTGCTGTGGACGGTGTGCACCGCCCGCAGGAGCGTCCCCTGATCGAACTGCTCGTCCACGGCCGAATCGCCGGCCGGGCCGCGGCGGAGCGCTCGGCCGGGCTCACCGCGCAGTACCGGTCGCGGGCCGCGGTGCGCGCGGCGGAAGCGGACGTCAACCGGCTGCTGGCCACCGACGACGACGAGAACACCCGGGCCCTGTCCCGCGCGGTACGCCGTCTGATGACGGAGTCCGCCGGTGTCGTACGGGACGGGGCCGGGCTCACCGCCGGACTCGCCGGGCTGGACGAGATCGAGGGCCGTATGCGGAACATGGGAGTGCACGTCGACATCGGCGGCTTCCAGGACCTCGCCTACGCCTATGACCTCAGATCCGCCGTTCTCTCCGCTCGCGCGACGCTCGAATGTGCGTCGGAGCGGCGGGAGACACGGGACTGTCACAGGCGCTCGGACTACCCCCGCACCGATTCGGATCCGAACGCCAACCTGGTGTGGTCCCCGGCGACCGGGGTGCGCCGCGAACCCGTGCCGCCCGCCCCCGCCGATATCGCCGCGGTGATCCACGACGTCTCAGCCGGCCCCTCGCGGCCGGGCCACGAGGTCTGACCCCCGGTACGGTCCGGAGCCCTCCGCATCTGCTGACGGCACGGCACGGCGCCACACGCCGCAGCCCGGTGCTGACGCCTTCGGTGGGACGAAGGAGACCGGGCCCCCAGCCGGTGTGTCACACGCGCGTGCGCCGCCCGGTCTCTACGGGAGAGCGCGCGAGCCCCACCCCGGGGCCCGCGCCTCGGCCGAGAGGAAGACCCATGACCGCACGCACCGTGTCCATCGCCGAAGGCGGACGTCTCACCCGATCCATCGCGATCGGCACGCACAGGCTCACGGCCGACGAACCCGAGCCCATAGGGGCCGACGAGGGCCCCACTCCGGGAGAGCTGCTGCTGGCCGCGCTGGGTTCCTGCACGTCTATGGCCGTGCGGGCCCTGGCGGACCGCCGTCGCTGGTCACTCGAGCGCGTCGACGTGGCCGTACGTTTCGACGACCAGGGACGCATCGTCAAGAACGTCGGGCTGACCGGTGATCTGGAGCCGGTCCAGCAGAAGGAGTTGCTGGCGGCGGCCGGACGCTGTCCCGTTCACCGCCTGCTGACCAAGGAGCTCACGATCGTCACCGTACCCGCGTTGACGGCGGAGCCGGACGCGTCGCACGCGTAGGCCCTCACAGGGGGATCGGGCCGGGAGGCGCAGGCCGGCTTCAGGCGGGGGCCGCCGTGCCGTCGAGCAGCGTGTCGTTGATCTGCCTGCGGGACGCGATGCCGAGCTTCGCGAAGATCTTGCGGAGGTGCCATTCCACGGTGTGCGGGCTGATGAAGAGCTGCGCCCCGATCTCGGGGTTCGTCATCCCGTCGGCGGCCAGGCGGGCGACCTGCGCCTCCTGGGCGGTGAGCGCGGCGTGCGCCCCCTCGGTGCGTCTGCGTACCGACGCGCCGGTGGCGTGCAACTCGTGCCGGGCGCGTTCCGCGAACCCGTCGACCCCGATGCGGCTGAGCACCTCGTGGGCGATGTTCAGCTGCTCGCGTGCGTCGACGCGGCGGTTCTCCCGGCGCAGCCACTCTCCGTAGAGCAGATGGGAGCGGGCGTACGTGATCCGGACGTCGGTGCGGCCGAAACGCTCGATCGCCTCCCGGTACAGGGCCTCGGCCGCGGGTCCCTCGCTCACCTGGGCACGCACCACGGCCGAGGTGCCGAGGGCCCAGTCGGTACCACTGGCGCGGGCCATGTCGTCGATCTGCCGGGCGGCTTCGGCGGCTCGGTCCGGTCTCCCGCTGCGCGTCGCCGCCTCGACGAGCTCGATCTTCGACCTGATCGCCAGTCCGAGCTCCTGCAGGTTCGCGCCGGCCTCCTCTGCCGCGGCGTACGCCTCTCCGTAACGGCCGAGTCCGTTGTAGAGCACCGCCTTTGCCCACTGCGTCGAGCTGAGCAGCTTGCCCTGCTGCCCCTGTTGTCCCTGCTGCGAGGCCGCGTCCAGGGTCATCGCGTCGATCGCCCGGAGCGTCGCCTTCTCCCGGCCCTTCCACGGCTCCGTCACCAGGGACACGTAGTGGGTGAGGTAAGGGCTGTTGGTGGCCTCACCGATGATCTGAGCCTCCGCGATCAGCAGGTCCGCGTGGTCGAGTTCACCGGCCAGCACCCGGTTGGACACGAGCTGCAGGAGTGCGGACGGCAGCACCGACAGCGCCCCCACCTCCCGGGCCAGATCGACCAGTCGCGTCGAGAGCACCGTACTGCTGTGGAAATCCCAGACGTTGAAGGCCATACGGGCGGCGAGCGGATACCAGCCGAGGCCTTCCTCCGCGGAGAGCTCTTCGGCGCAGAAAGCAGCCAGAGCCTTGTGCACCATGGGCGCGCCTGCGGCGAAGCCGTCGACGATCATCGTGGCGAGGCCCCGCAGGAGCAGGTCCCCGCGCGCCGGTGACGGCCCCTGCGGTGCGGCCAGCATGGCGGTGGCGACCTCCTGCAGATGAATCCTGTGCGGTACACGGTCGGCGATGAGAGCGGCGTTGAGCGCGTCGCGGTAGGCCTCCTGGGAGAGTCCCGCGTCCAGCGGTTCCAGACGTCGGGCCGCTGCGAGGAGCAACGGCACGGCGTCGCCGGAGCTCTTGGAGGCGAACAGGATCCGACCCCGCAGGAGTGCGGCCTCGGCGAGCCGGTGCTCGCCCATGGGGCCGAGGGTGGCGGCGGCGAGAAGTTCGCGCGCGCTCTCGTACCCGCCGGCCTGGTACATGGCACGGGCCGCGTTCATGGTCCTGGCGCCGCGGACGGTCCGGTCGGGGGTCAGCTCGGCGGCTCGCTCCAGGAACGCGGCCGCCGCCGCGACTCCGCCGCGCGCCTGGGCCCGGCCGGCCGAGCGCTCCAGCTCCACGGCCACCGCCTCGTCGGGGCCGGTCGCGGCGCCGGCCAGATGCCACGCCCTGTGGTCGGGGTCCGTGTCCGGGGCGGTCGCCTCGGCCAGTGCCCGGTGTACGTCCCGGCGGGCCTCGGCCGTCGCCACCCGGTAGGCCGCCGCACGCATCCCGGGATGCCGGAACCGTACCCGCGCCCCGATCGTGATGAGCCCGGCCGCCTCGGCCGGCGACGCGGCGGACGGGTCGATCTCCAACAGCTCCGCCGCACGGGCCAGCAGAGCCACGTCACCCATCGGCTCGGCCGCCGCGACGAGCAGCATCAGCTGTGTCTCGGACGGCAGAGCCTGTACGCGCCGCAGGAAACTCAGGTCGATCTGGCCCGCCCACGCATATGCGTCGGGGCGTGCGAAGCCGCCTGCCAGCTCCGCGGGCGTCAGCCCGCGGGGCATTTCGAGCAGGGCCAGCGGGTTTCCCTGGGTCTCGGCGACGATGCGGTTGCGGACCCGTTCGTCGAGACGGCCCGGGACCACGGATTCCAGGAGAGCGCCGGCGTCGTTGTCGCTCAGTGGCTCCACGACGAGCTGCGGCAGCTCCGCCAGCTCTGCCGGCTCGGCTTCGAGTGAGGGCTCCCGCACGGCGAGGACCAGGCCGATGCGCTCGGCCCGCAGGTTCCGCGCGACGAAGACAAGCGTGTGCAGGGAGATGTCGTCCAGCCACTGGACATCATCGACGACACAGATCAGCGGCTCCTTCGCGGCCACCTCCGTCAGCAGGCTGAGCACGGCGGGCCCGACGAGCAAGCGGTCCGGTGACGCCCCTGTGATCAGGCCGAAGGCCCTGCCCAGTGTGTCGCGTTGCGATGCCGGCAGGGAACCGAGATGCCCGAGAAACGGGGCACACAACTGATGCAGGCCGCCGAACGGCAGCTCGGTCTCGGACTCGATGCCCACCGCCCCGGCCGGACGGCACCCGGCCGAGCCGGCGCGCACGTGGTTGAGCAGCGCGGTCTTGCCGATGCCCATCTCGCCGCGCAGCACCAGTACGGCACTGCGACCGGTCCGTACGGTCGCCACGAGTGAGTCCAGCGTCTCGCACTCGACCTGCCGACCGCGGAGCCGTGCCCCGGGATCTCCGTCTGCCACCGGCATCGGCACCGCCCCTGATGACTGTTTGTCTGATCGCTGATCACCGTATGACAGCGGTTTCCGGTGCTGCGGCTCAGATCAACCGGCATTCTATCCTTTCGGGCACCGCCCCCATCGGTGTGCGGCTCAGGGCTTCTCGCCCGGATCGTGCCGGGCTCGTGAGCCGGCACGATCCGGACGAGAAGTCCCGGGCGGAGCCGGTCGATTCGGGGCGTTTTCTGTGCGTGCGGACAGTCGTGCGGAGTCGCGGAGGCACCCCCCAGGGGCTGCCCCAGGGGGCCAGGGTGTGGACCAGGCACTCCCCAGGGGGTGCGGAGGGGCCCGGCAGTCGATGCTGGCCGGCAACAGCATCAACAGATGCCGCATGCCGGGCCATGACCATGAAGCAGGGGGATCCGCGGACGGCCCACCGGCACCGCACCGAGGGCGCGCCGGACACGGTGGGGGCGGCAACGCCCGGGTGTTCACCGGCGCCCCACCTCGGATCGTCACATGCGGGCAGGGCCCCTGGAGCGCGGCGAGGCGCGCCCCCGCGAACCCTCGTTCCGGCGGCCCCTGCCGGCAGGATGCGCGGACCACGCCCTGATCCGGCGGTCCCGGGGAATGCCGCCCGAATCGGCAGTCCGGGGGAGTGGCGCCCGAACCGGCGGGCCGGGTCACCGGAGGCTCCGTCCACGGCCCGGTGCCCCGCACCCCCGGGGCTGTTCGCCCGATGTCCCGTAGCCGCGCCAGTCGCCGCATCGATCCCCGCAGGAACGGAGACTTGAGGCTCATGCATTCCGAGTCGTCCCCCACGGAAGACACGCTGGACGTGGCCGTTGCCGTGTTCGTGGAGCAGTCCCGTACGGGGACCGGGGCATCGCCGGCCCGCTCCGCTCCCGGGCCTGATCCCCGCGCCGCCCGGCCGTGGTGGGACGCCCCCGGTGCTCGCCCGGCGTATCGGCGCGGGTGCTCACACCTGCTTGCGCGAGGTGACACCGAGCTTGCCGAAGATCTTCCGCAGATGCCATTCGACCGTCCGGGGGCTGAGGATGAGGCGTGCTCCGATCTCGGGGTTGGTGAGCCCTTCACGGACCAGCCTGACGATCTGGACCTCCTGGGGCGTCAGATCGCTCCTCGTGGTGTCCGTGTGCTTCCGGACGGTCTCACCGGTGGCGCTCAGTTCCCGCGCGGTGCGCTGCGCGAAGCCCTGCATGTCCATGGACGCGAAGAGGTAGTGAGCGATGAGCAGTTGCTTCTGGGCGGTGTGACGGCGCCCCGTCCGGCGCAGCCACTCGCCGTACACGAGGTGGGCACGGGCCGTCTCCCCTCGGATGCGGGTACGGCCGAGAGCTTCGATGGCCTTCAGATAGTGGCCTTCGGCCTCGTCCCCCTCACTGAGCAGAGCGCGCGAACGGGCTTCGATGCCCATCGCCCAGTCCGATCCGCTCGCCCGGGTCAGCTCGGTCAGCCGGTCCAGGGCGTCGGCGGCCCGGTCCGGTGTTCCGGTACGGGAGATCGCCTCGATGTACTCGACGAGGGCCCACACGGGGATGCCCATCTCCAGCTGGATGTACTCCCGGCTGGCCATGTCGGCCGCCTCCGCCGCCTCCGCGTACCTCCCGAGACTGTTGTAGAGCAGTGCCCGGGCCCATCGGCTGACCACCGGCCCGACACCTTCGCCGCGCTGCTCCACCCCGTCGTCGGCCTGTTCGCTCAGGTCGATGCACTCCTCCTCCCGGCCCCGCCACGCGGCGACGAAGAGGGCGCCGTAGATGGGGGCGGCCGTTCCGACCGCCTCGGCGACCGTCCGTACCTCCTCCGCGAGCGCCGAGGCCTCCGCGAGTTCGCCGTCGAGGACGTGCACCACGCAGCGCATGGTCAGCGCGAACGGCAGGGCGGTGGCCTGTCCGGTATCCCGGGCGAGTTCGAGATGCCGGGCGCCCATCAGCGACATCGTTTCGTGGTCCCACAGGCCCACCGCCGTCACACAGATCAGCCACAGCCAGCGCAGCCCCTCCTCCGGGGAGAGGTCCGGCTCCGCGAAGGCGCGCAGAGCCACGCGCAGGCCGGGGACGGCCGCGGCATGGCCCTCGACGATCCGCTTCGCCAGGCCGTCGAGCAGGAGATCCGCGGGACGGGGCGGCTGTGGTGCCGGCATCGCGCGCGCCGCTCTCGCGGCTTCGTACTGACCGTCGTCGTACGCCTGAGGGCCGGCGAAGATCGCCGCGTTGACGACCTCCAGGTAGGTGTCCCTGGCCAGTTCGATGTCGTGGGCGGCGATCCGGGCGGCCGCGCCGAGGAGCAGTCCGGGTGCTTCACTGCCCCGGTTCGAGGTGAACGCGATCCGGGCGCGGGTGAGATCGACCTCGCCGCGGCGACGCTCGTCGAGGGGGCCCTTCTCGACGACGGACAGCAGGTCCAGGGCGAGATCCGGGTTTCCCGCCGCATGGGTCGCACGTGCGGCGGCCAGGGCCCGGTCCTGCCGGCGGACAGGATCGGGCGTCAGCTCCACCGCACGGGCCAGGAACGCGGCTGCTGCGGCGACCCCGCCACGCTTCTCCGCCCGCCCCGCGGAACGTTCGAGCTCCGCGGCGACCCGTTCGTCGGGGCCCGACGCGCCGTAGGCCGCATGCCAGGCGCGGCGATCGGGATCGGCGGCCGGAGCCGTCACCTCGGCCAGTACGCGGTGTGTTCTGCGCCGGTCATCGGACGACGCCGCCCAGTAGACGGCCGAGCGCACCATGGGGTGGAAGAACCTCACGCGATCACCGATCTGGACGAGACCGGCTGCCTCCGCGCCCGCGGCGGCGTCACTTCCGAGCCCCAGCTTCTCCGACGCACGCCGGAGCAACGCCGGTTCGCCGGTGGGATCCACCGCCGCGGCCAGCAGGAACCCGCGTGCCTCGTCGGTCAGTCCGGCGATGCGGCGCATGTACGCGTTCTGAATGCGGTCGCTGACGGGCCGGTCGCTCGGAAGACCGAAGCCGCCGGCCAGTTCCACAGGCGTCGACGTCTTCGGGAGCTCCAGCAGCGCGAGCGGATTACCCCGAGACTCGGAGAGGATGCGTGTCAGCACTCGTTCGTCCCACGGGCCCGGCAGCACGGAGCGCAGCAGGGCCCGCGCGTCACGGTCGGGCAGGCCCTCGATCAGCAGCTCCGGCAGGGTGGAGGGTTCCGCACCGCCGGGCGCTTCCTCGTCCGGCACCCGGGCCGCGAACACGATCGCGACCGACTCGGCGAGCAGACGTCGCGCCGTGAACTCCAGACTCTGCCGGGAAGCGCTGTCCAGCCACTGCGCGTCGTCCACGACGCACAGCAGGGGCCGGCTCCGGGCGGTCTCGGAGAGCAGGCCGAGGACACCGAGGGCGACGAGAAAGGCGTCGGGGGCGCGCTTCGAGCCCATCCCCAGAGCTCCGCTGACGGCATCGCGCTGCCCGGGCGGAAGCCTGTCCAGCCGGTCGGTCATGGGTGCGCACAGCTGATGCAGGCCCGCGTAGGGAAGTTCCATGTCCGACTGGACACTCGTGACGAGGGCGACCTGGAACCCCCGCGCCTGGGCCATCACGTACTCGAGCAGCCGGGTCTTTCCCACCCCCGGTGCGCCCCGGAGGGCCAGCACCCGGCTCTCTCCGCCCCGCACGGCGTCGAGCAGCCCGTCCAACAGCTCGCACTCATCGTTCCGCCCGAAGACCGGCATCCGTGTCACGAGTCGATGCGCCGTTCACTCCGTGCCCGCGCTACGGGACGTGTGGTCTGACCGGTGAGAGGAGCAGCGCTGCCCCGTCTTCTGGCATGGTGGCCGGACACCTGTGTGCCTCCGTCGTGAACCCGAGCCGTCGGCCTGAGCCGATGGCAGCGGAAGGTGTGAGCGGTCGGACGCCGGAACGCTCGCTCCAGCGGTGATCCTCTGCCTGCTCCGGTGAGAGTGCGTCAAGGGGCGTACCCGCTCTGCCCGTCGCAGGCGCCGGGCCGTCGGCCGTGCGGTCGTCCCGTCGGGGTGGAGTACGTGCCTTGTCGCGCCTGCCGCACCGAGGTCGACAGGTGCTTTCTTCAGACGCTCGCCGAGGGGGCGCTTGCCGCGTACCGGCTCATGACCGGGACTCGTCGGGCCCGTCGGCTACGCCGAACCCACCGGTAACGGCGCTGCGACGTCCAGTCGCGGCACATGGCCTGCCGACGCTGCGCGGTGACTGATGGACACCATGCTCCTCGTACTAAGAGTATGCCCAGCACTTTATCGCTCAATGGATTCCCGGAGGGCTGGAACCGGAAGGAGTCAGGCAAGCCTCTCCTTCGTCCGGCCCGGGACGGGCAGGCATCCGGCCGTGACGCTGCGCCGCGGAGGGGGCCTGAAGCGCCGTCGGGCAGGCGGGCGAGCGGGCGCCGACGGGGCCGAGCGGCGGACAGACCGGGCGCGGGCGCCGGTGCCGGGGCGCGGTACCCCGGGGTACCCCCGGGGATGACCAGGGTGTGGACCAGGCATCCACCAGGGTGCCTCGGAGGGGGGCGATGGACGACGGTGAACACGATCGCATCGGCAGATCTCGTGGCCGGCCGGTCCGAGGCCGTTGCCCAGGGTCGTTCGCCCCGTGCCGTAGCCGCGCCAGTCATCGCATCG
>NZ_JBIDAD010000035.1:0-18599 GCF_043202315.1 Streptomyces sp. NPDC048211
TCACGACGATCTTCATGGTGTGTTTCCTTTCGGGGGGTGTGTTCGGGGAGGGGTGTGTCTCAGGGGAGACAGGGTGGCCGTCGGGTTTGTGACAGGGAGCCGGGCGCATGCCGCCCGTTGGGCAGCGGGAGGACCGCGCAGGGCTACTCGGCGAGCTTCCCTTCGGTGGAGACCTCCTCCATCAGGGCGGAGATCTCGTCGGGAATGGGCGGAATGCTTTCGTGCGTGATCCCGGCGGCGGGGGACCACACGAGGTTCACCCGGAAGGCGGGGTCGCTCTCGGGGTAGTCGCTGCGGTTGTGGCAGCCGCGGGTTTCGCGGCGCTCGAGCGCCGCCTCGAGGGTGGCCCGCGCCGCGAGGGCGGACGACTTGAGGTCGAAGGCGTGCGCGAGGTCCTGGTAGCCGGCGATGTCGGGGTGGACGCCGACGTTCTCCATGCGCTTCTCGATCGTTTCGAGTTCGGCGAGTCCGGTGCGCAGCCCCTGCTCGTCGCGTACGACGCCCGCGTGTTCCGTCATGGTGTTGCGGATGGCGCGCTGCAGGGCCCGGACGTTCTCGGGGCCGTCCGCGGTGAGCAGGCCGTCGATTTCGGCGCGGGCCTCGGCGACTGCCGGTGCCGAGCGTGGCTGAGCGGTCAGCGCGCGGGAGTAGTCGGCGGCCGCCTGTGCGGTGATCCGGCCGTAGACGAGCAGTTCTATGAGGCTGTTGCCGCCGAGCCGGTTGGCGCCGTGGAGGCCACTGGACGCTTCCCCGATGGCGTAGAGGCCGCGCACGTCGGTGCTGTGGTCCTCGGGGCGGACCCAGACCCCACCCATCGAGTAGTGGGCTGTGGGTGCTACCTCGATGGGCTCGCGCGTGATGTCCAGCATCTGCAGTTCCAGCAGTGTCTGGTAGACGCGGGGGAGGCGGTTCATGATCGTCTGGCGTGGGAGGTGGGAGACGTCGAGCCAGACACCACCGCTGGGTGTGCCGCGGCCCTCCTTGATCTCGGTGTAGGCGGCGAGGGCGACGCGGTCGCGGGTGGAGAGTTCCATGCGGGCGGGGTCGTAGCGGCTCATGAACCGTTCGCCCAGGTTGTTGCGCAGGATGCCGCCCTCGCCACGCGCGGCCTCACTGACCAGCGTGCCGGCCGCGTTCTCGGGCTCGATGATCCCCGAGGGGTGGAACTGGACGAGCTCCGGATCACGCAGCCGCGCACCGGCGTCCACCGCCAGCCGGAAGGAGTCGCCGGTGTTCTCGTCGCGGCGTGACGAGGTGCGCCGCCAGATGCGGGTGTGACCCCCTGCCGCCAGGATCACCGCGTCGGCGTGGATGAGATAGCGGGTGCCGCTGGCCAGGTCGAAGCCGTAAGCGCCGAACACGGCGCCTTCGTGCACCAGGAGCCGGGTGATGTACACCGTGTCGAGCATGGAGATGTCCAGCTGGTTCGCACGCCGGATGAGCGTGCGCTGGATCTCCAGGCCGGTGTAGTCACCGGCGAAGGCGGTGCGCCGGAACTTGTGCGCGCCGAAGAAGCGCTGGGAGATACGGCCGTCCTGCTCCCTGGCGAAGGCCATGCCGTAGCGCTCGAGGTCGTCGATGCCCAGGGCCGCACCCTGGGTGACGATCTCGGCCGTGCGGGGATCGCCGAGCAGGTAGCTCTCCTTGAGGGTGTCGGCGGCGTGCTGCTGCCAGCTGTCCTCGGGGTCCATGGTGGCGAGCGCGGCGTTGATTCCGCCGGCGGCGAGGGATGTGTGCGTGTCCTCCTTGGGACGTTTGCCGACGGCGAGGACGTCGAGCCCGGCCTCTGCCAGCTCGATCGCCGCTCGCAGCCCTGCGCCGCCGGTCCCGATCACCAGGACCGTGGTGGAAAGGCGCTTTTCGGTGGCAGCCACGATTGCTCCGATCAATTGGGGGTCACTGATGACGACCGGACCCCTCGGGTATTTGTGACACTCCGGTGCGTGTACCGCGGTGGAGTGTCAGGAGAGAAGGTTGTTGAGCGGGACGGTGGAGTCGGCGAGGACGGCGTCGTCGGTCTCGGTCCCGGACTCGATCAGTGCGCGGATGGTGTCGATGGTGTCCCACACGTTGACGGTCATCCCCGCGACCACACGGTGGCCCGACATCCAGAAGGCGATGAACTTCCGGTCCGCGGTGTCGCCGCGGAAGACCACACGGTCGTACCCGCCCGGCTCCGCGTACCCCGTGTACTCCATACCGAGGTCGTACTGATCGGTGTAGAAGTACGGCAGCCGGTCATGGACCGCGTCCTGGCCCAGCATGCTCCGTGCTGCCGTGCGCGGTTGGTGCAGCGCGTTGGCCCAGTGCTCGACGCGCAGGTGACGGCCGAGCCGTGGATGATAGGCGTTGGCGACATCGCCCGCGGCATGGATGTCGGCCACGGAGGTCCGCAGATGTTCGTCGGTGACGATGCCGTTGCGCACGTTCAGGCCCGCCTGCTGGGCGAGCCGGACATTGGGCGTGATGCCCACGCCCACGACCACCGCGTCCGCGGGAAGAAGCGTGCCGTCGGTGAGGAGCACGCCGTCCGCACGGCCGTCGCTTCCGGTGATGCGTTCGATCTCCGCATGGGGGCGCAGCTTCACACCGTGTTCCTCGTGAAGACCGGCGAACACCTGGGCCGCCTCCCGTCCGAGGACCTTCAGCAGCGGCAGCTCCGAGTGCTCCAGCACGGTGACGTCGGCACCGGCCGTCCGGGCAGCGGCCGCGGTCTCCAGGCCGATCCATCCGCCGCCGATGACGACGATCCGCGCTCCTGCGGTGAAGGCGGCCTTGAGCCGTTCGCTGTCCCCCACCCGCCGCAGGTACAGGACGTTGTCGAGATCCGCTCCGGGAACCGCCAACCGGCGCGGGGACGAACCGGTGGCCAGGAGCAACTTGCCGTACCGCACCCGTCGGCCACTGTCGAGTTCCACCTCCTTGGCCTGCCCGTCGACCGCCCGCACACTCGTGCCCAGGACCAGGTCGACGCCGTGCTCGGCGTACCAGCCCTCGGGGTGCACGTAGATCGCCTCGCGTTGCTCCTTTCCCAGCAGGTAGCCCTTGGAGAGCGGCGGGCGGATGTAGGGCCGCTCCTGCTCGTCACCGATGATCAGGAGCGGGCCGCGGTGGCCGTTCTCACGCAGTGCCTCCGCGGCACTGCCCGCGGCCAGACCGCCGCCGACGATCACGAAAGTGTTCACGGGGGACACGATGTTCCTCATCTCAGATGTCGCATGCTGCGAGCCATGGTGTGACAACCACTGATCAGACCGGGCGGCCGTGCGTTCTGTGACAGCGGAAGGCCGGACCCGGCCGTTCGCCCTCATCACGGGCGGTTGCCACCACGGGCGGTTGTCACATCAGAGAGGGGTCACCGGTCATACGGGCTGTACGAGGCGCGCGTATCCGGCCTCGTGGGACGGGGAGGTGCGTCGCGGATGCCGCCCGGCCGACGGGCTGCCGCGTCAGCGCCCGTTCCGCGCGTCTTCGCCGTCGGCGAGGACGTGTCCCGCCGACGGCGAAGGAGGAGAGGATGACGTACGTCATCGCGCAGCCCTGTGTGGACATCAAGGACAGGGCCTGTGTGACGGAATGCCCGGTGGACTGCATCTACGAGGGCGAGCGGACGCTCTACATCCACCCCGGCGAGTGCGTCGACTGCCACGCCTGCGAGCCCGTGTGCCCGGTGGAGGCCATCTTCTACGAGGACGAGGTGCCGCAGCGCTGGGCCCGCTACACCGCCATCAACGCCGAGTACTTCGAGGAGCCCCCTGCGGGGACGGCTCGACCGCTCGTCACCGACCACCCCTTCGTCGCGGGACTGCCGCCGCAGCAGAGCCTGCACAAGAAGGACATCGCCGTGTTCGCCATCCGCAAGGAAGAGGCCGCGGACGCCGACCTGTGGTTCCCGTCCTGACGGACCACACCGTCCGCGGGGCCGCCGCGCCGCCGGAACCGGTGGGCGGCCCCGCGCATCCGGCATGATCCGGACGACAGGCCCCCGCCCGGATGAGCGGCCGGTCCTGGCCGAACGTGCACGCGCTCGTCAGGGAGCCAGCGTGATGGTCGTCGGGGTGCCCCGCCAGGCCATTCTGGCGTACGGGCAGAGCGAGTCCGCCTTCTCCAGGAGAGGAGCGGCGATCTCCGGATCCACGCCGGGCCACTTCACCTCAAGACCGACACGGAGCAGGTAGCCGCCGTCTCCGGGGTCCCGCCCGAAGGCGACGGTCGCCTCCACGGAGATCACCGCCGGATCCAGCTCCTCCTGCCGCGCCACCAGGCTCAGGGCCCCGTGGAAGCAGGCGGCGAAGCCGGCGGCGAACAGCTGCTCGGGGTTGGTTCCCTGGCCGTCTCCGCCGAGTTCGGCGGGCATACGCAGATCGAGGTCCAGGACTCCGTCGGCCGACCGCGCCCTCCCCGAGGCACGACCGTGCGCGGCCGCACCGCCGCTGACGGTCACCGCCGTCGAGTAGATGGCGGAGAAGGACTCCCCGTCGAAGTCCTTCTCGGTGGAGAGGTTGGGCAACTGGATCTGCTCGGTCACAGCATGACTCCGGCGTCGTCGAGGTACGCGTCCCGGCGGGGACCCGACAGCATGCGCACAGGGTGCGGAAAGGCGAGAGGAGCGGCACCTTCCGGTGCCACCTTCCCCCGGCCGGCCAGGATATGCGCCCGCCCGCGGGCCGGCTGCGTCGTGCCGCTCATGACCGTCGTCACCTCGTCCGTCCCCCGTGTCTTCGATCATCCCGGACGTCCGCGTGACCGGCCGGTCGTGCCGCCTGTGACGCCGGGCCGGTCACAGCGTGGCGCAAGGTGTTCAACTGCTCAGCGACGCGACGTAGGGCGCCAGCTTGGCCGGGTTCATCACCCACATGATCCGGTCGATCCCCTCCGCGGACACGTCGACCGAAAGGAGGGCCACGGCGTCCCCGCCGGACGAGACGACGACGGCGGGACGGCCGTTGGCCTCGACCCACCGCACTTCCGAACGGGGCCAGAACCGGGGGGCGAAAGCCGCCAGGTACTTGGAGACGTGGAGGCGTCCGACGACCGGGATCTTCGAGGCGCCCCGCAGTCCTCCGCCGTCGGTGTAGCTGACGACGTCCGCGGCGAGCACGTTCTCCAGAGCCGCCAGATCACCCTTCTGCGCAGCGGCGAGGAACACCTCCAGGAGGCGGCGGTGAGCGGTCGTGCTGACCCGTTCCCTCCGCTCGGCGGCGAGGTGTTTGCGCCCGCGGCTCACCAGCTGGCGGGTGTTGGCCTCACTCGTCTCCAGGATGTCCGCGATCTGCGGGTACGGGTAGTTGAAGGCTTCCCGCAGAACGTACGCCGCACGCTCCACCGGGTTCAGCTTCTCCATCAGGAAGAGGACCGCCAGCTCGACGGCCTCGGCCCGTTCGGCACCCATCTGCGGATCCGCGCTGGTGTCGACCGGTTCGGGAAGCCACGGGCCGACGTAGGACTCCCGCCGCACCCTCGCGGACTGGGCGAGGTTGATCGCCAGACGGGCGGTGACCGTGGTCAGGAAGGCCGTCGGCTCCACGATGTGCGTGCGGTCCGCGTTCTGCCACCGCAGCCACGCCTCCTGGACGATGTCCTCCGCCTCCACGGCGCTGCCGAGCACCCGGTACGCGACGCCGAAGAGCTGCGGGCGCGCTTCGAGGAAGTCCCTCGCCGCCTGATCGAGAGAGTCGGTGTCGGCCCCAGCGTGCATGGTGGTCCCCTTCGGCTTCGGCGCCACCATGCTACAAGCCGGCGCGGAACGGTGCCTCCATGGGTTCACACGCGGGGGCCACGGGACGACCACACGCAACATGCCGGTCCTCGCCACGTGCGGCTTCGGTGTCACACCGTTCCGCGCCACGCCCTGCCGTGGGACCGACGCCTTCTCAGCGATCTCCGAGGGGCAGCAGATCGTCGGCGAAGGGGGCCGCCTCCAGGAGCGTCCTGACCGCGACGAGGTAGCGGGCGGCGTCCGCACCGTCCACCAAGCGGTGATCGTACGACAACGACAGGTGCACCAGGTCCCTGACGCCGATAACCGTTCCGCCGTCGGCCTCGACGACGGCGGGGCGCTTGACCGTGGCACCGATTCCCAGGATGGCGGCCTGGCCCGGCGGCACGATGACCGTGTCGAACAGGGCGCCGCGGGAACCCGTGTTGGAGATCGTGAAGGTGGCGCCCGACACGTCGTCCGGGCGGAGGCTGCCGTCCCGTGCCCGAGTGGCCATGTCCAGCGTCGTCCTTGCGATGCCCGCCACGGTCAGATCGCCGGCGCGCTTGATGACCGGCGTCATCAGGCCCTTCGGGGTGTCCACGGCGATGCCGATGTTCTCCTCGTCGAAGTAGGTGACGGTGCCTTCGCCCTCGTTGATCCGGGCGTTGATGACCGGGTGCGCCTTGAGGGTCTGCGCCGCAGCCAGGATGAAGAACGGCAGCGGGGACAGCTTGACACCCTCACGGACGGCGAAGTCCTCCTTCACCCGCTCGCGCAGGCGCATGAGCCGGGTGACGTCGACCTCGACGACGGTGGTCAGCTGGGCCTGTTCCTGCAGCGCCTTCTTGAGGCTGTCGCCGATGATCCTGCGGATGCGGCTCATGCCGACCGTCCGGCCGCGCAGGGACGACGGCTCCTCCGGGACGTCCCGTCCGGGGACCTGCGTGGCGAGGGCCTGCACGGGTGGCGCCTCGACGGCCGGACGCGGGGCGGCGGGAGCGGGGGCAGGAGCAGGATCAGGCGCGGGAGCGGGAACAGGGGCAGGAGCGGCGGGTGTCTGGGCGACCGGTTCCCGGGCTGCGGGCACCTGGGCATCGAGCACCTGGGCTTCCGGTGTCCGGGCCGCCGTCGCAGGGGCCGTCACGACGGGTCCGGGTGCCGTCGGAACGGCCTCGGGCGCGCCGATGACGGCGAGCCTGGCACCGACCTCGACCGTTTCGTCCTCGGCGACGACGATCTCCAGCAGGACTCCGGCGGCGGGGGAGGGGATCTCGGTGTCCACCTTGTCGGTGGACACCTCCAGCAGCGGTTCGTCGGCCTCGACCGTTTCGCCGATCTGCTTCAGCCAACGGGTGACCGTCCCCTCGGTGACGCTCTCACCGAGGGCGGGCAGGGTTACGGAAACCGCCATGATGTCGGTTGCTCCTCAGAATCTCGCAGGGCACCGAGGCGCCCTTCGTCTCGTTCACGGTTCCGCGAGGCGCGGAACCGCTTCCAGCACGTCGGAGGCTGTGCTCAGCCCTGCCATCCGTACCGGTCGCGCGCCTGTGCTGCCAGGCCGTCGGGGACCGCCCCGGTCCGGGCCAGCCGGTCCAGCGCCGCCACCGCGATCGACTCGGCGTCCACGTGGAAGTGGCGGCGCACCGCCTCCCGGGTGTCCGACAGCCCGAAGCCGTCCGTGCCCAGGGACGAGTAGTCCTGCTCGACCCACTGGCTGATCTGGTCGGGAACCTGCCGCATCCAGTCGCTGACGGCCAGGACAGGCCCCGGTGCCCCGGCGAGCGCGCGGGTGACGTACGGAACGCGTTCCTCCCCGCGCAGCCGCGCCCCGTCCGCGCTCAACGCGTCGCGGCGCAACTCCGTCCAGGAGGTCACGGACCAGACGTCGGCATGGACGCCCCAGTCCGACGCGAGCAGGTCCTGGGCCTCCAGGGCCCAGTGGATCGCCGTACCGGAGGCCAGCAGCTGGATCCGCGGACCGGCTTCCGGGGAGTCCGCCTGCCGGAAGCGGTACAGGCCGCGCAGGATTCCCTCCTCCACCGACGGCCCGGACGGCATGGCGGGCTGCCGCTTCGGTTCGTTGTAGACCGTCAGGTAGTAGAAGACGTTCTCGGGCTGCTCGCCGTACATGCGCCACAGCCCCTCCCTGACGATCACCGCGATCTCGTAGGCGAAGGCCGGGTCGTAGCTCACCGCTGCCGGATTGGTGGAGGCCAGCAGATGGGAATGCCCGTCGGCGTGCTGCAGACCTTCGCCGGTCATCGTCGTACGGCCTGCCGTGGCACCGATGACGAAGCCGCGTCCCATCTGGTCGCCGAGCGCCCAGAACTGGTCCCCGGTCCGCTGGAAACCGAACATGGCGTAGAACATGTAGATCGGGATCATGGGCTCGCCGTGCGTGGCGTACGAGGTCGCCGCGGCGGTGAACTCCGCCATGGAGCCGGCCTCGGTGATCCCCTCGTTGATCAGCTGGCCGTCCCTGGTCTCCCGGTAGTAGAGCAACTGGTCCGCGTCCACCGGTTCGTACGTCTGACCCTGCGGCGAGTAGATCCCGGCCGTCGGGAAGAGGGATTCCATGCCGAACGTGCGCGCTTCGTCCGGAATGATCGGCACCCAGCGCTCCCCGGTCTCCTTGCCGCGCATGAGTTCCCTGAGCAGGCGGACGAGCGCCATGGTGGTGGCGACCTCCTGCTTGCCGAAGCCCTTCTGCAGAGCCTCGAAGGGGCGTGACGAGGGCCGTTCGAGCGGTTTGGCGACGACCGTGCGTATCGGGGCGGGGCCGCCCAGCGACGACCGCCGGTCGTGCAGGTACTGCACCTCCGGCGACTTCTCACCGGGGTGCCAGTAGGGCACCACGTCACCGCTCAGCGCGCTGTCCGGGATGGGGAGCTCCAGCAGGTCCCGCATCTCACGGAACTGCTTCGGGGTCAGCTTCTTCATCTGGTGGTTGGCGTTGCGGGACTCGAAGTCGGGACCCAGCGTGTGCCCCTTCACCGTCTGGGCGAGGATGACGGTCGGCTGCCCGCGGTGCTCGACCGCGTTGCGGTAGGCGGCGTACACCTTGAGCGGCTCGTGGCCGCCCCGTGAGCTGCCGAAGAGTTCGGTGAGCTGGGAGTCGCTCATTCCCGCGCCGATGCCGGACAGGGTGTCACCGGTGAAGAAGTGCTTGCGGACGTACGCGGCGTCCTGGGCGGCGTACGTCTGCATCTGGGCATCCGGCACCTCGCCGAGGCGGCGGACGAGGACGCCGCCGGCGTCCTCGCGCAGGACGGGGTCCCATGCCTCGCCCCACAAGGTCTTGACCACGTTCCAGCCGGCTCCGCGGAATCTGTTCTCCAGCTCCTGCACGATCTTGGAGTTGGACCGCACGGGGCCGTCCAGGCGCTGCAGGTTGCAGTTGATGACGAAGGTGAGGTTGTCGAGGTTCTCGCGCGCGGCGAGCCCCAGCGCGGCCATCGACTCCGGCTCGTCCATCTCCCCGTCGCCGAGGAACGCCCACACCCGGGAGGCGGAGGTGTCCTTGATGCCCCGGTCGTGCAGATAGCGGTTGAACCGGGCCTGGTAGATGGCGGCGAGCGGGCCGAGGCCCATGGACACCGTCGGGAACTCCCACAGCCACGGCAGACGCCTGGGGTGGGGATAGGACGGCAGGCCGTGGCCGCCGGCCTCCCGCCGGAAGGCGTCCAACTGCTCCTCACGAAGGCGCCCTTCGAGGAACACCCGGGCGTAGATACCCGGTGAGGCGTGCCCCTGCACGTAGAGCTGGTCGCCGGAGCCGTCACCGTCCTTGCCGCGGAAGAAGTGGTTGAACCCGATTTCGTAGAGCCAGGCGGCCGAGGCGTAGGTGGCGATGTGGCCGCCGAGCCCCAGCCGCGAGCCGCGGGTCACCATGGCCGCCGCGTTCCACCGGTTGAGGGCGGTGATCCTGGTCTCCATGGCGAGGTCGCCGGGGAAGGCGGGCTGCGACGACGCCGGGATCGTGTTGATGTAGTCCGAGGACAGCAGACCGGGCAGGGGGATCCCGGTCCTGGCCGCGTACTCGTGCACGCGTCGCATCAGGTACACAGCCCGTTCCGGCCCTGCGTTGCGCACGACGGCGTCGAGCGATGCCTGCCATTCGGCGGTCTCCTCGGCGTCACCGTCGGGTAGCTGGTCGAGCTCACTGGTCGCAGAGGGCTCGACGGGCCGGTACGGGTTACTCATGGCAGCCTTCCTGTCAGGGGGGCGATGGGGCCGGTCGCGGGCGCGAGCAGAGTGCTCCGGTGCCGGCCGGCGGAGGGTGCGGGGTGGTGACGGGCAACGACGGGCCGGCCGGGGCTCAGTCCCGTGCGATCCAGTGCGCGAAGGTCTCGTGGCCGACGTGCGCTCCGGCCCCGGGGAGCAGCGTCCGCTGTCCGGGCACCGCGCCGAAGAAGGGCGCGTGGGTGTCGGGGACGACGATGCGCGGTTCACCGCGGGCCGCCAGCAGCTTCGCCGTGAGCTCGTCGAGACGGAACTCCTCAGGACCGGCGATCTCGATGATGCCGAACAGCGGCACGTCCACGGCGACATGGGCGATCGACGCCGCGACGTCGTCCGTCGACACAGGGCGCGTCAGTACGGGCGCGACATGGATGCCGTCGGCGTTCTCGTCCCTGCGCGACAGGGCGTCCACCGTCTCGTAGAACGGTGTGGCCCGCACGATCGTGTGGGGGATCGGCGAGCGTCGCGCCAGTTCCTCCTGGAGCGCCTTGGCACGGAAGTATCCGGGCCGCGCCGGGTCGGCGCCCACGACGGACAGGACCACGTAGTGCTCGGCTCCCGCCGATGCCGCTGCGCGCAGAAGGTTGGCGGTGGAGGCGCCGAAGAACTCCGTACTCACGGATTCCGCGCGGGACGGCGCGTCCGTGACGTCCACGACCACCTCGGCGCTGCGCAGGGCGTCGTCGAGCCCCTCCCCGGTGATGACGTCGACACCTGTCCGACGTGACACCGGGACGACATCCACACCATGGTCCCGGAGCCTGGCGACCGTCCTGGAACCGATCAGTCCGGTGGCTCCCGCAACAACGACTCTCATCTGGAATTCCTCCCGTCGGGGGCCCCGGTGACCCACTGGTGTCTGCGAGGCGGTCGCGCCGATGACGCCGGCCGCGCACTACACGTAGGACAGGACTCGCACAGTTGTTGTGACACCGTCCCCGGGAACACTCGCTGTCACAGATCCGAAGGGCACCCGGTCATCACTGCGAACGACCATGCGCCCGGAGCGAGATGACGTCCCGGGCAGACGGTGTGTCCGCCCCGAGAGGCGGCGGACCTACGGAAGGTAGCGACACAGTGTCGGAGAAGGACGCAGCGCACGTGCACGGAACCGGGGAGCACACGGGGGCGTCGGAGGGCTGGATGACCGCGGCGAAGATGCTGCAGGACGCCTCGCCGATCACCGTTCCCGAGGGCGCGTCGGCCATGACCATCCAGGTCGACTGGGAGCCCGGGGACCCGGGGACGCCTCCGCACCGCCACTCGGGTCCGGCGTTCGGGTACGTCATCGAGGGTGCGGTCCGTTTCGAGCTGGAGGGCGAGCCCGAGCGTGTGGTCGAGGCCGGCGGGACCTTCTGGGAGCCGGGCGGCGACGCGATCCACTACCAGGACGGCAACGCGCTGACGGACGCGCGCACCCGGTTCGTGGTGACGATGATGTGCGCCCCCGGAAAGCCCATGCTCGAACTGGTCGACCCGGAGGAGCTGGAGAAGCGGGCCCATCTGCGGGCTCGGCGGCCCACCGCCTGACCGTCGGCCCGCCCGTACGCCACTGTTCCTGACGGATCCCGTCCAGGCCGGGGAGCGCGACACCGCATGAGTGCCCATGAAGTCGTGTACTGCATGCTGACAGCGCTGTTCACGGCCGCGGCTGTCCACGGACTGCGCCGGGGCGTCCTGGCACGGGGGCCGGGACGGCGTGACCGCGTGGACCGTCTGCTGCACGCCGCCATGGCCCTGGCCATGGCGGCGATGCCATGGAGCCGGGGCCCGGCCCTGCCCGTGACGGCACAGGTGGTCTTCTTCGCGGCAGCCGCGCTGTGGTTCCCGCTGACCGCGGTCGGACGCGGTCAGGGCTCCGGACCGGCGGCCGTCGCGAGAGCGCTCCCCTCCGCCGCCGGCATGGCGGCCATGGCCTGGATGGCGTGGACGGCTCACCCCGCCGGGGGCCCGGCGCACGAGAACCTGGCCGGAGCGTTCCCCGCGGCACACCATGCCGCGCACATGGGGCACTCACCGGGGGAGTCGGGAACCGGCGACGTGGTCGTCCCGGTCCTGGCGCTGTACCTGCTCGGGTGCGCGCCCCGCTCCCTGACGCGCGACATGCCCCCGCTGCGCCCCGGGGCGGCCGCCGCTGCCCCCAGGGAGCTCTACGGCCATTTCTGGGACGGATCGATGGCCCTGGGAACGGCCATCATGCTGGTCATGCCGCACTGACACACCGTGATCTGCGCCGAGTGGGGCGGTGGGCCTTCGGGCCCACCGCCCCACTCTCGTCCGTACATGGCAGCCGCTCGCGGCGGACAGGGAAAAGTCCGTCTCCCCGCCCTGGGCCGGGGAGACGGGGAGACGGACCGCTTGATCCGGCGGTGCGCCGGGCGGACTCAGCCGAACTGGCCGGGCTGGTAGTCCCCGGCGGGCTGCTGGTTGATGATGTTGATGCGGTTGTAGGCGTTGATCACGGCGATGAGCGAGATCAGCGCGACGAGCTGGTCCTCGTCGAAGTGCTTCGCGGCGTTCGCCCAGGCCTCGTCCGTGACGCCCCCGGCCGCGTCCGCGATGCGGGTGCCCTGCTCGGCCAGCTCCAGCGCGGCACGCTCGGCGTCGGTGAAGACCGTGGCCTCCCGCCAGGCCGCCACCAGGTTCAGGCGCTGCTGCGTCTCTCCCGCGTGGGTGGCGTCCTTGGTGTGCATGTCGGTGCAGAAGCCGCAGCCGTTGATCTGGCTGGCACGGATCTTCACCAACTCCTGCGTCGTGCCGGGCAGCGTCGAGTCCAACAGCGCCTTGTTGGCCGAGTTGACATGCTTCAGCACCTTGCCACCGAGGGAATTGCCGAAGTAGTTGAGACGTGAATTCATGGTGCGATCTCCTCGCCGTTTTTCGGTTACGCGCTACTGACCGGGCGGCCCGGGTATCTGTGACAGAAGCACAGGGGTGATGTGGATCTCATCCCTCGCGGGCGTGTGTCGGGACGCAAGTTCGCCGGGTGTCGAACGACCGGTAAACTGATCTCCATGCCGGACCACTCCTCAACGCCCGCCGAGAGCGAGATCACCCTGCCGCGCTTGCTGGGGGCACTGAGCGACCCGACGCGTCTCGGCATCGTGCGGGTGCTGTCCGACGGCGTCGAGCGCGGGTGGGGCCAGTTCCGTGCTCCTGTCGCCAAGTCGACCCTGAGTCATCACCTCAAGGTGCTGCGCGAAGCGGGTGTCACCCGGACCCGCCAGGAAGGCACCCGGTGTTACGTGACCCTGCGTCGCGAGAGCCTCGACACCCGGTTCCCCGGCCTGCTGGCCGCCCTCCTGGCGGCCGTGGTCGCCGATGGCGTCGGCGACCACGTGACGGAGACGCACGAGGGCGAGTGACCGGGCCGGGCCTGCCGCAGCGATTCACGGCGGGCCCGCGCCGGGAGCACGGCTCGTGGCGGGCCCGAACTGCGAGGCCGCAGCGGACGGGCGTGTTCGCACCGCGCACGACGGCGGGCCGGCACGTCAGACCGCTGCCGCGAACGCGACCCCGGTGAGGCGTTCGGAGACCTGCCAGAGCCGGGCCGCTTCCGCCTCGCCGCGCGCCGATTTGTAGATCTTCAGCTTCTTGGGTTCACCCGTGAACTCGCCCCAGCCGTCCGGCCCGTACAGCTGTCCGCCTGCTGCCGCCGGGCTCGTGGCCGCGTAGAGCAAGGGACGCAGTCCGGCGTCGACGGTCTGGACGAGGATGCCCAGGCGGGCGAGTCGCTTCACGATCGCCGCGTGGGGAGCGGGTCGGCCGCGGCCGAGGCTGGGACCGGAGGCGTAGAGGTTCGTCAGTGTCGTACCGGGGTGAGCGGCGTTGCTGACGACGTCCCAGCCGCCCGACGCGCTGCGGCGGTCCAGTTCGAGCGCGAACAGCAGGTTGGCCAGCTTGGACTGCCCGTACGCACGGACCGGTGAGTACCGGTTCTCGCTCTGCAGGTCCTCCCAGTCGATCCGGCCGCCCCGCGCGGCACTGCTCGTCACTGTGGTCACGTGTGCCCGGCCGGCACGCAGCAACGGCAGCAGCCGTCCCGTGAGGGCCACATGGCCGAGGTAGTTGGTCCCGAACTGCAGCTCGTAGCCGTCCTCCGTCGTGTGCCGGACGGGCGGGGCCATGACGCCCGCGTTGTTGATCAGAAGGTTGATCGGCCTGCCTTCCGCGTTCAGTGTGCCGGCGAGGGCCTCGACCGATGCCAGCGAAGCAAGGTCGAGAGTGCGGGTGGAGACCCGCGCGTCGGGCACGTGCGCCCGGATGCGTGCGAGCGCCGCGGCCCCCTTGGCCGCGTTGCGTACCGGCAGGACCAGTTCGGCGCCGGTGCGGGCGAGGCGTGCGGCCAGCCCGAGGCCCACGCCGTCGCTGGCCCCGGTCACCACAGCGAGTCTTCCTCGCAGGTCGGGTTCGGGTACTTCGTTCATCACAACTCCCGGTCGGTATGTACGGACAGAGTTCAGCGGCGTCAGGCGCCGGGCGGGCGGACCCGCGTCCGGTCCGGCCGGGCACGAGCCGGACGGGACAGGCGGGTGCGCGTTACGGAGGCGCTGAAGTGGCCATGGGTGACAACATCTAATGACACAACGTTGTTCCCACGGCCACGGTGGGTGTGCCCCTTCCCTGCCGATTCAGCGGGTCTGGTCGGTCGGCCGGATGAGGATCTCGTTGACGGCTACGTGGTCGGGCTGGGTGAGCGCGTAGACGACGGCTCCGGCGATGTCCTCGGGCTGGAGGGTCCGCATGGACTCCGCCATGTTCTTGGCAGCGGCCCGTATGGCGGGGTCGGTGATGTGGCCGGCCAGCTCGGTCGAGACGAACCCGGGCTCGACGACGATGACACGTACCCCCGCCGTGGTGACCTCCTGGCGCAGTGCCTCCGCGAAGGCGGTGATGCCGAACTTGGTGGCCGCGTACACACCGCTGGAGGCCGATGCGATGCGTCCCGAGGTGGAGGAGATCTGCACGACGGCGCCCTTGGACTCAAGGAGATGAGGCAGGGCGGAGTGGACGGTGTACATCGAACCGAGGAGGTTGGTGTCCACCATGCGCGTCCACTCCGTGGTGTCCGCGTCCAGGATCGCGCCGCTGAGCATGATGCCCGCGTTGTTCACCAGGGCATCGAGGGTGCCGAAACGCCTCACGGTCGCGGCGACCGCGTCGCGCACCGACCCGGGGTCCGTGACATCGAGTTCAAGGGTCAGCACGTCTCCCGGGGCATCCTCCTCCAGGGACTTCAGCCGGTCGGTCCGACGGGCCCCGACGGCCACGGCCGCTCCCGCCCTCGACAGGGCCAGTGCGGTGGCCCGGCCGATGCCGGAAGAGGCCCCGGTGACCAGAACGACCTTTCCTTCGAGTGTGTTGTTCACGTCTTGCTCCCAGTTGCGTGTGAGGAGAAGCGGGCCGGCCGGCCGGCGTGAGGCGCCTGGCGGGGTACGCCGCTCCCAGAAAGTGACCTCTCGGTCATGTTGAGGACAACGGTAACATGACCGGGCGGTCACGTTGCTGTTAGGCTGACTCTCCACCCGCAGGAGGCGCATATGACCAAGAGGACAACCGCACCGGCCCCACGAGCGGACATGGTGCGCAACCGGCGCCTCCTGATCGCGGCCGCGACGGAGGCGTTCGCCGAATGCGGGGTCGAGGTGACGATGGGTGAGATCGCTCAGCGTGCCGGGGTGGCGAAAGGCACGGTGTTCAGGCACTTCGCGTCCAAGGAGGACCTTCTCGCGGCGATCATGCTGCACATGCTCGATCAGCTCATCGGCACGGCGGACCGCCTCTCGGAGGCCGACGACGCGGGTGAGGCGCTGAGGGAGTTCATGACCGCCGGTGTCGAAGTGCTCGCCGCCGACCGTGCGTTCTGCGAGGTGATCGGGCGGCCCTCGCTGCAACACGCCGAGGTGCGGGACGCGATCGACAAGCTGTGCGGTGCCGCCGAGGCGCTCACCGTTCGGGCGCGCGAGGAAGGCGCCATTCGCGGCGATGTCACGGGAACCGACATCGTGCTGCTGCTCGGCGGCATCCACCAGACGGCGGCGCCGCTGCTCGCTGTGCAGCCCGAGGCGTGGCGCCGCTACCTCGAACTGGCCCTCGACGGGCTCCGCACCCCCGAGCCCCGCACGCTGCCCCACCTGCCCGGCCCGCTCCACCTCGCCTGACACGCCTTGCCGCTGCGGGGAAGGGGCGGGGAGGCAGTCGGACGGCTGGTACACCCGGTGGACGCCCCGGGCGTGCACGGCCGGAGCCTGGAGAGAGCGGGTGCGGGCGGATGGTTCGGCGCCCGTCCCGACGGCACGACCGTGTGATTGGAATCGGAAAGTTTGGTACTGTCATCACAACGTTCGTGACATCGTGTTGGACACGGGATTCACGTGCCAGAGGTCCGAACGTGTGGTGGCGCCTGCGGCCGAGCCGTGCGGGTGCCGTCGTTCCGGGCACCGACCAACCCCCGTGGGCGGTGCCCGGAACGGATTCCCGCTCGGTCGGGCAACGCCGGAGCGGCGGCCACCGTACGGGGCGACGCCCTTCAGGACTTCCTGACCCGGTACAGGCCCCTGCCCGTGCGGCGGATCCGGGAGGCGCCGACCAGGCGGTCGAGTGTGCTTCTGACCGCGTTGATGCTCCCGCTGTCGGCGTCCCGCCCGAGTACGGCGGCGACATCGCGGGCGCGCACGTCGACTTCGCCGACTTCGGCGAGGTAGTCCAGAATCTCTTCGGTGAGCCTGCCGTACGTGCGTCGGCCGCCGGAACCGGGGCGGGATTCCGGCAGGGCGCCGTCCCCCGGCCCGTTCGCCGGGGAATCGGACGCCGTGCCCTGTCGGCGCGGGTGGGCCCGGAGCGCCGTCCCGGCTGACGAGCCCACCGGTACCGACGGTGGCAGAACTGATTTCGGTGCCACGCTGTCGCGAGCTCCGCCACGGGAGGTACCCACAGGGCCGGGCGCGGTCGCCGCGCCCGGGGCCATCAGGAACTGAAGCGCACTGAATGCCCGCTCGACGGAGGTGAGATGGGCGACAACGGCGGCCAGTTCCCTCTCCAGGGCCTGCTTCTGGACTGCCAGGCGGACCAGGTCCTCCTGAAGGCTCTCGGCAGTGATGTCGACGTTGTGAACTGTGCGGGATGCGGAGACCATGTGTTCCTCTCGTCCTCAGCCCTTGTTCCGGTGTCCTCACCCGGTTCACCTGCAACATCGTCCGGACCGACGGCCTGGACAGACACCGAGGGCCGGCCATCTGCGGTGTGTTCCCCCTGTACATGTGTCAGGCCGACCACATGCGGATGCACGGCAAACCGTGTTTCTACCCATTGTCACCACGGGCAGCAGGAAACGCAACGGGTTCGGTTCGGCCCTCCCGGTGACACCGTTATTCCGACAAGCCGAAAGTGTCCGCCGGGGGCCCGCACTTGTCTCCCACGGGGCGCGGAAGCGGGCGACCGACTCCTCAAGGCCGGCACACGAACGAGCCGTCGCGTCTGTCGGAGCACGGCCTGTCCGGGCGGGAGGCGGGATCGCCGTGACTCGGTACGGCGCCGCGTCCCCCGTGCTCCCCGGCCTCGACGGAGGCGGCGGGGCGGGTCAGGCGCTCCAAGGCCTCCGTGACGGCCAGGATGCGGGCGTCCACCCGGTCGAGTGCTTCGACGAGCATGCCCAGACGCGCCTCGAGCAGGGCGGTCTCCGCTGCCAGGGCCACCGCGGCGACGGCCGGATCGGAGTCGTGATGAGAGTTTCGGTGCATCTTCCCTCTTCCTTCCTGCCGGCCGTGCCGGAGGGGCTACGGGGGCGCCGGCGGGTGGTCACTGGTGCCCGGCCAATCTGCTCCCTTCCCTGGTGCCGGGCGTCTTCGGGAACGGCCGCAAGCCGTCCCCTTCGCACTGACCGAGCAGCCGGGGAGGCTGTGACAGACACGACCCGCATCGGCCCGAGCGTGTCCGGGGCGGGTCCGTGCACAGGAGCAACCGATACGCGACGGCGGTGCGGTGGACGCCGCGGATCGGACGGCCGGCGCGAACGGGAGTACGGCGCGCGAAGGAATGTCACAACATCTGCGACTGACCGGTCTAGCTGACAAGTTGAGAAGAACCGAGTACGCCGTGTGCGAGACCCTTTGCCGACCTGTGCACGTGGACAGAAGAGCTCGGGACGAGGCGGGACCGGGAACGGCACCTTGTGGCCCGCGTCGCGACGCACCTCGTGCGGGCTGCTGTGGGAGAGGGAGGATGCGGCATGGACCATGCCGATGACGCGGTTCCGATCGCGGACCTGCTGGAGGAACGACGGCATCTGATGGATGTCGCCTACTGGATGCTGGGAAGCGGTGGTGCGGCCGGGGCCGTGGTCGACGAGGCCTATCGGCGGTGGTATCGACTGCCCCGGCCGGAGCGGGCGCAGATCAGCGATCCGCGTGCCTGGCTGGCGAAGGTGGTGGGCGGTATCTGCCTGGACCCGCGGGTGTTCCCCGACGGGAGGACCGCCTCCGCGGCGGCGAGGGCGGACGGCGAAGCGGGGGAGGACCCGGACCGGACGCTGGAGCAGGAGATCAGCGCCGTGCTGCTCCGGGCGCTGGACGGGTTGTCTCCGGCGGAGCGGGCGGCGTTCGTGCTGAATGATGTGTTCGGGATGGCGCCGGGTGCGGTCGCGGACATCGTGGGCCAG
>NZ_JBIDAD010000036.1:0-14102 GCF_043202315.1 Streptomyces sp. NPDC048211
GGGGGGCGTGGGGGTGGGGGTGGTGTGTCATATATTTGTGTGGCGGGGGGGGGCCGGGGGGGGTTGGGTGTTTCTGGTTTGGGTCTAATTAAACCGGGGGGGGCCCCCCCCCCCCCCCGCGCCCCCCCCGCCGCCCTGTGAACGGTCGGGTCCCGCGGTCAGCCGACCTCGGGGTCACCCTTGGTGTACGAGAGCCGCTCCACCTGTCCGGGCTGGAACTGGTCCTCGACCTTCTTGCCGTTGACGAAGAGCTCGATCGAACCGGCGTCTCCGAGGACGAGGTCGACCCGCTCCTTGTCCTGGAAGGTCTTCGTCTCGCCCTGCTGGAGGGTGCCGTCGAAGAGGGACCGGCCGTTGTGGTCCTTTGCGGAGATCCAGCTCTTGCCCTGGCTCGCGCTGAGCTTGACCGTCACCTTGTCCTGGGGCGCTGCCGCGATGGCACTGTCCGAGGGGGCCGGTTTGGGGTCGACGGGCTTGCTGGACGCCGGTTTGGGGGTGATCTTGTCGGAGGTCGGGCCCTCGGCGACCCGGCCGGCGGTCGAAGGCTCGTCACCGCCCTTGAAGAAGGTGAAGCCGACGAATCCGACCACGGCCACGATGGCCGCGACCATGGCGGCGGTCCAGTTGGGCCGCCGGGGTTCGGAACGGATCCGCTCGGCTTCGAACAAGGGAGCCGCCGGCGTGGGCGCGGGACGGCCGCCGTGCTCGGCGTCGTACTGCGAAACCAGCGGTTCCGGATCGGTGCCTACGGCACGTGCGAGTGTGCGGATATGGCCGCGGGCGTACACGTCGCCGCCGCAGCGGGAGAAGTCGTCCTCCTCGATCGCGTGCACGATGGGGATGCGCACCCGGGTGGACGTGCTGACCTCTTCGACCGTGAGACCTGCGGCGATACGAGCCTGCTGGAGCACTCGACCGATCGAAGGCCGGTCGTCTTCGGGGGAGTTGCCGATGGACACGGGGGCGCCTTTCGAGCGTGAGCCACCTGCTGGGTGTTCAGTCTAGGGGGGGTACGAAAGGGTGGGGCAACCGGGAGGGACGACTTTGTACGCCATCAGATTCGAACAGAGTCCGATGTGCCGGACCGCCCCGGGGAGGAACATCCTGCTGTCCCTCCCTTCAACTTGACGTACGGGCCGGCGAAACGGTTGCCCGCAAAACCCTCACGAACCGGTTTCCCCACGGATCAGAGCCAACACCCCGTCGATCTCGTCCGGTTTCACCATGACATCGCGTGCCTTGGAACCCTCGCTGGGGCCGACGATGTTCCGCGACTCCATCAGGTCCATCAGCCGGCCGGCCTTCGCGAACCCCACGCGCAGCTTGCGCTGGAGCATCGAGGTGGACCCGAACTGGGTGGAGACGACCAGCTCGGCGGCCTGGCAGAGCAGGTCCAGGTCGTCGCCGATGTCCTCGTCGATCTCCTTCTTCTGCTTCGTACCGACCACGACGTCGTCGCGGAAGACCGGAGCCATCTGATCCTTGCAGTGCTGGACGACCGCCGCGACCTCGTCCTCGGTGACGAAGGCGCCCTGCATACGGGTCGGCTTGTTCGCCCCCATCGGCAGGAACAGTCCGTCACCCTTTCCGATGAGCTTCTCGGCGCCGGGCTGGTCGAGGATGACGCGGCTGTCGGCCAGCGACGAGGTGGCGAAGGCGAGCCGGGAGGGCACGTTCGCCTTGATCAGACCGGTGACGACGTCCACCGAGGGGCGCTGGGTGGCGAGCACCAGATGGATACCGGCGGCGCGGGCCAGCTGGGTGATGCGGACGATCGAGTCCTCGACGTCCCGGGGGGCCACCATCATGAGGTCGGCCAGCTCGTCGACGATCACCAGCAGGTACGGGTACGGCGACAGCTCCCGCTCGCTGCCCTCCGGAGTCTTGAGCTTGCCGGTGCGCACGGCGTGGTTGAAGTCGTCGATGTGCCGGTAGCCGAACGCGGCGAGGTCGTCGTACCGCAGGTCCATCTCGCGTACGACCCACTGGAGGGCCTCGGCGGCCTTCTTGGGGTTGGTGATGATCGGCGTGATCAGGTGCGGAATGCCTTCGTACGCGGTCAGCTCGACGCGCTTGGGGTCGACCAGCACCATCCGGACGTCCTCCGGTGTCGCCCGCACCATCACCGAGGTGATGAGGCAGTTGATGCAGGAGGACTTGCCGGAACCGGTGGCACCGGCCACCAGGACGTGCGGCATCTTCGCGAGGTTGGCCATCTCGTAGCCGCCCTCGACGTTCTTGCCGAGAGCGACCAGCATCGGGTGGTCGTCCTCCGCCGCGTCCGCGAGGCGCAGCACGTCGCCGAGGTTGACCATCTCCCGGTCGGAGTTGGGGATCTCGATGCCGACCGCGGACTTGCCCGGGATGGGCGAGATGATCCGGACGTCGGGGCTGGCGACGGCGTACGCGATGTTCTTGGCGAGCGCGGTGATCCGCTCGACCTTCACTGCGGGCCCGAGCTCCACCTCGTACCGCGTCACCGTGGGACCGCGGGTGAAGCCGGTGACGGCGGCGTCGACCTTGAATTCGGTGAAGACGTTGGTCAGCGACGCCACGATGGCGTCGTTGGCGGCGCTACGGGTCTTGCCCGGGCCGCCCCGCTCCAGCAGGTCGAGCGAGGGCAGCGAGTAGGTGATATCGCCGGAGAGCTGGAGCTGCTCGGCTCGGGGCGGCAGCGGCTGCGACTGCGAGCGGTCGGGGACCGGCTTGGTCAGGTCGGGTACGCCCCCGGCAGGCGAGCCCGCCCTCTCCCCCGGCCTGCGGCCCGGCTCCGCCTCCCGGGCACCGGGCACCGGGGTGCCGGCACGCTCACGGTCCACCGAGACTCCCTGGGTGAGGTCGGCGACGACCGGCGAGGGCGGCATTCCGTTGAGCACCGCCCCGTCGAGTGCGGCGGCTGCGGCGGCGGCGACGTCCACCGCGTCCATGGTGCGGTTCATCGCCGGCTGCACGGAGGGCCTGCGCGGCCTGCGGCGCTTGGAGAGCGCGTCGGTCTCCGCCCGGTCGGGGTCGTACTCCTCGGGCGCCTCGGATCGGCGGACGGAGGAGCGGCGGGAACGGCCGGGCGGCGCCTCGCGCCACTCCTCGTCGTACTGCTCGTCGTCCTCGTCCAGCGCCTCGGGGTCGTACACCGGGTCGATGATTCCCAGTTTGGAACCGAGCAGCCGCAGCCGCTGCGGAATGGCGTTCACCGGCGTCGCCGTCACGACCAGCAGCCCGAAGACGGTCAGGAGCAGGAGCAGCGGTACGGCGAGCACCTCGCCCATGGTGAAGATCAGCGGCTTGGAGGCGGCCCAGCCGATGAGGCCGCCCGCGTCCTGCATGGCCTCGGTGCCGTCCTCGCGCCCCGGCGATCCGCACGCGATGTGGACCTGTCCGAGCACCCCGATGACCAGCGCGGAGAGCCCGATGACGATCCGGCCGTTGGCTTCGGGCTTCTCCGGATACAGGATCAGCCGGACGGCGACGGCGCCCAGCAGTATCGGCACCAGGAGGTCGAGCCGTCCGAAGGCCCCGGTGACGAGCATCTCGACGAGGTCGCCGACCGGACCGCGCAGATTCGACCAGGTGCCCGCGGCGACGACCAGCGCGAGGCCCAGCAGCAGCAGCGCGACGCCGTCCTTGCGGTGAGCGGGATCGAGCCCCTTGGCGCCGCGCCCTATGCCGCGGAACAGCGCACCGACGGCGTGGGCCGCACCGAGCCAGACTGCGCGCACCAGGCGGTACACACCGCCGGTGGGCGACGGCGCCGGTTTGGGCGCGGCAGCCTTCTTGGCCACCGCCTTCTTGGCGGGGGCCTTCTTCGCGGGCGCGGTCTTCCTGGCAGCGGCCTTCTTCGCGGGCGCGGCTTTCTTCGCCGGGCCCGACCCGCCACCGACGCGCTTCGCGGTGCCCGCCGTGCCCTGGGAACCCTTGCCGGACGTACGTGAGGCCATGGAGCCGAGGTTACCGGTGTCCGCGGCAGTGAACACGTGCGCGTGCCGGTTCACCCGACCGTGTCGCCGTACGGCGGCCGCAAACTGACGCGCACTCACCGGGCCCCGGGCGCGGAACGCCCTCCGGCCGGGGACGTCCGCACCGGGACGCCACCGCCGAACGCCCGCGCCCTCAGGTCAGTTGACGCCCCGCCGGCCCGAAAGGGCCTGGCGGGGAGGGCGGTACGGTCCGCAGCCGCCTTACGAAGGAAGGGGTGCGGGTCCGCCACTGGTGCCGGGCTCCAGGGCGTCCAGCGCCCGGCGCAGCCCGGTCAGCTTCCGTTCGAGGTGAGCCGCGGTGGCCACGGCTCCGGCATCCGCCGACTCGTCGTCGAGCTGCTTGGAGAGGGCCTCGGCCTGCTCCTCGACAGCCGCGAGCCGTGCGGAGAGTTCGGCCAGCAGTCCCGCGGGCTCCTTCTCGTGGTTCGCCCGCCCGTGACCGTTGCCCTCCAGCTGGAGCCGCAGCAGCGCCGCCTGCTCACGCAACTGGCAGTTCTTCATGTACAGCTCGACGAAGACCGAGACCTTGGCCCGCAGCACCCAGGGGTCGAACGGCTTCGAGATGTAGTCCACCGCGCCGGCCGCATAACCCCGGAAGGTGTGGTGCGGACCGTGGTTGATCGCGGTGAGAAAAATGATCGGGATGTCCCGGGTCCGTTCCCGGCGCTTGATGTGCGCCGCGGTTTCGAAACCGTCCATGCCCGGCATCTGGACGTCCAGCAGAATGACCGCGAAGTCGTCCGTGAGCAGCGCTTTGAGCGCCTCCTCCCCTGACGATGCCCGCACCAGTGTCTGATCGAGCGCAGAGAGGATGGCCTCCAGCGCCAGCAGATTCTCCGGCCGGTCATCGACCAGGAGGATCTTGGCCTTCTGCACCATGGCCCGTCCTCCTCGCCCCGGAATTGCACCGGGCGCCGCCCCAGGGGACGGCTCCCTTACGCCGTCCGTCCTTGTGCCGGTCATGGTAGCCGCACCCCGCCCGTCACCACACCCTGTCACCGCGATGTCACTGTGCACACAGGGAAAACGCGGTGGGAGACCAGAAGGTTCCCCGAAAACCGCGCTCCCACACTCCTCCCGACAGGACCAGTCAACAAAACACGATTGATTCGCTCAATTTCCGATCACTCTCCGCGCATCCACTGCTCCATAACGGAAAGAAGATGATCAGGGTCGACCGGCTTGGTGACGTAGTCGGATGCTCCCGACTCGATCGCCTTCTCGCGGTCGCCCTTCATCGCCTTCGCGGTCAGCGCGATGATCGGCAGGCCGGCGAACTGCGGCATCCTGCGGATGGCCGAGGTGGTCGCATAACCGTCCATCTCCGGCATCATGATGTCCATCAGTACGACCGTCACGTCGTCGTGCTGCTCCAGGACTTCGATCCCCTCACGCCCGTTCTCCGCGTACAGAACCGACAGCCCGTGCTGCTCCAGCACGCTGGTGAGCGCGAAGACGTTACGGATGTCGTCGTCGACGATCAGCACCTTCTCGCCACCGAACCGGAACGTCCTGCGGACCACCGGCTCCTCCTGGCCGCCGAGCGCCCACGGCTCCTGCGCGTTCTGCCGGTCCGCCGAGGACGCGGCCCGAGGCGGCAGCGCGGGCTGCTGCTGCGCACCGCCGAGCGCCTTGCGCCGACGCCTCAGCAGCCCGGCCGCGCCACCCTGGTCGTGCGCGCTGCCCGGCCTCCCGGAGGCCTCACCGAAGGTCTGGAAGCCCGGTCCTGAGCCTTGTCCCATCCCCTGGCCCGCCTCGGGGATCCGGCCGCTCTCCACCGCTGCACCGTGCACCTCGATGGGTCCGGGGCCGATCTGCGGGTAGCCCTGCGGCGGGAGTTCGCTCGGGTGCAGCGGCAGGTACAGCGTGAACGTCGAGCCGCGGCCGGGCTCGCTCGCCGCATGGATCTCGCCCCCCAGCAGCCTTGCGATCTCCCGGCTGATGGACAGACCGAGGCCGGTACCGCCGTACTTGCGACTGGTCGTCCCGTCCGCCTGCTTGAACGCCTCGAAGATCACCAGCATCTTGCTGGACGCGATCCCGATACCGGTGTCGGTCACCGAGAAGGCGATCAGGTCGGCGTCCGCGTCCCGCAGTGATCCGGCTTCCAGCAGCTGCTCACGAATGGCGTTCGGCACCTCCGCGCCGGCATGCCGGATCACCAGCTCGACGGCGCCGCTGTCGGTGAACTTCACCGCGTTGGAGAGCAGATTGCGCAGCACCTGAAGCAGCCGCTGCTCGTCGGTGTGGAGTGTGGCCGGGAGTTCCGGCGACACCCGTACGGAGAAATCCAGCCCCTTTTCCGCGGTCAGCGGCCGGAACGTCGCCTCCACGTAGTCGACCAGCTGAACCAGGGCGATCCGGGTCGGACTGACGTCCATCTTGCCCGCCTCGACCTTCGACAGATCGAGGATGTCGTTGATCAGCTGGAGCAGGTCGGAACCGGCCCCGTGGATGGTCTCGGCGAATTCCACCTGCTTCGGCGACAGATTGCCCTCGGCGTTGTCCGCCAGAAGTTTGGCCAGAATGAGCAGCGAGTTGAGTGGTGTCCGCAACTCGTGCGACATGTTCGCCAGGAACTCCGACTTGTAACGCATGGAGACGGCGAGCTGCTCGGCGCGCTCCTCCAGGACCTGCCGCGCCTCCTCGATCTCGGTGTTCTTGACCTCGATGTCGCGGTTCTGCTGGGCCAGCAGCTCGGCCTTCTCCTCCAGTTCGGCATTGGACGCCTGGAGGGCCTTCTGCCGGTTCTCCAACTCCTGCGACCGGTCGCGCAATTGCTCCGTGAGCTCCTGCGACTGCTCCAGCAGCTTCTCGGTCGTGGTGTTGACGCTGATCGTGTTGACGCTGGTCGCGATCATCTCGGCCAGCTGGTTGAGGAAGTCGCGCTGGATATGGGTGAAGGGCTGGAAGGAGGCCAGCTCGATCACGCCGAGGACCTTCCCCTCGAAGAGCACCGGCAGCACGATCACATGCGCGGGCGGCGCCTCGCCGAGACCGGAGGAGATCTTCAGGTACCCCGGCGGCACGTTGTCCACCTGGATCGTCCGCTTCTCCTCGGCGGCCGTACCGATGAGTGTCTCCCCGGGCCGGAAGGACGTGGGCATGGAGCCGGCGGAGTAGCCGTAACTGCCCCGCATCCGGAGTTCGTACGCGCCCTCCCTCTCGCCGTCCGCGCCCAGCGCGTCGGCGTCTCCCGTCGCCATGGCAAGGAAGAAGGCGCCGTGCTGCGCCGAGACGACCGGGGTCAGCTCGCTCATGATGAGCGAGGCGACGTCGTCCAGGTCTCGCCGCCCCTGCATCAGACCGGAGATCCGGGCCAGGTTGCCCTTGAGCCAGTCCTGCTCCTTGTTGGTGGCGGTGGTGTCGCGCAGGTTGGCGATCATCGTGTTGATGTTGTCCTGGAGCGACTGGATCTCTCCGGCGGCGTCCACGTCGATCTTGAGATTGAGATCGCCGCGGGTCACCGCGGTCGCGACGGCCGCGATGGCGCGCACCTGACGGGTCAGGTTCCCGGCCATCTCGTTCACCGACTCGGTGAGGTCGCGCCAGGTTCCGTCGACGTCCCGCACCCGCGCCTGGCCGCCCAGCTGGCCCTCGGTGCCCACCTCGCGGGCGACCCGGGTCACCTGCTCGGCGAACGAGGACAGCCGGTCGACCATCGTGTTGATGGTGTTCTTCAGTTCCTGGATCTCACCGCGGGCATCGATGTCGATCTTCTTGGTGAGGTCGCCCTCGGCGATGGCCGTGGTGACGGTCGCGATCTGGCGCACCTGACCGGTCAGGTTGGACGCCATCGAGTTCACTGACTCGGTGAGGTCCTTCCAGGTGCCGGAGACGCCGGGAACGCGGGCCTGGCCGCCCAGTTCGCCCTCCGTGCCCACCTCGCGGGCGACTCGCGTCACCTCGTCGGCGAACGACGACAGGGTCGTCACCATCGTGTTGACGGTGTCGGCCAGCTCGGCGACCTCGCCGCGCGCCTCGACGGTGACCTTCTTCGTCAGGTCGCCGTTGGCCACCGCGGACGAGACGCGGGAGATGTTCCGCACCTGGCTGGTCAGGTTGTTGGCCATCAGGTTGACGTTCTCGCTGAGGTCCTTCCAGATCCCCGTGGCACCGCGCACCCGGGCCTGACCGCCGAGGATGCCCTCGGTGCCCACCTCACGGGCCACCCGCGTCACTTCGTCACCGAAGTTCATCAGCTGGTCGACCATCGTGTTGACCGTCGTCACCAGTTCGAGGATCTCGCCCTTGGCATCGACCGTGATCTTCTTGGAGAGATCCCCGTTGGCGACCGCGGTGGTGACCTCGGCGATGTTGCGGACCTGAAGCGTCAGGTTGTTCGCCATGCCGTTGACGGACTGGGTGAGGTCCTTCCACGTACCGGACACGCCCTGCACCTCGGCCTGACCGCCGAGAATGCCTTCGGTACCCACCTCACGCGCGACCCTGGTCACCTGCTCGGCGAAGTTCGACAGCTGGTCGACCATCGTGTTGAGGGTGTTCTTCAGCTCCAGGATCTCGCCGCGCGCGTCCACGTCGATCTTCTGCGACAGGTCACCCCGTGCCACCGCCGTGGCGACCTGCGCGATGTTACGGACCTGAGCGGTGAGGTTCCCGGCCATGCCGTTCACCGAGTCGGTCAGATCGCGCCATACCCCGGCCACGCCCGGCACCTGCGCCTGGCCGCCCAGACGCCCGTCCGTGCCCACCTCGCGGGCCACCCGGGTCACCTGCTCCGCGAAGGCGGACAGCTGGTCGACCATCGTGTTGATGGTGTTCTTGAGCTCCAGGATCTCGCCGCGCGCGTCCACGTCGATCTTCTGCGACAGGTCGCCCCGTGCCACCGCCGTGGTCACCTGGGCGATCTGGCGCACCTGGGAGGTCAGGTTCCCCGCCATGAAGTTGACTGAGTCGGTGAGCTCCTTCCACGTACCGGAGACACCGTCGACCCGCGCCTGCCCGCCGAGGCGGCCCTCCGTGCCCACGTCCCGCGCCATGCGCGTCACCTGGTCGGCGAACGAGGACAGCTGCGCCACCATCGTGTTGACGGTGTTCTTCAGCTCCAGCATCTCGCCGGCCACGTCCACGGTGACCTTCTGCGACAGGTCGCCGTTGGCCACCGCGGTCGTCACCTGGGCGATGTCACGGACCTGACCCGTCAGGTTCCGGAACGCCGTGTTGACGGAGTCGGTGAGGTCCTTCCAGGTACCCGCGGCGCCCGGCACCGCGGCCTGGCCGCCCAGCCGCCCCTCGACGCCGACCTCCCGGGCCACCCGGGTCACTTCCGAACCGAACGACTGAAGCTGGTCGACCATCGTGTTGACGGTGTTCTTCAGCTCCAGCATCTCGCCGGCCACGTCGACGGTGACCTTCTGCGACATGTCACCACTGGCCACCGCCGTGGTCACCTGGGCGATGTCACGCACCTGGGTCGTCAGATTCCGGAAGACGGTGTTCACCGAGTCGGTGAGGTCCTTCCAGGTGCCCGCGGCGCCGGGCACCTGCGCCTGGCCGCCGAGCAGGCCCTCGCCGCCGACCTCGCTGGCCACACGGGTGACCTCGTCCGCGAAGGTGCGCAGGGTCTCGGTCATCTGGTTGATCGTCTCGGCGAGCTGGGCGACCTCGCCGCGCGCGCTCACCCGGACCTTCTGCGACAGGTCGCCGTTGGCGACCGCCGTCGTCACCTCCGCGATGCCGCGCACCTGGGAGGTCAGGTTGCCCGCCATTGTGTTGACGGAGTCGGTGAGGTCCTTCCACACACCGGCCACGCCCGGCACCGTCGCCTGCCCGCCCAGCTCGCCCTCGGTGCCCACCTCACGGGCGACGCGGGTCACCTCGGAGGAGAAGGAGGACAGCTGGTCGACCATCGTGTTGACGGTGTTCTTCAGCTGAGCCATCTCGCCGGCCACATGGACGGTGACCTTGCGCGACAGGTCTCCCTTGGCGACCGCCGTCGTCACGAGGGCGATGTCGCGCACCTGCGCGGTCAGCCGGTACGCCATGGTGTTCACGGAGTCCGTGAGGTCCTTCCAGGACCCGGACATCCCCCGCACCTGGGCCTGGCCGCCGAGCTTGCCCTCGGTCCCCACCTCGACCGCGACCCGCGTCACCTGTTCGGTGAACGCCGACAGCTGGTCGACGAGGTTGTTGACCGTCCGGGCCACCTTCAGGAACTCGCCGCGCAGCGGCCGTACCGTCTCGTCCGCCGTGTGCGAACGCAGCTCCATCCGCTGTTCGAGATCACCGTCGGCGACCGCCGACAGCACGCGCCCGACCTCCGAGACCGGGCGTGCGAGATCGTCGACCAGTTCGTTGGACGCGTCGATCGCGGCGGCCCAAGAACCCTCGCAGGCCCCCGTCTCCAGCCGCTCGGTGAGCTTGCCCTCCCGGCCGACCACGCGCCGCACGCGCGCGAGCTCACCGGTGAGATGTACGTTGCGGTCGGCGACTTCGTTGAAGACCGCAGCGAGCTCGGCCATGACACCGTCGCCGGAGACCGTCACCCGCCGGCGGAAGTTCCCGTCCCGCATCGCCACCAGACCCGACAGCAGTCTGTTGAGTGCCGCGGCGTCGACTTCGACGGTTCCATTGCGCTGCTTCTTCACGGACTGACCGCCTTTACTGCGCGTGCCTGTTCCCCGCGCCGCCACGTCAGACTCCACCGTGTCCCTCCCGCAGGGGTTGACCGAATCGCTCGGGCCTTGTCCGAGAGCTTGCCCAGATCCTCTAAAGCTCACCGCCACAGCCCACCGTCGACGGGTGACCATGCGGACGTCAAATCGTTGAAACGTACCAGGCCGGAACCGGTCGGGGTGGAACCTCCCATGGTTGTCCCACATCCCTCCATGGGGAAGCCCACACTTGTCCGATCACAGGCCTGTTCCTGCCCGCCCTTGCCCGAACCCGGCCCTCGTGTATCCGGTACCTGCACGAAGCGTCTAGCCTGGCAAGGCGAATCGAAGCGGCGAGAAACGGGCACAGGACTCGGGGAAGCGACGAGACACCATATGGGGAGTGCTGTGATCACGGCGCGCGCGGCTGCCACTTTCGACCCGGTCGGGCGCTCCGTCGCGACGGCCCGCGCCTTTGTCCGGGACACGCTCCAGGGGTGGGGGTACACCGACGTCGTCGACGACGCCGTCGTCCTCACCAGCGAGCTCGTCACCAACGCGGTGGTCCACGCGGGCACGGCGGCGGACGTCCTGTGCCTGCGCACGGAGGAAGGTGTCCGGGTCGAGGTCTCCGACCACTATCCGGAACGAGAAATCCCGCTCCAGCCCACGGGCCTGGACTTCGGCAGCCCCGACCGGGAGGGCGGCCGCGGCCTCCTTCTGTGCGCGGCACTCGCTTCCCGCTGGGGAGTCGAGTACTCCCCCACGCACAAACATGTCTGGTTCCAGCTCGATCTGCCCGACCGGCCGGTGGGCATCCGCTCCGCGGGCCCGCTGCTCCCCGTCGGTCTGCTGCCCATCACCGACGAACGGGTCCGGGTCGCCGTCGTCCAGACCGACAGTTCGGGCTCGATCGCGGCGTGGAACGACGACGCCTCGTACCTCTTCGGACACACGGCGGAGCAGGTCACCGGCAAGCAGTTCACGGACTTCACCGCCTGGCCGCAGACGCCGGGCACCAACACCGGCATCGCCGACGCGCTGCGCCTCTCGCGCTGGGAGGGCAGCTACGGCATCCGGGGCGGCGACGGCCGCACGATCCCGGTCTACGGCTCCCATCTGCGCGTACGGGACACCCGGGGCGAGCCCTCGACCGTGTGCCTGCTGGTACGCGACTACGAGCGGGCCGTCCTCCAGTCGCCCGTACGCACCCCCGTCTCCGAGGCGAACACCGAGAACCGCGCGACGGACCCCTTCGAGGTCTTCATCGGCTCCCCCGCCCCCGACGACCTCGACGGACTGCTCCAGCGGACCGTCGAACGGGCTCGCGACATGCTCGACGCCGACGCCGCCTTCCTGCTGCTGGCGACGGACGACGAGACCGAACTGGAAGTACGGGCCACGACCGGCCTGCCCTCCGCCCGTCAACGCTTCGCCCGCGTCCCCGTGGAGGCCGGCACCGGACGCTACGGCTCCGCGCGCATGCCGGCCGTGCACGAGGACCTGGACGCGGTGCCCGGTGCCGTCCCGCTGCTCGTCGACACGGGCATGCGCTCGGTGGTCACGGTCCCGCTGAAGGTCGAGGGCCGGCTCACGGGCTCCCTGGGTGTCGCGGCCGAAGCCGCCGGCCGGTACTCCAACGAGGAGGCCCTGCGCCTCCAGTTCGCCGCCGACCGCATCGCCCTGGCCGTCGAGTCCGCCCGCCTGGGCGAACTGGAACGGCTGCGCCGCGGCTCGCTCTCCTTCCTCGTCGAGGCGTCCGACCTGCTGGCCGGCACGCTCGACCGGGACCAGACACTCGCCCTCATGGCACAGATGACGGTGCCCACTCTGGCCACCTGGTGCGCCGTCTACACGATCGCCGACCAGTCCTCGGACCCGTACCTCTCGTATGTACTGCACGAGGACGAGGAACGCATCGACGGCCTGAAGGCCCTGCTCTCCAAGATCGCCCCGCCGGACCCGGTGCCGACTCCCGGCGCCCGTGTCTGGTCCGCACCGTCCGAGGCCGCCCATCAGGCGGCGTTGCGCACCTCGATGCGCAGCATCGGCCTCGGCGACCCGGGCGGGCTCGGCGCGGGCATCCGGACGACACTGGCCACGGCTGCCGCGGTGGGCGGGGAGACCGTGGTCCTTCCCCTGGTCGCCCGCAACCGGGTCATCGGCATGCTCACGCTCGGCAAGCCCTCGGACGACCACTTCCGCCAGGAGATCCTGGAGCTGGCCGAGGACCTCTCCCGCCGGGCCGCCCTGGCCCTGGACAACGCCCGTCTGTACTCGGAGCGCACGGCCATCAGCCAGTCCCTCCAGCGCAGCCTGCTGCCTCCGGGCCTGCCCGATGTACCCAATGTCGAGATCGAGGTCATCTACCGGGCAGCCGGTGAGGGCAACGAGGTGGGCGGCGACTTCTACGACGTCTTCCCGATCCGCGACGGCGCCTACGGTTTCGCCATCGGGGACGTCTGCGGTACGGGTCCGGAGGCCGCGGCCGTCACGGGCCTGGCCCGTCACGCCCTGCGTCTGCTCGCCCGCGAGGGCTTCGGCGGCCCCGCCGTCCTGGAGCGGCTGAACGCCGCCATCCTCGACGAGGGCGCCCGCAGCCGCTTCCTGACGCTTCTGTACGGGGAGTTGTGGCCCCAGGAGGACGGCAGCGCCCTTCTGAAGGTGGTGTGCGCCGGCCATCCGCTGCCGCTGCGCCTGCGCCAGGACGGCTCGGTCGAGGCGGCGGCGGAACCGCAGCCGCTGCTGGGCGTCATCGAGGACCTGGAGCTCTACGAGCAGACGGTGACCCTGGAACCGGGCGATGTCCTGCTGTGCGTCACCGATGGCGTCACCGAACGCCGGGAGGGCGCCCGCATGCTCGGTGACGACGGCCTGGCGGACGTTCTCGCCAACTGCACCGGCCTCACAGCGGGCGCGGTCGCGGCACGCATTCTGCGGGCGGTCGAGCGCTTCGCCGCCGAGCCGGCCTCGGACGACATGGCCATCCTCGCGATGCGCGTCCCCCAGCCGCAGGCCGCTCTGTAACTCCCGTCGGCATCGAGCAGTCCGAAACACCCCCGGACACGAGAAAGGCCCCCGCCTCAAGGCGGGGGCCTTTCTTCTGTACGAGCCCCAATGCGGAATCGAACCGCAGACCTTCTCCTTACCATGGAGACGCTCTACCGACTGAGCTATTGGGGCCTTGCTGCCCTGCGGCAACGAGCTAAAGCATACCCCGAACCAGGGGGTGTGCAAAACCGCCTGTCGCACCGTCACCATGCCGTCCACCAGGGTGTTCCGACACCGGGCCCACCCCCTCGGACCCTCCAGGCGCTCCCCTCTTCCGCCACGGGTGCGCCGGCTGCCTGGTCCGGGCTCCGGGTTGGGGTGCGGGTCCGGGTCCAGGACGGGCTCCGGGTCGGGAACGCAGACTTCGGCCCGGGAACGCAGAAAAGCCCCGTGCCACAAGGGCACGGGGCTTTTCATAAAAGGAGTTCGGCGGCGTCCTACTCTCCCACAGGGTCCCCCCTGC
>NZ_JBIDAD010000037.1:0-12989 GCF_043202315.1 Streptomyces sp. NPDC048211
CGTCCTCCTCCGGAGGAACGACGCACGACCCTACGGGTCGTAAAGATGATAAAGCCCTACGGGCTTTATGCAATTCCTCCGGAATTGCATGGTGAATTCCTCCGGAATTCACGGGTCGCATTCGCGACCCTGCGTGCACTCCGCTCCGCTTCGGCACGCTCACCACTGCCAGTCCGTCAGGAACCGCAGCCTAATCAGGGCTTGGGTTGGCCCGCTGTCGCGGGCGGCTGGCTACAGGAAGGGGTTGCGGCGGGAGTGATCCGACGGGCCGGTTGCCTGACCCGTCGGACGATGCATCACGCGTTCACCATGGGTAGAGATTGGGAATCTCTACTACCCTCCCTCTTGAGGGGGTGGACCGGTGTGCATCAGGATAAAGCCCTATGTAGAGATTGGGTATATGGATTACCACCTGCCTATGCATACGGGGTGCCGGAACACCCCGCACTAGAAAACCACGAAAGTCAACGGTTCGGAAAATGGCAGCGGACCCGCGCCCCTTGGGTTGGGTAGGGGCGGGGGAATTCCCCCGCCCCTGTGGGGGTTAGATGTGGATTACCGGGGCGTCGGCGTATTCCGTGCCCGGGAGCGGGGCTACGGGCTCACCGGTGAACGGGTCGGAGGCGTAGGCGTTGAATGCCTCGGCCCGGTTGATCGGGAGCGGGTCGCCGTCCGTGAAGCGCCAGCAGCATGCAGTGTTGGGCTCCCCCAGCGTGCGCATCACGAGGCCGCTGGGGTGTGCTCCTGAGATAGCAACTGCGAGAAGTTCGCAGAACGAGTGCAGGTCGTGACCGCTGGCGGTCATTCCCTCGTCGTCTTGAATGAAGGAGAATAGGGCGGTGGCGGTTCCGCCAAGACCCGTTACGCCGAGGGTCAGGAAGTGGGTGCCGTGCCCTGCCTTCTCGGTGACTCGGTCGAAGATGTCCAGCGCCCGGTTGCGGTCGCGGTCGCTCGGAACCTGAAGCAGAATCCCCATTGTTGTTTCCCTTTTCCTTCTTTTGGTTTCTGATGGTTGGGGCGGCGGGAATTTCCCGCCGCCCGGTTGGGGATTTAGCTGGCGCGTCGGTCGCGCTGGCCGGGGATCCTGAGGGGAATGAACGTCAGATGGAATTCGACGAGTGACGCGATTTCGTCTTTGCTGAGTCCGAGGGTTTCGCCGTGGCGGCCCGTTCCTCCAGTGATGACTGTGGTGCCGTGGTAGTGCTGGTGGGGCTCCTTGTGGAGCGCGTAGAGAATCGTTGCCCCGTGGTTGACTGGGGCTCCGTTGATCAGCCCTTCGTCGTCAACCCACATGGTGAGGGTGGTCGAGATGTCGACGGCGTCAACGTTCCGGCAGTCGATCGCGCGGTAGAGAATTGCGAGGTGGCCGTCTGCGGGCCAGTCGATGATTTCGAATTCTCCGTCGGTGCGGAGAATCAGGGCATGGTTCTTCTTCAGCTCGGTGGTCATTGAGTCCCTCTCGTGGGGTAATTAGCTGCCTTGCGTGGTCGGCTGCCACTGCCGACCAACAAGAAACGTGTATCTCGATATGACGGCACAGGGGCGTTTCTAGGCGCGTTTTCGCAGGTCAACCCATATGGGTGGTGCCCGGCGGCGGGCGGTTGGCGGGGTGCCGCGCCCCTGCCGCGTAGCGGCTGGGGTCCGTTCGGGAGCGCGGAGCACTCCCGAACGGGGAGGGGGCCGGTTCGAGCGCGCGGAGCGCGCGGCCGGGCGCGGAGCGGCCCGGCGGGCCGGTTCCCTCGGGCGTGAGAGCGCGGAGCGCTCGGTCCGGGGCGCGGAGCGGCCCGGGCACGGCCTGCGGGGTGAGGAGCGCAGCGGATCACCCCGCACGCGGCGGCGCGTCGAGCGCCCGCCGCCGGGCACCACCCATATGTGGCCGTCAGGCCCGTGTTCCTGCGGGGCTGTCGGGCCGCTGCGCCCCCAGGCGGCCCTCAGGCCCCCGCCGCCGCTCCGCCCTCTCGTACTTTGCTGCGCCCCGTCCCACCGCGCTGCTCCCACAGTGGTGGGCTCAGCGCGGCGGGTGGTGGAGTCAGCGGCCGGTGATGGCCCGTACGGCGGCTGCGTGCTGTGCGGCGAGGTGGTCCACACCGTCGGCGACGCACGCTCCGGGGAGGAAAACGCCGGCAGAGAACTCCTGGAACCCGGCGGGGAGCTGCGGGCTCTCGGGCCATCCGTCGGCGGCTGTCAGGGCGTAGGTCATGCACAGGTCGCCTTCAACGTCGATGAGGAAGGTGAACGACGCGGCGTAGGGGCCGAAGAGGTAGCCGGTGATACCCCAGTGGCCTGCGTCGGCGGACCAGTCCGGGCCGAGCAGTCGGGCGGTGGCATAGGCAATGTCGCTGATGCTGAACGGGTACTCAACGCCCGGCGCGGGGTGGCCCATGCGGAGCGTCCGGGGCGGGACCGGGGGCGGTTCCGTGATGGCGGTGATCAGGCGGTCGGTCTGCTCGGTCACGTGAGTTCCTCTGGTCAGGGTTGGGTCGTGGGCTGCTGTGGTTGCCGGGCCCGGCGAGGCGGCGTCAGGGTGTGTGGGGGGCGGCGCGGCTGTAGTTGGTGGGCTTGCGCCGTCCCGGTTGGCTTCTAGGGCGGTGTGAGGCCGGTCAGGAGACGCGTACGGGCATCAGGAGGTGCCGGTACTCCTCGGCGGTGGGGTGGGGGCCTGCGGTGAGCAGGAGCGGCGGCATGTTGGTGCTGCCCTCCTTCTGATCGCGAAGGTGGAGCGTGAGGGTGTCAGCTCCCGCGAACGCCTCCAGCGCGTCCTTCAGGTAGCGGGGGTTGGCGTGGAGTTCGCGGGCCGTGGGGGTGGTTCCGGCGAGCGTGGTGGAGGCGATGGTCATGCCCTTGACGCGGACCTGGTCTTCCGGCGCTCCGATGCGCGGGGCCAGGGTGAGGGTTCCGTGGTCGTCCCACCGGAGAGTGACCGGGCTGCCTCGATCGCTCGACGCGGCAACCAGGGCGGCGCACTTCTTCAGGGCGCGCTGCGCGGTAGCCCGGTCCAGAGTGAGGGAGGTGTCCACCTCGGTGGGGAACAGGGCGCTGTAGCCGGGGATGGTTCCGTGGAGCTGCTGGATGGTGAGGGTGGTGTCGACCACGGTCAGGGTGAGTTCGGGAGTGCCGAACGCGATGCCGACGGTGCCGCTCTGAGCCTTGAGGTACTTGGAGAGACGGGTCAGGACGCTCGCGGAGATGAGCGCGGTCAGGGTATGGGCGGCGGCGGTCGCCGGGTGGTCGGGGTGCGGGGCGGCGGGTACGACGGCGACGGCGAAGCGGTAGCGGTCGGTGGCCGACAGGGTGAGGGTCCGGCCCTTCAGGGTCATCTGTACGCCGGTCAGGGTGGGGAGGGTGTCATCGGTGCAGGCGGCCGGGAGAACGCGCTGGAGCTGGCGGTAGAGGTCCTGGGCGTCGACGTGGGCGGCGACCGGCGCGGGCTTCGGCGCGGGGACGAACTCACCGACCGGGAGTGCGGTGATCGGGACGGTGAGGTGATCGGTGGTCAGGAGGTCGCCGTTCAGGGTCACCGTGGTGCGTGCTGCGGTCGTCTTCGTTTCTCCGGCGATCATCGCGGCCATCGCCTTCCTGAGCTGGGCCAGCGGGAGCAGTGAGGCCCCGGTCTGAGTGACGGTCGCGTCGGGGACGGTGATGGAGACGGCGGTCTCGTAGTCGTGGGTGCGCAGGGTCAGGCCGGTGTCGTCGGCCTCGATGAGTACGCCGGTCTGGGCCGGGGTGGGGGCGAAGGCGGTGCCGAACTCCGCGATCGTGAGGGCGGCGGAGAGCGGGCCGTAGGGCGCGGTGATGCGCGCGGTCGCGATGGGGGTGGGCTGCTCGGACATGGGTCTCCCCTTGGGGGTGTAGAGGGTGCCTTGCGTGGTCGGCTGCCACTGCCGACCAACAAGAAAAGTGTATCCCGTTACACCGTCATTCGGGGTGGTTTTCGGGGCGTTTCCGCAGGTCAGCCCATATGAGTGGCCCGGCGGCGGGGGGTTGGCGGGGTGCCGCGCCCGCGCAGCGGCAGGGGCACCGTCCGGCAGCGCGGAGCGCTCGGGATGGTGCGGAGCGCCGTCCCGCTTGGCCGGGCGGTCCCGCCGTGGGGCGCGGAGCGCACCCGGCGGGGAGGGGGACGGGGCGAGCGCGCGGAGCGCGCGGCCGGGGCGCGGAGCGGCCCGGCGGCCCGGCCCCCTCGGGCGTGAGAGCGCGGAGCGCTCGGTCCGGGGAGCGCAGCGGACCGGCACGCCCTGCGGGGTGAGGAGCGCAGCGGATCACCCCGCACACGGCACCCCGTCAACCCCCCGCCGCCGGGCCACTCGTACTGAACGGGCCATCAGGCCCGGTGCGCCAGAGCCGTCAGGCTCCCGCCCCCTTTACGAACCCCTGCTGCGCCCCGCACCGACACGCGCCTACCCGAACCCCTGCTGCGCCCCCGCACCGCGCTCAGTGGCCCGTGACGGCGCGTACGGCAGCGGCGTGCCGGGGGAGACGTTCACGGTGGTACGTCCTGCTGGGGCTATTCGTCGGGGGTCGTGAGTGCGGCCACCAGGGCGGTGGGTGGGGGTGTGGTGCCGGTGGCGAGGTAGCGCACGCCGTCGCCCTCCGGGGGGAGAACGGCGCCCCGGGCGATCGGGTGCCGGCGGGATGTCGCGGTGCGCCACCCGTGCCGTTCGTCCCACACCAGGGCGGGGGCCGGGGCGTGCTCGGCGTCGAGGACGAGCGCGGCGACGACGTGGTCGTCGGCGGGGTGCTGGACGTCGGGCGCGGCCTCGGTGGTGGTCCAGCCGGCTCGGTGCAGAGCGGCGGCGACGTCGGCCAGGTACGGGCCGACTTCGCGGGCGCGCAGGACGGCTCCGGCCCGTGCGGTGGCGCGGCGGACCTGGCCGGCCGGGTAGCCGAGTTGGGCGGCGGCTTGGGCGGGGGTCAGGTCCGGGTCGTCGGTCATGCGGTCGGCGATGCGGTCGGCACGCAGCCGGGTCAAGGCGTCCTGCGCCGTGTTGCGGTGGACACCGAGCCGGGCGGTGACGATGGCGGCGCTGATGGCGGGGTCGGCGTCCAGCAGTTCCGCGACGCGCGTGGAGACCTGGTCGCGCGGGACCTGGTCCCCGGTGTTCCGGGGCCGGCCGGTCCGGGGCGCGGCGTTGCCGGGGCGGCCGGCCTGGAAATGCAGGACCGCGCGGCGGGGCCAGTGCTCGACCCCGCCCGCCTCGATGCGGGCCTCGATGAGGGCGGGGTCTTTCTTGTAGGTCTTCCAGGAGTCGGGGGCTACCCCGATCAGCGCTGCGCACTCGCGGCGGTCCAGGAGGTCATCGTCGTCATCGGCCTCCGGGAGCGGGGGGACCGGCTTGCCGAGGAGGTAGGCGTCGACCTGCTCGCCGTCGTACAGCCGCGTACGGGACCTTTGCGAATTGACCGGGGCCGGGAAGCCGGGGACGTCGTAGGGCTTGAGGCGTGTGTAGTGGTCGATTCCGACCCCTTGCTGCGCGGCGAGGTCCGCCAGGGTGCGCACGAGGTGCTGCCGGCCTGCTCTGATCACGGGGATACTCCTCTAGAACTCTGTGTCGAAAACGGTAGCGGCCCCAGGTCGGGGCCGGTGGGCGGTACGCTGCGGGCGGGCCCCCTTCGGGGTGGCTGCCTTGCGGCCGGCACCCGTGCCACCCGTTCCCTGAACGGACTGAGGGTGCCGGCCTTTCGCGTCCCGGGCTGCTCGCAGCCCGGAGCATGCGTCGTGTGCGGCCGTGTGGGGCGGGCGCCTGCGAACCGGTCCGCCCCCGGCAACGCCAGTGCCGGGGACGGACCTTGCCCAGGGGGTCGGGGTCAGGCGGACCAGCCGATCGACGACACGATGCTGTAGCCGTCATAGTCCGAGCCGATCAGGTCCAGAACTTCGTCCCACACCGCGTCCAGCTCCTCCACGTCGTCGCCCATCCACGCGTCCACGGCCCGGTCCCAGACTCCCCGAACGCTGACACTGCGGCTGGACAGGTCGCGCCGGTACTTCTGCTCCACCCCGCCCTGGTTCACCGGGTTGATCTCCACCCGGGTCCCCCGCCCGCCGTTGTTCAGCCGGGCCTTGAGATCGGCTGCGACGTTGTGGCGGCGCAGGTCCCAGTACGCCGCATCCAGCCCGGGCAGAGGAAATGGAAGGAGAAGCTCTCCCCCTTCGGGAGAGAGGTGTCGGCATCGGCGCGGAGTGACCCTGCACCCCCTGACCTGGGGAGTTAGTCATCCGATGCATAGGGGGTGGGCTGCCATTGGGCAACCTGAAAAGCAACTACAAAAGCAATCCCAAGAGCAACCTCAGAGGCAACCTATTGGGCAACCCGTCAGTTTGTGATCCAGCGCCCCGGCGGGTGGTACTACCGTCAGCAGCGCAGCCGTCAACGATGGGAGAGTTCGTGCACCGCATCGAGGCCCGCCAGATCTACTCGACGTGCCGGGGCGGGGCGACCTCCCATTATCCCGAGCACGTGGTCGTCAGCTCCTACGTGTCTGGCGCCCGAACCGTCGAGGTGACCGGCCACGATGGCCAGGGCGAGGGGATCGGATACATCATCCCTGCCAGCTACTTCCATGCCGCGGCCGTCACGGCGGCCGGCAAGCGGCGGGTCACTGGCTACTACCTGACGGGCACTCTGGACTACTGAGTACCTGCCTCTCACGTTCACCCGGAACCGTCTGGCCTTCGACGGCGCCATCAACGAGACCGGTACCGACTTCCACCCGCCGCCCCGCGGGCACGACGAGCGGCGCACCGCGCATCGTCCTGCCGGCCGAGGTCAGTAGAGCCAGCGGTCCAGGAGCACTGGCCACAGAAACCCCTGACGTGGCACACCGCATCACTCGTTGTCACCCGAGTGTCTGGAAACGGCGGGGGGCTTCCAGGTGCCGTCGAGGGCGGCTGGGTGGGGCCAGTAGGCGCGCAGGTAGAGGGAGAAGAGGCCGTCGGGGGCGGGTAGCCAGTTGGGCCGGTCCCGTTCGTCGGCGGGCGGGCGGGCGCCGACGTACAGGGTGAGGGAGCCGTCGGGGTCGGTGCGCAGGGTGGTGTTCTTGGTGCCGAGTGAGTAGCGGTCCAGCTCATTGGGATGGAAGAAGTGGTGCTCGTTGTAGAGGGTGGCGGACCAGAAGCCCTTGACGGGCGGGAGCGCGCCCGGGGGGAAGGTGAGGGCGTAGGTGTTCTTGCCGGTCAGGCGCTGACCGTCGGCGTCGAGGTCTTGGTAGAAGTACGCGGTCTCGCTCGGCAGGTTGACGAAGATGTTGGCGCGGGCCATGGCGGTGCGGGAGAGGTAGTCGCCGCCGAATGCGGCGCCGTTGCGCTGGGTGCTCCAGTGGTGCTCCATCGGGATGCCGATGTTGCGGAACTCGAACAGCTCGCTCAGCAGGGTCGCCTCGGTGTCGATGGCGGTTTGGTGCAGCACCTCGGCAGCGTGCGGGTCGGCCGCGGCCTGGTCGAGCACCGAGCGCAGCAACGCGTGCAGGGCCTCCTCGCCGGGGCGGGCGGGAACTTCGTCGAGGATGGCGGGCAGCAAGTCGAAGAAGACTTCCGGGTCGACCCAGCGGGTCTCGTGCTCGCCGCCGGTGGCGTCGCCGGCCGCGAAGGTGGGGGCCTGGGACCAGTCGGTGGTGCGCGGGGTGCCGGTGTACTCGGCCAGGGGGTAGGCCATGACCTGGTTGATCAACGGCTGGATCGCGGCGCGGTCGGCGTCGGTGTCGTTCATGAACACGCGCGGAATGACGGCGGCGATTCGGGTGTCGAAGCGGAAGACGCCGGCGATGCCGGCGGGGACCTCGCCGTCCCAGTCGGTGGGGGCGAGCAGGTAGCAGCCGGGCTTCGTCTCGTACATGGCGCCGAGGTGAGCGCAGGACTCGGTGCGCTGGTCGACGATCTGGTAGACCCAGAACCGGCCGCCGAAGTCGGGGACCTGGACGACCGAGGGCCCGCGGCGGGCGTCGAGGATCCCGAGGCCGTAGACGACGTCCTGGTTCGGGCAGGCGACCACCCGCTCCTCGGGGGCGATGTAGTCGTGCAGCATGCCCAGCGCCCCCGGCGGACCGGCCGGCACGATGCCGCCCAGCAGGCCGGGGGCGGGAACCTTCTCCATGATGGTGAGCCGGTTGCGCATGTTCACAAGCGGCCAGCCCCACAGATAGGCGAAGCGGCCCACCGTGCGCAGGTAGTCGTCGGTCATCCGCTGCCCGGCAAGCGGGAACGCGAGGGGCTCCGAAGAAGAGGTCGACATGCGACGACGCTATGCAACCGGCCCCGAAACTGCGCGGGGGATGGGCCGCCCGGGTGACTGGACCGCGCCGGCATCTGATTCACCGCATCGGCTGCAAACCGGAGACGATCAGCTGACCGCAGTCACCTACCGACACCGCCGCAAACTGGCAGTCCATAGGGAACTCCCGATGGCCACGTCAATCACAAAGCCCCGGAGGTTGAGAAACAACTACTCAGAGGCTGTGACGCGGCTGCCGTAGTGGTGAAGGACGTCGAGCCACACGCTGACACTTGAGTTGGCGAGACATGCCTCCCCGTCCGGCATGACGAAGTAGACCGCCCCGGTCTCCGGCCCGACGCCGAACGATGACCACTCGACCGGCTCATCAGGGTCCGCCTGCTCGGTGAGACGGTAGAGCGGACCCCGGGACGAGAGCAGGGTCGGCTCAGCCTCGCTCTGCATCACGACCCGATCGATGAGGCGCGGAGCTACCGGGATGCCCACCTCGACAAGCTGCGCCTTCGCGGAGTCCGGGATCCACCAGTCGCCCACCATGTCCCGTCCGGCTCGCGTGACATGCCCCAGACCGGCCCAGTCAGTCAGCTGGTCGTACGTCGTCATTGAACGGTCCTCTTCCGCCGACTGTGCTCCTGACCCTATCGAGCCGGCCTCAGGACAGAGCATGGCCGCATTTGCGGGACAGCCCCTAGTAGTACTTCGTTACCTTGAGTGATCTTGCCTGGTGGTGGGCATCTTCGAGGTGTGAAACTGGGGGATGTCGAGCGACTCCGCGGCGAGTTGGCGGAGTTCGTAGGTGATGTGTTCGGGTCGTTGCCGCGGCAGGATCAGCGCCGGTGGGGTGCGTGTTATCTGCGTGGTCTGATGCTGGACGGGCGGCGTAAGTCGATCCAGCCGATGGCCGAGCGGTTGCCGGACGGGAACATGCAGGCTCTGCAGCAGTTCGTGAACCAGTCGCCGTGGGATCCGTTGCCGGTGCGGCGGCGGATCGCCCGGCGGCTGTCGGAGGTGATCAGACCGCAGGTGTGGGTGATCGACGATGTGTCGTTTCCCAAGTGCGGCCGCGCCTCTGCCGGGGTGGCCCGTCAGTACTGCGGAGCCCTGGGGAAGCGGGCGAACTGCCAGGTGGCGGTCAGTGTCCATGCCGCCACCGACACTGCGTCGTGTCCGTTGGACTGGCATTTGTATCTGCCCCGGGAGTGGACGGACGAGCCGGACCGCTGCCGGCGGGTCGGCGTCCCCGACGACGTCGTGCACCAGGAGAAATGGCGCCTCGCGCTCGGGTTGCTGGACAACGTGAGCGAGTGGGGGCTGAAAGCCCCGGTCGTGGTCGCGGATGCGGGTTACGGCGTCAGCACCCCCTTCCGCCATGGCCTGGAGGAACGGGGCCTGTCCTACGTGCTGGCGCTGACCGGGAAAGAAGTCGCCCACGAGCTGGACATCGAGCCCCACCAGCCGGATTACGGAGGACTGGGCCCACCGACGCTTGCCCGCTACCGGACGGCGCCGCGAGCACTTACCGTCCACGCTGCCGAGGCTGCTGCCGCCGACCACTTCGCTGAGGTGGCCTGGCGACAGGGCAGTAAAGGCACGATGACCTCACGGTTCGCGGTCCTGGCTCTTCGGGCGGCGGGCAAGCAGTCACTGGCCGCCGCCCAAGGGGCAGGCGGCGGACGCAACCAGTGGAACGGCGTCCTGCCCCCGTCCACCGTCTTGGTCGAATGGCCTGCGGGCCAGGACGGGCCCACGGGTTACTGGATATCGAACCTTCCGCCCGAGACTCCCGTTGCCGAGCTGGTGCGGTGGGCGAAGATGCGCTGGCGCATCGAACACGACTACCGCGAACTCAAGCACGGCCTGGGCCTGGACCACTTCGAGGGACGCACCTGGCGCGGCTGGCACCACCACGTCACCCTCGTCACCGCCGCCCAGGCATTCCTCACCCTCAGGCGGCTCGACCCAAAAGTCCCAACGCCGGCCTGACTCTCTACCAGGTCCTGAACGTTCTCCAGGACCTGCTGAAGGGCTGGACCGGCACCTGCACCACCTGCAACCGTCCCCTGCCCCGCAACCGGAGCAGACGCAGAACCTAACGAAGCACTACTAGGCGGCTACTTGGTGGCTTCGCTGGTCCGAGCGGTGAGCTGGGTTAGCCTGGGTGGGCACAGGAAGGGGGGACTGCCTACGCTGAGGTTCCGGCCGGGTGATGGATGGGGCAGGACTGTCAGCCCTACGCGATCCGCCGAGCGGGATGCGATCAAACCCGTTGTGCGCGGCGGCCCGTCAGGCCCACCGTTTACTCATGGATGGGAACGAGCAGTTCAACGTCTCAGCTCCGTGGAGCTGGAACGCCCGGCACTTTGTTGAGCGAGGGTGTCCGCAGACAGGCGGAGCCGAGTTCCTCCTCTACTCCGATACGCGCGTGACGGGCGATCTTGAGGTCACATGCCATCCCTACGTCGTCACCAACTGTTTCGGCTTGCCTCAGAGCGGACGTCTGGCGCCGGTGCTGGCGCTGTACCTTGATGACCATTTTCCCGTGTTCAAGGTGCAGCCGATGGATAAGACCGACACCGATGGGTGGCTGAACCTCACGTTGGATGACGAGGTCGCCTGCATCATCTCCCTGGTGGCCGGCATGCGTCTGCGATCTGGAGGGCGGGTCCGGAGTTTCAAGGAGGGGGCTTCCAGAGGAACGCCCGAGTTCTACGGCCACCACGTCCCTGCCTGGACAGCGACTGAGCGCCCCATCTATCCCACTCCCCAGCAAGTCAGCATGGAGTCCCTGGACGGCTGGATGGATCGATACTTCGCCCTGGGGCGCGCAGAAGCCGTCACGCTCGTCCGAGCTGCTCGCCAGTATCGTGACGCTCTGTGGGTGGCAGACACCGACCCTGAGCTCGCCTGGCTTTTTCTGGTGTCGGCACTTGAGGTCATCGCCGGTTGGGAAGCGCTGAGAGACGCTGTACCTTCTGACCTGCTTCAGCAAGAGATGCCAGATCTGGCAGCAGACCTCCTGGAGGCCGGGGGTGACGTGCATTTGGCCTCTGTGGCTTCCCGGCTAGTCCCGATTGTGAAGGCCACTGCGCGCTTCATGTCCTGCGTCGAGAAGTACTTGCCGGTGTCCCCTCCGGTGAGGCCTGAGGAGTACGCGCAAGTCGGATGGGACTGGCCGAGCCTCAAGAAGAGGATCAACCAGGTGTATGGCTACCGGTCAGCGAGGCTGCATGGTGGTGTGCCATTCCCGTCCCCTCTTTGCCAGGTGCCGATGACGAGTGGAGCAGCACTGGATGAGCGTCCCTCCGGCATCGCGGCTGCGGCCGGCAATTCAGCTTGGTTGGCAAAGGATCTACCCATGCACCTACACACCTTTGGATACATCGTCAGAGGGTGCCTGCTGCGGTGGTGGCAGGCATCCTCTGATGACACCAGTGGTGAAGCAGACACGCGCCCCGTTGCTGCCATCTAACCGATCTTTCCGGATGAGGTTGGGTCTGCCGCACCTTCAGGTGACAGGTTCAGTCACGCTGATGTGTGAGGGCTCAGGACATCCTTGACGTTCTATTCTCGGCACATCCTTGACGCTGCCAGTTCGTTGTTCCGCCTGGGAGAAGGGGGCGGGATGGAACCGCAGGAGCTGGTTGAGCACCGGTATCGGGCTGTTCTGGAGGTGCTAGATGGTGCGCCGGTGGTCGAGGTGGCCTTGCGTTTCGGGGTGTCGCGGCAGACGGTCCACGCCTGGCGGAACCGCTATCGGGACCAGGGCGTCGAGGGGCTGCGGGAACGGTCGCGGCGCCCGCGATCGAGCCCGAGTCGGCTGCCCGCGGACGTGGAGGCCTTGATTTGCGAACTGCGGCAGCACCACCCTCGGTGGGGAGCCCGGCGCCTGGTTCACGAACTTGGCCAGCGCAGAGTGCAACCGCTGCCGTCCCGAGCCACCGTTCACCGGGTGCTCTCCCGCAACGGCCTCGTCAGTCATCAGGACCAGCAGCACAAGCGGAAATACCGCCGCTGGCAGCGGGACGCACCGATGCAGCTGTGGCAGATGGACATCGTCTCGGGGGTGTTCCTGGCCGACGGCCGCGAATGCAAGCTCGTCACGGGAATCGACGACCACTCCCGCTTCCTGGTAGTCGCTGAAGTGGTACTGCGGCCTACCGGCCGGGACGTCTGTTCGGCCTTCGTTGCCTCCATGCAGCGATACGGAGTACCGACGGAGATGCTGACCGACAACGGCAAGCAGTTCACCGGCCGGTTCACCAAGCCTCGGCCCGCCGAGGTGCTTTTCGAGCGAGTCTGCCGGGAGAACGGCATCGTGCAACGGCTGACCAAGCGACGCTCGCCGACCACGACAGGCAAGGACGCTCGCCGACCACGACAGGCAAGATCGAGCGGTTCCACCGCACCCTCCGCCAGGAGTTCCTAGACCACGTCGCACCGTTCGAGTCCGTCGCCGCCGCCCAAGAGGCGATCAGCACCTGGGTTCACACCTACAACCATCAGCGACCGCATCAGTCCCTCGACATGGCCAGCCCGGCGAGCCGCTTTCGCCCATCGAAGGCCGACGCAGCCGCCTCCCTCCAAGGCGCCGGGCAGCTTCCGCTTGCCACTCCCCGGCAAAGCCCAGCACCCAAGACCGACCAGACCACCGATCCGGCACGCAGGCCCACTTACTGATCGTTTCAAAATGAGGTTCGGAGTCGTCTCAAGCAGATGATGCTGCAGGCGAGTTGGAGCAGTGCGAGGTGGAGGTCGGCTCGTATC
>NZ_JBIDAD010000038.1:0-12683 GCF_043202315.1 Streptomyces sp. NPDC048211
ACGTCCTGGAAGATCTCCCACAACGAGTCCGGCACCAGGCGCACAACTATGTCCATGCCCAGAGCAACGAGCGATCACCAATCAAGACATCGTCTTAATCGTGGACCAGGCAGGGGCACAGGACCAGGTCGTGGTCCCGGTCGGGCGCCAGCCGTGGGCGAAGCTCTTCGACGCAAGTGAGGCACCCGTCGCAGGTCCCGGCCACTTGGACGTGGTGGTCTCCGACCAGTTGGAAGTGATCGGGGCAACGGTGACGGGACGGGCCGCGCACGACTGCGACCAGTTGTTGTACAGCGCCAGGTCGGCGCTGAGGACCCAGGCATTCTTCAGCGTGGACTCCAGGCCGGTGAAGCGCAGGAACGCTGCCGCCTTGTGGCTGCCGCCATCGTAGGTGCCGGCCTTCAGGACCGTGTCCGAGGCAAAGTTGGTGTTGTAGGGGTATTCGACGTACGTGCCAGAAGTTGCGTCGACGGACTTCACCGACGGGTCGACCCGGACCGGGAAGACCCGCCCCGGCGCCGACAGCCATTCCTTGTCGAGCTTGACGACGAGGACCTGGCGCCCGTCCTCGGTGTCGAGGCTGTAAGAGACGCCGGAGGAGACGACACCCTCACCGCAATTGAGCGAGCCCCGCTTCCTTCGCTACACGCCGGCCGGCTATCACCGTGGCGAGGGCGGCGAGCACCGGGTGGTCAGGGCTCGGATCCTCAAGACCCCGGAGATCGAGAAGCCGCCTGCCACACTGACCGCCGAGCAGTCCTGGCAGATCATCGCGGCCGCCCGGACCGCGCGTGACCGTCTCCTGCTCGGCGTTCTCCTCGACGGGGGTCTGCGGATCGGGGAGGCCCTCGGCCTGCGCCGGGAGGACATGCATCTGTTGCCGGACACGACCCATCTCGGATGCACGCATCGGGGCTCCCATCTGCATGTTCGCCCCAGGCAGGACAACGCCAACGGGGCCCGGGCGAAGAGCGGCCGCTCGCGCGTGGTGCCTCTCGCGCAGAAGTCGGTCCACCGGTATCGCGATCACCTGGCGGAGCGTGAGATGGTTCCCCGGGCTGCCGGATCTGACTATGTGTTCGTGAATCTGGTCGGCCCGCATGCCGGGAGGCCGGTGACGTACTCGAACGCCAAGCAGATCATCGAACGCATCGGCAGCCGATGCGGTTTCCGCGCCCGTCCGCACATGATGCGCCACACGGCCGCTACCGGTTGGATCCGCAACGGTGTCGATCCCGACGTCGTGCAAGTGCTGCTCGGCCACGCCTCGTCCGCGAGCACGGCGGTGTACCTGCATGCAACGGACGAGGACCTGCGCGCTGCCGTGGAGCTGACCGCTGCAGGAGGTACTCGATGAGCACGGCGCTTGCGTTGTCGCCACAGCCTCGCGCGGTGCCTAACCAGGACTGGCACGGGTGGCTGACCGCCCAGCTCGATCCGCACTGGCGCCGCGACGAGTGGGATCCGGAAACTCACATCTTCACCGGTTCGACGGACAACCCGCTGACAGCGGCCCATCGGTGCCGGGTGGCCAGATGCCCCGCCCCGGTCGAGTCGTTCAACAGCTACTGCTCCGGCTGCACCTATGACCGGAAGAGCAAGGGCAACCCGCCGGACTTCGCCGCCAGCCATGTTCCAGGCATCCGGCGGGGAAACCAGCACGGCGGAGTCAACCACGGCATCGGCAAGACCCGGTTCACCCTCAAACCACTGTCGGCGGTGGTGCGGACGGAGATCCTCTACGCACTCCAGCAACGCGATCAGCTGGATGTCATCCTGGTCCCGGGCCGGATCCGTTCACTCGTCCCGAATCTCCCGCTGGACCCGACCTCGCTGCTCGACCTCGCCCCCGGATTCCCCGCGTCCTTGGAGAAGCTCCAGAGGTCCACACTTCGGGGCCTGCTGGATCAGCTGGCCCGCGCACGGAACCAGTACGAGAACGCCGATCCGACCCTCGGCGATGTCTGGGACTGCCGGCTGGTCGGGCTGATCGCGGGGAAGGGACGCGAGTACCGGGCCACCTCCGGAAACATCGACTTCACCGTGATTCAGCAGACCTGGCTGCGTGAGACGGCCAAGGAGTACGGGCGGCAGGTGCGTCCCACCGTGATCGAACTCCGGTTCGTAGTGCAGGCGGCAGCTATCGCCTCGACCGCACTCGCCGGTCGGCAGAACGGCGAGACGCCACAAAAACTGCAGCTGGCGGACATGAGCGCCGTCGTCGACGCATTCCGGACCCTGCTCAATCCGAAAACCCACAAGCCGTACAGCAACCCCCACCGCGGCTCGCTGCTCGGCTACTGGCGCAGGTTTCTCGACCACGCCCGCCTGCTCGGGCTCATGGACCAGGTCCCCGGAGCCTTCGCCCTCTCCCCGGCCTTCCACCAGATGCAAAGTGCAGAGGAGGACACCGAGGACGACATCGGCCGCGCCATCCCCGAGCACGTCATAGCCCAGCTCGACGAGCACCTGCACCTGATCGGCACCAGCTACGAGCGCGGAGGCTGGACGAGCCGAGACTATGCGCAGATGTATGGCGTGTACTACCGGGTCCTGAGGGACACCGGCCGTCGTCCCGAAGAGACGGCCCGATTGAAGATCGGCTGCGTCGAGAGGGTCGACGGCAAGCCCACCCTCATCTACGACAACCTCAAGCGCCGACGCTACGGGCGCAGACTTCCGATCACCGAGGCCACAGCGCGCGACATCGAGGCATGGGAGAGGCAGCTATCGGCTCTCCCCGTACGCGCGCTTGGTGATGGATGGCTCTTCCCCGCCCCGGGCCAGAACCGCACCCGACGCGGCCACATGTCCGCCCACCACTTCTCCGCCAAGATCTTCCGCACGTGGGTGGACAGCATCCCTGCCATCCTCGACGAACGTCTCGACGACGAGGGCAGGCCCGCCGCCTGCAACCGGGCGGAGATCACCCTGTACGGCCTGCGGCACGCCTACGCACAACGGCACGCCGACGCCGGTGTCGCCGTGGACCACCTTCGAGAACTGATGGACCACCGCGAAACCGACACGACGATGGGTTACTACAAGGTCTCCCTGGCGCGGAAGCGCCAGGCCGTCGAGACCGTGGCCCGAATGGCCATCGACCGGCACGGCAACCCGCACGGCTACAGCGACGCGCTGGCCTACGAGGGCCAGACAATCGCAGTCCCCTACGGTGGATGCAGCGAGCCCAGCAACGTCAAGGCCGGCGGTCAACACTGCCGTATCCGCTTCCAATGCGCGGGGTGCGACTTCTACCGACCTGATCCCTCGTACCTGCCGGCGCTGGAACAGCAGGTGGCCGAACTGCGGGCCGATAAGGAAGCGGCACTAGCGATGGGGGCCGCCGACTGGGTGATCCGCAACTTCCACGACCAGATTGCCGGCTACACCAAGTCCTTGGAGCAGATGCGCCGCACACTGGCGGCGCTGCCCGAACAAGAACGGGCTGCCGTTGAAGAGGCGGCCCGAGAGCTCCGCAAAGTCCGATCGGCTGCAGCCTTTGTACCCCTGCAAAACCTGGGATTGCGGAGCAGGTCGTGAACGGAACCGAGTCATCCCGCGAGGCGCGCGTGGCACGCCTGCGCCAAGCGCGACAAGAAGACAGCACCGCCAAGACCGCTCGCGCGACGGCCGCCATCCGGCACCTGCTCGAAGCAGGGCAGCGCGTCTCCTTCGCCAGGGTCGCACGGGAAGCGAACGTGTCGACGTGGTTCGTTTACAACAACCCCGCAGTCAAGTCAGCGACTCAGGACGCGATGCTGGTCCAGACCGATCAAGGCATGGCCGCAGCCGCGGTCGCCCCGAGAGAGCGAGCCACGCCTGCCAGCCTGCACACCGACCTCGCACTCGCCCGGGCAGAGATCAAGGACCTGAAGCGCGAACGCGACACGTTGACGCGCCGTGTCCAGCTCGCCCTGGGCGCGGAGATCGACAACGCGGCACGTGCCGACCTGGTCGACCGGATCCACGACCTGGAACGCCGTAATCAAACCCTGACCAGGGAGCTCTCGGAGTCGAACAGCCGGGCCGAGAAGCTCGCACGCGGACTTGAGGAATCTGAGGAAACCGTCGCGTCACTTCGGCTCGCATTGCGAAAGGCCATCCGCGTGGTCCCTCGTTCGTGATCACGTGGCGCGCTCGCCAGAGGGGCCCTCTGGCGAGCGCGGCAATGCCCTTCTGTCTCTCATCGAAGGACGGCCCAGCGTCACTGATAGCGATCTTTGAAATCGGCCAGTCCCGCTCTTGGCTCCTCACTTATCCGTGCTGTTCAACGAACTGGGGGGGTGGGGAGCGGGAGCGCGTGTGAGGGCCCGCCGACCGTCAGGTCGGCGGGCCCTGGTGGTCGGTGACGTCAGGGTGCGCAGGCCGGTGCCTGGCCGTCCTCGTCGTGGGTGTGGGCGGCGAGTTGATGTGGGTGGTCGTCGGAGAGGGGGCGGTTTACTCGAGAGCGTAGGCAACATCGTGGCTCCTCCTCAGAACCAGTGGGGGCGGTAGGCGCCGCCCGCGCGGGTGGGGCAGTCGTCTCCAATCCGCAATGGCAGGTTCCCGGCCTCGTACGCGGCGTCGATCTCGTCCTTCGTCAGCTCGCGATTTCCGACAGCGGTGGACTCCCACTTGCTGGACTCGACCTCGCTCCAGCCGTCCGGGTCGAGTACGTAGACGCGGCGCACGAGGCCGTCCACGGCCACGATCGCGTACTGGGCCTCAGCACGGACCCTCTTGCCAATGGGCCAGATCCCCCGGTCGCTCGCGTACTGCCCGGCGTCGCCGACTTCGCCGTACGCGCCGCGCGGGTCGGCGAGGTCCTCCCGAACCCGGTCCCGCCGCGAGATCACCGCGGCCACCTTCTTGCCGTGGCGGACATGACCGAAGCGCTGCTCGGCGGCCTGTCGACAGGTGCCGAGCGCGTCGCCGACGTCGGCGAACGTAGTATCTGGCAAGAGGCGCCCCCGTTCTTCTCGGCCGACTGAGGGCCGCCCGCCCGGCGGCCCTCCGCTTCACCGGGCCCCGCCCGCACCCCGGGCGGCAGCGGCGCGAGGTCCTGAGACACCCTTCCGTCCCGGCTGTGATTCACATCACTGCCGGCGGCTCGGTGCAGCACCCGGACCCGTTCCGCCGTCATGGGGGCAGTGATTGGGACGGGACGAAGAGAGGAGGTCGGCGGGTGAGGTTTCGCAGGAGCGGTCCGGGCATCGGATTCACGGAGTTCGTCGCACAGCGGTCGGGAGCGTTGTTCCGCACCGCGTATGCGCTGACCGGTGACGTGCACGTGGCCGAGGATCTGGTGCAGGAGACGCTGGAGCGGGCGTGCCGACAGTGGCGGAAGGTCGCGGTGGCGGACTCGCCGGAGGCGTACGTGCGCAAAGTACTGGTCAACCTGGCCAACGACCGCTGGCGGCGGCTGTCGCGCCGGGGCGAGCGCCCCGGGCTGTCGGGGGTGCCCGAGACGGCCGACCCCCGGGACCGGTTCGGGCAGGTGGATCTGCGCGCGGAACTGATCGAGGCACTGCTCGGGCTGCCGATGGGCATGCGCAGCGTGGTGGTCCTGTACTACCTGCACGATCTGGACGCCCGGCAGGTCGCCGACGTCCTGGACATCTCTTCGAGTGCGGTGAGGTCCCAGCTCGCCCGCGGCCTGGCCAAGCTGCGCGATTCCGTATCGGGCGCCCAGGCGCCGCACACGCCGTCGGCCACCCTCGGAGGTACGAAGTGAGGAACACGTCGTCCGGACCGGCCCCGTTCGAGCCGGGCCTCGAAGCCGAGCTGCGTGCCGCGGTGGCCTCCTTCGCCGACGGGCCGACGGCGCCGGTCGTCGACGCGGCCGCGATCGAGCGAGCCGTCAGCCGCAGCCGCCCCCGCCGGGCGCTCCTCGGCACCGCTGCGGCGTGCTGCGTGCTGGCGTGCGCCACGGTGGGGTTCTTCGCGCTGAAGCCCGTGCCGCCCGCGCCCGGCGCCTCCCCGTCCCTGTCCCCACCGGCGAACGGGGCGTGCACCCCGCTCGCCACCGGCACCCCCAAGAGCGGAAGCGCCGATGCGACTCCGACACAGGAGCAGGAGCAGACCGCGGGAGCGGGCATCGCGCTGCCGGACCTGGCCGGCATGCCGGTCGAACAGGCCGGAAGCCTGCTGCGCGGACTCGGACTGAGCTGCACGATCATGCGGCACACGGACTGGAACGCTCCCGCCGGGCAGGTGATCAGCAGTCAGCCCCGGGGCGGCACAGAACCGGTGGCACCGGGCTCGTCCGTCCTCCTGCTGGTCTCGACGGGCAAACCCGGCGGAACCTGAGCGACCGGGCCCTTCGGCCCGCGCACCGGCCGAGTGACCCAGGGGCCGGTGCCGGGCAGTCCGTCGACCGCGGCGCACCGGCTGGACGCCCGCCCCTCCGGGCCGCTGCTGGACTTTTCCGAGGGGCGCGTGCGGGTGATGGGGATCTTTGAAAACGGCCAGTCGTGCTCTTCGTTCCCCACTCCGTTGAGTGATGAACGAAGGGCCGGGGCCGCCCGCTTGTCGAGTGTTCGGGCCGTGCCGACCCGTCAAGGGCGCCTTCGGCGTCGCTTCGCGATGAGCTCTGCTCACCCTGGACGGCTCGCCCCGCCCCTGATTCGGCTGGATATCGGGCGGCCCCTCCCGTGTGACGCCGGGCCGCAGGTCAGCGCACCGAGAGTGGGGAATCTGGGTGAGCACCTCTGGGGAACCCCTGAGCACCAGGTGGGGAATTTCAAAGAGTCCCATCATCACCGCTTCGGGAGGTAGGAACCCAAGCGCGTCAACGATCAAGGAGTACTGGTATCAACAGGCGGTGGCGGGAACACGGGAGCCTGACCACGCCGTTGTACCTCCGAAAAGGGAGCAAAGTGAAGACCCGTCAGAAGGATCGCGATGTCCCTGAGCCCGACAAGCCTTGGAGCGAGATCAGCCCAGGACTCTGGATGGGCGGACACTTCTGGACCGACCACACCGGTGAAGTTCAGCCGGCTGTCGCGGGTGATGAGTTCGACCTGGTCATCAGCCTGTTCGCCCGCGCAGGCCACGGTCCGCACCCGACAGCCCAGCACCTGATCACCGAACTCCCCGACGGCCCGCTCACCGCCGACCAGATCCACTCCGTCCAGGAGTTGGCCCGCAGTGCGGCACATGCTCTACGAGACGGCCATACCGTGCTCGTGCGCTGCCACTCCGGCTACAACCGCTCCGGACTGGTCATCGCGCAGTCCCTCATCGAACTGGGTTACACCCCTGACGCAGCCATCAGTCTCATCCGGCAGAGACGATCGCCACGGGCACTCAACAACGAGACTTTCGAGCAATACCTCACCACCGGGCTTCATGTGGCTTACCTCCTGAGCGGACTCGACACGCTCGGCTGAACCACCCGCGCCACCGCAACGGCCATCAGTCAGGGCTGTGTGCCTCATGTGCCTCAGTTGTAGGCAAAACGCTAGAATGCTTCTACACCAAGGCGCATGCGTGGCCCACTCGATCTGGCTATGCAGATAACGCGGGTGTCGCACCCGTCCCCGGAGTTCAGGCCCTTGTTCCAGTGCTTGTACAGGCTCCGCTTGTAACCCTCACGGTGCTCCACCGCCACGGGCAGCTCGTTGATCGCCTCGAACAGCGGCACCACAACAGCCACCCCGGCCGGGCCCGCCGCAGCCTCACCCGCCGGCACCGAGGCGGCGGGGTGGGAGGCGGAATGCGCGGCGGGAGCCGCCAGGAGAGGAAGGACGCAGAAGGTGAGTGCGGGAAGGCCGCGCACAAGCAGGTTCTTGATCACAAAGGCGGGTGTACCGGGCCGGGTACCCCAACCGACAGCCCTGGCGGGATGACTCACCCGTGCGGACCATTGGATTCACCGCAGAAACGATCGGGCCAGGCGGAAGGGCGACGCCACAGGGAAGGAATGGCACTCGGCCGGACTTGGTGACTTGCTGTCCGTCCGGGTGAATTCTGTTGCGGGTCGTGTCCTTTGTGCCTGTCGGGGCGCTACGAAGATCACGCCGTATTTGATCTTCGAAAGGACGCGTTGGTGCGTACTGTTCGCCCGAGCCGGCACTTTACTGCTGCGCTCTGCTCCCTGGCTGTCCTGCTTCCTCCTCTGGCCGCCCACGCTGCTGCCCTGGCTTCGGCCTCGCCCAAGATTGCGACGGTGCCCACCGGAGAGGGGCTCGCCCCGGAGAAGCGGCTGAAGTCCTGGGGTAACAACCGCTCCGGGCAGCTCGGTGACGGAACGTGGACCGACTTCCGTACCACGGCAACCTCGGTGCTTGGACTGACCAGCGCTGAGGTGACGCAGATCGCCGCAGGTGGTGCAGGCTCCACGTCCGGTCACGGGCTGGCTCTGCTGAGCGACCGTACCGTGCAGTCCTGGGGTGCCAATGGCTCGGGCCAGCTCGGTGACGGTTCGGTGTTCAGCCACAACGCACCCGGGCAGGTCGTGAACCTTTCCAACGCCGTCGCCGTCGCCGCGGGCGGCTGGCACAGCATGGCGCTGCTGGACGACGGCACCGTCGTGACGTGGGGCCGCAACAACTACGGCCAGCTCGGCAACGGCACCAACATGGACAGCAGTGTTCCTGTCAAGGTCGAGGGCCTCAACAAGGTCGTCGCGATCGCCGCCGGCCTCAACCACAGTCTGGCGCTGCGCGAGGACGGCACCGTGTGGGCATGGGGCTACAACATCAACGGCCAGCTCGGCGACGGGACATCTGCCAGCCGCAACGTTCCCAGCCCGGTCGGCGGTCTGAGCGGTGTCACCCGGATTGCTGCGGGCTGCAACCACAACCTCGCCCTGGTCGGCAAGCCGGGCAGCGAGGCAGACGCGGTGAAATCGTGGGGCTACAACGCCACGGGCCAGCTCGGCGACAACAGCACCATCAACCGGTACACCCCGGTCGATGCCCAGGGCCTCTGGCTCGGCGGGGTCTCGCAGATCGCGGCCGGCTGCAACCACAGCCTGGCCGTGACCGGCAGCGACCACAGGCTGAAGGCATGGGGACAGAACACCTCGGGGCAGGTCGGTGACGGCACCACCGACTACCGGATCACCCCGGTCCCCGTCCCCACCCTCAAGGACGTTCAGCTGGTAGCCGGCGGAAGGGAGCACACACTCGTCCTCCTCGGTGACAACACGGTCCGCTCCTGGGGCGCCAACGGCTCCGGCCAGCTCGGCAACGGCACCACCACCGAAAGCAGCACCCCGGTGACCACGCTGACCGCCCTGACCGGCGTTGACAAGATCGCCGCCCCGGTGGGCGGTGACTTCAGCATGGCCAACTGACGCCCACAACCGCGCGGCTCTGCCTCGGCACCACCAGCCGAGGCAGATCTCGTCCGCGAAACGGCCCCACTGATGACCAGTCCGGTTTGCAGGATTCCGTGTTCGCTCGCCTCCGTCCGGGGGAAAATCCTGAGCACTGCCCCGCGTGCCGCTCTGTATCCCGGGGGGGTACTTCACTGCCCCCGCGTCAACCACGTGTCCGGCCTGCAAATCCAGCGGAACTGCTGGTTCTGCAGCGCTACGCCAACGGCTCCCGCGCCAGCTTCAATTTCGCCTTCGGCCTGAGGCACGCCGCGCTGCAGCGGTGGGCTCGCGGTCGGGATCGCCTGGCGCGGGGGTATAGCCAGGAGGAGATAGACCGGCCTTCTCTGAAGGTGTTCATGCCGCTGAGGGGGGTGAGTATCGGCGGTTGTACCGGTGGTGGGCGGGTGGGAATGCGATCGTGTGTCAGCAGGCTTTCCAGGATGTGGATATGGCGTTCGCGAATTGGCAGAGATCGGGCTGGCGTGCTGGGGGGTGCGGTGGGCTACGTGCGGCCCAAGCGGGTGGGTGGGTGCAGGGATTCGTTCCGGACGACGCGTGTGCGGCTGGTGAGTTCAGATCTGCGGCATGTCCGGATCGGCGGGGAGAAGGATCCGGCCGGTACAGGGGCTTTGATCGTGCGGTTGCACCGGCCCGCGCGGCGTCTGGCCCGGGCGCTCGCCCGTGGCGGGGTGGTGAAGAAATCGAGGGTCCTTCACCGTGATCCGGGATACAGTTTCTGATTAGCCGGCCGGATAGAAACCCGGCAGGAGAGCATGGTGTATCGCCACTGTCCGCCTGTGACGCCTCCGCTCCTGGTTATGAACCCTGCAGAACTAGACGGGCCTCGCTCAGCGAGTGATTCCATGCGGCGCGATACGACTCAAGCGGAACGGACATCTCCTTGAGTATCTTGACCTGATATTCGGATTCGACAATCTGCCTTCTTCGGACGTAATCAACCTTCTCCTTGCAGTCAACATCGACAACAGCCATCCTCTTCTCTGCACTACTCGCCTCCACGCCCTCTGAATCCCCCTCAGAGGAGGCCGACACCCATGACCCCGCAGCGGCAAGCGGGTCCTTCTGGGTGAACTTTGACTTCCTCATACACTTCCTCCAATCGGCATCGAGTTTGCTGACCCTGCTGTCGGCGCTCGATTCCGACCAGCCTTTCGATGATGCGGTGAAAACCGGATCGGCTTCTTTTATCCAGCCCATACGCAGCCGGTCCCGCGCCACATCACGGCAGCCTGCCCTCTTCCCCCCGTCCCCCGTATACGCATCCTGCGCGTCTTTTCCCGCCGCCTTGAGGCGCGCCTGCTGACGCAGCCCCAACTGTCGCTCCCGGGAAGGCGTGGACCCTACCGGCGGCGGCAAGTGGTATCCGTACGCGGCAGCAACAGCCCTGTCACTGACTCCGTAGCGACGCTCGTTCGGTGAATGCGATTTCGCCCCATTGAGTTCTGGGGCCGGCCAACTCAGCCCGCGCGCCTTCATGCATTTATCGGCGAGAACGAAAACGGCTCGCTCAATTTCTTCCTGCCCTTTCGATCTCAAACGGAATGCATCGAGAGGGAAGAGAGGGACGCGAACTCCCGCAACCACTTCACTGGACTCCTGTCTGGGAGTCGCATAGTGACTGCCTTCGGATCGACGATCTTCAGTATCCCGCGAATCCATTCCACCACAAGCAGATACCCCGAGGGCCGAAGTAAGCAGGACAGAAAGAGTTGCCGTTCCCCGCCGGAAAGCAGACATACGAATTGCGCCTTTCTCAATACCGACAGCCATGGGCATCCCAGAAGAATCCCCCGATAGCATTTTGCAGGCCAGTACGACGCTGCCACCATCAGGGGATTCACAAGATTCTGCGCTGTGACCAAAGTTGCCCTCAGACCAAAAAGGGCTTATCTTTTAGATGTGTATCGGGCAAGAGGCGTTGTTGGCGAAACAATGCGATGAGATCTTGTTGTCCAGGTCCGACTCGAAATCGTTGTAGATAGTTCCGGTCCAGAGCACACGGTTCACGCCCGTGTAATTCGGATTGGTGAACACGTACGCATTAGTGTCGGGATCCATGTTCTTCGCCGACGTCACACTGTCATTGATGGAAACGCTCGTGCCGAAATATGTCCCAGTGTACGAGGGCTTACTGTAGAGCGTGTCGTACAGAACTCCCTTTACATTGGCATCACGATAGAGACAAATCTCGCCACCGCCAGAGGAATTGCAAGTGCCGTCATACGAGGCGGCCTGCGCAGGACTGGCAAGTGCTACGCCTCCGATTGCAGCGGCAAGACAAAGGAATACGCGAAACTTTCCCATTCCAGGATCCTCTTCTGTCGAAGTCCAGCTTCGAGTACTGGAGTCCACTTCGCGGGGAATGCTACGCCCGGGAACAGCACCGACAACAGTTCCGCATACCGAATCAATACTCACCAAACGACACAACCGGCATGACGTATTTGCGACATGCGAATCCCGGGTGCACTCGATCCATTTCGCGGCGCCCTCGTGTCGGGGGTGGCCGCAGGCAGCCGCCTCCGGGCCATGCCATTGAGGATGCGGCAAGAGTCCAGCCCGAAGAGGGTGAGCCCTCCGGCTGCGCCATCCCCAGTGCGCGATTTGCAATGAATCTGGACCTGCCGATCGGCCAGAGCGTCGGCCGCTCACGCCGCCCTCGCTGCGCGACAGCCGCCGCGGGCCCGACGGCGCAGCCCGGTCCGGTCCGCGGTCTGCCCTATCTCGCCTGGGGCAGTGGGTGGGCTTTGTTCTACGTCTGCCACTCCGCCGCCTTCGCGGCCCTCCCGCCGGCAGCGGGATGCCGGGACGGTGGGCGTCGATCTGGGGGTCGCCGTGTTCGCCGTAATCTCACAACCGGTGAGGACCACCGCAGGCAAGCAGCAGCTGTTCACCAACCCCCGCAGCTGGAGAAGTGGCAGCGCCGCATGGCGCGCCAGCACGTGCGAGGAAGTCTGCCGAGCGAGACCGGCATCGTCTTCGAGTAGTTCGCTGCCGGTCCGTCAGCTGGTAAGCAGCGAGCTCGGGGCTAGAAGCGCTGTGTGCCCGATACACTTCTTCATCTGGGAAGTGAATCTGACGGTGGCAGGAACAAAGATCCCGAAGATCCCCATTCTTACTGCTCAGAGGCACTTTTCGTTTGTGCGACCACCCGTCGTACAGCGCACCTCATGAAAGCGCGAGGCTAGTGTTGCATTCATTCCGTCGCGCCTTCGGTGGAGCGAGCGGAACCGCTGACGAGAACACCGTCCGGCGGCTCGCCTAAGACTTGTCCCGTAAATGATGGTGGAGGCAGGCACGACAAGGTCCAGTGGCAAGATGACGGCTTCGACGCTCCTGAGAGGTCATCTTCGTG
>NZ_JBIDAD010000039.1:0-12471 GCF_043202315.1 Streptomyces sp. NPDC048211
ATGCACAACCTCGCCCTCGCCGGATAGACCACCCGCCGTGCAGCAGTCCACCATGCCCGAGGTCGCTCAGAGAGCATTTACGGGACAACGCTTAGCGCGTGAACGAGACGATTGACTACCTCGCCAACAGTGAAGTCCCATCCAGTTAGGCGCTGACCGCTCCAGTTAATCCCCACTCGGAAGTCATCCTTGGCTAGATCCGGCAAATCCGAACTTTGCCAACGATCAAGCGGCGTTGAAACAACGCGAAATTTCGGACCCCAAATCTTGGCGGCGTGCTGCGCGCGGGCCTCCGACGACCAATAGGGGAAAGCTCGTTGTCCGGAACTCGAGACCGGGGCAGGACTGCCGTCGTCATCTCGAACCCACCAGACTGTACGAGTCAGGGCAACCTCACGGAAGAAGGCCGCTGCCTGAGCCCCCGGCACGCATGAAGCGCCTCACCGAGCTGACGCGGAAGCACACCAAGGCCGAACTGCTGCGCATGGCCTACGCGGGCGCCTGGTACGCCACAACTCCCCCGAGCAGTGGCGCAAGGACGAGATCGTCTCCGCCGTCGTGGACCAGGAGCTCAGGGCCGCCGCCCGGCCGGAGCCGACCGGCCTCCCGCCCCGCCCCAGGCCTGTCGTCCCGGCAAAGCGCCCGCCGGTACGGCACCTATGACGAGTGCGACAAGACGGTGCACGAGGGCGGCGCCCGCACCTGCCACCTGATCGAGCAGTACGGACCGCCTTCCGAACGGGACGACTACTGAGACGTCCTCCGGCCGCTCCCCCACCGGACCCCGGGCCTGTCGAGGCCCGGGGTCGCGTGCTGTGGCTCGGTCGGCGGCATTGCTTTGCGCGGTCCAACGGGTGAGCTGTTGGCGATAGTCGGCGTTGAGCCGGCCAGTCTGGATGTCCCCGTCAGGGGTCAGGACGTGAGGCTGGTGTGCTCCCATGTCGGCCAGATCGGCGACGAGGACGTAGGCCGCGGCCACGGCCTCCCGCTTGTCGGTGACGATGGCACCAAGTTCCACCGTGGTCCGGGCCGGGCTTTCCGGGAACGGCGCAACGGTGCCCTCCCTCGGGTAGGCCTCCTCTGACTCGACCAGGCGCAGCGGACAGCGCCATGTCACTGACCGCTCCGGTCTCCGCCGCCCAGGCTGCCGCAGCCTGAACCAGAACCACGAGATCGAGTTCAAGCTGACGGTGATACAGCCGCTTGGGGCCGTCGTCGTTGTAGTGATCGCTCTGAAAGTTGAGGGGCAGTGCCGCGTAGAAGCTGCCGTCCTGGTGGAGCTGGCCGGTTGTCTTGCCCTCGAAACGGGCCTGGCGGCGTCCGACCAGCACGGTGCCTTCCGGCATCGCGCTGATGGTCACTCCTTCACAGGCGAGCGTGCGAAGGCTGCGTCTCGGTCCGCCCGTGTACTCAGGGGGTAGGTGCCCCGGGCGGCCGGGGCCTCAGAGGGGCTGAGTCTTAGCTGACTCCGGCGGACGCACTCGGCGCAACGAGGGCCTGTTGCTCTTCAAGCACAAGCTTCGAAGCCTGGTCGGTCCTGTCTGACAAATGATCACCCGTGGGCTCAGAATGCCGGATGCTTGTTGACGGAGGGTGGCTGCCGTCACGGGGCATCACCTCTCCCCCGTGGCGAACCATGAAGACGAGGAGTGTCAGCGGTGTTGGAGACTTACCTGTCCTGGTACCGCGAGGGCCGGATGGACGAGTCCGAGTTTCGCTCGGTCACCGACCACTTGGCCCAGTCCGGGCTGACCGTCGAGCACCCGATGCTGGGCTGCGGGATGCTGTTGGACGTCGTAGGGGAACAGGTGAAGCTTCCTGTCGGGCGCATTCTGGAGCTTGTTGGCCTGTCGGTCGGGCCGCTCTGCATACAGCTCTGGCTGTCGGCAGACGTGAACGTGGTGTGCGATGTCAGGTACGTGGCGCCGGACACCCAGGTCCTCACCTTCGTGCTCGGCGGATTGACCGAGAACGAGCGTGAGCAGGCCACCGATGCGGTCCAGAGGCTGATCCAACAGGAGTTGCACAGAACTGTCGCGCTACTCGTCGATCTGGGCGGCGAAACAGCGGACGAGGACGATGACGCGCTGGTTCTGTATGGCCGACTACCGATGGGCCCGCGCCCGGACCGAGTGCAGTTCCGGACGGACCGGCTCAGCATCATCCCAGCTGTTCTTGCTGGAGCAGAGGTGACGGATCTCGGCAACGGGCTGAGTACAGTCCGCTGGTAAAGATCACCGGGCAGGTTCGCGGAGCCAGAGAACGAGCGCTGCGAGGTGGGGACCCAGCCCGCACCACTTCGGCTTCGCCCACCACCAGGGCGTGGAGACCAAGGCGCACCAAGAACTCGTCCTTTCCCTCGTGGACGCCTCCGAAGCGACAAAGCCGCTGTACGAGGTCACCCGCCGGCGATGTCGACCTCTTCTTCGAGTGCGCGCTACGGGCCTGCTCTCGCGGCAGCAGACGGCCGCTGCACAAGAAGGACCGGCCGCGCTACCCGGTGCAGCGCCTGTGCGCCGTATGGACCGTGCGAATGCTGCGCTGGACTCCTCGCCGGACGTGCGGCAGCGCCTCGCAACCTTCACCACCAGGAGCAGCAGGACGTCCGCGGCCGAGCAGCACGAGGGCTGCACCAGGCCGGGGTCATCGAGGGTGACCAGCGGCGAGTAGCTGCTCGATCCGCATGTCGGCAGGAGCGGCAACGCTGAACCCAGGGCACCGATCCATCTTGATGGGAGTCCGGCGAGATCCAGGCCGCTGTTCGATGCTTGGCTGCAGCGCGGTCCTGGGATCGGCCGCAGGTTCGGGCTGAGGCGGTTCGGCCGAACCGTGGGCGTCAGCCGCCTCCGCCTCCGCCGCTGGTGTTGTCCGGACCAAGGTCGTACTCCCGGCTCCGGTTCGCGCCGGATCCCCAATGCTCGTAGCAGACGAGCCCCACCCCGATCAGCAAGACAATCCCCGTAGCTATCAGCGATATCCATGCGCCAGCATCCATGTTTGCGGATGTACCCACCGCAGTCAGTGCGAAGCCTCACCCGGGCCGCAGGCCGTAGGGCTCGCATGCGGCCGCAATGAGCATCGCAAGCGGCCCGCTCATCTACTTCGGGATGGCCTGGAACGATGCGGGATCGGACGTTCGCGCCGGACACCGCTGCGTTGGCCGCCTCGATCAGTTTCGGCGCGCTCCAGCGCAGTGTCGTCCCGGCCGCCGAGGTGTCGGAGACGACGTCCAGGCAGCCGGTGTCCGCGTCGAACGCCACCGCGCGCACGCGTCCGGCGAGCTCGGGCACGGCTGCGGCAAGGATGGTGCCGAACCGGGCGAGGACGCTTCCGCCTGCGGCGGGGCGACCATGCCGCGCTCGACCACCGAAGCCGGCTGGCCGCTCTGAATAGTGCACACGACGGTGGCCTACCTCGCGGGACGGTGTGCCGGCCGCCGGCACCGTCCCGCCGCGGGACGCCAGTGGCCGACGCCCCGGCCCGGCCAGGCGCCGGCCCCACCCGCCTCCTTCTGCAGCCCATTCCGCTTGCCGCACGGTGCGTCAGACCTGACAACAGAGTGTCACAACACTGCCGGAGCCGTTGACAAATCTTTAACCTGACAGAAATCTGTCTCCAAGTAACTGCAAAAGCTTGACTAGTTCACTCAAAAATCCATCATCACTGTTTCTGGGTGCGGACTCGCCCCTCCCCTGGGCTCCACCTGTTCCACACGCGACCACGGTCTCCCCCACCTGAGGCCGCCGGCCGTCCGGGTCCGTCCGGCCGGGCGAAACGTCCCGCTCTACTCCCCACCACTCACCGAACAGAGGACAGCATGAGACGGAAGTCATCCGTCCGACGACTGGTCACAGGGCTGCTCGCGGCCTGTCTGATCCCCCTCGGACTCGTCCCCGCCACGGCGCACGCGGCCGCACCCCGGGCCGTGGCCGCCGGACCCAACCTCGCCCTGGGCCGCCCGGCCACCGCCAGCGGTGCCAACGGCGAGTACGGAGCGGGCAACGTCACCGACGGGAACCAGGCCAGTTACTGGGAGGGCCCCGCCGGCTCCTTCCCGCAGTGGATCCGTGTCGATCTCGGCGCCACGACGTCCGTCGAGGAGGTGACCCTCAAACTCCCCACGACGTGGGAGGCGCGCGACGAGACGCTCACCGTGCAGGGCAGCACCGACGGCGGCACCTGGAGCACCCTTTCCGGCTCCGCCAAGCGCACCTTCACCCCCGCGGCCGCCGGCGCCGTGACCCTCGGCTTCAGCGCTACTGACGTCCGCTACGTCCGCGTACAGGTCGCCGCCAACAGCGGCTGGCAGGCCGCGCAGCTCTCGGAGCTGGAGGTCCGCGGTGCGGGCGGCGGAAGCGATCCGGGTGACCCCGGAACCCCGCCCACCGGCACCAACCTCGCCAAGGGCAAGCCCGTCGAGGCCAACGGTTACGTCCACACCTTCATACCGGCCAACGCCAACGACGGGAATGTGAACACGTACTGGGAGTCCGCAGGACTGCCGGGGCAGCTCACCGTGAAGCTCGGCGCCGACGCGGACCTCTCCGCCGTCGTCGTCAAGCTCAACCCCGACTCCGCGTGGGGCGCACGGACGCAGGCGATCGAGGTGAGCGGGCGCGGCCAGAGCGCCTCCGGCTTCACCACGCTCAAGGCGCGTGCGAACTACGACTTCAGCCCGGCGGGGAACAAGAACACCGTGACCATCCCGGTCTCCGGCCGCGCCGCCGACCTCCGGCTCGCGATCAGCGCCAACTCCGGCGCGCCCGGCGGGCAGATCGCCGAGGTCGAGGTCGTCGGAACTGCCGCGCCCAACCCCGATCTCACGCTCACCGACCTGAGCTGGACGCCCACCTCCCCGTCCGAGAAGGACGCGGTGAGCGTCAAGGCGACCGTCCGTAACGCCGGCACGGCCGCCTCCCCGGCCACCACCGTCGCCGTCAGTCTGAACGGCACGGTCGCGGGCACCTCCGCCGTCGGCGCGCTGGCCGCCGGCGCCTCGGCGACCGTCACGGTGAACACCGGCACGCACCCGCAGGGCTCCTACGCGGTCTCCGCCGTCGTGGACCCGGGCAACACCGTCGTCGAGCAGGACGACAGCAACAACAGCCGGGCGGGCGCCGCGCCGCTCGTCGTCGCGCAGAGCCCCGGCCCCGACCTCCTGGTCACCGGCATCGCCACCAACCCGGACAGTCCGGCGAGCGGGGCGAGCGTCAGCTTCACCGTCACCGTGAAGAACCGCGGCACGAGCGCCGTCACGGCCGGCACCGTCACCCGGCTGACGGCCGGGACGACCACGCTCAACGGCACCACCCCGGCCGTCGCGGCGGGTGCCTCCGTCCAGGTACCGATCTCCGGCACGTGGACGGCGACCGACGGCGGCGCGACGCTCACCGCGAGCGCCGACGCGACGAACACCGTCGCCGAGACCGACGAGAACAACAACACCTTCGCCCGCTCGATCGTGGTGGGCCGGGGCGCCGCGGTGCCGTACACCGAGTACGAGGCCGAGAACGGCACGTACACCGGCAAGCTCCTCACCACCGACGCCAAGCGCACCTTCGGCCACACCAACTTCGCCACGGAGTCCAGCGGGCGCAAGTCGGTGCGGCTCGACAACACCGGTGAGTACGTCGAGTTCACCTCCACCAATCCGACGAACTCGATCGTGGTACGCAACTCCATTCCGGACGCGGCCTCGGGCGGCGGGCAGGCCGCGACGCTCAGCCTCTACGCCGACGGAAAGTTCGTCCGCAAGCTCGACCTCTCATCGAAGCACTCGTGGCTCTACGGCTCCACCGACGACCCCGAGGGCCTGACCAACACCCCCGGCGGGGACGCGCGTCGGCTCTTCGACGAGTCGAACGCACTGCTCGCCCAGACCTATCCGGTGGGCACCAAGTTCCGGCTGCAGCGCGACGCCGGGGACTCCGCGGCCTTCTACATCGTGGACCTGGTCGACCTGGAGCAGGTCGCCCCGGCGAAGGCGAAGCCCTCCGAGTGCACCTCGATCACCGAGTACGGTGCCGTCCCCAATGACGGCATCGACGACACCGACGCCCTCCAGCGCGCCGTCATGGCGGACCAGGCGGGGCAGATCTCCTGCGTCTGGATCCCGGCCGGGCAGTGGCGCCAGGAGCAGAAGATCCTCACCCCCGACCCGCAGCACCGCGGCCAGTACAACCAGGTCGGCATCAAGAACGTGAAGATCGTGGGCGCCGGCATGTGGTACTCACAGCTCTACACCCTCACCCAGCCGCAGGACGCCGGGGGCATCAACCACCCGCACGAGGGCAACTTCGGCTTCGACATCGACGACAACACGCAGATCTCCGACCTCGCCATCTTCGGCTCCGGACGGATCCGCGGCGGCGACGGCAACGCGGAGGGCGGTGTCGGCATCAACGGGCGCCTGGGTAAGAACACCAAAATCTCCAACGTGTGGATCGAGCACGCCAACGTCGGTGTCTGGGTCGGCCGCGACTACTCCAACATCCCCGAGCTGTGGGGGCCGGGCGACGGCCTGGAGTTCAGCGGGATGCGGATCCGCGACACGTACGCGGACGGCATCAACTTCACCAACGGCACCCATAACTCGACCGTCTACAACTCGTCCTTCCGCAACACCGGCGACGACTCGCTCGCCGTCTGGTCGAGCAAGTACGTCAAGGACACCTCGGTCGACGTCGGCTCCAACAACCACTTCCGCAACAACACGATCCAACTGCCCTGGCGGGCCAACGGGATCGCGGTCTACGGCGGCTTCGGGAACACCATCGAGAACAACGTCGTCTCCGACACGATGAACTACCCGGGCATCATGCTCGCCACCGACCACGACCCGATCCCCTTCAGCGGCCAGACGCTGATCTCGGGCAACACGCTGAACCGGACCGGCGGGGCGTTCTGGAACGAGGACCAGGAGTTCGGCGCCATCACGCTCTTCGCGCAGGCGACGAGCATCCCCGGCGTCACCATCCGGGACACCGACATCCTCGACTCGACGTACGACGGCATCCAGTTCAAGACGGGTGGCGGCCAGTACACCGGGACGAAGATCTCCAACGTGCGCATCGACCAGTCGAACAACGGCTCGGGCATCCTCGCGATGAGCGGTGCCCGCGGCGACGCGACTCTCTCCGACGTGACGATCTCGAACTCGCGCGACGGCGACCTGCTCGTCGAGCCGGGCTCGCAGTTCACCTTCACGGGCAGTCCCACGAAGGGGGCCGCCGAGCGCTGACCCGACGCCCGACCACGGCCCTGCTCGCGCCCCCTCGACGGAAGCGAGCAGGGCCTTGCCCGCGAGCGCGCGAGCCACGCCGCGGAGGAGCCCGCTCGCGAGGATGAGTACGGTGCCCACTGCCGTCTCCGGGCGCGGCGGGTCCTGCGGGATGCCGAGGCAGGTGGTGAGGTCCAGGACGCGGCGCACGCCCCGCGGGCGGGCCAGAGCCAGGACGAGGGCGAAGAGCGCCCAGGGGCCGAGGGTGGGCGCGGGATCGGCCGGGGCGAAGAAGAGCGTTGCCGCCTGCCACAGCGCGCACCCGGCCGTGGGCCGTACCCCCTGCCGGGCCGCTCAGGCCGATCGCTCATCACGTCGTTGTGCACGCGCTCTCGCTTGGCCGCGCGGCTCCACCCATGTCGCCGGGACAGGGCCGGAGGGCGCCGACAAGAGCGGGTACGCGGGGAGAAGGACCGACAGCCGCAACAGCCGTCGGCGCGGCACGGCGGAGTGGCGGGGCTTCAGTGCGGCGAGTCCTGACGCGTCCGCTGCTTCGTCGAGCGACTCGCCTTCCCCACCCTGCCCCTCTCGTCGGCTCTGCTCCTCAGACTTCGGTGGACGCCATACCCGCCTGCCGTCGTGAGCGCTTCCTGGCAGGCGGTGTACGGCGTGTTCCGGAGCTCCCCCACCAGTTGCCCGTGCAGGCGGGTGCCGGCTGCACGGGCACGTCCAGCTCCGCCCTGCGCCTCAGGGTCCATGCGCTCGCCTGTCCGCGGGATGGGTCAGTGGTGTCGGGCACCGCTGCTGAGGGTATTCAGGAGCGCCTGTGCCATGACCTCCTCGCCCTTCGCGTTCGGGTGGGCCGGAGCGGCGGGCGCCCCTGGCCTCAGCGGCTCGATCCACCGGTCGGCGGGGGCCTTGCACATGTCGTGTCCTACCGTGGGCCCGTACGTGTCCACGTACTCGGCCCGGTTGAGCAGCGCCACCGCGCGCAGCATCAGGTTGAGGCGCTTCTCCGTGTCCCGCAGGTACGGGAAGTCCTTCGCGGCGAAGGGGACGTTGGGGTAGCAGCCGGTGCCGTCGTCGGGAAGGAGGTCCGGGTAGCCGACGACGATCACACGCGCGAGGGGGGCCTTGTTGTGCACCTCCCGCAGTACGCGGGCGACCTTGGGTGCTGTCTGGAGGATCTTCAGCGTCAACTGGTCGTAGCCCGGGGCCCTGTAGTACTGCTGACAGGGGTTTCCGGTGAGGTCCTTGGCGCTGAGGCCGGCGCAGGTGCCGATGATCGAGCCGAAGCCGACGTCGTTGCCGCCGATCTGCAGGGTCACGAGGTCCGTTTCGCCTCTCACCGCGTCCAGTTGGGGACCGTTGGTGCCCTGCGCCTGCCACATCTCGGCGGTCGTCGCACCTCCGCAGCTCACGTCGGTGAACGAGATGACGTGGCGCTCGCGCGCGGTGATCGACGGGTAGTTGTGGTCGGATCGGGCGCAGTTGGCGTCGACCTGCGTGGGTATCACAGGGCCGGACGTGTAGGAGTCGCCCAGCGCCACGTAGGAGGAGCGGGGTGTTCCGTGTGCATCCTGCGGCGCGGCCGAGGCCGTGTCGGTGAGGCCGACGGTGAGCGCCCAGCTGCTCAGCGCGGCCAGCGTGATGGCGGTGCCTCGCTTGAATGCGGCCCCGCCCGGACGCGTCCGATGCATCATCATGCCCTCCTCAGAAGTTCCTACGGTCCGCGGACTCGCGGAGGCGACCAGGGCGCACGAGACGTCAGAAGGCACCCGGTCGCTCGGCGGCTCGTGCCCAACGGACCCAACCTCGCCTGTATACCCGCCAGTAGGCCGTGAGACCAGTGAGGGGACGAACTCCGCTGCGGAGTGGTGCTCTCACCTCCCGCTGATGTATCAGGCGTCCTACTCGCGTGGCCGGGTCATCCATGCCGCGCGCTGTCGCGGACATCTTTCTCCAGCGGCTCTCCGCAAAGGAGCCGCACCCACAGCAGATCGCGATCAGGCGGCGGGCCGGTAGCGGTAGTGCGCGGGCGTCCTGATGCTGCCGGCCGACGTGCCGAGGCCACCTGCCGCGACACCACCCGCAAGGACGCCGCACGCGGGCGGCGGCTGGCCTCGTGGCTGTTCCGCTAGGGAAAAACGGGCCGCACTCGTCACCAACAGAGGTTTCCCCGGGTGGTGTCGCATTGCGCGATGCGGCCCCGGCGTAGGGGTGCCAGTGAGAGCGCTGTCACGGTGACAGCGTTCGTACCGGCATGCTGACCGAGCGCCAGGGCCTTCGTCTCCCCGCTCCCGCCGAACACCGGAAGGCTCTCGTCCCGGCTGGACTGCCCGAAGCGATCGCCGAGCTGCTGGTCGACATCGGCTTCGTCATCTCCCGTGGCCCGCTCGCCGACACCTCCGACGACCTCAGTCCCCTCACGGCCGCCCCACACGCCCATGCCCGAAACCATCACCCACGCGCTCACGGCATGCTGAGCACCCACCGGGTGATGGGCCGGGCCCGTCACCCGGTGGGTGGTCACGTCGCCCGACCACACCCGAAGGGGGCCGCGGCATCATCGCCGGGGTCCCGAGCACGAGAAGTCCGGCGGGCCGGCTCGGCGGGTCGCGGTCGCGGGGTCCGCGGCCGGAGCGATCTGATCGGGCGGCACCCCTTTGTACGGTGCTCCGGCGGCAGCGCTCGGAAACGTGGCCGAACACAGGCCTTCGGTAGCGGCGTGGCAACCCCACGGCCCCGGGTGGAGTGCGAACCAGCCGAGGGTCATCTCGGCTCCTTCGCCTGGAGCTACAGCGGTATCGACGGTCACGGTTCCTGGGACGACGTCAAGGACAAGCTCAAGGCCTGGCGCAGCGCACCGGACCGTCGGCGGATCGCTTCCGCTTCATCAGCGATGCCGAAGCCTTCGGCCGTGGCACGGGCCTGGCTGGACCTGCTGTGGGAGTTCGGCGCCGGCTGACCATCACCCTGGGCACGGGAGTGGGCTCGGCCTTCCTTGACGGGGGGCCGGTGCGCAGGGGTTCCGACGTGCCGCCGGAAGGCGAGCTCCTTCCGGTCCCGCATCGACGGCAGCCCGCTGGAGGGCGTCAACTGATCGCCGTCGGAGGAAGCATGGTCGCTGCCTGGGACCTGACGCGCCCTCGCTGATGAGCTCCCTGGCGTCCGTGTGCCCGGTACACAGCACGCTGGACTCCGAGCGTCTGTCCCGCATCGGTGCGGCTTCGATCTGGTGGAACGAGCGCGAAGACCGGTAACGGGTGCCGGCGGTCAGGTGGATGCGGCTTTAACAGCCGGGGAACCCGAGCATCGCACGCCGGGCGTCCGTGTCCCGGCATGTCTGTCGAGGAGCTCCTCAGCTGTCGGGCACGAGAAAGAGCTCGTCGTCGTAGCACCATGCCCATGTTTCGCCCTCTTCCAGCGACCGGGCCACGGGGTGCTGCGATCGCTCGGCATGCTCCGCCGCGTGCTTTCCGGGCGAACTGTCGCAACAGCCGACATGGCCGCAGGTGAGGCAGGCGCGCAGGTGTACCCAGCCGATGCCCTTGGCAAGACAGCTCGCGCATCCGGATGTGGACGGGGGCACATCCGGCGCTTCCTCGCCCAGGTGAGAGCACGTACGGCCTTCCGGGCGGCCGGCATCAAACGCCACCTTCCATCTGGTCACGTCCGCTTCACTCCCCACAGTCCGTCCTCCGGAGCACCGCAGGCGCGGAATGCTCACCGTCAACCATGCCACGCGTCACCCTGCGCTCGGCGCGTGGTGTAAGGCCCCGCACCCGGCTGAGAGTGCCGCCTCCGTGGCGTTTCACGGCACGAGCCCCCGCCCCCTGTTGATCGTCCGGTCTTCGCAGCGCCGACCGCTCACTGAAGCACGGATGCGTTTCGTACGCGGTCAGTTGAACCGGAGGGACGCCGGCAGACCACGCCAGCGCCTCACGACTGGTGCTCCTCGGCGAGGAGGGGCACGACCGCCGGACGGGATCTCTGGCTCGACGGCCCACGACAAGACATCGTGCCGACCATGCCCAGGGGCGCCGCCCTTGACTACGTTCGCTCCCCCGGCCGCACACCCTGTCCCGGCCGGACGAGCAAGCCCGGCCGGGGAATGACCGCTGATCCGAAAGCGTCACCTACTTGGGAGGCATCAGCACACTGTCAATCAGGTAGACCGTGGCATTGGCTGTGTGCACATTTCCACACACGATCTTCGCAGTCCCGTTGACCTTGTAGGTCGTACCGGATCCAGACGTGGTGAGCTTGCTGCCCTCGAGGGTCTTGAACGAGCCCTTGGACAGCTTACTCTGAGTGACCTTCTCCCCCACAACGTGGTACGTGAGGATCTTGGTGAGTTGGTCCTTGTTGGCCAGCACCTTGGCCAGATCCGCCTTGGGGATCTTCTTGAATGCCTCGTTGGTCGGCGCGAAGACGGTGATGTCCTTCGCGTTGTTGAGGGTGTCAACCAACCCGGCCTTCTTCACTGCCGTCACGAGAGTGGCCAGAGCCGGATTGTGCGAAGCAGCTGTGGCGACCGGATCGTCGGCCATGCCGCTCAGGCTGCCTGAGCCCGTCTTCGGCAGCGTCGAACAAGCGGTCCCGAAGGGCTTGACGTCGTCGGCTTGGGCGGACGTCGACATCAACCCCAAAGACACCGGAAGTGCCAGTGCGGCCGCTGCGGCGGCGGCGATGCCTCGCGTCATGTGGTGCGTGGTCATGACTGTTCCTCCTCGCAGTGAGGCGAGTAGCCCCTCCGGCGGGGGCACCCGTCAGCGTTCGAGATGACCTTTCAGCCGGGCCACCTCCTCCACGTCGAAAAGTTCGCTCACGGGTGATTCGGAGCGGTCAGTGGAACCGATTGGTAGGAATGAGAAGAAATTACTCTTTTCGATACCCGTTCGGGGACGCTTGTTGGCGCGATCACGTCCCAGTGATGGCGAGGGGGCAAGAGCGAGCTGACTCCGACGAGCGGCAGATATGCCTGGCACCGGCCGCCGTCCGTCCGGCCGACAAGCGCGCGAACGTGCACTCGTGGCTTCCAACTTGCTGTGAAGTGCCTCGTCATTCCGCTCAATCGGAGGCGTGAAGGTAAATGACTCCAGGATCGCGACCATCATCCTGAGGCGGCTTCGGATCATTGCGGCGGGGGGGGGGGGGGGGGGGCGGGGGGGGGGCCCCCCCCGCCCCCCCCCCCACCACAAGGGGGCCGAAGAAAGGGGGGGCCCGGGGGGCCGACCCCCGGGGCGGGC
>NZ_JBIDAD010000040.1:0-12147 GCF_043202315.1 Streptomyces sp. NPDC048211
TTCTGGGGCTTTCCTCCGGGCGCTTCCCTTCGGTCTTGCGTTTCCGACTCTATCAGACTCTTTCGTGTCCGATTCCCGGTCGAAGCGGGCCTCGCGTTTTCGTTTTCCAGTTCTTCGCTTTCGCGCTTCCCTTTCCAACAAGGTCAACTCTATCAGAGTATTTCGGCCCTGATTCCCACTGCCGAGCCAGACCTGACGACCCGTCGTCGGACTGACCGTCGTCGTGCTGTCAGCCGACTGACAGCGTGTCACGCGGGCGCCGCCAGGCCCTGCTGGTTCCAGCTGGTCCTGGCCGACCTGTGCAGCAACGATACCTACGCCCAAGGCGCCGGCGGATTCGGGCCTCAGGTTCGTGAGGTCGGGCGCTACGACCGCTGCCGGGACCCAGCCCCCGGCAGCGGTCGCACGCGCCGGCGATCACCCGGTGGCGCGCCGCCTTCAGCCAAGGACCGCGTCGAGGAGTGGTCCTGGGTGCACGACGCGCTCATGGGTGCCACGGGCCGAAGCCGTCTGCGGCCACGCAGCACGGCGATGGATGGTGGCGGAGCACGTCGGGCCGGTGGCCCGTTGCTGGTGAGTTCCCAGATGAGGCTGCGGCTCGTGCGGGCGATCAGGATTTCGGAGCAGTGGGGTGGGGCTCGTAGTCGCAGGCGGGGGTGTCGACACCTGCATGACGTTTCGGCCCTGTAATCGCAGCAGCCGAGGCCGCCCCGGCTGCTGCGGCACCCTGGCCGTGACGTCTGCCGGCACCATCGCCCAGGCCCACGAAGGAGTTGAGCACCTGATCCCTGCCGGCCAGTGGAATCCGGGTGGCCACGTTTTCCCGATGGTTCGGGATGCTGAGCGGAGGACCGCTCGCACTACGAGGACGCGAGTGCCGCTGCCCCGCACATCGTCGAGGGTGTCCCCGTGAGTGACGCCCTGGTGACCTTCCTCGAGGCTCGACTCGACGAGGAGGCCGAGCTGGCCCGGCGCTGCGACGGAGGCGGAGGCCGAGGCTGAGACCGAGGTGGTCCGCCCATGGACATACGGTCGACTTCTGTCAGATGGATCTCGCAGGGTTCGACCCCACGGTTGCCCTGCATGTGGCTCTGCACGACCCTGCCCGTGTGTTGCGTGAGATCGGGGCCAAGCCACGCATCCTGGCTCGTCACGCCCTCAGCCCGGCAGCGGGCGACCCGGAATTGCCGTGGGACGACCGCGACGACTGTCAGTTCGACGGCGACCCCTGGCCCCTGCGATGACCTACGGGACCTCGCGTCGCCCTACGCCGACCGCCCCGACTTCCCCCGACAGGTCTGAAGCAGGTCGACGTTCGTCCCCCACGGCCGCGCCTCGTCGACCCTGCGGTATGCCCACGCCCGATAGGCAGCTGACGCTGCCCTGCTGCCCTGCTGCCCGGGTGGCGTTCAACAGCACCCGCTCTGCCTCAATGCTGTCCAGCAGCGCCTCGTGCAGACGCCGCACGATGCCCTGCCCGCGCCAGTGTTCACGCACGGCCAGTTCCACCAGCCTAAACACGCGCGGTGTCCGTCTTCCCCTCGCAGTTCGTCGGGCACCGGCTCGGTCAGCTCGTCCCACCAGCCCGTATCGGGGGCAAGCGGGTGGCCGTAGACCCTGCCGACCGGCTCGCAGTCCTCGATGTGGGCGAGAGCGGCGCAGAACGCGTGCGTACTTGCCTGAGAGAGGGGAAGTGGTGAAAGGCTGGCGCAGCGTCGTCCGCGGTCTCGCCGCAGGAAGGCCCCCGGGCAGCAGCACTCTCGTCGTCCCGGGGTGACGGCCCGCGCAAACCTCCGGAGTTTATCCAGCAACCGCGGAGCAACGCGCCCACCTCCAGGCCCTCGGCACGCCTGCCGCGCAGGGGTGGAGATCAGCTGCGGTGGGCTGAACCGCCTTCAGTCAGCACGTCGGACCCTCCATAAGGGTCAGTGGTCGCGAAACTGGGTCAGGCCGGCGAGGGCACCGTCCGGGACGTGATCCTCCCGTGCACCGAGAGCCCCGGCCTGCCGGGGCTCTCGGTGGGCGGAGGCCGTCCCCGCCTGCTCGATCCGACGGCGAGGACTTCTCGTCCAGACGGCCAACGCTGCCCGACCGAGCCCGGTCGGGGACATCACCTGCTGGTCGATCCGCAAACTCACCACCTACCTGGGGACGGTTCACGGCCGCGGGATCCGGATCGACCGCAAGGCGATACGTGGCCCACTGGCCGCCGCGGCATCTTCCGGTTACCAAGACGTGGAAGGAGTCGCCCGCCCCTGAGCGCGACGCCGAGATTGACCCCATCGAGGAGGTCCTGGAGCCCGCCCCCGGGCCGGGATTTCGCACTCGACGAGTTGGCCCTGTGGACGTTCGCGTAATTCCCCAGGGGTAAGTGCACGTAATTCCTCGGGTGCCCGTCTGGCTGGGGGCTGGGGGCTGGTGACTCGTCGTCTCGTCAGAGGTCGACGCGATGCTCGGCAGCCGATGGGTCATCGACGGAGCCGTAGCGCAAGACGACGTGCGCCGGCCGGAACGGCAGGTCGTTCAGGATGGGTGCCATGACAGCGAAGAGTGCGTCGGCATCCGGTCCGTAGGCGAAGAGGACCACCTCGCCGCCTCCGTACTCGTTTCCGTCGAACTCGCCGACGTCGGCTTGCTCGATTGCCTCGGTCAGCAGGGACTGGGACTGGCGGACGACTGCCCGTTGGCTTGGCTCGCCGAGGCCGTCATCGGCCAGTCGATAGTGAGCGATGACGGCATGCTCGACGTCGTTTTCTACCTCGTCCGTGTGGGCCATGCGGGAACGATCTCATCCTGGACCGACATCCTCGCCGGCCTGGCCCGCCGGGGCGCGGTCCTAGGTGATCGCAGGCTTGGCGGTCGGGTTCTTGGGCCGGTCATGATGACCTGGCGGCTCGTGTTGATCAGTCGGTCCAGGTGTGACTCGGTGACGACAGGGGTGGGCAAGAGCGGATGCCGGTCACTGGGCGACTGGTTGCTGGTGATGATCAGGGACCGGCCCTGGAGTTCGCTGACCAGCTCGTATAGGTCCCCAGTCCGGGATGTAGTGGCGGTGCTGGCCTATGTCGGGCCAGGTGATCTGTCGCAGCCGCCGGTCGACGAGCTCGGGGAACCAGCTCTTGATCAGCTTGGCCCGGTCGGCCCCGGGATTACGCCCGGCGGGCCGCCGATGCGGGAGTGCGGTCCACCCTCAGCGACGCGGCCAGCCCGCTCTTCGAGCGGCCCGGTATCAGTGGATGTAGATCTCGGTGGTGTCGACCAAGACGAACGTTCTCCTTGCCATCCGGGCTGGCCATCGGCCTTCCGAACCGCAGGCCCAGGGCCACCCACGCGCCTCCGCGATGACCAGGCCCCCGCTGGGCCGACCAGCGGCACCACGAGCGACATCCGCCGCCGAACCGCATCGCACTCGCGGGGTGCGCCGCGCTACCGCCGCGGTGGCTAATCGGGTGGCGACAACACCCAGTGGGGCGTCAGCCACAGGAAAAGGGCACCGCGCACGCCCGGGCAGCGCTGAACCCGGTTGCGGCAGGTCCACCATCGCCAACTCCGGCCATGCAACCACCCCACGCAGACCAGGCACCGCACCGCTACCTCCGGTGGCACAACGCCCACGCATGCCATCCCGAGGAACCCGCCGCTCAGCGCGAGGAGCGAGCCCGCCCGGCAGCGAGTAAGGCATCCGCCCGGGGCGAGGAATAGTCAGGACGTGTGGATCGGGACACCCGTCATGAATGCCACAGACCTGCCGAGTGAGGTCGGCACGGTGTACCCGCGGTCGGGGACCGGCGCCCACTGCAGCTACCGGGGTGGGGCCCAGCGGGCGGACGCCACGGGCGACGGATCGGTCTGTGGGGGGGCGTCATCCCTTGACGTGAGGAGGCGCGGCCTCCAGGGGGGGATGACGCCCCGCCCGACTCACCAGGTCTTGCCTGCCTGCTCCCGGACCGTGCGGTTGATCCGGTTGAAGAAGTTGGTCATCGCGATCTCCAAGGTGATCGCGCCCAGTTGCTCCTCGCTGAAGTGGTCGGCGGCGGCGTCCCAGATCTCGTCGGTGACGCCCGGTGCGCCGTCCTGGAGCCGGGTGGCGGCCTCGGTCAGGGCGAGGGCGGCCCGCTCCTCATCGGTGTAGAAGGGCGTCTCGCGCCATGCGACCACGTTGTGCAGCCGCTCGTCTGTCTCACCGGCCTGCTTCGCCGACTGGATCGTGGCGAAGACGCACGGGCTGCAGCCGTTGATCTGGCTGACACGCAGATGGACCAGCGACAGCAGGTGCTTGTCTACGCCCCCGGCGTGAATCGCTTTGTACAGGTGCTGGATTGCTGTGATCACGTCGGGATCGGCCGGGCTCTTCACACGTGCTTCCATCGGTCTTACCCCTTCATCGGTGGTTCATCGGTTACCCGCGCCCCTCCGGGCCCGTCATCACCCGTGACGGAGCAGAGCCGAGGAAGGTAACAACATGTCCGACACCAGCCCGATGGACCTGATAGCCGAGACGTTCGAGGCCCAGCGCGACCGACTGCGCGCGGTCGCCCATCGCATGCTCGGGTCGCACGCCGACGCCGAGGACGTGGTCCAGGAGGCCTGGCTGCGGCTCTCCCGCCAGGACACGGAGACCATCCACAACCTCGCCGGCTGGCTGACCACGGTGGTCGGCCGGATCAGCCTCGATGTCCTGCGATCGCGCCAGTCCCGCCCGGAGGCGTCCTACGACGACGATCTGTCCCAGCTCGTGGTGACGCTCGACGACAATCCTGCTCCCGAGGACGACGCGGTGCTCGCCGACTCGGTCGGGTTCGCGCTCCTCGTCGTTCTGGAGTCGCTCGGGCCGGGCGAGCGGCTGGCGTTCGTGCTGCATGACCTGTTCTCGGTGCCGTTCGAGGAGATCGGCCAGATCCTCGGCAAGTCCACCGCCGCCACCAAGATGCTCGCCAGCCGCGCCCGCAGGAAGGTGCGGACGGCTGAGCGACCGACCGGCGTCGGACGGGAGCAGCGAGAGGTGGTCCAGGCCTTCCTGACAGCTGCTCGCCGCGGCGACTTCGAGGGGTTGCTGCGGGTACTTGACCCCGAGGTGGAACTGACCGTCGACACCCCGTCCGGCGTGGTCGTCACCCTTGGCGCCACCCAGGTCGCAGCCGGCGCGCAACTGTCCGCCAGCGCAGCCACTCAGGGGCGGACGGTGCTCGTCAACGGCCTCCCGGGGATCATTTCCTGGCGCGAGGACGGCACCCCGCTCTCGGTCCTCGCGTTCACCGTCGTCGACGGCCGGATCACCGACATCACGATCGTGATCGACCCGGCCAAGCTCGCGCTGATGGACCTGCCGGATCCTGCGTGAGTGCCTGCCGGGGCAGTCGCCGCCAAGCGGCCAAGGTCTGTGGATCACTGACCTGTTTCAGGCTGCGGAGGCTTCGTGGCGTTCGACGAGGTGACCACGTACGAAGCGGGCCCCGGACCGGACGAGGGCGACGAGGTGGGGTGCGTTCACGGCTCCCCAGCGGTTCTGGGCGTACTCGACGAGCTTGACCACCATCGCCAGGGCGGCGGCTCGGGAGCCGGCCCCCTTGGTCACCTTCGTTTCGTAGCCCGACCGTCGCGACGGTCGACTCGATGGGGTTCGTGGTCCGCAGGTGGATCCAGTGCTCGGTGGGGAAGTCGTAGAACGCCGGCAGCTCGGCCTCGTCGTCAACGATCTTCTTGACGGCCTTGGGGAACCTCGCGCCGTACTGCTTGGCGAACGCGGCAACAACTGTGGCCGCGTACTCGCGGTCCTCGGCGTCGTAGATGTCTTGGATGGCCTTCGTCGCCGCGGCTTGGGCCGGCTTCGGGAGGCTGTCGAGGCAGTTGGCCATGGTGTGAACCCAGCACCTTCGGTGGCGGGTTTCAGGGAAGACCTCGTTGATCGCATTCCAGAAGCCAAGGGTGGCGTCGCCGACGGCGAATACGGGAGCTCGCGTGCCGCCCCGCTGGCAGTCCCGCAACAGGCTCGCCCAGGAATCCGACGATTCCCGGTAGCCGACGGACATCGCGATCAGCTTCTTGGTGCCGTCCGCGCGCACGCCCATGATGGCTCTATTCACGAGAGCCGTGGCTCTGGCTCAGGTTTTGTGGTGCGTGCACGCTGAGTAGCGACTGAGGTCGTCTGGGCGGCTCGGGAACTTGCCCGAAAACGAGCAGTTGCCGGTGCAGTATGGCTAACAGTCCGGGTTGTGGAAGAACTCGTGCTCCGGTTGAAGGAGCTGTTGCTGCCGTCCGTCGGCGATGTCGTGGTGCTGTCGGTGGATGTGAACATCGCGATAGTGCGCGTTGACGTGTGTTGCAGTGCGGCGGGTGCCGAGTGCCCGGGATGTGGGACGTGGTCGAGCCGTGTTCACGGCTCCTACCAGCGGAATCCCGCTGATGTGCCCAGTGCCGGGCGGAGCGTCGTACTGCGTTTACGGGTCCGCCGGTTCAGTTGTCAGAACGCCTCCTGTGGACGGCGCACATGTGTGGAACAGATACCTGGGCTGCCCCGCAGGCACGGTCAGCGGACCGAGCGGCTGCGATCCACGCTGGCCACAGTTGGTCTCGCACTCGCACTCGCGGGCCGGGCCGGCGCCCGCCTGACCGGTGTCCTCGGAGCGCCGGTCAGCCGCAGCACGGTCCTGAGGCTCGTCCACGCGCTGCCCGAGCCGGAAGTACCGGCGCCGAGGGTGGTCGGCGTCGACGAGTACGCCACCCGCAAGGGCCGCCACTACGGCACCGTCCTCGTGGACGTCGAAACCCGCCGCCCGGTCGTCCGGCTGCCTGACCGGGAGGCATCGAGCCTGGCCGCGTGGCTGGCCCAGCGGCCCGGCATCGAGGTTGTCTGCCGGGACCGGGCCCCGTTCTTCGCCGAGGGCGCCACCGCCGGAGCACCCCAGGCCGTCCAGGTCGCCGACCGGTGGCACTTGTGGCACAACCTCAGCGAAGCCGCGGAGCGAAGCGTCGCCCAGCACCGCCGCTGCCTGCGTTCTCTCGTTCCAGAAGCGCCCGAAGGCGAGGCCGAACCTGGTCCGGAGGAGGAGTTGGCCGGCTCGCCCTGGCCGACTGGTCACCGCTTCGCCGACCGGACCCGGGCCCGGCACGCCGCCATCCACGCCTTGCTGGAAGCCGGCCACAGCCGCCGTTCGATCCAACGTCAGCTCGGCATGACCTGGCGAACCGTCCAGCGCTTCGCCGACGCTGCGGAGCCGGAGAGACTGTTCATCGGCCAGTGGCAGAACCGGACCTCCGTCCTCGAAGGGCATCGACCGGGACCGTGACGCCGTCATCGCCGGCCTCACCCTGCCCTGGAGCTCGGGAGCTCGGGAGTCGTCGAAGGCCATGTCAACCGGATCAAGATGCTCAAGCGCCAGATGCTCGGCCGAGCCGGCTTCGCACTCCTGCGAAAGCGAGTCCTGCTCGCCTGACGTTGTCCATCTAATGAGTCATCCAGACCGGGGCTGCTGCCCTCCCCCGATCAGATTGCGGGGCGACGCAGCACGTCAGTGGGTTCCCAATCGCTCTTCCAAAAGGCTTCAAGCCCTTGCTCGTTGATGAACTGCCGCTCCACCTCGTGGATGGGATAGATCCCTTGGATGTTGATCACGTCGTGACCCTCGTGTCCCGGAACGCCAACGTCGATGCCCAGGTAGTCATCTCTGTCGAGGACCATCGGCGCGAACACGCAGAATGCCGTCATCTCCGACTCGGGCACGATTCGCTCGCCGAAGTTGATGGTGCTGCGATAGCTGAAGGGGTGCGTGCCACGGGGCTGCTCCGCGAGGAAGCCCACCGCGTGGGCCCAGATCACGTTGGTCGAGTTCACGCTGAGACAGAGTTCCGGCGAGCCGGACTGCCACTCCGGATGTTCTGCCAACGACAAGCCGTAGGTGAGGGCCGTGAGAAGCCCTTCCGGTAGGCCGTCATACACGATCTCCGTCACACCACCCAGCCCCTGCTTGGTCGACTCGACCGGGAAGAACCGCGGCTCACGTCCCCCGGAGAGTCGATCAAGATGGGCGAGGTACTTCTCTACGCGACTGGCCACGTCACCAGCCTGCACGATCACCCACATGCGGACGCCACCGGGGCTTCGTCAGTAACACTCCGTAACGAGTCCACAGAAGTTGAGCCAGAGCCCGGCCGTGACGGCGGTTGTCCACGGGTTTGGGAGGCGCCCGTTTCCACGGTCGGGTGATGCTCACGAGTTCTGACGGCGGTGGGGGCGTGTCGGGACAGCATCGGGGTGTTCCTCGGTGAACGGTCCTGGTCACACCGCAGATGTCGAAGATGGAGCTGTACGCGGCGATTCGGCGGGATCACCGGGCTGGCGTGACGATGCGGGAGCTGGAGCGCTAGTACAACGTCGGCCGGCGGACGGTGCGCAAGGCGGTGGACTGGCCTGGCCGGAGCCGCGCAAGCCGCTGCCGCCGCTGCCGTCGGCGCTGGATCCGTACAAGGCGGTGATCGACGGGATCCTGCCGGCGGACCTTGATGCACCGAGCAAGCAGCGGCACAGGGTCACGCGGATCTTCCACCGGCTGTTCGCCTCCGCCGGGCAGAACAGCGTCGCCATCGCCTCCAACGAGTCGTTCGGCGGATGGACAAAGACGTTCACCGACCCCCGCCACTGCCCGGCCATCGTCGACCGCCTGACCTTCAACGACACGATCATCGAGACCGGCACCGACTCCTACCGGCTCGCCTCCACTCGGGCAAGAGCCGGGGAACCCGCCAAGGCCGGCTGATCCGGGAGGCTCCGACGGCCCGCCGCCCTCAGCTCTTCCGCTCGCTGAGGACGCAGAACTCGTTGCCCTCCGGGTCGAGGAGGGTCACCCAGGGCTGCTCGTCCTGCACGGTGCCGGCGTGCCGGGCACCGAGGGAGAGCAGCCGGGCGACCTCGGCCTCCTGGTCGTTGGGGCGGAAGTCGGGGTGGAGCCGGTTCTTCGACGTCTTGCCCTCGGGGACAGGCACGAAGAGCAGCCCCGGCATCTTGTCCGGCTCAGGCCGGATCTCGATGACCTCCTCGGATTCGTCGACCACTACCCAGCCGAGAGCCTCGGCCCACCAGCGCCCGAGAGAGACGGGGTCGGCGGAGTCGACGATGATCTGTTCCCATTCCAGTGCCATGGGTCTGAGCATAGACAGGACCGGTAGCCCACCCGTCCCTCCGTCGAGGGGCGGGCCCCGCGCGGTGACGTCATCTCGAAGACTCCTCCAGCTCGCCCTGGCCGAGGGGACATCGCTTTGCTGACCGCACCCGTACCAACCATGGGACCGTCCACGAACTGCTGGCCACCGGGCTCAGCCGGAGGGCGATCGGCCGCCAAATCCGGATGACCTCCCCCACCGTCAACCTCCTCGCTGACGCAGCCACCCCGGAGGACCTGTTCCGCGGGCAGTGGCAGGGCCGGCCATCCAACTGCCGTGGAGCTCGGGCGTGGCCGAAGGACACGTCAACCGAATCAAGATGCTCAAACGCCAGATGTTCGGCCGCGCCGGCTTTCACCTCCTCCGCAAGCGTGTCCTGCCTTACTCGTGAACCGCAGGTCGGACCGTTGTGGGCGGCCAGTTGGATTTCCCCGTCCGCGACGGTCTGATGGGGAGGCAACTGGTCACGAGACCGGTGACTTTCAGTGACGTGGTTCGCGCTCGTCAGCCATCTTGTTCGGCGGTTCCCGCGATGGCCGGACCGAGATCGGTGGGGAGGTGGCGTACTGCCAGGGCGACGGCTTCCTCGGCTGTGGGGGCCTCGTCGAGAACGTCATCGGAGAGCGGATGCCTCTTCACGCGGAATGGGCTGCCATCGTGGGACGGGACGATGGCCACCTCATCGCGGAATGGGTATCCCGTGCAGGAGCTGAAGCCGAGCGTCCAGTGGCTGGAGAATACATAGAGCTGTCGCAGCCGTGGTTCGGCATGAGCCGCTTCCACGAGTTCCCCGAACCCTGTGAATTCCGGTTCATCGGCCGCCTGCTTCCGCATTGTGCGCCACTGCAGCTCCACCACCGCGGCCGGCCCACGTTCGTGAGCTTCGGCCCGCTTGCTGGATCGCAGGAACGACAGCTCCGTCCGCAGCTGCCGCAGGCTCCTGCCCTGCCCCCATGCCGCTCCGGCCCTGACGACATCCGCCAGGTCGGGCGTGGCTCCGGTGATGAGTTCGACTCCGTAACTCCAGCCGGAGACACCGAACCAGCGGCTCTCCGCCCCGATGTGAACGGAGAGCGGCTTGCGCTCAGGGACCGACGAGGCGATGCCCGCCGAAACGCGTGGGCCCCAGCCGCCGGGTACCACTGTGAGATCGGTACCGAGTTCGGCCGCCAGTTGTTCCAGCGCTGCGGCCAGGCTGCCCGCAGCAGCCAGATCAGGGTAAAGGTCAGAGTCCACCTTCACAGTCTGCCGTCGCGACGCCGCCAAGAGAACGGCGATCAAACGTCGCAGCGAGGCCGTGGGCACGTGACTCCGGCTGTCCGCTGCTCGCGGCCTGGGGAGCTACCGACATCACACTCAGTCAGCCCCCCACGGAAATTGAGCCAGAACCATTTCTCGTGAACAACCACGGCACGGCCGACCACCAGCTGCCTTCCGAGCCGGTGAACAAAGCCACCGACCGGTGTTCGCAGCACCGGCCTACTCGATGACCATCAATCGATCACTCGGGAAGGTACGCCCTGCACGCTCAGCCCGAGGTCGATCCGCAGGTCTTGAGCGTTGCTCCGCCGGGGCGGGGCGGCTCCACAAAGCCTCAGCCCAACTGCACCAACGCGCCTCCCTCGCGGCACTACATATGGACGAGAATCTGTCGCAGGGGATGTCCGAGCGCATCGGCAAGAGTGGCCAGTTCCTCGTCGGTCAGCCATGCCCGGTTCGGATACAGGACCTCGATCCTGAAGCGCGCGAACCCCATCGGCCAGTCGTACACCAGCCCGTTGAGCGACGTCTCGACGTCACAACAGGGAACCGTCACCACAAGCGTCGGGAAGCCCTCGTCGTAACGTTCCGAGACGGCCTCGGCCCACCAACCGGGTGCACACTCCGTACCGCAATGCGGGCAGGAGATCCTCTCCAGGTTGGCGCCGCACCAGACCACTTCGACGCTGTCGTGCCACTTGGCTTCCAGACCACGACGGGCATCGTCGTCGGGGAGCATGTGCGCCAACGCTGCCGCAGCACGATCCGCCGCGTCCTCACCGGGCTGCCAGTACGGATCAGTGGGAATCACCGTCAGGTAGTTGTCACTCATCGGCCCGTCTCCCCGCCCTCCGCCACGATCCACTCCTCGCCCCCCAACCCGCCGAACCTATCCGGTCAAAGCAGTGAAGCTACGAGCTGGACGCGGTAGTCGGCTGGACGGTGCTCAACAGTTCCTGAGCCGTCACGGTCCAGCCGATCCAGGGACTTGAGCCGGTACTCGCGCAATGTCGAACCGGCGGCCAACACCTCGATGCCGATGCGGCGGCCCTGCTCGTCGAAGTCGAGATTGATCACGGCGTCCGCGTCCGACCGGATCGCAGGGATACGTATGGCCGCAGCGCAGGTGGGGCCGGGACGAGCAGGGTCTGTCCGTCGGTGGCCAGGCGGCGCGGGGGTGTGCTGCCCGCACGGCGCCGGGCCGCCAGGAACTCGGCCAGGGAGCGCGGGCCCGAGCCGGACAGAACGATTGCCAATGAGGGCACAGATGCATGAGGCTCCGGACAGGCAGGTGGATCTGGTTGACGACCCATACGCCCAGAGATCCCCCTCTACCAGTCGCGCCGAGGCGGAGGGGCAAACGGGCTGCAACCGCAGTGCCGGGTCTGCCGCACCACCGAGTCTGCGATCGTCCGGACGCGGCCGGAAGGCTCTCGGCTGTCCCGCATTCTGCAATGAGCCGGTCCCGCGGGAGCAGGACGGCTTGGTCGGCGGCGTCGAAGGAATCGGTCGAGGCCAGTCATCACCGGCTGGTGCACGACGGCGTCCGGAGCGCAGACGGGGGGATGAAGACGTGAAAGAGGTGCCGTCGATCCCTCCACCAGCCGGCAGTCGGCATCGGCAGTCGGACACACCATTCTGTTCGGGAACGCAGAAAAGCCCCGTGCCACAAGGGCACGGGGCTTTTCATAAAAGGAGTTCGGCGGCGTCCTACTCTCCCACAGGGTCCCC
>NZ_JBIDAD010000041.1:0-11366 GCF_043202315.1 Streptomyces sp. NPDC048211
ATGCACAACCTCGCCCTCGCCGGATAGACCACCCGCCGTGCAGCAGTCCACCATGCCCGAGGTCGCTCAGAGAGCATTTACGGGACAACGCTTAGTCGACCGTGTCGACGGGGGACTGCACCAGGTCGGCGTCGTCTCCGCGGTGACCGGGGCCTGGGAGGACGACTACCGAGCCCGGATACGTGGGCTCCCGGTGCGTACCGCGGTGGACTATCTGCACGATGTGCTCCGCGAACTCGCGCCTACGCGAGGACGCATGCATGCTGTGCGGACATTGCGCCAGAGGCTGCCTGTGCTCTCGCCCGCAGAGGCCATCGAGTACGTGGGCGGGCTGCTGGAGGGTGATGCACCCGCCCGCCTCATGGCCGTCGCCACTAGGGAACTCGTGGAGCCTCTAAACCCGGAATTTGGGGTGCAGACCGTTCTGAGCGGGGCGGCGATCCGAGCCGGTCAGAGACCCGAGGGATGACTGGAAAGCCAGTCGGCATGCCGATCGCGCATCTGGTCCCGCTCGTCGGATGTGGTGAGGAAGACGTCGGCGCCACCGTCGTAAGGGTGGTGGATGCGCTGCATGCGGGTGTCGGTGATGAGGATTCCGGCCACCTTGTCGTCGGCGGTATCTCGGAGCAAGTCGTCGACGCAGCCGTGCTGCCAGGGCTGGCGGACGGCGAAGAGGTGGCAGTACGTGCGGAACTCAGGGTCGGGATCGTCCTCCACCAGCACGCTCTGCCAATACCCCGTTCCGGGTTTCACTGACGGAACCTCGGCTTCGGTCGTCCAGGTCGGAGTGATGACGTACACGTCCGCACCAGCGAACAACTCATCAAGGACGGTGTTGTAACGCTCCAGGACGACGGTGTACTCGCTCTCGTCCTCGGGGTACCGCTTCGACTCCGGCAGGCTGTGAAAACGTACCCAGACATCCCGATACGGGTCACGGAGCTTGTATCCAACTGGTGGGCAATGGGGCCAATGCTGATGCCACAGCTTCGTCAGATCCGCCTGCCCGTCTCCAGACACCTGCTGCACTCGTCCTCTCGCGTCTGTAGCCGCCGACGACCATGATGCCGGGGCGCATCCACGAGAGAAACTGACTTCCTAAGGGCTGTCCCGTAACGACCACCGGCTGGAAGCTGAGCGGTAGGACCATGGACGGCCCATGGGCGGCTGCGAGAGCATGGGTTGCATGCCTACTTGGACTATCGGGACCGCGTCTGTCCTGGACACAGGTGTCGACGAGGTGATGCGGGAGTACTTCAGCGAGATGGGGAGGCGGGTTCTGGGACGTTCGGTCACAAGTGAAGAGCTTCGTGCGGTGCTCGCGAAGGACCCCCATCGTGACCTCAGCCCGCCCGGTGGCGCGTTCCTCATTGCACGCAGCGAGGAGGGCGAGTTTCTGGGCTGCGCAGGAGTGCGGTTGATGAGAGGCACCGCTGGGACCGCGGAACTCAAGCGGATGTACGTGCGCCCCGCCGGCCGGGGAGCAGGGGTGGGCCGGGGCCTCCTTCTGGCCGCTGAGGAGACGGCCACCAGGCTCGGCGCCGTCCGGATCGTGTGCGAGACCAACACCCAACTCATCGCGGCGCGGACTCTGTACTCCAAGCACGGCTACCAGGAGACCGAGCCGTATGAAGGTCACGGCAGGGCGGATCACTGGTTCGCCAAGTCTCTTTAGACTGAATGGGAGTGATCGACTCGCCAGCCGAGATGATCTTGGTCTGGCTGGTGTGATCACGGCGTCGGAGCCGTCTTGGATAGGTCCGTTCACGGGGCTGAGCCCGCGCTGCTTCGGCAAGTTGGTGACTGCCGTGCGGCGCGAGATGGCTGCCGAGGTCCAGCGCGGACGGCCCTGGGCGCTCTCGCTCGAGGAACGCGTCCTACTGGTCGCGGCGTACTGGCGAACGAACTTGACGATGCGCCAACTGGCGCCGCTGTTCGGCATCTCGAAGTCGGCGGCGGACCGGGTCATCGACCACCTCGGGCCACGGCTCGCACTGCAGCCCCGCAGGCGGTTCGCGAAGGACACCGTGCTCATCGTGGACGGCACGCTGGTACCGACCCGTGACCACACGGTCGCCGAGCAGTCCAAGAACTACCGGTACTCCACCAATCACCAGGTCGTCATCGACGCCGACACTCGGCTGGTCGTTGTGGTGGGCGAGCCCCTGCCCGGCAACCGCAATGACTGCAAGGCATGGGAGGAATCCGGTGCCAAGGCCGCCGTCGGCACGACCATGACGATCGCCGACGGCGGCTACCCCGGCACCGGACTCGTCATGCCCCACCGCCGCCGCAAAGGGGAAGTGCTGCCCGACTGGAAGCAGGCCCACAACAAGTCCCACAAACAGGTCCGCGCCCGCGTCGAGCACGCCTTCGCCCGCATGAAGACCTGGAAGATCCTCCGCGACTGCTGACTCAAAGGCGACGGCGTCCATCACGCCGTGCTCGGCATCGCCCGCCTCCACAACCTCACCCTCGCCGGATAGGCCAACGGATGGCACCGCAACCAGCCTTGCCACCACCCAGCCCAAGATCATTACGGGACAACCCTTAGCTGCCGCTTCATCGGCTGCTGATGTAGCCGGTCCGGTCGTGTTCGACGAACTTGACCAGTCTGTCGCGCTGGTCCCGGTGAGAGCAGCGAACGAGCAGCGCAAGAATGGGGTGGCCTCGTTGTGCACCAGCGAGGCAGGATCGGCCCTGTGATGCGCCATGCCCACGAGGATCCCGAACTGCTGGCCCTGGTTCGCCGCTATGTCACGCCCGAGGGTGAGCGACGGCGCTATCTGAAGCTCGGAGGCAGCTTGCTACGCATGCGAAGCCCTGAGTACGACCGGTTCATACGCGACCTCCGCGAGGATGCAGGACTCATCACCGCGGATGAGATCGCCACCCTTCTTGAGGGCAGCTGGCGCGAACGGAGAACGGCAGCTTGGCTCGTAGCCGTCTCTCGACGGACCGAGTTTCGCGAGTGCCTCGGAGAACTCCTGCTGGCGAGCGAGGTCTGCTCTGCTGGGCTGGCCTACTGCGTGGCCCTGGCCACCTTCGGAACGGAGCGCGATGCTGATCTGCTCGCCGCCTACCTTGATCGCTACCTCTGCCGCCCTGACCTCGCGTACGACCAGACCGTCGTCATGGGTGCTCTCCAGTTCATCAGCCTGAATCTTGGAAACGATCAAGCCGACCGTTTCCTGGGCCTGGACGGCCTGTGGCAGCAGTGGCTCCACGACGCGCCTCACATGCAGGCCAACCCAGACCCTCTCTCCTCCTCCTTGAGCCTGATTCGTCAACTTTATGCCGTCGTCCATGAATGCGCCGAGGCAATATGACGGCCTCGCATCTCGTTGTGATCTCTCTGCTCCATTGCCCGGCACGCTTGGAAACAGTCAGACCCGTGCGCGGGCCGCGATGTAGTAGATCCAGTCGCGTCTGGCGTATCCGGTCCAGCGGGTGGCGTTGCTGACGCTGGTGCCGGTGAAGTCGGCGAGGACGGACGCCGGCAGGTCTGTGGCCAGCGCGAGACGAGCATTGTTGCGGTCGGCGCGGGGCGCGATGCCGTGTCGGCGGAGCTTCAAATTGAGGTAGGTGGCTCCGAGAGGGCGGGCGGGTTCCTGGCCGGGGAACAGCCACGGTGTTGTGCTGACTGTCTGATCGAGCTGCCAGCGTGCCTGGCACTGGTCGCGTTGCGCACGAACCAACTGGGCGACTTCGGGCGGCAGCGGAAGACGATTGCCTGCGAGGTTGAGCGCCACCATCGCGTTGTCGTCTATGACGTCGCGCACGGTGAGTTCGAGCAGTTTGGTGTGCTGCAGCCCGAAGAGGAGCGTCAGGGCACGGGCCGTACGAACATCGAGAGGCAGAGAATCGTCGCCGAGACACCGGTGCAGTTGCTCGGCCTGCTCCTTGTCCGTCATGAATACGCTGGGGGCGGCGATGCGTGCCCGGGGAACTACGAGCTCGCCGACAAGGCCCCGACCTCGCGCCCAGGTGACGAAGGCACGCACCTCACGACGTTCAACAGCCCCTTCCTCCAGCCACATCTCGAGTGTTGGCTGTGTGAGTTCCCCGAGAGTGGTGCCGTGCTCGTCGAGCCAGTCGAGCAGTTCCAGGGCCCGGCGCAGTCGCGATCGCATCTGGTGCTGTGTGCTGGCGCGTAGCAGGCGGTGCCGGTGGGCCCGGCGGATGCGGTGGAGCAGATACCAATGGGTGAAAGGGGTGACGAGCTGCCGCTGAGGGAGCGGTGCCTGGGCCAAGTGGGCGTCAGCCCAGCGGGGCAGGGCCTCCAATCGTTCGTCGCGCGGCGGCAGCACCGCAGCGCCGACGACGGCGTCCGCCTTGACGGACTGCGAGTCGATCACGCCGGCCGTCGGTTCCGCATCCCGCCCCGACTCCTCGCGGACCCGGCCGCGCAGCCGGTCGTGGAACTCCCTGAGCAGCACGTGGTCGCGCCAGCGGCGGAAGAACGCATAGACCCGGTCCCACGGCGGGAAGTCGGCCGGCATGGCCCGCCACTTCGTTCCGTTGTCGACCAGATAGCGGATCGCGTCCAGTATCGCCCGGTGGCAGTACGCCTCCGGCTGCCCGCCCCGATCCCGCATCCAGCCCGGCACCGGCAGCAGCGGCCGGACCACGGCCCACTCTGAGTCCGTCATGTCCGAGGGATACCGCCGAACACGCTCCGGATGGTCGGCCGCATTCCCGAACCGGTGAGCGACACAATCACACGACAGAGCAACCGAGTTGAACTCCACCGGCACGAGCACGTACAACTGCGGCAACAGGGTCTCCTGGATCTCGGTTGGCTTCGCAACCCCGAGCTACCAAGGGGCCCTGCCTTCATGCCCGCAGCCGGCCACGGTCACCCGAACGAGACTCCCGTTCGACGCCCACCCCTCAAGATCGGAACGACAACAGCTACTAAGGACTGAGTCGCAGGTCAGGCCCTGGGCTCCAGAGGGGGCGTGGCTGTCTGCTCGTCGTGTTCGCGCAGCATGCGCATGATGGTGGCGGGTGAGGGGCGTTGTCCCTTCTTGGCGCCCTTGGAGATGACGAGTCGAGCGGCGATGTCGCGCAGACTCAGCTCTTCATCGCGCAGGCGGAGGGCGGTGAACAGCATGTCGTTGTCGGTGACACCGGCGCCGCCGATGGTCTTGCCGCGTTTGCGGGCTGACTCGTGTCCTTCGAGGGTGCGGTCGCGGATGTACTCGCGCTCCGTGCCGGACATCGCGGCGAGCACGGTGAGGACGATCCCCGAGGGGTCGTGCGAGCCTTTGAGCTCTCCGGTGAGGAACTCCAGGCCGACGTCGCTCGCCTTCAGTTCCTCGGCGAGCATGGCGAGTTCGATGCCGCTGCTGAGCCGCTTGTGCTCGTGGACGACGAGTGTGACGGCGACGCCGGAGGAGCGGATCTCCCCGGCGAGCTTCACGGCCGCGTCCAGCTCGGGGCGCATGGTGGCACGGGTGGAGATCTTCTCCGAGAAGACCCGGGTGACCCCGATCTCGGCGAGCGAGTCCAGTTGCGCGTCCAGTGACTGCCGCGCGGTTGAGGCGGGGGCGTAGCCGAGGCGGACGTGCCCGACCGGTGCGGTGCCGACGCTCACCGGTCGGGGCAGCTCGGTCCACATCGACCCCGGCTTGCGTACGGCCGGGGTCGGCACGCTGAGCGTCTTGGTGAGTTGGGGCACGAGGCGGAAGCGGGCGGTGTGGTACTGGATGGCCACCTTGCCCTTGCCGGTCCGGCACGCGGAGCCTGTGGGGGCGGCGCAGGTGGACATCGGACAGTCGTGCGCTTCCACGCGTTTGAAGTCGTCGCTCACGAGCCCGGAGTGGTTCATGAGGACGTTTCAGACGTCCAGTCGTTTGCAACAACTCGTGAGACATGATTGCCGCAGGTGGACCGCTGGGCGGGCGGCTGTTCCACGAGCGACCACCTATGAAACGCGCTTGTTCGCTCCGGCGTAGGAGCCAGGAGTGACGCCGATGCCACTGGCTGACTCCTGCCACGCCTCTGTGCAGTGCCATGAGCGGCGACACGGTGGTGTCATGGCCGTCCGACTCCCGGCGGCCGTGACACGACTGCATCGGTGTGACGGGCGCACGCCGCGAGGGTATTCGTTAGGCGCCGGCCCAGACCGGCGCATCCGTTCCCCATAGACCCGGCGGACGTGCCCAGTTCACTGGGCCCCCGTCGTACGACACCGGCGGCAGCGCGTGCCGCAGTCGGCCCATGGGGCTGTCGGTCTCGGTCAGCCAGTGTTCGGCGTTGAAGCCCTCTTCCTCGCCCGGAGCGGGTGCCAGGTCGTGGACCAGCCAGTGCGCGGTCTGCGTCAGCGCCAGGCGGACCAGCCGTGTGCCGCCCGTGCGGTGCTGCTCGGTGAGCGCGCGCAGGACACCGGCCGCGAGCAGATAGCCGGTGCCGTGGTCGAGCGCCTGAGCGGGCAGAGCACCGGGCGAGTCCGGCGAGCCCTCCAGCTCGGCGATGCCGGTGGCCACCTGGACCAGGCTGTCAAAGCCGCGCCGCTCGCGCCACGGTCCGTAACGGCCCCACGCGGAGAGCTGGGCGATGACGAGACCCGGTCGGCGCTCGGCGAGCGCCTCGGGCGTCAGTCCGAACCGTTCCAGCGCGCCCGGCCGGTAACCGGTGACCACCACGTCTGCCGTATCGAGCAGTTCCTCGAAGAGCCTACGGTCGGTGTCCTCTCCCAGGTCCAGGGTGGTCGAGCGTTTCCCCATCCCTGTGTCGTTGTGGGCCTCCTGACTTTCCGGCAGCTGTGGGGCGTCGATCCGCAGCACGTCAGCGCCGAGCAACGCAAGCGTTCGGGTGGCGACCGGTCCGGCCAGTACTCGGGTCAGATCCAGGACGCGCAGCCCCGCGCACGGTAGCGCGGCACCACCGAGCATTCGATCCGGGGCATCATCGATGCGCGCCGTCGTCAGCAGCGGCTGCCCCGCAACCATGACTCCCTGCTCGCTCTTGGCCCAGTCCTCGGGGCCGCGTGCAGCGACGGCCAAACCGCCCGCCGCGTACACGGTCTCCTCCACTTCTAGCGCGGTAAGCCCCGCGATCGCCTGGGCCACCGCGTCCACCGCCTCCTCGTCGGCGTTCCCCGGCACCCCGAGAGCGGCGAGCAATCGGGCCCGGTGGTGCGGGTAGTTGGCGTGCGTACGAACCCATCCGTCGGTTGCCCGCCAGAACCGGGACAGCGGCGCGAAGGTCGACCACGCTCGCCCGTCGGCCCGCACCAACCGGTCGCTGAGGAACGCCGTCGCGACTGCCTCGTCATCGACCCGCACACGGGGCACGGGGCGCCCCGTGCGTACGGAAGTGAGCTCCGCGGCCGCGAGCGAGCACACCGCGACGGTGGCTCGCGCCAACTCCATGACGGGCAGCCGCGCCGGCAGCCCTCCGGACGGACCGCCGTAGGACACCCGGTCGAGCAGCGAAGAATCGGCACCCAGTGCCGCCCAAGCCTGCGAGGCCCCCGAGATGATTGGAGAGTTCATGCCCACACTCTGGCACTGAGTGCCACCTATAGGAAGGGTTGCGTCATGGACCCAGGCCCTCGCCGACGTACTACTGAGATCCGGCCAGAGACGCCGCCCGCGCCCGCGGAGCCCTCGGCGGACGGCCGCTCGTCGGCGACGACGCAGGAGCAGGTACGCCATGCCCGCCACCTGCTCGCCCGCCCGGAGAACACCGTCACCTCGATTGCGAAGCTCCTCGGCGTCTACAGGAACACGAAACGCGAGACCCTCCAAGGCGCCCAGGACTACGGCGATGCCGACACCTGCCGCAGGACTGTCTTCGACTGGCTGACCCGCTACAACACCCGCCGTCGGCACTCCGCCAATGGCCACCTCAGCCCCAATCGAATACGAACGCCGACACCAAACCGCTGAACTCACGCTCGCCGCGTGATCAATAACCGCGTGCCCACCTTCGCGGTGGAAGGCCCGGTAGTTCGGCAATCGCTGGTCGGCTCGTTACTCGTACCGGTACTTCAGCGAGTCCGCTTCCGCCTGCTCGATGTCCGCGATCGTCAGCTCCGGCATCCGCAGCTGGGCCAGCGTCACCTCGGCCGAGGTCGGCTGGGCGTCCGCCGGCAGCCACTGCTCCGGTTTCCAGGCTCCGCTGCGCAGGAGCGACTTGGGGCAGTGCGGATAGACCTCCTCGATCCCCAGCACCAGGGCACTGGTCGGCGGCTTGCCCACGGCGGTCAGCTGCGACAACAGCTCCGGGCGGGTGGAGACGCAGGCCCGGCCGTTCACCCTCAGCGTCGTGGTGCGCCCCGGGATGAGGAACAGTAGCCCGGCCCGTCCGGTGGCGATGACGTTCTGCAGGGTGTCCAGACGCTTGTTGCCAGTCGCGTCCGGTATCGCCACCGTCCGTGCGTCCAGGACGGCGACGAACCCGGCGGGGCCGCCGCGCGGGGAGACGTCACAGTTGCCCTCGGCGTCCGCGCTGGCGACCAGGACCAGTGATGAGCAGCCGATCAGCCGCCGGGTCTGTTCGGTGAGTTCGGTCATCTGCTTGCGCACGGCCGCGTCGTTGGGGAGTTCGTAGGTCTGGCGCAGCGTCTCCTGGTCGGGCACGGCGTCGAGGCGGAGCGAGTCGAAGGCGCTGGTGGCAAGAGGTGTCGTCATGCCGCCGACCCTAATGGGCCGACCTGCGGTTGTTCTTGGCCGGTGAGCGTTGGGACACAGAGACAGCCTCGCGAGTTGTCCGTGGAGTGGTCACGGAGAGTCAAATCTTCGGTGCCATACGATGCCTGTCGGGATGGCCACGAAGCTGGGGTGAGGTGAGTTCCAGGGCCCGGTTGTCGCGTCCGGCGCTCATGTGGTTGAGCCAGCGTTCGTACCAGTCGAGGAAGTCGGTGGCTGAGGAGACGTTGGGGCCCCAGAACCCGTCGCTGTTGCCGATGAGGACGCGGCCGGTGAGGGGACCGGTCACCGCGATGACGCATACGTCGGTGCAGCCCATTTCGATGACGTGGAGGAAGAGGTCACGTCCGTGGCCCCCGGACTCTGCGCCGTCGAAGCCGCGGGGTGCCCCCGGTTCTCCGCGCGGGTTCATGACCACCAAGGAACACCGCACCAGCGGCATGACGCCGTAGAACGGCGCTGCGCCTGAGCCGCCGATATGCGTGAGGAACTGCCGATAGGCGTCGGGCAGGACGATGTCGTGCTCGGCCTCGAACGCAGCGACGCGCGCTTCCGCCAGCTTCGGACCGAGGCGGAACTTGTGTTGCTCTTCTCCGAAGGAGTGGCTGCGCAGTGCTTGGAACGGGATCGCGGCCAGCTTGCGACGCAGGCGGGGTATGCGGGGATCCATCGTGCTCTTCTCTCGTCCCCGTCACCCTATGGGCGGCTGTGATCAGCTGGCCAGAAGAACCCTTTTCCTCAGGAGAGCGCAGCCAGCCCGCCCTCGTTGCAGTGCTCAGGGCTACTGCTTCGCATCCTCCTTTCGCTGTTCGGAGTCGATGCGCGCGACGAAGCGACGGAGATCGGGCATGCACCAGGTTGACGGTGGTGTGCCGGGCCGCGCAAACCGTGCCGCCCAGCCCTGTCACGTGGGGCACGTTGGGCTGTACGCCGCTCAGGAGTACCCGACTGCGGTGGTCATGCGGGCGTATGCCTCATCGAGTAGCTGGGGTGCTTCGGGTGGGTGATCGGGCTCTGTGGTCATGTGGTGGATGGTGAGGGTGTGTTCGGTGCGGGTGAGGTCTGCCCGGGCGATTAGCTGGTCATGGGCGAGGAGGGGGCAGACGTAGTAGCCGTGGGCGCGGTGGTGGGCGGGTTTGTATGCCGCCAGGGTGTGAGTGAAGCCGAAGAGCCGCTGGGTACGGGGTCTGTACCAGATCAGGTTGTCGAACGGTCCGAGGAGGACGGCCGGGCCATCCGGTCTGTCAGGACGTCGGGATGTGCCCAGGTTGCCTTGGTCCAGCCAGAGACGGTGGCTGGGAGCAAGGGGCTGTGTGGGAGGAGCCGCGTGGCGGCGCGGGTGGGGATTCGGAGGTAGTTGGCGAGGTCGCTGGTGGTGGCGATGCCGAGGGCGCGGCCGGCGTAGGTGAGCAGGGCGGTGAGGCATTCGTTGTCGGTCTGCGCCTCGGTGTGCAGGTGTGGGGGGGGAGGTGGCGTTCGGGGAGGTCGAGCAGACGTTCCCAGCGTGGGGTGCGGCGCACGCAGATGAGGTCGCCAGCCCACAGCATGAACTCGGCGGCTCGTTTGGCCGGTCCCCAGGCCCAGCCGTTGCTGGCCCGGTCGCCGGGCTGTCGTAGCTCGCGCTGGGTGAGGGGGCCGTGTTCGCGGATCAGGTTGAGGATGCGGTCGCGTTCGGCGGGTTCGGGGTATTCGGGCCGGCGGCGCGCGGCGCGGCGGCGGAAGGCCCATAGGGGCCAGTCGTTGAGCGGTACCAGGGAGTGGGCAGCCGCTGGTGCGCAGGCCGGTCATCATCTGCCTGCCCTGTACGCGCGCCGCTGCTCCGCGACCCACTGCCCCGGCGGGTACGTGCCCTCCTTGTGCCCGTACGGAACCCGGGCGTGTAGCTCACGCTCCGCGAACGCGCTTGCTAGGTTTCAACTGATGGGTATGACGCTTGTAAGTCACGTTCCTTTCGAGGCCGTTTTATGGAGCGGCAGCGTTCGTATTTGTGCGGCGTTCTCGGCCAGGGTTTGGAGTGGTTTCAAGATTTACATGACTGAGGCTCTGCTGGTCCTGAGGGCTCCTCAGAAGTGCTTCTGACTAGTATTGGTGGCGCACGTTTCAGAACTACGGACGGCTTTCCTCTTGCATTCCTTCCTCTTCCTATCGCCCCTTTTCGTTTAGCTTCGGGGGTGTCTAGTGTCGAGGCTCGGTGAACCTGCGCAGGGTTGGGATGGTCCAGCCGTCTGACCTGTGGCGTTTTTGGTTCCTGCCGTGCCTGTGCAGGTTGGTTGGGTACTGTGCAGTTTCAGTGATCCTCGGTATGTGGTGGCGAGGGCGTCTGTCGGGGGGTTTGGTGTCTGGTGGGAGTGCTCGTTTCTAACGGTTTCTACCCTGGCAAATTACGTGATGCATTGAGGGGTCGGGCCGTGGAAGGGGCGGGCAGGGGAGGAGCCTCCTCGGCCGGTAGGGCCCGGCAGCCGGCCCCGGGTCCCAGCCTCCGGGTCAGGCGACGACGGACGCCCCGCCCTATCCTTGTAGCTACTGGCTTGAGGAGCAGCTACACTCCGGCGAGAGGGGCATGACGAAGCCTCACAGATCCCCGGGCGGGCATGAATTCCGGAGGAATTCATTTTGCAATTCCGGAGGAATTGCATAAACCCGTAGGGTTTATCGTATTTACGCCCCGTAGGGGCGTGCGTCGTTCCTCCGGAGGAGGACGCGCGC
>NZ_JBIDAD010000042.1:0-10124 GCF_043202315.1 Streptomyces sp. NPDC048211
ACCGGGCTTGTTGTTGAACGCCAACGACACCGCACCCTTGGACACACCGGCCCGGGCAGCGACGTCCTTGATGGTGATACGCGCCGGACCGTTCATCTCGCGTCCGCGCAGAACAAGGCAGCTGCTGCGTCGTCCGTGGTCACATGGCCGCAGCCGGTGACCCGGATCCGGACCTGCTCGCCGGGCAGCAAGGTGGTGAGACCGCGGTCGGCGGCGGCATCGGGGCTCAGCCGGTCGGCCTGGAGCAGAAGGTCCCTGACGAGGGTGTGCGCATTGACCACGACGTCGACCTTACCGCCGTCGCCCGGAACAGGTTCCACCGCGATCCCGAAGGACGGCTGCGCGTAGGCGAACTCCTTGTCGGGCACGGGGAAGTGCGTCGCCCGCAGGCCGTCGGCGTCGGCGACGAGGAACTCCTTGGCGGTGCGCTCGTCCGGCACCAGCCCGGGAGGAACCGGGAGCCGAGCGACGGAACGCGGGGCCGCGGTCACCTCGTGCGTGCTGTGGCTGACCGTCGCGCCGTCGGCCTCCAGGCGGCGCAGTGTCACCACGGTGCGCCATGGTGTGGCGGCCTGGTTGACGACGGCGAGGACCAGGCCCCCCTCCTCGGCGGGCTGGAGGGTCAGCAGCCGGTCCGCGTAGACACGGCGCAGTTCGTGGTGGAGCGGCTTGGGGCGGCCGTCCCCGTCGACGGCCGCCCAGGAGCTCACCGGCCAGCAGTCGTTGAGCTGCCAGACGACGGTGCCGGCACACACCGGCCAGTGGGAGCGCCAGTGCTCGATGCCTGCGGCGACGGCACGCGCCTGGACGACCTGGGTCAGGTAGTGCCACCGGTCGAAGTCGCCCTCGGGCAGCACGAAGTGGCGCGCGACGCCGCGGTTGAGCTTGTCGTTGCCCTCCTCCGCCTTCTGGTGGTGCAGCATGCCCGGGGAGTCGGGGGCCAGGTTCTCGCCGGGAAGCGCGCGCCGGAGCGTGGCCATCGTCGGAGGGGCCTGCCATCCGAACTCGGCGACGAACCTCGGCACGTTCGCGCGGTACTCGGCGTAGTCCTGGCGGTTCCACACCTCCCAGGAGTGATACGTGCCGTGGTCGGGGTCGTTCGGGTGGTGGTCCCATGATCCGGACCACGGGCTCCCCGCGGCATAGGGCCGCGTGGGGTCGAGCTCGGCGACCAGACGGGGCAGCAGGCCGAGGTAGTAGCCCTCGCCCCAGGAGTCTCCCGCGAGTCCGGGCTCCCAGTCCCAGTCGCGGAATCCCCAGAGGTTCTCGTTGTTGCCGTTCCACAGGACCAGGCCGGCGTGGGACATGAGCCGGACAACGTTGTCGCGCGCTTCTGCTTCGATCTCTCCCCGCAGCGGCTGCTCCTCCGGGTAGGCCGCGCAGGCGAACAGGAAGTCCTGCCAGACCATCAGGCCGAGTTCGTCGCAGGCGTCGTAGAACGCCTCGTCCTCGTAGATGCCGCCGCCCCAGACGCGTACCAGGTCGACGTTGGCGTCCGCGGCCTGGCCGAGCCGGGTGCGGTAGCGCTCGGGTGTGACGCGTGAGGGGAACACGTCGTCGGGGATCCAGTTGACGCCGCGGGCGAACACCCGTTCACCGTTGACGACGAGGGTGAAACCCGAGCCCTGCGCGTCGGCGGTGCGGTCGAGTTCGACGGTGCGGAACCCGATGCGCCGGTGCCAGGTGTCGAGTTCGCCCTCCTCGTCGAGAAGGGTGACGTCGAGGTCGTGAAGCGGCTGGTCCCCGTAACCGCGCGGCCACCAGAGCCTGGGCCGGTCGACTGTCAGGCGCAGCACGGCCTCGTCGCCGTCGAAGCGGGTTTCCACCGTTTCCCCGGCCACCGTGGCCCGCGCCAGCAGGATCGTGTCCGCGCCTGCGGGGGTGCGCTCGACCTGTAGGGCGACCTCGACGCTTCCCGTGCCTTCGTCGACGGTGACGAGCGGGCGGACGGACGCGAGACGCGCCGTCGACCAGTGTTCCAGCCGTACGGGGCGCCAGATGCCGGCGGTGACGAGCGTCGGTCCCCAGTCCCAGCCGAAGCTGCTGGCCATCTTCCGGATGTACTGGAACGGTTCGGGATACACGTTGGGGCGGTCCCCGGTGGTCGCGCGTACCGCTTCGGCCTCGGTGTAGGCGGAGGCGAAGTGAACCTCCAGCCGGCCGGGCGGCCCCGTGACGTCGAACCGGTAGGTGCGGTGCATGTTCCGGGTCGTCCCGAGCTCGCGGCCGCCGAAGACGATCCGCGCAGCGGTGTCCAGGCCTTCGAAGACGACGTCGGTGCGCTCGTGCCGGCTGTCGTGGGAAACGTCGGTGGCGTAGGTCCACGAGCGCCGTCCGACCCAGGCGACCTCGGTCTCGTTGAGACCGAGGAAGGGGTCCGGAATGACTCCGGCGGCAAGCAGATCGGTATGGACGCAGCCAGGGACCTGAGCCGGCAGCCGGTCCTGTCCGTGACGCAGGGTCCAGCCTTCGGTGAGCGGGGTGACGTCCTTCATGTGCGGCTCCAATCGCCCGGTACGCACGCTGGCAGATGTATGACGCCGCACAACTTAGCTCGCCCGTCGATCACTGTCCATAAACCGGTCTAGTCACGAGATCGCCACGCTCCGCGCGTAAGTGAAGCTTGTGACCTGCCCCTATGCATCGACTGGTAACGATTAGGCATCGTGAAGGAAATCTTAGCTTTACCGGTTCACATGCTTCCTGCCATAGTGCCAACATCCCACCGCAGACCTGATCCGCCATCTGAAGGAGTTGGGCACATGGGGAAGACCAAGACGCTCGCAGGCGCACTTCTGGCCGTCGCGACACTGACCGTGACGGGCTGCAGCGGCGGCGGGGCGCCTTCGACCGAGACGGCCGAAGCCCCCGCCGACCCGGCCAGGGCGACGGGGACCATCACGGTCCTCACCCAGCGGACGGACCTGGTCCAGAGCGGGGCCATGGACGCCTATGCCGCGGAGTTCAACAAGATCTACCCCAAGGTCGAGGTGAAGTTCGAAGGACTCACCGACTACGAGGGCGAGGTCAAGATCCGGATGAACACGGAGGACTACGGCGACGTCCTCATGATCCCGGCCGCGGTCTCCAAGAACGACTACCCCAAGTTCTTCGCCCCGCTGGGTTCGTCGATCGAGATGTCGGACAAATACCGCTTCAGCGACAAGACGTCCGTCGGAGGCAAGGTCTACGGCATCGCCCAGTTCGGCACCGCCAACGGCTTCGTCTACAACAAGGCCGTCTGGAAGAAGGCCGGCATCACCGCCTGGCCCGACTCGCCGGAGGCGTTCCTCGCGGGACTGAAGGCGATCAAGGCGAAGACCGGCGCCACCCCCTACTACACGAACTTCAAGGACGGCTGGCCGCTGGTCCAGTGGAGCAGCAACATCGGCTCGGTCACATGCAGCGAGGAAGCCAACGACAAGCTCGCCGGGCCGGTCTCCCCCTGGAAGCCGGGCAGTGAACTCGGGGTGATCGACACCCTGCTGTACGACATCGTCAAGGACGGGCTCTCCGAGAAGGACCCCAGCACCACCAACTGGGAAGCCTCCAAGAGCATGCTCGCCAAGGGCAGCATCGGCTCCATGATGGTCGGCTCGTGGTCGATCACCCAGATGAAGGACGCCGCCGAGAAGGCCGGGAAGAACCCCGACGACATCAGCTTCATGCCCGTCCCCCTCCAGCGGGAGAACGGACAGTGCGCCACCTTGGTGTCGGACTACCAGCAGGCCGTCAACGCCCACTCCGAGCACAAGGAAGCGGCCCGGGCCTGGATCGACTGGTTCACCGAGAAGTCCGGCTACTCCGCGAAGGAGGGGGCCGTCCCCACCCTGAAGTCGGCCCCCATGCCCGCGACCCTGAAGGACTTCACTGACAACGATGTCACCTTCGTGGAGCGTTCGGAGGGCAAGACGGGCGCGGTGAACGACATCGACAACGCCGCCGAGATCGGGCTCAACAAGCCCGACTACCGCCAGAAGCTGATCGACATCGCCCGCGGAGCACAGAAGGGCAGCCTCGAGGACTACTTCGCCGACCTCGACAAGAGGTGGGACGAGGCGGCGAAGACCGAGGGCTCCTGAACCGGTGAGGGGGGCCCGGCCGCACGACACCGGCCGGGCCCCGCCCTCCCACACACACGGGATGACGAAGCGGACGACGAAAGGCCCGATATGACCGAGACGACCGAGGCCGCGAGCGTGCGGACGCATCGCGCGGCGCCCTCCCGTCGCAGGACGACGAGGAGCGGCCCAGACCCTCAAGGGCGCGGGGCCCGGGGGCTACTGCTCCGCCGCGCGACCCCGTGGCTGTTCCTGGCGGCGCCACTGGTCCTGCTGATCACGTTCACCTACGTACCCGTGGGGAACATGATCTATTACAGCTTCACGGACTGGGACGGGATCAGCCCTGACCGGAACTTCACCGGAGTGGACAACTACGTCCAGATCTTCACCCGGCCCGAGCTGTTCCGGGTGTTCTTCGTGAGCTTCTACTACCTGGCCGCGTCCGTGGCACAGATCGCCATCGCGCTGTACTTCGCCACGGTGCTCAGTTTCGATCTGCGGTTCCGCAACCTGTTCAAGGGCCTGCTCTTCTTCCCCTACCTCGTCAACGGCGTGGCCATCGGATTCGTCTTCCTGTACTTCTTCCAGGACGGCGGCACTCTGGACTCGGTGCTGTCCTGGTTCGGAGCGGACACCGGCCACGCCTGGCTGGGCGACCCCGCATCGGCGAACACCTCGCTCGCCGGCGTCTCCGTCTGGCGCTTCACCGGCCTGAACTTCGTCCTGTTCCTCGGTGCCATCCAGTCGATCCCCGGCGAGCTCTACGAGGCCGCCCAGTTGGACGGCGCGACCCGGTGGCAGCAGTTCCGGCACATCATCGCCCCGAGCATCCGGCCCGTACTGAGTCTGAGCGTCATCCTGGCGATCTCCGGGTCGCTCGCGGTCTTCGAGATCCCCTGGATCATGACGAACGGTGCGACCGGCACGTCGACGTTCGTCATCCAGACGGTGAAGCTCGCCTTCCAGTTCAACAAGACCGGGCTGGCCTCTGCGGCCGCGGTGGTGCTGCTGCTCATCATCCTGCTGATCACCTGGATCCAGCGCCGTCTCGTGCCCGACGAAAAGGTGGACCTCGTATGACCACGGCCCCGCAGACCGCCGCCCCCGCCCGCTCCGTGCCGGACCCGCGACGCGTCCGCCGGCGCGGCCGCGCCGGTCGGACGTTCATCTACCTGTCTCTCGTCGTCGCCTCACTGGTGGTGCTTCTCCCGCTCACCGTCATCTTCCTCACCTCCCTGAAGACGTCGCGCGAAGCCTCGGACGGCGGAGCACTGTCGCTGCCGGGCAACTGGCTGAACTTCAGCAACTACGCGACCGCGTTCTCCGACGGCCACATGCTGACCGCCTTCGGCAACACCGCGTTCATCCTGCTGTTCTCCCTCACCGGCACCGTGGTCATCGGGTCGATGACGGCCTATGCCATCGACCGCTTCCGCTTCCGGGCCAAGAAGCTCGTCATGGGTCTCTTCCTGATCGCCACCCTCGTGCCCGGAGTCACCACGCAGGTCGCCACCTTCCAGGTGGTGAACAGCTTCGGGCTGTTCGACACGCGCTGGGCCCCGATCCTGCTCTACATGGGCACGGACATCGTGTCGATCTACATCTTCCTGCAGTTCATCCGCGGCATCCCCGTGTCCCTCGACGAGGCCGCGCGGCTGGACGGGGCGAACTCCTTCACGATCTACCGAAAGATCATCTTCCCGCTGCTCAAGCCGGCGGTCGCGACCGTGGTGATCATCAAGGGGATCACCGTCTACAACGACTTCTACATCCCCTTCCTCTACATGCCCTCCCAGGAACTCGGCACGGTCTCCACCGCCCTGTTCCGGTTCAAGGGGCCGTTCGGAGCCCACTGGGAGAGCATCTCGGCCGGGGCGGTTCTCGTCATCGTGCCCACGCTGGTCATCTTCCTTTTCCTCCAGCGCTACATCTACAACGGCTTCGCCCAGGGCGCGACGAAGTAGCGGACGGCGTCCCGCCCCGTACGCGGCACGTCACGCCCGTACGAGACACGTCACGTGAACCCCGGTCACAGCCCGATGTCGCGGCCGTTGATGTCGGCGAGGGACTCACGGCGTATCAACAGCCGGGCGCGGCCCTCGTGGACGGCGGCCACGGGCGGGCGGCCGACCGCGTTGTAACTGGACGCCATCGAGAGGTGATAGGCGCCCGCGACCGGGATGGCCACCAGGTCTCCGGGACGGACGTCGCCCGGCAGCACCGCATCGGCGGCGAGCACGTCACCCGCCTCGCAGTACCGGCCGACGACCGTGGCCGTGCAGGGTTCGGCCGTCGAGCGGCGGCCGATGAGCCGGGGCGCGTAGCGGGCACCGTACAGCGCAGGCCGCGGGTTGTCGCTCATTCCGCCGTCGACGGCCACGAAGACGCGGCCGCCGGTGCGCTTGACGGCGAGCACCCGGTAGAGCGCCACGCCTGCGGGCCCCACCAGGGCGCGGCCGGGTTCGACGGTGAGCCGGGGCGTGGGGATGCCGGCGGCGGCGCAGCTCGTGGCGAGTTCGCGGCGGAGGCGGGTGCCGAGGGACGGGATGTCGAGCGGTTCGTCGCCCGGCCGGTAGGCGACGGCGTGCCCGCCGCCCATGTCCAGCTCGGGCAGCACGACTTCGTGCTGCCGGTGGATCCGGGCCAGCAGCCCGACCATGCGCCGCAGCGCGGTCAGGTAGGGCTTGGCCGTGGTGATCTGTGAGCCGATGTGGCAGTGCAGTCCGACCAGTTCCAGCCGCGGTTGGCCGAGGATCCGGGTGACCGCGTGCTGGGCGCTGCCGTCGTTGAGGGAGAGCCCGAACTTCTGGTCGTCCGTGCCGGTGCGGATCGCGGCGTGGCCGCCCGCGCTGATGCCGGGGATCACGCGTACCAGCACCTTCTGACGGGAGCCGTCCGCGACGAGTGCGGACAGCCGGGCGATCTCCCACGCGCTGTCAATGACGATCCGTCCGACACCGAGTCGCAGCGCGGTGCTCAGGTCGTCCGGACTCTTGGCGTTGCCGTGCAGGACGATGCGGTCGGGAGGGAAGCCGTTGGTGACGGCGAACTCCAGCTCGCCCGCCGAGCAGACGTCCAGACCGAGCCCCTCCTCCCGTACCCAGTGCAGGAGGGCGCGGCACAGGAACGCCTTCGCCGCGTACACGACGTCGGTGTCCGGAAAGGCGCGCAGATACGTGCGGCACCGCTCCCGCACCTCACCCTCGTCGAGGACGTAGACCGGGGTCCCGAACCGCTCGGCGGCCTCGACCAGGGAGACGCCTCCCACCGCGACGTCCCCGCGGGAGGTGAGCCGGGCGGACGCGGGCCAGACGGAAAGGCCGGCGGCACGGCCCGGCGGCTCGGGGGGCACAGGGACCGTGTGCGGCACGGCCGGCACCGGTGTCGCAGCGGACAGGCCCGGCAGGGTCGGGTTCATGGTGTTCTCCCGGCCGGTCACGAGGCGGATGAGGACAGAGACGCCGCGCTGCTCACGCGCCGCGTTTCGAGGGGTCGCGGATCCCTTGCCGGACGGTGCTCGCGCTGCGGCTTGCCCGCCGTACGGCCGTCCCCGGGCCCGGCAGCGGGTGCGGCGCCGGGCCCGGGGGCGGCGAGCAGCGGGTCGACCGTGAGGTCGACGATCCCCAGGGGCGCGACGAGCGCGCGTACCGCCGGCTCGGAGAGCCGGATCCAGCCCTGCTGCTGCCCGAGGGTGCGGGTCAGCCGGCGCTCGTCGGTGAAGGCGACTGCGGTGCGGCCGCCGAGAGGTGTACGGAAGAGGCGGGCGCTGTAGCCCGCCGGCCCCGGCCGGGCCGGAACGAACAGTGTTCCGGCCCGGTTCGCATCAAGGGGGTCGAGGTCCTCGGCGCACGGGCTGTCGTTCATGACACTCCTTGTGGAGACGGGTGGCTCGCCCCGGTCTCCTGGCGGGCCCGGGGCATGTCGTCGACGCTATGCCCGCGCCCGCCGGACCGGACGTGCCCGTTGGCGGACCCTTGATCCCGGACGCCCGAGCCTTGACGCGCGATTGACGGCGACAGCCCGCAGCGGCGCGATCGGCTCCGCATGCCGCCGACCGCGGGGGTACGGGCTGCCGTCGGCGCGCTGCCGCGACCGGCGTGAGGTGGCGCCACATGGTGCCACTCAGCGCCACATCGCGCCGCAGGAAGCCAATGAGCCTCTCTGGCACCACTCCCCCTCCAGACCGGCAGTCATGTCGTTTGCGCAGCTCAGAGCGGTATCACCGCAATCCCCTTCGTAGCGGCGCCGAGAAATGTGCCGCACAGCTTGCATATGGCGCCACGATGGTGCCATCATGGCGTCATGGACCTCACCCCGTATGTCGACACCCTCCGCCGCGAACTTGCGGTGGCTGCCGAGGCCGGCGGCGACGAAGCCCGCGCGCTGGCGGAGAGGCTTACCGCCCCCCTGGAGTCGGCGACCCGGCTGACGATGCTCAACGTGCTCTCCGCCGCGATGGATGAGATCACCCGAGACATCGCCCCGGGCTCGGTCGACGTACGGCTGCGTGGACTCGACCCCGACTTCGTCGTGACACTGCCGGCCACCGGCGTCGCCCCGATGGAGCCGGCCGCGCCCACCGAACCGCTCAGGACCCAGGCCCCGGTGGACATCGAGGAAGGCGGCACCGCCCGCGTCAACCTGCGCCTGCCGGCCCACCTCAAGGCGCGCGCCGAGGAGGCCGCGACCCGCGAGGGCCTGTCGGTCAACGCATGGCTGGTACGAGCCGTGTCGGCGGCGGTCGACGGTGGCGCCGGGCCGCGTGCGACAGAGAAGAGCCAGGCGCTCGGACAGGGCTACACGGGCTGGGTGCGCTAGGGCTTGCCACTTCACCCACACCACGTCCCACCTGCGGGGACGCTCTCAGCACTCAAGAGGACGGGACAGCCATGCCTACTTTCGACACCCCCGAAGCGATCTCGGTCACCGCGCACGTGGAGGCCGGCTCCATCCAGTTCACCGCCGGCGACCGCCCCGACACCGTCGTCGAGGCGCGGCCCCGCGACACGGGGAAGGAGCAGGACACCCGGGCGGCCGAGCAGACCGAGGTCACCTACGCCGGCGGCGTACTGACCATCCGGACCCCCAAGCAGCGTTACCTGATCGGGCGCACGGGCACCGTCGACGTGACGGTCGAGCTGCCGACGGGCTCCCACATCGACGTGACCGGCGCATGGGCCCAGGTGCTCGGCGAGGGCCGGCTGGGCGACGTCCGCGTGAAGACCTCGGCGGGCGACGTCCGCCTCGATTCGACCGGCCCACTGCACCTGACCGCGTCGCACGGATCGATCACCGTGGACCACGTCGACGGAAAGGCCGAGATCACCACCAGCTCGGGCAGCCTGCGCGTCGGCCTCCTCGACGGACCCGCCGTCCTGAAGAACTCGCACGGCACCACGACCGTCGGTGCCGCGACCGGTGAACTGCGGGTGAGCGGCTCCAACGGCGACATCGACATCGCCCGCGCCGAGGACTCGGTCACCGCCACCACCGCGTCCGGGACCCTGCGCGTGATCGAAGTCGCCCACGGAACGGTCCAGTTGGAGACGAACTACGGGGCCATCGAGGTCGGCGTCCGCGAGGGCACGGCCGCCTGGCTCGACGTCAACTCCGGGGCCGGCCAGGTACGCAACACCCTCAGCGCTTCCGAGTCCCCGGCGAAGACCGAGGACACCGTCCGGATCCACGCCCGCACGCGCTTCGGCAACATCGACATCCGCCGCGCCAAGGCCTGACCCCGGGGCGGCCGGCCCCGGCTCGCCGAGCCGGCCGCTGACCCCCGCTCCTCAGCCCAGTCCCCCAGCCGCTTTCAGCCTCCGAACGGGAGGGCACCATGCCTTCATCTGTCATGCCCACATCCAGAAAGGGTGACGGTCACCCGTCGCCGCCCGCCGTCTCCGCCGTCGGTCTCCGCAAGTCGTACGGCGACAAGACGGTCCTCGACGGGATCGACCTCTCCATCCCCGCCGGGAGTGTGTTCGCTCTGCTCGGCCCGAACGGCGCGGGCAAGACCACCGCCGTGAAGATCCTCTCCACCCTCATCACCGCCGACGCCGGCGA
>NZ_JBIDAD010000043.1:0-9701 GCF_043202315.1 Streptomyces sp. NPDC048211
GGCACGAAGATGACCTCTCAGGAGCGTCGAAGCCGTCATCTTGCCACTGGACCTTGTCGTGCCTGCCTCCACCATCATTTACGGGACAAGTCTTACGACATGGCGGACCCTTATGCCGTGCGCCTTTCCATCGGCGTGCCGATGGAAAGGCCCGTCGACTGGGTGTTCGCCCGCGAGCTGCTGGCCGAGGGGCTGCATCGGCCGACCGGGGACGGTGACGTGGTGGTCATGCCCTGGCGCCACCCGCACCCGCACCCGGACTCCGTGCGCGTCGTCTTGAGGAACCGCTCCGGCACGGCGCTGGTCGAGATGGCGACTGCGGAGGTTGCCACGTTCCTTCTCCGGACCTTCGTGCTCGTTCCCGAGGGAGCGGAGGGCCGGCACCTGGACCTCAACCGCGCCATCAGTGAACTCACGGGAACAGGCGGCTGACGGAGACGACGGCCCACGTCGCATCTGGCGAGCACCCAGGACGTGCGCCGCGCCGCGACCGTCACCCCAGCCCGATCGTCCCCCCACCAGCCCGTACGAACCCGAGAGGAATTCCGCGTGACCCGGAAGAGCGAAATGACCGCCACACAGTTCGGCGTCTTCACCATCGGTGATGTCACCCCCGACCCGACCACGGGCCGCCCACCGACCGAGCGTGAGCGCATCAAGGCCATGGTCGCGATCGCGCTGAAGGCCGAGGAGGTCGGGCTCGACGTCTTCGCGACCGGCGAGCACCACAACACACCCTTCGTGCCTTCGTCGCCGACCACGATGCTCGGCTACATCGCGGCGCGCACCGAGCGGCTGATCCTTTCCACCGCCACCACCCTCATCACCACGAACGACCCGGTGAAGATCGCCGAGGACTTCGCGATGCTCCAGCACCTGGCCGACGGCCGGGTGGACCTGATGATGGGGCGCGGCAACACCGGGCCGGTGTACCCGTGGTTCGGCAAGGACATCCGGGAGAGCATCAGCCTCGCCATCGAGAACTACGCCCTGCTCCACCGGCTGTGGCGCGAGGATGTCGTGAGCTGGGAGGGCAAGTTCCGCACACCGCTCCAGAGTTTCACGTCCACGCCCCGCCCGCTGGACGAGGTCGCGCCGTTTGTCTGGCACGGCTCGATCCGCTCCCCGGAGATCGCCGAGCAGGCCGCGTACTACGGCGACGGCTTCTTCCACAACAACATCTTCTGGCCGGCTGACCACACCAGGCGGATGGTCGAGCTCTACCGGAACCGATACGCCCACTACGGGCACGGCACGCCCGAGCAGGCGATCGTCGGCCTCGGCGGGCAGGTGTTCATGCGGAAGAACTCGCAGGAGGCGGTGCGCGAGTTCCGGCCGTACTTCGACAACGCACCGGTGTACGGCCACGGCCCGTCGCTGGAGGAGTTCACCGAGCAGACGCCGCTCACGGTGGGCTCACCGCAGCAAGTGATCGAAAAGACCCTGTCGTTTCGTGAGTACGCCGGTGACTACCAGCGTCAACTGTTCCTGATGGACCACGCGGGGCTGCCCTTGAAGACCGTCCTGGAGCAGCTGGACCTGCTCGGCGAGGAGGTCGTGCCGGTGCTGCGCAAGGAGTTCGCGAGGGACCGTCCGGCGAACGTGCCGGACGCGCCGACGCACGCGTCCCTGCGTGCCGCCGCCGAGGCAGGAGTCCGCGCATGAGGCTCGTCGTCGTCTCGGCGGGACTCAGCGCCCCGTCCTCCACCCGGCTGCTCGGCGACCGGCTGGCCGTCGGTGCCGCAGATCGGACCTCGGCGGACGTGACCGTGGTCGAACTGCGGGACCTGGCTGTGGAGATCGCGCACGACTTCACCAACGGGTTCCCTGGGCGGGCGCTGGGCGCCGCCTTCGACGCGGTGGCGGCGGCCGACGGAATGGTCGTCGTCACGCCGGTCTTCTCGGCTTCGTACAGCGGGCTGTTCAAGGCGTTCTTCGACGTGCTGAGCGTGCACGACGAGGGAGTTCTGGCCGGGATGCCGGTGCTGATCGCCGCGACGGGCGGCACGGCCCGGCACTCTCTGGTCCTGGACCACGCGCTGCGCCCGCTCTTCGCCCACCTCAAGGCGGTCGTCGTCCCGACCGGGGTCTACGCAGCCTCGGAGGACTGGGGTGCCGAAGGGCTCGACGGTCGGATCCAACGGGCCGCGGGCGAACTGGCGGCGCTGATGACCGGGCCCTCGACGGCCGGACGGCCGGCTGGTGAGAGTCCCGCCGTGCTGCCCTTCGAGCAACGACTCGCCGCGCTGAAGCCGCCGACCGGGCAGGCGCGTTCCGCGTTTGTTCCTGCGGCCGTCCCTCTCTCATCAGACCCGCGGGCACACGGAAGAAGCATCCGATGAAGACACCGCTCAAGCCACAGCGCACGCCACAGGGAAGGCCGCAGGGCAAGCCGCAGACCAAGCCCCTCCTGCGGCTGTGGGCTTGGCAGGCCGACGCCGCGTGCCGTGGTGTGGACAGCTCGGTCTTCTACTCGCCGACCGGCGAGAGGGTCCAGGCGCGCCGTAGACGCGAGGAGGCGGCACGCGCCATCTGCCGGCGGTGTCCCGTGATTGATCCCTGTCGCCTCTTCGCTATGACAACCGACCAGAGGTTCGGCGTCTGGGGCGGACGAACGGAAGCCGAGCGCCGCTCGACGACCACTCCGTCCGCGCGGCGCGCCGCCGCGCACGTGGACAGCTGGGCTGATTCATGACTGACCGGCCTTCGAGGCTCATGACAGCGCACGCCCAGAACTCAGGCACCCGTGCCGTTTTGAAGGACAGCGATCTCGAGATAGGGACTACGCCGACACGAGTATGGCTCCTGCGACCGCTCCGGCCACATGCGGGCCCGCCGCATCACGAGCGAGGTCGCTTCGGCGACAACTCTGGGTGAAGGGTGACGGCTGCTCAGCTTGGCCTGACGCACCGTCGACTATGCAGAATCATCTTGCACATGCGTTGCACAAGGTGCTGAAAAGCGACAGTGAGTAGTGAAGGAATGTGAAGGTGAATGCCCGCAACCTCACGGATGGCATGTTTACGCTTATGTGACGCTCCGGGCCCCGACGTGTCACTTCTCGATCGGACAAGACTGCCCTGACCAGCGGTTTCTGCTGGCCCGCTCCCCGCGACGTCTTTTCGATGACCTCATCACGTGAAGAGCGCGGTGCACGGAAGCCGTCGCTCCTGGTTCAAAGTCCCAGGGAATCCGTCACACCCCGCCTCAACTTGTATTTGTGCAGGTCAGAAGGGGTGTGACGGTGCCATTTTTTGCAGGCTGTCAGATGTCCCGGAAGATCTCGATCTGCGCCCCCACCGAGTTCAGCCGCTCCGCCAGTTCCTCGTAACCGCGGTTGATCACATACACGTTGCGCAGGACGGATGTCCCCTCGGCCGCCATCATCGCGAGCAGTACCACCACCGCCGGCCGCAGCGCGGGCGGGCACATCATCTCCGCCGCGCGCCAGCGGGTCGGGCCCTCGACCAGGACCCGGTGCGGGTCCAGGAGCTGGAGGCGGCCGCCGAGGCGGTTGAGGTCGGTGAGGTAGATCGCGCGGTTGTCGTAGACCCAGTCGTGGATGAGGGTCTGGCCGTGGGCCGAGGCGGCGATGGCCGCGAAGAACGGCACGTTGTCGATGTTGAGGCCCGGGAACGGCATCGGGTGGATCTTGTCGATCGGCGCCTCCAGTTTGGAGGGCCGGACCGTCAGGTCGACCAGGCGGGTGCGCCCGTTGTCGGCCGCGTACTCCGCCGTGCGGTCGCAGTCGACGCCCATCTCCTCCAGGACCGCGAGCTCGATCTCCAGGAACTCGATCGGCACCCGGCGGATCGTCAGCTGGGACTCCGTGACGACGGCGGCGGCGAGCAGGCTCATCGCCTCGACCGGGTCCTCGGAGGGGGAGTAGTCGACGTCCACGTCGATGTTCGGCACACCGTGCACGGTCAGCGTCGTCGTACCGACGCCGTCCACCCGTACGCCCAGCGCCTCCAGGAAGAAGCAGAGGTCCTGGACCATGTAGTTGGAGGACGCGTTGCGGATGACGGTGGTGCCGTCGTGCCGGGCGGCGGCCAGCAGCGCGTTCTCGGTCACGGTGTCGCCGCGCTCGGTCAGCACGATGGGGCGGCCGGGGGTGACGGAGTGGTCGACCTGGGCGTGGTAGATGCCCTCGGTCGCCGCGATCTCCAGACCGAAGCGGCGCAGCGCGATCATGTGCGGCTCGATGGTCCGCGTGCCGAGGTCGCAGCCGCCCGCGTACGGCAGCTTGAACTGGTCCATGCGGTGCAGCAGCGGGCCGAGGAACATGATGATCGACCGGGTCCGGCGGGCGGCGTCCGCGTCGATGGCGTCCATGTCGAGCCGGGCCGGCGGGACGATCTCCAGATCGGTGCCGTCGTTGATCCACCGGGCGCGCACCCCGATGGAGTTCAGCACCTCCAGGAGGCGGTAGACCTCCTCGATCCTGGCCACCCGGCGCAGGACGGTGCGGCCCTTGTTCAGCAGCGTGGCGCAGAGCAGCGCCACGCAGGCGTTCTTGCTGGTCTTGACGTCGATCGATCCGGAGAGCCGGCGCCCGCCGACCACGCGCAGGTGCATGGGACCGGCGTAGCCGAGCGACACGATTTCGCTGTCGAGTGCTTCACCGATGCGCGCGATCATCTCAAGGCTGATGTTTTGATTGCCGCGCTCGATGCGGTTCACGGCGCTCTGGCTGGTGGCGAGCGCCTCGGCGAGCTGGCTCTGCGTCCAGCCCCGGTGCTGACGGGCGTCACGGATGAGCTTGCCGATACGTACGAGGTAGTCGTCTGACATATCGAAAGGCTATCTCAGATATGAGATGAGCCTGATGTGGGGGTGTGGCGTTCGAGTGACGGCTGGGTGCAGAGGTGCGGGAGGAGGGCGTGACTCGGTGGGGGCGCGCTGTCCCCCTCCAGGGTCCTCCCGCCGCAGCGGTTCGGCACGCGGAGTGCGGCCATCGGCAACCGGTGGGAAGCCGTGAGGGCTTCACCCGGCACTGCCGTACGCCCGGAAAACCCTGTCGCCCCGGGTGGGCGGCGGATCGTATCGTCCTCGGCATGAAGGTCCTCTCCGTCAATATCGGCCACCCCCGTCCCAACCCCTGGAAGGGGCTGAGTGCGACCGGGATCGACAAGCGGCCGGTTGACGGGCCGGTGGCCGTCACCGACCCCGGCCCCAAGGGCACCGGCGCGGTCGGCCTCGCCGGAGACCGGGTCTACGACGTGCAGCATCACGGTGGCTTCGACCAGGCCGTCTACGCCTACGCCCGCGAGGATCTCGACGGCTGGGAGGCCGAGCTGGGCAGGCCGCTCGTGAACGGGGCCTTCGGGGAGAACCTCACGACCCTCGGGCTGGACGTCAACGGCGCCCTGATCGGCGAGCGTTGGCGGATCGGGCCGGATGTGGTGCTGGAGGTGTCGTGCCCGCGGATCCCGTGCGGAACGTTCCAGGGATGGCTGCAACGGGATGGCTGGCTCAAGAGGTTCACCCGGGCCGCCGTGCCCGGCGCCTATCTGCGGGTGATCGCGCCCGGTGACATCCGGGCCGCCGATCCGGTCGAGATCGTGCACCGGCCCGATCACGACGTGACCGTCGCGCTCACCTTCCGGGCCATCACCCTCGAGCCCGAACTGCTGCCGCGCCTTATGGCCGCCGACGCACTGCCGACGGAGACCAAGGAGCTGGTCCGGCGGCGGACCTCCGCGTAGACGGGCCGCCGTCACCGGCGCAGGGAACGGCCGGACGGAGGCCGATCTCCCCAGTGAACTCGACGTAGACGACGCAGTCGTGGTTACGGGTGGAGTGGTGGACCTCCTCGCCACGGTGAGGTCCTTGAAGCGGAACCGTGCGGTCCGCGAGGAGTTCCGGAGGCCCGGCGCCGGCTGGTGCACCCCCGGACTGCCTGAAGCCCTAACCTGCACGGGTGACCACCGACCTGACCCTGTTGCCGCGTGTCGCCTATCGCGGACAGGAGATCACCGCGCCCAGGATCCGCGGCCTTCTCGCGCTGCTGGCAGGCGACCTGCGCACGGGCTGCAGCAGCGAGCGGCTCGTGGAAGGGCTGTGGCCGGACGAGTTGCCCGAGCGGCCGGGGAAGGCGGTGCAGGTCCTCGTCTCCCGGGCGAGGTCGCAGCTGGGCGCCGACGTCATCGCCAGTACGCCCACTGGATACCGGCTCGCCCTCGCCGAGGACCAGGTCGACACCTCCGCCCTGCTGTTGCACGCCGCCGCGAGCACGGGCCGGGCCAGGGCCGGGGACCATGCGGGATCGCTCGCCGCGGCCGAGGCCGGGCTCGCCCTGTGGGCGGGTACGCCCGACGGGGCGGGCGCCACCGCCGCCGGCCCCGTGGCCGCATTGCGCGCCGAGCGCGCTCCCGTGCACGGGGCGCTCATACGCGCGCAGGCGCTCGCCCTCGCCCGGCTCGGGCGGCACACGGAGGCGGCCGGGCCGCTGGCCGCGGCAGCCGCCGAGCACCCGCGCGACGAGGAGGTGCTCGCCGAACTGCTGCGCGGCGTGGCGGCGACGGCGGGCCCGTCCGCCGCGCTGCTGCGGTACGAGGCCTACCGCAGCGGGCTCCGCGAGGAGCTCGGCACCGATCCGGGCGCCGCGCTCAAGTCCGTACAGCACGAACTGCTGCGCGGCGAGGAGCCGGTGGTCAGGCACGGCGTACCGCACGAGCCGAATCCGCTCCTGGGCCGGGACGAGGACATCGCCGCGGTGCTTCGTCTGCTGCGTACCTCCCGCGCCGTCACCGTGGCCGGTCCCGGCGGTCTCGGCAAGACCCGGCTCTCGCACGCCGTCAGCCGCCGGGCCGAGCAGCGCGTGGTGTATTTCGTACCGCTCGCCGGCGTCACCGCGGACGCGGACGTGGCGGCGGAGGTGGCCTCCGCCCTCGGCGCGGGCGCCGTGAGCGGCCAGGCTTCGGCCGATCCGGTGTCCGGCATCCTCGGTGTGCTCGGCTCCGGGCCTGCACTCCTCGTGCTCGACAACTGTGAGCAGGTGGTCCGGGGCGCCGCCGATCTCGTACGGGCTCTGGTCTCGTCCTCGAAGGGCTTGCGCGTGCTCGCCACGAGCCGGGCCCCGCTGGGCCTCACGTCGGAGGCGGTGTACGCGCTGCCGGAACTCGGCCCGGACATCGCGGTCGAGCTGTTCACCCAGCGCGCCAGGGCCGCCCGGACCGGCGTGGAGCTGCCGCCGGACGTGGTGGCCGAGCTGTGCCGCAGCCTCGAAGGGCTGCCGCTCGCCGTGGAACTGGCCGCCGCGCGGGTGCGGGTGCTCTCGGTGCCGGAGATCGCCCGGCGCCTCGGCGACAGGTTCGCCCTCCTGCGCGGCGGTGCGCGTGACGCCCCGGAACGCCACCGCACCCTGCACGCGGTCGTCGACTGGAGCTGGAACCTGCTCGCAGAGGACGCCCGCGCGGCGCTGCGCACCCTGTCCGTCTTCCCCGGCGGCTTCTCCGGCGAGGCGGCGGAGCACTTCCTCGGCGACGACGCGCTGTTCCTGCTGGAGCAGCTGACCGACCAGTCGCTGCTCACCGTCGCCGACACCCCGGCCGGGGTGCGGTTCCGGATGCTGGAGACCGTACGGGAGTTCAGTGCCGCCCGGCGTGCGGAGGCGGATGAGGACGAGGAGAACATCGACCGGTTCCTCGGCTGGGCCAGGGACTTCGGGGTCACGTACCACGACTGGTTCTTCGGCACGGAACCGCGGGCCGCATGGGAGCGGATCAGGCCCGAGCAGGACAACCTCGTCCTTGCCCTGCGTCACGCCCTGGCCCGCACGGACGCCCCCACCCTCGCCGCCCTCACCGCCGTCCTCGGCGCTCTGTGGGCCAGCGACTCCACCTTTCCCCGTCTGGCCGCCCTCGCCGCGGACACGGGCCCGCCCCTCTCGCACTACCACCCCGAACCCGCGTACGTCGAAGTCGCCCGCGCCGCCGCGGTGATGTGCACGTCGGGCCTGTTCATGGCGAACGGCCCGGTGGCCGTACGCCAGCTCGTCACCCTGCGGCGGCTGCCCACGGCCCCGCCGGACACGCTGCTCCGCGCCATCGGGGCGGTACTGGGCGCGATCCCCGAGATGCTGCCTCCCGACCACCACGTGCTGCGCACGCTCTGCGCCAGCGAGCAGCCGCTGGTCGCCGGCGTCGCCGAGTCCATCGCCACCTATGTCTGGGAGTACGAGCACGACATCGACCGCGCGATCCTCTCGGCCCGCCGGGTACTCACCGAACTGGCCCTGGCCGCAAACCCGTCCATGCAGCTCATGGGACACTCCCGGCTCAGCGAACTGTGCCTGCGGACGGGGCGGGGCGAAGAGGCGTACGAGCACCTCAGGGCGACGCTGGAGGTGGTGCCGCGGCTGGGCGACGGGCACGACCATCTCTTCATCCGTACGAGCCTCGTCCTCGCCTGCCTCCAGCGCGGCGATCCGGAGGAGGCCGAGTACTGGCTGCGCCGGGCGGAGCGCGACAGCCCCCCGCAGCAGGACTCCTTCTACCGGCCCGACCTCGCCGGGCGCGCCGAGATCGCGCTCGCCCGTGGGCTGACGGAGGTCGGCCTCGGCCTGTGGCGCGGCGCCGTGGACTGGATGTCCGAGGCCGGCACCCTGCGGGGCGACGACCTCTGGCTCGACGCGTCGGCGCTGCACATCCAGTCGGCGGCGGTGACGGCGCACGCGCACGCCGGCCGTCTCGAACTGGTCACGGAGCCGCTCGACCGGCTGCGGAAGGGGCTGCGGACCCTGCTCTCCGGTCCGGCAGGCTCGCCCTGGCAGCTCCCGGTGTTCGGGACGGTGCTGCACGCCCTCGGCCTGGTGGGGCTGGCCTCCGCCGACGACGAGGCCACCGCTGTGCGGATGATCGCGCTGGCCGAACGGCTGCGCGTGATGCGCGACTTCCAGCCGACGATGTCGGCGGACCGTGCCCGGCAGGCAGCCCATAACGCCGACCGGGCGGCGTACGCCGACGCGGTGTCGGAGTATGCCGCCCTGGAACGTGACGAGCTGCGGGAGGCAGCCCGCGCGCTCACTTCGGGTCGCGGTTGAACTGGGCCATGGACCAGCGGTAGCCGAGCGCGATCAGTACGAGGCACCAGCCGATGGCGATCCACCCGTTGTTGCCGATCTCGGTGCCGAGGAGCAGGCCCCGGAGGGTTTCGATGGCGGGGGTGAAGGGCTGGTACTCGGCGATCGGCCGGAACCAGCCCGGCATGGTGTCGGCGGGGATGAAGGCGCTGGAGATGAGCGGGAGCAGGATCAGTGGCATGGCCATGTTGCCGGCCGCTTCGGCGTTCGGGCTGGCCATGCCCATTCCGACCGCGATCCAGGTGAGCGCCGTGGCGAACAGAGCGAGCAGCCCGAACGCGGCGAGCCACTCCAGGGCGGTGGCGTCCGTGGACCGGAAGCCGATGGCCACGGCGACCGCTCCGACGAGGAGCAGACTGGCGAGCACCTGCAGCACGCTGCCGACGACGTGCCCGACGATCACCGAGCCGCGGTAGACCGCCATCGTGCGGAAGCGGGCGATGAGGCCCTCGGACATATCGGTGGAGACCGAGACCGCGGCCCCGATCACGGTGCTCCCGATGGTCATCATCAGGATGCCCGGGACGATGTAGGCGATGTAGGCGGACCGGTCGGCACTTCCGCCGCCGATGCCGGCGCTCATGACGTCGCCGAAGATGTAGACGAAGAGCAGGAG
>NZ_JBIDAD010000044.1:0-7696 GCF_043202315.1 Streptomyces sp. NPDC048211
TCACGACGATCTTCATGGTGTGTTTCCTTTCGGGGGGTGTGTTCGGGGAGGGGTGTGTCTCAGGGGAGACAGGGTGGCCGTCGGGTTTGTGACAGAGAGCCGGGCGCATGCCGGCCCCTTTGCAGTGGTGGACCGCCCGAGGACTACGCGACGGGCCGTACCGCTCCCGGGCATGTGCCGTCCTGCTTGACGCTGTGCCGCGCCAAGTCGGGTCCTCTACCGCCGAATTGACCGCTGGGCCTTCGCTACCAGTGCGTGACCAGGGCCATCGACAGGACGCTCGGATCGTCGCGTTCGCGCAGCCGGACGAAGCCGTGCCGTTCCAGCTCGACGGTCAACTCGGCGCGGGACGTCGGCCACATCCAGAACGTCTCGGTGTGCTCCCGCAGCACACGTCCTGCTTCGCACACCCGGTAGTCGAAGCGTGTGCGGATCCGGCCTCCGTACGCCGACATCACCATGCGGCCTCCGTACTCGTGCCAACCGATCCTCTGAGGAGGGAAGACACGGACGGTCTCCTCCTCGGGAAGGCGGGAGGGCGGCAGTTGGAGGAGCACCGAACCGCCGGGTACCAGTGCTCTGGCGAGGGCGGGCCAGAGAGTGTGCCGCGCGGCGGGCGGCAGACCGGCAACCGTGTTGTGGCAGATCGCGACATCGGCGACCCCGTACAGCTCCGCCTCGTCGAGAGTCTCGCCGTGCACGGTCACCCTCGCCCGCGCCTCCACCGGCAACGAGGCCAGGCGCGACATCAGCGGTGCGCGCATGGCGCGCGAAGGCTCCACCGCGTGCACGCCCACCCGGGACTCGTCCAGAGACATCAAGGTCACTCGTCCGGTTCCGGCGCCGACGTCCAGCACACCGACGCGGGCGTTCCGTACGTCGGCGCCGTAGAGTTCACCGACCCGTATCGCGTCCTGCCGGGCCTGGAGGACGTCGTAGAACTCGGCACTGACGGAGTAGTCGTCCTGCGGTGTCCGAGCTGTTGGCTGTCCGGAAATGACACTGTGCATATCAGCAGGACAGCTGACGTGCCGGGTCTGTGACAGACGTGTGAGGCGGCCGGTCCGATGCACCACGCGCCCAAGGAGGCCCGGCGCGGTAACCACGGCCGGCCGGGCCCCACACGGTTCGGGAGAGTCCGGTCACTCCACGAAGTACGAGTCGTGCTTGTCGAAGAACCTGGCACGTTCCTCGTCCGTGGCGTCCCCGAGCTGGGAGACCTGTTCGAAGTACTCCTCGCGCGGGGCGCCCGGCGTGAAGAGCAGAAGCATCTCGGCCGGGGCGTCGGAGTCGTTGCGGAAGGCGTGCAGACCACCCTGCGGCACGTGCAGGAAGTCGCCCTTGTGTGCATCGATCCACTGCGCCCCGTCGAAGAGGCGCACAGTCCCGTCGAGGATGTAGAAGGACTCCGAGATCGTCTTGTGGAAGTGCGTTCTGGGGCCGCCTCCCTTCGCCCTCATCTCGACGCGGTACAGGCCGAACTCACCCCGCGTCGTCGTGGTGGTCGCCAGATAGTGGATGGCGTCCCTGCCGGCCTCACCGTGCTCCGGTGGTGCGCTCTCCGGGCGGAAATCGGCGCTGACCTCGCCCTTGTCTCCCCAGTACACCTGGTTCGGGTACGACATGCTCACCCTTCCTCGTCCGTTGTGGTTCCTCGCAGGCCTGACCGGGGAGCCAGTCCCCCTGTGACAGCCGCGGGCCGGGTGAGCGCCGGGCCGCAGGGCGTTCGCGGGAGAGGACGGCCGCGCCCGTGACGCGGCAGGGTGTGGGCGCGCTCGCGGATGTCGAGCCCCCGTGCCTGCCCCGGCACCCGGCCGGGCAGGCACACGCAATGTGGGTCAGGTGAGTTCGAGGCCGCCGTCGACGGTGAGGATCTGGCCGGTGAGGTAGGTGCTGTGCGGGTCGGCGATGCGCACGATCCAGTCGGCGATGTCCTTGGGGTCGCCGAGACGGCCGGTGGGGATGCGGTCGCGTTCGTAGCTGCGCAGTTCGAGGATGGTTTCGTCGGAAAGACCTGCGGCGGTGAGGACTTCCGTCTGGGTGGGGCCGGGGGCGATGGAGTTGACGCGCACTCCTTCAGGGGCGAGTTCGAGGGCCCAGCTTCGCGTGAGCTGTTCGATGGCGCTCTTGGTGGCGGCGTAGTGCGCTCCGCCGGACAGGGGGCGGTGTCCGTACGTGCTGGACACGTTGACGATGGAGCCGGAGGAGACACGCAGGTGGGGCAGGGCCGCGTGGGCGAGGAGGCTGGGGGCGGTGACGTTGACGGCGAACATGTTGTCGATCACCGAGCGGTCGGTGTCGGCCAGGGGCATCAGGGCGGTGACACCTGCGTTGTTGACCAGTACGTCGAGCCGGCCCCAGCGGTCGACGGCGGTGGAGACGACCGTGTCGGGGGCACCGTCCTCGCAGATGTCGAGGGACAGGACCGCGATGTTCGCGTGGGTGCGGGCGGTCTCCTCCAGTGCTTCCCTGCGCCGGCCGACGCCGAGGACGTGAGCCCCCGATCTCGCCAGGGCGATGGCCGTGGCCCGGCCGATGCCGGATCCCGCTCCCGTCACGACGGCGACACGGTCAGCGAAGGGGAGGGCTTCGGAGCTGGACATGAGGTTCCTTTGTTCGTTGTTCAATGAACGTCGAATAACGTAGCACGCGGATGCCACTGCTCAGGAACGAACCATGTGCCACGGTTCATGTGAGGCCCGGGCGGGCCATGCCGCGCGGCATGGCCGGCGCGTGAATGTGACATGGTGAAGACACTGTGTGTCAGCGGGCGAAGGGTCCGCTACGGATACGTGTGTGCGCGGCCCCGGTGCCGGAGCGGACCCGGTACGCCAGGAGTCCGTACGACGAGCGGAGTTACGTCGACCGACGGGGTCGTGGGGCCCACCGGCTCCGTCCCCTGCTGACCCGTGACCGTTACCGACGAAGGACCGGATTCATGACTGCGATCCTGATCCACGGTGTTCCCGACACCCACCATGTGTGGGACGGCGTACGCCGTCATCTGACCCGGACCGACGTGGAGGCCTGGGACCTGCCCGGGTTCGGCGAGCCGCGACCGGACGGCTTCGGCTCCACCAAGGAGGAGTACGTCGACTGGCTCATCGAGCGGCTGGAGCGGGTCGGCGAGCCCGTGGATCTGGTCGGACACGACTGGGGCTGCATCCTCACCGCTCGCGTCGCCTCCCTGCGGCCCGATCTGGTGCGTACGTGGGCCGGTGGCAACGGGCCGGTCAACGCCGGTTACGTGTGGCATCCGCTCGCGAAGATCTGGCAGGACCCGGTCGAGGGCGACCGGTTCATGAGTGAACTGGAACCGGAGTCCTTCGCCGACGATGTCGTAGAAGGCTTCGATGTCCCCGTCGACCTGGCCGGGGAGATGGCCGGCCGGGTGGACGGGCCCATGAAGGAGAGCGTTCTCGCGCTCTACCGCTCGGCCGTCACCATGGGTGCGGAATGGGAGCCGATGCTGTCACAGGTGACCGCGCCGTGCCTGGTGTTCTGGGGCGTGCTCGATCCGGCCTGTCAGATCGAGTTCGGTGAGAAGCTCGCCGCCTCCCTGGGCGCCCCCGAAGTGGTGCGGCTCGACTGCAACCACTGGCCGGTCCTGCAGCGGCCCGCCGAGGTGGCCGGGGCCCTCCAGTCCCACTGGAGCGCGCACGGGGGCCCGGAGCGGTGAGATCCAGGCGTTGAGCAGTCCGTTCCCGTGACCGACGGGAGCGCGCGCGGGCCGGGACACGACCGGTCTCCGGTCCGCGCGGGTCGTGCCACGACCGGCGGGAAGCACCCGCCGTCCCGCGTGCCGGGCGGGTACCTGCCGTCGCGTGGGGGAACGGGGACGATCGCGGCTGCGGTGACCGGGAAGCGGGGGCGTCGTTCGTCACGCCTCGCCCAGCAGCCGGCTGACGCCTTCCTGGAAACCCAGATACGAGGTCTCCTCGCCCAGCGGCACGGCCTCCAGGGTTCGTTCGAGGAACGCGCCGATGACGTCCGCCGGTGTGACCACGACATCGATGTCCGGACCTGAGCGCAGTGCGATGTACACAAGGCCGGCGCCCGGACGCGCGAGGGCCAGATCTGGACGTCACCGAGGCCATGGAGCCCGCACAGGCCGGACCGCAGAAGGTCGCGCCCGAAGGTCCACTCGACGGCCCTGTCGGTGTCCGCCTCGAACACGATGCTGATGGAATACGGCTGGGCGCTGTCGTACCGGAGGTCGGTAGTGGCCTGCGGATACATCTCCTCGCCGACCTGCCGGACGAGCGTCCGGCAGGTCACCGGCCCGGGACGGATGTCCGATCCGCGGAGATCTTCCTGCGTACATCTGCGCTCGCCGTCCGTGCCGAAGGCCTTTCCGCTCATGGAATGATCCCCTCCCGCTCTTCCCGGCCCTACGGGAACCGATGGGTCTTCAGCCGGAGCCGTGCGCCGCGCGACAGCCGGTTCGGTGCGGCGGCGCCTGCTTCCGGAGAATCGGGCTGCTCGTAGTCTGTATCCGGCCGCGTGGCGATCCATCAGTCATGTGACTGTGTACGCCACGCCACGTGCCTCGTGGAGAGGCCGCGAGGGGCGAGGGCAGGGCGGGAGGGGATGCCGGGCAGGGGAGCCGTGGTCAGCGGACCAGGCCGTGTTGCCGGACGACCTCGGAAGTGGCTGCCCAGTCGAACTGCAGACCGTGATCGGCGGCCACGCGGCTCAGGGCCTTCTCGTCGCCGGGGGAAGGGAGTTCGGCGCACTCCGTGAAGAAGTGCTCGCAGCCGGCGGGTGAGACGATCTCGAGCACGGACGCCGGCTCGTCGCTGCGGTTCCAGAACGTGTGCCATTCCCCTCGTGGTGTGAAAAACGAGTCCCCCGCCTTCGCCCGCACTTCCTGACCGCTCGACAACCGCCCGATCTCGCCGCTGAGAACGTAGAGGTGCCGGTCCTCACGTGTATGGCGCTGCATCGGAGCACCCAGGGCCCGCGCGTCCAGGAGATGCTGTACCAGGGCGAACCGCCCCTCCGTATCGCTGCCGCTCATCAGGCAGTGATTGCGGGAACCTCCGAGAAGGCGCCGCGGCGGACCGTGGCGCTGCCCCAGCACCTGAGCAAGGAGACGGGGCGTAACCTCAAACATGCATGGTCCCATCGGGTCGCGGGTCATCGAGGTCCCCACAACATAGGCTGCTCTCCAGAACAGTGGTATCCCAGAAAAGTGGTACAGCATTCATGCCCGCTATAGGGTCTGGGCCGTGAAGGATTCGGCCATGCGATGGGCGGTGGAGAAGATCGGTGACGCCGCCGGCCGAGGCCAGGAGCTCGTCCCCCTGTGGAGGTCGGTGACCGACGTCCTCTGCGAGGTGGTCCCCGGCATCTGGGACGCCTGCTGGTACACCGTCGACCCGGCGTCCTTGCTGGTCACCAGTCACTTCCGGCAGGGCAAGGCGGACGTACCGGAGGTGCTGCTCGAAGAACTCGTGTTCCATGAGCACTTCTCCGACGACGTCAACAGGATCGTGGACATCAGCCGTTCCGCGTCCGGAATCGCCGCGATCCATGAGGCGAACGGTGGGGGCCCCGGGGCCAGCACACGCTGGCGGAGAAGTCTGACGGTCGGCAGTGACCAGGAACTGAGGGTCAGCCTGCGGACGCGTTCCAAGGAGGCATGGGGAGCCCTGTCCCTGTATCGCGAAGCCGGACGGCCGCCGTTCGATACGGATGTCCGCACCTTGCTGCGAACCGTCGCTCCGCGGTTGGCGCTCGCGGTGCGGCAGGCGCACCTGCCGATCGGGGCGCACGACCACGGGACGGCGGACACTCCCGGCCTCATCGTCCTCGACCGAGGCTCGAAGGTGCGGGCCGCGTCTCCCGGGATCGAGCGGTGGCTGGGCCGGCTTCCGGACGGCGACTGGAGCGCCGGCCGGCTCCCTTCAGCGGTGCTGTCCGTGGCGGCCACCGCCCTGCGCGCCGCGGACCGGGAGGAGGGAGCGGTGCCGGCGCCCCTGGCCCGTGTCGCCGGCCGCTCCGGCGGCTGGCTCGCGCTGCACGGCGTGCACCTCTCGACCGCGGGCGGGGCCGGTACGCACGAAGCGGCGGTGGTCATCGAGTACGCGCATCCCGAGCGGGTGCTGCCGTTGCTGATGTCCGCGTACGGACTCACGGACCGGGAGCGGGATGTCGTGCGACTGAGCCTGCAGGGGAGATCCACCGCTCAGATCGCCGAGTACCTCGTCGTGTCGACCCACACCGTGCAGCAGCATCTCAAGAGCATTTTCGCCAAGACCGGGGTGCGGAGCCGGCGTGACCTGGTGGGGACGCTCTTCTCCGGCGGCGCCGAGCCGGTGCCCCGGCAGTCGTCGGGCGGGGGATCCGCAGGACCGGAGGACTCCGGGGTCAGGACGCCCCCGGGTGCCGGGACATGACGAGCCCGCTACCGGGGCGCTGAACCCCGCCGGACGGCGACGTGGAACCGCTGCTCGATGCGGGAGATGCCGGAGGACGATCGGTGCGTGCCCGGAGGCAGTGCTGCCCCGGCCGGGCGAGCAACAGTGTCTCCGGGCACCACCGTGGCCTCGTGGGCGGTGCCCGGAGCGCGCTCTTCGCGGCCCACCTGCCGTGCGTGGCCGGGGCGGTGGCTCAGGACTTCCGGGCGCGGTACAGACCCCGGCCGGTACGCCGGATGCGGGACGTGCCGACCAGACGGTCGAGCGTGCTCCTGACCGCGTTGATGCTGCCGCTGTCGGTGTCCCTGCCCAGCGCGGCCGCGACGTCCCGGGCGCGCACGTCGACGTCACCGACCGCCGCGAAGTGCTCCATGATCTGTTCGGTGAGCTTGCCGTAGTTCGTGTGCTTGTCGTCGTCGGCTTTGGCCGTGGGGGCGGGGCGCCGGGCGCTCTTCCGGCCGGCCGGCGGTGCGACCGGGGCATCGGCCGTGGCGGCGGGGCCGGTCGGGGAAGACGTGTCCGGCTTCGCGACCACGGCTGCCGGCGCCTTCGAGTCCGTGATGCCGACGGATGCGGAGGCTGCCGCAGAGGGCCCGGTCATCAAGGCTTCAAGGGCGCCGAGGGCCCGCTGAACGGAGCCGAGATGGGCGACCACCGCGGCCAGTTCCCGTTCCAGCGCCTGTTTCTGGATCGCCAGACGGGCCAGGTCCTCCTGGAGACTCTCAGCGGTGATTTCGATGTTGCGCGCCGTGTGGGTTACGGAAGCCATGTGTTCCTCTCGTCCTCAACCTCTCTTGTTGCGCTCCGCCCGGCATCTGCGGTGTCGCTCACTCCGGATGCCGGGACGGGTGTGTCCTGCGGACATCATAAGCGGAGTGGTCCCGGCATCCCCGTGTCACGACCGCCCCCATGAGGCGGGACGGAGCGTGTCAGGAGCCGTCGGCCCGTGGGCAGCCATCGGTCCGCCTCCCGGCACGGGGCAACCAGCCCTCGCCCGGTCAGGGTCACACGTCATCCGGCAAGGGGGTATCTCACTCCCCGCGTATGGGCGACGTGTTGTTCCGAGGCGCTGGAGCGGCCGGCCGGTTCCAGGAGCGCAGTTTGTCGGGGTTGAGGATGACCCACACCTGGACGACCAGGTGGCCGGCGATGTCGAGGCTGATGACGGCGACGACCTGTTCGTCGTAACGGACGACGAGCCCGGTCCGTCCGTTGACGGAGTGGGTCCGCAGCGTCGTACGCGGATGCCGGGCCAGCAGGGTCAGCAGACTCCT
>NZ_JBIDAD010000045.1:0-5883 GCF_043202315.1 Streptomyces sp. NPDC048211
GGAGGACGAGGCATTGACGGGCATGACGGAGGTGCTCCTCGCGTGGTCGATGCGTGCTCGATGTGGATCGGTGGGAACCGAACCGGCGGCCGGTCGCGGTCAGATCGTGTTGCGGTACGGCGGCATGAAGCGCATCCGCGGCATCTGGTCGGCCAGCACTCCCCCGTCGACGACGAGACGCGCCCCCGTGAGGTACGCCCCCGCATCCGAGGCGAGCAGCAGCAGTGCGCCCACGCATTCGTCGGGCTGTGCGTACCTGCCGAGCGGGATGCGCTCGCGGTAGGCGGATTCGAAGGCCTCCCGGTCGAAGGGGAACTCGCCGTCGATGGGGGTCTCGACCATGCCGGGGGCCAGGGTGTTCGCGGTGATGCCGTGCGGGGCGAGTTCGACCGCCAGGGTCTCGGTGAGCAGTTGGGCGGCGGCCTTGGAGGCGTTGTAATGGGCCAGACCGGCCTCTGCCACCAGCGCGTTCTTCGAGGTGATGGTGATGATGCGGCCGGCGACGGAGTCCGCCGTCATGTGTTCGGCGATGCGCTGGCTGAGGAAGAACACGGCGTCGACGTTGACCCGCATGATGTGCGACCAACTGGCCGGGGTGATCTCGTTGAAGCGTTCCAGGGCCGCCGTGCCCGCGTTGTTGACCAGGATGTGCAGCGGCCCGGCCTCCGCGCGCACCGTGTCGACGAAGCCGGCCAGCGCCTCGATGTCCGCGAGGTCCTGCCCGTGGACGTGGCAGCGCCTGCCCAGCGCCTCGATCGCCGCAGCGGTCTCGGCGACACCCTCGGCTCCGGGCAGGTCGACCAGGACCAGATCGGCTCCGGCCTCGGCGAGGCCCACGGCGAAGGACCGGCCGAGACCCCGGGCGGCCCCGGTGACGACCGCGGTGCGGCCGGTCAGGTCGAATCGGTCGGTGCCGCGGGGCGGGACGGCTGCGGTCATCGCGGGATTCCTTCGGGCGAGGACGGACGGGGAAGGACGAGAGGTGGGCCGCCGCGCCGGGACACAACAGGGTGGGAGGCGCGGCGGCCCGGCTGCGGACCGGCACCGGATACCGGGGGAAGTGACCCGGGTACCGGCCCGCAGGCTGTGGGAACGGCCCGGTCAGCCGTTCAGGCCCAGCAGGTCGAGCGAGGGCCGGTGGATGATCTCCTCGACCGCGTCCGCGTCGAGCGGCGGCAGCCCGGGGATGCCGGGGATGCGGGCGATCTCCCGCAGGCCCTTCACCGAGTCGTCGACCGTCGTGAACGGGTAGTCGCTGCCGAACAGCACCTTGTGGAAGACCCCGTAGTCCTGGACCAGCCGGAGGCTGTGCCAGAGCTGGAAGGGCCGGTAGTGCAGGGCGCTGAGGTCGGCGTACACGTGCGGGTGCTTGCGGATGACCGCGATGCACTCGCCCTCGAACGGGTGGCCGAGGTGGGCGAGGACCATCCGCAGCTCCGGGTGGCGGATGGCGACGGCGTCCAGGTGCCGGGGCATCGCCCACTCCAGCGGTGCGCTGGAGACGAACGTCGTGCCGGTGTGCACCAGGAGCGGCAGCCCGTGCCGTTCGGCGTACGTGTACAGCTCGTCGTACTCCTCGGCGGCCGGGTCGAAGCCCGCGTACATCGGCATCAGCTTGATGCCGCGCAGGCCCAGCTCCTGGTGGCCGTAGCGCAGTTCCTCCTGCCAGCCGGGCTGGGTGGGGTCGAGCGCCAGATAGCCGATCAGCCGGTCGGGGTGTTCCCCGACGTACGCGGCCACGGCGGCGTCGTCCACCCACAGTCCGCTGCGGCGCGCCTTGCCGCCGACGACGATCGTGCGGGTGGAGTCGGGCGCGGTGGCGGCGTACTCCTCCCACTTCACCGTGAGGTCGACCTCGCCCGCGTGCGCGCGGGCGGAGTCGGAGCTGAACGGGTCGGTGAAGTCGTGGCTGTGCCGGAAGAGATGGGAGTGGACGTCGGTGATCATGTGCGGTTCCGCTTCTCCCAGCCGTCCGCGAACATGTTCCAGAAGCGGTGGCTGGGCGGGTGTTCCTCGAAGACCTCGTCGACGAGTTCGACGCCGATGCCGGGGGCGGTCGGCAGGCCGATGCGGCCGTCCTTCATCGGGAGGGTGCCCTTGAGGGCGTCGAAGACGAACGGCTCCAGGAGCCCGTCGAAGGTTTCGAGGATCTTGAAGTTGGGGATTCCGAGCGCCGCGTGCACCGAGACGGTGGTGCAGAGCGGCGAGTTGGAGTTGTGCGGGGCCACGAGCATGCCGTGCGTGTCGGCGATCGCGGCGAGCTTCCTGACCTCGGTGAAGCCGCCTGCCATGGAGAGGTCGGGCTGGATGATGTCGACGGCGTTGGTCGCGAAGAGCTGCTTGTACTCGTAGCGGTTGTGGAAGTGCTCGCCGCCGGAGATGGGGAAAGCGGCACGCTGCCGCAGTTCCGCGTACCGCTCGATGTGGGTCCAGGGCATCGGCTCCTCGAACCAGCCGATGTCGAACGGCTCCAGCTCCCGCACGAGGCGGGCCGCGGTCGGCATGGCGAACCGGGCGTGGCCCTCGATGAACAGGTCGATGTCGGGCCCGACGGCCTCGCGGACGGCGGCCACGAGGTCGATGGAGCGGCGCAGTTCGGCGCGCTCCAGCTCGTGCAGGCCGGGGCCGAAGGGGTCGAACTTGAGGGCGGTGTAGCCCTTGGCCACGGTCTCCTCGGCCTTGGCGGCGAAGGTGTCGGGCTCGCGCTCGCCGGTGTACCAGCCGTTGGCGTAGACGCGGACGTCGTCGCGGCAGGCGCCGCCGGTCAGCCGGTAGGCGGGGACGCCGAGTGCCTTGCCCATCAGGTCGTACATCGCCTGGTCGAGGCCGGACAGGGCGACGCCGCCCATGTCGCCGCCGCGCAGGAAGTCGCCCTGGTAGACGCGGAGCCAGAGTTCCTCGATGTCGAAGGGGTCGGCGCCGATCAGGTGGCGTCCGGCGATGGCCTCGGTGAGGGCGCAGACCTCGGCGACGCGGTAGGGGTGGGTGATCTCCCCGATGCCGGTCAGGCCCTCGTCGGTGTGGACGCGGACGTAGCCGAAGTCGCGCCAGGAGGTGCCGAGCATCAGGGTCTCGACGCGGGTGATGCGTCCGGCGGGGCCGGCGGGGCGGGTGCGGTTGACGGTCAGCATCAGCGGGTCGCTCCGCCCATGGTCGAGGTGTTCTCCAGGTCGCGGGCGCCACCGTCGGCGAGGACGGCCTTCACGGCTGCCTCGGTGCCCTCGATCAGACGGTCCACGTCGGCGTCGGTGTGCGCGTAGCTGATGTGGCTGCGCTTGAGGTTGAGCGGGAGCTCGAACAGGCCGTGGTCCAGGAGCTTGCGGCGGTAGCCGACGAACATCGAGGCGTCGTTGTTCAGCAGGTCCGCGTAGGTGCGGGGGGCCTCGCCCGGCATGAAGTAGCTGACGAAGACGGAGCCGTAGCCGGTGACGACGGCGGGGACGCCGAGACGCTCGTAGAGGCCGGTCAGTCCGGTGCGGACGCGGTCGCCGAGGCGGAAGACGTGGTCGTGGACCGGTTCCTCGCGGAGCTTGCGCAGGGTGGCGAGGGCGGCGGCGACGACGGACGGGTGGCCGTTGTACGTGCCGGCGAAGAAGGCGGGGGCGCCGGGGCGGGTGGAGAAGAGGTCCATCAGGTCGGCGCGGCCGCCGATCGCGCCGACGGGGGCGCCGTTGGCGATGGCCTTGCCGAGGGTGGTGAGGTCGGGGGTGACGCCGGAGATCTGCTGCCAGCCGCCGATGCTGTGGCGGAAGCCGGTGATGACCTCGTCGAAGATCAGGACGGAGCCGGCCTTCGTGGTCTCCTCGCGCAGCGTGGTGAGGAACTCCTGGTACGGAAGCAGCGCGCCGACGTTGTGCGGGACGGGTTCGACGATGACGGCGGCGATGTCGGAGCCGTGCTCGGCGAAGGTGCGCCGGACGGCCTCGCTGTCGTTGAACGGCAGGACGAGAGTGGCTTCGAGGACCTCGGGCAGGATGCCGGTCGAGATCGGGTCGTGCCCGCCGACCTTCGAGGGCTCGGAGATGACGTTGAGGCTGACCGCGTCGTGCCAGCCGTGGTAGCAGCCCTGGAACTTGACGACGAGGCGGCGGCCGGTCGCGGCGCGGGAGACGCGCAGCGCGTGGAACGTGGCCTCGCTGCCGGTGCTGGTGAGCAGGACCTTCTCGACCGAGGGGATCAGCTCGGTGAGCTGTTCGGCGAGGAGGATCTCGCCCTCGGTGACGCCGACGCCCATGTGGCCGAGGGTGGCGCCGGCCTCGGCGGTGGCGCGGGCGACGTCGGGGTCGTTGTGGCCGAGCAGCGGGGGGCCGAACGCCGAGTGGAAGTCGGTGTACTCGCGTCCGTCGGCGGTACGGAACCGTGCGCCGTGGGTGCCGGTGACCACCAGGTCCGTCAGTCCGGGAACGCTGCGCTGACCGCTGTTCACGCCGCCGGGTACGACCTGGCGGGCGCGCTCGGCGAGTCGGGCTCCGGATTCGTTGCCTACCGGGCCTGAACTCATGGTGCTTGCTCCTTGCGTCGAGAGTCGTCGGTTTTCGCGGGCCCTGCCCGGCCCGTGAGTCCCTGGCGCCATCCGCCCGGCAGTCGCCGCAGGAAGAGGGTGATCCGTGGTGCTCGGTGATGCGTTTCGCTTTTTCAGAACGCTGTTCTGTAGAGCAGAACAGTGCCTGGATATTACGTCCGGCCCGAAAGCCGGTCAACCCCCTTCTGCCCCACCAAGGCCCAGATCCGGGGCATTTATTGAATCGGAGGCACTCTCCGCACCCGCGGAGGCACTACGCTGTTCTGCTATGACGAACAGTGCTGCCCCAGAAGAACCGAAGTACTGGGTCAAGAGCGTGGCCAGGGCAGCGGACATCCTCGAAGCGCTCGCCGCCCCCTCACAGGGGAACGGCCTGAGCGTCACCGAGGTCGGCCAGGCCTGCTCCATCTCCAAGAGCGCCGCCTTCGGCATGCTTCAGACCCTGCGCGCCTACGGCCTCGTCTCGGACGACGGCGAGGGCATGAACCGCCGCTACCGGCTGGGCATGAGCCTGGCCAGGCTCGGCGACCGGGCCAGATCCCAGGTCTCCTTGCGCGGGGTGGCCCACCCGGTACTGCGTGAGCTCACCCGGACCACCGGCATGGCGTCCCGGCTCGCCGTCCCCGAGGACGGCCACGCCGTCGTGGTGGACCAGGTCGAGCTCGACCAGCGCGTCCGGCTCGACCTGCGGATGGGCCAGCGCGAGCTGCCGCACTGCACGGGGCTGGGCAAGGCGCTGCTCTCCGCCGTGCCGCAGAGCGAGGCCGCCTCGGTGATCGAGCGGTTCGGGCTGCCCCGGCGCACCTCGCGCACGATCACGGACCCGGCGACGTTCCTGGCCCATCTCCGCGACATCGCCCGGGTCGGGTACGCCCTGGACGACGAGGAGGACGCCGAGGGGATCATCTGCATCGGCGCGCCGGTCTTCGACGACCGGTCGGTGTGTGCGGGGGCCGTGTCGATCACCGGCCTCAAGCTCGGGCTGCCGGCGTGGCGCTACCAGGAGCTGGGCGGCCAGGTGCGGGACGCCGCCCGCCGGATCAGCGTCTCGCTGGGCTGGACCGAGGACCCGGACGACGACGCCGCGGAGACCGGCACGGCACATTCCGACGGAATCGGGTCTTGACCGATCGGCATCACCGGCCGTAGGTTCCCTGCCAACCGAGGTGACATTCACCCGTCACCTCCGATTTACCCCTTCCGGTCCGCTTCCGGCGCCTGCCCACCGCGCCGTGAACACCCGACGACCGGACCCTTTTCAGCCATCCGCCGTACGGCAGTCCCTCGCAGGAACGCTCCCTCACTCGTCGCACTTCTCGGAAGGCGAAGTCCGCATGAGCGTTCCGCACCACCCCACCCCT
>NZ_JBIDAD010000046.1:1867-3867 GCF_043202315.1 Streptomyces sp. NPDC048211
AACGGGGTGATGGGTGGCTGGTCGTTGTTTGAGAACTGCACAGTGGACGCGAGCATCTGTGGCCAAGTTTTTAAGGGCGCACGGTGGATGCCTTGGCACCAGGAACCGATGAAGGACGTGGGAGGCCACGATAGGCCCCGGGGAGCTGTCAACCAAGCTTTGATCCGGGGGTGTCCGAATGGGGAAACCCGGCAGTCGTCATGGGCTGTCACCCGCTGCTGAACACATAGGCAGTGTGGAGGGAACGCGGGGAAGTGAAACATCTCAGTACCCGCAGGAAGAGAAAACAACCGTGATTCCGGGAGTAGTGGCGAGCGAAACTGGATCAGGCCAAACCGTATGCGTGTGATACCCGGCAGGGGTTGCGCATGCGGGGTTGTGGGATCTCTTTTTCACAGTCTGCCGGCTGTGAGACGAGTCAGAAACCGTTGATGTAGGCGAAGGACATGCGAAAGGTCCGGCGTAGAGGGTAAGACCCCCGTAGCTGAAACATCAACGGCTCGTTTAAGAGACACCCAAGTAGCACGGGGCCCGAGAAATCCCGTGTGAATCTGGCGGGACCACCCGTTAAGCCTAAATATTCCCTGGTGACCGATAGCGGATAGTACCGTGAGGGAATGGTGAAAAGTACCGCGGGAGCGGAGTGAAATAGTACCTGAAACCGTGTGCCTACAAGCCGTGGGAGCGTCGCTGTATGTGCTTGCACATGCAGTCGTGACTGCGTGCCTTTTGAAGAATGAGCCTGCGAGTTTGCGGTGTGTTGCGAGGTTAACCCGTGTGGGGAAGCCGTAGCGAAAGCGAGTCCGAATAGGGCGATTTAGTAGCGCGCTCAAGACCCGAAGCGGAGTGATCTAGCCATGGGCAGGTTGAAGCGGAGGTAAGACTTCGTGGAGGACCGAACCCACCAGGGTTGAAAACCTGGGGGATGACCTGTGGTTAGGGGTGAAAGGCCAATCAAACTCCGTGATAGCTGGTTCTCCCCGAAATGCATTTAGGTGCAGCGTCGTGTGTTTCTTGCCGGAGGTAGAGCACTGGATAGGCGATGGGCCCTACCGGGTTACTGACCTTAGCCAAACTCCGAATGCCGGTAAGTGAGAGCACGGCAGTGAGACTGTGGGGGATAAGCTCCATGGTCGAGAGGGAAACAGCCCAGAGCATCGACTAAGGCCCCTAAGCGTACGCTAAGTGGGAAAGGATGTGGAGTCGCAGAGACAACCAGGAGGTTGGCTTAGAAGCAGCCACCCTTGAAAGAGTGCGTAATAGCTCACTGGTCAAGTGATTCCGCGCCGACAATGTAGCGGGGCTCAAGCGTACCGCCGAAGTCGTGTCATTCACACATATAGGGCCAACGCCTGTGTGGATGGGTAGGGGAGCGTCGTGTGCCGGGTGAAGCAGCCGCGGAAGCGAGTTGTGGACGGTTCACGAGTGAGAATGCAGGCATGAGTAGCGATACACACGTGAGAAACGTGTGCGCCGATTGACTAAGGGTTCCTGGGTCAAGCTGATCTGCCCAGGGTAAGTCGGGACCTAAGGCGAGGCCGACAGGCGTAGTCGATGGACAACCGGTTGATATTCCGGTACCCGCTTTGAAACGCCCAATACTGAATCAGGCGATGCTAAGTCCGTGAAGCCGGCCCGATCTCTTCGGAGTTGAGGGTAGTGGTGGAGCCGACGAACCAGACTTGTACTAGGTAAGCGATGGGGTGACGCAGGAAGGTAGTCCAGCCCGGGCGGTGGTAGTCCCGGGGTAAGGGTGTAGGCCGTGTGGTAGGTAAATCCGTCACACATTAAGGCTGAGACCTGATGCCGAGCCGATTGTGGTGAAGTGGATGATCCTATGCTGTCGAGAAAAGCCTCTAGCGAGTTTCATGGCGGCCCGTACCCTAAACCGACTCAGGTGGTCAGGTAGAGAATACCGAGGCGTTCGGGTGAACTATGGTTAAGGAACTCGGCAAAATGCCCCCGTAACTTCGGGAGAAGGGGGGCCATCACTGGTGAGG
>NZ_JBIDAD010000046.1:3964-5160 GCF_043202315.1 Streptomyces sp. NPDC048211
CTGAGCTGGGGGTGGCCGCAGAGACCAGCGAGAAGCGACTGTTTACTAAAAACACAGGTCCGTGCGAAGCCGTAAGGCGATGTATACGGACTGACGCCTGCCCGGTGCTGGAACGTTAAGGGGACCGGTTAGCTGACTTTCGGGTCGGCGAAGCTGAGAACTTAAGCGCCAGTAAACGGCGGTGGTAACTATAACCATCCTAAGGTAGCGAAATTCCTTGTCGGGTAAGTTCCGACCTGCACGAATGGCGTAACGACTTCTCGACTGTCTCAACCATAGGCCCGGTGAAATTGCACTACGAGTAAAGATGCTCGTTTCGCGCAGCAGGACGGAAAGACCCCGGGACCTTTACTATAGTTTGATATTGGTGTTCGGTTCGGCTTGTGTAGGATAGGTGGGAGACTTTGAAGCGGCCACGCCAGTGGTTGTGGAGTCGTCGTTGAAATACCACTCTGGTCGTGCTGGATGTCTAACCTGGGTCCGTGATCCGGATCAGGGACAGTGTCTGATGGGTAGTTTAACTGGGGCGGTTGCCTCCTAAAGAGTAACGGAGGCGCCCAAAGGTTCCCTCAGCCTGGTTGGCAATCAGGTGTTGAGTGTAAGTGCACAAGGGAGCTTGACTGTGAGACCGACGGGTCGAGCAGGGACGAAAGTCGGGACTAGTGATCCGGCAGTGGCTTGTGGAAGCGCTGTCGCTCAACGGATAAAAGGTACCCCGGGGATAACAGGCTGATCTTCCCCAAGAGTCCATATCGACGGGATGGTTTGGCACCTCGATGTCGGCTCGTCGCATCCTGGGGCTGGAGTCGGTCCCAAGGGTTGGGCTGTTCGCCCATTAAAGCGGTACGCGAGCTGGGTTTAGAACGTCGTGAGACAGTTCGGTCCCTATCCGCTGTGCGCGTAGGAATATTGAGAAGGGCTGTCCCTAGTACGAGAGGACCGGGACGGACGAACCTCTGGTGTGCCAGTTGTCCTGCCAAGGGCATGGCTGGTTGGCTACGTTCGGAAAGGATAACCGCTGAAAGCATCTAAGCGGGAAGCCTGCTTCGAGATGAGTATTCCCACCCTCTTGAAGGGTTAAGGCTCCCAGTAGACGACTGGGTTGATAGGCCAGATGTGGAAGCCCGGTAACGGGTGGAGCTGACTGGTACTAATAGGCCGAGGGCTTGTCCTCAGTTGCTCGCGTCCACTGTGTT
>NZ_JBIDAD010000047.1:0-5121 GCF_043202315.1 Streptomyces sp. NPDC048211
TGGCTGAGCTTGAGCTGGAGTTGTCGGGGCTTGGTGTGGCGGTTGAGGTGGTGGCGTGTGATGCCGCTGACCGTGGGGCGTTGGCGGGTGTTCTGGCGGGGCGTTCGTTGTCGGGTGTGGTGCATGCTGCCGGTGTTCTGGACGATGGCATTGTCACGTCGTTGGATGCGGCCCGTCTTGGTGGTGTGTTGCGGCCGAAGGTGGATGCGGCGTGGCATTTGCACGAGCAGACCCGGGACATGGACCTGTCGGCGTTCGTCTTGTTTTCTTCGGCGGCTGGGGTGTTCGGTACTCCGGGGCAGGCCGGGTATGCGTCGGCGAATGTGTTCCTTGATGCGTTGGCGCAGTTCCGTCGGTCGCAGGGTCTGGTGGGGGTGTCGTTGGCTTGGGGTCTGTGGGCGGATACCAGTGCGATGACGGAGTCGCTCGGCGAAGCCGATGTGCAGCGTATGACGCGTTCGGGTGCGTTGGCGTTGGGTTCGGATGAGGGGCTGGGTCTGCTGGATCGTGCGGTGGCCGGGGGTGAGGGGGATGGGTTGTTGGTCCCGATCCGGCTGGACCTGGCTGCCCTGCGCCGGCACCCGGAGTCGGTGCCCGGTGTGTTGCGGGGCCTTGTCCCGGTGCGGGTGCGGCGTCAGGCGGCTGTGGGCCAGGTTGCGGATGACGGCCTGGCGGGACGGCTGGCGGGAATGGACGTCGAGCAGCGCGCCGCACATGTGCTCGACCTCGTACGTACCGCAGCGGCTGCGGTCCTCGGACACAGTTCCCCGGAGTTGGTCGAGCCCGACCATGCCTTCAAGGACCTCGGGTTCGACTCGCTGACCGCGGTGGAACTGCGTAACCAGCTCACCGGCGCGACCGGACTGAGTCTGACGGCCACGCTCGTCTTCGACTACCCGACCGCCGGAGAGCTTGCCGAGCATCTGCTGGCACAGCTCCCGGTACCGGGCATGCCCGCTGTCGGCAGTGCGCTGAGCGAACTGGACCGCCTGGAACGGGCGTTGACCGATGTCGAGGCCGGTGACGAGGAGAGTGCCGACATCCAGCGACGGCTTGCCGCGCTGCTTGCCCGGTTTGAGGAAAAGACACTCGGCGCAGAAGCGGACGAGGTGTCGGAAAAGCTGGATTCGGCGACGGATGACGAGATCTTCGCCTTCATCGACAACGAACTCGGTTGAGAGCCGGGTCTCACGGCAGTTGCGGGCCGAAAAGCAGACCGTTGCCCGCGATGACTCGTACGGCGACTCGGAGACGACGCGAAATGGTGAGTGACTGATGTCCAACGAGCAGAAGCTGCGCGACTACCTCAAGCGGGTGACGGCCGATCTGCACGAGACCCGGCGTCGGCTCAACCTGTCGGAGGCCGGTCGACACGAGCCCATCGCGATCGTGGGAATGGCCTGCCGCTACCCCGGCGACGTGGACTCGCCGGAGGGACTGTGGGATCTCGTCGCCGAGGGGCGTGATGCCGTCGGACCGATGCCGGACGACCGTGGCTGGGACGTTGAAGCCCTGTATGACCCCGATGCCTCGGCGCCGGGCAAGAGCTACGCCCGTGAGGGTGGGTTCTTGCATCGGGCTGCTGAGTTCGATGCGGGGTTCTTCGGTGTGTCGCCGCGTGAGGCGTTGGCGATGGATCCGCAGCAGCGGTTGTTGCTGGAGGTGTCGTGGGAGGCGTTCGAGCGGGCCGGAATCGACCCCGCCGGGCTGCGGGGATCGCGTACGGGTGTGTTCGCCGGGGTGATGTACCACGACTACGGCGCCCGGTTGGGCGGGGGCGCGGTGCCGGAGGGTGTCGAGGGATACGTCGGCAACGGCAGCGCCGGAAGTGTCGCAACGGGCCGGATCTCGTACACGTTCGGGCTTGAGGGACCTGCGGTGACGGTGGACACGGCCTGCTCGTCCTCGCTCGTGGCGCTGCATCTTGCGATGCAGGCCATCCGGCAGGGCGAGTGCACGCTGGCCCTCGCCGGCGGTGTCACCGTGATGTCCACGCCCGAGACGTTCATCGAGTTCAGTCGGCAGCGTGGGCTTGCTCCCGACGGTCGGTGCAAGGCGTTCGGTGCGGGTGCGGACGGTACGGGTTGGGCTGAGGGTGCGGGGATGCTGTTGGTGGAGCGTCTCAGTGATGCGGAGCGTCTGGGGCATCGGGTCCTGGCCGTGGTGCGGGGCAGCGCCGTCAATCAGGATGGTGCTTCGAACGGCCTGACGGCCCCCAACGGCCCGTCCCAGCAGCGGGTGATCCGGCAGGCGTTGGCTTCGGCCGGGCTGACGGCCGGACAGGTGGACGCGGTCGAGGCACATGGCACAGGTACGTCGCTGGGTGACCCCATCGAGGCGCAGGCGCTCCAGGCCACGTACGGGCAGGCTCGGGAAAACGATCGCCCCCTGTGGCTGGGGTCGCTGAAGTCCAACATCGGGCACACCCAGGCCGCTGCCGGTGTGGGCGGCATCATCAAGATGGTGATGGCGATGCGGACGGGTGTGCTGCCGCCCACACTGCACGCCCAGGAACCCTCGCCCCACATCGACTGGTCCGCGGGTGAGGTGCGTCTGCTGGCGGAGGAGACTCCGTGGCCGGAGACGGGCGAGCCGCGCAGGGCCGGTGTGTCGTCGTTCGGGGTCAGTGGAACCAACGCGCACATCGTTCTCGAACAGGCCCCCGAAACTGCCCTGTTGGCAGAAAGGGCAGAGGCAGAGACCGAAGCAGCGGCGTCAGGGGCCTCGGTGACGGCCTCGACCGGGACCCCCTCCTCGGGTGCGGCGCAACCCGTGATCGTCCCGTGGGCCGTCTCCGCCAAGACCGCCGAGGGGCTGCGAGGGCAGGCCGGCCGACTCCACCAGCACCTCGTGGCGCACCCCGAGGCGCGCCCTCTCGACGTGGGCCTTTCCCTCGCCACGTCACGAACCACCTTCCCCTACCGGTTCGTGGCTCTCGGTCACGACCGCGACGAACTCCTGAACGCGTTGGCCGGGTTCGGCGCCGAGGACGGAGCCCCGACGACGGCTGCCACCCAGGCCGCCCCTGGAGCGACCGCTTTCCTCTTCTCCGGCCAGGGCTCCCAATGGGCCGGCATGGGGCGGGAGCTGTACGACAGGTTCCCTGAGTTCCGCCACCGGCTCGACACCGTGTGTGCCGTACTGGACCCCCTCTTGCCCCAACCTCTGCGGACCGTCATGTTCGCCGATCCGGGCACGCCGGAGGCTGCGCTGCTGGACACCACCGGCTACACCCAGCCCTCCGTGTTCGCACTCCAACTGGCGCTCTTCCACCTGCTGGAGGTGTACGGCATACGCGCGGACGTCCTCGTCGGTCACTCCATCGGCGAGATCGCCGCTGCGCACGCTGCCTCGATGCTGTCCCTCGAGGACGCCTGCAGGCTGGTCGCCGCCCGAGGCCGCCTGATGCAGGAACTGCCCGCGGGCGGAGCCATGGCGGCTGTCCAAGCCACGCCGGATGACGTACGGCCGCTGCTGGCGGGACGCGAGCACGAGGTCGGCCTTGCCGCGGTGAACGGCCCCACGTCGGTCGTCGTCTCCGGCACCCGGAGCGCGGTGGACGAGATCGTCGAGGCGCTCGCCGCGCGCGGAGTCCGGACGAAGCAGCTCAGAGTCAGCCATGCCTTCCACTCCCCGCTGATGGAGCCGATGCTCGGCGAGTTCCGGCGCACGGTCGAGAGCATCACCTTCCATGAGCCGGTCATCCCGCTCATGTCGACGGTCACCGGCGCGATCGACCCGCAGCGGATGCGGTCGACGGAGTACTGGGTCACCCATGTCCGCACGACCGTTCGCTTCGCCGACGCCGTCACCGCTCTGGAGCCACACGGAGTTACCAGGTACGTCGAGGTCGGCCCTTCAGCTGCCCTCGTCCCGATGGTCCAGGAAGTCCTCGACGAGCGGACCGGCGACGGTCCGGAGGCACTCGTGGTCCCTGCGCTGCGTAGGGACCGGTCCCAGGAGCGGGCGTTCCTCACGGCCCTTGCACGGCTGCACGAGACCGGTGCCGGCTCCTCCGTCGCATCCGCCGTCGACTGGGCCGCGGTCTTCGACGGCCTCGACGCCCACCAGGTAGATCTGCCGACCTATGCCTTCCAACGGGAGCGGTACTGGCTCGATGCGCCTGCCGGAAGCGGGACCGGTTCCGGTGTCGGGGATGCGACAGCCCTGGGGCTGACCTCCCCTGGACATGGGCTGCTGGGCGCGACCGTCGCTCTGGCCGAAGGCGACGGTGTTCTGCTTACGGGCCGTCTGTCGTGGGCCACGCACGCGTGGCTGGCCGATCATGCGGTGCATGGGGTGGTGCTGGTTCCGGGTGCGGCGTTGGTGGAGCTGGTGCTGCGTGCCGGTGACGAGGTGGGTTGCGGCCGGGTGGAGGAGCTGACGCTGCAGGCACCGCTGGTGCTGCCGGAGGGCGGTGGGGTGCGGGTCCAGGTTGTCGTGCGTGGTGCTGACGCGGACGGCACGCGGGGAGTGGATGTGTACTCCAGGCCCGACGAGGTTGATGGCTCTGGTCATGGTGATGAAGCGTGGACGTTGCACTGCGGTGGTGTTCTGGCCCCGGAGAGTGCCGTTCCCGATGAGTCGGATCTGGTGGTGTGGCCGCCGCGGGGTGCGGAGTCGGTGGATGTGGCGGGCTTCTATGACGTGATGGCTGGGCGTGGGTATGGGTACGGTCCTGCGTTCCAGGGGCTGCGGGCGGTGTGGCGGCGCGGTGACGAGGTGTTCGCCGAGGTGGCCCTTCCCGAAGACGTCGCCGAATCGGCGGGGGAGTTCGGCCTGCATCCCGCGCTTCTGGACGCTGCCCTGCACGCCATAGGGGTTACGTCGCTTGTTGCCGACGGCGCAACTCGGTTGCCCTTCGCCTGGTCCGGTGTGTCCCTGTACGCCGTCGGAGCGACAGCGCTGCGCGTCCGATTGACGCCGGTGGGAGCTGACAGCTTCGCCGTGGAGGTCGCCGACGCGTCCGGTGCTCCGGTGGCGTCGGTGGAGGCGCTGGCTGCTCGGGAGGTTTCGGAGGAGCAGCTGGCGGCCGCGGTGGTGGCGGCTGGTGGGTCGTCGGGTGGGGACTCGTTGTTCCGGGTGGAGTGGGTGCCGGTTACGGATGCGGGTGCTGTGGTC
>NZ_JBIDAD010000048.1:0-4928 GCF_043202315.1 Streptomyces sp. NPDC048211
GATGTGGTGCGTGAGTTGGTGGGGCGTGGGTTTGATGCGTTTGTGGAGGTGAGTGCGCATCCTGTTCTGGCGATGGGGGTTCAGGAGACGCTGGACGCGGTGGGTGCGCGTGGTGTGGTGGTGGGGTCGTTGCGTCGGGGTGAGGGTGGTGCGGAGCGGCTGTTGACGTCGTTGGGCGAGGCGTGGGCCGGCGGAGTCGACATCGACTGGACCGCACTGCTGCCTGGGGCTGGGCGGGTGGAGCTGCCGACGTATGCGTTCCAGCGGGAGCGGTACTGGCTGGATGTGCCTGTCGGGGCGGGGGATGTGTCGGCTGCGGGTCTGGTGTCGGCGGGGCATGGGCTGTTGGGTGCTTCGGTGGCGCTGGCCGGGAGCGGTGGGGCTGTGCTGACGGGTCGGGTGTCCCTGGCCACGCATCCGTGGCTGGCCGATCATGCGGTGCGCGGGGTGGTGCTGGTTCCGGGTGCGGCGTTGGTGGAGCTGGTGCTGCGTGCCGGTGACGAGGTGGGTTGCGGCCGGGTGGAGGAGCTGACTCTGCAGGCACCGCTGGTACTGCCGGAGACCGGGGGCGTGCAGCTCCAGGTGGTCGTGGGCGGTGCGGACGAGCGCGGTGTGCGGGCAGCGGAGGTGTTCGCCCGGCGGGAGAGTGCCGGCGGTGTGACCGGTGACGAGGGTGGCTGGATCCTGCACGGGAGCGGTGCGCTTGCTCCGGAGACGGCGGCGGGCGCGGAGCCGGGGGCGACGAACCCCGTCGTGGGCTCGGATCTGCTGGAGTGGCCGCCGCGGGGTGCGGAGCCGGTGGACGTGGCCGGCTTCTACGACGTGATGGCTGGTCGTGGGTATGGGTACGGTCCTGCGTTCCAGGGGCTGCGAGCGGTGTGGCGGCGCGGTGACGAGGTGTTCGCCGAGGTGGCCCTCCCGGAGGACATCGTGGGCGCCGCAGGGGAGTTCGGTCTGCACCCGGCACTCCTTGACGCCGGTCTGCAGTCCGGCCTGACCAGCCTCTTCGCCTCCGCCGAAGGCAACCGCATGCCCTTCTCGTGGAGGGGTATGACCCTGCACGCCGTGGGCGCGACCTCCCTGCGCGTACGCATGGCCCCCGCCGCCGACGACCCGGCGACGGTGACCATGGACATGGCGGACGCGTCCGGTGCTCCGGTGGCGTCGGTGGAGGCGCTGGCTACGCGGGAGGTTTCGGAGGAGCAGCTGGCGGCCGCGGTGGTGGCGGCTGGTGGGTCGTCGGGTGCGGACTCGTTGTTCCGGGTGGAGTGGGTGCCTGGTGGGGACGGTGTTTCTGCGGTTGGTGGCCGGTCTTGGGGTGTGCTGGGTTCCGGGGGGCTGCTGGTCCCTTCGGAGGGTGAGGTGTTTGCCGATGTGAGTGCGGTGGCGTCGGCGGATGTGGTGCCTGGGGTGGTGGTGTGGGAGTGCCCGGTGCCGGTGGGTGGTGAGGTTCCGGGTGTGGTGCATGAGGGGCTTGCTGCGGTTCTGGGTGTGGTTCAGGAGTGGTTGGCGGATGAGCGTCTGGCCGGCACTCGTTTGGTGGTGGTGACGCGGGGCGCGGTGGCCGCTGGTGCTGGTGCTGGTGCTGGTGCTGGTGCGGGTGCTGCGGGTGCTGGTGTTGGGTCGGTTGTTGATGTGCGGTCGGCTGGTGTGTGGGGGTTGGTGCGTTCGGCGCAGGCTGAGCATCCTGGGCGGTTGGTGTTGGCTGATGTGCCGGTGGGTGCGGATGCTGGTGCGGTGGTTGATGCGGTTGCGTTGGGGCTGGGCTCGGGTGAGTCGCAGTGGGCTGTGCGTGAGGGTGCGCTTCTCGTACCGCGTCTGGTTCGGGCCGAGCTTTCCGGGGTTGAGGCTTCGGTTGGTGGTGGGTTTGGTTCGGGTGCGGTGTTGGTGACGGGTGCGTCGGGTGTGTTGGGTGGTGTGGTGGCCCGGCATTTGGTGTCGGTTCACGGGGTGCGTGAGTTGGTGTTGTTGAGTCGGCGGGGTTCGGCTGCGGAGGGTATGGCTGAGCTTGAGCTGGAGTTGTCGGGGCTTGGTGTGGCGGTTGAGGTGGTGGCGTGTGATGCCGCTGACCGTGGAGCGTTGGCGGGTGTTCTGGCGGGGCGTTCGTTGTCGGGTGTGGTGCATGCTGCTGGTGTTCTGGACGATGGCATTGTCACGTCGTTGGATGCGGCCCGGCTCAGTGGTGTGTTGCGGCCGAAGGTGGATGCGGCGTGGCATTTGCACGAGCTGACCCGGGACATGGACCTGTCGGCGTTCGTCCTCTTCTCGGCCGGCGCCGGAACCGTGGGCACTGCCGGTCAGGCCGCCTATGCGGCGGCGAACGTGTTCCTTGACGCGCTGGCTCAAGCCCGTCGGTCGCAGGGTCTGCCGGGGTTGTCCCTGGCTTGGGGTCTGTGGGCGCAGACCAGCGCCATGACCGGCACACTCGGCGAAGCCGATCGTACGAGGCTGGGCCGACTGGGTGTCGTGCCGATGGAGACCGACGGCGCGCTCGCCCTTTTCGACGCGGCTGTTGCGGCTGACGATGCCTTCCTCGTCCCGATGCGTCTTGACCTGTCGACCCTGCGTAAGAACTTCGCCGACCTGACTCCGGTGCTGCGTGGCCTGGCGCCCCAGCGGGCCCGGCGGCAGGCGACAGGTGCCGTCGCCCCGGCGTTCGAGGGCGGTGAACTCGGCCGCAGACTGGCTGCGATGGCTGTCGGGCAGCGGCAGGCGTTCCTCCTCGACCTCGTCCGGGGCGAGGTCGCGGCCGTGCTCGGACACGCGTCGTCCGAAGGAGTCGAGGCCGAACGAGCCTTCAAGGACATCGGATTCGACTCCCTTACGGCCGTCGAGTTCCGGAATCGGCTCGGCGCCGCCACTGCTCTGCGTCTTCCTGCGACGCTCGTCTTCGACCATCCGAGTGCGGCAGCGGTGACACGACTGCTGATGTCCGAGCTCGGCGGCGACACGACCACGGCCACCACCGACGCGTCCGTGCGGCCACGGACTGCCGTCACGGATGACGAACCACTCGCCATCATCGGCATGAGCTGCCGGTTCCCCGGCGACGTGGCATCCCCCGAGGATCTCTGGGACCTGGTGCGCGCAGGCAAGGACGCCATCACCGGCATGCCCGAGGACCGCGGCTGGAACCATGAGTCCCTGTACGACCCGACCCCAGGTCTGCCCGGCCGGATTTATGCCCGAGAGGGCGGGTTCCTGCGGGAGGCCGCCGACTTCGACGCCGGCTTCTTCGGCATCTCGCCGCGTGAGGCGTTGGCGATGGATCCGCAGCAGCGGTTGTTGCTGGAGGTGTCCTGGGAGGCGTTCGAGCGGGCCGGTATCGACCCCGCCGGGCTGCGAGGCTCGCGTACGGGCGTGTTCGCCGGGGTGATGTACCACGACTACGGCGCCCGGCTCGGCGTGGGCACGATGCCCGAGGGCGTCGAGGGATACGTGGGCAATGGCAGCGCCGGAAGTATTGCCACGGGCCGGATCTCGTACACGTTCGGACTGGAAGGGCCGGCGGTGACGGTGGACACGGCCTGCTCGTCCTCGCTGGTAGCGCTGCATCTTGCGATGCAGGCGATCCGACAGGGTGAATGCACGCTTGCCCTTGCCGGCGGCGTCACGGTCATGTCGTCCATCGAGATGTTCCTCGAGTTCAGCCGCCAGCGTGCCATTGCCCCCGACGCCCGCTGCAAGGCGTACGGCTCCGGTGCCGACGGAGCAGGATTCAGCGAAGGCGCGGGGATGCTGCTTGTGGAGCGTCTCAGTGATGCGGAGCGTCTGGGGCATCGGGTCCTGGCCGTGGTGCGGGGCAGCGCCGTCAATCAGGATGGTGCTTCGAACGGCCTGACCGCGCCGAGCGGACCGTCGCAGCAGCGGGTGATCCGGCAGGCGTTGGCTTCGGCCGGGTTGTCGGCGGGGCAGGTGGACGTGGTCGAGGGCCATGGCACCGGGACGTCACTGGGCGACCCCATCGAGGCCCAGGCGCTCCTTGCTACCTACGGCCAGGAACGTATCTCCGCTGATCGTCCTGTGTGGTTGGGGTCGTTGAAGTCGAACATCGGGCATGCGCAGGCGGCTGCGGGTGTGGGTGGTGTGATCAAGATGGTGATGGCGATGCAGGCGGGTGTGCTGCCGCGCACGCTGCATGTCGATGAGCCGTCCTCGCACATCGACTGGTCTGCGGGTGAGGTGCGTCTGCTGGCGGAGGAGACTCCGTGGCCGGAGACGGGTGAGCCGCGCAGGGCCGGAGTCTCCTCCTTCGGCGCGAGCGGGACGAACGCGCACGTGATCCTTGAGCAGGCGCCTCGGTTCGAGGAGGTCGCGGCGGAGGTGGTGCCGGAGTCGACGGGCGACGCGATGGTGCCGTGGGTGGTCAGTGGCAGGTCGGAGTCGGCGTTGCTGGCGCAGGCGGCGCGGTTGCGGTCCTTTGTTGCGCAGCGTCCTGAACTGCGGCCTGCGGATGTGGCGTTGGCGCTTGGGACGCAGCGTGGGCTGTTGGAGCACCGGGCGGTTGTCGTCGGCGGTGACCGCGATGAGTTGCTGGCCGGGTTGGCGTCGGTGTCGTCCTCCGAGGCAGTCGTGGAGGGGGCTTCTGCGTTCTTGTTTGCTGGTCAGGGTGCGCAGCGTGTGGGGATGGGGCGTGGGCTGGCGGCGGCGTATCCGGTGTTCGCTTCGGCGTTGGATGAGGTGCTGGGTGTCCTGGACCCGTTGATGGACGCCGGTGCCGGTGCCGGTGTGGGTGTGTTGCGCGGGGTGATGTGGGGCTCGGATGCGGACGCGGATGCGGATGCGGATGCGGGGGTTTTGGCGCGGACGGAGTTTGCGCAGCCGGCGTTGTTTGCGTTGGAGGTGGCTGTGTTTCGGCTGCTGGAGTCGTGGGGTGTGCGTCCGGACGTGGTGGCGGGCCATTCCATTGGTGAGATCGCTGCGGCGTA
>NZ_JBIDAD010000049.1:0-4554 GCF_043202315.1 Streptomyces sp. NPDC048211
CCCATCCACTCAGCGAAAACCCCCGACACCTCCAACAACTCCACCGCCATACCCACCCACTGCGACCCCTGCCCCGGAAACACGAACACCGGCTTCGTTCCGGCGTCGGCGGTGCCGATGACCAGCCGGGGGTCGGAGTGGCCGGCCGCCAGGGCCTCCACGGTCTTCGTGAGTTCGGCCTGGTCGCCGCCCACGAGCAGGGCGCGCTGGGCAAGGCCGGAGCGGGTGGTGGCGAGCGAGAGGGCGACGTCGGCGGGTGCGAGGCCGGGGTTCCGGGCCAGGAAGTCGCGCAGTTTCGCCGCCTGGCCGCGCAGTGCGGTCTGTGACGCGGCGGAAATCGGCCAGGGGACGGGCACGGATTCGCCCGCTGCGGTCAGGACCGGAGTGCGGGCGGCCTTCTCGTCCCCGGTGGGGGGTGTCTGCGCTGCCGGGGGCTCGACGGCCGGGGCCTCTTCGAGGATGACGTGGGCGTTCGTGCCGCTGATCCCGAAGGAGGACACGCCCGCGCGACGTGGCTCGCCCGTCCGGGGCCACGGCATCCGCTCCGTCAGCAGACGCACTTCACCCGCGGTCCAGTCGATGTGGGGGGACGGTTCGTCGGCGTGCAGGGTCCGGGGCAGCACACCGGCCCGCAACGCCATCACCATCTTGATGACGCCCCCCACACCGGCAGCAGCCTGCGCATGCCCGATGTTCGACTTCAACGACCCCAACCACAAAGGCTGCTCCACCGACGCACGGTCCTGACCGTACGTCGCCTGCAGCGCCTGCACCTCGATCGGATCACCCAGCTTCGTCCCCGTACCGTGCGCCTCCACCACATCCACCTGACGCGGCTGCAGACCCGCATTCACCAACGCCTGCCGAATCACCCGCTGCTGCGCCGGACCACTCGGCGCACTCAACCCGTTCGACGCACCATCCTGATTCACCGCACTGCCCCGCACCACAGCCAGCACCCGATGCCCCAACCGCCGCGCATCACTCAGCCGCTCCACCAACAACATCCCCGCACCCTCACCGAAGCCCATGCCGTCGGCCGACGCGGAGAACGCCTTGCAGCGCCCGTCGGCGGCGACACCGCGCTGCCGGCTGAAGCCCGTCACGGTGTGCGGGGTGCTCATCACGGCGACGCCGCCGGCGAGCGCCATGGTGCACTCCTTGCGGCGCAGTGCCTCGCAGGCCAGGTGCAGGGTGATGAGGGAGGAGGAGCAGGCGGTGTCGACGGTCAGGGCCGGGCCTTCGAGCCCCAGGACGTACGAGACACGGCCGGACACCACGCTGGAGACGCTGCCGGTGACGAGGTGGCCTTCGAGGCCGTCGGGGACGTCGGTGAGGCGGGCGCGGTACTCCTGGTAGTTGCATCCGACGAACACGCCGGTGCGGGAGCCCTTCAGCTGGGCGGGGTCGATGCCCGCGCGTTCGACGGTCTCCCAGGCGAGTTCGAGGATGAGGCGCTGCTGGGGGTCCATGGCGAGCGCCTCGCGCGGCGAGATACCGAAGAAGTCGGCGTCGAACTCGGTGGCTCCGGTGAGGTATCCGCCTTCGCGGGCGTAGGTGGTGTTGGGGCGCTCCAGGTCGGGGTCGTAGAGGGCGTCGATGTCCCATCCGCGGTCGGTGGGCAGGCCGCCGACCGCGTCCGCCCCTTCATGTACGAGATTCCACAGGTCCTCGGGGGTGGCGATGCCGCCGGGGTAGCGGCAGCCGACGCCGACGATCGCGATCGGCTCACTGTCCTGCGCCTCGTACTCGCGCAGGCGCTGTTTGGTCTGCTGCAGATCAGCCGTGACGCGCTTCAGGTAGTCGACCAGCTTGTCGTGATCCGCCATCGGTTCCTGCCCCTGTGGTTCGTGGAAGACATCTCGTCGAGAAGAGCTGTGCCTGGTCCTGCCGAGTGGACCGTGGTCCTGCTGAGGAACCCGCGGCCGGAAGACCGTGGTCCTGCTCAGAAGCCTCTGTCCGGCCGGGAAGACCGTGGTCCTGCCGGGAGGACCGTGTGCTGTCGTGTGCGCCGGGCTCGGTGGGCGGGCGGTCGGTGCCGCGCGTGACCGGGCCGGGTGTGCCGGGCGGTCAGCTGCCGAGTTCGTTGTCGATGAAGGCGAGGACCTCGTCGACGCTGGCCGATTGGAGGTCGTTGGGTGGTTGTTCGTTGTTCTCGGGTGCGCCGTCGTCGGTCCATCGGGTCAGGAGGGAACGCAGGCGCAGGGTGACCTCCAGGCGGGTGTTCCCGTCGGGGGTGAGCCCGTCGAGCCGCCCGGCCAGGTGGTCGAGTTCGCCGAGCACCGAGCCTGCGTCGGCCTCGTCGTGGCCGAACAGCCCGGTCTTCAGGTGCCGGGCGACGGCGTTCGGTGTCGGATGGTCGAAGACGAGCGAGGCCGGCAGGGTGAGGCCGCTGACGGCGCCGAGCCGGTTGCGGAGTTCCATGGCGGTGAGCGAGTCGAAGCCGACGTCGCGGAAGGCCCGGTCGGGTTCGAGGTCTTCGGAGCGTTCGAAGCCGAGGACGGTGGCGGCTTCGGCGCGTACCAGGGCGAGCAGGGCGCTGTCGCGGTCGGCCTCGGGAAGTGCGGCGAGTTCCGCGGCGCGGGTGCCGGACGGTCCGGCCGTCGCGGTGGCCCCGGCCGGTGTGCCGGGGACCGTTTCGGTGAGGGTGCGGACCTGTGGGAGGTCGTCGAAGAGAGGGCGCGGACGGGCGGCGCTGAACAGCGGGAAGAAGCGGTTCCAGGCGACGGGCGCCACCGTCAGCAGGGTCTCGTCGCGGTCAAGGGCGCGCTGCAGCGCGGTGAGGCCGAGTTCCGGGTCGATCATGGGCAGGCCGCGGCGGTGCAGCTGGTCGGTGTCGATCGCCTCCGAGATGCCGCCGGATCCGGGGGCTCCGAAGGCGTTCCAGACTCCCCAGGCGACGCAGAGTGTGGGGATGCCGCGGGCGCGGTTGGCTTCCGCGAGTGCGTTGAGGTGGGCGTTGGCCGCGGCGTAGGCGGCGTGGTCGCCGCTGCCCCAGACGCCCGCGATGGAGGAGAACAGGATGAAGGCGTCCAGTTCCCGGTGGTCGAGGAGGTCGGTGAGGTTCAGGGCTCCGTCGACCTTGGCGGCGAGTCCGGCGGCGAAGGCGCCGGGGCCGGTGTCCTCGATGGAGGTGAGGTCGGCGACGCCGGCGGCGTGCAGGACGGCTCGTACGGTGTCGCCGTCGGCCGCGAGCTGTGTCAGGAGTCGACGTACGGCGTCGCGATCGGCGGTGTCGCAGGCGGCGAGGGTGACGCGTACGCCGGTGGCGGCCAGTTCGTCGCGGAGTTCGGCCGCGCCGGGGGCGTCGGCTCCGCGGCGCCCGGTGAGCACCAGGTGCTCCGCTCCTTGCGCGGCGAGCCAGCGGGCGAGTACGACGCCGAGGGCACCGGTGCCGCCGGTGACGACGACCGTGCCCCGGGGGCGCCACGTGCGGGCGGCGGGGCGGTCGTCGGTGCCGGCGTGGGCGAGTCGTCGTACGAGGGTGCCGGAAGGGCGGACAGCCAGCTGGTCCTCGTCCGAGTGGGCGGCGAGGGCGGCGCAGAGGCGGGGGCCGGTCCGGTCGTCGGGGGTGGACGGCAGGTCGATCAGGCCGCCCCAGCGGTCGGCGTGTTCGAGTGCGGTGACCTGTCCGAGGCCCCAGATCAGGCTCTGGAGAGGGTGGCGCGGGTGTTCGCCCTGGTGTGTGGTGACGACTTCGGTCGTGGCGAGCCACAGGGGGGCGTTGATCTCGGCGCTGCCGAGGGCCCTGATGAGGGACAGGGTGGTCGCTGTTCCGGAGGGCATCGCCGGGTGGTCGCGGTGGCGCTCCTCGTCGAGGGCGAGGAGGGACAGCACTCCCGTGGGTGCGGTGCCGCAGTCGGCGACGGCCTTGCGCAGCCGTTCGGTGAGCCGGTCGCGGTCGGCGTCGGCGTCGGTGAGTTCCAGTTCGACGACGTGGGCGCCGGCGTGCTCCATGGCGTCGAGCGCGGCCCGGGTGAGCGGGTGCTCTCGGTGCCGGGCTGCGAGGGCGACGATCCAGGGCCCGGTGAGGGTGGCCGGTTCGGCCGGTTCGGGCTGCCGCTTCCAGGTGATGCGGTAGCGCCAGTCGTCCACGGTGCGCGCGGCGCGCGACCGTTGCCGCCAGTCGACGAGTGCGGGCAGGACGGCGGTGAGGGGTGCGTCGGCCGGCAGGGACAGGGTGTCGGCGAGCCGGTCGGGGTCGGTGTTCTCCACTGCGTCCCAGAAGGCCGCGTCGTCGTCACCGGCAGGGGCGCTGTTGCTGCTGGGATCGAGCCAGTAGCGGCGCCGCTGGAAAGCGTACGTGGGCAGGTCGGTCGGGTGTGCCTGAGGGAGCAGTGCGGTCCAGTCGATGTCGACTCCGCCGGCCCACGCCTCACCCAACGACGTCAACAGCCGCTCCGCACCACCCTCACCCCGACGCAACGACCCCACCACCACACCACGCGCACCCACCGCATCCAGCGTCTCCTGAACCCCCATCGCCAGAACAGGATGCGCACTCACCTCCACAAACGCATCAAACCCACGCCCCACCAACTCACGCACCACATC
>NZ_JBIDAD010000050.1:0-4455 GCF_043202315.1 Streptomyces sp. NPDC048211
CGACACCACCGACACCACCGCCCTCATCACCGGCACCCTCCGCCGCAACGAAGGCACCCTCCACCGCTTCCACCTCTCCCTCGCCCACCTCCACAGCCACGGCACCCCCGTCGACTGGACACCCGCGCTTCCGGAGACCGGGGGCGACGCCCCGTACGACCTGCCGACCTATCCCTTCCAGCACCGGAGCTACTGGCTGGAGGACGCGGCGACCGACGGGGACCCGGAGAGCCTCGGGCTGCACACGACCCAGCACCCGCTGCTGACCGCCGCGACCACACTCGCCCAGGGTGACGCGCTGCTGCTCACGGGCCGGATCTCGCTGCGCACCCACCCCTGGCTCGCCGACCACACCATGGACGGCACGGCGGTCCTGCCGGCCGCTGCCGCACTCGAACTGGCCCTGGAAGCGGGCAGGTTGCTGGGCGATCTGCCGGTGGCCGAACTGTCGGTCGACACTCCGGTGGTCGTCCCGGCCACCGGCGGGGTGGACGTGCAGGTGACGGCCGGGCCCCCGCGCGGCGACGGCCGCCGCGAGCTGACCCTGCACACCCGCGCGTACGACGAGGGGGACGACGACAGCACGCTGCACCGCGCCTGGACCAGCCATGTCACGGGTCTGCTCGACACCCCCGCGCCCGGCCCCGGCGCCTCGGCGCCGGAGCCGCTGACGTCCTGGCCGCCCGCCGGGGCGACCGCCGTCGACGTCGGCGAGGTCCATGAGCGGCTGGAAGCCCGGGGATACGAACTCGGCGCGGCCCTGCGAGGGCTCGCGCGGCTGTGGCGCCTGGGCGACGAGCTGTACGCCGAGGTGTCGGCGCCGGAAGGGATCGCGGCCGACGCCGGTCGGTACGGACTGCATCCGGCACTGCTCACGGCGGCCCTGCACGAGGTCCTCGCCCGGGGCGAGGAGCTGCTCGAACCCGCCGTCTGGCAGGGCGTGAGCCTGCACGCGGTGGGGGCGGGCGGTCTGCGGGTGCGCGTCTCACGGCGCGGGGACGGCTTCGCCGTCCTGCTCGCCGATCCGGCCGGCGCTCCGGTCGCCTCCGTCGACTCGGTCGTCCTGCGTCCCCCGGCCGCCGGGGCGCTGGACCGGACGGACCGGGTCCGCCACGACTGGCTGCTCGGCACCGACTGGACGCCGGTGCCCGCGACGGGCGACGGCACCCCGCTGCCGTACACGAGCTGGACCTCGTCCACCGAACCCGAGGCCGGGCTGCGGGACGCCTTCGGGGACGCCGTCCATGTCCCGTACGGGCCCGCGCCCTCCGAGGACGGGGCCCCGGGCCTCGTCCTGCTGCACGCGTCGTCCGCGAGCGAGCTGCTGCCCGCCCTCCAGACCTGGATCTCCGGCGAGGCTGACAGCGACACCCACCTCGTGGTCCTCACCCATCACGCCGTCACCACCGGCCCCGACGATGTGCAGGATCTCGTGCCCTCCCCCGTATGGGGCGTGATCCGGGCGGCCCAGTCGGAGAATCCGGGGCGGATCACTCTCGTCGATCTCGACGCCGAGCCCGCGTCGCTGAACGCCCTGCCGGCGGCCCTCACGGCCGGCGAACCCCAGCTCGCCCTGCGCAACGGCGCCGTCCGGGTTCCGAGGCTCGTCGCATCCACACCACAGGACGCCGGTGAGCTGCCCGTCCTGCCCGAGGAGTCGACGGTCGTCGTCTCCGGCGGCGGCGACCTCGCCGCAGCCGCGGCCGTTCATGCCGTCACCGCCCTGGGCGCCCGTCGTCTGCTCCTGCTGTCCCCGGACCCGGGGCTGGCGGACCGGCTGACCGGTCTGGGGGCGGAGGCCCTGGTGGTGGACGGTGACGCGTCGGACCGCGACGCCCTGGCCGGGGCGCTGGCCTCGCTGCCGTCCGCGCATCCGGTCGGCGCCGTCTTCCACGCGCCCGCCGCCCCCGACCGTGCGGTCCTGCTCTCCACCGCGCCGGAGGAGTTCGAGGGATGGCTGCGTGCCTCGGGTGCCGCGGCCTGGAACCTCCATGAACTCACCCTCGGGCTCGACCTGGGCGCGTTCGTGCTGCTCGCACCCGACGCGTCGTCCGCGCTCGGCGGCACCGGCCGGGCGAGCGCCGCCGCTCTCGGCGCGTATCTCGACGCCCTCGCCCAGCACCGGGTCTCGCTCGGGCTGCCGGGCGTCTCGCTCTCCTGGGGGCCCCGGGGCTCCGTGCCGGACTCCGCCTTCCACGGGCTGGTCCGCTTCGCGGAGGACCAGGTCACCGCCGCCCTGGAACTCGCGCTGCGCTCGACGGGCCGGCCCGCCCTGCTCGCCGCCCGCCTGGACCGGGCGGCCCTGGGCGCGCAGGCCGGGACGGGCCTGCTGCCCCCGGTGCTGCGCTCCCTGATCCGCACCGTCCGCACCGCCGCCGGGGCGGACGCCGCCGCGGCGGGGACGCTCGTCTCCGCCCTGATCGGTCTGTCCGGGCCGGAACAGCTGCGTTTGCTGGGCGAGTTGGTGGGCGAACAGGTGGCGGGGGTGCTGAAGCACTCCGCCGGGGACACGGTCGACGCGTCGCGCGCGTTCAAGGACCTCGGCTTCGACTCCCTGACCGCCGTGGAGCTGCGCAACCGGCTCAACACGGCGACCGGCCTGCGGCTGCCCTCCACGCTCGTCTTCGACCACCCCTCGCCGGCCGCGCTCGCCGCCCATCTGCGGGACCGGCTGCTGGGCGACGGTGCGGGCACCGTCACGGCGGCACCCACCGCGCGCACCCCGGTGCGGGACGGCGAACCCATCGCGATCGTGTCGATGGCCTGCCGCTACCCCGGCGGGGTGCGCACACCGGAGGACCTGTGGCAGGTGGTGGCGTCGGAGCGCGACGTCATCTCGCCGTTCCCGACCAACCGGGGCTGGGACCTGGACAGCCTGTTCGATCCCGATCCGGCGCACGCGGGGACCTCGTACGCGAGGGAGGGCGGGTTCCTGCACGACGCGGACCGGTTCGACCCGGCGTTCTTCGGGATCAGCCCGCGCGAGGCGACGAGCATGGACCCGCAGCAGCGGTTGCTGCTGGAGAGCGCCTGGGAGGCGTTCGAGCGGGCCGGCATCGACCCGACGTCGTTGCACGGCTCGCGGACCGGGGTGTTCGCGGGGGTCGTGTACACGGACTACGGGGCCCGGGTGAAGCTCCCCGCCGACATGGAGGGATACCTCGGAATCGGCAGCGCGGGCAGCATCGCCTCGGGGCGGATCGCCTACACCCTCGGGCTCGAAGGCCCCGCGGTGACGGTGGACACGGCCTGCTCGTCCTCGCTGGTGGCCCTGCACCTGGCCGTGCAGTCCCTGCGCCGGGGCGAGTGCGATCTCGCGCTGGCCGGCGGGGCGACGGTCCTCGCCAACCCGGACATCTTCATCGGGTTCAGCAGGCAGCGCGGGCTCGCCCCGGACGGGCGGTGCAAGGTCTTCGCGGCCGGTGCGGACGGCACGGCCTTCGGTGAGGGGGTCGGGCTGCTCCTCGTGGAGCGGCTGTCGGACGCCCGCCGCAACGGGCACGAGGTGCTCGCCGTCGTCCGGGGCACGGCCACCAACCAGGACGGGGCCAGCAACGGCCTCACCGCGCCCAACGGTCCCTCGCAGCAGCGGGTGATCCGGCAGGCGCTGGCGGACGCCGGGCTCACGACATCCGACGTGGACGCCATGGAGGCGCACGGCACGGGCACGACCCTGGGCGACCCGATCGAGGCGCAGGCACTGCTGGCCACGTACGGGCAGGACCGTCCGGCCGAACATCCCTTGTGGCTGGGGTCGTTGAAGTCGAACATCGGTCACACGCAGGCTGCCGCCGGGGTCGGCGGCATCATCAAGATGGTGCAGGCCATGCGGCACGGGCTGCTGCCGAGGACACTGCACGTGGACGAGCCCTCGCCGCACGTCGACTGGGACGCCGGTGACGTGCGTCTGCTCACCGAGGCCAGGGAGTGGCTCCCGGACGGCCGTCCGCGCAGGGCTGGTGTCTCCGGGTTCGGCATGAGCGGCACCAACGCCCACGTCGTGCTGGAGGAGGCGCCGGACGACGTCACGGCGGACGAGCCCGTGGTGACCGGCGCGGCGCCGCTGCCGTGGCTGTTGTCCGGTCACAACGCCGAGGCACTGGCCACGAACGCCGGGCAGGTGCGCCGGTACCTGCAGGAACACCCTGAGGCTGACCCGCGACCGCTCGTGAAGGCGCTGGCGACGGGACGGGCCGGCCTCGCCCATCGCGCGGTCGTCGTGGCGCAGGACCGGGACCGCCTGCTGGAGAACCTCGCGGGGCTGGAGCGGGGCACGGCCGGTGCGGACGCGGTACGCGGGACGGTCACCGAGTCCGGCAGGACGGTGTTCGTGTTTCCGGGGCAGGGTTCGCAGTGGGAGGGCATGGCCCGCGAACTCCTCGCGACCTCACCCGTCTTCACCCAGCACCTCACCGCCGCCGCCGAAGCCCTCCAACCCCACACCGGCTGGAACCT
>NZ_JBIDAD010000051.1:0-4005 GCF_043202315.1 Streptomyces sp. NPDC048211
CTGCTGCGACGGACCGTTCGGGGCCGTCAGGCCATTCGAAGCACCATCCTGATTAATGGCACTGCCCCGCACCACGGCCAGGACCCGATGCCCCAGACGCTCCGCATCACTGAGACGCTCCACCAACAGCATCCCCGCACCCTCAGCCCAACCCGTACCATCCGCACCCGCACCGAACGCCTTGCACCGACCGTCAGGAGCAAGCCCCCGATGCCGACTGAAGTTGATGAACGCACCCGGCGTCGACATCACCGTCACCCCACCGGCCAACGCCATATCGCACTCACCCGACCGCAACGCCTGAGCCGCCAGATGCAACGCCACCAACGACGACGAACACGCCGTATCCACCGTCACCGCCGGACCCTCCAGCCCGAACGTGTACGACAACCGACCCGACACCACACTCGCCGCCGTACCCGTACCCATCAGCCCCTCCAACGGACCGGGCACCTCACGCAACCGCGACGCATAATCGTGATACATCACCCCGGCGAACACACCCGTACGAGACCCCCGCAACCCCGAAGGATCAACACCCGCCCGCTCGAACGCCTCCCACGACACCTCCAGCAACAACCGCTGCTGCGGATCCATCGCCACCGCCTCACGCGGCGACACCCCGAAGAACCCCGCATCGAACTCAGCAGCCCGATGCAAAAACCCACCCTCACGCGAATACGTCGTACCCGCATGATCCGGATCGGGATGGAACAGACCCTCTACATCCCAACCCCGGTCCTCAGGGAAACCGGAGACCGCGTCACCACCGGTCGACACCAACTCCCACAATCCCTCGGGAGAAGTGACGTCGCCCGGGTACCGACAGCTCATGCCGACGATCGCGATCGGCTCGTCGTCGTTCTTGGGATGGGCCGTCACGGCAGCCGGATCAGCATCCGCGGACTCGCCGACGACCTGGGACAGCACGTAGTCGGCAAGCGCTGCCGCGGTCGGGTAGTCGAAGACCATGGTCGCCGGCAGACGCAGGCCGGTCACGATGGTGAGCCGGTTACGCAGTTCCACCGCGATCAGCGAGTCGAAGCCCAGATCCCGGAACGACCTGTCCGGCTCCACGGACTCGACAGAGGCATGCCCGAGGACCGTGGCCACCGCCGTGCGAACCAACCCCAGTACGTGAGAAGCGCGCCGGGGGGCGTCCAGCGCCGCCAGGGCCCGCGCCAGTTCTCCCTTCCCCGTATCGGCGGAACCGCCGCTCGCGGCCCGCCGCCGGGTCGGAAGCGGAATCAGTTTGGTGAGGAGAGGAGGTACGACGTCCGGGTGCCGGCGCAGGGCGGCCAGGTCCAGCCGGATCGGGACCAACAACCCGTCACCCTCACCCCCGGCCACCGCACGATCCAGCAGACCCAGCCCCTCATCCGAACCCAACGCCAACGCACCCGAACGCGTCATACGCTGCACATCGGCTTCGCCGAGCGTCTCCGTCATCGCACTCGTGTCCGCCCACAGACCCCAAGCCAACGACACCCCCACCAGACCCTGCGACCGACGGAACTGCGCCAACGCATCGAGGAACACGTTCGCCGCCGCATACCCGGCCTGCCCCGGAGTACCGAACACCCCAGCCGCCGAAGAGAACAAGACGAACGCCGACAGGTCCATGTCCCGGGTCAGCTCGTGCAAATGCCACGCCGCATCCACCTTCGGCCGCAACACACCACTGAGCCGGGCCGCATCCAACGACGTGACAATGCCATCGTCCAGAACACCGGCGGCATGCACCACACCCGACAACGAACGCCCCGCCAGAACACCGGCCAGCGCTCCACGGTCTGCGGCATCACACGCCACCACCTCAACCGCCACACCAAGCCCCGACAACTCCAGCTCAAGCGCAGCCATACCCTCCGCAGCCGAACCCCGCCGACTCAACAACACCAACTCACGCACCCCGTGAACCGACACCAGATGCCGGGCCACCACACCACCCAACACACCCGACGCACCCGTCACCAACACCGCACCCGAACCAAACCCACCACCAACCGAAGCCTCAACCCCGGAAGGCTCAGCCCGAACCAGACGCGGCACCACCACCACACCATCACGCACAGCCCACTGCGACTCACCCGAGCCCAGCCCCAACGCAACCGCGTCAACCACCGCACCAGCATCCGCACCCACCGGCACATCAGCCAGCACCAACCGCCCAGGATGCTCAGCCTGCGCCGAACGCACCAACCCCCACACACCAGCCGACCGCACATCAACAACCGACCCAACACCAACACCCGCAGCACCAGCACCAGCACCAGCACCAGCGGCGACCGCGCCCCGCGTCACCACCACCAAACGACTACCGGCCAGACGCTCATCCGCCAACCACTCCTGAACCACACCCAGAACCGCAGCCAGCCCCTCATGCACCACACCCGGAACCTCACCACCCACCGGCACCGGGCACTCCCACACCGCCACCCCAGGCACCACACCCGCCAACGCCACCGCACTCACATCGGCAAACACCTCACCCTCCGAAGGGACCAGCAGCCCCCCGGAACCCAGCACACCCCAAGACCCGGCACGGACCACAGCACCCGCATCCGTAACCGGCACCCACTCCACCCGGAACAACGAGTCCCTCTGCCCGGAACCAGCCAACTGCTCCTGCGACACCTCCCGCGTCGCCAGCGCCTCGACACCGACCACCAACTCGCCGGCAGCATCCGCTGCCACCAGCGACAGCACCCCGTCCTCACCCACACTCAGACGCACCCGAAGACTCGCCGCACCACCCGCATACAACGACACACCACGCCACGAGAACGGAACCCGCACCACACCCTCGGAACCCACCCCGCCCGCAACCGCCACCACCCCATGCAGAGCAGCATCCAAAAGCGCGGGATGCAGGCCGAACTCCCCCGCCGAATCGACGAGACCCTCCGGCAGCGCCACCTCGGCGAACACCTCGTCACCGCGCCGCCACACCGCCCGCAGCCCCTGGAACGCAGGACCGTACCCATACCCACGCCCAGCCATCACGTCATAGAAGCCCGCCACATCCACCGACTCCGCACCCCGCGGCGGCCACACCACCAGATCCGACTCATCGGGAACGGCACTCTCCGGGGCCAGAACACCACCGCAGTGCAACGTCCACGCTTCATCGCCCTCCCCCTCGTCGGGCCGGGAATACACATCCACTCCCCGCGTGCCGTCCGCGTCAGCACCACGCACGACAACCTGGACCCGCACACCGCCGCTCTCCGGCAGCACGAGGGGCGCCTGCAGGGTCAGTTCCCCGATGCGGCCGCAACCCACCTCGTCACCGGCCCGCAGCACCAGTTCCACCAGCGCCGCACCAGGCACGAGGACTGTCCCGTGCATCCTGTGATCGGCCAGCCAAGGGTGGGTGGTCCGAGACAGTCGTCCTGTGAGCAGGACACCGTCGCCCTCGGCGAGGGCGACAGCAGCCCCCAGCAGCCCGTGACCGGGGGAAGTGAGGCCCGCAGCCGTGACATCCCCCGCCCCGGCAGGCGCGTCAAGCCAGTAGCGTTCGTGTTGGAAGGCGTAGGTGGGCAGGTCGGTGTGGCGGGCTCCGGGCAGCAGCGCCGCCCAGTCGAGCGGGACGCCGGCCGTGTGCAGGCGGCCGACTGCTGTCATGGCAGTGCGTGTCTCATCCCGGTCGCGGCGCAACACCGGAACCGTGAAGGCGTCGGGAATGCTCTGCCCGACCAGACCGGACAGGACCGCGTCCGGACCCACCTCGACGAATACGCGTGCGCCCTCGGCGTGGAGTGCCGAGACGGCGTCGGCGAAACGTACGGCGTCACGGACGTGGCGGACCCAGTAGTCGGCGGTCGCGATCTCTCCACCGGCCAAAGCACCGGTCACCGACGACACGAACGGCAGCCGCGGTGCGGTGAACGAGAGGCCCTCCACGACGTTTTGGAACTCCGCCAGCATCGGCTCCATCAGCACGGAGTGGAACGCGTGACTCACATTCAACCGCTTCGTCCGCACCTCCAACGCGACGAGCTG
>NZ_JBIDAD010000052.1:0-3836 GCF_043202315.1 Streptomyces sp. NPDC048211
CATGGGCTGTTGGGTGCTTCGGTGGCGCTGGCCGGGAGCGGTGGGGCTGTGCTGACGGGTCGGGTGTCCCTGGCCACGCATCCGTGGCTGGCCGACCACACGATGAGCGGCACGGTCCTGGTTCCTGGGGCTGTGTTGGTAGAGACCGCGCTGCGCGGTGGTGCCGAAGTGGGTTGTGAACGCCTTGAAGAACTGACGCTTCGAGCGCCGTTGGTGCTGTCGGAGTCGGGAGCCGTGCAGCTGCAGGTCTCGGTCGGAAAAGCCGACGAGATGGGCCACCGAGCACTGGAAATTCACTCCCGGGCCGATGGTGCGGACGGAGAGTGGATGGCACACGCTGTCGGAGTCGTCAGCTCGGTGAGGGGCGACTCCGTCAGGATCGCGGATTCGTGGCCGCCGCAAGGCGCCACTGCGGTGGATCCGGCAGACGTGTACCGCCTCCTGGCGGACAAGGGGTTGACCTACGGGCCTGCGTTCCGGAGCTTGCGTGAAGTGTGGCGGCGCGGTCAGGAGGTGTTTGCCGCAGTGGCTCTTTCGGAAGAAGAGGCGCCCACCGTTGGGAAGTTCGGCATTCATCCGGCGTTGCTGGATGCTGCGTTGCATGCCATCGGACTTGTGGTTCCTTCGGGAGAGAACGGCGCTCGGCTGCCGTTCGCGTGGTCCGGCGTGTCGCTGTTCGCAACGGGTGCCACGGCGGTTCGGGTGCGGATCGTCCCGAGCGGGCGTGTGGGCGAGGTCGAGGTGTCCTTGTTCGATGCCACGGGTCTGCCGGTGGCGTCGGTGGAGGCATTGAGCCTGCGGGAGGTTTCGGAGGAGCAGTTGGCGGCCGCGGTGGTGGCGGCTGGTGGGTCGTCGGGTGGGGACTCGTTGTTCCGGGTGGAGTGGGTGCCGGTTACGGATGCGGGTGCTGTGGTCCGTGCCGGGTCTTGGGGTGTGCTGGGTTCCGGGGGGCTGCTGGTCCCTTCGGAGGGTGAGGTGTTTGCCGATGTGAGTGCGGTGGCGTTGGCGGGTGTGGTGCCTGGGGTGGTGGTGTGGGAGTGCCCGGTGCCGGTGGGTGGTGAGGTTCCGGGTGTGGTGCATGAGGGGCTGGCTGCGGTTCTGGCTGTGGTTCAGGAGTGGTTGGCGGATGAGCGTCTGGCCGGTAGTCGTTTGGTGGTGGTGACGCGGGGCGCGGTCGCCGCTGGTGCTGGTGCGGGTGCTGCGGGTGTTGGTGTTGGGTCGGTTGTTGATGTGCGGTCGGCTGGTGTGTGGGGGTTGGTGCGTTCGGCGCAGGCTGAGCATCCTGGGCGGTTGGTGCTGGCTGATGTGCCGGTGGGTGCGGATGCTGGTGCGGTGGTTGATGCGGTTGCGTTGGGGCTGGGCTCGGGTGAGTCGCAGTGGGCTGTGCGTGAGGGTGCGCTTCTCGTACCGCGTCTGGTTCGGGCCGAGCTTTCCGGGGTTGAGGGTTCGGTTGGTGGTGGGTTTGGTTCGGGTGCGGTGTTGGTGACGGGTGCGTCGGGTGTGTTGGGTGGTGTGGTGGCCCGGCATCTGGTGTCGGTTCACGGGGTGCGTGAGTTGGTGTTGTTGAGTCGGCGGGGTTCGGCTGCGGAGGGTATGGCTGAGCTTGAGCTGGAGTTGTCGGGGCTTGGTGTGGCGGTTGAGGTGGTGGCGTGTGATGCCGCTGACCGTGGGGCGTTGGCCGCTGTTCTGGCGGGGCGTTCGTTGTCGGGTGTGGTGCATGCTGCTGGTGTTCTGGATGATGGTGTTGTCACGTCGTTGGATGCGGCCCGGCTTGGTGGTGTGTTGCGGCCGAAGGTGGATGCGGCGTGGCATTTGCACGAGCTGACCCGGGACATGGACTTGTCGGCGTTCGTCTTGTTCTCTTCGGCGGCTGGGGTGTTCGGTACTCCGGGGCAGGCCGGGTATGCGGCGGCGAACGTGTTCCTTGATGCGTTGGCTCAGTTCCGTCGGTCGCAGGGTCTGGTGGGGGTGTCGTTGGCTTGGGGTCTGTGGGCGGACACCAGTGCGATGACGGAGTCGCTCGGCGAAGCCGACATGCAGCGAATGACGCGACAGGGCGCCGAATCGTTGAGCCAGGCGGAAGGCCTGGCGCTGCTGGACCTTGCACTGGCGGCACATGAGGGGGACGGCCTGCTCGTTCCGACGCGTCTCAGTATCCCTTCCCTCCAGGTGCTCGCCGATTCCGGCAATCTACCCGCGATGCTCAACGGCCTCGTCCGCACCCGTGTGCGCCACGCGACTAGCGAGTCCGCCGGAACAGGCCTGCGGGAGCAGGTGGTCGGCATGGGCGAAGGAGAAGCCGTCCGACACCTGATTCAGCTGGTCCGAGGCGAAGTCGCCACTGTGCTCGGCCATTCCACGCCGGACGCGGTAAGCGCCGAGCGCGCGTTCAGCGACCTCGGCTTCGACTCCCTGACGGCCGTCGAACTGCGCAATAGGCTGACCAAGGCCACCGGCCTGCGTCTGCCGGCCACGCTCGTCTTCGACTACCCGAACTCCCATCTGCTCGCCGAGCAGATGTGGCGGGAGATCGCGCCCGAACGAGCGGCCCCCGAACTCGACCCCGAGGAGAAGGCCTTCCAGGAGGCCATCTCCGCCATTCCGATGTCCCGATTCCGTGAGGTCGGCCTGCTGGACCTCGTACTGAAGCTCATCGACCCGCCGGGCAACGACGGGACGGACGACGAAACGAACGCCGAGTCCATCGACGACATGGACGTCGACCATCTCATCCGCATGGCCCTCGACGGCAAAGACGCCTGACCGACCTCGTATCCCGGAGCGCACATCATGGCTACGCCCAACGACAAACTCGTCGAAGCACTTCGCGCCTCCCTCAAGGAGAATGAGCGGTTGCGTCAGCAGTCCGACGCGCTGCTTACTGCCTCCAGCGAGCCCATCGCCATCGTGGGCATGGGGTGCCGGTTCCCTGGCGGCGTGGAGTCGCCGGAGGATCTCTGGGAGCTGGTGGCCGCGGGGGCTGATGCCGTGTCCGAGTTCCCCACCGACCGGGGCTGGGATGTGGAGGCGCTCTACGACCCCGACCCGGACTCACCTGGAAAGACGTACGGGCTCAGCGGTGGGTTCTTGCATCGGGCTGCTGAGTTCGATGCGGGGTTCTTCGGTGTGTCGCCGCGTGAGGCGTTGGCGATGGATCCGCAGCAGCGGTTGTTGCTGGAGGTGTCGTGGGAGGCGTTCGAGCGGGCCGGAATCGACCCCGCCGGGCTGCGAGGCTCGCGAACGGGTGTGTTCGCCGGCGCGATGTACCACGACTACGCGTCGCGGTTGCGTGAGGTGCCCGCGCATCTTGAGGGTCTTATGGGTACGGGCAATGCGGCGAGCGTGGTGTCGGGTCGGTTGTCGTACACGTTCGGGCTCGAGGGTCCGGCGGTGACGGTGGATACGGCGTGTTCGTCGTCGTTGGTGGCTTTGCATCTGGCGGTTCAGGCGTTGCGGTCCGGTGAGTGCGATATGGCGCTGGCCGGTGGGGTGACGGTGATGGCTACGCCGGAAGCGTTTGTGAATTTCAGTCGGCAGCGCGGGCTCGCTCCTGACGGTCGGTGCAAGGCGTTCGGTGCGGGTGCGGACGGTACGGGTTGGGCTGAGGGCGCGGGGATGCTGCTCGTCGAGCGTCTCAGTGATGCGGAGCGTCTGGGGCATCGGGTCCTGGCCGTTGTGCGGGGCAGTGCCATCAATCAGGATGGTGCTTCGAACGGCCTGACGGCCCCCAACGGTCCGTCGCAGCAGCGGGTGATCCGGCAGGCGTTGGCTTCGGCCGGGCTGACGGCCGGACAGGTGGACGCGGTCGAGGCACATGGCACAGGTACGTCGCTGGG
>NZ_JBIDAD010000053.1:0-3041 GCF_043202315.1 Streptomyces sp. NPDC048211
GCCGGCGTCCCGCTCGACTGGGCGGCACTGCTGCCCGGAGCCCGCCACACCGACCTGCCCACCTACGCCTTCCAACACGAACGCTACTGGCTGGAAGCTCCGGTAGGAACCGGTGACGCGACGGCCATAGGCCTCAGCGCGGCGCAGCATCCGTTGCTGGGTGGGTCCATCACTTTGGCGGACAGGACCGGCGTACTGCTTACCGGTCGGCTTTCGCTCTCGACACATCCGTGGCTGGCCGACCATCAGGTCCACGGCCTGGTTCTTGTGCCCGGAACAGCGCTGGTGGAGTTGGCACTCCGTGCGGTGGACGAGGTCGGCTGCGATCGTCTTGAGGAACTGACCCTGCAGGCTCCGATGGTTCTGTCGCCCACGGGGGCCGTCCACGTACAGGTAGTCGTCGGTGGACCGGACGCACGGGGTGTACGGGCTGTCGAGATCCACGCCCGCGCGGAGGAGGAAGTGGGCGATGCGCCGTGGACCTGCCATGCGACGGGTCTCGTCGTTTCAGGTGCGGTGCGAGCGAACGCAGCAGATCTGGTGGTGTGGCCGCCGCGGGGTGCGGAGTCGGTGGATGTGGGCGGCTTCTATGACGTGATGGCTGGGCGTGGGTATGGGTATGGCCCTGCGTTCCAGGGGCTGCGGGCGGTGTGGCGGCGCGGTGACGAGGTGTTCGCCGAGGTGGCGCTGCCGGAGGGTCTCGTCGATTCGGCGGGGGAGTTCGGCCTGCATCCCGCGCTTTTGGATGCTGCTCTGCATGGGGTGGTTGCGGTTGCGGGTGGGGTGGGTTCCGAGGGTGTGGTGCGGGTTCCGTTCTCGTGGCGTGGTGTGTCGTTGTATGCGGGTGGTGCGGCGAGTCTTCGGGTGCGTCTGAGTGTGGGTGAGGACGGGGTGCTGTCGCTGGTGGCAGCGGATGCTGCCGGCGAGTTGGTGGTCGGTGTCGAGGAGCTGGCGACGCGGGAGGTGTCGCAGGAGCAGCTGGCTGGTTCTGGGCAGCGGGACTCGTTGTTCCGGGTGGAGTGGGTGCCTGGTGGGGATGGTGGTTCCGCGGTTGGTGGCGGGTCTTGGGGGGTGCTGGGTTGTGGGGGGCTGCTGGTCCCTTCGGAGGGTGAGGTGTTTGCTGATGTGAGTGCGGTGGCGTTGGCGGATGTGGTGCCTGGGGTGGTGGTGTGGGAGTGCCCGGTGCCGGTGGGTGGTGAGGTTCCGGGTGTGGTGCATGAGGGGCTGGCTGCGGTTCTGGGTGTGGTTCAGGAGTGGTTGGCGGATGAGCGTCTGGCCGGTAGTCGTTTGGTGGTGGTGACGCGGGGCGCGGTCGCCGCGGGTGCGGCCGCTTGTGTTGGGTCGGTTGTTGATGTGCGGTCGGCTGGTGTGTGGGGGTTGGTGCGTTCGGCGCAGGCTGAGCATCCTGGGCGGTTGGTGCTGGCTGATGTGCCGGTGGGTGCGGATGCTGGTGCGGTGGTTGACGCGGTTGCGTTGGGGCTGGGCTCGGGTGAGTCGCAGTGGGCTGTGCGTGAGGGTGCGCTTCTCGTACCGCGTCTGGTCCGTGCGGAGGTGGCTGCCTTCGACACTGTGGGCGATGGTGGGTTTGGTTCGGGTGCGGTGTTGGTGACGGGTGCGTCGGGTGTGTTGGGTGGTGTGGTGGCCCGGCATTTGGTGTCGGTTCACGGGGTGCGTGAGTTGGTGTTGTTGAGTCGGCGGGGTTCGGCTGCGGAGGGTATGGCTGAGCTTGAGCTGGAGTTGTCGGGGCTTGGTGTGGCGGTTGAGGTGGTGGCGTGTGATGCCGCTGACCGTGGGGCGTTGGCGGGTGTTCTGTCGGGGCGTTCGTTGTCGGGTGTGGTGCATGCTGCTGGTGTTCTGGACGATGGTGTTGTCACGTCGTTGGATGCGGGGCGTCTTGGTGGTGTGTTGCGGCCGAAGGTGGATGCGGCGTGGCATTTGCACGAGCTGACCCGGGACATGGACTTGTCGGCGTTTGTTCTGTTTTCTTCGGCGGCTGGGGTGTTCGGTACTCCGGGGCAGGCCGGGTATGCGGCGGCGAACGTGTTCCTCGATGCGTTGGCGCAGTTCCGTCGGTCGCAGGGTCTGGTGGGGGTGTCGTTGGCTTGGGGTCTGTGGGCGGATACCAGTGCGATGACGGAGACGCTCGGCGAAGCCGATGTGCAGCGTATGACGCGTTCGGGTGCGTTGGCGTTGGGTTCGGATGAGGGGCTGGGTCTGCTGGATCGTGCGGTGGCCGGGGGTGAGGGGGATGGGTTGTTGGTCCCGATCCGGCTGGACCTGGCTGCCCTGCGCCGGCACCCGGAGTCGGTGCCCGGTGTGTTGCGGGGCCTTGTCCCGGTGCGGGTGCGGCGTCAGGCGGCTGTGGGCCAGGTTGCGGATGACGGCCTGGCGGGACGGCTGGCGGGAATGGACGTCGAGCAGCGCGCCGCACATGTGCTCGACCTCGTACGTACGGCGGTGGCCACGGTCCTCGGGCATGCCTCTGCCGAGTCCGTGGAGCCGGACAAGTCGTTCCGGGACCTGGGCTTCGACTCGCTGACTGCGGTGGAACTGCGCAACAGGCTGGGCACGGCGACCGGCTTGCGTCTGCCGGCCACGCTCATCTTCGACTACCCGACCGCCGGAGACCTCGCGGCTTACGTACTGGGTCAGGTTGTGGGTGTGTCGGCTTCGGTGCCGGTCGCGACCGTGAGACCTGGTGGATTTGTTGATGAGCCGATAGCGATCGTCGGGATGGGGTGCCGGTTCCCCGGCGGCGTGGAGTCGCCGGAGGACCTTTGGGAGTTGGTGGCCGCGGGGGCTGATGCCGTATCCGAGTTCCCCACCGACCGGGGTTGGGATGTGGAGCGGGTGTATCACCCCGATCCGGATCATGCGGGTACGACGTATTCGCGTGAGGGTGGGTTTTTGCATCGGGCTGCTGAGTTCGATGCGGGGTTCTTCGGTGTGTCGCCGCGTGAGGCGGTGGCGATGGATCCGCAGCAGCGGTTGTTGCTGGAGGTGTCGTGGGAGGCGTTCGAGCGGGCGGGTGTTGATCCTTC
>NZ_JBIDAD010000054.1:0-2628 GCF_043202315.1 Streptomyces sp. NPDC048211
CTGGCCCACGATGTCCGCGACCGCACCCGGCGCCATCCCGAACACATCATTCAGCACGAACGCCGCCCGCTCCGCCGGAGACAACCCGTCCAGCGTGCTCAGCAGCACCGTGCTGACCTCACGCTCCAGGGCCGCGTACTCCACAGCCCCGATCTCGCCGGCCCGTTCACCCACCGACCGGGACCGTTCGTCCTCGGGCAGCACCAAGCGGGCCAGACAAATCCCACCGACGGTCCGCACCAGCCAGGAACGCGGCGACACGATCTCCGCCCGCTCGGGCTCCGAGAGCCCGTACCAGCACCGGTAGGCGTCGGTGATCACCCCGTCGGCCTCCCGGACACCACCCAGCATCCAGTACGCGACATCCAGCAAGTGCTGCCGCTCCTCCAACATCTCCGCGATCGGAACCGCGTCACCGGCATGCACCACAGACATCCTCACTCTCGCACCGCACCACGCCCCGCGACGTCACCACGGGCGACTGCTCCACGTCCGTGACGGCGACGGGGCGGGAGGCCGGGTGAGATCCTCGTGCACGGCGTCCTCCGGTCCGCTCGACATTCTGACCGGACAGGACCAAAGCCTGTGACATCGGGCCGACGGGCCGCGGCCGGGCAGGCCGGCCTCGGCCCGTGGCGGCCCACTGACTCACCGGTCCCTGCTTCGTTTCGTCGATCACACGCGCTCCGGCCCCGTGTCACACATTCGCCGGCCCCTCGGTCTCATCTGCCAGAGACCGTGAGGTGTCTCAACCGGCACGGGGAACGTTCTTCCCGCCCGTACGAGGGGCTTGTTCACACGCAGATCCATGAAAGGGCCGATCGGGCCCGCGTGCACCACAAGGTTTCGTGGCGCGTCGCCCCTCACGGGACGTCGAGCCCTTGCGCCGCACCCATTCCTCACCACAGGAGGTTCCCATGAACTGGCGTGAAATGGCTATCTGCAGAGGCGAAGACCCTGACCTGTTCTTCCCCATCGGCAACGTGCGCAGTGGTATGGCCCTGCTCCAGATCGACGAGGCCAAGGCGGTCTGCCACCGCTGCCCCGTCATGCAGCAGTGCCTGAACTGGGCCATGAAGGTCGATTCGGTGGAGGGCGTCTGGGGCGGAACCACGGAAGCGGAACGGCGCGCGGTGAGGCGGCGCGCGGTGCGCAACCCGCGCAATCCCCAGGGCCCCAGGACCCCCAGGAAGATCCGGAACACGTCGGGCGCGGCCGCGTGATCGCGACGTGTCCCCGCCGAAGGACGGAGCCCTGCACCCTCGGCGCCGCGCCTGAGGCGGAGCGGTGAGCAGGATGACGCCGACCGGGGGAACGGGTCTCGGCCCGCAGCTGGCCGCGCTGGGCTGCGCCGCGCTCGTGGACGCGATGGGGCGGGTCCACCGCCACCGCTCGTACGTCCTGCCCCTGGTGAGTCCGGATCCCGGCAGCTACCTGTTCGGTCCGGCCGCGACCCTCTCGTACATGCCCTACCGGGACGATGTGGAACAGGCGTCGGAGACCTTCGCGGACTTCTTCTACCGGGCGGTGGAGGACTCTCCGGCGGAGAAGGTCCTCGTCTTGTCCAGCGGGGGATACCCGGATGTCTCCCACGGCGGGGGAACCAAGCTCTCCAGGGTGGCCAACCACGGACTCGCGGGTGTCCTGGCCGACGGGCGGCTGAGAGATTTCGGCGAACTCGGCGGGTACGGCTTCTCGACGTGGTGCAGGGGCGAGTCGGTCCGATGGGGCGGTGACACCGTCATGCCCTACGCCGCGGGAGTCACCGTCGAGTTCGGGGGTGTGTGCGTCGTGCCGGGTGACTACGTCTTCGCCGACGCATCGGGCGCGGTCGTGATTCCCCGCCGGAGTCTGACGCGTGTTCTGGCAGAGGCACATCAGGTGGTCACCGAGGACGCCGGCTTCGTCGAGATGATCCGGGCGGAGAGGAACCCCTTCTCGGGCCGTCACTGACGGCACCGAGCGCGATCGGTCGTGGAGTGAGTGGCGTACCCCAGGGGGACGCCACATTCCCGGTGTGTCTCACACCTGCCCGCGACTCGTCGGGGCGCCGGCGGTGGGCCAACGGAAGAATGCCCTCCCCGTCGACGCGGGAGGGCTGAACGGAGCGGTCGCCACCGGAAGTCCGGAGCGACCCGAAGGGCTGTCCCATGGCCCGAGCGGCACCCGGACGCCGTGACGCACCGGCGGGCGGGATCGGAGAAGGCCCCGCAGCCGGCGGCCTCGTTGCCCCTGCGGTGGGAGCGAAGCCGGTCGGAACAGGCGGAACACGCTACCCGCCGACATGTACCCCGGGGCGGGGGATCCGGTGGAGCGCGTCGGACACGGTGCGCATCTGCTCGTCGAGTCGCGCGAGTGATCGGCGGAGTTCGGCGACGCGCGTCTCCAGCGCTGAGGACTCGGCGGTGAGTGACCGCACGGTGTCCGTGAGGGTGAACAGGTCCTGAGATTCTGTGGGCATCATGCCTCCTGGTCGGCTCATACGGGAAGAGGAGCGCCCGGCACACCGGGCGTCCGTGACCGACGCCCGGTGTGCGGGGTTGTGGTGTCAGGCGTGCTGTTGTGTGAGCCAGTCGGTGAAGCGGGTTTGGGTGGTGTGGGCGTGGGGGCCGGGGAGGAGGGTGGTTT
>NZ_JBIDAD010000055.1:0-1957 GCF_043202315.1 Streptomyces sp. NPDC048211
TTGTCACGTCGTTGGATGCGGCCCGGCTTGGTGGTGTGTTGCGGCCGAAGGTGGATGCGGCGTGGCATTTGCACGAGCTGACCCGGGACATGGACCTGTCGGCGTTTGTTCTGTTTTCTTCGGCGGCTGGGGTGTTCGGTACTCCGGGGCAGGCCGGGTATGCGGCGGCGAACGTGTTCCTTGATGCGTTGGCTCAAGCCCGTCGGTCGCAGGGTCTGGTGGGGGTGTCGTTGGCTTGGGGTCTGTGGGCGGACACCAGCGCGATGACGGAGACGCTCGGCGAAGCCGACCGACGGCGCATTGCGGCGCTCGGTGGAGAAGCCCTGAGCGAGGAGGAGGGGCTCTCCCTCTTCGATGCGGCGCTGGGCGTCGCCGGCGAAGGGCTTCTCGTGCCGGTTCGCCTCAATCGGGCCGCACTGCGTGCGCAGGCCGAGTCCGGCACCGTAGCCCCGATCCTGCGGTCCTTGGCTCCGGTCAGCGTACGCCGCCAGGTGCCCAGGCATGCAGTGACGGTGACCGGCGCCGATGGTATGAGCGGCAGGCTTGCCGTGATGTCGACGGCCGAGCAGGGAAGGTTCATCGGCGACCTGGTGCGCCGGACCGTGGCAGGTGTGCTGGGACATGCCTCGCCGGACGCCATCCAGGATGCGCAGCCGTTCAAGGACCTGGGCTTCGACTCGTTGACCGCGGTCGAGCTGCGCAACAGGCTGGGCACGGCGACCGGCCTGCGCCTGCCGGCCACGCTGATCTTCGACTATCCCACCTCGGCGGCGCTCGCTGATCATGTACGAGGTCGACTCGTCGGTGATTCAACGCCTGTACACGTCGGGCCCGTACAGTCCGCGGGCTACGGCGATGAGCCCATAGCGATTGTCGGGATGGGGTGCCGCTTCCCCGGCGGTGCCGAGTCGCCGGAGGACCTGTGGGAACTGGTCGTATCGGCGTCTGACGTCATATCCGACTTCCCGGTGGATCGGGGTTGGGATGTGGAGGGTCTGTTCCATCCCGATCCGGATCATGCGGGTACGACGTATTCGCGTGAGGGTGGGTTCTTGCATCGGGCTGCTGAGTTCGATGCGGGGTTCTTCGGTGTGTCGCCGCGTGAGGCGTTGGCGATGGATCCGCAGCAGCGGTTGTTGCTGGAGGTGTCGTGGGAGGCGTTCGAGCGGGCTGGTATCGACCCCGCCGGGCTGCGGGGATCGCGTACGGGTGTGTTCGCCGGCGCGATGTACCACGACTACGCGTCGCGGTTGCGTGAGGTGCCCGCGCATCTTGAGGGTCTTATGGGTACGGGCAATGCGACGAGCGTCATCTCTGGTCGGTTGTCGTACACGTTCGGGCTCGAGGGTCCGGCGGTGACGGTGGATACGGCGTGTTCGTCGTCGTTGGTGGCTTTGCATCTGGCGGTTCAGGCGTTGCGGTCCGGTGAGTGCGATATGGCGCTGGCCGGTGGGGTGACGGTGATGGCTACTCCGGAAGCGTTTGTGAATTTCAGTCGGCAGCGCGGGCTTGCTCCTGATGGGCGGTGCAAGGCGTTCGGTGCGGGTGCGGACGGCACGGGTTGGGCTGAGGGCGCGGGAATGCTGCTCGTCGAGCGTCTCAGTGATGCGGAGCGTCTGGGACACCGGGTCCTGGCCGTGGTACGGGGCAGCGCCGTCAATCAGGATGGTGCTTCGAATGGCCTGACAGCCCCGAACGGCCCGTCCCAGCAGCGGGTCATCCGGCAGGCGTTGGAATCAGCTGGACTGAAGGCGGACCAAGTCGATGCTATTGAGGGCCACGGTACGGGCACCTCACTCGGTGACCCGATCGAAGTTCAGGCTCTGCAGGCTACGTATGGCCAGGGCCGGGGGAACCGTCCCGTGTGGTTGGGGTCGTTGAAGTCGAACATCGGGCATGCGCAGGCGGCTGCGGGTGTGGGTGGTGTGATCAAGATGGTGATGGCGATGCAGGCGGG
>NZ_JBIDAD010000056.1:0-1434 GCF_043202315.1 Streptomyces sp. NPDC048211
GTCGGTGGCGGGTCGGTCGGCTCCGTGAGGTCGAACGCCCAGGAGCGGGCGTAGTCCAGGTCGACCGGGGAGGCGCCACCGGCCGACCCCACGGAGGTGTACTGGTGGGCCGCCCAGTCGGGATAGCGGCCGCCGAGGTCGGGCGCGCCGGGCCGGGTGCCGTCGTTCGGTCCCCAGGAGGCGGCCCACAGGTGAGCGCCGGCGGCGATCGTGCGGCTCCAGGTGCCGGACCTCAGCGCCCCGGTGCTGATGTAGAACCAGGGCACGTAGCTGCCGACCCGCTCCCGTACGCGGTTGAACCAGGCGGACACCTCCGTATCGCCCCACAGGCGGGTCGAGTCGTCCAGCACCTCGACATCCAGTGCGAGCACGTCGCCGGTCCGGTAGTCGTGCAGGTGGTCCACGAAGTAGTCGGCGGCGGCAGCGGGAGCGAGGAAGTCCCCCGACAGCCAGTAGTGCCCGACCCGCAGCCCGGCGGCGCGTGCTCCGTCGACATGGCCGGGATAGGACGACGTGGTGTAAGGGCCCTCGGCGAGCTGACACCCACCCGCCTTGGCGATCGCGAACTGCCGGCCCTGTGCCGCTGCCAGGGTGTAGTCGATGCCCTGCTGGTAGTTCGAGACGTCCACGCCTTCCAGGTCCGCCGCCCGGATGCGGGCCGGACCTTCGGCCGACGCGGCGCCGGCGGCCAGGGCGATCCCGGCCGGGGCCAGCGCGGTGGCCACGGCGCCACGCATCAACGTTCTCCTGCGCATGTCTCCTCCGGTGGGTCGGGATGCCCGGCGCGGTCGCACCGGGGGTGAACATGTCATGTGCTTATCAAAATCTATGCGCGTAGGCTACCTTGGCCCCGCACCCCTCTGCCAGGCCAAGTCACCTCACGCATAAGGGAGTTGCTGTGTGCGAGAAGCATGGATTCGAAGGTGGCCAGGAGCCTCGGCCTCGGCTCGAGATGAGTAGGCGCACGTTGCTTCGGGGCTCGGTCACCACGCTCGGCCTGGCGGCCGGCGGAGTGTTGTTCTCGGGTAACCCGGCACAGGCTCTCGACATCTACAACCCGTTCAGCGGCTACCCCGTCACCGGCACCTGGCAGGACCACCTCGACAGCGGCTCTCTGGGGGGAATCGACTACGGGATGGGCGTCGGCACCGCGCTGCCGGCCGCGGGCGCCGGAGTTGTCACGAACATTCCGGACAACGGCACCGGTGGACACACGGTGACCATCACCCACAGCGACGGATACCGGACGCAGTACATGCATCTGTCGCAGTTCCTGCTGGCCAACGGCACCTCGGTCGGCAAAGGGGGGATCGTCGGCCGCTCCGGAGGCGCCGTCGGCGCGCCGGGTTCCGGAAGCTCGACCGGGCCGCACGTGCACTGGCACCTGATCACCCCGGGCGGCACGCGCGTCAACCCGCTGAACTATCTGGGAGG
>NZ_JBIDAD010000057.1:0-1375 GCF_043202315.1 Streptomyces sp. NPDC048211
CTAAGCGTTGTCCCGTAAATGCTCTCTGAGCGACCTCGGGCATGGTGGACTGCTGCACGGCGGGTGGTCTATCCGGCGAGGGCGAGGTTGTGCATCCGTGCGATGCCGAGCATGGCGTCGTGGACGCCGTCGCCTTTGAGACGGCAATCGCGGAGAATCTTCCAAGTCTTCATGCGAGCGAAAGCGTGCTCGACGCGGGCGCGGACCTGCTTGTGGGACTTGTTGTGGGCCTGCTTCCAGCCGGGCAGCTCCTCGCCCGTTCGGCGCCGGTGCGGCATCACGAGCCCGGTGCCCGGATAGCCACCGTCGGCGATGGTCGTCGTCGTGCCGACGGCGGCCTTCGCCCCGGACTCCTCCCACGCCTTGCAGTCGTTGCGGTTGCCGGGCAAGGGCCGGCCGACCACCACGACGAGGCGGGTGTCGGCGTCGATGACCACCTGGTGGTTGGTGGAGTATCGGTAGTTCTTCGACTGCTCAGCGACGGTGTGGTCACGGGTGGGCACCAGGGTGCCGTCCACGATGAGCACAGCGTCTTTCGCGAACCGCTTGCGGGGCTGAAGGGCGAGCATCGGCCCGAGGTGATCGATGATCCGGTCCGCCGCCGACTTGGAAACCCCGAACAGCGGAGCAAGCTGCCGCATGGTCAGATTCGTGCGCCAGTACGCCGCGACCAGCAGTGTCCGATCCTCCAACGACAGGCTCCACGGCCGGCCCCTGCGGACCGCATCCGCGCCCTGACGCCGCAAAACCGTCACGAGCTTCCCGAACTGCCGCGGACTCAACCCGGTAAAAGGGGCTATCCAAGAGGGCTCCGACGCCGTGATCACACCAGCCACAACAAGATCATCTCACCCGCGCCCAGAGAGACAGCTCAGGTGCGAAGGCTCAACCGCAGTCTGAGCAGGCGGCGTAGACGGGCAGAGGCGCCACGGAGGGTGCCGAGCTTCCTCACCTCGTCCGCCTCAAGTTCCAGCCGGTCTGCGAGAGCTAGCACGGCGGCGTACGGCCGTTCGCCCTCTTCGAGCTTCGCGGCAACGGCACCGAGGACAGCTCGAAGAACGACGGGGTTCGCGCCGGGATGTGTCGCCAGCAGGCAAAGGAGCCTGTTGTCGTTCCACACGCTGTCTCGGGCCGCACTCAGCTCCTGCAGGGCGACGGGCGGGGTGTGGGGATTGGCAGCCAGGGCCTGCCAGACGAAGGGGTACGGACATTGCGCGAGACGCTGCAGCACGACGCTGTCCTTCTCGGCATGCGCCAGTGCGAGGTAGGCGGCGGGCGTGGGCACGAAGATGACCTCTCAGGAGCGTCGAAGCCGTCATCTTGCCACTGGACCTTGTCGTGCCTGCCTCCACCATCATTTACGGGACAAGTCTTA
>NZ_JBIDAD010000058.1:0-1200 GCF_043202315.1 Streptomyces sp. NPDC048211
AGACGATGTCTCAGTTGGTGCGGACGTGTGGTGACCGGGCAGGATCCATCTGCATGGCAGACCCAGAGGTTCAGCGCGTCAACGACATTGCACTCACTGCGGTGCAGGCTCTGCTAGGGCTGATCTCGTCCGATGTGGTGGCGGTAGCAATTGCGGTCGAAGAGGAAAGAGTGCTGCTCTCCTTCTGGGTACGTCGCCATACCGCCGAGATCGACGAAGACATTGACGATGCCGTTGGCGACCTGGAGGCGCTTCTCCATCCACAGATTCCGCTGATCGAGCCGCGCGTCATGGTAGGTGTGCCGGACGTGACCACCGGACAGCCTCACGAGCGCATGATCTATTGGGCCAAGTCCTAGACCTGCACCGCTCTGCGGTAGCAGATGAGGGTGCAGGCGATGCCGACGAAGGCGAGGAAGTGCTCGGCCTTCCGCTCATAGCGTCGGTGCAGACGGCGACAGCCGTTCAGCCAGGACATTGTGCGTTCGACTACCCAGCGGTGCCGGCCCAGGCGGCTGGACGGTTCGATGCCGCGGCGGGCGATGCGTGGCACGATCTGCCGACGACGCAGCCATCCTCGGAGGTGGTCGAAGTCGTAGCCCTTGTCGGCGTGGAGTTTGGCCGGGCGGCGGCGCCGGGGTCCATAGCGGGAGCGGATCGGCGGGATGCCGCGCATCAGCGGGATCAGGGCCTGGCTGTCGTGGAGGTTGGCGCCGGAGATGCCCACCGAGATCGGCAGCCCGTTGCGGTCACAGATGACGTGCATCTTGGATCCAAGCTTGCCGCGATCGGTCGGATTCGGTCCGGTCAGGGGCCCCCTTTGACCGCTCGGACGCTGGCCGAGTCGATCGCGCAGCGCGACCAGTCCAGCTGGCCGTTCGCGCCGAGTCGATCGAGGACCACGCGGTGCAGCTTGGCCCAGACCCGGGCACTGGACCAGTCGGTGAAGCGACGGTGGATCGTCTGCCAGGAGGCCCCGAAGACCGGTGGCACTTGCCGCCAGGTGCAGCCCGAAGTAGCGACGAAGATGATCGCGGCCAGTACCGCGCGATCGTCGCACCTCCGGCGTCCTCCGCCTTGGGGGCGGACCGGAGGCTCCGGCGCCACGTCCTGGAAGATCTCCCACAACGAGTCCGGCACCAGGCGCACAACTATGTCCATGCCCAGAGCAACGAGCGATCACCAATCAAGACATCGTCT